>CAURNW010000002.1:0-545774 GCA_963526305.1 uncultured Chryseobacterium sp. | reverse complement strand
GATGATAGATGATAGATGATAGATGATAGATGATAGAAATTATACTTTAAATCATTATTATCCAAATATTTAGTGAAAATAATTTGGAATTTTTTATAAAATTTCTCAAAAAAAAATATTTAATTAATGATTAAAAAATTAATAGTTGTCATGAGTTTTTTGGTGGCAATCGCAGTTTTTGGACAGAAGAAAAATGATATTCAGTCTGTCAGTGATGCCGCAGAAAAACTTAGATCAGCCATGATCAGCGGTGAAAAATCAGCGTTGGAATCATTGATCGTTCCAGAATTGACGTACGGGCACTCGGGAGGTCATATTGATGATGCTGCAGAATTTGTCGAGAAATTAGTCAGCAAAAAATCTGATTTTGTAACGATTGATATCTCTAATCAAAACATACAAATCGTAGGAAATACAGCGATTGTCCGTCATCATTTTTACGCAACGACCGCAGACCAAGGGAAAGCACCAGGCGATGTGACTTTGGATATTTTATTGGTGTGGACGAAGGTGAAGAAGGATTGGAAATTGCTGGCCAGGCAGGCGGTGAAATCGGAGAAGAAAAAGTAGATCAGACTTTTATGCAAATCTTACTTAGCAGTGCTACTACAAACGACGACTACCTCATTATGTGTCATTTTGTTCATAGTTAAAAAAAAATATTGAAACTAATTAATGTATTACTAAAGATTTGGAGATGAAAAAAATACTAATAACAATCTTTTTTTTCTCATATTTCTTCTCTTTTTCACAGAGTGCTAATCTAATTTTACAAGTGAATGGTAAAATTATAACTTCAGAATTTGATAATATCTATCTCAAGTTTGATTTAGAAGATCATTCAAAAATTATTAATGTTAATTACTTGCCTGGAGATCTAAGTTTAACAGAGGAAGCATGGGTAATCATCAAAAGTCAACCAGAAAAAAAATTCTATTTACATGTTGATTATTACACCTATAAAAGTGGTAAGCAGAATATAGTAAATTTTGATATTGAGCTCTCGAAATATCTGCTCGAACAGAAATATTTGATTGCAGATATTTATGATTTCAGAAACAAATCCTATAAACGTAAATATCAATATTTAACTGACAAACATTATCTTGTGCAACTTTATTGGCGTCCAGAGAATGGAGTTCATGGAATATATATTCCAAGAAGGTAGTATCTTTTTAAATTTCAGCTAAAGCCATTTGAATTTATCCAAAAAAAGAACTAAAACGAATAAAAAACCCTTTCTATTGATAATTTAAAATTCTGCAATTCCTACGGCTTATCAGAGCAAATCTACTCCATCAACTAACTGTCTGAACGTCGTTAGAGCATTTCAATATAATAATCGCCTATTACATTTAAATGGAATAAAAATTGTAAATTGGCTTTTCAGATATATAGATTAACCTTAGTTCGGGATAAGGCTCTACAAAACGCAAAGCTAAACAAAAATAGTAATTACGTGATTTTCTAAGATTTAGGATATACAAAGGCGTGAAACTTATCAAAGTAATACAAAATTCTTGTATTGCTTTGATAAACGAAGTGGCATTGTTTAACTTAAAAGCGTTTCAAAAAGTAGAATTTCTTTGTTTTTCTTTGCAATAAAATAGCATTGTTTTGAAAATCAATTATTTAAAAAATTGTTTATCCCGAACTCAGGTTAGATTATGCAAAGAAGGCTACATATAAGAAGTAAAAGAGAAATCATTGAAAGAGCGAAAGAACGAAGAATAGTTGTCGAATTTGCGAAAAATGCCTCTTCAAATGCTAAACGTTCTTCCAAAGCTTTAGAAATATCGTATGACATTATAAAAAACGGAGCAATTTTCAAAATTTTTGAGAATGGAATGATTAAAACTGCGAACTTAAAAAAGATTGATTCAAATAGATCAAATCTTAAAAAAGGAAGTGTGATATGTCTAGAGTAGATACTGATTGCGGAATCAGATAATCAAGAATTAAAGATTAAGATTGACTCTGAAAGATTTCCAAGCTTGTTTATTGAATATTTTATTAATAAGCTTTGATTTTATTTCAATCACTTTACTCTAAAATTCTGCAACTCCTCCGGCGTATCGCAGCAAACCTGCTCCATAACCTGTCTGAACTGCATTTTCAGCATTTCAATAATATGATCTCCTCCTTTATCTCCTAAAGCTCCGACGGCATACATAAAAGTTCTTCCCATAAAGGTAAATTCTGCGCCGCAACTCAACGCACGGGCAACATCAGGACCTGTTCTTACACCACTGTCCATCATAATCTTGATCTGACCTTTGTATTTTTCACTGATCTCTTTTACTACGGCAATCGTTGATTCTCCTGCATCCAACTGTCTTCCGCCGTGATTGGAAATAATCATTCCGTCAAAACCTAAACGAACGGCTTCTGCAGCATCTTCATCGGAAGCAACGCCTTTGATGACCAGTTTTCCTTTCCATTTATCACGGATGGCTTTGATTCGGTCTGAATTTAACCTTCCGGAAAAAGTGGAATTCATGAACTGTCCCAATTGCTTCACATTCATGTTTTTGTCCATGTATTTTTCCATCGTTTTAAAACTGGGAACACCATGTTTTAAAATTTCAAGACACCATTCAGGTCTTGCCAATGCCTGGGAAACATTCCTGAAATTCAGTTGTGGAGGCATTGCCAAACCGTTTCTGATTTCTTTTGCTCTGTAACCGAAAGTAGGAACATCGGATAAAACACACAAAACATCATAACCGGAAGCTTCACAACGCTCAAGAATATCATCACGAAGCCACTCTTCTCTCGGATGATACAGCTGATACCATGCTTTTCCTTCGGTTAATTCAGCGATTCTTTCAAGACTGCTGGTTGTAACCGTACTTAAAATAAAAGGAATATTATGTTTAAATGCCGCTTTTGCTAAAATTTCGGGAGCGTTCGGCCACATTAACCCTTGCAAACCAACGGGAGAAATTCCAAACGGTGCAGAATATTTTACACCGAATAATTCCGTTTCCATATTGGCTTCCGCATAATTATTGTTCAGGTAGCGTGGACGCAGCAGAACTTCCCGCAATTCATTTGTATTTCTGTCACGGTTGATATTTTCATTACAACCGCCATCCAGGTATTCGAAAGCGAAACGGGGCATTTTCTTTTTTGCTTTTTCGATCAGCAGTTCGAGGGAAGCATAATTGGTATCAAATGGAAAAGACATAATTGGTTGTTGGTTGTTAGTGGTTCGTTCGTGGTTGCTGATTGTCAGTTTTTGAGCTTTTGGGACCTTGCGGCCAACTGACAACAATTAACTGACAACTACATTATTTTACAAATTTAAGATTAAAGGCTGAAGTACCTTCATCTGATAATGCTGCTGTAAAAAAGTTTCATCTATTTTTTTATTGGAAATCACCATGGATGCTCCTAACGCTGATCCCAGCGGAGAATGGGTGGACATCACATTGTAATGCTGAAAATGATGAGACATCAGCTTCATAAAGACATCATTGTCAGTAAATCCTCCATCAATATAAATATTTTTGATTTCTGAATTTCCGATGGCATTGGTAATAGTATGAATCTGCAAATCCATTAACTCGATCATTAACTGATGGTACGCTTCTTCAAACGTTGAAAATGAATTCAGATCTGTTGCAGTAATCATTTTTCGTTTTAAAATAATCCCTTCAAAACGGAAATAGATATTTTTATTTTTCATCAGACGCAGATACAGGTCCTGATTAAACTGTACTTCCCTATGGAAACCGTATTCTTTTCCGTAATAAGTACACAATTTTTCGACCTGAATTTTATACTCGTTGCCCATGAAGAAACGGGATGCTTTCACGCGTTTCCCATCGATTCGCATATAGTTGAGACAATTGTTTTCAATATCTTCATCCGTTAAACTTTCATCATTGAATGGATTTAAAGAGATACTCCACGTTCCTGTCGAAAGCAGTAAAAACGGTTCTTTTTTACTTAAAATATAAGGCAAAAGTGCAGAAGAACTGTCGTGAATTCCAACGCCGATCTTAATTTTTTTATTCCTGTATGAGGTATTGATGCTCGCAGAGGTGGGAACGATGGGACCTAATAAAGCATCTATTCCTTCGTCATATACCCAGTCGTGATAATCTGCTTTGTCGTAATCCCACAAATTGGTATGACATCCGATTGACGTAAATTCAGATACACAGATTCCGGTAAAAAGATAGGATAAATACTGCGGTAAATGAAGGCTGTAACGGATTTTCCTGAAAACTTCCGGATGTTTATACTTTAACCAGAATAACTGCAGTCCGGAATTCAGCATTCCTGTTTGAGGGGATGCGGTTTCGCGGGCAATTTTCAGTTTGCTGCCATGTTTTTCATAGAACAGATCAAGAATTTCCTGATCCATCGGTTTGGTGTAGTTGTACAGAGGTGTCAGTACATTTCCTTTCTGATCAAGGTGCACGAAACTTGCTCCGTAGGTAGAAAAATTGATGGCTTTTACTTCAAAATTTTCATCATCAAGAATGGCATTAAAATTATCTTTAATCCAGTTCTGCAGTGCTGCCAGATCTTCTGTGGGATAACCGTCTTCGTCTGTGGTAAGAGGAAGTTCGGTATATTCTCGAACAACTTCTTTATAATTCTTATCAAATAAAAAGAACTTTTTGTTGGTTTTTCCAATATCAAATACGATAGTTACCTTTTTTTTGGACATTCCTGGGATGAATTTTAATGATTTATTATAAAATGGTTATTAGTTTTTATTCAAAATTTGATTTAATAAATTCTGTTTTTTCTAACGCAAAATACGTTAAGATTTTTTTGACAGGCCGACTGTTTTTAAGTTCGCAAAGGCGTTTCAATCAGCAAAGTCACTAAAGATTTTTTATTTGTGTAAAATTTAAAATTTGCTTAAATTAATTTAAAATTTTAAAACCATCAAGGAGTGTTTAGTGATTAAGAAAAATTAAGAAAAAAATCCACTGATTTCCTAAATAACGAAGCCTGGACTTAATTTCCTAAACACCCTGGTCTCAACGGTAAATAAGGATATATAATTAAACTTTCGATTGCACCTGAAAGTAATTATCAACTTAAACGGATTCTACAATCCTGTAGCTTTAGCCCAGCCTCTTTCAGAAATCAAAGTCCCTCTAACCTTTAAACTTCTGTAAGCAGAAATCGGGTCTAAAGCCGCACCAGTCTGTAATCTTGCAGCTTTCAGTAAGGGGCGGACATCTGTTCTGTACGCATTCTGCAAAATATCCTGTGCAGCAACAACATCGTTGTTTAACTGCGCTTCTTTCAACGCTTTCTGATCAACCAGAAGCGCCTGAGCATACGCAATTAAGATAGCTTCCAAAGACTGCAATAAATCCTCCAGAGGATCTTTGATGTTATGACTTGCATCGATCATCCAAGCCGGATAAGGATTATTGGCATTATTTTCCATTCCGTAGACCAATTCGTTAAAGATCAGGAACAAAGCATAAGGCTTTATAGAACCCACCGTTAAATCATCGTCTCCATATTTGCTGTCATTGAAGTGGAAGCCACCTAACTTTCCTTTATACATCAAGGTTGCAACGATCTGCTCAATATTGGTATTCGGTAAATGATGTCCAAGATCAACCAAAGTGAAAGCTCTATCCCCGCAAGCATTTGCCAGCATAAAAGAAGTTCCCCAATCCTGAATGGTGGTTGAATAGAAATTCGGTTCGTAAGGTTTGTACTCGATAAACAGTTTCCAGTCTTCCGGCATTCCTGCGTAGATTTCTTTTAAACTTTTTTCAGTGTTCGATAAGGCGGTCTGGAAATTTAGCTGTCCGGGGAAACTTGCTCCGTCCGCAAGCCAGACGGTTAAGCTTTTTGAACCTAATTCTTTTCCGATTCTGATTACTTCTTTGTTGTGTTCAACAGCATATGCACGGGAATCTTCATTGACAGAATTTAAAGATCCGAATTTATACGACTTTTTAGCATCCGGCTGATCCTGAAATGTGTTTGAATTCATCGCATCGAAGATCAATCCATGAGAAGCTGCACTTTCTTTCAAAGCACTCACATCACCTGGAATATCCCATGGGATATGAAGTGAAACCGCTCCCGCAGAATGCGTCAGTGCATGTAGCAATCCAACGTCATCCAGTTTCTGTTCTAAAACAGCAGGTTCACCACCGTAAGAAAATCTTCCGAAACGCGTCCCTCCTGCGCCTAAAGCCCAGCTTGGAATTGCCACCTGAAAATCGGCGATTTTATTAACGATTGCAGCAACGTCTGATCCTGATTTCGTAAGTTTATTTTGTAGAAAATCAAAGTCTGAATTAAAATTTTCAACTTCGTTTTTATTGTATTGCTCAATGATATCTTTTCCTATAATCATAGTTTGATTTTTAATTAACCTTGTCTGGGTTCAGAACCCGGACAAGGTTGAATTTATTGACTAAAATTAGTATTAAATATTGATTTCGATCTTTTCAATTACTCTTGAATCTATCTGTTCCTGGTTTTTTCTTTAATTTGAACCGATGGGCTCAGGGTAGACCCAGAGCAGATTGGTTGCCCAAATACATTGAAAGTTAAAAAACTAACAACTGTAATCCGACAACCAAATATTATCTCGGGAACGCATTGGCCATTCCGCCATCCACATTAATAATATTTCCAGTCGTTTTATCCAGGATGGCCACACAGGCAAAAACCCCGTTTGCGATGTCTTCCGGAAGAATAATTTCATTTAACAGGTTTCTCTTTGCATAAAATGCAGGTAATTCTTCAACCGTAATTCCGTTTGCTTTTGCACGGCCCTCTGCCCATGAACCTTCCCAGATTTTACTTCCAACGATAACCCCGTCAGGATTTACTACATTCACACGGATTTTGTCTGCGGCCAATTCTGCTGCCAATAACCTGGTCATATGCTGTTGAGCTGCTTTTGCAGTTCCGTACGCCACGTTATTTGGCCCTGCAACCAATCCGTTTTTACTCGCAATGCTTACAATGTCTCCTCCTAAATTTTGCTTTTTCAAAACCTCAGCACCACTTTTTGCCATTAAGAACTGTCCTTTTACAAGAACGTTTTCCAATAAATCCCAGTCTTTGGTTGTTGTATCTTCAAGAGATTTAGAGATAGCAAGACCTGCAGAATGCACGATGATATCTACTCCACCGAATGCCAAAACAGTTTCTTTAAATGCATTGGCAATGGCCTCTTCGCTGGTCACATCACAAGTTACGGCTACCGCCTGGTCCTTGCTGTATTTTGCAGTAACTGATTCTACAGCTTCCTGATTGAGATCTGTGTATACCACAACGGCACCTTCCTGAACCATTTTGTCAGCAATGGCCTGCCCGATTCCGCCTCCGGCACCTGTAACAATCGCCACTTTTCTTGACAGTGGTTTTTCTTTAGGCATTCTCTGCAATTTAGCCTCTTCCAATAACCAGTATTCAATGTCAAAAGCTTCCTGTCTTGGTAAAGAAGTGTATTCAGAAATTGCTTCTGCGCCACGCATTACGTTGATGGCATTCACATAAAATTCACTGGCAACACGAGTCGTCTGTTTATCTTTTGAGAAACTGAACATTCCCACTCCAGGATAAATAATGATTACCGGATTCGGATCCCGCATTGCAGGGCTGTTCGGATGCTTACAAGATTCGTAATATTCCTTGTACTCCTTTCTGTACTGTTCGAAAAGAGGGTGCAATTTTTCTAAAATCCCTTTAGAATCACTTAAATCTTCATTTTTATCTAAAGTTAGCACCAAAGGCTGAATCTTTGTTCTCAGGAAATGATCCGGACAGGAGGTACCCAGTGGTGCCAAACGTTCCAGATCGTTACTGTTGATATATTCCAGAACTGCATCGCTGTCTGTAAAATGACCTACCATTCTGTTTTCAGAAGAAGCAAGACCTCTCAGAAGAGGCATAATCTGAGCAGCTTTGTTTTTACGTTCTTCAGCAGGAAGAGATTCTACTTTCTGTCCGCCAAATACCTTTCCTTTTACTTCAATTTTTTTAGCAATATATTCAGAAGCCATTTCGATAACTTCCAAGCTATTGATGTACGATTCATAAGAGGTATCTCCCCAGGTAAACAATCCATGGCTTCCTAAAACGATTCCTCTGATTCCAGGATTTTCGGCTAAACATTTTTCCAGCTGTAATCCCAGATCAAATCCCGGACGCTGCCATGGAACCCATCCCATGGTATCCCCCCATATCTCTTTGGTAATTGCTTCGCTGTCTTTTGCTGCAGCTACTGCAATCAATGCATCAGGATGAAGGTGATCAATATGTTTAAATGGAAGTAACCCATGCAAAGGTGTATCAATAGATGGAGCCTTGCTGTCCAGATCAAAAATGCAGTGGTCAAATAAGCCTACCATTCTGTCTTCATCTGCCAGACCTTCATATACATTTTTAAGGTTTCTGAGTCTTTCGGTATACAATCCGGCGATTCCTTTTCTTGTCAGGGTCCCGATGTCACCACCTGAACCTTTTACCCACATAACCTCAACTTCTTCGTTGGTAAGCGGATCTTTTTCGATGGTCTTGCAACTTGTGTTACCTCCACCGTAATTAGTGATTCTTAAGTCTGCTCCTAATATGTTTGAACGGTATAAAAATAAAGCTACCTGGTCATCCCCGAAAGATGCAGCCTTGCTTTCATCCCATAAATAATCTACGTATTTGAATGTTGTTACGTTTTCCATTTGTTTTCTTTTTGTTTTCTGAATTTTAACCCAAATTTAGACTGTAGTTATTTTTACAGCATCCCGTACTATACTGCTGAACTGATTATTTAAAGATCAGTTAACACTGACATTTATCATGTTTCGGTTCAGCTGTACGGTCACGTCATTGGGATTAAGGATCAATTAATATTGGTGATTGGTATTTAGTTTTGATTAGTAGCCCGGAAGCTGTGTAAGATTAGGGTTATCGATTAAAGGATGACCTGCAGAAGCGGCCGCAAAAGGAAGCAATTCTGTTTTATTGGGTACAAATCCGTAGAAAAGGCCGTCTCCACCGCCTTCGATCCAGTTCGGATAAACGCCGCCATTTTCAAATGATCCTGTTGGTTTAGTATAGATAATATTTCCAATTTGAAGTACATTAAAACCTCCGGTAAAGCCTACAGCTTTTCTTGCATTACCATTAAATGTACTTGTGTAAGCCTGAAACATATTCGCAGGATACCATTTGTCATCCGTGGTTGAAGCTTGACCGTTCGCTGCTGCGATAGCTTTCAAAGTTACCTGATATGCAGCATATCCTGCTGAACTTGTAGGAACTGCCTGAACTTGTGCGATCTGTGCAGGATTTGTTAAATCAATATAAGTAACAGCTAAGAACGGATCTCCATAAATCTGTGCATTCTTGTGATATTTGTAAAGACGATATATTGGAGTTGCTGCAAACTGGCCCGTACGGTTAGAAAGGTTTTTCATCGCCTGTTTTGTCGCATCAATCTCACTAGCCAAACGATTCATTCTGATTAAATCGGTACGAAGCGTAAATTCATCCGAAAATTCCCACTTTCGCTCCTGCACAAGAGCTGACTCAAAAGCTTGCTGACCGCTTGGTATAGGTAATGCTCCAATTCCTGCACGGTTTCTCACCTGCATCAAAGCTGCTATTCCTGGAGCCGTAGGTCCATTATTTAGATAATTTTGTGTTTCTGCATACATCAATAATACATCAGCATATCTGATAACAGGAATATTCAGGTTACGCGCATCTGCAGCCTGTGGCTCTACACACCAGGAAATTCTAAACTTACCGGGCATAATACAAGAGTAAGTAGTACCTACATCTACCCAAGTATCGGTTGCTGCACCAGTATTTAAGAAATAAATACTATAAGAAGTTGTAGCAACATCTCTACGTTTATCTGCTGAATTAAAAGACAGGTAATAACTAGGAAGTATAAACTGTAACGCTTTACGAGAGCCATACGTACCCCCTCTAGACCCTGGATGTGCATACACTCCAAAAGCAGAGTTTGTATTGGGTCCGAATTGAGCAATATGCCACATCATCTCCTGGTTTACAGCCGCAAAGTTTCTTCTGTCGAAATTAAACCATAATGTTTCGAAAGCACTTTTTCCACCTGACGCCTGTACCAAACTGTTGGTTCCACCATTGATTACAGAAGCAGCTGCACCATCTGCAATTTGATATAATTGTTGTACTCTGGCATTGTCCGGACGGCGAGATACGATCCCGGGAGCTCCGGTATTAAGATCCCAACGAAGAGAATAACCTGCTGCATATAAAGCAATTTTCGCTAAAAGTGCATTGGTAGACTGCTTGTTTAATCTTTCTGGTGTCCCGTTGGAAACCGGCAAACTGTTTACCGACTCTTGGATGTCACCGATAACTTTATCATATATAACATCGCGTGAAGTACGTTTAGGATATAATGTGTTGGGATCGTTAGGATCTGCCTCTTCCAAAGGTATCCATATTGCAGGCACATCACCGTAAACTCTGATCAAGTTGTAGTAGCAAAATGCACGAATTGCCTTAGCTTCTGCCAAAAGAGCATCACGCTTTGGGCTGGCTGGCATATCTGGTAATCTGTCGATTGCAATATTCGTTCTTTCTATTACTGCATACATGGCAGAGTAGACCCCTGTAATCGTATTAGGCGTTTTTGAATCGTAAAAATAATTACAGATATTATATTTAGAATTATTGGTTGACCCATCTTCAGAAGAATGGGTAACTGTGTCTCCTGCACCCAATTGATAAAACATTTCGGTAGGAATAAGACCTCTGTAAAGCCCCTGAACAAAAGCATCTGCAGTTTCTATATTTGTGAATACAGATTCTGTGTCAGAAGAATTAAATGCCGGCTGATTAAGAAAATCATCACTGCAAGAATTGATGCTCAATCCTGCCACCAGAATAGTTGGTATAATGATTAGTTTTTTAATTAAGTTGTGTTTATTAAATATATTTTTCATGATTGAAACATTTAAATATTAAAAAGTAAGATTGATCCCTAAAACATAGCTTCTGGATCTTGGAAATGATGAATTATCATATCCAGGAGTAACAGTTACACCACTTGCTGCTGAAACTTCGGGATCAAAACCCGAATATCCGGTAATCGTTGCTACGTTATTAACAGTCGCATAGATTCGTGCATTGGATAATTTGACATGGCTTAAAAATTCTTTTGGAAAAGAATATCCAACTGTTACCATAGCAATTCTTAAATATGAACCATCTTCTACATAATAGGATGAAGGATAAGTAATGTAGCTGGAATTTGTATTTCCTAAGCTCCAAAGTCTATCGCTTTCATTAGGGTTAAGTTCTTTTAATCTCACCAAACTCGTTGCAGCCTGACCTGTACTAGGATCAACCACACGATAATAGTTGTCTCCAAATTCTGACGGTACGTTTTGGAATAAAGCATACGGGCTCATACTGTGTTTAGTTGCATTGTAAATATCACCACCTACACTGAATTTCATAAATACTGCCAAATCAAAACCTTTGTATGAGAAGTTATTACTCAATCCACCAATAAAATCCGGAGTACCGTTTCCTATTTTCACCAGTTTTCTTGTAAACTGGTCTCCTGCTTCATTATCAGCTGCAAACTTGATATCTCCCGGTTTTGGAGTTCCGGTAGCTGGCTTTACAACTCCAGGCTTTAAAGTAAGTGCTCCATTTGAAGCCTGTGTAAAGTCATCAGTTGTATAAATCCCCTGATAAACATATCCATACATATCACCTAATTCTTCTCCAACTGTTGCATAATAAGTTACCATACCTGCTCTATTGCTACCTACACTGAAGTTTCTGAAAGTTCTTCCTTCATCAAGTGACAGTACTTTAGACTTATTAAATCCAACATTCGCATCAGTAGACCATCTGAAGTCTTCTGATTTTAAGTTTACCGTATTTAAGGTGAATTCCATACCGGTGTTCTTCATAGAACCGATGTTTTTAAACTGTCTGGAATATCCTGTAGAAGTAGGAAGTACGGTTTCTAATAACATACCAGTTACATTGTTATTATACCATTCCGAAGTTAGTTTAATTCTATTATTAAATAAAGCTAAATCCACACCTACGTTGGTAGATTTCATCTCCTCCCACTGTACCATACGGTTACCTAAAACACTGCTTGTTACTAAAGCCAGGTTTCCCACAGTACTATTGACAGGATAATCTGTACCAATCACATTTGTTCTGAAAACGTTATTTGGTATACTGTTATTCCCCACAATTCCAAATTCGTATCTGAATTTCAGATCATTAACAACTTTTTCAATCTTAGAATCTTTCCAGAAACCTTCCTGAGAAACTCTCCATGCTGCAGCAACTGATGGAAATACTCCCCATTTGTTTTCTGGTCCAAATTTTGAAGAACCATCACGACGCACTGTTCCTGTTAATAGATAACGGTTGTCATAATTATAATTTACACGTGCAAAATATGAAAGTAAAGCATTGCTGGATTTGTCTGCATCTTTATCTGCCACTGTAGCATTTGTAATATCATCCAGCCCGTAATTTAGAATAGAAGGAAACCTTATCAGCCTCATGCTGCTGCTTTCAGATTCCTGATAGATAATTTCATTACCAATCAATGCAGTTAACTTATGTTTTTCAGCTAACGTTTTATTATAAGTTAATGTATTTGTGATTTGATATCTGTACGCTTCAGAATTTCCTATACTTCCGTTGATTCCTGTATTTACAGGATCTGTAAGAAATGCACGCGAGTTTTTATCTGAAAACGATGTAGATTTACTGTTGGTCCAGTTATAAGATCCTGCAGTTCTGAATGTGAAATCTTTCATTAAATCAAATTCTAAACCTACATTCGCCAAAAATGTTCTCGCTCTTCTGTTTGAAGTAGAAGCTCTGGTCTCAACATAGGGATTCTCTGTATCAAAACTTGAATCTAATGCAGTATAATCTGGAAATGTCTGAGTATTGAATAACTGATCCTGAGTAAACAATGTTCCTCCTGTAATAGGCTGTAGCAATATTTTTTTCATTCCGGAATATGCTCCTCCTCCATTTGTTGAATTGGCAGTAAACATTGAACTGAAATCCAATCTTATCCCTTTGTATAATTCAGAATTGATGTTGGCTCGTAATGAATTTCGTGTTTCACTGAAGTTCTGCAGCAATCCTTCCTGCTTATTGTAGTTGTAACTTACAAAGACCTGCGTTTTATCGGTACCTGCAGAAACGTTGACGTTATGGTTTTGAGTGAGTCCTGTCCCGCCAAGCATTTTTTCCTGCCAATCTAATGCAGGCGCTGATGCATAACGGTTACTGATCCTGTTAAAAGCACCTGTATAAAATCCCGGCGAATCTATACCTAAGGCGTTATCAAAAACATTACTCCAAGTGGTAGTTTTTGCCTGAAGCTGCGCCATCTCGTACTGATATTTCACATACTGTTCAGCGTTTGAAACCATATCTAATTTCTTTGAAAGCATATCAAATGCCATGAAAGAATTGTACTGAATAGTCGTTCTGCCTTTTTTACCTGTTTTAGTTTTAATAACAATAATACCATTTGATCCACGAGCACCATAGATTGCGATTGCTGAAGCTCCTTTTAAAACATCTATACTTTCAATATCATTTGGGTTGATGATATTCAATGCGTTATCGAACTGGAAACCATCTACAATGTAAAGTGGTTCTGTACCCTGAGTAATCGAAGCTCCCCCACGCACGGTAACGTTGGCACCTGCTCCGGGAGCACCGCCTGCCGTGACAATATTCAGACCTGCCGCTCTTCCCTGCAACGCTTGTAAAGCATTCATTGCCGGTGTTGCCGCCAAATCTTTTGCAGAGACAGAAGATACAGATCCGGTAAGGTCAGATTTTTTCACTTTGCCATAACCTATAACAACCACCTCTTCGATATCTTTTGTATCCACTTTAGCAGTATCACTCGCTGCCTTCTGACCGAACATGAAGCCGGACGCAAGCAAAAACAGCGGTGCGATAAGCGGCTTAAAATTCTTGTGTTTAATTATTAGAGACATATATTAATTTTTATTTATATTGTTTATCATTCGCCAAAGTACACTGTTACTCAAATTCCTGCATCCTGCAATATCCTGCATTATAAAATTCTTAATTTATCTTAATTATTTATAAACATTTTTATGATAATATAAATACATTAATAATTTAATCACAGAATCTTATAAAATATTTGAAATATATAACCAAATCAACTCTAAGTACAAGGGTGGTTTTCTGAAATAATTTCACAAAAAAACACATTATTTGACCAAAAAAGCACTGAAAAAATCAGTGCCTTACAAAACAATTAAAATATAACGGTACTTTCTGTTTGAGAATCCATACAGGATTGAATACTTATTTATACAAAATTTACCGTAAAGAATTTCCATATCCGACAATCAGTATTGAGATCAGCAACACCAGCATCCCTGCTGAAATGGTCCTGATAGTTTTTTTGGAAACTCCTTTCCATTCTTTGATGACAACTCCCCAAAGATTAGCGATTAAAATAATAAATGCCATGTGTAAGATCCACGAACTGGCTCCGTTGCCCATTTTACTTTCTCCCATTCCGTAGAAGAAAAACTGTAAATACCACATCGTTCCTGCCAGTGCGCAAAAGAAGATATTTTTGACAACAGGTACATTTTTTTTGGTATAATCTGTATACGATTTGTTTTTGAAAGCTAAATAAAGACAGCCGATCAGGTTAGAAGCCATACCACCCCACAAAACAACAATATACGTTACGTTATTCTGAAAAAGAAATTCTCCCTGATCCGGATTAGCAGCTTTCCAGGCTTCGTTGGCAACCATTGCCATGGGCTTTCCTGCTTCCAGACCGAAATTGAAACATGCGCTCAAAACTCCGGAAATAATGGCTACCGTTAAACCTAAACCAAATTTATATTCTGTTTTTACAGCTACACCGTGGGGATCTGTCGATTCACTCTGAAGTTCTTTATCCTTCATCACCCCGGCTTTTCCGCTGATAACAATTCCTATCACACAAACAAAGAGTCCTAGAAGCACCATCTGTCCCCAGGAACTTGACATCATCAAACCAATACTGTCTTTTCCGGTCTGCGGAGAAAACTCATAAAAAATTGACGGGACGAGTGAGCCGATGACCATTGTCAGTCCCAACATAATGCTGCTTCCCAATGCTACGCCCAAATAACGAACACCCAAACCATACATAAAGCCTCCAATTCCCCACAAAGCACCGAATAAAAAGGTCAAACCTAAGATTGATGAACTAGCATTCTGAATAATATCCCAAAATCCTGGAATGGTAAGATACGCTGCCAATGGCGGAACAATGATCCATGAGAATGTTCCTCCAATCAACCAAAATGTTTCCCACTGCCATCCTTTCACTTTTTTATAAGGCAAATAAAAACTTCCCGAAGAAAAGCCTCCTAAGAAATGAAATAAAACTCCTAATAATGCATTCATAATTTATTCTATTGGTTGAATTTGAAAATTAACAATATGCATACAACTTTGCATCTTGTAGTGTCATGCATGCTGAATTTGACAAAGGTATTTTTTTCACGCAGATTTCCGCAGATTTTCTGCGCGGATTTCTGTAGATTTATCTTTGAATATTTTTTAGAATCGTAGGGAAATTTTTCATTGAAATTTGTAATTTTAATAAAAAACAGCGATGAACGAAAATGATATTTCCTACGAAATCCGAGGGTGTATTTTTACTGTGTATAACAAATTGGGACCAGGATTGCTGGAGTCCGCTTACGAAGCTGCCTTAGCTTACGAACTTATAAAGAAAGGCTTGCAAACTTCCACACAAATTGGCTTATCGATGATTTACGAAACCGTAAAAATGGATATCGGCTATCGTCTTGATATTTTAGTGGAGAACAAAGTAATTATCGAAATAAAATCTGTAGAAAATTTACTTGATGTACATCACAAACAATTGATTACTTATCTAAAATTATCCGGCTTAAAACTGGGATTGCTCGTTAATTTTAATTCCGGCGATATCTCCAAGACAATTTTCAGAAAAGTAAATGGACTGTAATTTTAGCTTTCTGGATCATTCCACTACAAGTTTTCCATTAAAAAAATCTGTGAAAATCTCCGCTCTACATCTGCGAAAATCTGCGGGAAAATCCCGGAACTTAAAAAAATAAAGCGACAATGTCTGTCGCTTTATTTAATACTGCTAGCCTCTATAGCCTATTTCAATTTATAAACCTCACTTCCAGCCAGCAAGAAACACCCCAATCCATAATCCTCAAAATCAGGTACTTTGTTTACAGAAAGAGGCTGCCCGTCTTTTGGCTCTTTTCCGGTTCCCTGAACCCAGCCTAAAAATCCATTGGGCTGAACAGAATCTTTTACCATTGCGTTCCAGGCTTTCACCAAAACAGGCAGATAAGTTTCTCTGTCAATCAATCCGTTATTGACTCCATAAGCCATTCCATAAACAAACAATGCAGTTCCCGTTGTTTCTTTTCCTCCAAAATTGTTTGGATCATGTAAACTTACATTCCAGAAACCATCTTCTCTCTGAACAGGAAGCAGAGCCGCCAGAAGATCTTTATAATCCTGTAAATATTCCTGATAATGAGGATCAGATTTCGGAGTGTCATGTAACGTTTTTGCTAAAGCAGCTACAACCCAGCCGTTTCCTCTGCTCCAATAACAGTCTTCACCATTCGGCTCTTTGTAAGGTGGAACAAAACTCTTATCTCTCCACCAGATTTTATCCGCCTGATTGTACAAACCGTTTCCCCCATGCTTATATTTCGTGTAGGCATACATTTCATAATTTCTGTCGAAATATTTTTGTTCGCCTGTGATTCGCCCTAATTTTGTAAAAATAGGCATCGACATCTGCAGTGCATCAATCCACCACCAGTCATCCACTTTTGGAGTAGCGATCATACTGTCCATTGCAGCTTTTACATTTTTAATTCTTTCCGGATGCTTTCTTCCGTCGATTTCGTAAAGGTCAATATAGGTTTGTCCGCAAGCCTGATGATCAGCATTCCTGGTATATGTCCCCCGCTGTAACTCCCAGTTGTGACTGTTCGCCCAGGACATTGCATAGTCATAGTACTCTTTCTTTGGATCAACCGTATAAAGTGCCATCAAACCTTCATAGTAAACTGCTCTCGTCCAGAGATTACTGGGCCAGACTTTTTTGCCGACAATCTCTTTTTTCGTATCCGGCCACTTGTTCATAAAATACTGATTGGCTCTCCTGGAAACTTCCAGAACCTCTTTTTTGTTAGGAATTTCCACTTTACCTGCCGAACTGTTTTTCTGTACTGAGCAGGAAGTCAGACCTGTGATGACCAATGCAAAAAAACCTGTTGTTAATAGCTTTTTCATAAGTAATTATTTATTTTTTTAATTTTTATTTAATTTATAATTGAATAATTTTATTAGAATTTGAACACGAAGTTCACAAAGTTTTTTTACATGTTACACTTTTTTAAGTTTCACAAAGCCGCTAACGCTTATATAAGATTAATATGAAAATCTTTGATTTTGAAACTGATGTGCTCTTCTCATAAGCCGAATCAAAAACTTATATGACTTATGTGTCCAAAATCTTTTGTGACTTTGTGGTTAATTTTTTTCTCTAAATCTATTTTATGGTTACAACATTAGGTTTTGGTATTTCCTTAATCGATTCATCCAGATAATAATCGGTGTGCGGAGGCTGATTATACCCAACATTTTGCCACACAATACTTAAACGATACTGCGGGTTATGCATCAAAGTATACAATCTGTGCTTCGTCGGAATATTTGTGGAAAAAATTTTCAATTCCTGATTGTCTGCGGTCCTGTATATTACTTCTTCCCTCCAGTCTCCAAATAAATCAGCAACTAAAACAGGGTTTTTCTTCGTCCCGTTATTCGATTCACACTGGATTTTTTTTGCATCAAAAATAACATCGGATCTCTCTTTCTGCCAGTTCCATTTTGAAACAGTGGTTCCGTCTAAAATTTCGCTCAAGAAATCACCGTCCCAATATATTCCCATATTCGCCGGCGGATTTTTGTCACTTATTTTTTCACCCTTTGTATTGTAAATTCCTTTTAGACCAGCACCTGCTGCCCACGACTCTGAACCTTCATGACGAGGGTCAATATTTAAGGACAACCCTCTTCCCGGACCCTGGAACTTACTTCCGGCACTATACACAGTAGACGGTAATTTCCACAGAACTTTTCCTGTTTTGCCATCTCTGAAATGCGCTCCTGCATCATCAAACCTTTCCTGGATATCAAAAATTTCCAGGCCTGGATTAGATGGGTCTAAATCTCCGACGTGCAAAGCATCTCCGTGACCAAATCCTGTACTGTTCAATACTGTTCCATTGTCATCAACGGTCATTGCTCCAAAAACAATTTCGTCTTTTCCGTCGTTGTCAACGTCTGCAATACTTAAATTATGATTTCCCTGTCCGCGGTATTTTTTATTCTCTTCTGAACTTTCGGTATCAAAAAGCCATCGCAAAATGAGTTTTTTATCTTTATAATCCCAGGCTGCCATTGCGGTTCTGGTGTAATAACCTCTCGACATAATCACACTCGGTGTTTTGCCGTCCAGATAAGCTACAGCTCCTAAGAATCTGTCGAGGCGGTTCCCTTTGGCATCGCCCCACGTTTCGGTCATTTCTTCACTGGTCGGATGTAGGCTGCCTGTAAATCTTGGCACCAGGTAATTCACAGTATGAATTTCTGCACCGGTTTCTCCGTTAAAAACGGTCATAAATTCAGGTCCTGAGAGAATCATTCCGTTTTCATTGACGTAATTTTTTGTCGGATCGCCAATGAATTTTCCTTTTCCGTCTCTGCTGCCATCGGCTGTTTTCATCACGATTTCGGCTTTGCCGTCCTGGTCTAAATCATAGACTAAAAACTGGGTATAATGCGCTCCTTCCCGGATATTTTTGCCTAAATTAATTTCCCACAGAAGCTTTCCATCCATTTTATAAGCCTGAATGATTGGCGGGTCAGTTTCTCCTTTCTGGCTGTTGTCTTTCGATCTTCCGGTTTGATGGAGAATGATTTCATATTCGCCGTCGCCATCCAAATCGGCTACAGAAGCATCATTGGGCGTGTAACCTGCAGGCGTTTTCAACGGAATTGAAAAATACGGTTTTTGATTGGCTATGTATTTTGCAGAATCAATATCAACCGATTTGTCCTGAGTATTTGATTTGACAAAATAGGTGTAATTCTTTGTTTTATCTGCGGTTTTATCTAAGAAATTGGTTTCGTTAAAAAGTGGTTTTCCGTTCAGTTTTTTTGAAGAATTATTTTCAGTCCGATAGATATCAAAATGGGTATCCTGAGCTTCTGTACCGAGCAGACGCCAACTCACAAAAACACCTGAATCTGCAGGCATGGCAACGATTCCTCTTTTCAGATATTCCATTTGTCTTTGGGCTGAAAATACCTGTGAAAGAAAAATGGCAGATGTAATGATGATATATTTAATTCTCATAATTCTATTTCTCAATTTTTGTAAGCTTAATGTCGTTTATTCTTTATCAGACAATCAGTTCTTTGTCTTGAAATCGAAAATTCGACAAAGTCAGACAAAAGAAACAATCCTGAATCTTCGGGACAATGCTTGGAAATTCAGCTAAGATTTTAAATAAATTCCTAAGACTTTCAAGCTCAGGCAGAAAGTCGACCGGGTTGTCCGATAACATTTCTTGCTTTGATTCATTTATTCTGATTAGTCAAATTCAACCGATTGCACTCCAAAAATTATTTACCGGAAGTTTGCTTCAATAACCATTTTACCCACTCCTCAGTTCCCTGATAATTGGTAAAATCTGCGGGAAGTTTTTTGCCGTCGATGTACTCGTTATAACACCAAGGATCGCCCAAGGCGAAAACAGTCCCCTTGCCGAATTTGGCAATCGCTCCGATATTCTTTCCTTCAGCGGTCAAAATTCCTTTGGCAGGAAATTTAGCATCGATGGAACTCACTTCTTTCATGTATAATTTCTGCTCAGAAAAAATTTCATTGCCGGCCGGAACCATGACTTTTCCCTGCTCAAATTCTCTTTTCTGAACGCGGTTGTAACTGTCATCATTGAAATGAATCCCAAATTCTCCTGCCAGTTTATTGAAATGTTCAAACTCCGAATTGCCATTATCATTGCTCATCAAAACCAAAACTCCTCCTTTTTTAACCCAGTCCGTCAGGTTTTTAATGCTTGTCGGGTCTATCAGATTGGCTTTTCCGCCATATGCTTCTTTGTCAATATCCGCATCTACAATGATGTAAATACTGGCGTTCTTCAGATCTTTCCTGGAGGGAGCAGTATTCAAAGTACTGATTTCTGCGCCCTGTTTTGTGAATATTTCTCCCAACAGCGAAAATCCTCCGTTACTGGTGTCGTTCCACGTGTAATGCCACGATTCTAAAACTTTTGTTTCCTTGTTTTCCTTTTTTTCGTTGTTGAAAAAGTTGTCTAACACGACTTTTGGTTTCTGCTGGGCATTAGAGAAACTAAAGGTCAGTAAAGTTGCTAGTGCGAATGTTTTTATGATGATTTTTGTATTCATTTTTAATTATTTTATTTTAATTTTTTGTCGTAATTTTTTGAACGCAGAGTTCTCAAAATTTTTTAGACTGCTAACTGTTTAAAGGGGTACAGAGCCGTTTCACTTATATAGAACGCAGAGTTAAGTTTTATAGATTTCATGCTTAGTCATTATTAAAATCACTTTGAATAATGAATTGGAATTAACTGAATTTCGCCATCAAGACCGGAAGGCTGAACTTTCCAGTTGGATGCATCGAAAGGCTTGTAGTTAATATTCACAAAATTGATTTCATGGTAATTTCGCCACTGAATTTTCTTTTGATCCATATCGCGGATTCTGTTGGCCATCAGGTTGCAGACTTCGATTTGAATGGTATTTTTTCCTTTCTTTAAATATTTTCCAATGTTAATTTCGAAAGGCAGACTCCATACAATTCCTGCTTCCTGACCGTTGATCATCACTTTTGCACTTTCGTAGAGTTTACCGAATTTCATAAGATAATCGTCGGAATCTTTCTTTTTTAATTTTAAAGTGGTCGTGTAAACTCCGGTTCCCGAAAAGCTTTGCGTTTGAGTGTCTTCTGTGAAATTCGTCCACGGCTTAAGCTTTGTTAAATTTTTCGCTTTCGGAAGTTGAGGCCCGCCTTCTTTAAAAGTCAGTTGCCAAGGTTGGCTGAGAACTATCGGCGAATCAGCTTTTTCTGTGTAATGCCAATTAGGTATTGACGTATTGATATTTTCAGTATTCCTTATTATCAAAGATTCTCCTGATTTCAACTGAATACGAACTGAATTATTCTGAGTCTCAGCAATTCCGAAATCACCATTTCCGGGATTCATCAGAACTACCTGTTTCCCTGTAAAATTCAAATTAATATTTTGATTGATATTCTTTGAAGTGTGATTGACGATGTAATAGTATTTTCCGCCGTCAAACTGTCTTCTTACGAATTTTAATCCGGTGTCAGTCAGTTTTTCTCTTTCAATTTTTAAATATTCCAAAGCTTTCGCAACATCAGGACTCAAAACAATCTTTCCTTTACCGAAGTTCGCCATTGTCAAGTTTCCTGCCTGATTTTGAAAACGAATCTGATGCCACAAGGATTTTAACTGAGCTCTTCTCTTCTCCACCTCAAAATTTCCAGGAATATTTTTTGGTTCGTTCTGAAAAATGATTGAAGCTCCATTTTGAGCCAACTCCAGAATATTTTTTAAAGTAGATTCGGGCATATATGTCAGTTCAGGAATGATCAGAACCTGATACACAGAACCATCTTTCGACACCTGAATTTTCTGGTTTTCCGACTTCGATTCGCCAATCATTTTATCGGAAATCATATCCAAAGAATATCCCATTTTACTGAGTTTATTCAGATTTTCATACATTGGAGTAGGCTGTAACCATTTTTCAACATTATGAACTTTGAATGTCATATCTTTCCCTTTCGGACTGGCCCACTGATCGTAAATCGGCCAGTACATCAGCAGTTCGTTATCCGGTTTTCCGCTTTGTAAAACAGATTGAGTCCTTTCGATGTAGGAATTTAACCCTTTCAAATGCGGCCATAAACTGTTTTCCGGAACGAAATTCACCGAGGCATAAAACAGCCATCCGGGAAAAGGTACATCCGCCGGCGTATATGTTGTTCCGTGATAGAAAACGTGGTTGATTCCTGATAAAAACACCTGTTCCACTTCCGGTTTTGCCTGAGACCATGAGGTTTTAAAATGTTCGGTCAGCCACGTGAAAGTTTCATTGGAAGTAAGTTTTTTGCCCGTAACATTCGCAGCGGACGAAGCAAATTTCAACATAGTAAAATCCGGCATATCCGATTTCTGAATGTCTGCGGTATCTCTTTTCAACCCCGGAATATCAAAAACTGAACTTCCGAAAGTTTCAGATTCGGGAATATCGACTGCAGCGTACAAATCCAGTAGATTTCCTGGCGAACCATGCGCCTGATTGGTGTTTTTTGAGTTTTTGGCATGTGCCCAATTGGTAAAATCTCCGGTAAAACGATTTAAAATCAAATCGCTCAACGTTTCTCTGTAATCTGATTTTATTCTTGCTGCTGTTTCATTTTCCTCATTGCTCACGAGATATTTGATGTACGGACTTATATCATAACCCCTTCTTTTCTGAAATTCCTCTTTAAAATCAGGCGTCCAGTCTGCGTTGTACACTTCATAACTGTCGTTGAAAAAAGAACGAATCCCATAATTTGAATTACCAAAAGCTTTATCAAAAGTTTTTAGATAATCTTTTGTAGCATGGGAGGAAAAATGGTCTAAAGTATAGCCTTCTCCACCCGGTGCGGCACGTTTTACTTTTTGTAGGGTTTTACCGACAAAAACTGCATAAACTGACCATTTTCCAGATGTGGGTTTCCAGTTTAAAGAGCCGTCAGCACTCACTTTATCAGTTAAAATGAGCGCTTCATTTTTTTCATTATAGGCGGTCACAATATCAAGTTTTACGGTCTTTAAATTCTTCTGTTTTTCGTCTTTCAGAACAATTTTATCTGAAAATTTTTCATTTGGTTGAATTTCGTAAATCTGCACAATCATCTTCGTTGCCGCATCACTTTCGCTGACTTGAGGTCCACCAATCGGCCAACCTGTTCCGACTGACATATCAACGCCCATATTCAGGCTTTTTGCTTTGTTGGTGGTAAACTGAAGCATTTTCATCCATTCGGGAGAAAGATAACTGAGGTATTGTTTTTCAAAACCTTTTGCACCGTAAATCGGTACAATCTCCACACCTCCGAAACCTGCTTTATTTAAAGTTGTCAATTGCTTATCCAATCCTTTTTCATCTACGGCATTTCCCATCCACCACCAGCGCGTCCATGGTTTTGCAGTCTCTGTGGTTTTAGGCCACGGATTTTGTGCGGAAAGATTTCCGAAGGCAAAACAGATAACACTGAATTTTATGATATTTTTGATATTCATTTTTACTTTTTAAATTTAATTACAGTTAAAATTAACCGCAAAGTCACAAAATATTTTGGACACATGAGTCATATAAGTTTGTGATTCGGCTTTTTAGAAGAACATATTAGTTTTAAAAATCAAAGATTTTCTTCTATGGCTGAATCACGATTTCTCCCTTTCAGGACTTTCATGTCTTATCAAAATTATTTTCCCGAACCAAAGAGAAACAATTTTGATAAAATCTCAAAAGAGTTTTGCTCCCTTTGGAGTTTGGATAAACAAAATTCCTTTGAAAATCATTTAACAATTAATTTCCATCAGGCTCATTTTTACTTTTTAATTTCACCACAGTTAAAATTAACTACAAAGTCACAAAATATTTTGGACACATGAGTCATATAAGTTTGTGATTCGGCTTATAAAGAGAGCACATCAGTTTTAAAAATCAAAGATTTTCTCCTACGGCTGAATCACGATTTCGTCCTTTCAGGACTTTCATGTCTTATCAAAATTATTTCCCCGAACCAAAAAAGGAACGATTTGATAATTTTCAAAGGACTTTTGCTCCCTTTAGGGTTGGGGTGAACAATATTCTTTTGAAAATCATTTAACAATTAATTTCCATCATGCTCATTTCTACTTTTTAAAATTAACCACAAAATCACAAAATATTTTGGACACATGAGTCATATAAGTTTGTGATTCGGCTTATAAAGAGAGCACATCAGTTTTAAAAATCAAAGATTTTCTCCTACGGCTGAATCACGATTTCGTCCTTTCAGGACTTTCATGTCTTATCAAAATTATTTCCCCGAACCAAAAAAGGAACGATTTGATAATTTTCAAAGGACTTTTGCTCCCTTTAGGGTTGGGGTGAACAATATTCTTTTGAAAATCATTTAACAATTAATTTCTATCAGGCTAATTTCTACTTTTTAAAATTAACCACAAGTCACAAAATATTTTGGACACATGAGTCATATAAGTTTGTGATTCGGCTTTTTAGAAGAACATATTAGTTTTAAAAATCAAAGATTTTCCCCGAACTAAAGAAGAAACTATTTTGATGAAATTTTCAAAGGAATTTTGCTCCCTTTAGGATTGGGGTAAACAAAATTTCTTTGAAAATCATTTAACAATTAGTTTCCATCCGGCTTCAGACTTTCCGTAAAGACAGATTCCGGCCAATTGAATTTTTCAAAATCATCAGGTTTATATGGATTAAAATTTTTATAATTTTTTGAAATATATCTCTTTAAGAGCAAATTTTGGTCAACGATGGATTTCACGACACATTTCGCTAATTCGTAAGCACCGTAAGTGTTGAAATGCGTGTCATCTGCCAAAGCTGTCGGTTGATTGGGATAAGCGTTTGCCGGATAATGAACGAATGCTCTTTTCGCCTTTTCCGGTCCCATCGATTCAAATAAGGTTTTGCTCAATGCATTTAAATCAATTAAATCGACTTTTCCCTCTCTGGCGATTTCCCGCATTGCATCGGGAAAATCATCCAGTGTATTGACAATTTTATTGTTTACATCAAAAACCCTGCGGTTCATTGACGTGACCAAAACCGGAATTGCACCCAATTCTCTGGCTTTCAAAATCCATTCTTTGAGTCGTTTTCTGTAACCGGATTTTGTACTGTTGCCCGCTTTTTGGTCGTTGTGCCCAAACTGAATGAACAAATAATCTCCCGATTTAATTTTATTCCGGATTTTATCGATTCGGTGACGGTCTTCAAAGGCTTTTAAAGTTTCTCCGCTCTCGGCGTAATTGGCAATCACGACTTCATTGGGAACGAAAAAGTACGGTAATATCTGTCCCCACGATGCCCAAGGTTCGTATTGTGCATCCACAACCGTAGAGTCTCCGGTCAGATAAATCGTTTTAGCAGTTTTGTTGGGTTCAATAATAACCGAAGAAACCTTCGGAGCTTTGCCATTGAATTCTATTGTCAGCAAATTGTCCCAATGTAAATATTTTCTTTCTCTCGGTTTCAACTTTACAATTCCAATCTGAGTTCCGTCCTGATTTCGGATAATGCTGTCTTTTACATGAACCGAAATTTGTTTTTCAGTGATTTCACCCTTTTTTGTTTTGATATCATTCAGCATCAGACGGCGGTTTTCAACGCGTATGGTTGTTTCGGAAGTTCCCTTTGAATCGCCCAGATTCAGTTTAATATCATAATTGCCTTCCGGAATTGCCACTGAAAAATAAAACGGTTTGTCGCTGGTGATAAAATCACCTGTCAAAGGGTTCCCACCTCTGTCAACCGATTTCAAACCGGAAATATTCATAAATCCGTAACCCGTTTTTTGATCAAATTTTGACATAGATGTAATCGGAATAAATCCGTTTTCGATTCTGCTTCCGCCAAAATCAAATTTGAAACCGGTCTGCTGTCCAAAATAAAATGAACAAATCAATAGTATCAAAAACGCTAATCCTTTTTTCATCATTAATCTGTTAAAATATTTTCTTTTGGCATTGTAAACTGCTTATTTTCACTGCCTAAATCCGGCAGGCCAAAGTAGAAATACAAAGTTCTTTTAAATGTTCCGTTCAGATGATTCGGTTTGCTTTCAGGTCCTAAAGTTGAAGTATCATTATTAATATTAAAAGCCAAAGCTGTTCCCAGTGGAGGAATCGCATCAAGGAAAGAAACGTTTCCTGCCGGCAGTTTAGGATACCCTTCAGCACCGTAAATTCCGTAAAAATCAAAAAGTCTGACAGACATTTTTTCTTCTTTTGTTCCGATCGTAATCTTTCCTTCGGCAGTATTGAGCTGCAACCAGGACACATCATCGAAATACCCTTTAAATTCGGGATAAATCCAAGGTAAAAAACCTGTTCGGGTTGAGTTTTTCAGATTTTGCCAGACGTTGTAGGTTTGTCCCTGAGTTCTGTTTTTCCAAACGTGATACGGACCTTTTCCCAGCCATTTTGCGCTAATCACGTAATTTTCCGGATAGTCAAAACTTACGCCTGCAAACTGATAATCTCCTGAGAGAGAATATTCGTAATTTAATTCCAAAATTCCATTCGGATTTAGTTTCCAGACTGCCTTGTTTCCGTTTTTGCAGGCAATCTGAATAACCTGATTTTGTCCTTCTGTAAAAGATTTTACAGCTGATAATTCTGTTTTTCCGTTAACGAAAACCGGTCCGTTTCTGAAAGTCATTTTCCTGCCTTTTTTGTCGACAATAACTGACTTTAGCAACCCATCTTTTTTTCCAAATGAAAATTCTTTTTCGTCTGATTTTAAAATAAATAATGAATCATTTTCAACCACTGAAACCGGAAATTCTTTGATTAAAGATTTAGAAAACTGTTTTGAAATATCATCATTAAATTTGATTTTCCAGGTCCACGTGTAGATTTCCTTTCCGAAAGAATCGGTTGCAGTCAGCATTAATGCCTCACTCTCTTTCCAGTTTTGAGGAAGATTCAGTTTAATATTTCCCTTTTCTGCTGGTTTAATATTCGGAGATACTGCTTTTCCATTTTGAAGTACATTAAATCCGGGTTCTGAGGAAAATGCTGTATTAAATCTGACCAGTTTCCATTCGAGCTGACATTCATTTAAATTCGTAAAATGATATCTGTTTTCAACAGGAACAATCCCATTGAAATCATTCGGCAAGGTTTTCAAATCAATTTTTACCGGACTGTAAATTTCCCGAATGGCATAAAAGCTCCCTTCTTTTTCACGATGCGGACCCACCACTCCGTCCGGAGCATTAATCGCATTGACGTCAATCTGATTATTAAAATCTGTCCGTACAAGACCTTCATCTGCAAACGCCCACAGAAATCCACCTGCTCCTTTTTTTGAATTCCAGTGAAGTTCCCAGTAATCGGCCAGAGAAGTTCCGCCACCCCCGTCGTCCTGCGCGTGCAGAAATTCGGTCGGCATATAAATATTTTCTCCTTCAAGGATTTTTTTGGTGCTGTAATAGTCTTCGTAATGATTGCAGTCGATACCGTTAAAAGCGTTTCCCGGTTTATGATGTGCATGAATGACAGGACGGTTTGACAAGTCGTACTTTGCATATTCTGCATCCAGATCAAAATTATGTCCGCCCTCATTTCCGTTGCTCCAGAAAATGATTGATGGATGATTGGCATCTCTCTTCACCATTTCTCTTACAAGCTTTTTGCCGACTTCCGTGCTGTATTTTTTTTGCCATCCTGCCAATTCATCCAGAACATACAAGCCCAGTGAATCGCAAATCTGCAGGAAAGATTTATTGGGTGGATAATGAGCACAGCGAACGGCATTCATATTCATTTCCTTGATGAGCTGAACGTCCATTAAATCAATGTTTTTGTTGACCGCTCTTCCGGTTTCAGGCCACCAGACATGGCGGTTGATCCCTTTCATTTTGATTTTGGTTCCGTTGACGTAAATCCCGTCGCCTTTTTTGATTTCAATCGTCCGGAAACCAAATTTTTCTTCGCTTTGAAAGATGTTTTTGCTGTTTTTATATAAACTGAATTTCGCCCTATATAAATCAGGGGTTTCAGCCGTCCAGAGTTTTGGATTTTTAACAGAGAAGTAAACCTGTTTTAAAGTATCTCCTTTCTGAATGATCATCTGCGATTCACCAACGAGATTATTTTTAGCATCAAAAATTTCGACGTTTACCTTATTGACAGACTGGATTCCTCTTAAATGAATCTTTGAACGGAAACTTCCGTCTGCTTTGGCATCAATCGCTGTCCATGAGATGTTTTCTTTTGAAGTGGCTTCAAGATAAACCGGTCGGAAAATTCCTCCCAAAACCCAATAATCCGCCAGCCGTTCTGCGTTGTTGACCGACTTATCTGCAGACATTTTGGAAACTTTTACTTCCAGAATATTTTCTTTTCCAAAAATTAATTTGTCAGAAATATCATATTTAAATTCATAAAAAGCGCCCTGATGAATTTCTCCGGCTAATTTTCCGTTGATTTTCACTTCGGTGTCCGTCATCGAACCTTCAAAAACGATGTTGACTGATTTTCCTTTCCATAAATTCGGAACTGAAAATTTATGTTTATACAAACCTACTTCATCATTGAATTTAAAATTCTTACCGTAGGTGACGTAATCCCGTCCGTAGTTATACGAGCCAAATCCCTGCTGTTCCCACTGTGAAGGAACCTTAATTTTGTTCCAGCTTCCCGACTTTCGTCCGCCGGTTATCCAAAAATCCCATTCTTTCGTATGCTCAGAATCTGTCCCGCTCAGGAATTGGATTTCCTTATATTGAGCATGCAGAAACTGTGAGCAAAAGCATAAAAGAACGAATATTTTGGAAAAAAAACTCATTTAGCAGAAATATCGGAATCGTCTTTTTTGTCGTAAGATTGCGTGAGAGAAGCCACCTGCGTTACACTGACATTTTTTTGCTTTAAATTCTGAATACTATTTAGATTTTGCATTTCAGGTTTTAAAGCTTTTATTTTAATGTTTTCAAACGTAAAATCCTTCAGATCAAAAAGGTCTGATTTTTCAATAGAGAAAGCTGTTTCACAACTGATGTCAATGTTCTTTAGAGTAATATTGTTTGCCAATCCTTTTTTTGGTCTTTCTTCACCCTTCAAATCAAAAAACTGGTTCCAGCCTTTCACATACAGGAACGTTTTTACATTTCCGGTAATATTTTCAACCGTCAGATATTCGTAATGCTGAGGCGTGTCGGGACGCATTTTTAAATGTAATAGTCTTGATGCATCATTCACTTTGGAATTTCTAAGAATCACATTGTAATTGTGAATTGATTCGCTTCCGCAAGTCAGAACACTGTGGCAGAATCCGAAACTGTTGTCTTCGATAATGATGTTTCTGTTTTCGCCGTTATTCGGGTCTTTATCGGACTTCGGACCTTTCCCGCCTTTCAATGCTATCGCATCGTCGTTAACCGACATATAGCAGTTTTTGATCAGGAAATTGGTACACGCATCGATGTCAACAGCATCTGTACTTGGTGCTTTTACAGGTTCTTTAGGAGCAAGAATCGTCAGGTTTAATAATTTAACAAAATCACTCTTATAATAATGCGTGCTCCAGAAAGGTGAATTTTTAATCGTAATCCCCTCTACCTGAACGTTTTTTGAATTGGAAACATAGATAATTCTGGGTCTCATTTCGTCCATATTGGTACACTTGGGATTCCATTCGCGTCTTTTCCAGAATGATTTCCAGAAGCGAAGTCCGTTTCCGTCCAAAGTTCCTTTTCCGGAAATCGTAAAACCGTCCAGCCCGTCAGCATTAATTAAAGCCGGAAAATATTTTACAGTCTGACCTTCCATCCTTGTGGTTACTACCGGAAAATCATTAATATCATCACTCCCTTTTAATTTCGCCCCATTTTCCAGATGCAAATGTGTTCCCTGTCTGAAGAAAACCGAACTGATGAGAAATGTTCCCTTTGGCACTACCACAACTCCGCCTCCGTTTTTCGCTGCCAAATCAATGACAGCCTGAAGTTCTCTGGTCTGAAGAATCGTACTGTCATTCTTCATTCCGTTCGCTGTAAGAACGTATTTCTTTCCCAATCGGTTGATATCGGTCGGTTTGTTTTCCTTAAACCATTTTGGAATTGTTGTTCCGTCAGGGAATTTGTCCTGGCTTTTCAATCCTGCGGAAGAAAGAAAAAGTATCAAAAAAGAACACAGGATATTGGATGTATTTTTAAATTTCATAAGATAGTTATATTGCTGTATCACCAGATTTATCTGACTGTTCATTTATAAAGCACAAAAATCAGTAAAATAACCTTCAGTCAGACGTTCCTCATAATAGTAAAATGCTGACATGTAACGCAAAGTTTGTATAAACGTTCTGCTCAACACAGAGCACAAAGACTTTTTTAATTAATGTGCGTAGAGGACCATCATCTGGAATATTATTCTTTCATTTCATTTTCATAAAAATATATATTCTGAGCGCTTACAGCATCCTGCTCTTTCATGTGAACAGTTTTGAGATACGTTTGAGCCTGCTGATCAATCAAATTCAGCTTATCATTATAACAATAATACAATTTCCTACAGGATTACCTCTCCACTTATCAAAACAGATTTGAGTAGAAATACTGAATTTAATTCAACAGTATCTGAGTAATTTTGGGATTGCTGAAACCGATCATTGTGAATCATTTATAAAACTGAAATCATTCATACTGTGTTTATTATTGTCAGAAAATTTACAGTTTAACGGAATATACTGATTTTCATTAACATAAACTGTGACTATTAAAGTCCGAAGTCAATGTTCTGATTCACAAAAGTTCAGTACTGCATTAACCTACTTATATGATTTATTAATAACCATAAAAACGATCTATCATGCTTAAAAGAAAAAAAGAAAGTAAAGAAACAGGTGAACAGTTATTCCGAAAGAGCCCGGGAGAGCATAAAAGTACTTTGGCTCAGATCATGTCGGGGTACTCAAAACTTCTCATCGATGATCCTGTGCTGCCCTTCAGGGAAAAAAATCTGCAGGAGATAGCCAACAATGTTGATTATGGTGTTTTAGCAGCATTGGACGGCACATGGGTAAGTTATAATGCCAACTACAATAAAAATATAAATCAACCTTCACTGGGAAGCGGAATCCATACGACAATCATGCCCTCGCCGGGAACAAATTCCGGAACGATTCCCGGAAAATTCAGTTTCGACTGTGAGGAATATATTGAAAAGTTAACATTTTCACTGGTTCCCGGAGGGGTCCGTAACCGTGGCGGTGCAAGTGAGTTATTTTGTGGTGCTGTAAAATATGAGCAGACGATTAAAAGTGTCAACAGAGAAGCTGGAAAGCAGGATTTGCAGTACATGTCTATCCATGAGGAAAACGGGATGTATTTATGGCTTAGCGATGTGTACAATCATGCTGCGACAAAGGAATCCATCGAAAAAGACCGCGGTATTCATGCATTTTCTGAAGAAGATTATAAAAATTACGGATATACCGGAGAATACAGAGATGAACCTTTAGTTCAGATATCAGCCGATGAAAATCATAAGAAGTACATTCTTTTAAGCGAACTGCAGGAAGGACAGGAATATTACGAGATCATACCTGCCCAGGAACTCCAACCGGGAGACGGGATCAAAGGTCCTTACTTCATTCCTGATTATTCTATTTCGAGAAGCGGTGTTATTCCTCACGGCAGCACAATTACTTTACTGGGAGATATTGCGCCGGAAGGTTCTGATTATTTAATTAACGGTTCGCCTCAATTTCCATACGGCAATGCTGCATGGGAACCTGATTATCTTGCCATCTCCCGCACAATGGGTGGTGCAGGGGCAAGTGTTTCATCTCCCATTGACCTTGATGAACCTGCTCCTGCGTGGGTGCATGAGAAACTCACTGATGAAAATGACCCGGGCTCCAATAAAATTTATACACAGAGAATACTTGCTGATGACCTGTATCCGTACTCCGTAAGACCTGATCTGCGTCTGAGAGATACTTTAAGCGGGCAGAAGGTAACGAACTATGTGCTCGTGCAGATGTCCTCAAAGATGAAGACCGGAGCGCAGGGTGGGATTTTAAATGTTCCTTTTGTCAACCGGTTTGTTCCTACGGTTGAAGTGGATTTCCGCCTGTGGATTGAAACAGTAGTAGAAGACGGAAAGGAAATTATTCAGCTGCAGTACGAACAGATCGTATTTTTCGAATTTGATTTCGGAAATGACGGAGGTACGACAAGCTGGCCTCACATTCAGGTCAATACCCTCCGTAAACTGGAAGATCTCCCTGCTGATCAGAGACGTGTGATCGAAGAGCAGTTTTTTGACAGTCCGAAATTACAGGCTGCCCTTCTGACTGAAAGTGCGAATCCTCCGGCAGGCTGTCCGTATCATAAAGAGTAAATAAAACAGTCTCTGAAAATAAAACAGCACCAATAGAAATCTGATCTATGGTGCTGTTTTGATTCTGACAGGAAATATATTCTTTATATAAATTTCATGCTTTTTTTTTTAACCCATCGCTTTCTTGTCTGTGAAAAACAGGAAACCCTCTTTTTTACGGATAAGCTGTAAAGGATATAATTCTGGATTGTATTCTCCATTCAATACTTCATTCAGAGCATGTTTTTTGGATTCACCGAATGCAACCACCAAAATATTTTCGGCATTGTTAATTACCGGTGCAGTCAAAGTGATCCTGAACATTTCCTGTGGTTTCAGATAGTACGCAGAAACCCATTTTTCATTCTCATTCAGAACTTCTTCACCCGGAAACAATGATGCGGTGTGACCGTCATCTCCCATTCCCAACAGAATAAAATCAAAAACACCTTTTTCTCCAACAGTCTTTTTAATCTGCTGTTCATATTCTTCAGCATATTTTTCCGGCTCTGTTCCATCCTTATACATGGGGAAGATCCTGTCTCTGCTGACAGGAACTTTATCGAAAAGTGCTTCAAATGTCATTTTTGCATTGCTTTTTTCATCCTCAAGTGAAACCCAGCGTTCATCGACCCAGAAAAAAAAGATCTTATTCCATTCTATCTTTTCTGCATATTCATCTGTTGCCAGTAAATTAAAAATAGCTTTCGGAGAAGAACCTCCGCTTAGAGCAACCGTAAAACGATCATGCTTCTCAATTGATTTTTTTGATAAATCAACAAAATGATCTGCTGCTTTTTTATATAGTGTTCCTAAATCTTCAAATACGGTAATATTCATTTTCTTTTTTTTACATGTAAATCATTTTAAACCCAGCTGTGCCCCTGTCTCTCAACCAAAGCAAAACTTTCTTCCGGCCCCCAGCTGCCTGCTTCATAATCCGGAAATGAAGAATCTTTTCTGCCTTCCCAGGTTTCCTGAATTGTTTTGACCACATCCCACGCTTCTTCAACCTGATCTGAACGCATAAACAGGGTAAGATCACCGATAAGCGCATCCAGCAGTAAAGTTTCGTACGCTTCGGGAGTATCTTCCTGACATGCAAAATTATCAAAGATCATTTCAACAGGCTTTAAAACCAGGGAAAGCCCCGGCTGTTTGGCCATAAACTGCAATCTGATATCCATCAATGGCTGAATATTGATGATCAGCCTGTTGGCAGACAGTTGCTGAGAAGTCTCTGAGAATGTTGAAGTTGGAAGCGGTTTAAACTGAATCGTGATGTAAGAATGTTTTTCTTTCATCTTTTTTCCGGTACGGATGTAGAATGGGACATCCTGCCATCTTTCGTTATCAAGATAGAATTTTACGGCTGCAAAAGTTTCTGTATTTGAATCGGGAGCAATTCCGTCCTCCTGGCGGTACCCTTTTGCTTTGACACCGTTGACAGTACCTTTTCCGTATTGTCCTCTTACCGCATAATGATCTACTTTATCAGAAGAAATCCTTCGGATGGATTTCAGGACATCTACTTTCCGATCCCTGATTTCTCCGGATTCAAGCGAAGCCGGTGGCTCCATAGCGACCATGCAAAGGATTTGCAACAGGTGATTCTGAATCATATCCCGAAGTGCTCCGGTCTGTTCGTAAAAACTTCCTCTCGTCTCTACGCCCACTTCTTCAGCGACCGTAATTTGTACGGATTCAATATGTTTACTGTCCCACAATGGCTCAAAAATAGAATTCCCAAATCTGAATGCAAGGATATTCTGTACGGTTTCTTTCCCTAAATAATGATCGATACGGTAGATCTGTTCCTCTTCGAAAGTCTCAGCCAGCAGATCATTCAGTTCTATCGCCGACTGTTTGTCGTGTCCGAAAGGTTTTTCGATGATAATTCTGTCTTTTTGAGGATCGGAAGCTAACTCAGTATTTTTAATATGATTGGATATCGTCGAAACAAAATTGGGACCGATTGAAAGGTAAAACAATCTGTTCCCCCGTTTTCCGTAGACGTTATCAAATTTTTCTAACTTCTTATATAAATCTTTGTAAGAACTTTCTTCATCCAGCTGATGTCGGAAATAGGTGATATGTGCCTGAAAACCTGCCCAGTCTTCTGAACGTACTTTTTTTCTGGAGAACTGTTCAAGATTTTCTCTGATGTAATTTTTAAAATATTCATCGCTGTTATCTGCTCTTCCCAATGCCAGAATATTGAAGCCTTTGGGCATTCTGCCGTCGATATACAGATTGTAAAAAGCAGGAAAAAGTTTTCTTTTGGCTAAATCTCCCGTTGCACCAAAAATAATGATCGTCGTTGGCTGCAGGATTTTATTTTCACTCATTTTTTCGGGATATTAAATATTTTCAGTTTTCCAGGAAGTATGGAAAACACCTTCCCTGTCTGTTCTCTGATAGGTATGTGCTCCGAAATAATCACGTTGGGCCTGAATCAGATTTACCGGCAGAGATTCTGTTGTATATGCATCAAAATATCCTAAAGCGGTCTGAAGCCCCAGCCCTGAAATTCCGTTTGATGCTGCAAATGCGGCAGTTTTCCTTAATGATGAAATTTTCGCTTTTACGATTTCAGAAATGTCCTGATCCAGTAGGATATTAGATAAATCTGAATCTTTTGAATAGGCTGCGTAGAATTTTTCCAGTAAAACAGAACGGATGATACACCCCCCTCTCCAGATTTTCACCACATCTTTAAGAGAAGTTTCGAAACTGTATTCTTCAGAAGCTTTTACCAATAAGGCCAGCCCCTGCGCATAGCTGATCAGGGTTGCCAGGTACAGCGCCTCACCAACTTCTTTGATGAATAATTCTGTATTTTCAGGATTGATAATTTCATTTTTAGAATAGATCTGAGATGCTTTTGTCCGTTCTTCCTTATAGGCCGATAAAATCCTGGAAGTTACCGCAATATCAATAGTCGGAATAGAAACACCAATTTCCATGGCTTGCTCGGAAGTCCATTTCCCTGTTCCTTTTGCTCCTGCTTTATCTAAAATCCGGTCAACAAGATAGCCGTCTTCCAGATCATCTTTCTGTTTAAAAATATCCCGTGTAATCTCAATCAGATAAGAATTCATCTCGCCTTCATTCCATTCTCTGAAAACTTCGTATAACTGATCATTGTTGAGCCTGGCACCTTTTCTCAGTAAATCGTAAGCTTCACTGATCAGCTGCATAATGGCATATTCAATTCCGTTGTGAACCATTTTTACATAATTTCCGGCTGCACCATTTCCCATATAGGCTGTGCAGGCATCACCATTCACTTTTGCAGAAATTGCTTCCAGCATAGGCTGAATTAATTTAAAAGCTTCCAGATCACCTCCGGGCATGATACTCGGTCCTCTTCTGGCTCCTTCTGCACCTCCGGAAACACCAATTCCCATAAAATGAAGGTTTTTCTCCTTCAGATCAGCTACCCGTCTTTCGGTATCTTTGAAATAAGAATTACCGGCATCAATTACGATGTCACCGGGACTTAAAAGCGGTTTAAGACTTTCCAGAACGGCATCAACAGGGACGCCGGCAGGAACCATCAGGATAATTTTTTTAGGACTTTCAAGTGCGGCAACAAAATCTTCTACCGTTGCAGTACTGATGACTTTTGTTGCAGGAGTAACCCCTTCCTGCAGTTCTCTGATTTTGACAGCATCGAGATCAAATCCTGCTATTGAAAAGCCGTTATCGGCAATGTTATAAAGAAGATTTCGTCCCATTACGCCGAGACCGATCATTCCGAAATTATATCCTTCCATTTTACTGATATTATATGAATTCTGTTATCAGCGCATAAATTTACGGAAATGCCTATAAGTAAAAAACAAATGGAGGTAAAAAATACAGGGTATTTTTGCATTTGCCTGATTTATAACAGAATAGTAAAAATCTGTTTTTTTATTATTCCAACTGGTAACCTGCGATTGAAAATGAATAAACACCCCAGAATTACTTCGGAAAAACCAGTAGATTTCCTCTATTCATTTTTTTATCTACATTTATTTACGCCAGATGTTAAGTATTGCATCTCTAAAACTTAAAACAGATTTTTCTGAAAGATCTATTTTTTAATGTAATCTAAGAGTATTTATTGTTTTAAAAAATTTATAAAAAGTCACAAGGGGCACAGTGAAAGATACTTTTTAGATTAACCTTGAAGATTATTCGCAGTCTTTTCTTGCCCTCACATCCGTTTTACAAAAAACTGACTATCAAGTATTATACAAAATAAAAAAATACTCAAAATTCCACGCGTGTTATTTCGAGTGCCTGAAATTTCGTATCTTATATATCAGAATATTATATTTGCACTCTTTTGCATGATTTCTTGCAAGACGGAATGTTATCTACATTCGTAAACTGTTGCTCAATTTCCCATTTAAGTTAATTTGATTTATTGATCTATATCAATGCTGCTTACTGTTATATACAACGAAATTTACAATCTATTAAAAACACAATCAATTTATGAAATTAAGTTTATTCGATGCCCTGTTCTCAAAAATTTACAAAAGTATCTCATTTTATGGCTTAGAAGAGTCCGCCAGTAATCGTGACAGGGATCTGCATATTATGATCAATCAATATCTATCGGTTATTTTTATTATACTGATTATTCAGTTCTCTGCCTCAATGTACCTGATCGGTTTTACCTACCATCTGATCATTATATTACTGACTGTAGCTGCAATCACTTTAATCGGATTATTTTTACAACGGTATATCAGAAATAAATACCTTACATTTTCTGTATTTATGTATGTTATCATGCTGATTACTTACTATTCGTCATTGATGGGAGCAGAGAGCGGCTATTTCCTCTTTTATTTTTCTGTCTTTCTTGCTGTACATCAATTTTTCAGTATCAAAAAAGACACTGTTTTTGTCATTACTATATTTGCTTTTACCCTGATATGCCTCTATATTTCTGTTTTAAACAATTTTCAGTTATGGGGTCCGTACATTTCTGAACCCTATAAAAATATTGCCCAACGTTTGTTGCTTATTAATATTACATGTAAAATTTTCCTGCTGGCCATCAATTATTTCTTTTTGGAAGAAAAAAGAAATGACTATTATAATTCCCTTTACCGAAACAGCTATAAAATTTCTCAAATTGATAATTTAAGTACTGAAAATAAACAACTTAGAAAACAGATCAGTAAAAAAGAACTTTCTGATAAAGATTTAAAAGATCTTCTGGATTCTATCTCCTTCAACGACATACAGTTCCTTGAAAAATTTGAAGCAGCATTTCCTCTTTTTACTAAAAAATTATCTGATTATACCAATGCATCATTTTCTTCTTCGGAACTGACCTTGTGCGCTATTCTTAAACTTGGACTTTCAACAAAAGAAATTTCCATGTATACCAACTCATCATTGAAAGCGATTGAAGGCAGAAAATACAGGTTACGCAAAAAGTTTAATATTTCTTCAGACGCTGATTTAAATTTATGGTTTTCCAACTTTTAAGATTTGTCTTAAAATATATACTTTTCAGATCTGCCCCTATAAGACAAACTTTTACAGAAGAACTGCCTATATCATAAACTGATAAATACATAACATTGGAAAATGAATCATTTAATTAATTTTGAATTGTTTTTTTTGAAAGCCTTTCCGTCAAATTTATAGAACCTGGCTGCCCGGTGTGAGACATTCTTCTCAATCTCATCCAATGGAATGATGTAACTGAACGAAGAAACTTTTTTATGAAAATTTTTAATGTCAATTTTCTTCTCACTTAATGCACAATATAACTGATACAGTTGTCTTATTGTAAATTTTTTAGGTAAAAGTTCAAAAATAATTGAAAAATCAATCTCGATCCATTTTCGGATTTCAATCATGGATTCCTGTATGATCTTATTATGGTCAAACGGTAAAGACGGTACTTTGTCAACAGGATACCAGTCAACATTGCTGTATTTTGTACTGTTGATCTTATGGTCTATTTTACAGAGTGAAAGATAAGCAACCGTAATTATCCTGTCAATATTATGCTTATACTCCTTACCCATCCATTTAATATCATTTTGGTTACTTGCACGCATAGGATCAGCATAACATTTAAATTGTTTCAAAACCATTTTTTTGATTCCTGTAAGTTCATAGAGAACTCTGCCTGCAGCAGCATCAACATCTTCATTACTGTAGATCAGACTTCCCGCTAATCTTTTCTGCATTTCGCTCGGTGAACCTTCAGAATCGTGCTGAACCAATAAGATGTTTAGTTTATTGTCAAAGTCAAACCCAAAAACAACACAGTCAACTGAAACATAAGTATGAATAAAATCCGGAGCCATAATCAATGTTAACTTTTACGTAACATCACAAATATAAAAATTCAATTGATAAAAAAATAAAATTTACATTATATATTATATTCCTGATGGATATATGCGTGTTAAATATATAGGGTAGGTGTATCTCCTGTGATAAACTGATTACTGATAACGTTGATCCCAAACATACCGATGTGACAAACGAAGCAAATGCACTGGGAATGATTGTTTACACATACAGCGGTAAGATCCACCATCCGAGTTTTGTACATGTACAAGAGTTAAATTCTGATAATTTTAACGGCATGCTCAATTTGACTGACATTTCTTATACTTGGTGTAACCCTGATGGAAATATTTAAAAAGCAGAAATAACGTTCGTGTTCAGCCCCTCTATTTTTCCATTTGCCTTTTATACAACCTCATCTAGGGATTAGTTATATTGTAACGCTAACAAAGTAATATTTTTACTGCCATTGTGTTTACATTCGTGGAATAGAGCCGCTCTTTATACAAAAGTTGTAATTTAGTTAGTTTCCGGTTAGTTTATCTAAAAGTCAGTTAAGTAAAGAAAAATAAAACAGAATTGATCATAAATTTGGCATATAATTAGTAATCAGCATGGTATCAAATTATATTTTTATGAAAAAATACATTATCAAATTGTCTCTAGCACTTAGCTTTCTGACAGTTGCAGTATCATGCTCGAAAAAGAGTGAGTCAACACAGTCCGGAGATTCAAAGTCCGGAGATTCTACCAATGTCTTATCTATCAAGCCAACTGAAAATAAGCCGGAATGGGGGAAAACAATCAAACCGGAAATGCAGGCTGTTATGGAAAAACTTGCCAGCTATGGTGATAAACCTATCGAATCACTTTCACCTGAAGAAGCCAGAAAAAATCACACTCCCACAGATGCAGTGATGGATTTGGTGAAGGAAAACAATATTGCTATGCCAGCAGCGAAAGTCGATACGACAGGAACAGATATTGATGTCACGGGAGGTAAAATTCATCTTAGAATGTATACACCTAAAACCGGAAACGGACCATTTCCAGTTATCGTATATTATCATGGAGGCGGTTTTGTAATTGCTGACCTTGACGTTTATAATGCATCGGCTCAGGGACTTGCCGAACAGACGGGTGCTGTTGTGGTATCTGTTGCTTACCGTCTGTCACCCGAGCATAAATTCCCGACTGCCCATAATGATGCTTTCGCAGCCTACGAATGGGTCGTTAAGAATGCTGCGTCAATAAAAGGTGATCCTAAAAAGATTGCTGTTGTAGGCGAAAGTGCAGGGGGAAATCTTGCAGCAAATGTTGCGATCATGGCAAGAGATAAAAAAATAACCTTACCGCTGCATCAAGTTCTTGTATATCCGATTGCACAATCTGATATGAACACAGGCTCTTATACAAAATATGCAGGGGCAAAGCCATTAAACAAACCGATGATGGCATGGTTTACAAAACATTACATGAATAATATGAACGAGGCTAAAGATCCAAGGATTTCTCTGGTGAATGCAAACCTGAAAGGGCTACCGGCAACAACCATTATTACTGCAGAGATCGATCCTTTACATGATGACGGAAAAATGCTGGCTGAGAAACTCACTGCTGCAGGCGTCAAAACGGACAGTAAAAATTATGATGGAGTAACACACGAATTCTTCGGAATGGCAATTATTGTTCCGGAAGCTAAGGATGCGCAGGCTTATGCTGCCGAACAGCTGAAATCAGCATTCAGATAATTTCTAAATTAGCTGTTAAGATTTAAACGATCATTTCTTTACATTTAAAATAAAATCCCCGGTTTAAGAGACCGGGGATTTGTATTGATCATAAAAAAATGATACTGCTGATACCACAAAACAACAGAAAACTAATTATTTTTTTTAGCGTTCTTCACTTTGTTGTAACTTTTCCGGCAAATTTAAGGCATTGAATTTTAGGTATTGCCAGAGACCTAATCCTTTGAATCTGTAAAATTTAAAAACCTGAAATTATATTTTGTTACTAATTAATATTCGATCATTTAGCTTATGACAAATTTTTCTGACCAGCATCCATCCGAAAAACAGAAAATTGCCGAAACAGAAGCCCGTCTGAAAGCATTAATTGATGCTACTTCAGATGTTGTCTACTCTTTAAGCCCGGACTGGAGTGAAATGCGAGAACTTGACGGTAGAGGATTTCTGAAAGATGCACATGTCCCCAGTACAGACTGGAAGTCTCATAATATATATCCTGCTGATCTGGATCTTGTCAATGCAAAAATAGAAGAATGCATCCGTGAAAAAAAAGTTTTTCATCTGGAACACCGCGTTTTACGGGCTGATGGAACACCAGGGTGGACGTATTCCAAAGCAATACCTATTTTGGATGAGCATAACAATATTATTGAGTGGTTTGGATTGGCGAAGGATATTACCGACCGTAAAGAGAGTGAAGAAGCTTTACTTCAGGAGAAAGCAAAATCTGATCAGCAAAAACGGTTGTACGAAACTGTTACTTCATCAACGCCTGATCTCTTATATGTATTTGATCTTGACTATCGGTTCACGTACGCCAATCAGGCACTTCTTATTATGTGGGGTAAAACGTGGGAAAATTCGATAGGTAAGAGACTCGTGGAGAATGGTTATGAGCTATGGCATGCAGAAATGCATGAGAGAGAAATTGATCAGATAAAAAACACGAAACTTCCCATCCGTGGAGAAGTATCATTTCCGCATGCTGTTCTGGGAAGAAGAGTTTATGATTACATTTTCACACCTGTTTTCAATGAATATGGTGATGTTGAAGCAATTGCCGGTGCAACACGGGATGTCACGGACCGGAAAAAATGGGAAGAAAGTTTGGAAAACAGTTCTAACGAACTTCAGAAACTGAATGATGAACTTGCAAATACCAATCAGGAACTTGCCGCAACACTTGAAGAGGTAGCAAAAATCAATGATGAATTAGTTAAAGCCTATGCAAAAGTTGAAGAAAGTCAGACTGCTTTCCGCTTAGCGGTCAATGCAGCTAATTTCGGTACCTGGTTTGTCCACTCCATTACCAGGGAATTTATCACTGATGCCCGTTCAAAGCAATTGTTCGGATATTATGAAGATGAGCCATTTTCCATTGAGCAGGCCCTGGCACAGATTACTGAAGAATACCGCCCGATGGTATCTGCTAAACTGGAAAATGCAATTTATAACAATGGCGATTACGATGTTACTTATCCGGCTGTCGGATTTCATGATCAGCGTCTCCGATGGCTGCGCGCTATAGGAAACCTCAAAGCAGATCCTTCCGGAGATTTTTCAGCATTCACCGGTGTTGTATTGGATATTACTGACCAGTACCTGGCCAATGTAAAGATCCAAAGAGCAGAAGAAAATTTAAGAATGGCAGTTGATGCGGCAGGTTTAGGGACCTTTCAGATCAGTGCAGATGACCGAGTCTTTACGGCTTCATCAAAACTTAAGGAATTTTTTGGTTTTTATCCTGACGAGCCAATGTCATATGACGCAGCAATCAATCAGATACATCCCGATTTCCGACAGGAAGTGGCAGTCAATGTTGAACGGGCATTTTCCGAAGGTATCCGCTTTGATATGGAACACCAGATCATCGGATACCATGATGAAAAGGTAAGATGGGTGCGTGCAATTGGTGAAGTACATCAAAAAGACAGCAAAAAATATTTCACCGGTGTTCTCCATGAGATTACAGAAAAAAAACTGGATGAAATCCGAAAAAATGATTTTATAGCGATGGTAAGCCATGAACTGAAAACACCACTTACCTCAGTTAAAGCCTATATTCAGCTGATGCAGCGTAAATTTGAAAAGATTGAAGATGACAATGTTTCTAAAATGCTGGATAAAACAGATCAGCAGATCACAAAAATGACTGCTATGATCAATGGCTTTTTAGATATATCAAGACTCGAATCAGGTAAAATACATATCAACAGAGAATCTTTTGACCTTGGCCTATTGGTAAAAGAAGCTGAGGAAGAATTTAATACGATCAGCAGCAGTCATCAAATGATCTTTGCCTCTGTAGAATCCGTGAAAATCAACGCTGACAGAAACAAGATCGGTCAGGTCATCCACAATCTGATCAGCAATGCCGTTAAATATTCTCCTACGGGAAGCTCAATTACGATCTCATGTACTTCGGATCATAAATTCGCCTATATAAGTGTTAAAGATAATGGCAGGGGAATTTCACCGGAGGATGCAGCACATATCTTCGACCGCTATTACAGGGTAGAAAATGATAATATGCATTCTATTGCCGGTTTTGGTATAGGGCTTTACCTCTGCTCAGAAATCATCAGCCGTCACCAGGGAAATATATCATTAACAAGTGAAATTGATAAGGGATCTGATTTTATTTTTTCACTGCCCTTACCTGTATAGTTTCTGTTACTGCTTCGAAAATCAGTTAATAAATTATCATATAGAATGGAAATCCACAGGATTTTACTAATTCACGATTTTTTGATACATCATTTCCTGGTTTTCATCCTGAAATTCAAATGCTGATGTACTATGATCCTGTAAACAAAACAGTTTGTTTAACAATCTGCTTAATCATCAGTATTTGTATCAGAAAAACAAAATTTCTTTTCCGAATCCCATTCTTTTCTGATACTATTGTTGCTGTGCATTTTTGGAAGTGTGAATTTACACTTTCTCTGCAACTGACAACGCTTATGTAAAAGACAGTATGCATTTTTATACAGACTTTCCATTTTACAATTTAAAAATACCACCCTGTTTCTTTACTGCGAAATAATATATATATTTAACGCAAAAAGTCAACAGACTTTTCAACTGAAAATAAACCTTGAAATGAAATATATTGCTTTTACTTTAGTCTTTATTGCTTCAAGCCTGTCAGCTCAGCTTAACAAGTTTTCTGATCGTGAACTTTATGAACTGGGGAAAGTCTGGGGACTGGTAAAATACTATCATCCTGCAGTATCACAGGGAAAAATCGATTGGGATGCCGCTCTGCTTGAATCTTTTGGTGAGGTACCGAAATCCGGAATGAAAAACAATTTCGCAAAGTGGCTTGCTTTAGCTGATCAGACCAAATATGATCATATCGTGATCAAAGAAAGTGAGTGTGACAGCATTACAAACCGTAATTTTGATATTTCATGGATCAGAAAAATAAGTAAAATCACTCCAGAAAACAGAACAAGGTTGTTAAATCTCGTTAACGAATCAAAAAATGTAGGCTCTTTCTACTCAAATTCTGCTAAGAACATCATTCGTTTCAACAGTAATAATGAGAAGGTTTTCGATAAATTCTCGGTTGAAGTCAAAATGCTGGAACTCTTCAGGATCTGGAATGCAATTGAGTATTTTTATCCATATAAATATCTGTTGGATCATAAGTGGGACGACATTTTAAAAAAGTATATTCCTCTATTCAAAAAAATAAATACAGAGAAAGACTATCAATCAGCTTTAATGCTACTGGCCGCTGAAATTCAGGACAGTCATATTGAGATAGAAAAAAAGGTTCAATATGATGTAGTCGGTAAGTTATCATCACCCTTTATTTTCCAGATCGCTGATGGTAAGGTCGTAATCACCGGCATTAAAGATATAGCTAAAATGAAGAAAGCCAACCTTGAGATTGGAGATGTTATTACGAAAATTGACGGTAAAACGGTCCTGAAAAATATCAATGAAAAATCTATGTATTTTGCCTATTCCAATGACGCTGTGAAATTGCGTGAAGCGTACAGCTATCTTTTCAGTAATGATAGTAAAAACATGCTCTTGGAAGGAATGAAAAAGAATGGAAAACCTTTTAAGACCACTTTGGAAAGGACAGAGCGCATTTTCAATAATGATTGGGACAAAGACGGAATTCCCAATTACCAATTGTTTTATAATGGCAAGACGTATACCTATTTAACCTATAATGAAAAAGAGAGTCGTCTCAATCCAAGTTTTCTGGTCGATGATAAGGTGTACTTCGAATTTTCTTCTTTAAGAGCATCCGAAATCCCATCATTGATGGACAAATACAGCAACACGAAAGGTATGGTCTTCGACCTGCGTGGTTATAGTAATGACGGTTCATTATTAAAAGTTTTTGACTATCTGTTCAGTAAACCGGAGCACTATGGAGTTTTGATGCATGCTGATTTCAGCAAGCCCGGTACGTTCTGCTTTGTGGACTATATTGTTGATAAAGATCATAAATTTGCAGGTAAGACCAATCCCAATCCTTACAAAGGGCAGGTTGTCGTTTTGATCAATGAATATACACAAAGTGCTGCAGAAATGTGGGCAATGATCTTTAAGAAAGTTCCGGGCGTCATTTTTGTAGGAAGTCAGACAGCAGGAGCTGACGGTAACAAAACCTCAATCAAACTTACGGACGGGAATGGCCTCATATTTTCCGGTCTTGGGATCTATTATCCGGATGGAGGTGAAACCCAGCGTATCGGCATCAGACCAGACGTCATTGTGCGACCAACTGTTGAAAGCATAAGAAATCAGCAGGATATGCTCCTTTTAAAGGCCTTTGAACTGATCGACAGGAAAAAGTAAAAGAGTTCAGGTTTAAAACTTATTCTAAACAGTTTTACTGTTTAGCTTTTAAAATTAATTAACCATCAAAAACCTGTTAAAAATTATTTTTTAAAATAATGCACTGAAGGTAACCCATCAGATTTTTTTACTGATTAGCTCCTGGTTAAAAAACTGAGCATGGATTGTAGAAAAACTACCTTGTTTTGTCAAATCGTTATGAAAACACGAACATCCATACCCGGAATATAACGTTCTTTCCACTCACTGTGACCTGCTTTATCAATTTTCAATCCACAAATTTGTTCTCTGTCAGGAGCTCATCATCTGCCAAACAGGCTAATTCTTTCTTCCTGATCCAGGCTTTTACTTTCATAGTTATAAGCGTATCATACAGTCAGAACTTAACAAGTCCGATACGGTTTTATATATTGAAGACCTTTTGCAAATGAGCAGGATAATTTTCAAGTGTTCCGGTAATATCACCATCTTTGAAAATATCAAAACAGTTATAATCGGGCACAATTTCCACCCCGCAAAAACGATAGTTACTTGTAATTTGAATTAAGGCGTTAGCTGTACTTTTCCCTTCAAAAAGCATCTGAGCCGGGTCATCAAAACTGGCTTTGGGTGCATTCCAGGTCGAAGAAACCATGAATTTTCTGCCTAGCATTTTTCCCCCTGTCCCATATTGTTTAGTAGGATCTTCCCGCGTTCTGCCATCCCCTACCAAAAACTTTTCACTTAGCAAACCGCTGTTAAAGACATCATCCACATATTTTTTGTAGATCCAGGGTGCCCCAAACCAGTTAATAGGTGTTTGAAGGATAATAATTTCAGCTTGGAGGTGCTTCTCCACTTCTTCATCTGCATCATATCCATCTTCTACTTTGGTCTCTAATACCTTTATCCCTTTTGATAAGAAAAATTCTTTAGCCTTGTTGTGAAATGAATCATTCAGTTTACCTTCGCTCCAGTTAGGATAAGTTAAATGTGTATTGATCAGTAAAACTTTTTTTTCCGTACTCATCTTAATTCTATTTTTTTTAGTTACTTTTTATTTTAAAACCCAAATACTTTTTTTAAATATTTTGAATAATTATCAAGATCCTCTTTGATATGCTTATTATGAAATACATCGTAGCAGTGATGTCCGGGAAGGACTTCAAAACCTACGAATCTATAGTTTGCACCGATATTAAACAAGGCATCATCGGCACTTTTACCTTGCCATGTTGGATTTTTGGGATTGTTGAAACTTTCTTCCGGTGCATTCCAGGTTGTGGAAATCAAAAACTTTTTACCATACATTTTTCCTCCTGTTCCATATTGTTTGCCAGGGTCTGTTTCGGAACGGCCATCGCCCGTTAAAAACTTTTTGCCAAACATGGCACTGGTGAAAACCTTATCGACATATTTTTTATAGATCCATGGTGTATTTTCCCAATTCACGGGTGTCTGCAATAGGATAATGTCGGCCTTCAGATGTTTCTCCACCTCCTCTTCCACATGGTAACCATTCTCAATTTTTGTTTCCAGCACTTTGAAGTTTTGAGACAGGAAAAATTCTTTAGCCCTGTCATAAAATGCCTGGTTCAGTTTTCCTTCAGAAAATCCTTTATACGTTAAATGTGCATTTAGGAGCAATACTGTTTTCTGTTTACCTGTCGATTGTGTCTGTGCATTGATTTTCATTCCAAATGTCAGTATTGTCACTAACATTGCTAAAAAAATTCTCGCTTTCATTTTATGTAATTCTAATATTTTATATAATTTTTGACCATTTCTATTTAAAATATCAACCCAACCATTCAAGCATCACTTCAGAGATGCCATTAAAATTTGGCTCCATATCCCGGACACATCATGGCTGTTAAAGAAAACTACATTAATTGGATTGGTAATTTTCGTCCAATATCCTGCACAGATCAATCAACGAAATTACTCTTGACAGAAATCCGGTAAATCAATGGATACAGATTTTGATTTTAAACGTAGTGAAAGGACATCATAGTATTCAATATCAATATTGCTGTTTAGAGGTATTCGCTCACCTAAGTACTCACTAAACGGTTCTATGTTTTTGAATAATTACGTTGAAAAAAAAATTAATAATTTATTTATCAATTGCCAAAGAAGATGATAATACTCTGTAAGCATCAGCTTGCTCTTGCAATTCTTTTATTTTTCTTTCTGTTTCTGCGATGGCATCTGCCCCGGCTATCCAGCGTTTTGGAGGAGCAGTCTCGTGGGCAATGGTCAGTATACCTTCTGCCAATTTAGCTGGATCACCTCCCTGAGTACCACTCATCGCCTGCCATCCAGGACGTAGAATCGCAATGCGTTCAGCATAATCAGGAACGTTCAGTTCATTCCAGATCGTAGAAGATGGCTCCAGTAAATTGGTTCTGAAAAATCCCGGATTTACAATCGTAGTATTGATACCAAACTGGGAAACTTCCATTTGCAGAGATTCCATCCACCCTTCCAAAGCAAACTTAGACCCCGCATACGCTGTGCATAATTCGTATCCAACTAAACCTGCAGTCGATGAGATGGTGATAATGTGTCCTGCTTTATTACTTCTCATAATAGGCAAAATGGCTCGGGTCACATTCATTGGTCCAAAAACATTCACCGCAAACTGACGCTCGATCTGAGCCTGGCTTAACTCCTCGAAATAGCCCGCATAAAAGCTTCCTGCATTGTTTACAAGTATATCTACTGTACCGAATTTTTCGATGGCGTTATCTACTGCTGTGTTGATCTCTTCAATATTGGTAACATCCATTTGTACCACCAATAGGTTATCGGTGTTATCACCGAATGCTTTTACGACTTTCTCAACATTTCTTCCGGTGGCGATTACTTTATTTCCTGCAGCAAGTGCAGACTTAGTGATTTCCAATCCTATTCCACTGCCTGCTCCGGTTACTAACCAAACTTTTGTATTTGTCATTTTTTTTATTTTTATTGTATACTTGCAGTACAAAGGTAGATACGGCCAACAATGTTGGTGGAAACAGATTACTAATAAAAAAGAAACATTTTACTGATAGAAAAAATGTTTTATGAAAGAAAACTCCTTTAGAAGCATCTGTAATGATCTGATCAATCACCTAAACGCGTGTAGATCGAGATAATAATTATTATGCACACGCCAAATTATACATGTGGTAATTGTGGCTGAAAAAAAGTAGTTCCAGAACCATAGAGATCGAATATCAATTCCTCCCAAACCCAATTCCAAAGATCATCACAAGCATAACAGCGACCATTAATCACCTGCTGCCAGTGGATATTCAGACATAGTGATGCCCAGCCAAATCTAACATTCTGCAGGTTCGGCTTTAAATAAAAAAATCCCGAATTAACGGGATTTTATTGCTTATATTTAAATTTATTTTATCTCTACCGGAACTGAAATTTTATCCCAATCCATAGTGAATCCATTCCTGTTTATTTTGTAAACCAAAGCTTCCTGTTTTGTCTGTAAAGGTTTTGTTTTTACGTCAACACGAAGAGCATCTTTAGCTGCTTCGTATTTGTAAGCACCCCATTGTTTTGACTCTTTGTTAAAAATCGCAGTCCATGTCCCGCTTTCTTTTGGGATCAGGAAAAAGCTGTATTTACCTGCCGGGAGTTTTTTACCCTGAACGGTAATGTCTTTATCCGTTTCAAAAGTTGTTGCTTCATTGGCACCCGCACGCCAAACCTTATCATACGCTTCCAGACCACCCCAGATGGTACGGTCTTTTACAGAAGGACTGCTGTAGGCTATTGTAATTGTTGCATCTTTAATTTTTCCTGTCGCAGTAGCCGCAGGACTGGCTGGTTTTTTAGCATCCTGTGCAAATGCATTGACTGAAATCGTCATTGCAGCTAAAACCATGGTAGCAGATTTAATCATTGCTTTCATAATATTTTATTTATTTGTTTGTTGTAGTTCGTTTACGAATTTACGGTTTTCTGCTTATAAAAAATCAATCCGACTGACGAAAATATAATTACTGCCGCTGCCCCGATTACGTTAAGCCAAAGGAAAGAAACGATATCAAACTGATACACCGCAATAACCGTAATTTCTGATAAAATTGCAGAAATAAATACATTCGCTCCGTTGATTTTTTTATAGTAAAAAGCGACAAGGAAAATTCCTAATATCGGGCCATAGAAAAGCGAACCTAATACATTGACTGCCTCAATAAGAGAACCCATTTGAGTGGCAAACATCGCAACACCGATAGAGAATATTCCCCAGGCTAAAGTATGCAGTCGACTGTACTTCAACTCGGTAGCATCATCAGGAATTTCTTTTTTGAATATCAGATGAATATCTTTCAAAGAGCATGCTGCAAGGGAATTAAGTGCTGCCGAAATTGAACCCCAGCTGGCCAGAAAAATAACGGCAAACAGTAAACCAATCATTCCTACAGGTAACGTGTTTTTTACGAAGTACAGAAAAATATAATTGGTATCCGTTTTCTCCGCATTATAATTGGAACTGTTTATCGCTTCTTCTACCCTTCCGTGCAAATCTTTTACCTGAATCTGGGTATTTTTAAAATTCTGAATCGTTTTGTTAAGCTGGGGAGAATGAGTTTCTTTTAATTGCAGAATTTCTTTTGATTCCGCATTAAATTTTATCTGAAGATTCTGATGCTCTTTTTCAAATACCGCAGCCTGATCAGGTTTTGTTTCCTTTAAATGCTGATAAGACCGTTCGTTAAAATAAACCGGAGCCGGTTTTAGAGAAAAGAAAGCGAAAAGCAAAGCACCGATCAGGAGAATGGCAAACTGCATCGGAATTTTAACCAATCCGTTCAACAGCAAGCCCATCTTTGCATTGGTATTGTCTTTTGCAGTAATATATCTGCCAACCTGACTCTGATCTGTACCAAAGTAAGAAAGTGCGAGAAAAAAACCTCCGATCAAACCACTCCAAATATTGTATTTATCTTTCCAGTCGAATTCTGTGGTGATTACGTTGAGCTTTCCGGATTTCCCCGCCAGATAAAGCGCATCCTTAAAACCAATTCCATTCGGCATATTCTGAATAAGCAGATAACCAGCAAAAGCCATCGTTCCCAGAATGATGAGAAACTGTAATTTTTGGGTGTGAGCAATCGCTTTTGCACCGCCAACATAGGTATAAATCAACAGAATCCCGCCCGTTAAAACATTGGTTAAATAAATATCCCAGTTTAAAACACTTGACAAGATAATACTCGGAGCATAAATGCTGATTCCTGTTGATAAGCCTCTGGAAAAAAGAAAAAGAAGTGAGGTAAGTACCCTTGTTTTTTTATCAAAGCGGTTTTCCAGATATTCATAGGCGGTGTAAACATTTAAGCGCTGAAAAATCGGGATGAAAGTAATGCATATAACAATCATTGCCAAAGGCAAACCAAAGTAATACTGAACGAAACGCATGCCGTCTGTATAAGCCTGACCTGGTGCTGAAAGAAAAGTGATGGCACTTGCCTGCGTCGCCATAATACCAATCAGCACAATGTACCAGGGCATTTTGTTATCTGCTTTAAGGTAGCTTTCATTGCTTTTTTGGCCACGACCGATGAATACGCCGTAAACCACCACTGCAACAAGTGTAAAAATCAGAACGGTCCAGTCTATAGTACTCATGTCCAGAATTTAGTAAACAAATAATAAAATACGATCTGTACTACCAATGCAATCGTCAGTAGTATGTACCAGATATTCCAATTTTTAAGTTGCCTGTTCATCAATTTTTCTGTGCAGATAAAAAGTTTAAAAATAAACGGGCCGCACCAACATTACCCGCAGGTAACTGTCTGAAAAATGCCAATGGGGTATAAATAAAATTACCTTTCCCATATTTGGCGTATAAAGTTGATCCCTGCAGCGGCTCTTCATCTGTATCGTGCATTTCAAAAAGCGGTTCATATGCTGCATCCCACTGATCAGGGAAATAAGCACCACGCTCCTGTACCCAGCCATTAAAATCATCCGTCGTAATTTTGTTTGGAAAGTTCAGTAATTTATGACTGGGATTTAAAAATTTAACCACAGCATTTTCTTCAGTAACCCGCTTGTTGGCAATATTGAAGCTGTACATTCCCAATTGGTTAACAGTAGTATCCTGATTGGTGTTATACTGCATTACCAAATTACCACCAGCCTTTACATAAGACCATAAAAAAGGCATCCAGCGAGCTAACTTTTTCTCTGTGTTATTGGCACGAACACCAAATACGATGGCGTCATATTGCGACAGTTTGTTTTGACTACCGTTTCCATCTGATCCATCTGTGTTTCCGTAAAAATCTTCATCTTTCAGTACATCTACCTGAATGCCTGCAATGCGGAGGAACTCCGGAATGAAATCGCCAGCGCCCTGTATGTAACCCACTTTTTTAACCTTCGCCTGTATATCGCCTTTCATCACGGTTACGCTTGCCGGCGCAAAATATTGCAACGAGGGTAAATGCGGATACTGAATTAATATTTGTTTTTTATTATAAGTAACTCCATCTACTATAAAATTTGCGTCCAGTTGTAAGCTGGATGAATGTATAGCGGCAAGCTTAGCTTTTGGAATAACGAAATTAAAAGTGGCATCTTTTCCATTGATCGGATTTAATTCGCCACCGCCCAAACTTTCTCCTTGATACATCAGGTTGACGATACCTCTATTTTTAAACGGCTTGTTTGAATTGACCTTAAAATGTAAACTCACATTTAAATCTTCATTTTCCTTAATGAGATAAAGCGGTTGTACAAATTTCAGTTCCATTGCAGGAACAATGCGCAATTGTTCCACCACATCACCCCGCACAGGGTCCAGTTTTTTGAAAGATAGAGGAAGTGTAACCTGAAACTTTTCCGAACCTATTTTTAAACTAAGCAAAACATTCAATGGTGATTCTGCCTCAGGCAAACCGGTTAAAGTATCATTCGGAATAGAAAAAGTTGCTGCGTCAGTGGCTGGCTTTGCCAACCAGTAGGGTTCGGTGAGTGCTGCATCTGCAGGAATCTGAATTTCGTGAGAAATGGTAATTAAAGAATCTTTCGATAGTTTTCTGCTGAAGCTTTCCGATTTGCTTAACCATTGTACATTTTCTAAAATGACAGGATTTTCAGCTCTTGAAATCAGATTTAGCCTGAAATTATAGTTATCCCCTGCAACAGCTTCATCCTGATTGGTAACGACCTCGCACATGAACCCCGCACAGCTTAAAATGATATCGTCAAGAGATTTAATTTTATCCCTTTTCAGGTTTACATCAGTGAGCGCCATAATCTTTTTTCGTAAGACAAGTAAAGCAGGTAAGCTCAAATCAGGTTTATTAGGATTGAAGGCGGAAATAATTTTGTCTAATGACTGGTCAATATCAGCATTTCCTTTTTCGGTCCACGTTGTCACAACTCCATCAAAAATTGTTATTCTAGCAGACTCACCAAGAACAGGGCTAAAATATTCAGTTTTGATCCCTGCTACAGACTGTGTTCCCGCACCCTGGCTTTTATGTAAACTTCTGCTTAATCCTGCCAATTCACCATAGCCCATCCCCAATTGCGCATCATATTGCCCAACGGTAATTTTCAGTTGGTTTTCGGCAGTAGTATTGACTGCACCAAAACGGAACGTATTCCATAATATGCGTTTTGGTTGCCATACACTGATATATTTTAGTTGGTTTGGGAAAGCAGTTTTATCACCTGCCAGCTTAAAAGCTTTTTCCGCAACCACAGCCGAAGCAGCATGCTGTCCGTGGCCTGCCGCAGCAGTAGGCGGAAAACGGCAGATGATCACATCCGGACGGAATTTACGGATGACCCAAACTACATCAGCTATAATGCTGTTTTCATCCCACTGTTTAAAGGTATCGGTGGTATTTTTAGAGAAACCGAAATCAATCGCACGGGTAAAAAACTGCCGGGCACCGTCTAATTTTCTTGCTTCTAAAAGTTCATGCGTTCTGATTAAGCCCAATGCAGCACCCTGCTCAGTGCCCAATAAATTCTGACCACCATCACCTCTGGTTAAAGACAGATAGCCCGTTTCTACATTCTGGTAGTTGATCAACCAGGAGAGTAATCCTGTATTTTCATCATCGGGATGAGCCGCAAGGTATAAGACTTTGGGGATATGTTTAAGTGTTTTGAGTTCGCGATAAATTTCAGATGATTTTGAGGGACGAACCTGTTGCGCCGAACAAAAAACCGTATAAAAGCCAAGGATAAATACAGTGATTACTTTTTTGAACATTTGAATTTGCTTTGCGGGGCAAATATACATAATTGCTATTTGCTGACGATTTTAAAATCATTGTTTTATTACGCAGGATTTATGATAAACTTTATTATCATTTTAAGAGGAACAAACTAATTAACCTGAGTTCAGGATAAACATTTTTTTAAATAATTGATTTTCAAAATAATGTTATTTTATCGCAAAGAAAAACAAAGAAATACTACTTTTTGGAAGTTCTTTCAAGTTAAACAATGCCACTTCGTTTATCAAAGTTATACAGGAATTTTGTATTACCCTGATAAGTTTAACGCCTTTGTTTATCCTAATGTTGAAAAGCATATGATTACTATTTTTCTTTAGCTTTGCGTTTTACAGAGCCTTATCCCGAACTGAGGTTAATTATGAAATTTCCTGCAGTAATACAAAGTATTAAGATCTCATGCAGTGATAATAATTCCATTTTTTAAGACCTTTAACCTAATTTCTATCCTTACTGTAGAAATTTCTGAGTCAAGAACGTAATGATATTATTATCAAACTATTGGCAAAAGGTCATTTGCATTGCATTCATCCTTCCGCTGTACACTTTTAATTTTGCAAATTCAGTCTCCAACTCATGAAATTCCGAAGCTGTCAGTCTTATATCATATGCACCTAAATTTTCATTGAGGTGGGGAATATTTCTGGTTCCGGTAATTGAAACAATGAATGGTTTTTTTACAAGAAGCCAAGCCAGTGCGATCTGTGAAGCTGTTGCATTCTTGTTGGATGCAAAACGGTTAAGAAGATTCACAATCGGCATATTCACTGCCAGAACTTCAGGGGTGAATCTATCGAATGTAGAACGCAGATCCAATTTACTGTCGAAAGGTGTCTGCGCATTCAGTTTTCCTGTCAGATAACCCATTCCGAGTGGTCCCCAAGGTACAAAACCAATTCCCAGTTCTTCACAAAGATCAAGAACGCCATTTTTCTCAACACTTCTTTCCATAAAAGAATATTCTGTCTGAATGGCAGAAACAGGCTGTTCTGCATGTGCCTTGCGAATGGTCGCAGTATTTGCTTCTGATAGACCAAAATGTAAAACCTTTCCCTGTTGAATTAAATCCCTGACTGTTCCTGCAACATCTTCGATTGGCACATTCGGGTCAACTCTGTGTTGATATAACAGATCGATATGGTCTGTTTGAAGACGCTTCAGACATTCATCAACTGCTTTCTTTATATGTTCAGGTTTACTGTTCAAACCCACGTTAGGCCCACCGATCTCAAAACCAAACTTGGTAGCAATCACTACTTTATCTCTAAACGGCTGTAAAGCTTCTCCAACCAGTTTCTCATTCGTATAGGGACCATAAACCTCAGCAGTATCAAAAAAAGTAACACCATTTTCATACGCTTTCCGGATGGTTCTGATTCCTTCTTCAATTTTTGCCGGGGGTCCGTAGTTAGCACTAATACTCATACAACCTGCACCCAATGCAGAAACTTTTAATTTTCCAAGATTCCTTGTACTCATTTTATCTTTTTTATCGGTGTTGATACTATCTGATTCCATATCTCTGACGGACGCTGAGATCAGGGCAGGCGCAAACATCAATCCGGCCCCGGCAATTATGGATTGTTGAAGAAATTTTCTGCGGGAGTTTTCGCCATTGCTTATATTTTTTTCATTTTCCATTTCTAATATTTTAAATTACAGATCAAAGATAGCTTCAGAGAAAAAAAACCGTGGAAACAAATTACCAGTAAAAAAGAGACAAATTACCGATAACAGAAAAACGCTCTTTGAGGAGCGTTTATTTTTACTTTAGTTATTCTGAAGAAATTGTTGTCTGTAATCTTTCGGACTTAATCCTACAATTTTTTTAAAGAATTTTGAAAAGTAGTTGGGATATTCAAAACCCAGTTCATAGGCAATTTCAGTCGTATTTAATTTTTGATTTTCTGTAAGAAGTTCCTTAGCTCTTTTAATTATGAAATCATGAATATTCTCCAAAGCAGATTTTTTTGTAAAATGTTTAATGATATCACCCAGATAATTAGCTGTTATCCCCAGCTGATCTGCAAAATACTGAACATTGGGAAGATGTTTTACAGGTCCGTTATAGTAGTCAATCAGACTTTGCTGAAAATCGGTAACTACACGGTTGTATTGTTTAGGATCTGTAGAAAATTGTCTTTTGTAAAAAGATTCCACCAATGAAAGCAGCACATTGACATAAGACAGTAATACTCCAAAGTGCCTGACTTCGTTCTCATAATATTTGATCATCAATTTAAAAACAGCGCTCACTTCTGTGACCTCATCATCGGTCAGATACAGAGCCTCATGCTGTCCGTAATCCAGATAAGTCTTGAATAAAAACCGGTGTTCTTCAATGATGTTTTTCGAAATTTGGAGATACATGCCTGTAAAAGTAGGTTCAGCGTCCCATCCTGGTTCGATGATAAGATCCGGTGTATTGAAAAATACCGCAGAAACGGGATCGACATCCGGCGTAGATTTTCTTTTGTATCTGATCTTTATTGAGATTCTATAAAAATCGACCACGACCGGCCCGGAATCAATGATGATCTTTGGCGGATCATAATAACCAACGTCTATATCGTTATCCATAGGCGCAGGCAGCCCAATAGCCTGATTGTATGCCGCAAAGTCTTTATAGGTTTTCATTTTACAAATTTATAGAATTGAAATTATTCTAATCAAATTACACAGATGAGATTTAGCTGAACGCAGCATTTGAAACAAGCTAAAAAAGTACATCTCCTAATGAGATAAGGTAAGGTGGTAAAGTATTGTTTGATTAATTTGTCACATCTCTATGACAAAATTGGTAATGAAACAAAAAAGGCAGGTATATATTCAATTAATGCTGAAAAATTGAATTTCACAATACAGTATTTTGAACATCCGCTACTACTTCACAGTATTTCGCATCTTACTGATTTGCAAAACTTACAGACTAAAATAAAAAAAGCACTCCTAAAATCCCTCCTACCCGTCAAATTGATGATGTATCTTTTTTTGAATTGATAGTTGAACCGAGCAAATGCTGCATTGTAATGATACTGGCTTCTGATCTGGTCACTGATGACCTTGGTTTTTGCAGCTCCCAGATTCTGAATAAGCGCATTGCTCTCAAATCCAAATCCCTGAATTGAACTCTGATCGGTCTCAGACTGCTGCAAGGTCGCTCCGAAAAGCATTTCAACAAAGTGGTCTCCCCACTGCTTATCTGCAACCAGCTGAGGCTCCAAAATGTAGGAGAATATCACACCATATCAAACTTTCACAAAGAGAAACGGCAATCAATTCCTTGAAAACAATAAGTAAGAACATTGATGTAAGCTTGAAATATTTTTGCGGAGGGTTTGGAATCTCCGGTTAAGGATACCCAAAAAGATTTTTTTCCGCAGTGATAACGGAATATATTTACTATAGAAAATCGGATAGCCTCAATCGCAATGTTGAACTATAAAATTGGCTGACCATAAGGTACCATGCTATAAGGATTAAAATGCCGAAATTTTCTTGAATAATAAGATTGTGTTATTTTCGTGAACAGAAGAATTATGATAAAAGATAAAGATTCAAATATTTTGAAAGATCTCATGGGTTATGTACCGATGACAGCATGCATTGTAAATGCTGATCATTGTCAAATTGAATCTATATAACGTTAATCTTAGGCATTTTTATAACGAGACCATGCCTAACTCTACAGAAGAATAGTTTCGAAGGTTTCGGTGAAGCTGCTGCCAGTCACAGACCACAAATTTGCGAGTTATGTTTTAAAAACCGTTAAGATAAGTATTCTTGGCATGTCAACATCGCATCACCAAATATTGATAAGGATGATCATATTACGATGTGGATAGGCAACTACGACGAGCATCCAAGGGCTAAAAACAGAGGAGCAACGAAAATATCAATTAAGGGGTTATCTCCTCTCTTCTTTCTCATAGAATCCACTTTGTAAAAACAAAAGCTGGAGGGAAAAATAAATTTTTTCCAGAAACTACATTGCCCTGATCACTCGAACGACAGCTCACCGTTTACGAACGATGACTCCGTCCAAACCTATTTCTTGTGTCACAAAATTGGTCGAGAGATTATTTTTCGTAATTCTATCAACGAATCTCAACTTAAATGCTAAAGTATATTTTGATGCTGTAACAAATAATACCCTTAAGAAGTGTCAACTTTTTTAGGGGCCAGTTTAAAATCAGTTTTTAAGGTTGGTCTGTGATTTGTGTTACTTTAATGATTTTGAACGGGTTTTAAATTGATAGATGTAAGATCGATAAGAACATTTCTCTGGAAATCAGAACCTCACTTACAACATATCTCACAACTTAAACAAAAAATACATAAAATATTATAATGAAATTTCACATTAAAGTAAACAGCGCAAAAACCATCGAAGAAATTGAAAATTACTGGAGCAATGAAGATTACATTAAACTCCTTGAACTGTTCAGTTTTCCTGATGCAAATACTATTAAACCGGAAAATCTGAGAGAAATGCTTTTTATGGCAATCACAGATTTTGAGCCGAATGAAGCGGCAGCAACTGTTTTAACGTATAAATTATCAGAAAGTTTAAATGAAGGGCAGATTGCACAGATTTCTCACGATATGCTGATTGATAAAGTCTGCGAAGAATATCCGGAAATAGAACTTCATTGTGATCTGTTTTCTATCAATCAACTTCTGTATAAGGCTTATAACGGAACATTTTTAAACTGCAAAGCTACTTTGGTTAATTTTGTAATCGAAAAACCGGATGATTTTAAGGGAGAGATTACAAAGGAAATCGTGTTGAAATCATTCAACAGAGGACTTTCTGACAGCAATATCATCAAAAGATTATTTGAAGAAAAAATGACCACAGAAACGAGATTTGAGCAGGCAAAAGATATTGTGTGGAAATTAAATAATGAAGGAAATGAAACTTTCTCTTTCATCACTTCTGAATACTGGCTCAATAAAGATGAGATCATAGGTTCCGAATTTGAAGGGGAAGCTCTTTTAGCTGAAACTGAAGCTTAAAATTTTGCTTCGAAAAAAAAACTTCACCGCAAAAGTTTAGACAAAACTAAAAGCAATCCAGGAACCTGACGGGGAAGATGGAACCGGGGAACCAGTAGAACCTATTGTAGGAAATACAGGGCAGACCCCGCCACCAGCCCCAAAACCATAATTTAAAGAAGACAGATTGCATAGATCTGTCTTTTTTTATAATGTGCAGTCAAACAATTAATCTTGAAGAACTTACTATCAATTTTTTTTTCGCTGTAGTTGCTACATAGCTGCACAAAATCTGCTAATGATCATTTAAAAGGGCAGGATAATTTTAATTATGCAAAAGCAAGAAATTTCGTGATGCCCGTAAAACGGATTCTGCTTTTTATTACTTCAACATTGCAAAAGATAATTATCTTGAAATTAATGATTCTTTGGAAGCTTCCAAAGCTCTCTAATTGTATTTGAAAAAGATGATAGATTTGCTTTTTAATAACATATTGAGGCTGCGGAATACATTCATTATACGGGAAATTGTAAACAGTTAAAACAGCAGACATTTTAAAGCCAATATCGCTACATGACACAGATAAGATTCCCTGATGACATCAGCCGGTAAAATTACGATCAGATATTTTTAGAATATGAGATGATGATTTGACCCGTACAATTTAAAAACACATAGAAATGTAGGGACTTGGCAGTCATCTCAGCATTTCCATAAGAAGGTGTTCCATAATACGTGTAAATTAAAAACGATGCACTACAAAGAATATGAGTGAGATCGCATCTATCATGGCTTTGCATATTTCATCCTTTTCAATAATTGAGTGGTATGATAGCCATCCAAAGAAGAGCCGGCAATGGTTCCTGCTTTTTCGATATCGAGAACACCGCTTTCTCCCCAAATTTCAGATGGGAAAAGCAAATGCTTGATTTCGCCAATCACGAGAAGCGTATTATTGGTTTTCACAGAGATAATTTCTTTTAGCTCCAGACCAATTTGAATAGTAGATTCCCTTACAAAGGGTGCAGGAAAAAAATTTTTATAATCAGAAGTCAAGCCTGTGGCATCAAATTCCGACTCATCCCTCTTATATCTTGCAGACGTTTGATGTGCCTTTTCAAAAATATCTTTGTTGACGTGATTAATTGTGTAATAAGCCGTTTCCCTTATATTCTCAATAGTATGTTTCTCAACCGAATCCGGACGTGAGATGAAGCCCATCAAAGGAGGATTTGCTCCGATGTGTACTACGGAATTAAAGATCGCTAAGTTATTCTGCCCGTGTTTGTTTACGGTTCCAATTAAATTAAGACTTTTAAAACCGCTTAATGAATTGATCAGTGCTATCCTTTTTCTATCTTCCAGATCTCCAATCCGGCAATTGTCTAAATGGGTTAACATCATTAGGATTTAATTAAATATTAAAATTATGATTTAAATAGCTGACTTTTTAGTGAACATTTTAATGACAGCATTTAACGCAAGAAATACTGCAGTAATAATGGCAACATAATAAACAGTCCCGTTCAAATTTTTATTGGCTGCTGCAATTGCGACCAATGCCCACACTGCGACAAGTACGAAAGAAATCATATTTCGTTTCCAAAGCATATAAAGGTGAATAAGCGCAGCTGCGACAAACATGATTACCGTCCAGATCGTTTCGGAAATTCCAAATCCTGACCATTCTATCTTTTTCAAATAGGCTGCGACATCCGCAATTAAAGCTACAGAGATCCAGCCTGAGTAGATATAAAACGGCAGGCGGAGAAAGAATAGTGTCTGCAGGTCTCCGGCTTCGATTGTTCCCTTGTTGTTTAAAATAATTTTCATCAGAGAAATAAGAAGTATAACCATAATCGGAATGGTAAGAAATGTATACTCATAAAGCCACGTAACAACCCAGAGACAATTTGCTACACAGGAAACAACAAACCACCAACCGGTATTTTTTATCGTTTTTTCCTTTGCATCGGTGTTTTTTGTAAAGGGCCCAAAGTAAATTACAAAGCCGAAAAGTGCAAGGTAAATCAGTCCCCAGATGGAAAATGCATACCCCGAAGGAGTAAAGAGATTTTGGTACTTCCCTGAAATACTGGCCATTGTTTCATCATTGAAAAATCCGGTATTGGAAAGATAATTAACAAAAATTGTTACGACCAACGCAGCCACATTTAAAATTTGGAAAGTTTTTACCATAATTAATCCTTTTGTAGGTGTATTAGATTTTATCAACGAGTTAAGTTAATTAAATTTCCTCAATGAAGAAACATCATATAGAAAATTGCGCACTATTCCGTGCAATTACTATAACTTTTATTTCTACATTTGCCTGTTCATCATAAAATAATCAATTGGAAAAAAGTATTGAATTGATCAGCAGCTTAGGAAAAATAGTCGTCTTTCTTATGCTGCTGTTTTCTGTCTTTCTTTTTACGGTCAAAAGTAATAAGAAACTCGCCAATCGGTTATTTGCCATATTTCTTTTGTTGACCGCATTTGACTTTACCGGTTTTTTTCTGGGCAATTTGCTTTCCGATCATCCTGATATCAAGATACTAAAGATCGCTTCTTCTTTATTGCAGATGCCTACATTTTACCTATACGTCCTTGCCACCTGTTATTCTGATCTTAAGTTGAAGCCAAAACATCTTATCCATACCCTGCTATTCCTTGGATTTTTAATTGTTTTCAAATTAACTTCCATCTCAGATCAGAGTTTCATCATCTTTACGATCACAGGAGAAATACAGTATTATGTCTATATCGTCCTGATATTCCTGAGTTTGAGAAAATACAAAGCCGTCTATCTGGAGAACTATTCGAATTACGATAATGGCATTTATAGATGGCTGTTTCAGATCACGGCATTTTTCTTTTTTGCCCATCTATTTGTACTGGCAAAATTGGGGTTTATTTATTTTGGACAGGATCAAAGCTTTCTACAAAACATTTATCTGTTGATCAGCACAATTGCCTTATTTACGATATGCTGGTTCGTCTTGAAAGCATTATACAGCCCACAACTCTTTACAGGTGTTAAATCAGACCTGGAGCCCATTGACATTTTAACTGAAAGAAAGGGATTCATACCCAACCATAAAACAATTCCTAACGAAAGTACAGTAAGGCTTATATCTTTTATGGAGCAGAACAAACCTCATCTGGATGAGAACTTGACCTTGCAAAAATTGGCTGCACAGGTCGATATGCCCGAAAAGGAACTGTCCATACTCATCAACCAACAAATCGGAAAACATTTTTTTGATTTTATAAATGAATATCGGATCAGTGATGCAAAGATACTTTTGAAAGACCAACCCAATCTAACAGTCCTTGAAATCTTGTATCAGGTGGGATTCAGTTCCAAATCATCTTTTTATACAGCCTTTAAAAAAGAAACAGGCGTCACACCATCAGACTACAGAAGATCAAATACCTAGAGAGTGTCCGACTTTAAGTCGGACCAATTAATCAGTATATATAAGTTCGATTATCTATACTCGGACTTCTATGATAGATCAGAAGTTCAACTTTGTTTCAAATTAAATTTTGAATCAAATGAAACAATCATTTAAAGTTGTCTTAATTCTTGCTTTCACATTATTTTACAATGTATCTCTTGCTCAAAATCACAACAGAGCGCAACAAATAAAAAAAGTAGATTCTTTATTGAATCACTCCTATCAAAAAAACAATCCCGGTGTTGCGTTAGCAATCATAGAACAAGGGAAGACTATTTACAGCGGTCAAAGAGGTATCTCCAATATGGAGTATAAAATACCCATTACCGATTCTACAGCTTTCCACATAGCTTCTGTTTCGAAACAATTCACGGCATTTCTTACAGTTCTACTGGAAAAAGAAGGCAAACTGTCATTAGATGACGATATCAGAAAATATTTACCCGAACTAAAAGGACTGCCCTACAAAATAAGCCTCCGACAACTGGCAAATCACACCCACGGATTACCTAACCTTTATGAGTTGGCTCAATTGAAAGGCATAGAACCGGGTGATAGAATGACGCATAAAGACGTAGTAGAAATGCTGCTTCACATCAAACAGGTCAATTTCAAACCCGGAGAAAAATTTGAATATAACAATACAGGTTTTGTGTTACTTGCCGAGATCATCGAAAGGGTTTGTAGCAAACCATTTCAGGAAGTATTAAAAGACAGAATCTTCACTCCGATGCAAATGTCCAATAGCCTGGCTGTTGACACACCATCTCTCATTGTTAAAAATAAGGCGTATTCCTATCACCTTAAAAATGGGAAATACGAAAATTACGCTTTTAATCTAATGGCCAACGGATCGTCAGGAATCAGTACAACCATCAGTGACCTTAGCAAATGGGCCATCAATATGCAATATCCGTCTTCAGGAGACAGAGAGATCTTTGGTGAAATGACAAAACCTACTCAACTCAATTCCGGAGAAACCATCCGATATGGATTGGGATTGTAAACTAAAACGTATAAAGGGCTGGAACTTGTTTTTCACGGTGGTGGCGATGCGGGTTACCGTTCTTACATTTTGAACGTTCCCAAATATGAATTTTCCGTAGTGATTTTAGGAAATAATAATGATTTTAAACCGTTCGAATTGGTTTATGGGATCGTCGATCTGTTTTTAAAAGAATACGAAAAAGAAACGCCATTACCCATAAAGACCCATTACACAACAGAGGAACTGAAACAGTTCGCCGGTACTTATGAAATGTTTCCGGGATCATTGTTTAACATCATAGCAGAGAATAAGTCGCTTTTTTATCAAGCTTTTGGGAGTGAAAACAAGATGGAGTTACCTATACTTGGAGATGGCATTTTTGCAAATCCAAATTTGCCTATCAGCTACTTTTCATTTGATAATAACATCTGTACTTTTCATATCGCCGATTTTAAGTACTCCAGTAAAAAAGTAAAATTGACGCCGCCAAAGCTCAATAAAACCGATCTAATAAAATTTGCAGGCATTTATAAAAATGAAGAATTCAATACAGAATATGAACTCACAGTAAAAAATAATGAATTGATCGCACGGCACAGTTCCAATGATGACATCACTTTACTTCCGTTTGGCAAAAACAGCTTTTATTCGGATGAAGGATTTTTTGGAAAAGTTGAATTTCAGAAAAACACGGAAGCAAATGTAACCGGGTTCTCTCTGTCAGGACAAAATTTGAATCTCATTTTATTCATAAAGATCAAATAGACTATTAAAAAAAACCTTTGTTAAGCCGATTTTTACAAAGGGATTAAGAAAAGGCCCTATTTATAGTTTTCAAATTTTGAGGTTTTGTAATTAAATTAATTGCTCGCTCCTATTTTGGAAAGATATCGATGGTTTTGTAATAATACCGAATATCAAACACCAAATCCCTTATAAAAAAATTAGGTGACAATATACTTGAATGTACCACGATTAAATTTTTTATATAAAATAGCAATTTTACAACTTATAGACATATAACTGGACTATAAGACAAGTAATACTTCAGTTTTTTGATTAGGTGTATTCAAGTATATAATTGCCATTTTTTATTGGCAATAATGATGAAATTGATTGAGATTTATATTTCTAATGATTGATTGAAAATTTTAATAAATAGATAAAATAAACAATTTGTAACGATACTTAGCCGAGTTTACATTTTTACAATTTACGAACAATGACAATAGATATATTTGTACGATCGTAATCAAGCATCTATATCCTCTACTAGTTTAAAAAATACCTTTATTTAATTGAACTGCAGATTAATTCTTGCAACTTGTTTACTGTAACTTAATTAAAATTTTAATGAATAAAATTATATCAATTCTTGCAGGTCTTTCAGTCATCTCTTGCTCCAGTTTACCCTCTATAGAAGATTTTGATTATAAGAAAATTGAAAAAATATCTGACTCAATTCATATTGAAAATATTACCGTCAGAAATTTATTTAGGTATCAAATTTTGGCTCATCGATCCGTGGATTTTGATTCAACAATGATCGACAGAAATGTGTATAGACAACATCAGAAATTATGGGACAGTTGCTATGGAGTTATTTTCGGTGATGAGAATGGAAAAAAATTCAACAATGTGGCTGGAATGCGACAATGGAATAGAACATTGCTTGACAACAACAGGCAAGATCTGATCCGAAGGACAAAAATAATAACAGATATCGATCTGAATAAATTGATCAGGAAAAACCTGAGTAAATTCAGTAAGCTGGTTCCCTACCAGCCAAAGGCAAAATTAAGTTTACTTTTTACACCGATCACGGGAATTGGATTTGGCGGTTGTAATGCCGAACAATTTGCTCTTGAACTCAATAATCCCGAAGTTGATATTGAGTATACGCTGACTAGAGGATTGCCTCATGAACTCAATCATCTGGTCTATGAAAAATTCAGAAACGCTGATCCAGATAAAGAATCTGCATTGAGCCAGACCATCGATGAGGGTTTTGCTTGTTATTTTACCTACGTTTTCTTCAACAGACAAATTACACAACATGAGACGGTAGAAAACATGACTCAAAAAGAATGGGAATGGTTTGTAAGCCACGAGAAGGAAATATTCACCAAGGTAAAAGATTTCTTTCCTGACTCATCGGGAAATAATCCACTATTAAGAAACGACAAAATGAAGCTTTTCCCTGATGCTCCAAAAACCTTAAACTATTGGTTAGGTTTCAGAATAATTTCAAAATATGTAGAAAAATATGGAAAAGATTCCTGGAAAGATATTTATACCTTAACGGCTAAAGAAGTTTTAACGAATAGTGGATATGAAGACTATATTAAAAAACTTTAGTAAATAACTGAAATTAAATGTTTAATCTGTATTCCGTGTCAAAAAGTGTCATTACCAACTATGTCGATGTGGAAGCATTAGATGAAAAAATTGAAAAACTGTTATGTATATTTCAAAGCGTCTGAACCTCCTGTTTTTATTTTTATGCTTGATATCAAGCTGCGCATTTTCGCAAAGCAAAAATCAATTAACCCAGGAAGAAAAGAAATATCTTCTGAACTTCGTTTATCCCCTCTCATCTGTCAACCCCGAACAGCAAGATAATGATGACCTGAAGATACTGAACGAGCTGGTTGGAAATTCAAAGATCGTGGCATTGGGAGAGGTCACCCATGGCTCCAGTGAGATCTATCAACTGAAAGACAGAATTTACCGCTACCTTGCAAAGAACAAAACCTATGACATCTTCTCCCTTGAGGCCGCAATGCCTGAAGCATATAATGTGAATCAGTACGTAGTTAATGGAGATGGCGATCCCAAAGCCTTGTTAAAAGGAATGTATTTTTGGACCTGGCAGACGGAAGAGATGCTGTCTATAATAAATTGGATGAAACAGTATAATAGCCAAAATCAAGACAAGATCCAGTTTTCGGGATTTGATATGCAATTTTATCAAGGTGCTCTCGCTAATTTAAAAAAAGACTTTTCTAAATATCAATTTCCTGAGAGCGATATCGACGAACTTTCTGTTCTGTTGATTGAGATCCATACGAAAACGAGTCAAAAGAAATCAGGGCACACTCTTGTTTCAAAAAAACAGAAAGAAAATATTGACATTCTTCTCAACAACATCAAACAACTCGCTGAAAAAATACCCGTCGACATTGACAGAAAATGGTTTCTCCAAAATGCAAGGATCATTGAGCAATATCTTGCTAAATCCTACTCTACCAGAGATAAGCTGATGGCTGAAAACGTGATGTGGATCGCAGAAAATTATCCAAATTCCAAAATTGTTGTTTCAGCCCATAACGGGCACATCAACAACAGGAAAAATGAGATGGGCAGTTTTTTAAAAGACGCTCTGAAAAATGATTATACCACCTTTGGGGTCGCTTTTTACAAAGGAACATATACGGCGCTCTCTAATACCTTGAAGAAAGAAAGCCTGCGAACGCCTCAAATTGCTCAGACGGCAATTCCGGGAACAGTGGAATATCTATTGAATTCTTTGGATATCCCCATTTTGATCCTCGACTTAAAGCGCTTAAGATCAGAAGCGGATCCACTTGCCAAATGGATTGTGAATGATATCATGAAATTTCGGAATACTGGCGCAGTCGCTTTGAAACGTGAGTTTTGGGATGCCAATGTAACCACTGATTTTGACTATCTGGTCTTCATCAAAAAATCAACAAATTCAAAACTTTTAGAATAAAATTGTTCGACACTAATGAAGGATTCGAGATGTCTTCATCTGAGATGTTTTACTAAATACAATGACTATTATAAGAAAGACATCAATTGTACAACTATTATTTTCCATATTCTTTTTTTCCTGCCAACAGCAGAAGAAAGATGAAGACATAGCTTTGGAGGATGATTTAAAAAAACCTGAAGATATCATCAAACTTTACAAAAGGCTTAAGAAAAATGAACCAGATGAACATAATTTCTATGATGAAAGCGAACTAAATCATTTAGGCTATGAACTTCCAGGGGCAGGAAAAACAGATTCTGAGATTAATATTCAGTCTTTATGTTTCAGAATTTCCAGATTCTGGAAGTCTGTATGATCGTGGTGGTGAAGCTTATCCTACGAAAAAAAACTACTTGTCGTCGAAACTAGACTATGAGAAATCATTATAATAAACCCAAACAACCAAAATGCGAAAGCAATACTTTTGAAAATCGAGGAATTGATCAGGCAGAAAAACTGAATGGCTAACATGAACTTCGCAATAGCGGGGCGAAAATGCAAAGTCAAACGACAGCTCTTTGATTCAACTTTGTTAAATTGAAGATTAGTGCATCGATTGCCGCACCATCATAAAGCAGCAAAAACTTTGAGCATTACTGTCCTAAAAAACAATAAAAATTTTATAACTTATAATTTACATATCAAATGATAAAACAAATAATTATTATATTTTTTCTGATTTCTACTTCAACCATCTTCGGTCAAAATACGACATCAAATCTTACAAAAGAAGAGAGATTAAAGGAAGTAGACCTTATCAGATCGACATTTGTGAATTTGCATCCAGGAATTTACAGATTTAATTCACCGCATGAAATTGAAAATTATTTTAAAAATTTAAAACAAAAAATTTCAAAAGATATAAATAACGAACAATATTTTATTTTGCTTTCTGAATTGACAACATTTATTAAATGCGGTCACACCTATTTAAATCCTTATAACCAGACAGACGAAACAATTAATAATTACTTTTCCATATCTTTCATGCCTTTTCTTTATGTGGTAATCGACAATAAATTTATCATTACCCATAACCTATCTGAAAATAAAACCATTAAAGCAGGCGATGAAATTATTAGTATTAATGGAATTAAAGTAAAAACAATCATTCACAGCTTATTAAATGTCAGTCGTGCAGACGGTAATAATGGATTGGGCAAAAAAATTGACAATCTCAAAATAGTTCCTACAAATATTATCACAACAAACTATTCTCTTTTTGACATCTATTTCCCTCTTTACTTTCCAAAAAATTTTAATACCAAAAATTACAGCTTTGTTATAAAAACTTTCACACATAAAAATATCAACACCAATCTAAAATCATTAACAAAAAAAGAACGGCAAGATATTTATTTTGCAAATTTTGGAGCAATTCCTGTAAATGAAAAAAATTGGGAATTCAAATTTATTAATAAAGAAACCGCATATTTAAGATTGGGCGACTTTGCAATCTGGAAATGGAAGGATGACTATAAAAAATATCTTGACAGTATTTTTACAGATCTACACAGTTCATCTGCAAAAAATTTGATCGTTGATATTCGTGGAAACGAAGGTGGTGATGACAATGCAAGAACAGAAGTTCTTTCTCATCTAATAAATAAACCGTTTGGCTGCGAAAACCAAATGAGAAGACTTTACACATTTCTTTCTGTACCAGATACTTTGTTGCCATATTTAAAAACTTGGGATAAAGAATTTAAAAGACCAAAAAATGTAAATGATTATATAAAGACACCTGACGACTATTACGAAAAAATTGACAATTCCAAATCTAACTGTGTCGTCACTTATCCAAAAGAAAATGTGTTTGATGGTGAAATTTTTTTATTGATCAATTCTAGTAATAGTTCTACAACATTTATAATGTCTGATATCTTTCAGCAAACCCATACAGGTAAATTAATTGGCGAAACTACAGGCGGAACCAAGAAAGGCATAAACGGCGGACAGTTCTTTTTTTTAAATTTACCCTACTCCAAATTAGAAATAGATATCCCACTTATTTGGCAAACCTATATAGAATCTAGACCCGACGAAGGAATAATACCTGATTACGAGGTTAGAGCAAATCAGAAAGACATTCATTATGGAATTGACACACAATTAAAATTCATTCTCAACAAAATTGACAAGTAAAAAAAGCGAACAAAAGCCAGACTTGAATTTAGTATTTCTGAAAGTTTTCGAGATACTGAAATTGAATAATTTCCGCCAATCAATTTTTGCGGTAATATTCTAAATATTGATAAAAAATCTTATGTTTTCATATTCACAGCTGGTAAACGAAAGGGAAGATCGTAACTAAAAAACGATCAATTCGAAGATATCAAATTAAACACAGTATTAAAACACGTATTTGATCTAATCTCAGAAAAATGGTTAAAACCTTCTAAATCGTGGGAAAGCTGAAATATCAAATGCCAGGATAGAAACTGAAATCATAAAGCGTTTTTCGTAAGTGAGGCTTAGGCGCAAAGCTCAATCGTTGTTCTTCGGTTCAACTTTTGTGCAAAATAAATGATTTGTGCATCGATTTACCACCATCTCAAACATTAAAAAAGTTGGGAGTCACTTTTCCAAAAAAGACAATCAAATTTTTGTAACTTAGATATTGAACACAAATTATCCGACTGTTTTATGGATATGTACTTAGCAAAAATTTTATCAAATTTAGTGATCATCTTTATTCAAGTATTTTTAATATTGGAGATAGAACGTTTATGGAAATTTTTAAAAGGAGATAACAGCACTACAGCAATAAATTTACTTCATTTTATTGAGTTGCCTTTCTCCGGCTCTATCAAGGATCAAAAGATGCTACGAGTCATATCAACATTGGTCTATCCACTGCTAATGGGTTTGTTTTGTGCAGGAGGAATTCCTTTTTTAAATCATTTTTCAGGAACTGATATCAAACTTGGAAGTCCGTGGGGATATATTGCGATGTTTGGGGCAGGCTACATAGGAATGAATATTTTGATTCTGACAGCATATATTCAAAGAAAAATAGCGGTAAAGAAAATATCCATTAAGACCTCATCTTATTTGATCATGTTTTATATAGCTTTATTAATAATTAGTGTTTATGTCGAATTAAAAATATTTTTGCGTTAAAAACTTCAATTAAAAAGATTGAGTATAGATCATCTAAGATTGAAAAGATGTTGTAATTAAAGAAAAGAATAGTAGTACCCACTCTTTTACTATCAGCAATAGATTGGACCACCAAAATTATTTAATAAAAAAGTAAAAGAATACAACCCTTGAATCATTATCAATTATGATTGAATAGATGAAAATATCGCACATTAATTGTTCCGCGTATTGTCTTATATCTTGCTTTTCAGTTTAACAGACATTAAATTTCGGTGTTATTTTATGGTCATCGATTAGGCCGAGTGTATTAAAATATCAATTACCCATGTAATATTATACAGGTTCAACCTGTCATTAATAAGGTGGAAGGTCACAACAACTATAATGACACAAAAACTAAAAATTATATGAAAAAGGTATTTTTATTTTTAACCCTCTTAGCAAGTCTATCATTTTGTTTTGCTCAAATAGATCCAATTAGGATACCCACAGATAACAAATTAAAAACTCCATTAGATTCATTGGTAGAACAATCAGTTTCTGCATTTATGAAAAATAATTCCAGAGTAGGCATTTCAATAGGCATTATTAAAAATGGAAGGTCATATCTCTATAATTACGGCTCATCCAAAAAAGACAAACAAGAATTACCGACAGGAAATACAGTATATGAACTTGCTTCAATTACAAAAACATTTGGTGCAACTTTACTTGCGAAGACTGTCATTGATAAAAAAGTAAACCTCAACGATGACATACGCAAGTATCTTAAGGAAGATTATCCTAATTTGGAATACGACGGAACACCGATCACGCTACAAAATCTGGCAAATCTTACCTCAGGATTACCAAATTGGATGCCGGACAAAGATATATTCGGAAAAGCACATCCTGACTCGATTCCCTTCATCTTAGATTCCGTTCACTCAAAATACAGCCGACAGGACTTTTACCGTGATCTGCATGATGTAAAGCTAAAGGCTGCGCCAGGAAGTATTTCCAGACATTGTAATACAGCTGCTCAGTTGCTGGGTTTCATTATGGAAAGAGTTTATGGAGATTCATTTGAAAATCTACTGAAAATATATTTTGCTGAACCACTTAGAATGAAAAACACCCATCTGTTGACACCTGGAAAACTACCCGCAAAAATGGCTATAGGTTATGATGGAAAGGGACGTGTGATGCCGATCATCGATTGGCAAGATCTGCATGTAGCAGCAAGTATAGCCTCTTCAAGTTCAGATATGTTGAAGTATATGGCGTTTCAACTTAAAGAAGAAAATGCTCTTGTGAAGCTAAGCCACCAGCCAACTTTCGGTAAGCTGGAAGACGGTGCTGTTGCACTTAACTGGAAAGTAAAAAAAACAGAAGATGGAAGGAGGAGTATTTCCCATACGGGTGGCAGTTTGGGATTTAGCAGCTTTATGGTCTTTTATCCCGATTTAAATGAAGGTATTGTTCTATTGTCTAACGAGGCTGATCAGGGTGCTCAGAATGAATTGATCATCTTAGCGGATAAAATTATAAAGCAATAAATTGTCACTGACGAAAATTGGCGTAATTACGCATCAGTCACTTGTTCCATTGGCCTTTCCCAACCTTTAAAAAACATTTGTTTGCGACCCATCAAAGCCGGTGGGTCACGTAAAGAAAATAATGGTTTTTAATTTGTGTGCTTCTAGAAATTTGGTGGGGCACTTGCTTTATAATCGTATATTTGTTAAACTGAAAAATTACTATGTTGATTGCGTCGTAATAATTTCAATAAGCTGCGAAAGTAAAATCTGATAAATGAAAGTTGACTTTTATAAACCTAAAAATGAGATTTTAAAGGAACATATTGCGGGATACTATTTTGTTTTAGAAGATAGAATTTCTGCCCCCATAAGCTATTTGACCTTCCCCAATAATTATTGTATTCTTTCCATATACCAAAATACAGAAGAAGTATTCTCCGATAATCAATACGTTATTAGATCTTCAAATAATAAGAATATCGTGGCAGGACTATTTTCCAGATATTCAAAGCCTATCGAAATAATTTATGAAAACCTGGTCAATGAGATAACCATCTATTTCAATCCGATCAAAATCAATCATTTTATTGACAATCCTAAAATTTTCGAAGAAGCACAAATTTCTGATTTTATCCCCTTCCCTGATTTTGAAGAAAAAATGGAATTGATTTTCAACCTTCCAAGCAGAGATGATCAGGTGGAACTTCTGGAGGATTATTTAATATCAAGATATGTAAAAAAAGATCTTAGCATCATTGAGCAGATTTTATCAGATATTGATGGAGGCCTGAGACTTGAGTTCATTGCCGAAAAATATAACTTCACACGACAACATATCAATAAGATATTCTCAAAAAATGTTGGAAAAACACCATCTGAATACAGAAAAGTCCAACGGTTCAGAAATACCTTACTCAACCAAAAAATCAGCTCAAACCTTACTGATCTTTCTAACGATAACTTATATTTCGACCAATCTCATTTCATCAGGCATTTTAAAGAATTAACCGATAAGAGACCAAGTGACTTCTTTAAAAAAGTTGAGATCGATAAAGAAAATATCTGGCTTTATCTTTAGACCTTCCATTTTTACAATTATAGATCATCATACAATCGTTTCTTTGTGTCAATCCAAAAAGAAATGAAAATTAAAATTGTAGTATCAATCACCTGTTATGTTGCAAAACCTTAATGTGGAAACTGGCGCAATTATCTGGTCTCAGCCTGCTGTTACTTTTAATTACAGAAGTGCGGCGAAGTGCAACGAGGGCTTCGCAGTTTATTACGCTTCTGGGCAGGATCACGATTACATATCAGGGGTCTTGGTTATCTCACCGGAAGGAAAAATAGTCAGTGATTATTTGATTAAACGTGGGGAATAGCTATGAATACACAGAAATTGAAGATCATTGCAGACGGCTCAATCATAGCGATTGCCAATGCGAAAAGATATAATGAAACATTAAAAAACCATACGAATTGGACCTGGAAGCAGATCAATGAATTTTTTCTGGAGACAAACAGAGATCATCTAATTGTTTTTCAAACCGCCTGGGATGACGAATGGGTTTTTGAATTTTTAATAAATCAGGAAACGAAACAGACTGTTTTTAGACAATTTGAACAAAGTATTGAAGTAACGGATGAAAATCTTTATCTGGTCAATTGGACCGATCTAACTTCCTCACTGCAATTTGAAAATACAAAAATACCTGATAAATTAAATGAAGATCTGAAAATAAAAATCGCAAATGGTTTTTATAAAGTTACTGTAAAACAGCTTTTTGACAATGATTATTATGATTATAGCAGTGAAAATAAAGTCAGCTATGTTGTAGAATTAATCTCTGAACCAAATAATCCGCACATAAAAGCTGAAAAAATCATCTGGACAGAAGATTTCCCTCATGATGAGTAGTACTCAAAAATACATCAATTTCATTAATAGCAACACCGCAAAAAAGATACTTATGAAAAATATTGATCAAACAAATCCATTCAAATCAACAATAAAAAAAACCGAACTTGGGGTGTTGACAACTCTAATTGCACCCTTTCGAATTTCAGCGAAAGAAAGTATTTCACTCCAAGATAAAACGCTTCTCGCCAATTATATCTATGACAAAGATGAAAATTATAATTTGGTTTATACCATTATTGACACCGAAGGAAGCGCGGAAAGCTTTGTTGAAGACGATGGTATTTTACCCACTTTGTTTTTGAGCCCAGATCAGGAAAATTATGTTTCTGTTGTACCCTATGATCCTGATAAAGATCTGGAAATCAGTATTCCTGCTTTTAATCGTGAAAATATCGAATTACCAAAAAAGAACAGACCATTTGTCGGCGATTTTATAGGAACGTCAAATCAGTATTCAATTTTTCATAATGCTGATATGTGGTCTGATACGAAACCTGACAAACTTCTTTCGATCGAATTTAAAAATGGAGTCATAAAAAAGAAGCATAATGTAAAAATTGAGCTTCCACGAAACAATAATATATCTATTCACAATAATGAAATCCATCTATTGGCAAAGGACAACACAAATTGGGTACACCGGCAAATTGATGAACTGGGAAATTTGATACGAGAAAGAAAAATCAAACCAAATCATAAATTTTTCCGGCAGATATTGAGTTTATCATTTGAAGAAAATTCATACATCCTTTGCGAGGTAAAAGGAAAAATTTCAATTGAAATCATTTCGGCTCAAGGTGATTGTAGTACAGTAAATCTGATAGAAATTAAAGATGAATTTTATAACACCTGGCAACCTGTAAAAATTGCAGAACAAACTTATGTTACGAGATTTAATAATGAGTTTGGAAACGGCTGGATTACAACAAAAAATGACCAATTACTGGAAATATTTTACGGTTATGAAGAAAGAGTATATAAAAACCTGTTGACTAACGAAGTTTTAGAAATGAATAATGAAAACCTGATTATTTCGAGCCTAAACAAAACGAAAGAAAATTGCTATGCGATTGTTTTTTATCCAATGGCAAATGATGAAACCAAAAGCAATGAGCTGATTATCTTGAATCGTGGCATAAAATAGCAGCGGTTTTTCAATAATATCGGGTTAATTGCCTTAGTTCGACCATATGGATAATATTTACAATCCTAACACAAAGCATCAAAACGCTGTCAGTAAATATAACGAAAGAAATAAAAATAAAAATTGAATGAAAGAAACCTGGACTTTAAATTGATGGACTTGTTAAAAAATGCAAGAGTTGGAAACACGAAGGAACTCAACCTGCTTTTGGAAAAATATGCTCCATTCGCTGTAGCGAACGAAGATTATTCTGTATTACTGTTATTCCGGAATTTTAACGTTGAAAATTGGAACGATGAAAGACGTGTATTGAATAGTTATCCGGAAAGTGAAGATTTTCAATGTGGAATTACTATCGTCAGATCTTCCAAAGACATTAGTTCAGAGAGTAATATTTACTTAGCCAATAATTTAAATTACAAGGAATTTAAAATTATTAGACAGGAAATTGAAATTATCACCGACAAAAAAAGCATTACAACCAATGTCACTGAACTTTTCAGAAAGCTGAAATTTTTCAAACTTTCTGTTACTGAGCAGGAAATCGAAAATGCTTTTAACACATTATCGAACGAACAATATGAAGCACCTACAAAATTAGAAGTAAAACACCAGACAATAAAGATCCCCTCACTTGGAAAACTTACGTACAATGATAAATTGGAGTGGTACGAAGGTACATTCAATACGGAAAAGCAAAGTATTGAAGTAAGTGTTCACAATTCAGAACCTGATGACTTCGAAAAATTATTTCCTTTTGTAGATCAGCAGATGAACTCAAAATTTTATGAGGAAATGCTTCTGAAAATGGAAAATACAATGATAGAACTGAAAAATGACCTCTGGCTGGGAGAAGATGAAGAAACCGGCGAAGATGAACCACCAATCACTGTGGAGGATTTCAGAAAACGGATATCTGTCAGCAGCATTGTGTTTTATGAAGATTGCACCTCCTCAATCTATTGCAACGACGGTGACATTTTTTGGGGACATACCATCGACATCAGTGTTGATGAAAACGGAGAATATAAAAACGTAAATTTAGCAGGATAATACCATTCCAGCCAACTTAAATAATGACAAATAAAAATTACGCCATTTTCAGACGCAACTATAAAGATCATATTTCTAAGAAATTAAAACTTGGCAAAGATGAATTTTACTGTGACTATTATGAAACCAAACAACCTTTTGGCTTAGCCATTTTTGGATTTCTAATGCTTGTGTTTGCTCTTTATATCATTTTCAAAACCTATATACTTTACGCAATTTCATTAATTATTATAGGTTGTTTTTTCATTTATGGTGGACTTAAAAAAAATAAATTGGTTTTTAGGATTTCTAAATACGGAATATGGACCGCGGAATTCGGATTTATTTACTTTCGACATATTGAGCGTTTTGAATTTTATCGGCATATAGGAAATCACAGTTCAGAACGACTGAAAATTCATATTAAGAATTATAAGATCTATAAAATGGAAATGCCTTTTTTAGAACAGGCAATATCTCATATTGACAATTATGGAAATCTGAGAAATACACTCGACAATGCCTTAATGACTGCAAATAAGAGAAACGAAAATAAAATCTGACATTAATACGAATTTGTAGTGCAACTTAAAATTGCAATGGTAATTTTAAGTTGAGAATGCGATTATAAAGAAAAAAAAATATGAAAATTCTTGAAAAATATGGAATTTTAGAAGCGGGAAAAGACTTCGTGTGGTTTGATTGCGAAAGTTTTGAAGAAGGTGAAGCATACATTGAATTAATTAAAAATTTATCATCTATTAGCAAAAATAAATTCTCGCCTCAAAACCTAATTATTGAGAACGAAGCGTGGACTGAAAATAGAGAGCATTATATTGTTGAAATAAATTTTACACTGAACAATGAAAATTATTAAATCAAACTTTTGTGTGAAGAATGGTTCGATTTTGACTTCATCATTGAACTCAACAAAATAATTGTAAAACAAGGAATTAAGGATCAATTTTATCCTATTAAGTCCGGGGACCAATCGTTGATCATTGTTTTTGGCGACACACTTCTTAAAGAATATCTTTCAAGCGAAAATGTTTTAGAAGATAGTGATAAACTGATACTAGAGAAGCCACTAAACTTTAATTCATTAAAATTGTCTGACGTTTAAAAATGGTAAAACACAGATGCATCATTAAAACGAACAGCAACACATAAGATAATGACAGAATTTAAAGAAATTCATCAGCTTTTTGATATCAATGTAGATAACGGATTTTCCGAAGAAGAAATTTTCGCATTGAAAAATGTCAGTGAGCATATTCCCAAAGTTCTTTTTGACTATTACTTTCAATTGGGCAAAATAAAAAAACTTAATCAAACCCAGGACAGACTTATTGAACCAGAAAAATTAAGGTTTTCAAGGAATCTCGATTATCTAATTTTTTATGTCGAAAACCAATGGACTTGTGTGTGGGGAATCAACATAAAAGACCTGAGTATAGACAATCCACCGGTCTATATGAGTTATGAAGAAAACGAATGGAGTAAAGAAACAAATTTGTTAACTGATTTTTTTAAAGCAATGGCAAATCTTCAGGCTGTTTTTGCGCTTCCGTTCAGTTCCGGAGAATTTGCCTATATAAATAACGAAGAACTCAAAATGATCGAAACAAATTTTAAAAAACGGGATTTTTCATTCTCACAATGGATCGGTATTGAATTTTACGGAAATTATAACAGCGATGTAATCGCTGTCCAAAACAATGACGATAATTATGACTTAATATATGCTTCTGACAATGAACAGCAATTTATAGAAATGAATACAATACTTGCTAAACTTGGTAGTTAAAAGTACTGTAAAAAATCAGGGCTTCACATCGGATAATCTTCGTATCATTCTGCAATTTTTTACTTTTGCCAGTCACAGTTAACAAAGTCAAATATAAGTTAAACATAATTGTGGTTCAGTAAGCTTTCAGAAGTACCAAGTTTACATCGGTTTTTGAATTGAACTTCTTGATTTGTATGATATTAAAATTTCCAACCGACAAGGAGTTCCACAGCATTAGAAAATTTTAGCAACCAAAAATAAAGACTTATGACATTCCCGAACTTTTTAAAAGAATTTGAAAACGATTTATTAAAGTATAAACTTGATTACATTAAAATTGAAGCAACACCGTTAAAAAAAGGACAAACTATAGATATAATACAAAGTAAATTTTTAGGAATCCCCTATTTACCAATTGGTGTGGATTATCCAAAAGATGAGGCAGGAAAACCTATGATTTTACTGGCTCAACTAAATTTCTCTGAAATACCAACACTTAAAAATTATCCGGAAAAGGGAATTTTACAATTCTATATTTCAGGAAATGGATGGTATAACAATGAAGCCAAAGTTTTATACCACGAAAATATTGATACATATCAGACAGAATTTAGCTTCTTAACGCCTGATTTATATTCAGATTCTCCTGTAAATTGTGAACATAGTCTTATTTTTTCAGCAGAGGAAGAATATGGTGGTTCGGAAGACTTTAGATTTGACTTTACTTTTAACGGGCTTAATTATTGGGACTTTGAGAATTCATTAAACGAATCGGAAAAGAAAGAAATCGATAAATTCTTTTACAATATTGGACACAAAATCGGAGGCTATGCTTACTTTACGCAATCAGATCCGAGAGGTCATGATCAAAAATCAAAAGATGATGTTTTGCTTCTTCAGATTGATACAGATCACGAAATCATGTTTGGAGACAGTGGCGTTGGAAATTTCTTTATCAATAACCAAGATTTGGTAAATAAGAATTTTGAAAAAGCCTATTTCTATTGGGATTGCTGCTAAGCAACGCCCGCTCTAGTTCTACTGATCAACTTACCTGTAATTTACGACCTCAACCATTGTAACTCCAGCCTGATTCTGGTTTTCATTATTTTTAAAAGTTATTTTAATATCCCTGTATGAGGAAACTCGTATATATAACGGTAGTGGTTGCGCCGTAACACCTATGAGCGGTTTTTCATTCCTAATACTACCAAAATAGTCTGTAAAATCTGCAACAACCAAAGAATCTGAAATCTTTTCAGGAATCAATAAAATAATTTCCGAACCCATTTTACGGTGTCCTTCTTTATTCTTATGATACTTTATGATTATGCTTTGCCGATTATCTTCTTTTGTTCGGTCGTACATCACTACTGGCAATTTATTTAAAAATCTTTTATTTAAAGATCGAATACCATCCTCAGTGAATTTTGCTTCAGGAAGCTTAGATACAGAATCCACATAAGTCAGGAATACTTTGGTTTGATCAGATTCTATTCCCTTAACTACCTGAATGATAGAATTGTTTTCTGATTTTGTTTTTTATCTTCATTACAGCTTACTAAACAGCTCAGTATACAAGCAAATAGAATATAATAAATGGTGTTAGATGTAAAAATAAAGGATGAGTTTCTCATTTGAAATTAATATTAAAATTAAACTGAATCCACCTATCTTAATCTTGTAGAAATTGAAGCTTTGATAGTACTGAATTTGTATGATTATGCTCTGTAACTTATTCATTAATTATCTACCTTGTTTTAGAAAGTTATGTTTTGATCATTTCTATTAATATATCGTGTAAATGTGTTTCGGAATCAACGAGTTGGTTTTCAGGTTTAGAGGCTTCAGCCAATAATTTATCAAACAGTTGCTCTAAATTTTCAGCAAGCACAAACATATCTTCTTCATCTCTTCCAAAGTTAATGACCTGGCCTTTTGTTCCATTGATATCAGGATCTAGATCAATTCCGATGTAATTACCCCCGGAATCTGAAAAAACAGGAAGCCATTTGTAATGAAAATATTTTTTCTGAATTGTATTTTCGGGCGTGGAGGTGAATGGAATTTGATTATCAAAGTCGTATGATGAACGTTCAACCTCAAATTTCCCATTGGAGTAAACAGTACATTTTAATTCATCCCAATCATAAGCTTCCCTTTCTAGTTCCTGTAAGTTTTGCACCATTTTTAGAACCTTTTTGAGTTCATCAATGTCAATATCCAAAATCTCCCTGTCATTGTCAGTTGTGCTCTCTTTTTTATAGAGATAAGGTCCTCCACTACTTTGCGTTGAACAGCTGAATTCCATTTTGTACCACGATTTCTGCAGACCGAATAGCTTATTCTTTGGTGCATAACCTACATAAAAATCGATGATTTCTTTTATTAACGGCTCAGATTGTCTAGGATCTAGTACTTCGGCAGTCTCTGTCTTAATTGATTTCCTGCAGAACTGCAAATGCCTGATGATTTCTTCAGAATTACAGAAGCTGTGTCCAAACAAAATTCCGTTTCCCTCATCATTTTGTCCGTTGGCAAAACAGTATAACTCCAGTATTTCGGAAGGCAGTTTATCTTCCAGTAAATTTTCAATTTTTTCAATGTCACTATTGATAACTGGAGGATTTAAGATCCCTGGAGATTCCTCATCGTGAATTTTTTGAAGGTTTATAATGTCCTGAATCTTTTTTGTGATGCTCATCTATCAATTTGTTTTTGCTAAGGATTGATAATTCTTATTTTTCAATTTTTACACCCATTTCCTTAAAATATCTGTCAGAATCGCATTTTTCTGAGCCGATATTGATGACCCCGTTTTGGATATCCCAATAGCAGGTTTTTGACAGGTTTTTGCTGTTTAAGATAATTAGTCTGTCATAATCCGGTGCGAAGAAAATATATTTGTTTTCATTCTTGACATTCCAATATAAACCATTGTCAGTATTCGGATTTTTTGTTCCGTTGCCGTACTTTTTTGTGAGCAATAGCTTTACTTCATTTTGATTTTTTTCGCCTTTAATTTCAGCTCGGAAGCCAAAAATCTCACTCGAAATATTCTGCTTCTTCAAGATTTTAAGGTTATTATCCAATTGCTTTCTGGTTTTAAAAAATGTACCATCGAAACTTCCTCCCCCATTTTTCATCACGCTGTCATTATTAACTTTTGCCGATAAAACAAAATATACTTTATCCACAGGGATGCTAGAAAATACAAATTTAGTACTGTCTGTATCTTCCGCCAAAATTGCAAAAGGATATTCTACACTGTCGATTCCCAGGCTTTTCAGTGATGTTTCACTTAGAAGATTTTCCACGGGTTCATTTAATTTTAATGCAGCCAGATCTGTCTGTTCAGCTTTGCTGCAATAAGTGATAAATGGCAAAACCAATATTAATAATAACTGTTTCATTTTTTGTTTTTTTGTTTTGTTCTCGCTTTTAGAATTCCAATGCTGATGAGCGAAAGCTTTTTTTATTTTGCAAGACTTAAATTTTGTTCATAGGTTTTATCTGCATCAAGTCCGAAAAAATCGAATATTTCCCTTTTTATATCAATGTTAATCGGGTTTCTAAGATCATATTTTATGTCATAGATGTGATTGCTTTCCCAGTAAGGTTTGTTTGATTCGTCAGCAATACAATCTTCAAGTCTTGCAGTATCCAGACCATAGCCGATTGATTCATTTCTATATGGATTTTCATTATAACCTATATGTAAATTCTTATCCTCTATTTTCAGGTATTTGTTAAATTGGGTAGTATCAGCCTCTTTATAAATAAAACCGTACTGCAGGTAGACCGTGTTTTTATCATCTGAACTGATACTTTCGCTGTAAGAGATCAGCATATCATATTCTGAAATTTCCAAAGGCTGATGTCCGATGATTACTTTTTCTCCATAAAAAAACTGGTTGTCCATTACTGCCTGCGATGGTAAAGCCAATGTCTGTGAAAGTTCGTTTAAATCTACATCAAGCGTTTTGCTTATTTTGTGATACAGTTTTACGATCAAAGCTTTTCCCATCAAATGGGTCAACCCATAATTTTTTCCTACTTTGAGATTTTCTGTTTTGACCCGTTTGGCAACATCTATAAGGATTCTGCCAAATACATAGTTTCTTCGGTCGATCTTAAAGGCAAAAAAGTCGCCTTCTCTATATTTACACCGTTTTCGTTCTGCATTTTTAAAAGCCTCGATTTCTTTCAAATCGTTTTCAGTCGTTTCATCCATCCATTTTTTAAGCCATTTCTGAAGCATTTTAAGATTACCTTTTTCTTCAAAATTTTCAGAATGATAAGTTGTCTGTGTGGTGTAATTTCCAATTCTTAAATAGTCTTCTGAAAAACTAAAATAAACACCAAACGAACTAAATGACTGGGTCGCTGTAAAGTTGAGCTTTTTAGGTTTTCCTTTTGATGTCTTAGGCAATAAAATGGTTCTGTTTTCTACTGTTTTCTCATTCAGTTCCTGTTCTGAATAGGAGTTTTCAGTGACTGTTATTTTTTTTCTGATTGTATCGCCGTCAAAGTACAGATACATATCATTTAACTTTACTATTTCCCAAGTACTTTCCACGGGAATCAGCCCTAAATATTTTCGATGTTCGTTCGTTAATTCAAAAATCATATCTGTATTTTAAAATGTTATTTGATCTGTGATTTTCGGATCTGTAGCCTTAACCACAATAGTGTTCTCTACTTTATTTTCTTTAATCCCGGTATATCAAATTATTAAATATTTTAGATTCTGAGAAGTAAATGATGAAGCAATTCAAAGTGCAGATAGAAAATAAATTTAATTGTGTCTTCCTAGTTGTGAAAATTCAATAATGCCATTTTTTAGATTGCATATTAGATAAACATTCTTGTCCATTTTGTTATGATTTCAAATTTTTCACTCACCTGCTCAGAATATTGGGTATCAAGAAATGACCATTGCTCTTGTGACAACGGCAGAAAACAAAGGGTATCATTTCCGAGACTTTCTTTACAAAGCCTAATTTCAAATTCAGGCTGCAGGATCTGATTAAGCGTCATTAACGTTGTATCTCTGTCTGCACCAGCCCCTTTATATGGAATTACTGTTTCCTGATCCTTATAGCTTATGATGATATGAAATCCTCTTTCATTATCAGCGTTGTTGGTTGTAACAAAAAGTACATTTGTTTGAAGTATGTCTTCACAGTATGTAATAATATTTTCATCTTCTTCGCGCCAGTCAATCCACATGGCAATAGCATCCATGTCATTATCATAGAAGTTATCATAGAAAAAATCACTGTCCTGACTTGCTACATATTTTTCTAAAAAAAGTATCTTGTCTGTTTTATCTGCTTTTTCCTTAATAAGTTTACTCTCATTTAAAGAATCGGGAAGTTTACCTCCAAATATTTTTTTCAAAAAATTCATCTTATTGTAATTATATTATTTGGTTAACCTGCTTATCGCAAACCTGATTTACAGCGGTTAATCGATATTATCAATTCTTGAATAATTCCGTAACTACTTCTTCCAGTTTTTTCTGTAACAGACCTACTTCAGTCATTTTAATTTTTCTATTGATTCTCGTATCATTTCTAAGTTTCAGATAATAGTCCAAATCATTTTTTGTCGTTTTAGGTTTAATCTGATGAAAATTAGAAGCGATCCAATAGTCACCGCTGCATTTATCATTGTATAGTTCTAAAAATATAAAATCGTCATTTTTGTCGTCATTGATATCTTTGATGAAGAATGCAGGAATAGTCAAATCACAACCTTTTACAGTGGATACAGACTGAAACTCCGAGATCTTTTGATTTGTTTTGGGATTGATGAAAAAATAAGTTAATGATGATGTTTCTTTATTCTTTTTCTCGAAGGCGCATGTTGCCAATACAATGGTGTCATTATCTACTTTTGTTATGTATGCTTTTTGCAGGATGATTGGAATTTCTTCGCCAGTATTATTATTGTTTATTTTTGACGGAATTATTTTCTTTGCATACCCAAAAATATCTTTTCTCCAATCAGGTAAGGCCTTTGTATTAGTTTTGCTTTCCTGCGAATTAATACGAATAAACATCAGCAAGGTTATAAAAAAATAATAGTTTGTTATTTTGTATCATTTCTGTTTTTATCTAAAATTGTATATTGCATCATATAAGTGCTTACATTTTCAGAGCTTTTTATTTAGGTGAAAAAAAACTAAGCATTTTAAATAGTATTGAAAGCTAAAAATATACTCTCATTATCAATCCTCTTGATGGTAATATTTTACAACAACAGTGCTTTTAAAGCGGTGAGTAAAATAACCTGTTAGGTTTTAAATAAACAGCACTATTCTTAAAATCAATGATGGCATTAAATCTTTTTAAAATCACATTTCCAATATTTTCATTATGTTCAACACCTTCAGGATCTTGGTCGTTGATCGACATTGGTACCTGATTCATTTCAAAATCCCCCACTTTTATCTTGGGCATCAATACATATTTCTGCGTGAATCCTTTTCCGGAACTTCCCTTGGACGTACTTTTACCGATCACTTTCAATGTATTGTTGAGCGCATTTTGAGCTGCAAATTTCTGCCCCACAGCCATCGTTCCGTCTGAACCGGTATCAAAATCGAACCACGCCTCGCTTTCAATTCCATTAACTATCGTTTTACATTGTATATATGGAATGCCGTTTATAAATTTGATGTCAAGCTTGCTATATTCTTTATCAATAGCAGGAAGTGAGTTATGAATAATTAAATTATTGGTTTCATAATTTAATTCTACAACTTTATCTTCAAATGCCACCCATCCCAATACCATATCAAAAGGGAATCCTTTGTAATCAATAGACAATAAAGGAACATTACTCCACTTCAAACTACCGATTTCAAAAACATTACCAGAGCTCTTTTTTACGGTTGAGACTCCATCTGTACCCGTATTCTTCTGATCACCATCAAGCTTCACATTTACTTTCTTGGTTTCGATTAATGATTGAGTAATAACAGATATGCCTGCTCCGGTATCGAAAATAAAATCCAGGCTACCTGAGTTATTCACTGTTCCTTTTAAATAAATCAAACTGTTTTTACCAAGCGTAAAATGCAAAGTATCCGCTATAGATTTGTCATTGCCGTTTTTGCTCTTAAGCGTGAGCTTCGGTGCAAATGTCGGCTTTTCTTTCTGGTAGGTATCTATTTGTGTATAGGCAGGTTCCTTTCCTTTTTGTTGCACAATAAAGTCATATTTCCTGTTTGGTTTGATAATAAAAGAGAGGCTATCCGATTCGGAATAAAAGGAAATTTTTTTTCTGCCGACGAAGGGATTTACAACAAAGACATCTGGTTTTGCCTCGGGTGAGATTCGCCAGGAATCTTTATAAAAAAATTCGCCCTCTTTTATACTGATGTGGGTATTTTCGGTATGTAATACAGGTAATTTTTTTTGAGCTGAAAAAAGATCTGTTGTCGTTATCAGCAGGAAAAAAAAACGTTTAATTAATTTCATTCGTTATTTCATTATTTTGATTACTCGAAAATGGCTCATTGATTTTGCCAATTTACAGCTGAGCATAATGTTCATTTCTTTCTAATACTCAACTTAGACATTATATTGAACATTTTCATATACTATCTCATTTCTAAAGTTCAAAGTATAGATTTTCACTCCAAAAGTCTATCCAGTCGATATCTTCATGATCTATCTCACCCCATTCTATGGATGTATCATCAAAATCATTATAAAACCTTGACTCTCGGATCTCTTCTGCGCTTAGATCACCTCTAAGGTGTTTCGCATATAATTCTTCGATTTCCCGTTTGATTTCATTTAAGCCCTGAAAAGTTTCTAAAACAAAATTATTACCACTTAATTCTACAATCTCGAAATTCTCAAGAACAACATATTTTGCATTTCGTTGATTCAAAATTTCTTTTGTCTCTTTGACAAATTGCTTAAATGAATCAATCTGATACGCTTCTTCATAAATCGATACCAATTCCAAAAATCTAATGACCAATTCTTTTCCCTCTTCAAAGTTGCCCACTATAGCTGTCTTCTCTGTTTCTTCCACAACTTTTGAAGAAATCACTTGGCTTTCGACGGCAGCAATCAGCAGATATAAGGGGTGGACCTCATTCGCATATTCGGAAAGTCCGAGAGCGACAACTGGATTTTTTCGATATTCATCTGTAGTATAAATAAAACTTCGGTTTGCCATATAGATAATCTAAGGTTACAAATATTTTTGAAATATTAGAGATTGTATCTCTTAAATTTAAGATCGAACATATTTTCAGCAAAATTATTCTGAAGAAAATCACCTGCCTGATGCCAGATTATATCTTCCAAATCTTCGCCCTCTTTTATAATACCAATCCCTTCATCTTCTGAGATTTCTCCTTGAGAATAGATGTATTTTCTGTCAAGCTTTCCAGCAGCATATTTCTCAAAATAATAAGTATCTGAAATGTCTGAAACTATAAATTGAATGATCTCACCGTCAAAGTTGGAAATATCATATAGTGAACCAAATGCTGTAAATATCAAAGTTCCCGAACTGGTTTGTAGAATATCAATTGTATTTACGTCCCTATCAACGCTAGATGCATCTTCAAAATTTGTTTTCTCCGTAAAACTAATTTTCGCCTCTAATAGATTTTCGATGGTAGTCTGAGTTGCTTCGCCTTTTATAAGTATTCCTGAAATATTGTATCCCATATTTTAATAATTTGATCTATTGATAATGAAAAGATTAGTACGGCTCATTACTAATCTTGCTGATTCAGTTCAATTTTATTGTTGTCTTTTTTCATCTTTGTTTTGATGGCCTCTTCCTGATCTTTCATATTTGAATTTTGCCCGTCCTTCGTAATGGTGATAGCACCACCCGACTGAACTTGTCTAAAGTTCCTCATAGGATCTCCCTCATACTCTTTCAGTATTTTACTGTATTGCTTGGCATTAACAGAAATTTCATTTGCTCCAAAAACATCTTGCGGAATGGAACTGATATTTTTTACAGCTTTCAACGTGAATCGGTGAGATCCCGTTTGATCTTCCAGTTTTACAATGAGGCCCGGAAGTCCATGAAATTTATAAGGACCGTCCTGAATAGGAATATCCGTTGTAAACCAAGCAAACCAGTGTCTCCCTCCAAAATCAGTTTCAGCTTTTTGGGTATTCCAATCACCAACTTTAAGTTTTTCAGAAGTTATTTTCCAAACTATCGGTCTTTCTTCAATGACGTTGTATTGATCCCTCATAATTCTGTTTTGTAAAAACACTTCATATTTGGGGTATTTCTTAGCAATAGTGTATCGTACCAAACCTTTTCGATTATTATACTTAAGATTAAGCAGCCCTGTTGCTGCCATCTGTTTTTCCACATCAATTTTCATCAGAGAATCGGAATTATAGACCGTATAACTGTAAAATTTAGACCCGTGTTCTGTGACGTCTAAATTCATCAGCTCATTCTTGACATCGGAAACATTTGTCGAATCAGGAATAAATTGATATTCAAAAATAAAACGTTTGTTTTGTGCATTGCTAAGAATCCCGATCATCGCAAGAGTGAATGTGAAAAGTAATTTCATTTTAATATTATTTTTATAATTGAACTTTTAGTTCTCAATACGTAAATTAAAAGCTAAGAGAAGATATTTTACCAAGGATATATCAAAAGCTTAAATTGATAGGGTGTCCCGAATTAATTTTTTATTTAATAATTTCTCCATCTATCTTGATCTCATTCCAACTTCCATCTAATCCTTGTCCTTTGATATACGCTTCCAGATGCGGTTGCCCTTTCAAATTTTCGTGGTAAATCATATCAAAAGAAAAAGTCATTTTTCGGTCAGATTTTTCAACGATGGTAACCTTATAATCATTGACTGATTTATCATTAAGAGTAAAAAAGCTATCATTGAGCTTACCACCAAACTGGGCACGGACATATTCCTTACCTTCAGAAGAAGGCCAAGATTCAACCAACTGTTTATTCTCATCAATTCGGAGAAAGACTTCGGATACGGCGTCACCGCCAACAAGAGAATAAAACTTATAGTATAAATTTCCGTCGATCCTTAGCGTATCCTTTATTTCTGTGTAGTTTTGAGCATCAACTTTCCAGTAATTTCCGATGTGCATCGGCATGAAGGATTCCGAGGTATTTTCACTATTATTTTTATTCTTCATCGCGCATGAAACAAGCAGAATTGGAAAAACGAGTAATGAAAGAAAAGTCTTTTTCATAAGTCTAAAGTTATTTTCGGGATTTACGGAGATAGGGCATTTTAATTTAAAAGTGATACCCCGCAGTTAAGAAACAGATTCATTTACTAAACATCCGCAATATAGATCAGTTTACAAAGTTTCACCACCTTCCCATCAAGATGTAAATATAGATTACCTACAAGTAGTGTAATTGTAAAAATGGAAAGTGATAAGAAAAAAATCAGCAGTTGTGAGATTAACAATAATAGGTATTTTCAGGGATTCGTTATCGTATTCGATTTGATCCTGTTGTTTAAGTCAACTTCAGTAGAACCTGAATTTCCATCAATACCGCAGACGATTTAGATATTATCAATTGACAGTACTTTCAGAAGCAAGAACCTGATTATCATGCTTCCTTTCGAATTTGCAAAGACACAAACTGGAATGACTTTGTAAAAAATGCTGAAAACTTTAGAGGATCGCTACAATTTATTTATCATCCGCAGGCTTAGGATATTCCAAAATACTTCTAATACTGAGATAAAAATAGTTATCTAATGGAAAATAAAATTTTGAGCACTGCCCTTCTACTTTTAACATCATTTCTATGGGGACAGAAAATAAATTTCAACATAAAATATTCTGAACCATTGTTGACAACATATTCTGGTGCTTCTCTTTATCTCAACTTTTGAAGAAGGTAGTTCCTAATACTTGCTTTTCAATTTTCAAACATCTAAAACAGTAATATACTTTTAGCTATAAAAGGCCTCCAAAGCGCTATATTGGTAAAATAATAAGCTAAAAACCAAAGGAATTTTAAAAAAAACGTAGATGTTGCTAAAGAAAATATTTGTTTTTTTGTTTAAACATCTTTTTAGATTGCACTTATTATTTGACAAATTAAATTTCTTAACAATAATAAACCTAACTGGCTTTATTTACAGTACAAAAGGTCTCCGGAACTCATTTGACCTACAATTTGTTTGGCATATTCATTTTTTATGATATAGATATACGCTTTAAAATGAGGCTCCTTTATCCCGTCTTTAATGCTATTATTCATCTTGTCGACTTCAATTTTAATTGAATTACTTTCGTCGTCAGCAACGACACAATATTTGATCAATCGGTCTTTTAAAAACCATGTATAGATATCATAAGGCTCTATGAAATTTTCTTTAATTTTCTTTGACTTCCCATATTTTTCATCTAATAACTCAACAAACTTTTGGGTTTCTTTTAAAGAAATATTTCCTGCAACCGCATTAAAAACCATCATCCTGCCATCAACAGTAGTAGCGAAATTAATAGCATTAAAATCAAAATCGTCAAATCTTGCCAGTACATCTTCATAAGAAAAAATTGCCTGCCTGTATTCGATCCGTATGGGTTTTTCACTTCCAATAAATTCTCCATAAGAAATTGTATCAACACCAATGACTTCAGACTTTGTTTGGTAATAATTATCATACGTTTTGTACTTATCTTTATCTGAAAAATAGTCTGATGTTTTCTTATTAAAATCAAAATCCTGTAATTCTACGGCCTCTTCCTTTTTACAACTCGTAAAAAAGAATAAAATACTTAAAACATATATTATTTTTCTCATTCCTGGTGCTGATTAAAGTATTGCTAACCACTTATGATAAGCCTCCCCTAAGATATAAATTATCATTTATAAATATGGAATTTATCATAACAGTATAATAATTAATACTTATTTCATTCCGGATAAGAAGCATTTAAATGTAATTTTTAAATTTTTATTTTTTTAATTAAATTAATGGCCCTCTCCCATTTTGGAAAGATTTCAATCGGTTCGGGATAATCAGAAATATCAAATTCCCATGGAATCAATACTTCAATATCATTGCTGTCTTTTAACTCCGGGATCCATTCCCGTATAAAATCCTGCGCTTTATACTTATTCGACTGATGAACAGGATTGGTATAATAGATCTCAAAAGCCTGCATATGCCAATTCATCCAGTTTGAACTGACGTCATAGTCAATCAGTTTACTTTCAAAATAGGCAGCTCCCCATGTCCAGTCGATTTTCAGATCGTGTACGAAGTAACTGGCACAATTGACGCGCCCGCGGTTGCTCATGTATCCTGTTTCGTTCAACTGCCTCATGTGTGCATCTACAAACGGAATTCCGGTTCTCCCTTCACACCATTTTTCAAAATTCTCCTGATCATTTTCAAAGGGAATTTCTTTATTTTTATATCCTTTCGTCTTGAAGATCCTATCCCCGAATTTCATTCCCTTAAAGGTAAAAAAGTCCCGCCACACCAATTCAAAAACGAGCCACCAAGTGCTTTGATTTTTTTTTATCTTGTCTTCATATTCTTTTACTTTGTCAAAAATTTCCCGTGGGGATATACAGCCCAAAGACAGGTACGGAGAGAACTTAGAACTGTAATCCAATCCCTGTGAACGGTTTCTCGTCCATCGGTATCCTGTTAAAAGCTCAGATTTAAAAGTATAAAAATGAAGTCTTTCCAATGCTTTGGTTTCTCCGCCTTCCAAAAGAGGCTTTGCAGCATTATATTCTTTTTTTGTAAAATCAAACTTTGTACAGGACGGAAATTTTGTGCTTTTCACATTTTTCACGCTCTTCAGTTTTTTCGGTGTTTTGAACGTCTGTCTTGGCTCCGACTCTTTTCCTGCAGGAATTCTGTAGGCTTTACTTGACAAAGGAATATTTGAAATAGAAAATGGGATGTCGTCTTTATGATACAGCGTCTTGCCCCAATAGAAATGAAAATTGACTGAAGATAAAGTCTTTTGAATTTTACTAATCAGATTGAGCTCTTCGCTTGCATATTCTTCCTCTGCATAAATATCTGAAATATCATATTTTTTTACCAATTCAGACAAAAGTTCAGCAGCCGAGTCGGTGCCAATCAACAAATGACCCCCCAATATTTCCAGGTGATTCTTCAGATCCACAACGGATTGTTCCAGAAATTTAAAACGGTTGATATCACATTTTCTAAATCCCAGATCCAGTTTTTTGAAATTGCTTTTTTCTATTGCGTAGCAGAATACAACTTCATCACATTCGTCAATTGCTTTTGTCAATACTTCGTTATCATGAAGCCTGAGATCATTTTTAAACCAAACCAATCCTGTTTTCATAGCAGTTTTTTATAGAGATAACAAATTCAAAGCCTTTTAGTCTGTAAAACAGTTTTTTGTTAAATGAATTTGAAACCTTTTCAGTTCTTCCCGGTCTGATAATGAATTTAAATAAAATCGTGTAAAGCAATAATCGAAAAACGTATTTATAAGGAAGTGTAATCTGCCCCAAAAAAGTGGAACATTTAAGCTTTGACTATCTGCTCTCCTTATCTTAAATAAGTGCGAACTAAATATGGTTAAAGACGCTTGAAGACAACTACTTCTAAAAGAGGTCAGACTTCCAATCTTTAGATCATATCATCATAATTTAATTTATAATCTGAGATTAACTCAGTCATGAAAGTAAAATATGATGAGTGCTTATGAAAAAGATTTCTTCACAAAAAAAGATTCAGAAAAAAAGATCGGAGGATAGAAATATAGACTTTTCGCAGAATACCTTAAAAAAAAGTTTCTTTCGAAAGATCTAAAAAAATTCTGACGGAATCTGGGTTAAATCCAACAAATGACGAAATTAGCAGTATAATGGATTTTGCACATCAGTTGGCAGATCTTATAATTAAAAACTACATTTTAAAATAAATTTCACTACATTAGCCTGATAGCCATAATGTTAACATCAAACCTACCACTATGCTAATAGCAGATTTATATATTAGAGTTTCTACGGATGAACAAGCTGACAAAGGCTATTCACAAAGGGATCAGCATGAAAGATTAGAAAGATATTGTAATCAAAACCAGATTACGATCGGTCAGGTGATCTTTGAGGACCACTCCGCAAAAAATTTTAATAGACCGGAGTGGACAAAATATATCAATCATATTAAAAAAAGAAGTCTAAAATCAAATTTAGTTCTGTTTACTAAGTGGGACCGCTTTAGCAGAAACGCTGGTGATGCTCATCAGATGATTAAATTGCTGCTGGGCAACAATATTTCACCCCAAGCGATCGAGCAACCTCTTGATATGTCTATTCCAGAAAATAAGATGATGCTGGCTATCTATTTGGCAGCTCCGGAAGTTGAAAATGATCGCAGAGCCTTAAATACCTTTTATGGGATGAGAAGAGCTCAGAAGGAAGGAAGGCTTATGGGAACAGCTTCGTACAGCTATGTCAATAAGTGTACTGAAGATGGCAGAAAATACGTTGGTCTTAAAGAGCCGGAAGCTTCGAATATGCTCTGGGCATTTAATGAGATCGCTAAAGGTAAATATTCCATCAATCAAATAAGGTTGAAGATGAATGTTATGGAAGGTGCAAACATTAGCAGTACATCATTCTACAGAGCAATAAAAAATCCAATGTACTGTGGTAAAATATTTATTAAAGCTTATAAAGATGAAGAAGCCTGTCTTGTTGAAGCTACGCATGAAAGTTTGATCTCGGAATCACTGTTTAATAAAGTACAGAAAGTAATAAGTGGAAAAACTTGGGAAGAAAGACCGCAGGGAAAAATAATTGCCCATAACCATTTTCCATTAAGAGGCTTTTTAAAATGTCCAAAATGCGGAGGCCATGTTACCGGTAGCGGATCGAAAGGTAAAAAGAATGTCTATTATTATTATCACTGCAAATCCAGATGTGGATACAGATATAGCTCTGACATAGTTAATGATGCATTTATAAAAGAGTTAAAAAAATATGAGTGTCATAATGGGTTTGGTCAACTTGTTAAAGAAATACTTTTGATCAATTTTAAAAATATTCATCAAGGTCTCGACGAGAAGAGAAAAGAGATTTCTTCAAAAATCATCAACTTAAATAATCGTCTAAATAGTGCCAGAGAAAAATATCTAGAGGACAAATTGGATTTTGAAGATTATCAATTGATTAAAAATGAAAGTAAAAAGAAAATTGATGAATTGGAAATGGAACTGCAGAATCAAAAGCTGACCGATAAAAATAGTGATATCAGAACAAAACTTGATCAAGTGCTAAAAGTATTACCAAATCTCTCTCAACTCTATACTACAGGAGATTCGGACACCAAAAAAACGGTAATGTGTTCGATTTTTGCCGAAAAACTCGAATTTCATGAAACAACTTTTCGAACACCTCAGATCAATTCCGCGCTATCTTCTATCTTGTTAATTAACAATTAATTACAAAGTAAAAAAAAAGGAAAAATCACTCCTAAAAGTGATTTTTCCCGCCAAGTGACTTCGGAGGGGTTCGAACCCCCAACCCTCGGAGCCGAAATCCGATATTCTATCCAGTTGAACTACGAAGCCATTTTTTTGACTAATGAGTAATTAATGATAACTAATGTATGTATTACTTATTACCAATTACTCATTACTCATATTTAGAATGTAATCTTAACACCTCCCAAAATCTGTGCACCTAAAACTTTGTAGCCCTTGTACGTCTGATATTTTGAGCTGAGAAGATTGTTTCCGAGTGCAAAAATACTGAAATTTTTGTGAACTTTGTACTCTGCGGACAAATTTAAATCAGCATAACCACCAACTTTATCATTTGTGTCTTCTGCAGACTGGAACATCACCGCAGGGTTCCCCACTCCTTCAAGAGCGTAAGAGTTTGTAGTTCTGTCGCTTGCAAAGATTCCTTTGAAGCCTAACGAAAGCTTTTTCTCAAACATTGTATATTTGGCACCGATGCTTCCTGTGACTAAAGGAACATTATAAATATTGTCATAGTTCTTTAAATCATACTTTAAAAACCTCACATCAGCATCAACAGTCAGATTTTCTAAAGGAAAATACTGGATGCTCCCTTTGATATCGCTCACATTTCCATCATCATAGACGGCAGAAAAAGTATTGGCAAAATCATACGCCGGACGGTCAGACGTGAATGCATTGTCAAATAAGGTATTTCCTTTGAAAAACATGATATTTCTCATCTTTCCGAATCCGGCAGAGAAATCATACTTAAAAGCCTCATCAATGTCACCTCTCAGACCTGCATAAAAATGATACTGTGTTTCCGTGGGTCTCAACATCTGATCTGAAACCAAGAATGGGTTTTCCTGCAACAATTCACTATAGGTATTCAGCTTCAGACCTCCGTCAACTCCTCCGTAAAATTTAAACTCTTTGGATGCAGCCACCTGAAATTCGGCCTGAGGAAACCAGTATGTTTTGTTATTTTTTAATTCTTCACTTAAAATAAGGCTGGAGTTTCTGGCATTCAAAAATGAGAACGATGAACCGATCATTAAATAAGATTCACCTTTGGCAAACGTTACTTTCGGAACCAGGCTTGCATTGAAAAATGTTGATGAATTTTTTTCCAGAATCGCAAAATCAGTTTTTACGGTTTCCAACCCCACTCCCAGATCAGCATTCATTACGATACCGCTTTTCGAAAGCTCTACTGCATGTTTTGAGAAATTAGCGAGGATAGATGCCTGGTTTTCTTTTGCATCAAAATGATCGCTCAGAAAAGATGATTTTACCCTTACATCGTTTAGGATTTCATTAGAATAAAAGTCATAATAACCGTTTACCTTGAACTGATTCACTTTCTGCTTCAGATCTACATCTGCGGAAGGAGTCAGTGCATAAATCCCATAATAGTTATAGTTATCCAATCCGTACTCTGCATTGACATTGATTTTTCCTTTTTCTCCATAAAAATTAAGGAAAGCTCCTAAAGTCGCTGAACTCTGATCAGAATCCCATGCGTAAACTTTCTTCAAACCATTGGTGGAAAGTACATGAACATCTGCCCCCACTTCAATCTTGTTTTCAAGGGTTTTAGAAATATTCGCATCTGCCAGAATTTTCCCGTAATTTCCCATTCCGAACTGGAAGTAGTTATTCTGAGCCGTTCCGTCAAACTTTGGGGTAACATCTTCACCCTGTATAGTAGAGGTTTTAAAATCCGATACTGCCGGAACATCTGTAATGGTATATTTTACTGGATTGGCAGATTTTTCCTCTGGCGGATAGTTTTTAACCGTCTCTACAGAAGTTTTTTTCTTCTCAATCTTCTTTACTTCCGGTTCTCTTTTCTTATTAAGAATCAGTTTTTCTTCTTTGATCTGAGAAAATGCCACCGACGAAATTCCCAGAAATAATATAGATAGTATTTGAATTCTTTTGTTCATTGCTTATTTTTTGATGCATGCATTATGTAAGATGTACAATGTATTTTCATTGTCGCTTTTTACATAGTACCTTGTACTTTTTTACTTTTTAATCTGCTTTTTCACTTCTTTAGCTTCTGCAACAATTTCAGGGAAATCTGCATAGTTGGAAATAATCTGATCACAGGTGTAGCTGGCCTGATAGTTATCTTTGAGTCCGATATAGTTTTTCGCCATCAGAACCAATGCTTTGGCACCCCAATAATCTTCCGAAGCGTAGTTGTTAGCAAGTTTAAAGATGGTTTCATTAGATGATTTGAATGCTTTCCCTTTATTCTGATAAAAAGCTTTTGCATATAAGGCTTCTGCAGCAACCTCTGTATTCGAAGATTTCTCAAGTGAAACATATGCAGTCTGTGCATCTTTATCTTTTCCTGAATTCATCAGGCTTCTTGCTTTGATCACTTTTGCCGTTTCGATGACCGCAGCAGAGTTTTTATTATTGGCGATCACTGCATCGGCTAATTTTTCTGCCTGTGAGAAATTCTTTTCTTCTGCATACATTTTCATTAATTCTACATTGGCATAATTTCTCACACTGATATTTGAAGAATTTCTGATGTTTTCAAGATATTTTTTAGCTTCTGCTGAATTTCCCTGAGCAATATAGATCTGAGCAACACGGGTCTGTGCATCGTCCTGATAATCATTCTGAACATTGGCAATTTCCTGTAAAACCAATAATGCTTTAGTCGGATTATTGGTCTGGTAATAACTTTCACCCAATTCGTACTTAGCCTGGTAAAGACCTTCACCTGTCGGGTTCTGAGTTAAATATTTTTCGTAATAAGAGATTGCATTTTTATAATCTTTTTTATTGAAATACTGCTTACCGGTTGACAAATTGATTTCGTCAATTTCAGAAGCATCAATATTAACTCCGATATTTCTTGCAAAATCGGAATATCCTGATACATCACCGTTTTTAGTAAATATCGGTTTTGCAGCCTGAACGATTTTCTGTGCGTAAGCTGTATTTCTATATTGCTCTCCCAAAGCTTTCAACTCAGAAAGTGCTTTTTCATTTTGGTTCAGATCGATATAATTCTGTGCTCTGTAAATTGCTGCGTTGGCAACAAGATCTCTATCAGAAGAGGATTTAATTACTTTTCCAAAGAAATCATTCGAGCTGGCAAAATCAGACTGAGCTGCATAAGCTACCCCAATTTCATACTGGGCATCATCAATATATTCGGATCCCGGATATTTTGAAATCAATGATTTTAAGTTGGTGATTTTCGCTGCATTATCGTTTTTAAATCCTAATGCCAGTGATTTTTGATACAACGTATAATCCGTAGCATCTTCGTTTTTATCATAAATCGCAATTGCCTGATCGAGATCATTATTAGCATAGTTGATATCTGCCAAACGGAGTTCTGCGTCATTTTTAAATTCAGGCTTCGGGTTTTTTAAATATTCGGTAAAATACTGTTCTGCCTGATCGAATTTTTTAGATTTAAAATAAGCATATCCCAAATCATAAGGCAACTGCTGTTTTTCAGGGAACGTTTCGTTCTGAAGTTTTTCATAACGGGCAATCGCAGACGGATAATTTCCTTTCTGATAATAGACCTGCCCAAGCCAATAAAGAGCCTGGCTGTTAAATTCTTTATTGATATTAAACTCTAAACTTCTCAAGAAATATCTTTCTGCCTCATCAAAATTCCCTTTATTGAATTCTTCAGTTCCCAATAAGTAAGAAACTTCCTGATCTACTTTATCGGTTTCGGGAGTGGAATTCGGTAATTTATCAATTGCATTCAAAGTCTCTTTAAAGTTACCGGAATACAGGTACGACTTTACCAAAAGAGATCTCATCTCTGTATTTTTCGAACCGTTAGGATTCGATGTAATATAATTCTGAATCACAGTCGTCGGGCTCTCAAACGGATTCCCTATATCGTAGCCTAATTTTGCATACTGCTCGTGCGCCAGTTTTTTAACTTCAGCATCGTAATCCATCTGATAGGACGAACGGAATGCCGACAGGGCTTCCTGCTTTTTATCAACTGCCAGATAAGCATTCCCCAACTGATAGTAAGCGTTCTGAGCCAAAGCCGAATTACTGTTGATCAGCTGATTGTAGTAAGAAACGGCTTCGTCATATTTTTTAAGCTGTGCTGCTACAAATCCCATTTCGTAAAGGTCATTTTCAGACGGGTTTTGCTGAACACTCAAATAATCTTTTAAATGAGGATAGGCCGACTCATAATCCTTCTTCATGAAATAACTTTCACCGATGATTTTATGAACCTCAGCTTTGTAAGACTCTGAAATATCTTCATTGAGTAAAGCATTTCCTTCAGAAATTGCCTTATCATAATCTTTATCATTGTAATACATCTGTACATAATACGGACGTACCAGTTTTGAGAATTTAGGCTGATCTTTAACAGAATCAAAGTATTCAAATGCTCTGTCATTCTGTTTGTCTGAATAATACAGGTGGCCCAACATGTAAGCCACATCACCTTTTTCAGATTCGTCCACTGTTTTGTAGGCCTCTTCCAGTGCGTCAATTGCCCCTTTGGAATCTCCCATCATAAATTTAGCATATCCCAGTTTCAGAATATACTGCGTATTTTCTTCACGGGTCAGCTGATACTGATTGACCTTTTTTAAGGTTTCGAGAGCTTTGGGAAAATCTTTTTTAGCCAGATAGTAATCCGCCAAAGGAAGATTGGCCTGTGCAAAATATGCAGAGTTTGGATATTCCTTCATAAAAGCAGTCAGTCCTTCTTCCGCATGATTTTTCTGCAGGATCACTCCAATGACGTTATCAAAAAACTGGGCAGCTTCCTTTTTAGAGTGTGCCAGGTTCTGATTGTAGAAATACTGTCGGGCATATTCGTATTGGGAAGCGTTGTATATTTTGGTCTGATAAAGATTCTGGGCTAAGTTAAACCTGTAGTTTTCCTTCTGGGTAAAGTACTGTGACTGTTGCGCTTCGGAAACACCGAAATAGAAAACAGCAGCCGCTAAAAGTATTTTTTTTGACTTCATTAATATCAAATTTTAAAATGGGAAGATCTTCAAATTTAAGACCATTTATTTTAAATTCCGGATAAGTTTTTATCCACAAATTATCAACGAAAATATCGAAAAGATATTGCATAAACAAGTCTTTTCACACAATGTTAGTTTGTGGATTAATATTTAATACTAATTAACTTTTCAGTAAGAAGTATTAAGAAAATCTTAATTATTTAACAGAAATAATTACATTTGTTTTTTTCAACTTTATATAATTATTGAATGAATCAACTTTTCAGAAGGAAAAACTATTCAGCAACAGATACTTCCACCAATCTTCTTCGGGTTTTAGGAACCTGGGACATCGTTTTTTTCGGAATCGCAGCTATTATCGGAGCAGGAAGTTTCAGCAGTCTCGGTGAGGCTGTCTTCAGAGGAGGACCGGGCGTTATCCTACTCTACCTCATCTGCGGTTTTGCATGTGGTTTTACCGCATTGTGTTATGCAGAATTTGCCAGCAGAATTCCTACAGCCGGATCAGCGTATACCTATGCTTATGCCAGTTTCGGTGAACTGATAGCCTGGATCATCGGCTGGGCACTGATCATGGAGTATTCTTTCGGAAATATCTACGTTGCCTTTTCATGGTCAGATTACTTCACCAGCTTTCTGGGAAGACTGAATATGCATATTCCGGAATATCTTACCTGCAGTTATACGGAAGCTAAAAAAGCTTTCCTGAACGGTTCTGAAAACAAAGAACTCATCAGCGCATGGACCAACGCTCCTCTGCTGGGAAGTTTAAAATTTATTGTTGACATCCCCGCATTGGTGATTAACGGATTGATTACCTGGCTGTGTTACCGTGGAGTGAAAGAAAGTAAGAATTTCAATAACTCGTTGGTTATCCTGAAGCTTGCCGTTATCGTTCTTGTCATTTTAGTAGGTTATTCATACATCAATACCGACAACTGGACTCCCGTAAGCTTAGAAACCGGAACCCAGTCTTTTATGCCGAACGGTTTTGCAGGCGTCATGAGTGCCGTTTCAGGAGTTTTCTTTGCTTACATCGGTTTTGATGCCCTGAGTGTGCTTTCAGAGGAAACAAAAGATCCGCAGAAAACATTACCCAAAGGAATGATTATCTCCCTGGCTCTCTGTACGGTAATTTATATCTGTCTGACTCTGGTTTTAACCGGAATGGTGGACTACAGAAAATTCGATGGCGTCGGAGACCCGTTATCTTTTATATTTGAAAAAACAAATGCCAATGTAGCCTGGATGGAACTTACCGTTTCGTTTGTAGCCATTGTAGCAATAACTACTGTATTGCTCGTATTCCAGATGGGACAGCCAAGAATCTGGTATGCCATGAGCCGTGACGGGCTGATGCCTCAGAAATTCCAGACCGTACATCCTAAATACAAAACACCTTCGTTTGCGACCATTATTACCGGTCTTGTTGTGGGAATTCCTATCATCTTCACCGACAAGAGTTTCATCCTTGATTTTACGAGTATCGGAACTATTTTTGCCTTCGTACTGGTTTGTGCAGGAGTACTGCTTCTTCCGGCAAAAGAAAAGATCAAGGGCAGGTTTCACCTTCCTTATATTAACGGTAAAATTATTTTTCCTGTGATTTTCATCGGAGCTTTAACAGGTTTCTATTATTTTCAGCCTGCTTTTTTTGAAAATTTAATGGACTGGAAAGATCCCAAAGAAGGAGAATTCAGAGCTTCTATTTTCTTTTTTATTATTGTCAATCTTATTCTTTGCCTTGTAGCTTTCATTAAAAACCTGTCTCTGATTCCTTTAATCGGATTGAGTTCATGTTTATATCTTCTTACGGGAATGAGTCATGAAAACTGGTTCTGGTTTGGTTTATGGCTGGTGTTAGGGCTGATCATCTACTTCTGTTATGGTCACAGACACAGTAAATTGAGAAATACCTGATACAGGTAATTAAAAATAAAAAAGGCAAAATTGTAAAATTACAATTTTGCCTTTTTTTATGCTGTCAGATAATTGGCGAAATTATTGATGCGGTTTGGATGAGAACATTAAATTAGTAATGCCATGTCTGAAAGAATCAAAACATACAGAGAGTTCTATGAGTTTTATCTTGACGAACATCAAAAAGCAGGAACACGTATTTTCCATTTTCTGGGGATCCTGTTTGTTTTTGCAGTGATTGCTTTTGTTATTTATTCCAGGAAGGAGAGATTCCTCTGGTATATTCCGATATTCGGATACGGTTTTGCCTGGCTGAGCCATGCATTTATTGAGCGGAATAAACCTGCGACTTTCAGATATCCATTGTGGTCACTGATGTCTGATTTTAAATTATTTTTTGAGCTGTTAACCGGAAAGCAGAAATTCAGAATCAAAAAGGAAAAATAAGAATAGCAAACGGATTACTGATCTTTTTTTACTAAATCGAAAAAGGTGTTATTCTCTAAGATTCAAATTCCTGAAAAACGGAGCTATTTCAATTCCTTTAATTTAGAAAAGCACTAATTTATATATGATCTAATGCTGAAATAAAAGGAAAATTGTCTCAATGTCTCAGCAAACAAATAATTTTATATAATCAAATATCATCAAAAATCTTTTTATGAAAAATATAATAAAACTTATTTTATCTGTGTCTATGCTGTCTGTTTTAGGCCAATGCAAGCCTAAGGCAAATTCGGTCTCAACAACTGCAAATGTGAAAACATTCATCGTTGCTTCACAGACTGCAGACTGCACCGGAATAGCTCCAATGAAATGTCTGCAGGTGAAAGAAAAACAATCTGACCGTTGGGGAAACTTCTACAGCAATATTGAAGGTTTTACCTATGAACCCGGATTTGAATATATTTTAAAAGTTAAAACAGAAAAAATCACCAACACACCGGCAGATGCTTCTTCCATCAAATATATCTTGCTAAAGCAGGTCTCCAAAATAAAAAAATAAAAAAATCCCTTTCAAAGTTTAATTGAAAGGGATTGGTATTTAAGCTAAAAGTTTTTTATTCTTCATGACTCCTGTTTCTGGGAAGATTAGGCTGTTGCTGAGCTTTGGTAAATTCATCCATTTTCTGAGTAGCCGCCATAGAGACGACAAGATCATTAAGCATCGAACTCGCCGCAGTTGGTGAATTTGGAAGTAAAACCAGGTTGCTTCTGTTGTTTGCTCCAATAGAGTTCAGGGTATCATAATGTTGGGTAACGACTATTAATGCAGAAGCTTCCTGTGCATTGATATTGGCTGCATTCAGCATTTTTACCGATTCTTCAAGACCTTTTGCAATCTCTCTTCTCTGATCGGCAATCCCCTGTCCCTGAAGTTTTTTAGATTCTGCTTCAGCTTTTGCGACTGCAACAATTCTGATCCTCTGTGCCTCAGATTCATATTCTGCAGCTGTTTTTTCACGTTCTGCTGCATTGATCCTGTTCATGGCGTGCTTTACCTGCTCATCCGGGTCAATATCTGTCACCAAAGCTTTAATGATATCATATCCATAGCTTTGCATCGCCTCCTGCAATTCACTTTTGACAGCAATCGCGATATCATCTTTCCTTACAAAAACATCATCTAATTTCGTTTTCGGTACTTCAGCACGTACAACATCAAATACATAAGAGGTAATTTGATTTTCAGGATTTTCCAAACGGTAGTAGGCATCTTTTACATTTTCTCTGATCACCTGATACTGTACTGAAACCTTCATTTTAATAAAAACATTATCAAGCGTTTTCGTATCAATAATAACATCCAGCTGCTGGATTCTCAGATTCAGACGCTTTGAAATCTGATCCAGAAAAGGAATTTTCAGATGAAGACCGGCATGGCTTACCTTCAGAAATTTACCTAATCTCTCTACAACCGCAGCAGATTCCTGCTTGACCGTAAAAAAGGAAGCGAATAATGTGATCAGTCCGAAAAAGACCAGAATACCTAAATAAATCATATTGTATAAGTTTATGAGTGAGTGGATAAGATACAATTTTAAAAGTAAAGAATCAAATCTGATTTCTATTTTTAACCACAAAGGATCAAAAATAAGGATTTATTAAAATTTACAAAATGTAATCTTAATATTGGTACACTCCTGCAATTAAAAAAAAAGCTAAAATCTTTACACCCTTCAGAGATAAAACAGGATGCACTTAAAAAAACAATACATTACATCGTCATTCCTATATCGATACCTTTAATTTTCCGATATAAATCTGTCGCATAATTATCTGTCATCCCCGAAACGAAATCAATCACGCCCAGCGTTTTCTGATAATCACTACCATCTTCATAGACAAACTGTTTCGGAAGCAGCTTCAGTGCCATTTTATCATATGATTTTCTTTCATCTTTATGCTTCAGTACTGAAGGAATAAAATGATCCAGTAGTTCATACATAACGTTATACCCGGCATTTTCAATTTCTACAACCGCTTTATGGTTGTAAATTTTTTCAATAGAAAAGCTTTCAATATCTTTTAAAGCTTTGTTATCATCCCTGTAAATATCAAGCAGAGCTTTATCTAAATTCCCCGACAGAATCTTATCAAAATTCAGCTTATAAATTTCCAGGGATTTATTGATCAGGGCATTAATTACTTTAGCGCGCAGGTAAGAGATTCTTTCGTTGTCATTGGCAATCGCCGAAAGCTTATCTTTCACCCTTTTGATATCGTCAGTTTCAGATTTGACCAGTTCAAAAAACAGGTTTTCGCATTCAGCGGTGGAGACGATTCCCAATCGGTGGGCATCTTCCATATCAATAATATTGTAACAGATATCATCTGCAGCCTCTACCAACCATACAAAAGGATGCCTTTTAAAAATATGCGGTTCTTCACTTTCTGAAATCAGGCTTGTGGCTTTGGCAATTTCCAGGAAAGTTTCTTTCTCATTCTGAAAAAAGCCGAATTTCTTACGGTGTAAAATTCCTTTCTTTCTGGCAATGGCTTCACAGGGATATTTGGCAATACTTGCTAAGGTGGCAAAAGTAAGCTGGGCACCACCGAGATCCTTTCCCTGCTGCTGATGCGCCAAAACTCTTATCGCATTGGCATTTCCTTCAAAATTGACGAGGTCTGCCCATTCTTTTTCTGTATATTTTGATTTCAGATCATTTTCGTTTTTATCAAAATAACTCGCAATCGCATCTTCTCCTGAATGTCCGAATGCAGGATTACCCACATCATGACAAAGGCAGGCGGCGGCGATGACATTTCCTAAATTAAGCTGATAAAAATTTTTAGAATCTTCTGTAAGATCGTTCTGATGGTTTTCAAAAATATATTCACCAATAATGCTTCCCAAACTTCTTCCTACCGACGATACCTCAAGAGAATGGGTCAGACGGTTATGTACAAACACACTTCCCGGAAGCGGAAAAACCTGTGTTTTATTCTGTAGCCTCCTGAAGGCCGACGAAAAAATAATTCTGTCAAAATCTCTCTGGAAATCGGTACGTGAAGCTATGGTCTGTGGATTGTTTCCCGTTCGCTGATTCGTAAAAATCCGGTTTAAATTCATCATTTTCCAAAATTAATTCAAATTTTACTTTTAAAGGAATAATATTTGGATTTTTGTTGAAAACAATACAATGCCTGAAGGACCAACTATTATTCTCATGAAAGAAGATCTTCAAAAATTTGAAGGTCAGAAAGTATTGGAAACTGACGTAAGTTCAGTGTCTGATGCCCCTGATCTCAAAGGAGAAATTCTTCGTGAAATCAAAACTTTCGGAAAGCAGACGTACCTCATTTTTGACAAGGTGATTTTTAAGATTCATTTGCTTATGTTCGGTGCTTACAGTCTGTATAAAAGAAAAGATATTGATACGCTTCGGCTGGGATTGACGTTCAAAGACGGAGGAATGTATTTTTATACCTGCTCTGTTAAAATCATTGATGAAAGTTTTCTGCAGAAAATCGATTGGGAAGCAGACATTATGAGCGATAGGTGGAATCCTGAAAAAACAGAAAAGACTTTAAAAGCAGCCCCTAAAATGATGATCTGTGACGCGCTGATGAATCAGGATATATTTTCCGGTGTCGGTAACATTATAAAAAATGAAGCATTGTTCAGAGTCGGGATTCATCCTGAAAGCCAGATTGGAAATATTCCTCCTAAAAAATTGAAAGAAATCATTTCCGAAGCCAGAAATTATGGTTTTGATTTTAAAAAATGGAAGAGAGCGAATGTCCTCAGCAAACATTTCCAGATTTACCATCAGAAAAACTGTCCGATCTGCGGTGCAGAAGTCATTAAAAAAGATACCGGCAAAACTAAGCGAACCAGTTTTTTCTGTAAGAACGATCAGGAACTGTATTGAAATTTTCAGACATCCAAATTCAGAGAACCTTCTGAATATCCTTTAAAAAAGGCAGCTCTGTAAACTTCTCCCAATGGAATTTCAGATTCGTCAACATAGATATTATGATTATCAAAAGAATCGATGCAGCTTAAATTCACCACAAAAGATTTGCTTACCCGCATGAAAGTTTCTGCCGGAAGCTTCTGATGAATCGTTTTGAGATTCATGGCAGTGATCAACTTTTGAGTTCTCGTATGAATCACAACATAATCCTTGAGACCTTCAATAAATTTAATCTCAGAAAAATTTAATTTATAGAATCTCCGGTCTGCCTTGATAAACAGAAATTCTCCCGTATTTGATTCAACTGTATTTTTCACCGTCTCCTGTGAAAGCAGCTTACGATAAAGAATGGCTTTGCCGATCGCTTTCTCCAGACGTGATTTTTCTATCGGTTTTAATAAATAATCTGTAGCATCAAGCTCATAGCTTTTTAGTGCATATTGAGAATAAGCAGTGGTAAATATGATCAAACAATCTTTGGGAAGCATTTTGGCAAATTCCAGACCTGTTACCAAAGGCATTTCTATGTCGAGAAAAATGAGATCTGCAGTATTTGTTTTCAAAAATTCAAAAGCTGCAGGAGCATTCGAAAATGAACCCAAAACATTGATTTTAGAAACTTCAGCAATCAGTGACTGCAGTTCTGCTCTTGCTAAAGGCTCGTCATCTACGATAATACATTTCATAAAGGGATTATTAATTTTACAATGTATTCGCTGTCAGTGGAATTGATTTCCAGACTAAAAGTATCTGCATAAAGCAATTCAAGCCTCCTTCTGATATTGGAGAGACCGAGACCACTATACGGAGTTTCTGATACCGGTAATTCCGGATTTTGAGAATTTCTGCATTCAAAATGAATGTTTTTATATTCAATCATGATATTCACCCTTACATATGATTCTTTTCCGCTGATATCTGCGCTGTGCTTTACCGCATTTTCTACAAAGGTGGTAAATAAATTGGGTGGAATAAAAGTACTGTTTAAAATTCTTTTATGTAAACTGCTTTCAATCTGTACGCTAAAATTTTCTCTCCTGATCTTTTCCAGATTCAGAAAATTCGATAAAAAATCGATCTCAGAAGTCAACAGTGTTTTTTCTTCATTGTTTTCGTAAAGCTGATACCTTAGAAATTCAGATAATTTCATGATAACGGCAGTTGCTTTGTCAGGATCTGTTCTGATCAGAGCCTTCACGTTATTCAGCATATTAAAGAGAAAATGCGGATTGATCTGATTGCGAAGGGCTGCGAGTTCCATGTTCAGGGTCAGGCTGTTGAGCTCAGCAATCCTTATACTGTCTTTGATCCATTCCTGTAATAGTTTACCAGTGGTTGTTACCAGAATAATGGAGATGCACATCAAAAGCCCCTCATAAATACCTCCTCTTATTTCATCATATTCATTTATTTTAAATTCTGTAAAATAAGCCATTACATAGGAGATGAAATTTAATCCTAAAACCACCATTGCAGTCAGTAAAATACAATATACAATATAATAGGTACGAAAAAAAAATAAGGGAACCAGAACATACATATTGATATATGCCATTATTATCAATGTAATATAAACAGTAAACAAAATATAATACTGAACTGATGCTAAATAAAAATTCCAGAACCGGGCAAAGTAAAGCAGGGCAAAAAAGAAAACAGTAAAAGAAAGATGTCGTAAAAACCTGAAACGATCTTCTATCAGAAAATCAATGATGAAATTATCTTTCAGTTTTTTTGAATAAAATTTCATGAGTTCATATTCTGTTTAATCAATGGCAAAAATAATCAATAACGGTTTTAGACACTATTATATTATACAAACTCTGTAATTTATTATACAAAATTTCAAATCAGGCCAGTTGGTAGAAATTGTAAGGCAGTTGGTATAAAAAATCCATCAGCGGAGTTTTTTCTCTATTCCTTTGTCCTTTAAAATTTATTTAATACATGGAATTAACCGTTTTTCAGAAACTCACCGAGCAGATTACACTGGAGTGCTATTTTATGACCGATTCTCAACAGGAGGAAAAGGTGATACAGCTTATAGACCTGCATCATTTTATAGAATCCTATAATCAAACTCTGAAAGTGATCGATTACATTCATCATCCCATCAATATCATCGAAGAGAATGGAATAAAAAAGGGAATTTTATTTTACGATATAAAGCATTCTCATGTTTTAGACATTTATGAATCAGAGCTTTTTAAAACTCATCACCGGATTCAGGAACTGTGGTTTGTATTCGTACAGGAGGAGGAGTATACTTCTGAAGCCGGAAAATATATTGATTTTATTCAGGTAAATGCTGTAGAATCTTTTTATGACAGAATATTTATGTTTAATTTTTTTCAGTCATTTATTGAGGTAATCAAATAAATTATATGACAACATTTAAAAAAAATCTGATCACTTTTGCTTTTTTCCCTTTTATAACAATGATATCAGCTCAAAAAAAGGACAGCATTCCTCAAAAAGTAATTGCTTTTGTTACGGATAAATTTCCACAAACCAGAGACCTTAATGTGGAATTCACACAAGTCACTCCCTACAGATATTCTCCTGAACTGTATGGAAATAATTTACCTGAAAACAAAATTAAATCTTTTCAGCAGGTTAAAGCCAATGCCAATATTTACTTTATCAAGAACAGGAAATGGCTTTTTAGTGCATCACTCAATTACCATTTTACTTCTGTCAATACTGAAAATAATATTGATTTATTTTCGGAACAAAATGTCAGTAAAGGAAATTTTCATTATCATTCTGAAGCCATCAACATTACCCGTTTTGCGAAATTATTCAACAAAACAGCCGTATTTTCTGCCACCGCATCGGTGGATGGAAGTGAACATCATTTTGAAAGAATCAGAGGAATGGTTACCGCAAGTCTGGTTTTAAAGGCCAATGAAAAAACTAAAATGACTTTGGGTGTTGCTATTTTTATTGATCCAAGCACTCAAATTCCTGCACTCCCTGTTTTCACATATGAACATAAATTTAATAATGGCTGGGTTGCAGATGTCATTTTACCAAGGAAAGTTTTAATCAGAAAAGATATTTTTTCAAACGGAAGGATTTCTTTTGGTACCGAACTTGAAAACACTTCATTTTATCTTTACCCTTCGCGCGGCACGTATGAATTCAGGCAGCTGGAAATCAATTCTGGAGCCATCTATGAACATCATCTGGGTGGAAATTTCATAGGTACCCTGAAAGCCGGACTGAGAGCGACACCTGCATCCAGAGTTTTTCAAAAGAAGGAATCTCCCAATGATTTTATTTTCGATGCGAATGCTAAACCTTCTTTTTATATTAATGCAGGGATTTCTTATAATCCATTCGGCAAAAGAAGAAAAAAATAAGCCGTGAAAGAGCTTTAGCATCAATCCCATTTACTCACAAATGGGATTTTTTATTTTTCACTATGCATCACATTGCAACATATTTGAATTGTCAATTATTAATTTCAAATTACACAATTATTAACATAATGATAATATTTTACGATTTAAACAATCAATTTAATCAATTTCACGTTAAAAACAAGCACTTTTAATTTTAATAAATCGTTAAAAATAAATGCTAAACTACTGATATACATCATAATTAATTCATTTGGAGTTTCATTTTAAAGCTGTAATATTGCATTATAAAATTCGCAATAAATATTAATATAATTAAAAATTCAAAAATTATGATCGCAATTATCGGTTTCGCAACATGTGCAGTATTAGTTTCTTCTTACATCGCAACTGTAAAGAGAGAAAATAACTAATTACCTTCTAAAATTAGCAGCCTGTTAAATCATTTTATCAGTTGTTATTTTTATGTTTGCAGTTGATTAACTGCCCGCTCTTTTACTCAGCCGGAGTAAAAGAGCGCAAAAAAACATCATAAATAATGACTCCTGAACTCAGGCAACTTCAAAACTCAGTTTTTCAAGGCTTAATTTTAAGATAACCTTTATCGGACAAGATCCGGAAAGTACAGAATATCACGGCCATCATTTTCAGGCAGGCCAACTCCGCTTTCAATTCAGAAAAGCGAAGATCACTCCAAAAAAAATCGGACAGTTTGTAACTTTATGGAATAGAAATCCTGAAAACAACAAAACCGAACCATTTACTGACGAAGATCCTTTCGATTTTCTGTAATGATGAACAGAAATCAGGATTTTTCTTATTTCCCAAACCCGTTTTAATTCAAAAACAAATTCTCACCTCGCTTTCAAAAGATGGCAGAAGAGGTTTCAGGGTATATCCTGTATGGGATTTTCCTGAAAACAGACAAGGGCTGAAAACTCAAGCCTGGCAGAAAGATTTCTTCATCGATTTTTCAGACAATCAGTATTTTGAAAAACTGAAAGCCATTCACCATTTCTAAATTTTTCTTTAAAAAAAGAAGGTGGATTCCACTAATTGGTTTTTAAAATAAATCTGCAGATCAGCGGGAAAAGATTAAAAAGCTACGATATACAGGATTAAATAGTAAGGTCTGTTTCATCTGCGATTTTAAAGAATTATCTTTGCTTTTAAAACAGCTTAAATACCGCTCAACAATGAATCTGTACAACCTCATCATTCAGGACAAAGAAGAAGTAACGCTCGATGATGTTTTCCTTGAACCCAAAAATAAAGAGCAGTTTGTACAGCTCATCAAAGAACAGAAGTATGTGAAAGAGCTTCAGGATTACGGACTTCCGGTCAACAATAAGGTTCTTCTGGAGGGAAGCTCAGGCTGTGGAAAAACCATGACGGCAAAAGCAATTGCGAATGCTTTAGGTAAAAATATCATCATTCTCAACCTCAGCAATATCGTTTCTTCGAGAATCGGTGAAACTTCGCAGAATATCAAAATGATTTTCGACAAAGCTGCAAGGGAACGATCCGTTCTTTTTCTTGATGAGCTGGATCAGATCGGGAAAGCGCGTGGAAGCGATGATAAAGATGTAGGCGAAATGAGACGACTCGTTAATACCTTGATTCAGCTGATCGATTATTATCCCGAAAATGCCCTTCTGCTCTGTGCTACCAATCATGCAGAAATCATTGATACAGCAATCATCAGACGTTTTCAACTGAAAATAAAATACGAAATGCCATCAAAAGAATTTCTGGATCATTTTTATGACCGCCTTCTTGCAAAATTCCCTGAAGATTTAAGAAATATTGAAAGGAAATACAACCTGTCTTTTGCAGAAGCTAAAGATTACACCTTTACAGTCGTAAAAGGAAGTTTGATTAAGAAGTTGGAGTCTGCAAAATGAAGTTGATCTATATTTTTTTTGTTTTAACCACGCTGCTTTCCTGTACTGAAAAATATACAGGAGAAGTTAGTTTTAAATCCTGCAAAATAAAATATCATGTGTTGGATGAGAAGGAGGAAGAAGAAAAGTATGGTCAGAATATGGTTGGTAATCTATGGAGATTTGAATCTGCTAAACAACAGTTAGCCATTTGTCTTTGCGAAAAATATCTACAAAATAGGGATGAAGAAATAAAAGAAAAGATTCTGGAAATCTATCGTGGGAATTTTGAATATTATTATAGAGATATTAATCACAAACCCATTTATTTTGATTCAATTTTAAAGAACAGAAAGGAAATTTTTGACTTTAGAATTTTGATCGATTAAATATATCAAATTATTTTTTGATAAAATAAACTTAAGACTCATCATGAAAAACACATTTTTTATTTTATCAACCATTTCAGTTTATTAAAATATATTGTTACATTTAAGCCTTTAAAATAAACTTAACCTAATTATTTTTAATTGCTGCGTTATTTGGTTTTCAGTCTATTATTTTAAAAAATTACAGATCACATACAACCGGCAAACCAATTATAACATTCCATGAAAACAAAATTATTCCTTTTCCTTTTAATTTCTTCATTACAATATTCCTTTGGACAGTTTAATTCAAATTGCTATCAGCAGGATAACGGACTCTATCAATATTATGCAAAATTAGATAATATACCCGTTGTCAATCCCAGCTTCAACAAATCTGATTTTATCAGTTATGCAGCTCAATACAGCAATATATCATCCGGAAATATGACCCTCCTTAACAGTGATATTGTTAGTGTTTCAAGATCATTTCCAGGGATAACGATCGTTTTATTACAGAATGTAGTAAGTATTGATGCGCAGTCTGACCTCCATTCAATTATTTCAAATTCCAATGGATCGATCTCAAAGATTGAATGTAGAAATAATGCTTTTTTGTTAAGCACTCATGACCTCAATCTGAAAAGCTCTGACATTTCTGTTACGGAAAATCCTATCACCAATGCGTCAATATTAAAAATGGATCCAGGAATTAAAAACTTTGAAATCTCAATAACCAGCTCCATCGGCAGAATCATTTATAAAAATAGACATACTTCCAATGAAACCATTTATCCATCCAAGATGATTACTGAGAAAGGAATATATTTCATCACTATATTGGATACCGATAAAGGACAGTTGCATACTTTAAAAGTTGTAAAAGCTTAAAGCAATTCCCTTTGCTGAGCGGAACGCCTTTGTGACCGAAAAACATTTTCAGGATTGTCAATAAAATTCCTTGCGATCGTACGTCAAAAATCAATGTTGAGATTCTTTCAGAATGACAAACGTTGCATTAATCTTAATATGACTGAAAGTATTGCTACAATAATAAATCCCGTCAGTTCGAGTGTTTTTCGCAGCGAAGCGTAGAAAAATGTATCGAGAACCCGTGAACCACGAACAGTCTTTTAATCATAGGTTTAAAAATCCATGTTGAGATTCTTTCAGAATGACAAACGTTGCGTTAATATTAATATGACTGAAAGTATTGCTACGATAATAGCTCCGTCAGTTCGAGTGTTTTTCGCAGCAAAGCGGAGAAAAATTTATCGAGAACCCGTGAACTACGGACAGCCTTTGAATCGTAGCGTTAAAAATCCATGTTGAGATTCTTTCAGAATGACAAACGTTGTGGTAATCTTAATAGGTCTGAAGAAAGTATTACTACAATAGTAGCTCCGTTAGTTCGAGTGTTTTTCGCAGCGCAGCGGAGAAAAATGTATCGAGAACCTGTGAACTACGGACAACCTTTGAATCGTAGCGTTAAAAATCTATGTTGAGATTCTTTCAGAATGACAAACGTTGCGTTAATCTTAATATGACTGAAAGTATTGCTGCGATAATAGATTCGTTGTCTTTCACTGATAAGTTTACGCCTTTGTTTATCTTAAAAACACAAAGCTGTTAAATAAACTTTGTCTTGCCTTGCGTTAAATTTTAAATAATAAGTGATGGGTATAATCCTTTTTTGCGTATAAAACCGCCCCTTCAAAAATTCTTTAATTTTTTGCCCTTTTGATAAGAGAAATTTCAGACAATAAAAATCCTTTCAGACAAGCTGAAAGGATTCTTCTAATAAAATATGAAATTAACTAAGTGTATTCTTGTTTTTTACTGAACCATTATTTTAAAATTACTGTTCAGATCATCTCCGGAAACGTTAAGGATGTAATTTCCCGATACTTTTTTCCCGGCAATATTCACATTAAAAATTCCGTTGCCGTCAGCATTTACCTTTTCTTTAACGATAACTTTTCCTGTAAGATCGATAATCGTTGCTGTAAGATTGGATTTTTTATAATCAGGAAGTTTAATGAAAATCTGATCTTTCACAGGATTCGGATATACCGTTCCCACATTTTTGCTGATACTGAATTCTGCATTGCCCAAAACTGCCTGATTGTAGAGAGCAGATATTTCCGCTGCTGATAAAGCGTAATTGTATAATTTGAGTTCGTCAAATGCCCCTTTATAAGGAGCCGGAGTATTGGTATTTGCTGAAAATTCAAGTTCACCGATATTTCCGATAATCAGATCGCTTGCCTCACCAATTCCCGTCACCGCAGTTTCATCCCCTTCAGCACTTAAGATACCATTGGTATAAATTCTCATTTTATGAGCTGTAATATCTCTCTGAATAACAACATGTACCCAATTATTGGTAAAATAATTGGCAATAGGAGACGTAATTTCCTTTTTGGTGATATCATCATCGATCGCATATCTCAGCTGTCCTCCCTTGATTTCTACATTAAACCGTTTTCCGGTGGCTCCTGTCGTTATATTTTTGGTGAAAGAACCTTTGCATAAAACATACAGACTGGTTGCAGATGATGACGGGATCATGCTGGCCGGAGCTTTCATCCAGTAAGAAACCGTAAAAGAATGATTATCAAACAGGATCTGCTCCTGATGTGGAATACTCGCAATATATGGTGTATTCGGAGATGTTGCGAGATCAAGGGCAAAATTTTCTTTTCCCGGTACCCGCACTGTTGCATTGTCATAAGCAACATTCAATGTTCCGTTATTGGCATAAGAGGTAACATCGGTAATCTGTTCACCGGACAGTGGCGCTTCTGAAAACGGCCAGTTTCCTACAAGGCTCGGTGTCAGTGCACGGAAGCTCCAGACATCTCCGCTCACGAGACCGAGGGTGTTATTGGCATCAATTCTCCAATAGTAAGTAGTCGCTGTATTTAAATTGCTGAGCTGATATGATGGTAACGCACTGTAAGCTACAGTTCCTATACTGTTTAAATTCTGAGGATTCGTTCCAAAATAAACCGTATAGTTGGTTGTATTTGAACTGCCGGTCCATTTGAGAAGCAGGTTTCCGTTCGTCAGCTGTACATTATTAAAACCGTTCGAAGGTGTCGGATTTGCTGCTTTCACCGGAGCTGAGGGAACCGGTGGTGTCGTGACCGAAGCAGTAGATGTATATACAGAAGAATCTGTACTGTTGGTCGCTTTCACTCTGTAATAATATTGGGTGTTAGGCGTCAGCCCTGTTTCATTATAACTCGTTGAATTGGCAGGCAGCGTTGCCACTACGGTAAAAGTTGTACCATTAGTAGAACGCTCTAATACATAATTGGTTTCATTTGCAGCGTTATCACTCCAGTTCACCGTTAAAGAACTTACTGCCGGAGTTCCGGCTGTAAGTGCGTTAGTGAAATTTACATTCGATGGAGGGATCACAAAATCGGGAGGTGCAGTTGCGGGTAAACTGTTGATATAAACTTCAATATTAAGATACGGTGCATTGGCAGTACTCACTACCAATGCATCGGAAACATTAGGATTCAGTCCGTGTGCAGTTTCCCAAGCATCCGGCATCCCGTCATTATCTGTATCTAAAGGAGCGGGAGCACCGTAGATATGACCTGCACCTCCATTGGTAAATCCGAATTGCGTCGTCAAATCACTCTGTACGTAGACATACGTTGCGGCAGTTCCTTTCGACATCAGATCTGAGATCATTAACTGATCCACCTGATCACGTTTAGGGTATGATGCTCCCACGCCTGCTACAATATTATCGAATGCTGTCTGAGCAGTAACGGTCGTATTTTTCATCGGATAATCATACGGGGTAGTCATGATCGCGTTGACATCACCCACAGGATATCCTGTTAAATTCTGAGGAACCAACGCTCCATCCAGTACTCCGTTTTTATTATTGTCAAAATAATTTCCTGAACCGTATAAATTAAAATTGGCATTTCCTACACTGAAAGGCGTAGAAACAGCAGTATTTGTATTGGGACCTCCAATGAAATAATTGTTGATGATATTGGCGTAAGAGGCGCCGGAAGAATCTCCACCCATGATGTAAGCCTCTCCCGATTGAGTATGCCCATAGGTATTTCCGTAATTCCCCCAGTTGTAAACGACGTTGTTGACAAACTCGTTGATTCCTTTTATCTTGTTATTTCTGGTTTTATTACAGATGTATAAATTCCCGATTAAACTGATCTTTCCACCAGGAGGCGGCTGCATCAATCCTCCGGCGGAATGGTTGTGACGGTGCAGTCCCTGTCCGATAATCGAATTCTGGATCGTGATATTATCCGGACTTGTCCCGTTGTTATCCCAATTGATGGAAAAGACTTCGTCTGTACCCCAGGTAAAGGTCATGTGATCCAAAATCATATTGGCTCCGTTGGCGATCCCTGATGCATCCTGATTTTGAGAAGTTCCGCCATAACGGATCCGCATAAATCTCGCAATCGTATTATTGGCTCCCGAAAATGATACTCTCGGTCCCAGAAATAAAATTCCTTCTCCCGGAGCAGTCTGTCCGGCAATAGTAGTATTGGCAGCCACTGCAACGACAGACTGTAAATTAACGATTCCTCCTACTTTAAAAATAACAAACCTACCCGGCTGGCTCACCGCATCACGGAATGAACCAGCTCCGCTGTCATTTAAATTGGTGACCAGGTAAATCTGAGGATTGGCTGCCCCTCTGGCTCCTGTAGTAAATCTGCCGAAACCGGTAGCTTCCGGAAATGCCAAAGTCTGAGCATGAAAATCAATTGCGGATAACGATAATCCACAAAAAAGTAAAGATGTAAGAGCATGCTTAAAGGGTAAAGATTTGCTTTTCATAAATATTAATTTTATGTTAACCAAGCTAAAAACAAACGTAAATATGAGCATCCTGCTCCGTCCTGCTGACGCATTATCTTTCAATCAGTTACCTTGAAAAGGTCGGAATTGTGGAATAAAACACTACCAATGAAGGCTTAACTGTACAACCAAAGTAGCATCGTCAGTTCGAGTGTTTTTCGCAGCGAAGCGGAGAAAAATGTATCGAGAACCCGTGAACCACAGACAAGCCTTTGAATAACCAACATGTCGATACGATTTTCAAAACTTACTTGAATTGATATGTAGAATCGTTGTATTACATAGATAAGTTTAAAGCTTTGTTTATCTTGAAAGCATACAGCTTGTAAAAAACTTTGCGACCGTAGCGTTAAAAATCCAAGTTGAGATTCTTTCATAATGACAAACGTTGTGGTAATTTTAGTAGGTCTGAAATATGGAATTTTTACCTTGTATGACATAGATAAGTTTACGGCTTTGTTTATCTTGAAAACATAAAACTTGTAAAAAACTTTGCGACCGTAGCGTTAAAATCCATGTTGAGATTCTTTCAGAATGACAAACGTGGTGGTAATTTTACTATGACTTAAAGCATTGTTACGGAAGCATATTCGTCTTTTCGAATAAAATTCTGCAAGAATTTGTATCAAGAACCTGTGAATCAGGGGTAGTCTCTGAACCACGAACTTCTCGATACGGTTTTTACAAAACCTGCTCGAAGTGATGGGCAAAATCCTTTTTTGCATATAAAACTACCCTTTCAAAAATTCAAACAGTTCCCTAAAAAAGTTTACATTAGGATTTTTACACGAGAATTTTTAACTTTACTTTTCGTACAGTTCTCAGAATGGCTGTATCTTTATCACTCAGAAAAAATAAAAACACATGGAACAGAAAGTACATCAGGGACGGAACATCAAAAGATTCAGGGAAATGCTGGGAATAAAGCAGGAAGCTTTGGCATTTGACCTGGGTGATGACTGGAATCAAAAGAAAGTATCTTTGCTCGAACACAAAGAGATCATCGATGATTCCCTGCTACATAAAATCTCTGAAATTCTTAAAGTTCCGGTAGAAGCTTTTCAAAATTTTAATGAACAACAAGCTCTTAATATTATTACCAATACTTTCAATGATGATACGACAGTGGGAGATGATCCCATGATAGGAAATGAATCAGATAATTCGATAGTAGGTAATAAAGAATCAGTAGTAGGCAGTACTGCAGAAAATATACAATACTCATTTAATCCGATTGATAAAGTCGTTGAATTATATGAGCGTATGCTTGCGCAGCAGAAAGAGATGATGGAGAAAATGGAGAAAATCATTCAGAATAAGTAGGAATTTTATAAAAGCATGAGTTTAAATCAGATATTTTGCGCCTAGCTGAGTGAAACGCCTTTGCGAACAGAAAATATTCTCAGGATTACTAAAAAATCTTGCCACCGTAGCGTTAAAAATCCATGTTGAGATTCTTTCAGAATGACAAACGTTGCGGTAATTTTAATATGACTGAAAGTATTGCTACGATAATAGACGGTTTGAATCGTTGTCTTTCATTAATAAGTTTACGCCTATGTTTATCTTAAAAGCACAAAGCTGTTAGATAAACTTTGTGTTGCCTTGCATTAAATTTTAAATAATTAAAGAAACATCATTACATTCAAGAAAATAATAACAGCAAAAATCCCTTTCACTACTGAAAGGGATTAATTATTATATCTAAAAAGCTTTAATTACATATAAGCTTCGATCGGCTCACAGGTACAAACCAGGTTTCTGTCTCCGTAAGCTTCATCAACTCTTGAAACAGACGCAAAGAATTTGTGGTCTCTTACCCAATCCAGAGGATAAGCTGCTTTTTCTCTGCTGTAAGGTTTATCCCAGGAATCGGAAATCACCAACTGTTCAGTATGAGGAGCATTTTTCAGTACGTTGTTGGCTTGGTCAGCTTCACCATTGGCAATCTCATCGATCTCATGCTTGATCGCGATAAGCGCTTCTGCAAAACGGTCGATTTCAGATTTGCTTTCAGATTCCGTAGGCTCGATCATTAATGTTCCTGCTACCGGGAAAGAAACCGTTGGCGCGTGGAAACCGTAATCCATTAGCCTTTTTGCAACATCAGCCACTTCAATTCCTAAAGATTTGAACTGACGGAAATCAACGATACATTCGTGCGCTACTCTTCCTTCGGTATTTGAATATAAAATAGGGAAATGTTCCGCTAAAATTTCTTTTAAGTAATTTGCATTTAAGATTGCATGTTCAGTTGCTTTTTTCAAACCTGAAGTTCCCAACATTTTGATATAAGCGTAAGAGATGTTCAAAATTAATCCGGAACCGTAAGGTGCAGCAGAAATTCCTTCAATCGCTTCTTTAGAACCTACTTTAATGTTTGCATTGGTCGGTAAGAAAGGAACTAAGTGCTTCGCAACACAGATTGGGCCCACTCCCGGACCTCCACCTCCGTGAGGAATAGCGAAAGTTTTATGAAGATTTAAGTGGCAAACGTCTGCACCGATATTTCCCGGACTGGTATATCCTACCTGAGCGTTCATGTTGGCTCCGTCCATATACACCTGACCGCCGTGATCATGTACCAGTTGGGTAATTTCTTTAATGTTGGCATCAAAAAATCCGTAAGTCGACGGATAAGTGATCATTACCGCAGATAGATTTTCAGAATTAGCTTCTGCTTTAGCTTTGAAATCTTCATAATCAATTTCTCCGCTTTCAAGGTTTTTAACGACAACGATCTTCATTCCTGCCATTGCTGCAGAAGCGGGATTCGTACCGTGTGCAGACTGTGGAATCAACACGACATTTCTGTGACCTTCGCCTCTTGAAATGTGATATTCTCTGATCACCATCAATCCTGCATATTCTCCCTGTGCACCTGAGTTGGGCTGAAGAGAAGTTCCTGCAAAACCAGTAATTTCAGAAAGGTCTTTTTCCAATTCTTTGATCATTTCCTGGTAACCTCCTGCCTGATTTACCGGAACAAAAGGGTGAATACTTCCCCACTCTGCCCATGAAAGCGGCAACATCTGGGTCGCAGCGTTCAGTTTCATCGTACAAGAACCCAAAGAGATCATTGAATGAGTCAATGATAAATCTTTTCTTTCAAGACGTTTGATGTAACGCATCAACTCAGTCTCTGTATGGTATTTGTTGAATACTTCTTCGGTAAGAATTTCGTCTTTTCTGAGATTTTCTTCCGGAATGCTGTATCCTTCTTTGATTTCTAATTTGAAAGTCTGCTTATCTTTAAAGTGAGCGAAAGAAGCCATCAGAACATTCAGTTTTTCCAGCGTTGTACTTTCGTTGATGGCAATGCTTACAACCCCTTCCGTGAAATAATTCAGGTTCAGCTTATGATCAAGCATCATTCTGCACAATCTTGTTTTCTCATCTTCACTCATCACGATTTTTACCGTGTCAAAGATCGGCTCTTCGACAGTCTGATAACCTAAAGCCTTCAATCCTCCTTTTAAGGCATTGGCTTTGAAGTGGATCTGGTCAGCAATGTAATTTAATCCTTTCGGACCGTGATACACGGCATACATACCGGCCATCACGGCTAAAAGAACCTGAGCGGTACAGATATTTGAAGTAGCTCTTTCTCTTTTTATATGTTGTTCTCTTGTCTGCAACGCCATTCTCAATGCACGTTTGCCGTACATATCCTGGGAAACTCCGATAATTCTTCCCGGAATATCTCTTTTATAATCTTCCTTACAAGAGAAAAATGCTGCGTGAGGACCTCCGTAACCTAATGGAATACCAAATCTCTGTGAAGTACCAACGGCACAGTCAGCACCCATCGATGCAGGAGATTTCAGTTTCACCAAAGCCATAGGATCGCAGGCTACAACCACCTGTAAATCTAATTTTTTGTATTCAACGATATCTTCTGTATAGTCTAAAACGATTCCGTTTTTACCTGGGTACTGTAAAAGAACTCCATAGTACGATTCGTCAAAAGAATGGGTCTTGTGATCACCTTCAACGATTTCGATCTCAAGGCCTTCTGCTTTTGTTTTTAAAACAGAAACGGTTTGAGGTAAAACCAGATCAGAGACAAAAAACTTGTTAGCTCCTGCTTTCTTCTGGTCTTTTGTTCTGTTGTTGAAGAACATGTGCATTGCTTCTGCTGCGGCTGTCGATTCATCTAACAATGAAGCATTGGCGAGATTAAACCCGGTTAAATCACACACTACAGTCTGATAATTAAGCAAAGCTTCTAACCTTCCCTGTGCAATCTCTGCCTGATAAGGAGTATACGCTGTATACCAGCTCGGATTTTCAAAGATATTTCTCTGAATTGCCGATGGTAACAAGGTATTGTGGTATCCAAAACCAATATAACTTGTGTAATCCGTGTTTTTTGCCGCCAATTCGTTCGAATGACTCAACATCTGATATTCCGAAAGGGGCTCTGAAATGTTCAGGTCATTTTCTAAACGGATCGATGACGGAATGGTTTGAGAAATTAACTCTTCGATACTTGAAACGCCAACTTTTTCCAACATTGCCTGTTTATCGGCTTCGTTTACGGAGATGTGACGGCTCACAAACTGTTCTGTATTCATTTTTATATTAGATTTTGTTTGTAAAAAAAGATTCGTAAAATTACTGTTTTTTAAGGGATTTCACAAGAGCGAATAACAATTGGATAAAATGGAAAATTTCTATATTAATTTTTGTTATCATTCTTATTTTTCAATGTTTTTAAAATATTTTTTTTTGAATTTTTTTTTACTATCCATAAAATAAACTTAAACGTTTAACTTATTTTAAATCCCGGAAAACTGATTGATTAATCATATCCTAATAATAAAATCCTATTATTAAAATCATCACAAAAATATCATTAAATATAATGTTGTAATTTTATTTTAAAGATCAAAAACAGTTTGGAAATCAACATCGTCGCTATTTAATTAGCAGGATAATGACTATGATTTGTTTTCGCAGGAATTATTACACCGGATAGTTGTAATCCGAAATCTAAATACAAAAAATATGAAAGTATAAGATGTATTCAGACAGCTAAAAACACAATTTTAATGATGAAAAAAACAAAAGAGAGTCTACTGACTTCATTCGTTATTGTATGTATATGCAATAATATTACTCAGGCACAAATAACACTTACCGGTAAAGATGACCCCAGTTCGGAATGGGATCTTTATATGAAAGGATTTATCCAGACCGATGCAATGCTGGACTTTCAGGAAATACAGTCTAAAGATGGATTTGCCTCAACTGCTATTGCGATTCCCCAACAGAATTCAATGAGCAGTAATTTCTCTGTCAAACAATCACAAATTGGATTAGGCATCAGGCAAAAAAATTCAGAGGATAATCTTTCTGCTTATGTAGAAATCGACTTTCTGGGACCTGACGGAACGACCGCTCCCCGATTCAGAAAAGGATATATTACATGGAGAAAATTCCTGATTGGTCAAAACTGGAGTAACTTTTCTGACGCAGATATATTCCCAAATATCATTGATTTTGCAGGCCCTAACGGAACCATGTTTATTCGTACAGTGCAGATCAGATATACAACCAATTTATCTAAAAAAGAAAAACTGACCTTATCACTGGAAGACCCCAATATTGTGAGCGTTACCCTTCCGGAGAGTTCCTTAGATTGGAAAAAAAAAGCAGTAATTCCGACATTTACTGCGGTATACCGGTATGGAAATGAAAGAGATTACTTTAAAACGGGAACACTTTTGAGCCCCATCAGCTATGAAATAAAAACAAATGCTCAGGATAATTACAGTACCTATACAACTTTTGGATTTGGAGGGATGGTTTCCGGAAGATTATATACCAATACATTCAGCAACTTAAGATTTCAATCTTCTTATGGAAAAGGGTACGCTACCAACAACATTGTTTTAAATAGGCAACGGTATGATGCGGTGCCGGATTTAAAAAGTAACAGATTAAAAACCTTAAGCCTTCTGAACATCGTAGGAATCTACGAACACTGGTGGACTGCCAAATGGAGCTCAACAGTCTATTACAGCTATTCACAGGTAGGTAAAAAGGATATTATTCCTGAAGATATGGTTAAAAACTTTCAGAATACAGGAATTAACTTAATCTATCAGCCATACGCAAAACTTAGAATCGGAGCTGAAGGAAATTACGGTAATTTCAAAAATTTCGCTTATCAAAAAGCAGAAGCATTCAGGCTGCAGTTTTCCACATCATTAAAATTTTAGGAATTATGAAAGCTTAGATCCTACAGCCCGTCATTCTTAAAAAATAGCACAAACAACTGAAATACAAACGACCAATATTTTATGAAAATATATTAATTATATTTATTCTAAATTAATATATTTGCAGTATGAATATCATCACTCCGTTTAAAGTTCCGCCCCTTACCCCGGTATTTTCTTTCAAGAATGAAGAAATGTTCTGCGGTGACAAGAAATCATGCTGCAAAAAATTTAAAAAAGGTAAGCGTTGTAAAAAGTGTCCCGGAAATAAAAAATTAGCTTAATCAGCTAAAATTAGACACTAAGAAGTAGAGAGCCAAAGCCAGGATCAGAATTCCCAGAAGTAATCTGAAAATCTTAGGCTGTCCTTTTGGATTTATGGCAGTTCGGGGTTGCGACTTGAAGTGTTCTTCGGCTCTGTCTCTGAATTTTTCGCCGTCACTCTCAAAAACTTCAGTAATGGTTATCCCCTGAACTGCGGTTTTATGCAGAAGCGAATTGGTTGCATGCAAAAGCAGCTGGAATTTCCCGTCTTTAAACTCTGTGATTTTAAAAATTCTTTCTCCATACGCTTTTTCCAATCCGAATGGCAGGACTTTAACGACATCTGCATTAGACGTCTGCCAGGTAATAATAATCTCCTCACCCTTTTTTGCGTGAATTTTATTAGCGGTAAAAGTCTTTATGGCAGGCGGAACAGTATACCGAAAGCTTTTCTGATGACTTTCTAAATTCTGATCATAGGTAATTCTTCTCCCACGGTCACTTAAAGTTTCGTACGCTTCATGTATTTCTTTAAACCGATCGGCAAAAAATTCATCGTTCTGATTTTTATCAGGATGGTATTTTAACGAAAGTTTCCTGTAGGATTTTTTGATGTCTTCATCCGAAGCATCCTGTGAAATCCCGAGAAAATAGTAGTAGTCTTTCATGTAAGTGAATACAAAAATAAGAATTTTATTTTATTATGGCGGGGCTTCGGGAGCCTCAGCCATCGGGAGCTTCGAGAGCCTCAGCTACCGGGTGTCCTTACAGATAAAATCTTATTTAGTTACTCAATTAATATGCAAATAACGCAATCTGTAAGCAATGCTTATGCTCTTGAAATGGTTTATTCAGACATTCGAAGTTAGTGGATGAAGCACATATGAAGGCTGAGGCTTTCGATTGATGGCTGAGGCTCTCGAAGCCCCAATCTGCAAAAAATCCGGTCCACTAAGCAAAGCTTCGCACACCGGATTTAAACAATTTCAATTTAGTTACTTTCTATTTATGCTTCTGCATAATGTTCTTTTGCATCTTTTCTGCAGCAACCTGAAGTGAACTCTTTCTTGAGTTTACCTTTCAGTTCCTGATATTGCTCTTCGTTCATTTCCCTGATCTTGTCTGCTAATCCGAAAGGAGATTTTTCTTTAATTCCGTATTCATTGAAAATACTTCTTACAAATCGTTTTCTTTCAATTATTTTTTTGGCAGCCACAGCGATTCCCGCAACGGCAAGAGCTCCAAGGGCTCCTTTTAATACTGAATTTTTCATTTCTTAATTTTAAATTTTACTACTTTTTTTTTATAGAGACGAATTCGTTTTGATTTTTACTTTACTACTTCAAAAATTTTAAAACTATTCGTTGTTTCTGTTAAAGAATCCGGTCGAACATTTCTGTCTCCATACTTCTTTGAATTTCTCTTTTTCCTCATCCGACATACCTTCCATCTGATGTCTCAGGTGCTTCTCTTTCATATCACGCATTCCTCTTCCGAATTTTCCGTTAAAACCTCCGAAAAGAATTTTGCTTAACACCAATATCCCCATCGCCTGCCAGTAATTGATACTTTTAACACCGATAACTTCAGGAAGAATGCAGTTCCAAAGCCACATCACTATGAATGCAACAGCCAGGAAAATCAAGGGTGGACATAAAACTAAAAGTGCCCAGCTTTTTTTATATTTATTATTCATGATACTTTTTTCTAATTATTTAAATCCTCGTACAGTTGTCTCAATCTGTTTCTCAAATGCTTCACTGCATAATTTTTTCGGCTGATGATGGTTTTTATATTTTCTCCCTGTTCATCTGCGATTTGCTGTAAAGTTTTATCATTCAGTTCGTTTTCCATATAGACCAGTTTCTGTTTTTCCGGAAGCTCTTCCAAAGCTTCAAACAGTTTTTTCCAGATTTCATCCTGAAACATTTTCACATCCGGTCCGGCACTGTCATCGAGCAGCAAAATATCTTTTATAGAAAACGTTCCGTCCTCATCTTGGTATACGAAATCTTCAAGGTTTTCAGTTTTCTTTTTTCTGTATTTATCAATAATTTTGTTTGCAGTGACCCTGTATAACCAACCACCAATGTTTACAATTTCTGAGAGATTGGTCAGACTGCTGAACTGATACCACACTTCCTGCAGAATATCTTCCGCATCTTCGGTATTTTTCACTTTCGGACGAATGAAAGACATCAGTTTTCCTCCGTAACTGGATACGGTCTGCGAAATAATGTTTTCTTTTTCCTTCTGTGGCATTGTTATTTTCTCGGCAATCTCCATATTGCTATGACGATTGTACTTTTTGTTTTACTTTAATGAATGTAAAGATTTTTTATGACATCTCCATTTTTCATCTGTTAATCATGTTTTTAAAATATTTTTTTTCAGGAGCCTAATCCGGCTATCCACTATTACTCCTCGCTCCTCCGCTTTCCCGTCATCTGATGTGAGGTAGCCGTTTCTATTCGGGCTAAAAAACGATCATGTTTCAACTTTCTTTGACAAATGATCTCCTGTTATTGATGGAATACAGTATGTTCCCAAATCTTTCAGAGAATCTTGTCTTCATTAAACAAAGAAACGGAAAGCATTTTACTTTCCGTTTTTGATTATAAAAACTAACGATCTTATCTGTTAAAATTTTCAGCGAAAAAACCTAACATGTATTTATACAGTTCAAGCCGATTCGGTTCTTTACCAAATCCGTGCCCCTCGTCATATTTTACCATGTAAGGAACTTCAAACCCTTTACTTCTTAAAGCTTTCACGATCTGGTCTGATTCATTAATGTTAACCCTCGGATCATTGGCGCCCTGTACAACAAATAATGGCTTTTTGATTTTATCAATCTGAAAAACAGGTGAAACTTCTTTTGCAATTTTTGCTTCTTCAGGATTATCCAGATCGTACCAGATCTGTTTTACCATTTCTTTATAGGGTTTCCAATATTCAGGAAATGAATCGAAGAAGGTAAAAATATTTGAAACACCTACATAGTCAACCCCGCATGAGTATAAATCCGGTGTCTTTATTAATCCCATCAAAGTAGCATAGCCTCCGTGGCTTCCTCCATAAATAGCAATTTTATCTTTATCAACCCATCCCTGAGCAATCGCATATTTTACACCATCTTCCACATCATCCATCGCTTTTCTTCCAATTTGCTTGTAGCCTGAATTTTGAAATTCTTTGCCATAACCGCCTGAAATCCTAAAATTAACCTGCAAAGTGGCATACCCACGGCTCGCAAATAATTGAGTTTCCGGATTGAATCCCCAATCATCTCGTATTCCCTGAGGACCTCCATGAGGATTTACGATCAAGGGAACTTTCTGACCGTCCTCAACAGCTTTCGGCAAAGTGATATACCCATGGATTGTCAGCCCGTCTCTGCTTTTAAATTCGATAGGTCTCATTTCTGCCATATCTTCTTCTTTCAACTGAGGCATAAGATCGACAAGAAGTTTTAGTTTTTCAGATCTGGTATGATACTCATAATATTTCCCATATAATTTATCACTGTCAACTACCACTAAAAGCTTAGAATCGCTATCATCAGAAGAAACGACATAAAACTGCTTGTCACCAAATTCAGATTTTAATTTTTCATCAACTCCCTTATAAAACTGACTTACAGGAATAACTTCATTTTTGATTCCGTTATAACTGATATAGTCGAGTTCATAATTCCTGTTTTTACCGGCAATACTAACAGAATTAACATCAAATGTCGGATGAGAATATATTTCTTTGATGACAGCATTTTTCTTTAAATCATAGAGAACAATCCTTGATTTGTCACTATCGAGATTTGTCACAACATAGGCCTCATCTTTGTTTTCTGAATGATCGTTGAATCTCATGATACTGAAAGTATCTTTCCAGTCCGTGGATTTGAGAAGGTCAAATTTACCGGACTTTGGATTCTTATAATAGGTTTTTGTGGTCAATCCGTTTTCCAAAACAGTATATCCTCTCAAATTTCCCTCTTTATCAAAAAGATAACCGTCTATCGGATTTTTAGGGTCTGTATTTTCATACAGCTGGACCATATTCCCGGTGACAAAATTAATTTTAAAAGGCTCAAAAATCTGTTTATTATTTTTATTCATGGTCACTACCACAAAGTCAGTATCTTTGATGATCTGTACCAATCCGATGGTAACGCCTTCAAAAGGGGTAAGATCTTTAAGATTTTTACCGTCAATATCCGCAGCGTACAGATGGAGATTTTCATTTCCGCTTCTGTCCTGAGTATAAAAAAGACGTTTTTTATTAAGCCAGCCATAGCTTCTGATCAGATCATCTTTTTCTTCAAGGGCTTTGATGGCTTTACCTGTTGCCAGATCTTTTACGTAAACATGATTTTTGCTGTCTCTGTCTTTTTCCTTATAAGAAAGGTATTTTCCGTCGGGTGAAATCTTAAACTGTGATGCTTTAGGTCTTGCAAAATAGTCTTCAACCCTGTATTTAAAATTCCCTTTATCATAAGAAATCAGTTTTTCCAGAGTTGCTTTAGATGAAACCAATGAGGGATCACCAGGTAATTTTGTTGTGGAAGTCTGTGCATTCATCATCATCGAATATAAGATAACCTGAGCAGAAGTCAAAATTTTAAATTTAATATTCATAGCTTATTGAGATTTGGTTTAAAAATTATTGATCAAACATGCTCTTTCACCGCTGAAGCATTTCAAATGACTTCTATCTGAAATCCAAAAACAGGATTGCTGTCATCAATAAAAACAACTTTTCTCTGTAAAACAATTTAAAACAAGGAAATATTACACGGTTAACGTAAAATTATTTAAAAAAAACGGAAAGTATGGTTACTTTCCGTTTCGTTATCTTGCTGTAATTTATATTCTTCAGGCCAAATGGATTCCAAAATACCAGGTCCATGCAATTAAAATAATCTGCATAGGAATTCTTTCCCTGAACAGATAAGTCATACCAGGACCGGAATAATCTCCTTTGAAAATATTAACGTTCTTTCGGGATGAATTGATATTGGCTGCAAAAACCAAAATATAGAAAATAATCAAAAGTATGGCAGTGAGTTCAAGGAGAGACGGAATCATCAGACCTACACCTGCTGCAATTTCCAAAATCCCTGTGAAATATACCCAAAACATTTTTGCCGGAATAAAATCAGGCATCATCAGAACCATACCCTTCTGAAATTTAAAATGGGAAAAACCGGTAAAAATAATGAACACTGCCATTCCGAGATTGCCGGCAAATAGCAGATCCCAGCTTCCATGGATTAGTCTGGATCCTGCCAATGCAAGAATAAATGTTATAAAAAGAATGCTTAATAATTTCATTTCTGTTTTGAATGGATAATGATAATGTTGACAAAGCTATCACAAAATATAAAGCTGTTCTATAATCTTTGGGAAAATCGTTATTTGACACGTATTAATTAGCCTCAGAAAGATTTTTCACGATCTCAAGACCTTTTGTAAAGCCGTTATTCATATTTTCCTCCCAGTTTTTCTCTGTCTGAACCTCTGCGTGAAGTTTTGTCCGTCCTTCATAATCGATCAGAATATATTTTTCAAAGCAGCCGCTCCACTGCTTAATTTCCATACTTTCAGTGTCTTCATTTCCGTCTTTGTCAACCATTCCGAGATGTTTAAAAATGATCTGATCAGGTTCTTCAATGCTGTCAATGGTAGAAACCATTCCCTCTCCTTCTGAGTTTAGAAAGTAGGTTTTTCCGTTTTTTTTCCAGTCTGATCTCATATGTGACCCTCCCTGGTTAAAAAATTTCGTCCATTCATTGTAGGTTTCACTTCCCCAAAGGATATCCCACACTTTTTGTTTAGGAGCATTGATGATGATTTCGTATGATAAGGTTTCCATATTTTTGATTTTTATGATTTAATTTTAAAAACAAATAACACTTCTTGAATAAGCAGGATTTAAAAGGATCAGTGTAATCTGTGATATTTATTTGTTCTTACTTATAATTGATTTTCTGATAAATGTTTTACATTCTGCAGCGCTTCAGGGAATTTCTCTTCAAAAAAACCTTTAAATTCATCTGAAGTTTTAATTCTTGCTATGAGTCTGGTTCCATCTTCTGTTTCTTCCAAAATATAGGATTCTGTTGCATCACCCCAATCCTGTGGAACTTCAATCCCGTCAAAAATTTCTCCTAAATGAAGAAAGACCATCTCTCTGTTAGGATCATTCTTAAGTACTTTGCTATAAATTCCGTTGTTTTCAGGATCATAAAATTTTACGATGCTTTCTTCCTCCCAGGTTCCAATGTAAAATGAGCCTTTTGTAAAGGCGGAAGTCCATTGTCTGTAACTGGTATCACTCCAGAGAACCGTCCAGACTTTTTCCGGAGCAGCATCAATTTCTATTGTATATTCTAAATTCTCCATATTATTTTAATTTAAATTTGGTTCATATAAATGGATATACCCTATCCGCCGACGAAGTCACCGCCGTTAACGTGAATAATTTCGCCGGTTATAAAACTTGAGTCTTCCGATGCCAGAAAAACATAAGCCGGAGCCACTTCCGAAGGCTGCCCTGCACGCTTTAAAGGAGTGTCTTTACCAAAGGAGGCAATATCGTCAAAGGTTTCTTTTACCAAAGGAGTCCAGACCGGACCCGGAGCCACTCCGTTTACTAAAATTTTATTTTCTGCAAGGTTCACTGAAAGCGAACGTATAAATGTTGCAATTGCACCTTTTGTAGCGGAATAATCAATCAGATGATTACTTCCTCGATAGGCCGTTACGGATGTTGTACAGATGATTCTTCCTCCTTTTTTCATTAATGACAGACAGTCTCTGGTAAAAGAAATCATTGAAATGATATTTACATTGAAAGTCTTGCTGATCTGATCATCAGAGATGTTATCGATTTCAGTTTCGGGGAACTGGATTCCCGCATTATTGACTAAGATATCCAATGTCTTCCATTGCTTTTTAAATCGTTCTATACACTTTTTCCTGAAGGCTTTTTTAGAAATATCCCCTTTCATCAAAATGCACTGCCGACCTTCTTTCTCAACCATTTTTAAAGTCTCTTTTGCATCTTTATCATTCTCCTGGTAGATAACGGCGACGTCAGCACCTTCCCTGGCAAAATGAACCGCCACAGCCTGTCCTATACCACTGTCTCCACCGGAGATAACCGCTTTTTTACCTAAAAGTTTTTTACTACCCACGTAGTTTTTCCTGATGATCTCAGGATACATACCCTCTTTAGGAACTTTTGACAATGATGCTGACCTATTCTGCGTTTTCATAAGCAAATCTTTTCCATTTATAACAACAAACAGCAAGCCGAAGAGAAAAAGCAGGATCATGAAAGCGGTTTTTAAGAAGTGATATCTGCACTGAAATACACTTTCAGTATACAGTGCAGACATCCAAATAAAAACTAAGATTGGAAGGCATTCTCTAAATCCCGTATAACGATTTTCTGCATTTTCATCATGGTCTGTACTACCTTTTGAGCTTTGATCTGATCAGGATGAGTCATTAATTCGATTAACCGCTTCGGAACAACCTGCCAGCTCATTCCATATTTATCTTTCAGCCAGCCGCAGTGACTCTCTTTTCCTCCTTCTGAGGTTAGAGAATTCCATAAATGATCTGTTTCTTCCTGGCTATCAGTCATCACAACCATAGAAATACCTTCATTAAAGTCAAATGCATGATCATAGGAATTATCCATGCAGTAGAAAGAGTACGTGTCAATTTTAAAATGGGCATGCTGTACGTTGGCAGGAACTTCATGATTCTTATTCCCGAAGCCGTCACCATATTTTAGAATGCCTTCAATTTTTGAATCCGGAAAAATATGGGTGTAAAATTCCATCGCTTCAGAGGCCTTTCCATTGTTCTGATGGATAAACATCAATGTAGGAACAATCGTCTGCTCACTTTGTTTTTCACCTAAATATAACTGCCAGGTCGTTCCGAACTGATCGCGCAGCCAACCGTATTTTTTACTCCATGGATAGGAGTCAAGATCCATCAAAACCATTCCGTTTTCGATTAACTGATCCCAGTATTGCTGAACCTCGTTTTCAGTTTCACACAAGACGGTAAAAGAGACCGAAGCATTTTTTTGAAACTGCGGACCTCCGTTTAGAAGCATCATTTTCTGACCGAAAAGTTCGATATTTAAGACTACCGGAGTATCTGCGGTAATCGTTCCGTTAAATATCTTACAGTAAAAATCAGCTGCCTGTTTAGCATCTTCATTATGCCAGAGACAGGGAAAAATATCGTTGTTCATTAAATGTAATTTTTTTATTAAACGGAAATTAGGTTATTTTTTCACCATTGCGGTGAAAGTTTTATTCTTTTAATTATTGTTTAAAAGAAAAGTGATTTTCAAGCATGTGAATTTTTAATTTTTCCAGCATTTTTTTTCCAAAACCGTCAAGCTGCATGACCTCGTTTTCAGAATAATCTGTCAGTTTTTCCAGACAATCTATTTTCTCTCTGTGCAGGCTCATTCTGGCAGTTACGGTAATAATCCCTTTTAAAAAATCGTTCACAACAGCATGCTCTTCAGTAGAAACAGGTTTTAGAAACGCCGCCATTATTACTAAATTAATCATTCCACAAAATGATTTTAATGATTTTCCACATATTTATGGAAGTTGTTGAGAATGGCGTACCAGCCGTCTCTCTGCATATCTGCAGAATTCTGCTTTTCCGGATCAAATTTTTCTATGACCTTCGTTGTAGTCTGGTCTTTTTTTTCAAAAACTACTTCAACGTTTCTACCATCTTCAAGATGGTACTTCAGTCTTTCACCAGGAATAATTTCATCATAAATTCCTTCAAAGTCAAAACCGAAGCTTCCGTCTTTGGCTTCCATCCTGCTTTTGATCTTACCTCCGACCGTAAGATTATTTTCAGCATGGGTGCAGTGCCAGCTTTCATGGGCAAAATTCCATTGGGTAATGTGTTCAGGTGAATTGAAATAATCCCACACCTTCTCTACCGGTGCCAGGATTGTAATATCTATTGTAATTGAATCCATTATTTTTATTTTTAGATGTTAAGAGGGGGATAAATTCATCAGATCTTTTATACTTGCTCATTAAAATCTATCCCTGATCCAGGTTCATTAAAGATAAAACTATTTGGTATATTCTTCATTATAGTTGATCATCCAATGAACACCATATCTGTCCTGAAAGCTTCCGTAGTAGTCACCCCAGAACTGATCTTCCAAAGGCATTTCAATGTTTCCACCTTCTGAGAGTCCTTTAAATAGTTTTTCAGCATCCTCTCTGGAATCCGGGAAAACAGAAACGTAATTGTTATTTCCCACCGTTAATGTCTGTCCGAATGACGGAACGATATCAGATGCCATCAAAAGATCTCCTCCTACCGGAAGCGCAATATGCATCACCCTGTTCTTTTCTTCTTCTGATAAGTTTTCTGTCCCGGGCGCATTCCCCATTTTATGGATCTCTCCAACGAATTCTCCGCCAAAAACGGATTTATAAAATGTGAAAGCTTCTTCAGCGGTACCGTCAAAATTGAGGTATGGATTTAATTTTGCCATGATTTTTATGTTAGTTAGTTAGTTAGTTAGTCAGTAGAAATTAATCTATTATCTATTATCTATTATCTATTATCTGATATCTATTATCTTTAAATCTTCAATACTTCATATTCTCATCAAAGTCATATTTCATTCCTTCATAGCCGAGAATTCTGCGCATTAATCCGATTTGTCCGGAAAGATAATCTTCACGGCCGATACACATTCCGACAAAATTTAGAATGTTTTCAGGGAAAAATTCGATATTCATTCCCATTGGGAAATCTTTATTTAAATCTTCATCAGAAACATCAAGTAATTTTTGATAAACCAAAGGTGAAATTTTATGAAAACTGTCTTTCAGCTGTTGTAAAGTAGGATAATCCAGATGCTCATCCAGAGCTTTACCCTGAAAGAAAAAATCTTTATATTCGAATTCAGTGGTCAGTCCAAGTGCATTTCCCAAAGCATAACGCATATCCAGAAAATTCCCTGTCATCCAGATGATATGATTCGTCCTGCTTTCGACTCTTTTCAATGCATCTGCTTCTGAAATTCCGTCAAGAACCATTAGAAAGTTCTGACTATGGCCTCGAAAAGCCGGAATAATGATGTCTAATTTTTTTGATTTTGGTGTGTCCATACTGTTTGATTTTTATTTAAGTGATCTCATAAACTGATACAAATCATTTTTATCCTGCGGATTACGCAGATTTTAATTGTGAAAATTATGTGAAACTTTGTGGTTTTTTTGTAATCTTACTCTGCCGGCATTTGTGACATATCGGCGAAAGTTACATTCCAACCATGTCCGTTAATGTCCCAAAAAGAATTCTGATACATCCATCCGTAGTCCTGAGCTTCTTCATGTTGTGTAGCACCGCTTTTAACAGCCGCATTAACAACATGATCGACCTCTTCCCGACTGTTTAAGCCAATTGCAACTAAAACCTGTGTTGTATCTCCTTTCGGAACGGGCCTTTCGGAAAAAGTCTGAAAGTATTCTTCAGTTAAAAACATGACAAACGTATGATCATTTAAAACGACACAGACAGCTTTTTCATCTGAAAACTGTTCGTTAATCGTAAATCCTACATTAGTCCAGAATTCTTTTGTTTTCTGAACATCTTTTACGGGAAGGTTGACATAGATCTGATTGATTTTCATTTTGTAATTTTTAAGGTTGAACTTTTAACCAAAATTACCAAGTCTTTATGAAAATCAACTTGCCATAAGACAAGATTTAATTTTTCTTTGGATGAGAAACCAGTTCTTTACGGATTCTGCTCAATGAAGTATCTGTAACACCCAGATACGATGCGATCTGCTTTAAGGGAGCATACTGCACAATCTGCGGTTTTTGTTCTAAAAGATTGATGTAGCGTCTAGTCGCAGAAATCGTAAACATTTCAACCGAACGCTGTTTAGATGTGAAAAGCTCCTGAGACATCCAGGCTCTGCCCCACTCTCTGAGATTCGGGATCCTGTGAAACAATTCCTGAAAAACTTCAAAATCTAACTTCATGCATTCGCAGTCTGTAATACAGACGATATTTTCCTGAGTGGGAATCCGCTGAAAAAGTGATGAAACATCAATAATAATTTCTTGTTCAACAAAAAAATGGGTGGTTACATCATTTCCGTTAAAATCATTGACAAATGAGCGGGCCAGGCCTTTCTCTAAAATATAATATTCATTGGCTGTTTTTCCTTCTTCAAGGATGAGGTCACCCTTATGAAAAGTCACTTTTTCGTGTGCCTGAAAGATTTCTGAAAGCTCCTCTTCAAAAAAAAACGGAAAATCTGAATAGACCTCAAAGACTTTACTTGCCATGACATGAATGTTTTGGTTAACATTTTAAAATTAAAATTTTTATTGGAATTGTAACTAAAATATTACCGGTTCTTTTATCTTTAAGTAAACAACCAATCGCAAAGCTTCATGATAACACCGGAAACTCAAAATGAAAATGAAAACTTACTCCTTAAATCCCTAAAAACCGTACGATTACATTTCGTTTTTTATTCAGATTTAATAGGTTCTCGTACAGCAGGAATTCGTTATCAGATTTATTATAATTTACTTAACGTCTATGTTTCCTGAATCAATATTAAAAAAGGGAAAGCTGAATAGGTTTTGAAGGAGGAGGTTTTTCTGCATCACCGAAAACAGTTTTTCCTCCGAAACGCCAGGAATTCTGACGCTCCTCTTCAATAACCTGATTGATATCAAAATCCGGAGTAAAATTCTTCTCTGCTTCTGCAATGATACTGTGAAGTTTATTGACCGACTGTAATTTATCAGAATTCCCCAGTTTAGATCTTTCAATCCCTTTCTGCAGAATAGTGATGGTTTCATCATAAACATTGACCGGTACGGGAAACGGATGTCCGTCTTTGCCTCCGTGTGCAAAAGAAAACCTGGCAGGGTCCCTGAATCTTGATGGTGCTCCGTGAATAACTTCACTTACCAAAGCAAGGCTTTGTAAGGTCCTTGACCCAACCCCTTTGAGCAGCAGTAATTCTTCAAAATTTTCAGGCGGGTTTTCTCTAGTCATATACAAAAGTGTTCCCAGCTTTTTGAGATCAACATCAGAAGCTCTTACCTCATGATGAGCAGGTAGAATCAGATTGGCAAAATCCTGCATGATCTTTTCTGAGTTTGTATGTGAAATTTCTAAAATTCCCTTTCTGCTTTCATGCGCTTCAAAGGCGGTCAAGTTCAGAATCTGCCCCTGATTAATGCCCTGAATGCCTTTATGAGGTTCGTCAACAAATGATTCCATATTTTCAGAATGCCAGTGGTAACGGCGCGCCGTTCCGTCAGCATCATTCATTCCCTGCTGCACGACAGCCCAGTTTCCCTCATCCGACACAATAAAGTTGTGAAGATACAGTTGATAACCATCCTGAATGGCAGTATTATCAACCTTTGCAGACAGTTTACTGGCACGTACCAGTTCGTCCCCGTTCATCCCTGTTTTGTCAGCAATGGCGAGCAGTTCGTTAGGCGTTTCTCTAGAGAACCTTCCCTTTCCTCCACAGATGTAAATTCCGAGTTCTTTGGAATTCGGGTTGATACTGCGCTTAAGAGCTCCCATGACCGAAGTGGTGATTCCCGATGAATGCCAGTCCATTCCCATCACCGCACCAAAACTCTGAAACCAGAATGGGTCTGCCAATCTCCTCAGAACCTCATTTTTACCGTAGTCCGCTAATAATACTTCAACGACAGAACGCCCGAGCACAGCCATCCTTTCGTATAGCCATGGAGGTACTTTTCCGTAGTGTAGGGGTAAAGTTGTGGTTCCGGATCGTTTCATTAAGTTTTAAAAGTTTAAGCAAAATTAAAGCCTTATGAATGATTTTCACAAGGCTTTGTTATCATTTATTTCAAATCTTATTTCAGAGCAGCGATGGCAGCAGAATAATCCGGCTCGTCAGCAATTTCGGAAACCTGTTCTGTATATACTACCTTATTGTTTTCGTCAGTTACAATTACAGCACGGCTCAGAAGACCCTTCATTGGAGAATCTGTAATTGTCACTTCATAATCGTCACCAAAACTTCCCCTGAAATCTGAAAGTGTCTCTACATTATCCAATCCCTCGGCAGCGCAGAATCTTGTCAATGCGAATGGAAGGTCTTTAGAAACATTGATTACGACAGTATTTTCTAAATTGTTGGCTTCTTCATTAAACTTTCTTGCCGAAGACGCACAGGTGGGAGTATCAATACTTGGGAAGATATTAAATACTTTTTTCTTTCCCTCAAAGCTTTCAAGAGTCTTTACATTCAAACCTGAATCCACCAAAGCAAAATCTCTGATGCTGAACCCTACTTCAGGAAGTTTTCCTAATGTATTTACCTCATTTCCTTTTAATGTGATCACTGACATAATTTAATTTTTTAAAGTTTGATCAAATTTATTCAAATTTCAGATGATTTTGTCTGAAATAAAGGTTAAATAATTCTTAAAGTAGAAAATCTTAATACTTATTAAAGTGGAAAAAATTAAATTTTAACTAAATTTGTGAAACTAAAACTTAAATAATAAATAACAGTATAATGTCAGAAAAATCAAAAATCTATTACACTCTTACAGATGAGGCTCCCATGTTGGCAACACATTCGTTTTTACCTATCGTAAAAGCGTTTACAAAACCGGCAAATATTGAGATCGCAGTTCCGGATATTTCTTTGGCAGGAAGAATTTTAGCCAACTTCCCTGAGTTTCTGAAAGATGACCAGAAAACTGATGACGCTTTAGCTCAATTGGGTGAACTGGCCACACAACCTGATGCGAACATTATCAAATTACCTAATATCTCGGCTTCTGCTCCTCAGTTAGATGCTGCTATTGCTGAATTACAATCTAAAGGTTTTGCAGTTCCCAATTATCCTGCTGAACCGAAAAATGATGATGAAAAAGCGATCAAGGCTAAGTATGCCAAAGTATTGGGAAGTGCTGTAAATCCAGTTTTAAGGGAAGGGAATTCTGACAGACGTGCTCCAAAAGCCGTTAAAAACTATGCAAAAGCAAATCCTCACAGAATGGGGGACTGGGCTTCTGACAGTAAAACTGATGTTGCTCATATGAACACCGGAGATTTCTACGGAACAGAAACTTCGACGACTCTTGACAATGCTACAAAATATAAAATCGTTTTTAAAGGAAATGACGGTGAAGAAACTTTATTAAAAGATTTCGCAGGTCTGCAGGCAGGTGAAGTAATCGATTCTTCTGTAATGAATTTAAATTCTCTGAAATCTTTCGTACAGGAAGCAATCGAAGAAGCTAAAAACAAAAATGTACTTCTTTCTGCTCACCTGAAAGCTACGATGATGAAAATCTCTGACCCCATCGTATTCGGTGCGATCGTTGAGACTTTCTTTAAAGATGTTTTCATAAAATATGCTGAAGTTTTCAATTCTTTAGATGTAAATCCAAATAACGGTCTTGCAGATCTTTTTGATAAAATCAAAGGAAATGCTCAGGAAGCTGATATCAAAGCAGATATCGAAACTGCTTTGGCAAACGGACCAAGAGTGGCAATGGTAAATTCTGACAAAGGAATTACCAACTTCCATGTTCCTTCCGACATCATTGTGGACGCATCGATGGCTGCTTTGGTAAGAGGCGGCGGAAAAATGTGGAACAAAGAAGGAAAAGAAGAAGACACTGTATGTATCATTCCGGATCGTTCTTATGCAGGTTTCTATCAGGCTGTGATTGACGATATGAGAACCAATGGAAAACTGGATCCTACCACTATGGGTTCTGTTCCCAATGTAGGTCTGATGGCTCAGAAAGCTGAAGAATACGGATCTCACGACAAAACTTTCCAGGCTGCCGCTGAGGGGACCATTGAAGTTCAGGATGAAGCAGGAAGCGTTCTTCTTTCTCAAAAAGTTGAAAAAGGAGATATTTTCAGAATGTGTCAGACCAAGGACGCCCCTATTCAGGACTGGGTAAAATTAGCCGTTAACAGAGCAAGACTTTCTGATACGCCTGCCATTTTCTGGTTAGATCAGGGAAGAGCTCACGACAGGGAAATGATCAAAAAAGTTGAAAAATATTTAGCTGATCATGACACCAACGGACTTGACATCAAAATTCTTGATGTGAAAGACGCCATGACCGAAACGCTGAAAAGAGCAAGAGAAGGAAAAGATACCATTTCTGTTTCAGGAAATGTTTTAAGAGATTATTTAACAGATCTTTTCCCAATTCTTGAACTTGGAACTTCTGCTAAAATGCTTTCAATCGTTCCTTTGATGAACGGTGGCGGTTTATTTGAAACAGGTGCGGGAGGTTCTGCTCCGAAACACGTTGAACAGTTCCTGGAAGAAGGTTATTTAAGATGGGATTCTTTAGGTGAATTCTTAGCCTTACAGGCTTCTTTGGAACATTTGGCACAGACTCAGGGGAATACAAAATCTCAGGTTCTGGCTGATGCACTTGATGAAGCAAACGCTAAATTTTTAGCTACTGATAAATCTCCTGCAAGAAAAGTAGGACAGATTGACAACAGAGGTTCTCACTTCTATCTGGCAATGTACTGGGCTGAAGCTTTGGCAAACCAAACAGCTGATGCTGAATTGGCAGAACAATTTGGCCCGGTTGCAGAAGCAATGCAGGAAAACGAAGAAGTAATTAATTCTGAATTGATTGGTGCTCAGGGAAAACCACAGAATATTGACGGTTATTACAAATCAGATACGTATAAAACATACGAAGCGATGAGGCCAAGCACTGTTTTAAATGAAATTATTGACGGAATTTAATTTCCTGACTACTTATTATAAATGAAAAGCTCCTTTTTTAAGGAGCTTTTTTTGATTTGTAATCAGGCATACAAAAAATATTTTTCCGATTTTAACCAAATATATAAATTGAAAACGGGTTTCGGTCCGTTTATTTCTGCAGGTAAATATTGATATTTGATAAATACAGCTCTATTATTTCACACGATTGACGAATTACTGATAGAAGTTACTTTATAAAAACCTCAGGTATCCATTCATAGCCGGCAGATTTCTTTTTTGTAAAACCCAGTCCAGGCCATGGCAAATGATAGGCGAAAGCCTTCGTTTTTGTTTCAGCCAACTGCTGAAGGAGTTTCTTACGGGACTGTACGGCAACATCAAGATCTGTATCCCCAAAATATCCCCACTCCGGGTGTGGAAAAAGAATAATGTCAGAATGAATCAGATCTGCAATATACATTAGTTTTTCATTTCCTGATGTAATCTTCATTACAGTCAAACCGGGAGTGTGCCCGGGAGCCAGTTCGAAAGTGAAATGATCATACAGCGTTGTATTGAAGTCATAAAAATTCAGTTTTGGCTGTATGGATTTCAAAACATTCTGAATCGAAGGAATGATCTGATTAAGCATCTCCGGCAGAGTCTTCAATATACTGTTACTGAAATCTTTCAATGTAGCATTCATCCAAAAATCATGTTCTTTTTTTGAAATAAAAATATTGGCGTTGGGAAAGACTGCCCTATTTTCTTTATCAATGACTCCGCCGATATGATCCGGATGGGCATGAGAGATAAAAATATCTGTAATATCCTTGGGAAAAAAGCCGGCTTTCTCCATGCTTTTCAGTAAAAACCCTGTGATCTGATCTGCAAAAATTCCCATTCCCGAATCCAGTAAGATCAATTTATTTTTCGTCTTGACGAGAAGAATATTCATTGCCAGATCAATGTACTCATCAGAACGGAAGTTATCTTTCAGAATATTTTTCAGCTCAGAAATATTTCCTCTTGGTGCGAACTGATCTAAATTTTTCTCGTGAAGATATCCGTCTGTGAGAATAAAAAGATCCAGCTCACCTAATCTTACTTTTTTAAATCCTGACAGATCGTTCTCAAGTTTTAGCTCTGTCTTTTTCGTATTCGCAAACCCGTTGGAAAACGGAACAATACTTAAAGTTCCTGCCAACAGCCCGTTTTTTAAAAGTTCTCTCCGATTCATATTAAATATGTGCTTTTCTTAATTTGGTGATGCTTAAAATAATCAGACCTAAAATCCCCAGGATAAAATATCCTTCTGCCACTTCAAGCTGAATTTCAGGTCTGATAACAGCGACAATTCCGTAGCTGATGGCTGATGTGATAATGAACGCTACTCCACCGGTCAAACCTCCTGCAACACCTGCTGAATCCGGAAACCGTCCGATACAGTAGGCGAAATAATTATTAAATATAAAACCTGCAGTGACGTGAATGACAAATGCAAAAGCAACCAGGCTGTAAACAGTATTCAGAAAGTACGAGCAGAAAATCATTAAACCAATCAAAAAGATCTGAATAAAATTAGCATAGCGGATCTTGGGAAGGAATGCTTTCTTTATTAAAGCTTTACCTAAAAAGCCACCGGTCATCCATGCAAAACCTAAGATTAATGAGACATAGCCTGCAATTACTTCAGAATAACCCATTTTATGTTCTATTATAAATGCTCCGCACAGGTTAAAGAAAATCACCATCGCATAACTCACCCCGCACATCAGCATACCGTAGAAGAAATCTTTGGTTCTGAACATGGTATCATATTCTTTAAGCATTGCATTCAGGTAAAAAGGTTTTTTAAGCTTTAAAGTTTCCCCGGAAAACAGCAACTCCAAAATCAGTAAAATCAGGCTGTAACCTGCCAAAACATAGAAATTGGACTGCCAGCCAAACAGTTTCTGCAGATATCCGCCGATGAAAGGTGCAATGATAGGTCCTACAGACCAGACAATTGTCATGATGCTCAGGTAATGTTTACGCTTTTCACCTTCATATACATCTACAAAAAATGCCCGTTTTGAGACGACTGCAAATCCGGACAGGATACCCTGTAATACACGCATAGCATAAATAACAAAAATATCTTTCGTTAGTGCTGTGATCAGAAAGCTGACTACAAACAGTGCCAGGGAAATCGCAGAAACCCTAAACCTGCCAAATGAATCAACAACACTTCCTGCAAAAAACTGGGTCACTCCGTAACTGATTAAAAATATAGAAAGTGTGAGCTGAATGCTGCTCTCGGGCTGATGAAGTTCTGTTGCCATACCTGGCATTGAAGGCAGATAGATATCTGTGGCAAGGCCGGACATCGGAATCACTGCAAACGCCAATATTGTAGCAATGAATTTATTTTTTTCTTTGAGCGTTTTCATTCAGAATAAAATACTTGTTTCAGTGGATAAAAGAAGTAACAAAAGTCGGTGTTTTTTGTCGAAAAAACTTATAAATACTCAGATTGAAATATTGAAAAAAGCTATGGTAATAAATGATTACTATCAATTTAATTATTTATCTGAATCAAATCAAAATTATTTGATTAATAACTTGAGAACCTTCTTTTTATCCAGGCTAAAGTTAACCAGAGTCTATTCTGGTCTGCCTCGTTAATTTAAACGATTATAAATTACCTCATCTTTAGCTTAAAAGATCCTCATCAAAAATTTAATTTGTAATTTTAAGAGAGAGTTTTATTCCCTAAAATCAGAAATCATGGAAAATGTAAAGTTTAAAATATCACCTTATCAGGATGAATTACAGATGTTTCTGAATGATGAAAAAGTAGGTTATATGTCGATTGCCGTTGATGGAAGGCTTCTGAATGTACACTACACAAAAATTGATGAGAATCTTGAAGGACACGGATACGCAAAATTACTTCTGGACGAACTTGTACGATTTGCAGAAGAGAAAGACCTGATGATTGATCCGGAGTGTGATTTTGTCAGGAAACAGCTGGAAAACCATCCTAAAAGATACAGAGGAATCTGGCACGACTAGTTAATCTTTCCACCACTCCTGAAATTGAATCTCATTTTTATTCAGATCCAGGACTTCACCGATTCTGGGAGTGAGAACAGACAGTTGTTTTTCTTTTCCTAAAGCCGTAAGTTTCTGCAAAGGCTCGTTCCACGGATGTAGTGCCAAAGCAAATTTGCCTGAATGTACAGGAATGATATTTCTTGCCTGGATATCCAGACTTGCCTGTACTACATCATCCGGTAATGCATGAATATATTTCCATGCTGCATTGTACTGCCCGTTTTCTAAAATGGCAAAATCAAAAGGTCCATACTGATCACCGATCATCTTAAAATGAGTGTCATAACCGCTGTCACCGCCGAGGAAAAGTTTTTTTGTTGGAGTTTTCAGTACATATGAGGTCCACAGGGTATTGTTTCTGTGGAATTTTCTGCCTGAGAAATGCCTTGCGGGAGTAAAAGTGATTCTGATATCGTTTTTGAGTTCAAGAGTGGTTCCCCATTCTTCTTCCAACAGCTGATTCTCACTGTAGCCCCAGCGTTCAAAGTGAGCACCTACGCCCAGGGGCATGATCACTTTATCTACTTTTGACTGTATAGCCATGACGGTAGGATAATCCAGATGGTCATAGTGGTCATGCGTAATAACCAGGTAATCAAGATGAGGAATATCCTCAGGCTTAAAAACATCGGAACCCTGAAAAGCTTTATTAAAAAATTTAAAAGGAGAACCGTAACTGCTCAAAACCGGATCTATTAAAAACGAAACCCCATTGGTCTGAATGAAATATGATGAATGCCCCATCCAGATAAAGACATCCTGATCTTTCGGAATATTTTTTAAATCAGTATGAACGGCAGGTATACGGTGATGCGGTTTTATCAACGGATCTTTTTTGGCAAAGAGAAAATCATACATCACTTTCGGCATGCTATATCCCTCTGCAAGCGAAGGCGTGAGGCTGAGGTTCTGAAACTGCCTGTTTTTATAATGTTCTGACAGGAGCATTCTTTCAAGACGTTTTCCTTTTGGTTCTGCTCCAAAAACTTTTTGGGAGGTTACGGCAACTGTTACTGCAGCGATCAGGACCAGAATGATAATTAAATAGATCATTTTTTATAATAATATAAGCTTCAAATGTATAACTTTCCGCACGTAATACCGTGGCCGGATTCTATTATGACGGATCAGAATAAATTTTACTTTTTTTTGAGATAATGATCTGAAACTTTTTAAATTTAATCTTCGAAAAACTGAAAAAAAAATTGAAAAACTTTTTAATACTGCTCTTCGCTGCATTTCTCAGTTCCTGCTCGTCCGTTAAAAGGGATAACCAGCATACAAATTCGACGGTTTCTCCTGAAAAACTGCATGAGGATATTGATTTTGCCTACGGGAAACTTCAGGAAATGCACCCGAAACTAAACTGGTATATCTCTAAAGAAAAACTTGATTTCAAGTTTGACAGCCTCAAAAAAACAATCAGCCGTCCTCTTACGCCGGTACAGTTTTATTTTAAGATCCAGCCGGTCATCTCAAAAATAAGGGAAGGACATTTATCGTTAAAGATCCCTGCAAAAAAATTCAGCAGGAAGGAAATTAAAGTTCTAAAAAATAAAAAAGGCCTTTTCGGACGTTTTGAGTATTATGTCTCGGACAATCGTTTATACATCACAGAAAATAAAGATTCTGTAGAACAGATAAAACCCGGAACTGAAATTCTCAGTATCAATGAAATCCCTGTTTCTGACTATCTGCAGAAATACCGTGATCTGATCAGCAGTGACGGTTATAATACAACTTTTCAGAACTACTATCTGAAAGACGTATTTTTTAATTTCTATGTTGCAGAGAAAGGAATCATGGACAGCGCAAAAGTAGAAACACTTTATCAGGGAGAAAGAAAAACCGTGCATCTGAAAAGAGAATCCAAGAACAGACAGGACCTTGAAAAAGATAAAGCAGAGAAAAAGCGGACTGATGAAAAAAAGGTTAATGACTATGTAGCTTCGACAAGCTCATATAATAGAAATTTTAAATTTTCAGATCAGGACAGTACTGTTGCGTACATGAAAATCCAGAGTTTTTCAAGAACATTTTCTGACCGCTTTTACAGGGAATCATTTGCAAAAATAAAAAAGGCAAAAAGTTCTTACCTGATAATTGATATCAGAAATAATTACGGCGGATCACTCTATGAAATCAATAATCTCTACTCCTACCTCGCCCGGGAACCTTTTGTCCTGATCAAACCCTCACAGCTGGCTTCAACAGCTACCCCTTTAAAAACCAATTATTTCAGGAAATCAGGTCCTTTACAATTTACGGTTAAAAGCCTTCTTTATCCTGGATATTTTTTCTCACAGGCTTTCAGTTCCTATAAAGGAAAAGACGGAGCAGCCTATTATAAAATGAAGGAAAACAAATCTACCAGACCAAAGAAAGATGCATTTGCAGGTAAAGTGTATCTGCTCATCAACGGCGGGAGTTTTTCTGCTTCTTCTATCATTTCATCCAAATTAAAATATGAAAAAAGGGTCGTCCTGGTCGGTGAGGAAACCGGTGGTGCCAATGACGGAACAGTAGCCGGATTTTATTCTTACCAGAAACTTCCCAATTCTAAAATAGATCTTCCCATCGGATTACTGCTTATTCAGCCGAATATTAATTTCACCGGTACTCAGCGGGGAGTGATTCCTGATGTTGAAGTTATACAGACTATGCAGGATCTCCTTGAGCAAAAGGACGTGCAGCTTGATTGGGTAAAAGCAGATATTGAAAAGGACAGGAGAAATAAAATGCAAAATTAGTATATGAAGGTCATCATTAAAAGTTTAAAGTAATAATGGCGATTCTGACCACCTGTTTTTTTATTCATACGGCATACATTATATCGGAAGGCCTTTGTGATAAAGGCTTTACAGCGGAAATTGCCATCATTTTGGGAAGCAAAGTGAATGAAGACGGAACATTATAAGTAAGACTCAAAAAACGCCTGGAAACAGAAATTGAGCTTTACAAAAGCCATCGGGAAAAAAAAATCCTTGTCAGCGGAGGATTGGGAAAAGAAGGATTTTACGAAGGTTCTGAAATGAAAAAGTTTCTGATCACAAAGGGAATTCCTGATTCATTAGTCCTGCTTGATAATAAAGGGAATAATACAGGATTAACCGTAGAGAATACTTTAAAATTACAGAAGGAATATGGTTTTAAAAGCATCATTACTGTTTCCCAATATTTCCATGTGACCCGAACCAAAAAGCTTTTCCGGGAAAGTGGTATCTCCAGTGTAAGCAGCGTAAGTCCTGCATATTTTGAATGGCGGGATATCTATTCTGTTATAAGAGAATTTCCGGCTTATTATATCCAGTAACAAAACAGCTACGGCAAAATTTCGACTGCCGTAACCGTTTCAGAAAATATCAACGCTATTTTTTAAGTTCAGTCAAAAGGCTTTCGATCTGATGAACATATTTTCCGTAAAAAACTCTATACCAGTACTTCCCGAGCAGGAAAAGACCGAAAAGTCCTGCTGCGAGCATAGAGATAATTGTTGTGGCAATATGAAGGTCACTTAATGGTTTACGGTGTGGAATAAATTCTACAACAATAATCAGTTCACACACCAGGAATGGGACAAATGACAGCAAGAATGAAAGGTAATATTGTTTGTTGAGATCAAACTGATACATCAGATCTTTCAGCGAGTCGTAGGTTTTCATTACCGGGCTACTGATATCTTTATACAGTTTAAAAAACTTACTGAAGAAAAAAGATACAACGATGACCATTGAGAAAAGCAGTACCGTCAGGTAAAATTTAAACTTAAAAGGAGCTTCGGGAACAGGAATCCATACAACAGCAAAACCAAAAAGTAATATTCCTACTGTTGACCAGAATTCCATTCTCATATTTCTCCTGATTTTTTCAAGGGGAAGATTAATCTTATTGTTCTGTTCAATGCTGATTTCCGGTGTTTTGTCTGAAACATCTTCGATCCATGTGTTTTTTAAATCATCTATATTCATAATATTTGTTTTTCTGTATTGAAATTCCGGATTTAGAATTAAAGAGTTTAGTACATCCTTATATTCTGTACCCACTTCTATTTAGTGCTTAAAATATCTTTCAGCTTATTCTTGGCGCGATTCATCTTGACCCGAACATTTCCTTCAGAGATTCCCATCTGCTCAGCAATTTCTTTTCCGGAGAAATCTTCGAGATAATAGAAGATAAATGCTTTATCAATAGGATTCAGCTGACTGATTGCTTTGTACATGGATGAAAGTTGTTCTTCCTTTGTCTGATCATATTCATCCTGCACAATTTTAAAATCCGTAAAGTCCTCATTTCCTATAAAACTTCTTTTCTTTTCGGATTTTAAAAATATGATCGCAGTATTGAGAGCAATCCTGTACAGCCAGGTGGAAAATTCACTTTCTCCCCTGAAACCCGAGTACGCCTTCCAGACCTGATAGGTTATTTCCTGAAAAAGATCCTCACGGTCATCTTTGTCATCCATATACATCTTAGAAATCTTGAAAATGATTCCTTTATGTTTTTCGATTTTATGTAAAAATTCCTTTTCTGATGAGGTCATGGTTTTCGGCTCTATGGAGTTAGTAGTATTTAGAAATAAATGTTACAGTTTTTATCTTTAAACATTAATTTATTTTTGTGAACCGGCACTGTTTTTTCTTTTTCAAAGATTTTTTAAAAAAATAAGCTTACCTTCTTTACTGTAAAGTAATGATTTAACTGCATAAAACTTTTAATAAATACAGGAATTATGCTGTATTGTCTATTGCTCAGAATACTCGTTCCTTACTGCGTTTATCTCTCTGTCTGCTCCTTGAGGTATAATTCCAGCAAACGAGATTTCGAAAAAAATAGATACCACATCTTTGACGAATTTCATTCTTATGGCTCACAATTTGTTTAAAAAAAATCAAATATTAATATTAAAAATTCGATATTATGCCTTACATCACTAAAGAAAATGAAAAAAACTATCAGGTTTATTACGAAGATTTCGGTACAGGACAGCCGATCATTTTAATTCACGGCTGGCCGTTAAGCGGAAAGTCATGGGAAGCACAGGTTCCGGTTCTTTTAGACTTAGGTTACCGTGTTATTTCTTATGATAGAAGAGGTTTCGGTGAATCATCTCCTACAGCAGAAGGATATGACTATGATACATTAACTGCTGATCTTCACGAACTGATTTCCCAACTTGACCTTAAAAATGTGATCCTTTTCGGATTTTCAATGGGTGGCGGAGAAGTTGTCCGTTATCTGACCAATTACGGATCAGAAAATGTTGATAAGATTGCCTTAATTTCTTCAATCATTCCTTTGGTAAAACAAAAAGATGACAATCCGGATGGTGTGCCTCAGGAAGACCTGAACGAGATCATGGAAAACCTGAAAAAAGACAGGGTTACTTTTCTGGAAACATTCCACAAAAACTTCTATAATTACGGCTTACTTTCTCAGACTGTCAGCCAGGCACAACTGGATTATGACTGGAGCATTGCATCATGTGCTTCTCCTATTGCAACGATCAAATGTGCTGAAAGCTGGGCTAATACAGATTTTCGTCCTGAATTAGGAAATGTCAAGGTAAAAACACTGATTGTACATGGTGATGATGATAAAGTTGTTCCGATCGAAACAGCCGGGAAACAGGCTGCACAGGGCATCGCCGATAACGATTTTATTGTGATTGAAGGTGCTCCTCATGGATTGAATGTAACCCACGCAGATAAATTAAATCATGTTTTAGTTCAGTTTTTAACGGCTAACTAATCTATTACAGATAAATTAAAACGGGCTGTCAAGTAGTTGACAGCCCGTTTTGTATTCAATACCTTTTTAATTCCGGATATGATTACGGATAACTGACTACAATATCCATTCACCGGCCTAATTTAGATTTGAAAATTCCTCTTACATTGAATGATATGATTTAATTTAAAGCATTATTAATATTATTACCAATGCAACAAAAAACACATCCCGGACGCAGTATAAAACTGTTCAGGGAAATGCCCGGCATTAAACAGGAATCCTCAACTTCTGATTTGAGAACAGACCGGAACCGGAATAGATTATCAGTACCTGAAAAAGAAGAAATTATTGACAATTCATTAATAGAGGAAAAAACGGAAGATTCAGAAATTCCTGCAGAATCTTTCAGCAACTTTAATGAAAAGCCTGCGATTAATATTGTCTCAAATACCTTTACCAGTAAAGATTCATCTACCCTGCACGCTGTGAACGTAAAATGTACTTTTTATCCTATTGATCAGATTATCCGAATGCATGATGAAACCTCTTCACTCTACGAACGGCTGTTGAAGGAGAAAGATGATCTCCTTCGAAAATCAGATCAATCCGAAGTCAGTAAAGAATGATTTTCGAAGCTGAATTTTTATATGAATTAAACCAGTTAAAGATAGATTACACTAAGAAACCTGTTTTAAAACAGGTTTTTATCTTTATGTCACTTATTTTTATTAATTATCAAACGTAAAATCTACCTTAAAGTACTGTTTACCATTTTCTCCGATATAAACATCCTGTGATTTGTGGAGATCATAGTTATTAACTTTTGCTTTGAAAATATCAAAGTTTTTTCCATCGATCATCAGGCTTTTTGCAGGATCAAATGAGGAAAATTTATTCTCAATCGTCTTTCCTGAACTGATCATAAAATAGTGGGTCACATTTTTTTCGGAAGCAGAATTTTTTTCCTTATATCCTATGTAATTTTTCACCACATACAGTCTTTCGTATTCTTTTTCGGGGAAAATAATTTTTTCATCCTGATCAATCACATATTCTTTGGTACCATTCTTTACGATAATATAGTATTTTGACGTGCCGGGATTCCAGGTAACATTTTGATATTCCTTTTCTTCATTATTAAGGAGAAACGTTGTCGTCCTTGGCAGAAATACTGCTGTAGAAATACATTTTCCGCTTGTGTTCTCCGAACATATACTATAATATGTACTGTTTGCAGCTACCACCTGGTATGCTCCTTTTTTACTATATTTTTTTTTAAACAGTTCCAGGACTTTTTCATTGGTAAAATGATCAGAATAGTGATCTGAACCGGATGTTGTTACAGGACCATAAGAGTTGGGCATGTTATCTATCATTCTTTTCTTTACCAATTGGTAATTTTTAGAATAGTAGTGCAGTTCATTTTCCGAAAAATAAACAGTGTATCCATCTGTATTTTCAGTAACCGGTGCAATAGAAATAAACGCAATGACTGTTTTCAGATCTTTATTCAGTACACCATATTTACCGTCTTTTTTAATCGGATAACCATTAATTTCAGAAGAAAAAAAACGGGTGTCATCGTACACCGGTTCCAATGCAATTTTTCCTTCTGTATCACAGAGTCCGTATTTTCCGTTATTATTATAAGGAATCAAATTCTGAGCTTGAAGAGCAATGCCCAACAGAACCGTAAAACAGCTGACTGAAAATTTCATGATTTTAATTTTGGCGTTGTATAAAAGTAATCTATTTTGGAAGATCGACAAAATAATTAATACTACAGGCTTTAAGCTACTGCTTTAGATATATCGGAGCCTAAATCATCTTTATACCTCAATCTACGCTTAATCAGATTTGGATTTCTAGATCTTATTTATTTACCTTTAATATTTAATAATCTGCTTTACCTTAAGCACTAAAAATAATCACAAATGGAACAAAAAATACATCAGGGACGCAATCTCAAAAGATTCAGAGAAATGCTTGGCATCAAGCAGGAGGCTCTCGCTTATGATCTCGGTGAAGACTGGAATCAAATGAAGGTTTCTCTCCTTGAGCAAAAAGACACGATCGAAGAACCTTTATTGAGACGGTTATCAGAAGTATTAAAAATTCCTGTTGAGGCTTTTGAGAATTTTAATGAAGAGCAGACGGTGAATTTCATTTCAAACACTTCTACGAACAGCGACAATGCAGTAGGGATATCATACAATTACTATCCGACATTCAATCCTATTGATAAATTAGTACAGCTGTATGATGAAAAAATTGCTTTGTATGAGCGCCTCCTGAAAGAAAAAGATGATCTTATTGTCAGATTTGAACAGTTTGCGAGTAATAAATAAACGCATGTAAATTATATTCGGGAGAACTCTGGTTTTACGAGCGTGAGTGATGATCTTAACTACTCCGCGTTTTTGTTTCGCAAAAAATCCATCTCTTTAATTAGAAGTGGATTTTTTTATATCCTTCTGTGCTTTAAAAAAAATACACCAAAGGCAAAACCTTCAGTGTATTAAACATGATTAAACTATATAATATATTACTAACTAATTTTAATATTCTTCAATTTTGTCATGCATTCAGGAGAATTGAAAACCCAATTATCAGGTTTCACTTCATGCTGTGATCTTATTTTACTATTATTTTTTTAGAAATGGTACTTCCCTCTGCACTTATTTTCACTAAATAGACTCCTGACTGTACGTTTACATTTACTTTATTAATTCCATTTTCAAGTTTTTGAGACATTTTAATAAGCTTACCGGATAAGTCATAAATTTCATAATCAGCATTTCCTTTGATATCGGATTCAATCGTAAAATGTCCGTTTCTTATTGGATTCGGATATATTTTAATATTTTGAAGATCAGATTTAAAAGCTTCATTAACTGCTAAAAGATTTGAACAGCTTCCTACTCCAACTGCACACCAGGCATTTTCTACCTGCTGAACTTCGTTAGAACCCGCACCATAAAGATCAACTGCAGCCTGTTTTGAGGAATTGTATGCATTGATAAATCCACTATTTGCGGTAAGATAATTTGCTAAAGTTCTGTACGCTATTTTTTCTGCTTTTTGAATAGTAATTCCCGTCACATTAAAGCTGGTTCCCAAATCGTTTGTACCGGAACCTCCGACAGACAATAAGTAAAACCAATAATTTCCTACACCACTATTTTTATGCACACCGCAATAATCATTACCACTATTTGGTACACATGCAGCAGAAACATCCTGCCAATAAGTACCTTGATATGTGTCTGGTTGCTGACCTCCAATTTGCGGCGAGCCTCCGTTAGGATTAGACATACTTCTGAAATAAGCAGCACCTAGCGCAGCATTTGGTATTCCCTCCGCAATAGTCCAGTTAGGATTTACGTTATGATAAAATTCTATTGCTGCACCAAACATATCTGCAAAAGCTTCATTTAGTGCTCCGGATTCTTTCTGGTAAGCTAAACCAGCCGTTCTGCTTATCATAAGATGGGAGTATTCGTGACCAGCTATATCAAGGCTTACAAATGGTTCAAAATAACCGGCCTGTCCCTGCAACAATCCGTTCCCGTAAACCATACCAACAATCCCCTGAACATCAATAGCAGCAGCGTTAACTCCACTAACAGGCGTATTTGGTGTATTGAAATTAATATTGTAATAATTTCGGATGACAGAGCCGTTGTTATCATAGCTGTTTCTGTTATGTCGGCTGATGTAATAATCACGTGAAGTTTCCATCCCCCAATGAACCTGTACAGCCGGTTTAGTTGCAGCAGCTGTGTAATTGGCTGTACTATTTGTATATTCGGTAATATTTCCTGTCAAACCTGTAGCCGGATTTCCACCGCCGTCCCATCCGGTTCCGTCCTGTGTATGAATATTTCGGGCATTATCCATTAAACGATATGCTCCGTTATAAGAATCAACTGTTATCTGCTGATTACCGTTGTAATAAGTTGCACTTGTAGAAGACACATCTACTAACGGACTGATGAATAATTTCTCATTAGAAAAATTTTTATTCGAAGGATAAACATTATGGGAAATAGATTTTGCATGATTATGTTTGTGAATCTCTTCCAGTTTTTTAACAATTTTTTTTGTGGTATTATCTATATAATACATAAATCCTTTCAGATCCTTCAAGGAAAGTGCATTGATTTGGGAAACCAAATGCAGTTCTATCCCCTCACCTAAATACGCTTTTGTAATCACTTGTTCAAATTCATCAAAAGTTACGTTCGGTGCTTTCATATCTGCATTCACGATGGTTTCTACTTCTGATCTGTTCAGGGGTTGTTTAATTGCCAGACTAATCTGATCAGACAGTTCACCGTTTACATAGGTTACTTTTCCTTCTTTTTCGTGAATCAAAACCAATTCATCCGCAACCTTAATTCCTTTATAATAATGTTGATAAGTAGATTTTTTAAAGCCTAAATCATCTGTTGAACTTGTAACGAATTTGAAAGTATGATCAGAATTTGTTCCCAGCCATTCTCCCAAATGATTAAATAAAGATTCGGAAGAAATATTTTGTCCGCTAAAACTGGCATGGAAATTTCCCATTGCGGATGTCTTAGATAGTTTAGGCAGATTCTGAATAGAAGTTTCGAAACTGCCGGTGTCACGATTCTGTGCAGTAAGTACAGATGGCGTAAATCCTAAAGCAAAAATAAAAGTCAATGTCTTAAAGAGCGTAACTGTTTTTTTCATAATATTTCTGATTAATTCTGACAGTTAGTATAAAAAAATCAAAAATGTTACAGAAATATTAAATTAATTTAAACTTTTTAAGGTTTTTACTAAAGTATTCAAATCTATACAATTGAGCTTGGTACCTATTATAATTACAATTAAAATAATTGCTAACAAAGTGAATAATATTAGTACGTAACAAGAAAAAAACCATACTACCGTGTTGATAACATTCCCCTTCACACCATATTTATTGACCAGATATCTTTGTGATCTCTCGAACCATGTATTATTTTTTCGGGTTTTGGGTTTTACTTCTATACCATTGAGTTCATCCACAATTCGTACAACATCTTCAATGTATTTTCCGTACATATAATAGATCCAGTATTTTATGATGAAGCATATCAACAAAATACTGATCAACAGACTTACTCCAAAAATAGCTACATGATACGCAGTATCAAAATGGAAGCCGACCTTGATAAGGCATATAAGCAGAGCAAGCGGAATATATGAAATATAATATGCGAGATAAATTTCTTTAGATATCAACAGCTGGGTTTTAAGATTAAACAAATCATAATTTGTATTAATGCTGCTTTTGATGAGAAGTCTGAATAATTTGACAAACCGTGAATAAAAATAAGTGATAAATCCCAATGATAAAACAATTTCAAAAACGGATATTATTTTGATATTTTGATCACTGGCAGCGAAAGGAAAACCATACAGAAGAGTTGGTAATGTAACGATCATTATCCAAAATTATGTTTTCATATTGATTTTCAGCATCTCCAAAGGAGAATGAATTTCATTTTGCTTTTCCAAAGAAATTTCAGGTGGAATCTGCTTTGTATCTTTGTTCCAAAGTTCTTTAAAATTATCTAATTCCATTTTCTAATCTTTTTAAATTAAACAGTTTTCTGTTTTTCAATGATCTCCCTAAGCCTTATTTTCGCTCTGTTGAGTTTTACTCTTGCATTGACTTCTGTAATACCCAATTGACAGGCAATTTCTTTACCGGCAAAATCTTCCAGAAAATAAAAAATCAATGCTTTATCAATAGGACTGAGCTTGTGTATAGCTTCATACAACAGCTTCATATTTTTATCGTCCTCATCATTGTAACCTTCATGATGTACTGATAAATTCTCTATGTTTTGATTTTGTATAAAGCTACGTTTCTTTTCGCTTTTTAGAAATATAATTGCCGTATTCAGCGCTGTTCTGTACAGCCATGTTGAGAAATCACTTTTTCTCTGGAAATCACAGTATGATTTCCAGGATTGATAGATAATTTCTTGATAGAGATCATTTTGGTCTTCAATATTATCCATGTACATCTTAGAAATTTTGAAAATAATCCCTTTGTGTTTTTTAATTTTTTCCAGAAATTCTTTTTCCAATGACATGTTTCATTCTATTTTCAGTTAGTATCATTTTTTGACAAATGTTACATATACTTTAATAAATTAACACGTAAAAACACATTTTAGTAATTATACTAAGCAAGAAAACTTGTATATACACTCTTTTTGAAATTTCTAACATAACTTAACCTGAGTTTTTAGAAATTCATTTCTGTATTAACAAGTGATCATAATCATTATTTTGATCATTCATCAATCATAGGAATTCAGCACAAAAAAATGATTCATATCTCTGTTTTCACTTTCAAATAAATTCATTAAAATTAATGCCAGAATTTTAAGAAGTAAAAATTTTTAATAATCTATATCCCACATTCAATCCTATTTAAAAATTAGTATACCTATATGATAACATTATTGTATATGAGTACCTGCTGAAAAAGAAATATGATTTGATACTCAGATTAAACATTTTGCAGGTAACACCCGGAAATATATAATGAATTTCGGTTAGAACTGCGGTTTTAGGGAATGATTTATGATCCTAAATTACTCCACCACCCAATATTCATGATCTACTTTTCAATCTTTGGATACTTTATCTGTAATAGATTTGCGTATCCTTTTTGTCATGATTTTATTTATATTTGAACAGATTTAAAAATCTCAGTCAATTCAAGATTATCTAATTAAAATAAACCCTATTCAAAAATACATGATCCCATGAAAGAGGAAAATTTAAACAAACTGAATTCTTTGTTTTCCAATTTAAGAACGGAAGAACAGAAGCTGAAGGAGAGTCAGAAAAAGAAGAAAAGTGAAGAAGATCTGTTTATTGAAGGTTTTAAAATACTGTGTAAAAACCTGATTGATCCCAAAATGCAGGAGTTCAGAAAAATGCTGAGACAAAACGGATACGGCTGTAAAATTTCCATGAACGAAGAAAGTAAAAACGGAACGGGTACCAACGCCCAGACCAACATCAAACTTCAGATTTCAAGAAATGTAGATTCTAATTTTTACACCAACAATAAGTTTCCGCATATCATGTTCACTGCCGACAAAAACTATAAAAAAATCGGGATCCATCTTGACACCATTTTTCAGAACGGAACGGGAACCACAGCGATGAAAAAACAGACTTATACTCTGGAGACCCTTGATGAAGAAAGCATAGAAAAGGAAATCGTAGAGTCTGTTGAAAAGATATTGATGAATACATAAAATGATAAAAACCTGCTGCAGAGCAGGTTTTTATCATTGATCAGATTTCAGATCAGTAGCAATCTAAAACAGATAATCAGTACTCAAAAAGTTTGAATCATGATCTCTTACGATCGTATTCAGAAGGTTTTTATTGGATTCCGTTGACTTCGCGGCAACCAAAGACCTGATTGAGAAAGAACGGAGCGCATCAAATACAGACAGCGTACCTTCCGCAGAGTCTTTTCTTCCTGTAAAAGGAAAAACATCAGGACCCCGCTGTGCCTGGCAGTTGATATTCACACGGCTTACGAGATTTACAAAAGGATCGATCAGTTTTGAAACTTCCAGGGCATATTCACTGAAAATGCTCACCTGCATTCCATGAGATGCATTGACCTGGTACTCTATCGGCTCCTCAATCGTTTCAAACGGCACCACGGGAATAATCGGACCGAACTGCTCTTCATGATACAGTTTCATCTCACTGTTCACCGGATAAACAACAGCAGGGAAAACAAATGATTCTTCATTATATCCGCCGTTTTCATTCAGAACTTCTGCACCTTTAGACAGCGCATCCTCAATACATTCTTTAAGATAGGAAGGTTTATTGACTTCGGGAAGCGGTGTGATCTTCACCTCTTCTTCCCATGGCAGACCTGGTTTTAATTCAGAAACTGCTTTGTTTAGTTTAGCTGTAAATTCTTCTGCAACGTCTTTCTGTACAAAAATCAATTTCAGGGCGGTACATCTTTGCCCGTTGAAGGAAAGTGCTCCGAGAATAATTTCGCTTACCGCAATATCAAGATTGGCATTTTTGGTAACGATAGCAGCATTTTTAGCATCTAAACTCAAAATCGCTCTCAGCCTGTTGACTTTCGGGTGCAGTTTCTTCAATCCGTTAGCGACTTTACTGGAACCGATAAACGCAAGAACATTCACTTTCCCACTTTCCATAATCGGAGTGATAATTTCCGAACCTTTCCCGTATAAAGTATTGACCGTTCCTTTAGGAAAAGCTTCCTTAAATGCATTCAGCAGCGGATAATGGGCCAGGACTCCGTGTTTGGGAAGCTTAAAGATAATGGTATTCCCCATGATCAGAGCAGGAATCAGGGTTGTGAAAATTTCGTTCAGAGGATAATTAAACGGCCCCATACTCAAAACTACGCCCAGAGGAGCTCTTCTGATCTGTGCAATCGTTCCCTCTGCCTGCTGGAAACGGGAAGACTCACGATCAAGATCTTTTAATGCGTCAATGGTCTGGTTGATATAGTCTACTGTACGGTCGAATTCTTTGGTAGAATCAGGCAGCGTTTTTCCGATTTCCCACATCAGTAACCTGATGATCAGGTCACGTTCCTTGATCATAAGATATACAAACTTCTGCATACATTTGATACGGCCTTCGACAGACATGGTCGGCCACTCGCCGAGACCGTTATTATAGGCTTTTACAGATGCATCCAGAACATCCATCGCTTCTGCCCGTCCGATATTGGGAATACTTCCCAAAAGTTTTCTTTCTAAACCGTTTTCGGTACGGATGCACACCGGAGAATAAATTTCGGTGACTTCTCCGCTCCACTCTACAAGTTCGCCGTTTAAGAGATAAACCCGCTGATGAATTTCCTGAACCTGATATTCTTCGGGTATTTCGCTTTCACTTTTAAAAATTTGTTTAAATGATTCTGTATTTGCTGAACTCATAAATTTTACTTTAATTAATAATTTGAATTTGAAGTTTAAAAGAATAAAGTTAGAGCTAAAGATTGAATTCCGGAACAGCGGTTTCATTGATTTGCTCTATTTAAAAGCTTTTTGAATAAAATTTAATACAGAAGTTGACGCATCAACCGGAAGAATTGCTCGGGTTCTGTTATATCATGAAGTCTGTTAATACTTCATTAGGATGAGAACGTAGACGGTGCTTAAAAATTTTCAAATAATAATCGGAGAGACAAAGAGAAAAAGAATAATTTTGTTTAAAATAAAATTTATGTTCTCAAAATTATTTTTCAGTGCAGCAGTGTGTTTTTCCATATTTTCTTTCGCTCAAAATTCCAAGTCATCAAATACTGTTTTGATGGGCGGAAAACCGGTCCATACGTATGCGAAATTGCCGTCAGTAAATAAGCAGGCTCCAAAATTCACCCTTACAGATGTTACGATGAAGGATCAGACTCTGGATTCATACAAAGGAAAGTATGTGATTCTGAATATTTTCCCGAGTGTTGACACCGGTGTCTGTTCGGCCTCCGTACATCATTTCAACGAAGATGCTGCCAACATCCCCAATACGGTTGTTCTCTGTATTTCAAAAGATTTACCTTTTGCCCAAAAGAGATTCTGCGGTGCAGAAGGCATAAAAAATGTGGTCATGCTTTCTGACTTCCGTTCTGATTTCGGGAGAACCTATGGAGTGGAACTCACAGACTCTGTCATGAAAGGACTTTTAAGCAGAGCAGTTGTTGTCATCGATCCTTCCGGGAAGATTGTCTATGAAGAGCAGGTGGATGATATTTCACATGAACCCAATTATGAAGCTGCAATCAAGGCAGTGAAGAATTGAGTTTTTCTTTTCTAAATTATTATAAACCTTTGATCTCATCGAAGGTTTTTTCATTTTCACGGCATTGTTAATGGTTTAGAAACTATAACAAGAATTAGAAAATATGACCTCTATTTAAGTAATAAAAAAATTCTCTTTCTAAAAATAAAAACCATTAATCCTGAAAACAATAAAGCAAAAATAGAAACTGTCGTTTCGATTAAATGAGTTCTTCGGACTGGTTTCGTTTGGTATTTAAATTCTTTTATGACCTTTCTTTCTATATTAAAAATTGTTTCAGAAGAGGTCAAATTCATTCTTTCACTTAAAATTTCATCCTTAAAGCCATAGTTTTCCGCAAGCTTATAATTTTCCATAGCTTCATCTTTATCGTCAGCGAGGTAAGACACATTCGCTAAATCAAAAAGGAGCTGAGCTACAATTTTATCTTTTTGCTTTACAAATGAAATCCTTTCATTAAGTTGATAATAGAGTTGATCTCTTAAGGCATCCAACTGTTTTTTTGTCAGATCAGATTTGGGAAACTTATCAGTTCCAAAATCCTTTCCTATTAAAAATTGAGACGTAATATATCTTTCGCCATATATCTTAGCTTTTAAAATATTAATATGGATCCACTCGGAATGAAAATGTGAGTTATGATTAATTTTCACCGCTTTTTCAATCCATTTTAGAGCTTCTTGATTGCTTCCTATCAATTCATAAGCTGTTCCGATATTGGAAGCTGTAGAATATCTGCCAGGTACAATACTTTCAATTTTTTTATACAAATCGATTGCTTCGCCATACTTTCCTAATATAATCAAAACAAAACCCTGATCTGAAAGATAATCCAAATCTTGAGTTTCATCATATCCGTCCTTCAGCGATACTAAAATTTTATTCAAAGATTCTTTATCTCTAAAAGAATGTCCATATGGGACATATCCTTCATAATCTTCATACAGGATAATGCCGTTAGCTAATTTTAGTGTTTCACCATTGAGACAGGCATATAGTCTCACTGATAAGAATAAAGCTAATACTAAACTTAAAATATTTTTCATTGTCAGCAAGTCTCGATTATCTCCATATTTCAATTGATATAATAAAAAACTTTGTCTTTAGATGTAAAAAAGTCCTTATTATTCTTGTAAAGATTTGTAGTTTTCTTCCGGATTCTGGAAGTTCTGGAGAATTCTGATAATTTTCAAAATATCGTTTTCAATGATATAGATAAGTGTATTATGCTTAGTGACCAAAATTTTATGATACTCTGTATTTTCATATTTTTGAAAGCTTACATGACCTTTAGAAAGTATTTCTGTAATTTCATCCAGTTTTGTCAGAAAATCATCAAAAATCTGAACATTCCAATTTTCGAGAAGATATTCTTCAATATTCCTCAAATCCGAGAGTGATTCATCAGAGAATTTTATTTTCATTTTTGTACTTTTCTATACGTAATCTCATTTCCCCCATCACATCCCTGTAGTCGTGGACCCGTCCGTTTTTGAAATCTTCTTCAGAACGTTTCAGTGACTCAAGAATTTCTTCTTTTGTTTCATTGCGCCATTGTTTAGGTTCAATGGTTTTTGAAATGACCAGAAGTTCTTCAGGAGTAAATCTTTTTTCTTTCAATTTTTTAAAAAAAGTTGGTTTTTTAATTCCTGATTTTTCAATAATATAAGACATTTTGAAGGGAGAGTTTTTCAGAATCTCATCAATGCTGTTCTGAATTTCAATATATTTTTCTATTTCAGCTATCATAATTTTATATTTTTTGATATCAATATATGAGACAAATATAATAAAATTCTTAAAATGACAACCTGAGGAGATTTGGAATTATTTTTTTAACGCAACGAACGAAAAGTTTTGTCTATACTTTTGAGAACATCTCCGTTCAAAAATACACTTTGTTCAGCAACGGCAGCATGCAGAATTGGCTGGGTGAATCGCATATACGATCAAAAAATAAAGCATATTTTGATAAAAACACAGCGGTTATTGCATTTAAAACTTTTCCGTAACTGTAATCTACAAATGAAAATACCTCGGATCAGGATATTGAAATTCAAAATCCAAATCTTTAATTAATTTCTCAGGAGAAACTGTCCTTCCCACAGTCGTTCTTTCGCCGTCATAAGGAAGATTTCTTTGCGCATTTATCACTTCCTCTTTATTCGGATGAATTGGAGCTACAACATTGTACACTTTAGATTCAGACTGCTTATCCAGCATTTTTTCGATGACCGAACAGATATCTGCATAATGAATATGATTCACCAACTGATCTAAATCTGAAATATTATAATTTTTTAAAAGCCTCTGATCTCCCATCAATCCCGCCAATCTCAGGATATTGGTTTGAGGCAGCTGCTGCAGAATGAAACTTTCGCTTTCGACCTCAACAGCCGGTTGATCTTCTTCTATAAATTCTTTATCTGTTTGTGGATAAACTCCGGTTGAACTCGTAAAAAACACCTGTCCTTTATAATCTCCAATGAATCTTAACAGGTTTTCACGTCTTTCCGTCATGGAGATCTTCGCCCCTCTGATCCCTGAGAACGGAACACTGATGATGATGGCATCCAAATCCGCAGCAACTTCCCATTGTTTCATATCTGAATTCAATTCATCAGCAAAGCTTATTAAAGTTGTCTGATATCCTTTAGAATTCAGATCTTCTACTTTGGAAGGTGTTGTCGTTGTTGCAAAAATTTCATACTGATCCGATACTCTTTCTGCGATGTGGTTTCCAAGCCAGCCGCAGCCAATGATTCCCAGTTTTTTCATATTTTATATTTTCCTTTTTTTGTTGGTTCGATTCAAATCTGTATTTCAAAAATATCATTTTATTTCCACAAAACTTATCATCCTTCGGGATCTCATCATGATTTTAAAGAATTGTGTAGAGAATTAGAGTTCAAATCCTCTAAAAATAACAAACGTTTTGATGATGTTTTCTGTTTATGCAAACAGCTCTGAGCAGAGTGTATCGAGAACCAGTGAACTGAGAAACAAAATCTGTTTGTCAAACAAAAAGTTCTCGATATGGTTTTCTTCAAAAACCTACTCGAACTGACGTGGTGTCAATGTTACGCTTCTTAACGGTATTTTCATTTCTCCATGGTTTGTCATCCCTTAGGGATTTCAGTGTAGTATCAGAATAGCTAAAGCAATCGAGATCCAGCACCCTTATTTCTTCTATGATTTGTTCGAAATTCATTCATCCAAACTCAGATAAATATCGGTTTTAATCTTATTTATTAATTCTTTCCTGATCAATAAACTTTCTTTCTTGTCGGTTAAGTCAATATTTTCTAAATTTACCCTTAAATAGTTATTATAAAACACCAATAATGGAACATCAAATACATCAGGGACGCAATATTAAAAGATTTCGTGAAATGCTTGGGATCAAGCAGGAAGCATTGGCTTTTGATCTGGGCGATGAGTGGAATCAGAAAAAAATATCGCTGTTGGAACAAAAGGATGTCATTGACGATCTTTTATTGAACAAGATATCAAAAGCTTTAAAAATTCCTGCTGAAGCTTTTAAAAATTTTGATGAAGAGCAGGCTGTGAGTCTTATTGCAAATTCATTTAGCGATTTTAAGGATAGCTCTTCTGCTGTTAATATTAAACCTGTTTTTAATCCAATTGAAGCAGTTTTACAACTCCATGAAGATAAAATTGAACTGTATGAACGTATGCTGAAGGAGAAAGATGACATGATGGCAAGATTAGAAAAAATGTTACAAGACAAATAAATCACTTAGTTGCTTAAATGCACAAGACGATTTCGTGGATTTGAAATCTGCACCATCTACGTAAAAAAACAAAACCTGCTTTACAGCAGGTTTTTATAATTTAAATTAGAAACTTCGTGATGTACTTTTTTCAAAAGCTATTCGAAGTGATGGTATTTATCATTTTCAAATTAAAAAAGATTCTCATCCACAAAATTCGGCAACGTCACCTTCAAATTCGGTTCAGCTTCCATTGCTCTTTTGATGGCAAAAACAGCACCTTCATTTCTTGCCCAGCTTCTTCGGGAAATTCCGTTATTCACATCCCAGAAAAGCATTGATTTTAATCTTCTGTCGGCATCATCACTTCCGTCCAGTAACATCCCGAAACCACCGTTGATCACTTCGCCCCAACCAACGCCGCCACCGTTATGAATGGAAACCCAGGTTGCGCCACGGAAACTATCACCTATTACATTTTGAATTGCCATATCGGCCGTAAACCTCGAACCGTCATAAATATTGGAAGTCTCTCTGTATGGCGAATCCGTCCCCGAAACATCGTGATGGTCTCTTCCCAAAACCACCGCTCCGATTTCTCCGTTGGCAATAGCTTTGTTGAAGGCTTCAGCGATTTTCATTCGTCCTTCAGCATCGGCGTACAAAATTCTCGCCTGCGAACCCACGACCAGATTGTTTTCCTGAGCGCCTTTGATCCACGTGATATTGTCTTTCATCTGCTGCTGGATTTCCTCCGGCGACGTTTTAATCATTTCCTCTAAAACGGCACACGCAATATCATCGGTTTTCTGCAGATCTTCCGGCTTTCCGCTGGTACAGACCCAACGGAACGGCCCGAAACCATAATCAAAACACATAGGTCCCATAATATCCTGAACATAGCTTGGGTATCTGAACTCCCGTCCAATCGTAGGATTTTCAGACATTACATCAGCTCCTGCTCTGGAAGCTTCGAGTAAAAAGGCATTTCCGTAATCGAAGAAATAGGTTCCTTTTGCGGTATGTCTGTTGATGGCTGCAGCGTGTCTTCTCAATGTTTCCTGAACTTTTTCCTTGAATAATTCAGGGTTTTCTGCCATCATCGTATTCGATTCCTCAAAGGTTTGCCCGACAGGATAATAACCGCCCGCCCAGGGATTGTGAAGTGAAGTCTGGTCTGAACCGATATCGATTCTTAAATTTTCTTCATCAAATTTCTCCCAGATATCCACGATGTTTCCAAGGTAAGCCAAAGAAACCGTTTCCTGATTTTCCTGAGCTTTTCTCACTCTAGCCACCAGTTCATCCAGATTTTCGTGGATTTCGTTCACCCATTTCTGTTCGTGACGGATTTTGGTAATCTTTGGATTCACTTCAGCAATGACCGTAATACAGCCTGCGATATTTCCGGCTTTTGGCTGAGCTCCGGACATTCCGCCCAAACCTGAAGTGACGAATAATCCGCCTTTTGTTTCTTTATTAATTTTTCTGAAAGCATTCAAAACGGTAATCGTCGTTCCGTGCACAATTCCCTGCGGACCAATGTACATATAAGATCCGGCCGTCATTTGCCCATACTGCGAAACACCCAGCGCATTGAATTTTTCCCAGTCATCAGGCTTTGAATAATTGGGAATCACCATTCCGTTCGTCACCACCACTCTCGGCGCGTCTTTGTGAGAAGGAAATAATCCCATCGGATGACCGGAATACATGGTCAATGTCTGTCCATCTGTCATTTCAGACAGGTATTTCATCGTCAGAAGATATTGCGCCCAGTTGCTGAACACCGCCCCGTTTCCACCATACGTAATCAGTTCGTGCGGATGTTGGGCAACTGCATAATCCAGATTGTTCTGAATCATCAGCATAATCGCTTTTGCCTGTTCAGATTTTCCGGGATATTCAGCAATAGCTCTTGCTTTCATCTCGTAATCCGGACGGAAACGGTACATATAAATTCTGCCGTATTTTTCTAATTCTTCCCTGAATTCCGGCAGCAACACTGCGTGAAATTTGGGTTCAAAGTAACGCAGAGCATTTTTCAGAGCGAGTTTTTTCTCTTCGTCTGTAAGAATTTCTTTCCGTTTCGGTGCGTGATTGATATGGGTTTCGTATGGTTTTGGCTGAGGCAGTTCTGTAGGAATTCCCTGCTGTATTTGTTCCTTGAAAGTCATTATATAGTTGATTGTAGTTGGTTGATTGAGATTGGCTTTTTTGTGGTTTTAAAGATATTAAAAAATATAAGACCGATAAAAGGCAAAAAGTCAGTAAGTATCTGTTTTTACTGCAGGCTGCAGTCTACCTGTTCATATTTTGTTGAACCACCCGTCTCCGACCTGCGGTTGAATCCACCCCTCCGTGGGATGGGAATTACTGGTTAACGGGTGTTGGTTTATGAATGAAAACAATGAAGCCTCACTGATTTTCAGTGAGGCTTCATCTTTCTTTAATTTAAAATTTAATTGGTGTTTTTTAACAGGATCCATCCCGTAAATGTTCTGCCATCAGGCAACGTAATAACATACCAATAGCTTGAAGTCGGAATTGGCCTTCCAGAGATTGTTCCGTCCCATACGATTTGCGTATTGGTATTCTGTTCGAAAATCAGATACTGATATCGGTCAAAGACTTTTACATTGGTTTTTTTATCTCCGAAAACATGAAGGTTTCTGACAATCCATTTGTCATTTGCACCATCTCCGTTCGGAGTAATGGCATTTTTAATATCCAGAATAACGCCGTCCTGCTTAATGATACATTTACCATCAACATATTTCACATAGAAAGTGGTGATGCCAGTCGGTAAATTGTAGAAAACATTACCCGACTGCCATGTAATTCCGTCGATAGAATATACAATTGGCTGTGAACCTGTTGCCGTGATCGTATATGTATTTCCACTGGCAACCATTTGCTGGATCACAGGTACATCATAATATTTTGCTTCAAATGTTGCGGTATAAGAGCATCCGTTATCAGCGGTTACTGTTACGGAATAAGTTCCTACAGCATTCATCCCGGTAACCGTATCAGTCGTTGACACCACCTGACCTGAAGGATTGGTCCAGACATAGCTTACAATCGTATAACCTTCAACTTTCAGCGTGTAAGAGAATGTTCCGTCCGGACAGAAATATTGGGTCGGAATTTCAAAGACCGGCACTTTCTTCAATGAAATCTTGATGGTAGTAACTTCAGGACATAATCCCGGGACACTTACTTTTACATAAATAATATTTGAGCCTGAATTCTGGTTATATGCATAACTTCCCGGACTTGATATTGCACTGGTTCCTGCATTCAGATCGGATAATGAAGGATAATAGGTAAATACAGCATTCGCACCTGAATAGATCTGTTGCTGAAACTGTGTCAGATTAACATTCTCTACGCCGTCATTCCCGTTATCACAAACGTTGTTCAGGTCAAATGGGCCTGCATTCTGAAGAACAACCTTGTTTCCCAATATAAAATTAATGCTTGCCGTATCATCACATCCCGGAATATTCTGAATTTTCACCCAAATCTGAGACGGAAAGGGCTGAGCACTGAAGTTTGAAGGGTTAGGAATGGCATTTAATCCGTTCTGAGCGTCTTGTTGTGTCAGATAAAAAGTAAATGTGTTCATCTGATTTGCAATATCCACATACAGATTGGTATAATTCAGCAGATTTACTTCATAAGATCCGTCCAGGTTTTCATCACAGACCGTAATGCTTGAGTTAATTGCTTTTGGAGGGAAATATGTATTGAGCTGAATCGGTGCCACTGAAAAACAGCCTGTGGTTTTTGACTGAAATCTTGCCCAGACCTGTACTGTAGAAATATTTGTTGTGTATGAATTTCCGATCTGAGCGGCAGCATTTCCGGTGTTGGCTTCTGCTGCAGTAAGGTAGTAGGAAATAGTCATATCTGAAAGGGCGTACGTATTTTGAGATGCTGTGAACATTTGTGAAACTGCATTATTCAGCTGAAAAGTTTCGCTCAGATTAAAATCTTCATCACAGGTATTCAACACGGCATTTGCCAAAACAACCGGTGGCAGGAATATCATTTGGATATTAAGCTGTGCTGCTGAAAAGCAATCATTATTATTAAATTTCACTTTTACATAGACCGTTGCGGTCCCCTGCACCGGGAACTGTGCAGGATCTGTGATTTCGCCTGAAAACACATGAGTGACGGCATTATACGAAGCATAGTAGGTAAACGTCACATTTGATGAAGATCCGCTATAGATCTGAGGCTGTGAAAGGGTAAGATTATACAGTTCTACTCCATCATTATTATTATCACAAATATTGTTGAGTGTAACATTGACAACCGAATTGACTGCAGGAGTCGCAACGAGTGAAAAATTCGCGGGGTAAATCTGCGTACAGTTATAGGAAGTTATTTTTACGAAAAGCTGAGTATTCCCCGTGATTGTTGTACTGGTTACAGGATTATTACCTGATTGGGCATCAGCCTGGCTCAGGTAAAACAGAACACTTGCATTCTGAGTACCTATGATAGCGGCTGAAAACTGGGTCAGTGATATATTTTCCGTATTGTCATTATTAAAATCACAGGTGGTGAAACTGGAGGTCACAGCGACCGGATGAACTAAATGTACATTGACAGGACGAATCGTATAGCAGGTATTTGACTGTTCGAAACGAACATAATACGTCTGCGTTACCAGATTTCCGTTGGTGGTAATCGTCTGATTGGGAGCTATCGGATTATTTTCTGATTCAGCATCTGCATAATTGGAATAAAAAGCAGTGACCGCAACTGAAGCAGGCTGTATAAGCATGTTGGCAGAAAGAGTCTGTAAATTAAAAATTATATCTTCTGTCCCGTTAAAACAGATATATTCATTTTTTTCGTTGGCCACAATCTGTGTGAAAGCCACCATCATATTTACCTGAACCACTGCAAAGCATCCTCCCGGAATCACTACCCTGATGTAAACCGTCTGTAAGCCGTTTTTGATCGTACTCAGCACAGCGCCGGTTCCGGAATAAGCATCAGCGTAGGAAGTGTATGCTGTAAATACCGCTCCCGGCTGATTGGTGATAAGGGGGCCAAGATTGACTGCAAAATCAAATGGTTCCGAATCATTTGCGTTGATATCACACATGGCGTATGAAAAATTGATCGGAGAATTAGCGTTTACTCCCGGTTTGAACTGAAAAGTAACAGGTCCCAGCACATAAGTACAGTCAGCATCCTGAATCCTTACCCAAATCTGAGTGGATGCTGTAATATTAGCGGTCAGGATAGGACTGGTATTATTCTGTGCATTGGCCTGGGTCTGATGATATGAAATTCCGGGAGTTCCTGCAGGAAGGATCTGGCTGTTTAATAAAATCAGTTCATAATTGTTTTCCACACCGTCATTATTGGTATCACAGAGCTCAATCACACTTTTAGAGAGATTTTTAGTACGGAAATTCAAAGTAAGAACGGCTATTCTGAAACACCCCGGAACATTCGGATTCTGAATCCGTACATAGAATACGGCATTCGCATTCAGACTGTAGTTTGTTGAGATAGAATTCTGGCCTGACTGTGCATCCTGTAGTGTTGTATGAAAGGTGAAATTAAAATTTGCAGGGTTCTGTGTGGTAAGATTCTGTCTGAAATTATTGAGGTTTAAACTCATCGGGGTATTGCCACAATAGTTCTGACTGTAATTGACTGCGACTGGATATGCTGCATCAAAGTCAAGGATAAAATCATCGGTAAAGGTCAGAAAACTGCTGCCACAGACATTAAATTTTACAGTAGCTGTATACGTGTCGTTTTGAGTCGGACAAATAGTAGTCTCTACGCCATTCCCGACAGTCTGTCCTGTAGAATTTGTCCATGTCACTTCCGGCTGAACAGTATTCCCGGTTGGAGTAAACCGGCATGCCTCCTGCAATGCCTGCCAGTTACCTGTATTTCTTGATGCCGGAGAATATCCCAGGCTTCCGTCATTGTTCATGATTCCGATCAGTGCATTCTCAAATTTTCTTGTAGGGCATGGTGTCAGTTTTTTATCTACAAAAACTTCAACAACATTTGTAGTTTCGTGCAGGACGATCTGCGATGATGAGCGGTCTGTACAACCGGCTACCCTACCGTCATAAAAACTGAGAACGAATTTTCTGTAAGGTGCGGTTCCTGTGGTAGAATAATAAATCTCGGAACTGTCACTGTTTGCAAAAACCATATCGTGGTAGACCCCAAATATTGAGTTTTTCGGGAGACCTGAATTAGGGTTCTGCCAGAAAACATTGGGATAATTGATATTTCCTAACTGACTGAGATCAAAAGTGACCATTCCGTTGGATCCTACGACCAATGCCTCAAAGTTCTGATTAAAGAAACAGAATGAAAACGGAAGATCTAATTTAACCGCAAAAAGGTCATCAAAATTGGCATTCAGGGGGGTACCCTGATTTAACGGCAACGGCGGATTGTAAACTTCGGGAGTTACAGCATACGTTGTTGTTGATTTTAACTCAGGATACTCTACATGAAGCTGAATGCAGCCATTGGAATTAAGATCGTTATTACACGTCACGTGAAAATTTTCGTTTCCTGCTGCATCTTTTATTTTTACCTGAAGGGGGGTCTGAGAAAAGACAGAAAAAATCACGAATAGAGATAAAAAAAATAAATATTTTTTCATATTGTACAGTTTGGGATTAATTATTAATTAACCTGAATAAACAGTTATGGATAAGGTGTAGATAAATATAAAACATATTTAACACAAAATAACCAACATTAATAATTTATTTATATAAATTTAATATTAACACAAACAATTAAAATTGGATATCTTTTTCGTGAAATAAATTAAAAAAATTAACAGAAATGATCAAAATCTATATTTTCAGTTTATTTTTTTGATTGATATTTAATTGACAGTCAGTTTTTCAACCTAAAGTATCACTGTACAGTGATCGGATCTCATTAAACGTATTCAACCCAGTTCGGGATTAGGCTCTATAAAACGCAATGCTCAACAAAGATATTAATCAAATGTTTCTAAAATATTCAGCACAGACAAAGAAGTGAAACTTATCAAGGTAATACAAAATTCTTTTTTAGCTTTGATAAAGAGCGGCATTGTTTAACCTGAAAGCGTCTCAAAAAGCAGTATTTCTTTGTATTTATTTGCGATAAAATAACATTGTCTTGAAAATCAATTTTAAAAAATGGTCTATTCCGAGCTCAGGTCATTTGATAATTCCTTATTATTTATTTACTTTTTCATAAAAAGTCCTGATTTATTCTGACAGGAACATCAGGGATTTCGAAATCGCCTTAATCAACTCTATTATCCAGACTATAAATAAAAATGTAATTCCTCAAAACATGCTAAGCGTACTATTTTTTGCTTAGCAACTCTCTATTTTACAGCTGTTTAAACCTATGATAAGGCAATAAGAAAGCTGCCTCAATTAAATTAAGGCAGCTTCGCTGTATTTTATCGTAGTATTTCTAACTTACAATATCTTCCTCTTCTTCTTCATCCTCATCATTATCATCTTCTTCATCCTCTTCAGTCTGATTGTAAATATCTGCATCTTCATCAGGTAACTGATCAGTGATCTGTTCAAAATTATCATCATCCTCAGCTCCCGGAACGTCAAGCCCGTAAGGCATTCCGTCATTTACATGATTGGGGTTAATAATTGGATTTCCATCTCCGTCCAAAGGGATATGTTCTTCCTTATTAAAAATATCCTCACCCGGATTATAATCCATTTCTTCTAATTTTCTTTCCTGCTCTTCAGTATTGTCTTCTGTAATCATAATAATATATTTTAGTGTTATGACCGATAAGACAAAAATGATTCCAACTTTTCCCGTTAGCTGTTATAAACTTCAGGATTTGCACAATCAGGCATTTTTTCACCTTTTGAAAAAGCGATGATGTTTTGGGCTGCTAATTTTGCCATTCCGTTTCTTGCTTCTACCGTCGCTGAACCGATGTGTGGTAATACACAGACATTGGAAAGGTTTAAAATAGGGTCATTTTCTTCAATAGGTTCCGGATTGGTCACATCAAGACCTGCACCCCATATTTTTTCAGAGACCAGCGCACTGTATAAATCTTTCTGATTGTGAAAACCACCCCTCGCCGTATTGATAAAGATAGCATTGGGTTTCATCTTTTCAAAAACTGACTCATTAAACAGTTCTGAATGTTTTTCTGTAAAATTAGCATGAATACTCAAAACATCAGACTGACTTACCAGTTCTTCAAATGAAACATATTTTGCTTCCAGTTCATTTTCCGCTTCTTCATTATGGCTTCTGTTATGATAGATAATCTTCATATCAAAGGCTTTTTTACACTTTTCTGCCATTTCAAAACCAATCCTTCCCAATCCGAAAACACCTAATGTCTTTCCGTATAATTCCTGCCCTAATGCATGAAGCGGATCAAACTGTCCCCAGTCACCCTCTTTAACTTTCTGAAAGTAATATCCCGCTCTTCTGGAAACAGACTGCATCAGGAGAAATGCGACATCGGAGGTTGCCCTGCTCAGTACTTCAGGGGTGTTTCCTACCGGTATGCTGCGCTTATTAGCCTCTTCGATATCGACCTGATCAAAACCGACAGAATACAGTGCGATCGCTTTTACATTCGGAAATTTTTCAAAAAATTCTCTGTCATATTTATTCTGTCCTACATTGAGGATTACATCTGCATCTTTACAGTATCCCAGCCATTCTTCCTGGGTCAGTTCCGGATTTTCAGGTAAGGTAACTTCCAGTCCCGCCTCTTTCAGCATGGTTATTCCTACTTCCGGAATTCTTTTATTGATAAAAACTTTCATATGATTTGATTTAATGTATACTATTTTTAAATTAAAAAACCTCACTCCTGCTGAAAGTAAGGCTTGTTACAGAATTAACTGCTTCAATTTTTATTCCGAAAAATCATTCAGTCAGTACCTGCTTATTTTCCAGTATTTAAAAATTTATAATGAATAAGATATCATGCTGATTTCATATTTCATGAGCATGATCTGACATTATATATAATGAGGTTTAGATATCCTGATAAGATGTATGGTTACTGATTGGTATTGTTTAACATCGGTACAAATTTATAGGCCCCAAATTCTTCTTTCTCAATTTCTGTAAGCGAAATTTTGGTAAATCTGTATAAAACCTGCTCGTCTGTGGGACCCAAAGGAATAACCATTTTTCCACCCACTTTGAGCTGTTTTAATAATTCTGTTGGTAAAACTGCAGCACCGCAGGTAACAATAATCTTATCAAAAGGCGCAAAAGTGGGAAGTCCCGCAAAACCGTCACCGAAACTCTGAAACTTGGGATAAAGGTGAAGTTCTCTGAATTTCTTTTTGGAATAATCAAACAGATCCTTTTGCCTTTCGATGGTGTAGACCAAACCTTTCATGGCGAGTAAAACAGCCGTCTGATAGCCACAGCCTGTACCGATTTCCAAAACCTTTTCACCGGCCTTTAACTGCAGAAGTTCAGACTGTTCTGCAACAGTTGAGGGATGGGAAATCGTCTGATGTGCCAAAATAGGAAATGCACGGTCTTCATACGCAAAATCTTCAAAGATACTCTCAATAAACAGATGCCTCGGCACCTCATTCATGGCCGAAAGTACATTTTCGTCAGAAATGCCGATTTGCTGTCTTAGATAATTAATTAAATTCCGTCTCTTTCCTTTGTTTGCAAATGAATCATGCGTCATCAGATCGTATTTTTTGTTGAGCAGTTGCCAGTTGGGTACAAAAATACTAAAACAATCAATATAGGTCAACCTAAAACCTGTCATCTGTTTCCGAATACCTAAAATTACTATATTTACAAAAATTAAAATCTATGTTGAAAGCAGGTTTGGTAGGTGCCGGACATTTGGGTAAAATACATCTGAAACTTTTGAAACAGTCTGATAAATATGAGTTTATCGGTTTCCATGACAAAGATGCGGAGAACGGTAAAAAATTAGAAGCTGAATTCGGTTACAGATATTTCGAAAATCTTGAAGATCTGCTCAGCCAGATCGATATGCTGGACATTGTAACTCCGACATTATATCATTATGATTACGCACTGAAGGCAATCGAAAAGGGACTTCACTTTTTTATTGAAAAGCCGATCACCCAAACGCTTGAACAGGCTGAAGAAATTCTGCATCAATGCCGTGAATTCGGTATCAAAGCACAGGTGGGCCATGTTGAAAGATATAATCCTGCTTTTATAGGAGCGAAAGATTACATCCAGAACCCTATGTTTATAGAAATTCACCGTTTAGCAGAATTTAATCCGCGCGGAACTGATGTTTCTGTGGTTTTAGATCTGATGATCCACGATCTGGATATTTTACTGAGTGTTGTAAAATCCAAAGTAAAAAATATTCATGCAAGCGGTGTCTGTGTGGTGAGCAAAAGTCCGGACATTGCCAACGCAAGAATCGAATTTGAAAACGGATGTGTTGCGAATCTTACGACCTCCAGAATATCTATGAAAGCGATGAGAAAAAGCAGGTTTTTCCAGAAAGACGCCTATGTATCGGTTGACTTTCTCGAGAAAAAAGCTGAGGTCATCCGTATGAAAGATGCTCCTGAAAATCCCACTCCATTTGATATGATTATTGAGAATGCTGAGGGTGAAAAAAATCAGATTTTATTTGAGTATCCCAATATCCAGCCTAATAATGCTATTCTCGATGAATTGAATTCTTTTGCAGATGCCATTCTGGAAGATAAAAATGTGGAAGTTTCTCTCGAAGACGGAACTGAAGCTTTGAAAGTGGCACTGGAAATAATGAAGCTGATCAGCTGAGCATGAAAAACAGCCTGTTTTTGATGTTGGTTCTATTTTTATTTTCATGTAATAAGAAGATGGAGAAAATGGTAACCTGTGAATCACAGAGAGAAAAAGCAAAAATAGACTTTAACCGAAAAAAATATATCTACTTCGAAACTGTTACCCTGAATGATCAGGCTGGCAATCGAAAGAATTTTGCACAGGCTTTAAGAGAAAATAACATTGAGGTAATTTTTGACACTGTAATATCGGGAAGCTGCATTCCTTATTCAGAAACAGATCCTGATCACAAATATTGTTATAAGGAGATGATGAACAATAATCTCTATGCTCAATTCGGACATCGTTTTTTTGACAGCCTGCGGATACAGGCAAAATATAAATAATCCTGCCTAAAGGCAGACTGAATAAATTCCTCCGGACTGATCTGAGAGGAATTTTATTTTTATTCAGTAATTTTTGAATATATTTGCTTTTACTTAAAAAGTTCAATCCCTAAAATCCCCCTAATATTTAAAAAAGTTAAGCTATGAAAAGAAGCATTCTATTATCCGCTCTTTTATTGTCTCAATTTGGGACATCACAGTTACTGAAACGTGACGGCAAGAAAATAGTTAGTGATCAAGGAGAAAACATTCAGTTAAGAGGCCTGGGCTTAGGAGGCTGGATGTTGCAGGAAGGCTATATGCTTAAAACAGCAGATTTCGCAGGTCCGCAGTTTAAAATAAAAGAAAAAATTGCAGAACTGGTGGGTGAAGATGGTATGAATCGGTTTTATAAAGCCTATCTGAAGAACGGAATCACGAAGCAGGATATTGATTTTCTGGCAAAATCCGGATTTAATTCGATCAGGCTTCCCATGCATTATAATCTGTACACTTTACCTGTGGAAAGGGAACCGGTAAAAGGTAAAAATACATGGCTGGAAGAAGGATTTACAATAACAGATAACCTTTTGCGGTGGTGTCGTGAAAATAAAATATATCTTATTCTGGATCTTCATGCAGCTCCCGGAGGACAGGGAAACGATGCCAATATCTCAGACAATGACAAATCTAAGCCTTCTCTTTGGGAAAGCGAAGAAAATAGGAAAAAGACTGTTGCACTATGGAAAAAACTGGCGGAAAGATATAAAGATGAACCCTGGATCGGAGGCTATGACCTTATTAATGAGCCCAATATTAATTTCACCGGAAAAAATCCAAACGGAACGGATGAAATGTCTAATGCACCGCTTTGGAAACTGCAGAAAGAGATCACAGAAGCCATCCGTACGGTTGATAAAAAACATCTCATCTTCCTTGAAGGCAACGGATGGGGAAATAATTACAATGGACTGATCCCGGTCTGGGACGAAAACATGGCATTCAGTTTTCATAAATACTGGAACAATAATGACGACGAGACCATAAAATCAGCTTTGGACCTGAGGGAAAAGCACAATATGCCGATCTGGCTTGGAGAAACGGGAGAAAATTCTAATGTCTGGTTTACAGAACTGATACAGCTCTTAGATCATCACCATATCGGGTACGCATTCTGGCCGATGAAAAAAATTGATAATACGGCAGGAATTACAAATGTCAGGATCACTCCCGAATATCAGAAACTTTTAGACTACTGGCAAAACGGCGGGACAAAACCCTCAAAAGATTATGCACTAAAAGCACTGATGGATATCGCAGAAAACTATAAATTCAGCAATGTAGAAATCAAAAAAGATGTGATCGATGCCTTATTCAGACAGGTTAGCGATGATTCTTCCCTGCCATTCAAAAACCTCAAGGCTCCCGGAAAAATCATGGCGACAGATTACGATCTGGGAAGGATGGGCACTGCTTACCAAGATCATGACTACATCAATCTATGGGTAAGTGATCCCGCAAAAAGATCAGAATGGAATTCCGGAAATCAGTTGAGAAATGACGGGGTTGATATTTATAAAACGAAAGACGATGTATATTATGTCGGAAAAACAGAAAGCGGGGAATGGCTTCAATACACCATTCAGTCAGAAACAGACAAAGCTTATACGTTTGAGATCAATTACGCAGCCACTGAGGACGCAAAAATCAGGATTGAAGATGCTGCAGGAAAGCCACGGGCAACAGTTTCATTAACCTCTACGAATGGAAAAGAAAACTGGAAAACTGCCTCTTCCAAAGGGATCCGGCTCAAAAAAGGAGAAAACAAAATCAGGATCTATTTTGAAAATAACGGTATTAACCTGAATTATTTTGAACTGAAGTAAGAAAAAATCTTAAATTGCAAATCCCTTTTAGAATATAAGAGGGATTTGTTTTATCAACTTCTTTTGCCTGTTAACGACTGATTATAAGCAGTTATTAATCCTGCCTGTCAACAGCATTACGGTTAAAAGAGATTAAAATCACCCTATGAAAAAAAGTATTTTGTTTTTTCTTTTGATTTCAATAGTCAGTTTTGGGCAAAAACCAACGCTGCATGACAAAATCAATGTGATTCTTCTGAACAGAAAAGCTACTGTAGGAGTTTCTGTTTCCGGCTTTGAGAATGGCTTTACCTACAACAGGAATGCAGACAGAAAACTTCCGATGCAGAGTGTATTTAAATTCCATATTGCAGCAGCTGTCCTGAATTTTGTGGATGAGGGGAAACTTTCATTATATCAGAAAATACATCTTGACTCTTCAAATCTGTTGGAAAACACCTGGTCCCCTCTTCGTGATAAGTATCCGAATGGAGGTGTTGATGTTACCTTAAGTGAAATTCTTGAATTTACCGTTGCAAAAAGCGATAACAATGGCTGTGACATCATGCTGAAATTGATTGGCGGACCAAAAACGGTTCAGAAACTGATGGATGCCAAAGGAATTAAAGGGGTTCAGATCAAATACAATGAAGCGGAGATGCACAAAGACTGGAAAATACAGTATGAAAATTACAGCACCACCCAATCAGCAGTGAATGTTCTGAAAAAATTCTATGACAGAAAACTGATTTCTGAAAAATCAACTGACTATCTGATGAAGGTAATGCTTTCAACCTCTACCGGGAAAAACAAGTTGATTGAACAGCTTCCTAAAAATACACCGGCAGCCAGAAAAACCGGTGCATCAGGAAAAAATAAAGACGGATTAACCGGTGCGGAAAACGAAATTGCAATCATTACTATACCAAACGGAAAGCATTATGCAATCGCAGTCTTTGTAAGCAATTCAACAGAATCTGATGCCGTGAACTGCAAAATGATATCAGACATTTCAAAGGCTGTCTGGGATAACTTTACCAAATAAATTATAAATCTTACTATTTAAAAATTCAATGAAAAAAATAATATTGATACTTTTAATCATCAGCTTTACATTTTTATCTGCACAGAAAAGTGAAAGTTTTTTGCGCCTGAGCTATAACAGCATGTGCTGCGGTACTCCTTCGACAGCCCCTGTAATGAATTATATCGAAACTTTCCAAAAAAACAGCAAAGGAAAAAAAATTGAAATTTTCAGACAGTCAGGTTTGGGAAGAGAGGGTGAGTTTGCTCTGTATATCGGAATTGATGCACTTGCAAAAAGTAAGCAAGGTAAGTTTGTAAAAGGACTTGAGGCTACTATTACCTCTCAGAACAATTCCAGAAATCAAAACAGGGACGGAACTGTTTTTTTCAGCAGTACGGATGTTATAAAGAAAAAGGATTTGAGTCAGTTAAAGAATTTAATTATACATAAAAAAGAACAATTAAAATGATCAGAAACATTGTCGTAATCGGAGCCGGAACCATGGGAAATGGTATTGCACACACATTTGCTCAGAGTGGTTTCAGTGTAAACCTGGTAGACGTTTCTCAGGATTCTTTAGACAGAGGATTGAAAACAATTACCACCAACCTGGACAGAATCATTACGAAAGGAAACCTTACAGAAGAGCAGAAGGCAGAAACTTTAGGAAATATCAAAACCTTCACTGAACTGAAAGATGCTGTTACAAATGCTGATTTAGTAGTGGAAGCTGCTACAGAAAATCAGGATCTTAAACTGAAAATCTTTGCCCAGATGGATGAGTTCGCTCCTGAAAACTGTATTCTGTCGACCAACACTTCATCGATTTCAATTACCAAAATTGCTGCTGCTACAAAGAGAGCTGACAAAGTAATCGGTATGCACTTTATGAATCCTGTTCCTATCATGAAACTGGTAGAAATCATCAAAGGGTATTCGACTTCCAAAGAAACTTTTGATGCAATCTATGAAATGAGCAAAAACTTAGGCAAGGTTCCTGTTGAAGTCAATGATTATCCCGGATTTGTAGCCAACAGAATTTTAATGCCGATGATTAATGAATCCATCGAGACTTTGTATAACGGCGTTGCCGGAGTGGAAGAAATAGACACGGTAATGAAGCTGGGAATGGCTCATCCGATGGGACCTCTTCAACTGGCGGATTTCATAGGTCTTGATGTATGTTTGGCTATTTTAAATGTGATGTATGATGGTTTTAAAAATCCTAAATATGCTCCGAACCCTTTATTGGTGAACATGGTTATGGCAGGCAAACTGGGTGTAAAATCCGGGGAAGGTTTCTACGACTATTCTGAAAGCAAAAAAGCAGAAAAAGTAGCAAAAATGTTTTCAAAATAAAAATTGTGTACAGATGAATGATCAATGGTAGATCTGGAAGCACGCAAATTCATATCCGATAAGATTGACTGATGCAGCTCCATGTATTACATTCACATTTCGTATGAAAATAAAAGAGAAATACATTCAGATATCAATGGTCATCATTACTGTAGTGATGACCATTTTACGTTTTATGCTGAACGAGAAAGGCCGGGTCACTCCTGATTCTATCCGTTATATGCGGTTTGCAGATGCTTTACCAACGATTGACAATACCATTACTCCACTGGGATATCCGGCAAGTATAAAATTTTTCACCTTCTTCGCAATTGATGAATTCTGGAGCAGTAAACTCGTTGGAATCCTTTCGCTTCTGCTGATCATCTTCTTTGCCCGGAAAAAAGATTTTTATCTCAGAGAATCTATTGTAATCTGTTCGCTGTTAAGTTTTGTGAGTATATTTTCAGCAACCTTGAGTGAAGCTCTGATGTTGCCCTTTATCTTTTTAATGATGTATGTGGCCCATGCTGTTATTCAGCAAAAATGGTCGCGTTCCAAAAGTATTGTGTACCTTACCTTTTCCCTGATCTTACTTTTTAATATCAGGTACAGTGCGCTCTTTATCATTGGCGGAACAGGACTATTCGGATTGCTTTCTTTCAGGAAAAACTATGCTGTTTCATTTGTAGTATCTGCATTTCTGGCAGGTCTGTTTATTATACTCTATAAATTTTCATTTATCGATTATTTCAATGAAAATTATGTAGACCAGTTTCTGGAAATGGGTTTAAAGCCTACCTCTCAGCTTTTACAGGAATTTTTAACCGGGGTAATTGTTTCCTTTAATCCTTTTATTCACATGCCTAACCCGAATGGAGGGATAATTAATTACGGAATCTACGGAATCGGTATTCTGAACCTGATTCTTCTGGTATTCTTATTCGTTAAAAACAAAGTGACAGAAGCTGAAAAATTTATGATACTTATTGGAGTGTCCGGAATTCTATGCTCTTATTTTATACAGTATTTTTATGGAATTGATGCTTTGGATTACCGGCTGTTAGCCCCTTTCAGTTTTCCGATCTGGCTGGTTTATTTTAAAAAGCTTTTCGAAGCAGTCGGAGCAAAAACCTATGCAATGGGAGCATTAAGCCTTCTGACAGGATTTGTTTTTACGTGGCTTTCAAAAGGTTATTACCTTGAAAACAGAAAAGAGATTTCCCATTTTTTACATTCAGAACAACTGGAGAAAGTGCCCCTTCTATTTTATATGGAAGATGTTGAAGATCTGGAAAAAGGCCAGATTGCTGAACTGATAAGTACAGTAAATCCCAACCTCAAATTTACGTTCAAAGCAGAAGACAGCCTGAAAAAGAACACGCTCACACCCTATAAAGTTTTACAAAAAATTAAAATCCACAAGAACAAATACCAATAATTTTATATATCTTTGAGAAAGTTTAAACATTAAAAAAAATGAAATTACCAAAGTTTTTATTAGCAGACAATTCGGAATTTCCTGAAGATTTATTTGTAGTTCATACAGAATATCCAAGATTCATATTGAATGTTGAGGAAGAAGAAGTAGAATGGTTAGATGATCTGGAGGGAGACGATGAAGAGACGATGGCAGATGAGGCTACAAAAGTGGTAGAGGCTGCATTCAAATGGTGTGATGAGGAGTTGGCGAAATACGACGACGAAGAGGACGAAGAATAAGAATTTATAAGTCATAAAAAAGAGGAACTCAAATTTGAGTTCCTCTTTTATTTCTGGAAGTTCTTAATAAAAAATATTATTTCGTTTCTACTATTTTTATCAGATCCTGCTTTGTTCCCAGTCCTGTGGATTGTGCTAAAATTTTTAGATTACTATCCACTAAAACCGTGTAAGGAATTGCGCTGTTCAGTTTAAGTCTAATCTGAAAGTTTTCATAAGCTGGTGTATCTTTATCTAAAATAAATTGCTTCCAATTAATTTGTTCTCTATTCACAGCATTTTTCCATGCATTTTTATCATCATCAACAGATATTGAAATAAATTCTATATTGGAATTTACTCTGCCATTCATTGTTTTTAATAGTGGAATTTCTTTTCTACAAGGTGCACACCAACTTGCCCAAAATATAATAAGATGTTTATCATAATTTTTATCCAAAATTTCAGATTTTTTTCCTTTCATATCTTCTAGTTGAGATAATGGAATCTTATCAGTACGAATTCTTTTTTGGTTGTAAGCCAAAAGATCTTTGTAAGATTTGCTGTCAGTAATTTCTCCCTTAAAAGATTTCAGGAAATTCACTACCTGTTCTGCTGAAAAATTATTTTTATTCCCAATTATTTGATATAATAAATGATACGAATAAGGATATTTATTAATCTTATCTTGTACAGTCTGGATCGTTTTATCATCTATTTTCTCAAACAAATCACCATCTGTATTGTAATATGCTTCTGTTTGTCTACCTGCCTTCACAGAAACGCCAGAAACATCTTTTATATTATATGGTAACTCATAACCTTTTATTGGAAGATCTTCTTTAAATTTTCCTTTTAGAGAAACAACTGTATCAGAATAAAAAACATTTGTACTCCATCCTTGAGTACCCTTATAACTGGCATTGGTAGTAAAATTAAATAATCTTTTTATTCCACTTTTATCAATGTGATATATTCCAATAATATTCGGTTCTTTATTTTCACTCCATTCATGTGATATTTTAAAGTTTCCATTATGTGTCATTGAACTGTCAATTTTATTGGACGGTCCTTCTTCCCACATGTACATAGTGCCATCGGGCAAATTAGGAATAGATCCATTTATAATGGTGGAATTTTTTTCATGACATGAAATCTGTAATAAAAAAAATAGTAAATTAAATAAGAATTTTTTTTGCATAATTAAAAAAACTATCATTAACTGATAGTTTATATTCAAAATTTATATTACTTTAAGCTATGGGTCAAACTTGAACCCCCTTCATTGGAGGTTATTGGTGTAAGGCCTTGGCCAAAATTACACTATTGTGCCCCCTTAGTTGCAATTATAGCTAAGTCTCATTCTGTTTTATTAAATTTCAGTAACAGGAGATTATCCTGATACAATTCCAGCGTTGTTCCGGAAACCACATATTTGTTGACTTTACCCATCATTGTCATAAAATTCTGTTCTACGCTCATATTATCGCAAGCCATTTTGGTAGACCCTAACTGAGATGCAGTGAAAGTTCCTGACGACGCATCTGTAGAGAGCGTACCAAAGTAACTGTTGCAGCCTGCATTTCCGTTCACTCTGGTTCCTTCAATCTGTAAAGTAGGTGTTTTGCCTTTTACATTATCCGCTAAAGTCCATTTTGTATTTGAAATCGACGGTTGCGCCTTCCCTACTTTATTGGCTGATGAACTATTTGACATTGTTCCGCACGATGCCAGAACAGCAACCGTACACAAACTTAAAAAGATTTTTTTCATTTGGAAATATTTAATTTTTGAATATTCAAATGGAACTAAAGTTTCATTCTGTTTTGATTCAATCAAATTTACGGAAATAATGCTGTTTACAATTATTTTCAGAAACAAAAAAACGAACCGAAGTCCGTTTTTCTCTTTTATAATGGAGTGATAAAATTGTTATGACCTCAATTCAGCACTGAATTCTTTCTGAAAAGATTTGATCAGAGAATCCATTACCGCAGATATTTCTTTTTCTTCCAGTGTTTTTTCTTCGTTCAGCAATTCAAAACTCATTGCATACGATTTCTTTCCTTCCGGAAGATTCTTTCCTTCGTAGACATCAAATAAATTGATCGTTTTGATGAATGGAGATTTATTTTTCTTCGCGGTCTGATACAGTTCATGATAAGTGATATTTTTATCAATCAGCAAGGCCAGGTCTCTTCTGATCCTGTTGAATTTTGGAATATCATTAAATTTCAGTGTATTGCTAAAACGTAATTTCTGTGCAAGTTCCAATTCGATCTCAGCATAGAAACAGTCCTGTTCGATATCAAAATCCTTCAGCATTTTTGGAGCTACTTTTCCGATTCGCACCAATGTTTCCCCTTCTGATTCGTATGCTAAAGCATCTGAAAATCTCTCATCAGAAAGTGCAACTTCACTATAGCTGATTCCTAATTTTTCCAGAAGAACTTTTACAAAGGCTTTCAGGTTATAAAAATCCGTTGCAGATTTTGGCTGCAACCAGTTTTCAGCAGCATTTCTTCCACTGACTAAAATCGACAGCTGCTTTCTTTCTAAGTACTTCTCTTTTTTATGATAGATCTTCCCAAATTCAAAGAACTTGATGTCCTGATTTTTTCTGTTGATGTTGTAGATGGCATTTTGCAGAAGTCCTTCGAGTAATGATTTTCTCATGAATGCAAGATCATTGCTTAAAGGATTTAAAAGCTTTACAGCATCTGTTTCGTCTTTTACGGAAGTTAACGAATTATTCATCACCTCATTAAAACCTAAACTCTGTAAAGTACGTGCCCAGCTGTTTTCCAGTTCGTCCTGATCTTTGGCATTCAGTTTTACAGGGGTAAATGAAATTTTTTGCGGAGCTTCAATCTTGTTATATCCGTAAATTCTCAAGATTTCCTCTATCACATCGATCTCCCTGGTCACATCTGCCCTGTATGCAGGAACAGAGATTTCAAAACCATTCTGGATCTCATTGAGAACCTGAATTTCAAGTGCCTTTAAAATTTCCCTTACTTTTTCCCTGTGAATCTTGGTCCCGAGAATCTGTTCGATTTTTGAGAACCGGATAATGACATAGCTGTCTTCGATTTTTTTAGGATAGGATTCGAGCAGGTCTCCGGTCAGTTTTCCTTCAGCCAGATCCTGAATCATTTTAATGGCATGAGTGATTGCTGTTCTCGTGATATTCGGATCTACCCCTCTCTCAAATCTGAACGAGGCATCGGTGTTTAATCCATGAGCTTTTGCAGCTTTTCTTACCGCTACAGGATTGAAATATGCACTTTCCAGGAAAATAGTTTTCGTTTCCCCGGAAACACCTGAATCCGCACCGCCGAAAACTCCTGCAATACACATCGGATGATCATTTCCGTCTTTTATGATGATCTCAGAACCATTTAAAGTTCTTTCTGCACCATCTAAAGTAGTAAATTTGGTGCCTTCTGCAACGGTTCCTACTTTCACTTTTTTACCTGCAATTTTATCTGCATCAAATGCGTGAAGCGGCTGACCGTAACCGTGAAGAATATAATTGGTAATATCTACAATATTATTGATCGGGCTCAGACCGATTGCTTTTAATCTGTCTTTTAACCAGGAAGGAGATTCTGATACTTTTACATTCTCAAGAACAGCTCCGATGTATCTGGGTACCAATTCTGCATCTTCCACCTCTAAGGTAAATCCGTGAGTTCCTTCACTGTTTAAGGCAACAGACGACACCTTTTCGAATTCGCCTTTCTGTTGATTTGTGGAAAGGAATGCATACAGATCCCTTGCAACCCCATAATGGGACATGGCATCCGTTCTGTTTGGCGTCAAACCGATTTCGAAAACTTCATCACTGGTCAGTTCAAAATAATCTGAAAAACTTTTTCCGACTTCATATTTTGTTTCATCCAGAACCATGATTCCGCCGTGATCTTCACTCAAGCCCAATTCGTCTTCAGCACAGATCATCCCCTGTGAAACTTCTCCTCTTATTTTCGCTTCCTTGATTTCAAAAAAGTTGCCGGATTTATCGTAAATTTTGGTTCCGACTACCGCAACGGGTACCGTCTGCCCTTCTTCTACATTAGGAGCTCCGCAAACGATATTCAGAGTCTTTCCGTTTCCAACATCTACTGTTGTTTTCTTTAATTTATCAGCATTAGGATGTTTTTCGCAGGTTAAAACTTTTCCTACGACCACCCCTTCCAGACTTCCTTTGATGCTTTCAAATTTTTCAATTCCTTCTACCTCAAGGCCGATATCTGTCAGGAACTCTCCTATTCTTTCAGATTTCAGTTCTGTTTTGATATAATCTTTCAGCCAGTTATTTGATATTTTCATCTGATAATTCTATTTTTAAAAAAAAGTACAGAAATAAACGTTTGTTTTCACCCTGTATATTTTGAAAATTTTACTTTAATTTTTCTACCTGCAAATGTCGTGTTTTTTTGAGAAACAGAGAAATTTTTAACCTTTCAACTCATCCCAAAAACAAAAAAAGAGGCTGAAAAATCCAACCTCTTTTAGTATCATTACATTTTACTGTTACAATCCGATTACAGGCATTGACAGCATTAAAATATTTTCATTTTCTTCAAGTCCGTCCAATGGCTCGATGATTCCCGGTCTGTTGGGTTGAGACATTTTCATGGTAATATCATCGGCTCCCAGGATACCCAGCATTTCTGTAAGGAATTTTGAGCTGAATCCGATGTTGATATCTTCACCGTTATAATCACAAGGAATCTGCATATCTGCTTTGTTTGCATATTCTGTATCTTCTGCATGAAGGTGAAGAATATTCGCAGATAATTTAAATCTTACCTGATTGGTGGACTTATTTGACATAATCGAAGCTCTTTTGATAGCACCTAACAAAAGATTTCTGTTAATGGTCAGAACATTCGGATTTTCTTTAGGAATTACCGCTGTATAATTGGGATATTTACCATCGATCAACCGACAGATCCACACATGTTTACCAAAAGTGAATTTCGCCATGTTCTCATTAAAGTCAATGGTAATGTCTTCGTTTGAACTTGCTAAAATATTTTTAAAGATATTCAGGGGCTTTTTAGGCATGATGAATTCCATAGGCTCTGCATTCATCAGATCTGTTCTTTTATAAACGACCAATCTGTGAGAATCTGTGGAAACAAAATTCGTTTCGTTTTCTCCGAACTGGAACAAAACTCCTGTCATAACAGGACGAAGTGAATCGTTACTGGTTGCGAACAGTGTATTGGTCAAAGCTTCAGATAAAACTCCTGCAGGCATCGTTACACTCTGTGCGGCATCGAATTCCGGAAGTTCAGGATAATCATCTGCATTGTCTAAGGCAACCGCAAAATTATCTTTCTCATCCAAAATCTCCAGCTGACTTCCGGTACCTTCGTCATTGTCTTTTACAACAAGCGTAAGCGGCTGTTCGCCATAAGTTTTGATAAAATCCTGAAAAATTTTGGCAGGAACCGCAAATTTACCCGCATCATCAGATTTTACATCCAGTGAAGTCACCAAAGTTGTTTCGCCATCAGACGCTGTAATGGAAAGGTTATTTTCGTTTAACTCAAAAAGATAGTTTTCTAAAATCGGTCTCGACTGAGAGCTTGATATTACGCCACTTACAGTTTGCAATGCTTTCTGCAGTTCACCACTTGAAATAATAAATTTCATAGATTTAAAATAAGTTTTTACAAATATAACAAATAGAAGTAAGAATGAAAAAAATAATCGACACGAGTTTTAAACAAACATCACTCTTCCGTTTTCAGACCGGATATTATATTTAAATTTCTGTAGTCGTTGATTTTTGCATCAAAAATCTCTGTCGTGTAATAACTGATGTTCACTTTTTTATTGACCAGGGCATTGTATTCTTTAGGTAAATCGAGGTTTGAATCTATAGTTGACACCCAGTAAAATTTAGTTAGATTTTTATTCTCTCCGATAATATGGAAAACGACAAAGTTTTCTTTTTCGATTTTTTTTACGGTGCCACTGATCAGTAGCTGAGATTTTGTATTCTCTTTTTCTGTATCTTCCATAGCGGCCATTTCAAGAAAAATATCAGGACATTCAGCCAACAGCCATTTCCCTATAATTTCTCCTGTTTTTGCTGAATCATCATTAATCACATCGATATTAAAATCCCTTTTAACTTCTTTGGCGTAGGGCTTTACAGAGGTAAGCATACAGACACCTAATTGAAGCTCCCTGTTTTTAGGACTGGGATTCTCACCTTTCACCTTTGTAAAACATTCACAGGTTGCCTTCGCAATCTTAGCAGTGTAATCCTGCGACCAGAAAAAATTGAAGATAAAAAGCAGAAGAACTGATATCGGTTTCGTCATAGTAATTATGAAATTTATCAAAGATAAATGAATTGTTAAAAAAATCGAGTACAAATATTATATTTGTAAAAAGTTTAATGCGCAAGCCTCCTATCCATAAAAGTTTCATCAATTCATTCCGGGGAATATGGATGATGCTGAAGTCTGAAAGAAATTTTCAGATTGAGGCTGCAGCTTTGATCATCAATATCTTCCTGATCTTCTATCTGAAACTTTCCGGGATTGATACCGTTTTGATCATAGCAGTTTCCCTGGCAGTTTTAAGTGCTGAGATTTTCAATACGGCGGTTGAAAAGATCTGTGATATCATTCACCCTGAATTTGATAAACGCATTGGTTTTATTAAGGATATTTCAGCAGGAGCAGTAATTTTAACTGCCATTGCTTCTGTCATTGCCGGAATCTTTGTTTACTGGAAATATCTTTTCGCTTAAAAAAGTTGGGTAGATATTAAGTAAATAGTAATTAAAATTTATTTTCCGACATAGACAAATCCTGTCTTTCCCGATTTAAAAACGGACTGAATTCTTTTATAATCATCTACCTCATAGGCATCAGCCTGAATGATTTCTTTCTCTGTCACTTCGAACAGGATTCCTTCAATTTCATCGTCGGTATTTCCGGAAAACATTAAAATCGGATGATATTTCCGGTTGCTTCTTCTCAACACTTCAGGATCAGTGATCTCCAACATCTGCAATTGATATCCTGCCAGAATATCTTTTGCCCCATGCAGAAGTCTGCCGAAAGTTTCGATCTGAACCTCCTCTTTCTGTAAGGTTCCATAAGAAAACAGGTATGCCATTATAAATGTTTTTCAATGATCTGAATGGCTGTTTCAGCCATCATTCCATATCCTCTTCCGTTCGGATGTACTCCGTCTGCTGAAAGTAAAATTTCTTTATCCTGTAAAAATACTGCATGAAAATCAATATACTTCAGGGAATTTTCTACTGCCAGATTTTTCAAAATTTGATTGTAAAGCAGCACATCCTTATTGGTTCTCACTTTTCCTGTTGCAGAAAGTTCACCATCGATTTTTTCAGAAACGGGAATAATGCTGATCAAATAAATTTCATCTGAAAATTCTTTTGCGATCCGAACTGCTTTTTCAACATTCGCTTTAAACAATTCCGGACCGACCATCTGCTTTCCGTCTTTGACCGCAAGATCATTGGCCCCGTACCCTAAAAAAAAAATATTTCCCTCAGCAGAATTTCTTGCACTCATTTCATGTGAAATTCTTTTCAGCAAACCTTCAGTTGTTTCTCCACCGATACCGAGATTAAACAGGATGAGTTCATTGCTTCCTTCATTGTATTTCTGCAGGGCATATCTTTTCAGAATATCCACCCAGCCTCCGAATACACCATCATACTCTCCGTAAGTAATACTGTCTCCAAAGAATAATCCATACTTCATTTTTCTTTTATTTTTACTATTAATAATTCTGAACCGATAAAATAAGAGACTTGAAATGCGTCTAAAGTTTTAGATATAACAAATCTCATATGAATGATTTTAACAGAACTTCGTTTATGTTCATCCTAAAACCAATCTGATATTTTTGTGTGATTGTATAATTTCAATCAGGATTTCAAATAAGGTCTGTCCGTCTCCGTTATTCAGTTCATTCAGTTTTTGTTGCGCCAGAGTAACGTTAAAAGGTTTTCCCTGTCTGATTTTATTTTCGTAGAATTCTTTAGTCCTATTCAAACCCAGATCTTCCCTGGATTTTTGAGAATCTTTCCAGGTTACTTCAATTTCATCTGTGCTATCAAAGACTCCGAAACCTCCGTAAAGAATATCATCAAAACCATCCAGAGTCCCGACCTTCCAATCGGCATCTTTCATGAATACCTGAGAAACTTCTTCGTAAAATCCCTGCAGATCAGAAAAACGGCTGCCATTGATGACAGCCGTTTTCCTGTTATATTTTTCTGAAATATCCAACTTTTTATTTTAAAGCGTTTATTATCATTTGAAAGCCAAAGCCTATTTAAAATACTCCACTCCGTTTTTAAAAATGTTATGGTAATTCGCTGTCGGAATATTTTTCATCAAACCTTCTGCGAAACGTTCAGGGTGTCCCATTCTGCCGTATATTTTTCCACACGGACTGGTAATACCCTCGATTCCAAAAAGCGAGTTATTTGGATTGAACGGCATTCCATGAGCAATGTTTCCATCTAAGTCGAGGTACTGAGTCGCTATCTGTCCGTTTTCATACAATTTCTGGATTTCCTTCTCAGAAGCCATAAAACGTCCTTCACCATGAGAAATAGGAATGGTATATACCTGTCCTTTCATGCCTTTTAACCAAGGGGATTCATCATTCAGAACTTTCACACTGACCATTTGGGAAATGTGTCTTCTGATGGCGTTATGTGCCAGTGTCGGAGAATTTTCATCTAAATCTTTGATTCTTCCGTAAGGTAACAGTCCTGATTTAACCAAAGCCTGGAAACCGTTACAGATACCGATAATCATCCCGTCCCTGTCAAGCAGTTCATGAACAGCATTTCTCATCTTTTCATTCTTAAGAACATTCACAATAAACTTAGCAGAACCGTCCGGTTCGTCACCTGCGGAGAACCCTCCTGAAAACGCCAGAATTTGAGACTGTTTAATTTCTTCTACCCATGCGTCGATGCTCTCATCAAGCAACTGATGATTAATATTAATGAGAGGCAAACTGCTTACAACCGCCCCTTCTTTTTGAAATGCATTCAGCGTATCATATTCGCAGTTTGTCCCAGGGAAAACCGGAGCAAAAACTCTTGGCTGAGCAATTCCGTGTTTTTTAATAATGATATTTCTTGGGTTGACGGAGTTTAATTTTTCATCCAGTTCAACCTGTATTTTTTCTTTTTCAACTGTTGGAAACAGATTTTCAAAAGTTCCGGTATTGGCTTCAAGCAGTTTTCCGATTTCAAAATCCAAGCTATTGATTTTCAAAACGTCTGAATTCTGAACTTCACCGATCAGTTGAAGATTCACAGAACTTAATTCCTCACTTGATTCAATGAGTAAACTTCCAATATTCTTAGCTAATAAAACACGGTCATCAGCAACAGTAATTTCAGCACCCAACCTGTTTCCAAAACTCATTTTTGCCAAAGCGACAGCGACTCCTCCTTCTTTTACAGTCTTCACTGAAACGATTTTCCCTGCTCTGATATTTTCAAAAATCAATTCAAAAACTGCTTTCAGGTTTTCATAGTCCGGAAGTCCGTTTTCCTGAGGAATATGATTAAAGAAATAGAGTTTATTTCCTGCCTGTTTAAATTCAGGAGAGATGATATTTTTCTTTTCTCCGTTAGCACATGCAAATGAAATTAGAGTAGGCGGAACATTCAGATCCTGGTAGGTTCCACTCATTGAATCTTTCCCACCGATCGCAGCTAAACCTAAGTTAATCTGCGCATCATAAGCCCCTAAAAGAGAAGCCAGAGGTTTCCCCCATTTTTCAGGGTTCTGACCTAACTTTTCAAAATATTCCTGGAAACTAAGTCTGATATTCTTATAATCGCCACCCATGGCAGTGATTTTAGCCACACTTTCAACGACCGCGTAAGATGCGCCCAGTAATGAGTTTTGCTTTGATATTTCAGCATCAAATCCCCAACTCGCCAGAGAAACGGTTTCAATATTTTTCGCTCCTAAAACAGGTAATGTCTGAACACTTCCTTCCATTAAAGTCTGCTGGTATTTTCCTCCTAAAGGCATTGCAACCGTAGTGGCTCCGATGGACGAATCAAACATTTCCAGTAAGCCTTTCTGAGAAGCAACATTCTTATCTGCCAAAATCTTAAGGAAATTTTCTTCGCTGAATAATTGGTTTTCTTCTTTTACTTCATTGAGATGCGTAATTTTAACCTCCTGACTTTTAGAACAGCCATTGGTATCTAAAAATGCTCTTGAAAGATCAACGATTTTATCTCCTTTCCAGAACATCTGCATTCTTCCTGAATCTGTAACCTTCGCAACCTCAACAGCCACTATATTTTCAGCTTCACAGTATTTAATGAACTGCTCTTTATCTTTCGGCTCAACGACAACAGCCATTCTCTCCTGGGATTCAGAAATAGCCAGTTCAGTCCCGTTCAGACCTTCATATTTTAACGGTAAAACATCCAGATTAACCTCCAGGGAGTCCGCGATTTCACCGATGGCTACAGAAACTCCGCCTGCTCCGAAATCGTTTGATTTCTTAATCAGTCTTGTTACTTCAGGATTTCTGAATAATCTCTGGATCTTACGTTCTTCCACTGCATTTCCCTTCTGAACCTCCGAACTCATGGTATGAATAGATGTTTCATCCTGTTCTTTAGAACTTCCGCTCGCGCCACCAACACCGTCACGACCTGTTGCTCCTCCTAAAATGATGATGGAATCACCGGCTTCAGGTTTTTCACGTCGTACCCAATCCACAGGAACGGCACCAGTCACGAAACCAACCTCCATTCTTTTTGCTTTATAACCCTCATCGTAGATCTCGGAAACCATAGTTGTAGCAAGACCAATCTGATTACCATAAGAAGAATATCCGTTTGCAGCCTGCCTGGTGATTGTCTTCTGAGGTAATTTACCCGGTAAGGTTTTATCCACCGCTTCCAGCACATCCGCAGCACCTGTCAGTCTCATTGCCTGGAAGACAAAAGAACGTCCGGACAACGGATCTCTGATGGCTCCGCCTAAACAGGTGGAAGCACCTCCGAACGGTTCAATTTCAGTCGGGTGATTGTGGGTTTCATTTTTGAACAACAGATACCAAGGCTCTTTTTTACCGTCATATTCCGCTTCGATCTGAATGGTACATGCATTGATCTCATCAGAAACCACAAGGTTTTCCAGGTTGCCGGTTTTATGGAAATATCTTCCGCAGACAGTTGCCAGATCCATTAAAGAAATCGGTTTCAATTCACGTCCCAGAAATTTTCTTTTTTCAATATAATCACTGAAAATGGTTTCCAGTGTATGTTTAAACTGTCCTTCAAATTCAATATCTGACAATTCCGTTTCAAAGGTGGTGTGACGGCAGTGGTCACTCCAATAGGTATCTAAGACTTTCAGTTCAGTCTCGGTAGGATTTCTCTGTTCCGATTTAAAATATTCCTGAATGAATTTCAAATCATCAAAACCTAAAGCAAAACCATGATTATTATAGAAATCTTCCAGTTGAGCCTCATCAGAACTGATGAAATTTTCGTGAATCAAAACCTTTGACGGAATTTCATCCGCAGGGATATTGGATACAGAAAGATCTTTTTCCTGAGACTCGACTTTATTGATCAGAAGATCTTTGATTTCAGCCAGATCAGCCTCAGAAACTCCTTCAAATTCAATCAGCTTTCCGCTTCTCACGGTAGACTTTTCGTTTTGGGTGAGTAAGGCAATACACTGCTGGGCAGAATCAGCGCGCTGATCATACTGTCCAGGTAAAAATTCCATGGCGAAATAAATTCCTCCGGAAGGATTTTCTTCATGCAGAATATCAGTAACCGGATCTACAAAAGTACTGTTCACCACTTTTTCGAATTCCCCGGAATTCAGGTTAAAAATATCGTATACATTGTACACTTTTACATTTTTGACTGACGGTACAACTGCTTTTACCTCATCAAAAATCTTTGGACTTTCTACATCGAAAATACCTCTTTTTTCTACGAAAATTCTTTTGTTATTAGACATTAGATGTCAGATATTTAAATATTATTAGACTTTTATTTACTTAATTTATTCGGATAATCAGGATGCTCTTTCTGAAAATCGGATGCTGATTTCATTTCATCTTTCAGCCATTGGTCAAAAGGAACTTTCTGATCATCATAATCTATTACAGAAACGGTTTTACCGTCTTCTGAAACTAAAAATTTATAACGGTAGGTTGACCCTGCTTCAACTTTTCTGTAATCGTAGGTGTTTACCTGGTAAAACGGAAAATTATTCTTGGGACTTTCTACAATTTCAAAATATAATTTCTTTTCATTCTCAGGCAGTTCTGTAAAATTATTGACATAGTACAACTCTGAAAGTATGTTATGCTGCTTTTCAAAAAACTGAAGAATCTTCTTCTCTTTTTGACTGTACCGGAATGGATACGGATAATGTTTCCCGTCTATTTCTACTGTATTTTCCGATTTTGCGACAGGCAGAACAACTTCACCCTTAAAGTTCATGACTCCCCACGTTCCTCCAACGATGGATTTGTGCTCATCTTCAGTTTTTTCCCAGTCACAGCCATTGCAAAAAGCAGCATATCCGAAATTAAAAGGTGATGCAAAATCAGACTGAGGTGTAATCACAACAGACCCGTTTCTGTCAACAAAACCAACCTTTCCGTTCTCGACGAATCTTCTCAGCCCTTCTGAGAAATAATCTGCCCCGTTGTCATATAAGAAAGGCCTGTACAGGAAATTCCCCTTTTTATCGTAGACATATCCCCATTCATTTTTCTGTGACTTCTCTTCTTTTTTGTAACCGTCAAAATAAATGGTTTCCCCTTTCACGGGTTCACCGTCTTCAATGTCTGAGAAAATTTTGAAATGTGCGGGAACGATGATTTTTCCATTCTGATTTTTCACTCCGACCAGAGAATCTTTTGATATAAAATACTTTAAAACTTCCTTTTGCTGTGAAAAAGAAATCATGGGTATCAATAAAGATGCTAAAAGTATTTTTTTCATGAACTGATTATTTGATCAATCGCTGTTACTCGTTTTTATTCAGGTCTGCCTTCCTGTGCGAATTTACAATAATATAATATTTTTTAGAAACATCATAATCGATTGAGTTGCTTAATTTCCAGTTGTGATAGCCTGTATAATCGAATTGATGATTTTCAGGCGGACTTAACAGATAATGATACTGTTCCATTAAAAATTCGTCTGTAAAACCATCATTCCGGAGTTTTGTAAAAAAATGGATCAGTTTGTCTGCATGAGCGTTACCTTTTTTAATCGGTCCTGGATTTTTTTCTGTTGTATAATCTAAAAACCCATTAATCCCTGCGATCTGGAAATCTAAAAGAATTCCTGGAATTCCTGAAGATCTTTCATATTTATCCACATTTTCATAGATCCACTTCATCTTATTCGTAGCACTGCTCATTGTAATTCTTAGCAGAGCAGTATCACGGGCTGCGATGGGTGCGTAAAAAATCCTGGAATATCTTGTCAAAGGATTTTTTTCTACAATCCCTGATGGCTTCATATTGCTCAAAAACCTGTCGTGGATTTTATTCAAAGCTACAGTATCATTTCCTTTTTGACTGATTTCAGAAACAAAAACCCAAAATCCGGCATCATAAACCCTAACATTGATCAATCTGTCAAGATGACTGAAACAGGTACTGATTCCATGAAGTTTAAAATTTCCCTCTTTATATACGATTGATTTACTTACTTTCTCATTTTCTTTGGGAGTATATCTCCTTTGATTGAGTTCTTTCTGATAATGATTTAAAAGCCGCTCCTCATTGAGTAATGCCGGAATAATCTGAAACTTAAACAGAATATCTTTATTCTTGTCCTGATATTCAGCAGCAAAAACGCTGTCATTTTTAGAATGGGTGAGTAAAGCTGTTCTGGAAAACTCCTCTACATTCAGCGGAGCAGTCATTCCTGAAACTGTATGGGTGAAATCTGTATCGGATTTGATTTTCTTATTCGGTTTTAAATCCTGTGAAAATACAATCACAGGAGTCAGTATCAGAATAAGGAATAAATCGAACTTCATATTAATTCAAAAAAAATGCAGCCGAAAAGACTGCAAATTATTTATACTCTCAAATCAGCCTCTAAACCTATCAGGTCCCGGTTCTCATCAAGAATCGGCTGAACTTCATTAGCAATGAATTCTTCCGTCTGAACCGGAGCAAAACCGATGAAATTTTTAGGATCTAAAACTTCTTTTAATTTTGATTTATCCAGTTTCAGAGAATGATCGTTCAGGATTCTTTCGATCAGATCGTTTTCTTTACCTTCTTCTTTTACCTGTTTAGAAGCTTCCATTGAATGAAGCCTGATCACTTCGTGGATCTCCTGACGGTCTCCACCGGCTTTCACTTCCTCCATGATAATATATTCGGTCGCCATAAAAGGAAGTTCTTCCATAATATGCTTATTAATCCTGTTGGGATACACCACGATGCCGTTCATAATATTATTCCAGATTAACAGGATTGCATCCACTGCCAAAAATGCCTGTGGGATCGTCAATCTTTTATTGGCTGAATCATCCAGTGTTCTTTCAAACCATTGCGTAGAGGCTACCATGGCAGAACTTGTTGTCAGAGACATCACATATTTGGCTAATGCTCCGATTCTTTCACTTCTCATCGGATTACGTTTGTATGCCATTGCAGAGGAACCGATTTGATTTTTCTCAAACGGTTCTTCAACTTCCTTAAGATTTTGAAGTAAACGTAAATCATTGGTGAATTTATGTGCTGACTGTGCGATATTCCCTAATAATGCAACTACTTTAGCATCAATTTTTCTGTCATACGTTTGTCCTGAAACTCCGAAAACTTTCTCAAAACCAAATCTTTTTGAAAGTTCCTTATCCAGATGTTTTACTTTGGAATAATCCCCATCGAAAAGCTCAAGGAAACTTGCTGCCGTCCCTGTAGTTCCTTTTACTCCTCTGAAACGTAAGGTTTCAAGGAAGAAATCAAGTTCTTCGATATCCAGAACCAGACTTTGCAGCCAAAGTGTTGCTCTTTTCCCGACTGTTGTCAGCTGAGCAGGTTGGAAATGGGTAAAACCTAATGTCGGTAAGTCCTTATACTGAATAGAAAAATCCGCAAGATTTTTCATAACGTTAACCAACTTTTTCTTTAAGATTAAAAGTCCGTCACGGATCTGAATGAGATCTGTGTTATCTCCTACGAAAGCCGAAGTTGCCCCTAAGTGAATGATCCCCTTTGCTGATGGCGCTACATCTCCATACGTATGAACATGAGCCATTACATCATGACGGAATTTTTTCTCATACTCAGCCGCTTTGTCATAGTCGATATTTTCAACATTAGCTTTCAGCTCTGCGATCTGCTCCTCTGTAATTTCCAGACCAAGGTCTTTTTCAATTTCAGCCAAAGCGATCCAAAGCTTTCTCCAGGTACGGAATTTATTGTTATGAGAAAAGTTAAATAACATTTCTTCACTCGAGTAACGCTCTTCCAATGGATTTTTGTAGGAATTCATTCTTTCTTTTACTTTTAGATGCACAAAAATACGGATTTTGGTTGAGAGATGAAAATTGTAAAGAAGGTTTAGATCAGGAAAAAGTGCATGGGTAATCTACTTTTATTTGTAAGAATAGGTAAGCTTTACTCAACCAGAAGAATCTGTTATCGTTAGCAATACTTTCAGTCATATTAAAATTACCGCAACGTTTGTCATTCTGAAAGAATATTAACATTGATTTTTAAAGCGATGATTCAAAGGTTGCCCGTAGTTCACGGGTTCTCGATACATTTTTCTCCGCTGCGCTGCGAAAAACACTCGAACTGACGGAGCTATTATCCTAGCAATACTTTCAGTTCTATTAAAACAACTGCAACGTTTGTCATTCTGAAAGAATCTCAACATAAATTTTTAACGCTACGATCGCAAAGTTTTTTTATAATCCTGAAGATATTTTTCGGTCGCAAGGGCGTTTTACTCAGCAACGGCGCAGTTTTTAGTGCCTTGAATTTAACGCAAGGCAAAACAAAGTTTATTGAACAGCTTTGTGCTTTTAAGATAAACAAAGGCGTAAACTTATCAATGAAACACAAAGATTCTGACGTCCATTCGAGTAGGTTTTGAAAAAACCGTATCGAGAATCTGATGATTCAAAGGCTTCCCATAGTTCACGGGTTCTCGATACATTTTTCTCCGCTGCGCTGCGAAAAACACTCGAACTGACGAAGCTACTTTGGTTGTACACTTAAGGCGTCACTTCGAGTAGGTTTTGAAAAAACCGTATCGAGAATTTGATGATTCAAAGGCTGCCAGTAGTTCACGGGTTCTCGATACATTTTTCTCCGCTTTGCTGCGATAAACCCTCGAACTGACGAAGCTATTATCCTAGCAATACTTTCAGTTCTATTAAAACAACCGCAACGTTTGTCATTCTGAAAGAATCTCAACATGGATTTTTAATGTTATGATTCAAAGGTTGCCCGTAGTTCACGGGTTCTCGATACATTTTTCTCCGCTGCGCTGCGAAAAACACTCGAACTGACGGAGTTACTTTGGTTGTACACTTAAGGCTTTTGACAGGGTAGTTTTACATCCAACAAAAGGTTTAAGTTGATCATTTTGCAGAATTGATCAACAATTTGTATTTGATTTTTCATGAATGAAAGACAGAGCTCTTCAGTATGATCTTCATTCCGGAAATTGCAGGCGTGAATGATTTGCCATAAATTTGCTGCTTCCTTTTAAAACATTAAGAAAAACAGGCAATATGATGGAACTTAAGATCAAAAAAAACATTCAGAAAGAAGAGGATCAAAATCTTTCTTTCCGTGTTTTTGATTTATCTGCAGAAAATCTTGAAAGTTATATAGAACCTCATAAAAAGAATCATTTTTTTATTCTCCTTATTGAGAACGGAAGTCTGCATCTTCAGATTGAGGATAGAATACATTCCCTGAAAACAGGAAAAATTTCTGTTGTATTTCCCGGACAGATTCATTTTGTATCGAAATTGAGTGATGGACTGAAAGGGAAAATAATCCTGTTTGAAGAAATACTGTTCTGTTCGGATATTCTGAAAAACGAATTGAGTACGTATAACGTAAACCTTTCTACCCAACTGAACTGTACTATTCTGTCGCCTGAAGATTTTGAACAGAGCTTACACACTATCGAAATCATCCAGGGAATTTATCAAAAACCCAGCCTGATCAAAAAAGAACAGGCAAGGTTCCATATAAAAATCTTCCTGTTGGGACTGATAGAATCCGTTCACGGACTTCACCCTGTCCTGTATAAAGACACTGCAGACAAACCTGTATATGTCCGGTTTAAAAAATTACTGAATGAGCACTACAAACAGCAGCGTACTGTTCAGTATTACGCAGAAGAATTGGCGATTACTCCCAAAAAGCTGAATTCAATTACAAAAAAGCATTGTGGAGAAACGGCAATTCAGGCGATTCATAATAGAATTCTCATAGAAATCAAACGTCAGCTGCTGTTTTCAGATCTCAGCCATAAAGAAATTGCTTTTGACCTGGGCTTCAACTCTCCGTCGGCACTCAATAAGTTTGTGAAGGCAAAACTGAAAGAGACCCCTACCGAACTTCAGCATGAGTTGGTGCAAATGTATAACGGATAGTCTTATTTGTATAACATCATCGCTTCTGTCCTTTTTAATTTTGCATCATTAATTAAAAAAGAAAAAATGAGCAAATTATTTATTGCAGGAGAAGTTTTCCATGGTGCGGGAAGTCTTGAAGAATTAAAAAATATCAGCGGTAAAAAAGCTGTCATTGTAACGGGCGGAAGTTCGATGAGAAAAAGCGGAACACTGGATAAAGCGGTTGCTTATCTTAAAGAAGCCGGAATAGAAACCCAAATCTTCGAAGGGGTGGAAGAAGATCCGTCATCTGCCACCTGTATGAAAGGGGCTGAAGTAATCCAGAATTTTCAACCGGACTGGATCATCGGACTTGGAGGTTGCTCTGCAATCGATGCGGCAAAAATCATGTGGGTATTTTATGAGTATCCTGATGCTGATTTTGAGGCAATGATCAAACCTTTTACAGTCCCTGTTTTAAGGAATAAAGCGAAATTCATTGCAATTCCGTCTACAAGCGGAACCGGAACTGAAACTACAGGCCTAGCTGTGATTACAGACCGTGAAAAAGGAGTAAAATATCCAATTGTCTCTTACGAATTAACCCCTGATGTTGCTATTATAGACGGCGAAATCTGTGCTTCGATGCCGGCTCACGTGACTGCAAACACAGGTCTTGATGTTTTGACACACTGCGTTGAGGCGTATGTTTCAAATATTGATAACAATATCGCTGATGCACTTTCTAAAGGTGGACTGACATTGGTTTTTGACAATCTGAAGGAAGTGGTAAAAAATCCGGATAATATCAATGCCCGTCAGAATATGCATGATGCTTCTTTTATGGGAGGCCTTGCATTTAATAATGCCTGGTTAGGAATCGTTCACTCTCTGTCTCACCAGGTTGGTGCGCTGTATGGGATTCCACACGGAGCATCGAATGCTATTTTTTTACCGAATGTAATCCGTTTTAATGCTCAGGCAACGGAGCGTTATCCTGATTTAGCGAAAGTAATCGGAAAAGAAACGGCAGAAGAATTAGCGCAGGCGGTCGAAACCCTTCGTTCAGAAATTAATAACCAGTCAGCGATCAGAGAATTCGGAATTTCAAGAGAAGACTGGGATAAAAATCTGGATTATATTGCCAATAATGCTTTGGTAGATCCGTGTACAGGATTCAATCCAAGAGTTCCCACACTGGATGAACTGAAAGCTATTTACAATGCATGTTATGAAGGAGTTGTTTATAAAGAGGAAGTTGTTGCATCATAACATTATCTATAGAATACGTTAATCTGATCAAAAAAATCAAATTAACAGATAAAAACAGGAAGTCGGAATGGCTTCCTGTTTTTGTTTTCTAGTGATAAATGGTAACATTGTTTTTTTTCAGCTGATACCCTGATTTTTTATAAGGAACTAAAATATAGTCTGCATTTTTCCAGGCCTTTCCTTTTCCGAGTCTTGTTAAAATTAAACTTCCGGTATTTTGTCCGGGAAGAAAAATTTCTGCTTTTTTCATGTCACTACTGAAAACTACCGCCGTTAATGAAGTTGAACTTCCTACAGGTTTCACCTCCGTCAGCTTTATTTTCTGTTCAAAAATTCTTATACAGTCTTTTTTAATCTGTGAATAGGTGTAACCTGCGGAGCCTTTACAGCCATGACTGTCCTGATCTCCTCCTGCAACCGGAGTTTTCTGTTGGGCACCTGCAAATGAGGCAGTGAACAGTGCGCTGAACAAAATTATTCTTTTCATGTTTTTAATGATTATTTTTTAATTGGTTGTTAATACCACAAAATGTATTCGGTTTTTCTTATTCTAACCTGAGTTCGGGATAAACAATTTTTTAAATAATTTATTTTCAAAACAATGCTATTTTATCGCAAAGAAAAACAAAGAAATACTACTTTTTGAAACGCTTTTAAGTTAAACAATGCCACTTCGTTTATCAAAGCAATACAAGAATTTTGTATTACTTTGATAAGTTTCACGCCTTTGTATATCCTAAATCTTAGAAAATCACGTAATTACTATTTTTGTTTAGCTTTGCGTTTTGTAGAGCCTTATCCCGAACTAAGGTTATTCTAAGATATAAAAAAAGCCACTCAGGATTGAGCGGCTTCTTATTATTATTTTGTCCAGTTAATTTTAGAATGTTTTACCTCTTCGGAACTGGTTCCGATCATGATATCAAATTCTCCTGCTTCCCAGTCATATTTCAGGTCTCCGTTGTAGAATTTCAGGTTTTCCGGAGTAATGTTGAAAGTAATCTTTTTAGATTCTCCTTTTTTCAGCATTACTTTCTGGAATCCTTTTAATTCTTTTACCGGTCTGGTGATCGTTCCTACCAAATCTCTGATATACAGCTGAACCACTTCTGCCCCGTCGTAATTTCCTGAGTTGGTTACGGTAACCGAAGCCTGAACTGTCTGATTTCCTTTCGGATTGGCATTGGAAACCGTTATATCGGAATAATTGAATCTTGTGTAGCTCAAGCCATATCCGAAAGGGTACAACGGCGTGTTACATTCATCCATATAGTTGGAACGGAATCTCTGGTATTCACATTTATCCACCAGTTTCTGATCTAACGGGCGGCCTGTATTTTTAGCATTATAATAAATAGGAACCTGCCCTAAGCTTCTTGGAAATGTCATCGGCAGTTTTCCTGAAGGATTCACCTTTCCGAAAAGGACATCAGCAATAGCGCTGCCAGCTTCGGAACCCGGGAACCAGGCATTCAGAATCGCATCGGGAGTTTCTTTAACATTTGTCAGAGCTAACGGACGGCCTGTGAAAAGCACCATTGCGATTGGCTTTCCTGTCTTTTTCAGTTCGTTTAACAAATCTACCTGAGACTGAGGAATGGTAATTTCAGTTCTTGAAGAAGATTCACCACTCATTTCCGCTGATTCTCCGATTGCCAAGACAATGACATCAGCTTTACTGGCAATATCAACCGCTTCTTTCAGCAATGCTTCTTTTGAGCGTTCGTCACGATCTGTTTTCTTCCCGTGAGCGGCATAAATCTCTTCTAATTTAGCATCATAATCAATGTTGGCACCTTTAGCGGAAAGAAATTTTACTTCTTTACCGTAATTAGCCTGAAGACCCTGCATCAGGTTAACAGAAGCAGCATGCTTTGTCGCTACGCTCCAGGTTCCGGCCATATTCATTGAGTTGTTGACCAAGGGTCCGATTACCGCAACGGTTCCTGATTTTTTCAGTGGCAACACCTGGTTTTCATTCTTCATCAGAACCATTGACTGTGCTGCTGCACTTCTTGCAATGTTACGGTTTTCCATGCTGTACACCTCTTTTGCCGCCAGTTTGGCATCTCCGTGCTTATAAGGATTATCAAACAGGCCCAGATCATATTTCGATTCAAGGATTCTTCTTGCCGCCATATCGATTTCAGCCTGTGTTACTTTGCCTTCAGACAGAGATTTTTTTAATGTGGTTAAAAAACCTTCTCCTACCATATCCATGTCAACGCCTGCTTTTAACGCTAAGGCAGAAACCTGCTGCAGATCTCCCATTCCGTGGTCAACCATTTCATTGATTCCGGTGTAATCTGTTACCACAAAGCCTTTGAATTTCCACTGGTTTCTGAGAACTTCAGTCTGCAGCCATCTGTTTCCGGTTGCGGGAACTCCGTCCACTTCATTGAAAGAAGCCATTACAGAGGCAACCCCGGCATCTACTGCTGCTTTATAGGGCGGAAAGTATTCATTGAACATTCTCACGTGGCTCATATCTACCGTGTTGTAATCTCTACCCGCTTCACCCGCTCCATAAAGAGCAAAATGTTTTACACAGGCTAAAATATTCGTGCCGTTGGCCAAGTCTTTCCCCTGGTAACCGTACACCATATTTTTGGCAATTTCGCTTCCCAAATACGGGTCTTCCCCTGAACCTTCAGAAACTCTTCCCCATCTCGGTTCACGGGAAATGTCCACCATTGGTGAGAATGTCCAGTTGATCCCATCTGCCGCAGCTTCTTTCGCAGCGACTCTTGCTGACTGCTGTACCAGATTCATATCCCATGAAGCTGCGAGTCCTAACGGGATCGGGAAGGTAGTTTCATATCCGTGAATAACGTCCATTCCAAAAATCATTGGAATTTTGAGACGGCTGTTTTCAACGGCTACTTTCTGAACTGCTTTGATTTTATCTGCTCCTTTGATATTGAAAAGTCCGCCTACCAATCCCTGCTCTACTTTTTTTCCGATATCCGAACTTTTGGCAAGACCTGTCGTAAAATCTCCCGAACTTGGTAAATTGAGCTGTCCGATTTTTTCATCTAATGTCATTTTAGCCAAAAGCGCATCCACAAATGCTTTTTTCTTTGCCTGATACTGTGCAGTCTGGTAAGACTGAACTGGTTTTGTGACCATTTCCTGCGCCGAAAACATAGGTGCCAATGCTAAGGTGGCGATTACAATTAACTTTTTCATAAATCTATCTTCGTTATAAATTATAGTTCTGTTTTTGTTTTAATTTCTGGTTGGTTAAACGCAAAGACGCTTCACCGGGCAAGGGTTTTAAGCCTTACTTTTTTAATGATAATTTTGTTATAAACACAGGTTCGCTAATTTTTTTACACTTGCTGCAGGTCTTTTTGTCTGCAAGTCATTCGCTCAGCAATTGACAGTTTATTTTCAAAATTTACTCATATCATTAAATTTAACAGTTATTTCTCTTTCCTTTTTGACAGCATCCATCCGTACAATGCGGGATTTGAATAGGTTGAATCCCACGAATTATGGTTGTCATTAGGAAAAATTGTTAATTCTGCTGTTGGGTTAACGGGGTGTAAGTATTGGTAAAAATTCAGTGCGTTTTCCGGTAAAACAACATCGTCCATTCCGCCATGAAAAATTTTCATGTTTAAATTCCTGTATTGATCGATGTTCGCATACATCACCCGGTCTGTCGGTGCACAAACTGAAACTACAGCAGCAAACATTTCCGGATGTTCCATTGCCAATTTGAGCGTTCCCCAACCTCCCATTGAAAGTCCTGTGAGGTAAATTCTGGAAGCATCGATTTTGTATTTTTTCTGAATTTCTTTAATTAAATTATATACGGTTACGGTATCCCACCAAGTATTTTCAGGGCATTGCGGCGCCAAAATCGCAACAGGTTCCTTGATCAGGTTTTTATACGTGAACGGGCTGTGTGCTTTTACGATCTCGAGATTGGTTCCTCTTTCTCCCGAACCGTGAAGAAATACGATCAGAGGGACATCTCCCTTTACTTTTTGAGGATAATCAAGAATATAGGTAATTTTTTCCTGTTTCGTAATCTCTTTATTTAATTCACCTTTAATTTCCTGCGCATTTAAACTTAGAGAAAATGGGAGAAGTAAAATAGGGAGGCAGTTTAGTTTTAATTTCATGATGAGAATTTTTAAGTTTTGGCTAAAACCAAATTAATGAATTCCTTTTTTAATTAAACGGGTTAAAATCCGTTTCTGTCAATTATTCTGTAAGCCTGACTGTTGCTGATTAGCCCATTAGCCCCGATTGCAACGGCATCCTTTTTTGTTGCGGCCGGATCCCGAATTTTCGGGACGAGGCCGTAATAAAAAAGATACAGTGGAAAGCGGGATTAAGCTCCTAAAAAATACTATTTAATATTATATTTTTCAGATTTGAAGCTTAACTTCTTTAATCCCTGCTGGATTTCAGGAGCATTCATAAATAATTTCCATAAAAATCCGGTGCGGTAATTTTCAATCATCGGAGCAATTGTTCCCTGATCGATCGCTAAATACCTGGGTGTTGTCCAATTGTCATAATTGATCGATGTTGCATCGTAAGGCCCTGCAGAACCGATAAATTCAGGTTTTTGAGTATACATAAACCTTAAGAAATCCATTGATTCTTTTGGTAAATAAGGGAAGCTGCTCAGAGCCGCTGTCGGAGTGATTACTCCATGATCATTTTGTGGAAAATGTGCATCGTAGCCAACGCTTCCGTCTTTATTTCTTGAATAACCTGCGGTCAATCCCCAATAATTTGGCCCGTAACCTTTCCATTGTTTTGGGTTTTCAACACAATATCTGTAATCGATCAACACTTGATTTTTATTCAAATCAAAATAATTTTTGATGAATTTATCTGATAAGTTGGTTGGGTCTAAGCCAATATACGAGTAATGTGCCCAAAATAGAGGTCCGCCATATTCTTCTGCTCCATTATGTTTTACGTACATGGGAAGCCCGTATTTTTCTTTATCTGACAGGTAAGTTCCGTTTCTGGTCCAGCCTTTATAATAGGTTTCTTCATCAATCGAATAAGTTGGAGAAGATGCTGCCAAGATATAGGTAATCAGACACTCATTATATCCCTGAAGCGGAAAGTTCATCTCCCATTGATAATCGGGAGACCAGTGCCAGTATAATACTTTCTCACCCCCTTTTGTATACCAGTTCCACTGGATACCTTTCCACAGTTCATCACATTTTTCAGCCAGCGCTTTTTCTTCGGGATTTCCGTTTTTGAAATATTCGCGAACCTGAATGATTCCTGTTGTAAGAAAAGCGGTTTCCACCAGATCTCCACCGTTATCCTTTTTACCGAAAGGAACGGTTTTACCGGTTTCTCCATTGATCCAGTGTGACCAGGCACCCTTGTGACGGTCTGCCTTCGCAAGGAAATCCATTATTACAGTCAGTCTTTTTACGGCTTCCTTTCTGGGTATAAAGCCTCTTTCAACTCCAACAAGAATAGTGGCTAATCCGAATCCGGAACCACCGGTGGTAATGACATGCTTATCATCATCCGGATAAATGTTATCTTCATGGTAACGCTCTCTTCCCAACATCGAATTGGGTTCTGCATACTCCCAAAAATATTTTAAAGCATCTTTCTGAACTTTATCCATCAACTGCTCATCTGAAAGAGCGTGGCTGAGGGATTTGCCTGGCGAAATTTTGCTGGCTGTGCAGGAAAATACACTTGCAGAAATTACTAATATTGTTACAATACCTACCTTCATGAGTCACAATTTAAAAATAAAAAAAATGGTAAAAAAATAACCAAAGTTAAACTTTGGTTATTTTTTTATTAAATATTTTTAGTAACCAGGGTTTTGGACAAATAGTCCATTACTGGAATTCATTGCATCCAAAGGAATTGGAAACACTTCATTTTTACCGGCTGTAAATCCTTTAGGTCCTAAAAATGTAGCTGCCTGTCCTGTTCTTACCAAATCCGGGAACCTGTCATTTTCCATTGCCAGCTCGACTCTTCTTTCCTGCCAGATCGCATTTCTGAGAGCGGTCTGACCAGTTGCTGTGGTATTAGCAAGCTGAGCTCTTGTTCTTACCTTATTAATATTTGTAACTGCAACAGCAGTATTTCCTAATTCATTAGCTGCTTCTGCATTGATTAAAAGAATATCAGCAAATCTTAAAATTCTTAGATTTTGTATAGAGCCATAACCACAGGCACTGTTATTCAGAGACGATGGTACATAAACTTTCTGGTTCCACATATTACCAGCGTTAGGATCTCCTTTTTTGATTAAATCGCCTTCAATCGTAGTTTCACCTTCTCTCAAAATAGTCAGTTCTTTTCTGATATCACCTGGCTCAAATGCATTTTCCAAAGCTGTAGTAGGGGTGAAAAAGCCCCATCCAAATTGATTTCTAACTCCCTGAACTTCTGAGTATTGACTACCTCCAAATCCTGCAACACAATCACAATTTACTTCAAAAACAGATTCAGTACCGAATTCTCCTGCGGGTCTGAATAAATGATTGAAGTCAGGATCTAAAGAATATCCTAATGAAATAACCTGATTTGAAGTATCATACGCTTTCTGGTAATCTTTCATATAAAGATATACTTTGGAAAGTAATCCGAGAGCACCACCTTTTGTTACTCTTCCACGATCTGTAGCAGCATATGTTTGAGGTAAAACGGCAGAAGCTGCAAGTAAATCTGATACGATAAAATTGTAAACTTCTTCTTTAGAGTTTCTTGCTTTCGAATAATTTCCGTCTGCAGGTAAGCCGTCAAAAATTGGAACCCCTCCATAAATCCTAACTAAATTGAAATAGAAATATGCTCTTAACATTCTGGCCTCTGCAACCAATCTGTTTTTAAGAGTACCATCCATTTCGATTTTTGGAACATTTGTAATTACCTGATTAGCTCTGTTAACAGCTTGCCACTGTCCGATCCAATATCCTCTCACCCCATCATCACTTACTGTAAATGAAAAGTTATCGTACGCATTAATAAATGATGCATCTCCAGGATTAGATCCTTTTTCAACATCATCACCTGTCACACCAAATACAAATTGTGCAGGAAAACCTGTATTTTCCCAGCTTCTTAAAAAACTATAGATGGCAGAAGTAGCTTTCATAGCATCATCCTGAGTGGTGAAGAAATTTGATACGTCTTCCCTTCCTTCATCTTGTATATCTACAAAGTCATCACCACAGCTAGCCATTAATGAAAATAAAGAGAGCGTTAAAAATATTTTTTTCATAATTTTTTAATTAAAATGTTAAGTTCATACCCATTGTATAAATTGCAGAAATCGGATAAATATTGTTATCAATTCCCATTTGTACTCTGTCCGTATTATTGATTTCAGGAGAGAAGCCGTTATATTTGAAACTTGTCCAAGGATTCTGAGCACTCAGATATAATCTTAATTTTGTCACAGAAAGTGCTTTTGCAAATTCTTTCGGCAGGTTATATCCAACCTGAATATTTCTTATTCTGATATAACTGCCATCCTCTACATAGAAACTGCTTGGTAAGATAACAGATTGATTGGAAGTAATCATTGAATTTGTATTGGATGTACCTGCACCACGCCATCTGTTATTATAAATATCAAGGTCCCAAGTCTCATTACCATATCGCTGCTCCCGGTTATAATTATAAATTTTATTACCAAATACACCTTGGAAATCAACCGCAATATCAAATGCGTAAACATTAAAATTAACTCCAAAACCGTAAGTTCCTTTAGGAATAGGACTTCCTAAGAATGTTTTGTCTCTTGAATCTATGACTCCATTACCATCCTGATCTTCAAATTTGAACCAACCGGCTTTCGCTCCGGTCTGTCCAGATGCTGCTGCTTCTGCGTCTGTTTGAAATACACCAGATACATTATACCCATAGTACGAACCTACAGGCTGACCATTCTGCAGTCTAACAATGGAATTTCCGAATAAACTGGCACCAGTTTCCAAATATGATCCACGAAATACTGATGTAATTTCATTTTTAAGAGAAGTAAAATTACCGTAGATTCCGAAATTTACATTGTCACTCAATTTAGTATTATAATTGACAGATATTTCAAAACCTCTGTTCTTAAAAGAGTATGCATTGGTCACAAAATTATTCCAGTTACTTGCACCGGATACAGTTCCCTGATTAACACCATATACAACATTTTTTGAATCTTTAATAAAATAAGCTGCATCAATTTTAAGCTTGTTACTGAATAATGCCATTTCCAGTCCTACATCTTTCCCTACGGTTGTTTCCCATCCGATATTTGGGTCAATAAATTCATCAATCGTCACAGCAGGAGCACCTGTGTTACCAAAATATGCACCAGCACCAATAATAGATGTGTTTGCATTAAATTTTCTCGATACATTCGGATTTCCTAATTCACCATAACTAGCTCTTAATTTTAATAAGCTGAAAACATTTTGCTCACTCATAAAATCTTCTTTCGATATCACCCAGCCCGCACTTACTGCCGGGAAAGTTCTGGATCTGTCTACGCTAATCTGAGAACTCGCATCTCTACGAATAGATGCATTCAACAGATATTTTCCTTTGTAATCATAGTTCAATCTTCCAAAAAAAGATTCGATTCTCTGTTGATCCTGAAAAACACCTGCTACAACTGCATCATCTCTATCAACACCACTTACGAGTATGATGTCAGTTCCGTTTGCAATATTCAGCGAACCATTTGTACCATCGTAAATAACGTTTCTTGCAGATGAATAATTTTGTGACAAGGTCGTTCTGGTTCTTGAGAAACCGGCAAGAACGTCAAAATTATGATTCCCAAAACTTTTCTTCCAGTTGATTGTATTATCCCAAACGTAATTACTGTTTTTATATCCTCTTGTAATCAAAGTAGAAGGAACCTGGTTTGCAGTTGGTACATAAGTAAGTGTAGGAGTATATTCATACTGAGTTGGATTATAATTATCACTAGCATAGCTCGCTCTGAAAGTAAAATCCTTTAAAAATTTAACTTCTCCCCAAACATTATTCAGCAATCTCTCCTCATTTTTTTGAGAACGGTACTGATCTAACTGTGCTCTAGGGTTGGCAATACTGTATCCATCAAAAAACTGATAATTTCCTGTAGCCGAATTCATTGGTGAAAATATTGGAGGAGCAATAAAAGCTGTCAACAAGGGATTTTGCGAAATATCGGTACGCATTTTGGAAAAACTGAAATTGTTTCCAATGGTTATATTGTCTGTTACTTTATAACTAAGATTTAATTTCGTGTTAAATCTTCCAAAACCACTTCCTGAGTTGATACCTGAACCCGCCGCAAGGTTACCCTCATCCTTAAGATATCCTACGCTACCATAATAATTAAGTTTTCCTAAACTACCCATGGCAGAAAAATCATTGGCATTGATAATGCTGGTACGTAAAATTTCATCATACCAATTTGTATCAGCAGGGAAATTTGCTCTGGTGATCGAACCTGCGCTGGAACCATTGTCATTAATCAGTTTTTCATTGTATAGTTCTATATACTGATCAGCATTAACCATTTTAGGAACATTGGTCACTTTTTTAAACCCTATATAAGAGTTTAAACTGAAAACAGGTTTGCCTTTTCCTGTTTTAGTTTTAATCAATACAGCACCATTGGCTGCCTGAGCTCCGAAAATCGCCAAACTTGACGGATCTTTCAAAACACTCATCGATTCTATATCCTGTGGGTTAAGGTATGAAATATCAGTCGTGATCATACCATCAACAATAAACACGGTATTCCCTGTTAATGAACCAACCCCTCTGATATCAACTCTCGGAGATCCGCCAGGAGTACCAACATTGGTAATATTTACCCCGGCAAGTTTACCCTGTACAGAACTGAGTGGGTTTGAATTTGGTTTATCTGCTAAATCTTTTGCTGAAACGAGACCAATACTCCCGGTAACGTTCTCTTTCTTTTGGCTACCATATCCAATCATCACAACCTCCTCGATCTTCTGCTCTTTTGGAAGCGTATCCTGAGGAGTCACCTGCCCGTTGACATTCATACCGAAGTAAAGAATAGCAATCAGACAAGAATACTTTAAATTAGTTTGTTTCATATAGTTTAATTTTATCTTGTACAAAGAAATGCGGATATCTTATTTAGATCTAAACTTAATTTTACTCTAATAAGACCCTGCTCAAAAATATAAAAAAATTCAAATGATGTTAAGATTACTTAAATATTTTAATAATTGCAGATCATAATGCCAAATATGTTAATAAAAACAAAATTTTAATAGTTTACAACACAAAATAGTCTAAAAAAAATAAATATTTCACATTGAAGCAAAGATGTTTTTGAATGAAAAATCAACCAAAAACATCCTCAATGTCTCATTTTTATACAATCTCTATTTTTTATCTTCACAATTTGTTAACACTATCATTTATATTATATCAAAAAATTTTAATTATGATCGTAAATTTTTGTTAAACAAATATTTGTCAATACATTTGGTTCAATATTTGACAGGGTTAAAAAAATTGGAAATGAAAAAATATATTTTAGCCATTGCTTTAGTAATGGGGACAGGAGCAGTAATTACGACAAGTCTGCAATCCTGTTCCACCCTTGCCACCTCAGATCTGGGATTGACTGTTATCAAAAGAATACTTTTAGGAGGAATTAATAAAGGCATGAGCATCTATGGCAACAGGGAAGCTTTTTTGCAAAATAATCTTGTAGACAAAGCATTACCGAAACAGCTGCGTGACATCAACACAACTTTGGAAAAAATTGCCCCGTCTCTGGTTGCCAAGGAGAGAGAATATATTGCTGATGCAGCCGTATATACGGTAAATATCTCAAAACCGATTCTTGAAAATGCGGTCAACAGTCTCAATGCCCAGGATGTAACCCGAATCATACAGGGCGAAAAAGGTACTGCTACTTTAATTTTGAAGGAAAAAACATATCAGCAACTCGTAGGAGCCATTGCTCCAAAAGTTGAGCAGGAGCTGAACAAATATGGAATTGTAAAAACCATCAATACCGCATTATCCGGAAGTAATCTTTTAGGAAGTCTTTTAGGTGGTGGAAACAGTAACAGTAATGTCAATGCAGGAGGCCTGAGCATGTTAGCTTCGGAACAGATTGTCAACGGATTGTTTAACATCATCGAAGATCACGAAAAACAAAGTTCCGCGTCTCTTTTGGGACCACTTGGAAAATAAGATAATTTTCGTTATATTTATATAAATAAGTAACAATAATGGACATATTACAAGGAAATCAGCACGCAAATCCTGAAGATTTTTACATTTCATTAAAAGAAAAACTGGAAGGTCATCACGATTTTCCTGAAGACTATCTTTTTAAATTTATCATTCCGACAGATGATGCAAAGCTTACAGAAATATACAGGGTTTTTGACGGTATTAAATTTACATTGGGAAATCGGGAAAGTAAAAACGGAAAATATACGGCCTGCAATATAAATGCATTTGTTTTAGATGCAGATCAGGTGGTAAAAATCTATAAAGAGGTCAGCAAAATAGAAAATGTTATCCTTTTATAAAACCAAAAAGTCAGCAATTGCTGACTTTTTATATTTGCTTTTTAAAATTCATTTTACTGTTCAATAAAAAATTTCACATTTTCAACCGGTCTTCCGAGTATTGCGACAGAACCTTTGATCAGAATTGGTCTTTGGATCAGTGATGGATTTTCAGATAAGATCTTCAGCCATTCGTCTTCGGTAAAATCTTTTCCCGCATAATTTTCCAGATAAAGTTTCTCATTTTTTCTGATGATATGAAATACATTTTCATTTAACTTTTTTAAAACTGTTTTAAGTTCCAAAACACTCAACGGGTCTTTCACAATATCGATGATTTCAAAGGGAACTCCGTTTTCATCAAGGTATTCGAGAACGGCATTTGATTTTGAGCAGTTTCCGTTATGCAGAACTTTTACCAACATTTTTATTTATTTAAATTAAATCTTTCAGATTAAAACAAATTCAGTACCTATTATTAAAAAAGTCTGTTATTCTTGAATAAAATCAGAATTAAAACAACCCATTCAGTTCGGTTTCTATTTTATCAAGGATCACTCCGAAATCTTCGGGCTTTTCAACAAAATCAAGATCATCAACCTCAATAATAAGAAGTTTCCCTTCTGTATAACCTGAAATCCATTTTTCATATTTCTGATTAAGCTTTGAAAGATATTCTATGCTGATAGACGCTTCATATTCCCTACCCCTTTTGTAAATTTTCTTCACCAGGTTAGGAACGTCAGATTTAAGATAGATCAGCAAATCCGGAGCTGAAACGAAGGTTTTCATCAGATCAAAAAGTGAGGAATAGTTTTTAAAATCCCTGTCTGACAAAAGTTTCATATCATTCAGATTTTCAGCAAAGATATGGGCATCTTCGTAGATCGTGCGATCCTGGATGATATTTTTGCCACTGTCCCTGATCTCTTTGACCTGACGGAATCTGCTTCCCAGGAAATAAACCTGTAATGCAAAACTCCACTTGCTCATATCTGCATAAAAATCTTCCAGATAAGGATTATGATCTACATCCTCAAACTGTGCATCCCAACCGTACTGTTTTGCCAACATCGTGGTCAGTGTAGTTTTTCCTGCTCCAATATTCCCTGTAACTGCAATGTGCATACTTATTCTTACGTATATGTTTATTTTTAACTTTGTTTTTTTCTAAAAACCAAGTTCCTTAATTTCTTCCAAAAGTTTCAGCATGTCGGGTTTTTCGCCTTGCTCCTTCATCAATTCTTCCACCGTTTTTTCCGTGTCATTTTTCGGAGTTTCCGGAGGAGTCTGTTTTTTAGAATCCTTCAGATTTTCTGTGCTGTAAAGATAAAGTTTGTTGCCTTTGATTTCAAAATAAGCGAGCGAGTTTTTTTCCACAATCTGTACATCGGGATCTTCAAATATTTTAATCAGTTCTTTTTCAGGAATATATTTGTAAATTGAATTTTTGGCTACAATCAGAATAAATTCATTTTCCCTCCTGAATCTTTTACCTTCTTCAACAGAAGCTTCAAAAAGTTTTTCGAATTTCAAATTATAAATCCTGAATTGCGTTTTGGTCAGAATATAAACTTTGTTTTCGTAGACCAGAAGATCTGTCAGATCATCAAAGCTTGCATCAAAAGGATAAGAATTGATGGTGGTATCATTCCTGAAATTATACTGAAGCAAACGTTTTGTACTTTCATCCAGCAACCAGATCTGCTGCAGATCTTCGGCATAAACGTGTTTGATAAAGGTAAACTTCTGTTTGAAATCCAACTTCTGAATCTCATTCAGATTCTGATCAACAAATTTCATTTCCTGAGCATTTTCAGAAAACAAAGCAATGCTTAAAGGATTCTGAACTCCCTGTACCCTGAACGGAACGGTAAACATCAACTTTCCCAACTGTTTACCAACCGAATCATATTTTGTGAAACTGAAATCTTTATTTTTGTAGAGATAAATATTTCCATAGTCATCAGCAAACATATCCTTCACCTCTTTGATCCGGAGTGTATCAAAAGGAAGCACTCTCTGCGCAGAAAGTGAACAGAAAAAAAGAATGAATGAGACTGTAAGTATTTTCAAAAAAACTTTTTTTTACGAATGATAGCGTTCCGTATAGGAACGCTACCAATTTACATACTTTATTTTATTTATGGGATATGATGAATACTATAAAATTACTTAATCGCAACTTCATAGATTTTCGACCATTTCTTCCCGGTAACAACCATATTATCGCCCTTAAAAGCAATTCCATTCAGAACATTTTCGCTGTCCTGCTTTGTAAATGGATCAGCCAGTTTTGTAAAATCAAACTTACCAACCACTTCACCATTCGCAGGATTGATTTTTAGAATGACCGGCTTGTGCCATACATTTGCGTAGATGAATCCTTTATAATATTCCAGCTCGTTTAACTGGTCATACACTGAACTGTTCCCTGCTACTGAAATATACCTGACAATTTTTGACGGATCCGCAGGATTCATGAAATACAGATTTTTTGTACCGTCTGAAGCGATCAAATTTTTTCCGTCATAAGTCAATCCCCAGCCTTTAACCATCATATCCGGGTAAGGGAATTCAGAAAGCAGTTTCAATGTACTTTTATCGTAAACAAATCCTTTTTTGTTTTCCCATGTCAGCTGATAAATTTTATCTCCGGCAATCGTACTTCCTTCAGAAAAAACATCATCTGCCTGCCTTGTCTCTTTAATGGGAATGGTATCTCCTATTTTATAAGTGATCAGTCTGGAAGAACCATACTGACCTTCACTTTCGTAAATTGTAGTTCCGTCAATCTGGAAACCCTGTACAAAATTGGCGGGATTGTGCGGATATTCTGCTACGACCTCATAACTGAGATTCTGCTCCGGACTTTTACTGTACACATTGATAGTTGCATCCTGGTATAAGGTCTCGCCCCCTTTTGTTTTGATATTAAAAGTAACGGCATTGTCACCAAGCGTAAAATATTTAGAATCAACAACCAAATCTGAAGTTTCTTTATCCCCGAAACTGATACTTATTGTTTCTGCGTTATCTAAAACTTCTTTCGGAAGATCAAGTTTGTCCCCAAAATGATATCCCTTAGCTTCCATAGAACTGTTATAGTCTACCAGGGAATTCAGTATTTCTTTGTCTTTGTTACAGGATACAAACAGCAAAAGTGCTGCGAAACCAGTAATTATTTTATTTTTCATTTTAATTTCTAAAATATTTCTTCAAAAATAGCAAAATTTATTTCACCTTACTAATTTCATTCAGGGGTTGTCCGAATTGTAAGATATACCCATTGTTATCATAAATGGCAAATTCACGCATTCCCCAGTCAAATGTTTCTATCCTGCAGCAGATCTTTGTAATGGAATTCAGATCATCCCATAGACGGTCTACATCACTAACATTAAAATAAAAAGAACCGGAAAAACAAATGATATTTGCCGTGCCATGCTCATTGGGCAAGGTCAGCATTATCTTTATTTCATCTTTCTCGCAATCGCCCAATGGGCTTCAACATTTGCTTCAATGAGTGAAAATCCTAAAATGTGCGTATAGAATCCTATAGACTCCTCCAGGTTTTTTGTCCATAAAACCGGCATAACCGTATTTAACCTCATCATAAGATTTCAAGATACAGTTTTAAACTTTGTCCGATGATCTCGTTCCATCCCTTTGTAAAGCTTTCTTTCGAAAATCCTTCTCCAAGATCTTTCAATTTTTCGGTTCCTTCATGGGTTAATGTTACCCAGGTTTCATCTTCCACTAATTCTACACTCCATGTAACAAATGTTTTTTCTTCAGAAAAATCCGGGTAAAACCAGGAATGTTTTAATTTTTGCCGATCCGTAACCTCGATGATTTCAATTTGATGGAGATACTTTCTTTCCTCACCGGGTTCATAAAACTGAAACATCTCCCCTTTTTCGGCTTTGAACTCCGGAATATCAAAATACCAGGAATGAAGTTCGCTCTCAGTGGTTAGTGCATTCCAGACTTTTTCTATTGGTGCTTTGATTTTCTTTCTGATGATGATTGAAGTTTCCATGACTATGTTTTATTAAATTAAATTACAGACCATTTCCTTCCTAATCCTTTCATAAAAAGAAAATCGTTTTCCAAACTTCTCTAAAATTACATTCTTTAACGTTGAAACAATACAATTTAATATAAATTAATACAATTTAAGAATGACTGAAACCTGTTATTTTAGCTTCATCAAAATCAAGCTGCATTTCTATAGTCCTCATTACGTGATCGTCAAAAACTTTTTCCCGCTTCATACGGTGAAGTTCATTTCTCTGAGCCTGAATCAGCTGCCTGATCACCTCTTTATTTTCATTCATTGCGGTAACATAATCTCCTGTTGAAGCCATACACTGAGATTTATCTGCCATCATCATCATTTCGTTTTCAAGTTTATGTTTTTGATGACGCACCATACTGTTGGTTTCCGTCAGTTCAGAAAAATCAGATTCCAGTTTTTGAAGTGCTGTTTCTTTGAGTTTTCTCATGAGGATGACTTCCTGTTTTTCTTCCGGCAGTTCACTTCCTGCATCGCTTACTTTTAACCATTTTAAGATTGGGGACAGCATCAATCCCTGTCCAACCAGCGTGATCAAAATGATCACGAAGGTTACAAACAATATAATATTCCGGTGTGGAAAGGCTTCCCCATTGGGTAAGAATGCCGGTATTGATAAGGCTGCGGCCAGCGAAACTACGCCACGCATTGCTGCAAAGCTGATGATAAACGGTTCCCTCCAGTCAGGTTTAGGGTTATTGAGTCTGAATTTCTCTGACCAATACCAGGGGAAATACATGACACTGTAACTGTACACAAGTCTTGTCAATATAATGGCTCCACCAATCACAATGCTGTAGATAATTCCTTCCGAGATGGTATAATCTTTCATTGCTGCCACAACGATCGGTAGTTCAAGACCGATTAAAATGAAAATAATGGTATTCATCAGGAAAATCAAAACACTCCATACATTACCCGACTGAATCCTTGATGTATGACTGAGATAGCAATGTGAGTTATAAGACATAACCAGCCCTCCTGCAACAACTGCCAAAACCCCTGAAAATTCAAAATGCTCAGCACCGATGTACATGATATAGGGAACGATCAGCGTAAAAATGGTATCAATATTTGAATTGGAAGGAATTAACCTCAGGAAAAAACCAAAGATCAGTCCTGTTGCAAGTCCCACTGCAATTCCACCCACTGCCATACTGAAAAAATCACCGATGGCATCTCTCCAGATAAACTGTCCCGAAATCACTGCTGCCAAAGCAAATTTAAATACAATTAAACTTGATGCATCATTGATGAGACTTTCTCCTTCCAGAATACTGGTAATTTTTTTTGGAATTTTCATGTGCTTTAACACAGAAGTTGCAGCCACTGCATCGGGCGGTGAATTGACCCCTCCCAACAGAAATCCCATTGCTACGGTCAATCCCGGAATTATTGAAGAAGATAGGTACGCCACCACAATCGAAGTCAGAAAAACCAGCCCAAATGCCATTGAGAAAATCTGTTTTCTCCATTTATGAAAATCCTGCCATGATGTAAACCATGCCGCTTCGAATAAGATCGGAGGTAGAAAGATCAGGAAAATCAGGTCGGGTTCGATTTCTATATGCGGCATCCCGGGCACAAGACTGATAATAAGTCCGGCAATTACCAGAAAGATAGGATAAGCCACTTTCAGCTTCTGTCCTATCATCACAAGTATCATAACAGACAACAGGACTGCAATGGATATGATAACGTAGGTATGAATCATTTTGATCGGTTATTTAATTTAGTAAGCAGCACGGAGCTGCTGTTTTGGTTTCAAATATATTACGAGGATAATTTTTGTGTACGCACCTAGTTCTGAGTGAACGGAATATTGTTATAAAATCCGATCTGAACCTGTCCGCGGTTTTTACTTTCCTGAATCTGATTCATATACCCTGCTTCAATTCTCATATTTTTACTGATCACAAAACCCAAAGCTCCGTAAACCCGGTTTCTGTCAAAAACAGGACTGTCGAGGTGCAGAAAAATTTCATTATACGCTGACAGGTAAAAAGTTTTGGGCACCATTTCTTTATTTGTGACCGGAATAGTAAGCCCCAATGAATAACGGAACCTCATCCTGAAATCATCCTCTAAAATCCTTTCTTCCAGACGGTAACGGTGCTGCAGGTTAAAACGTCCTATTTTCTGTTTGGTAATATACTGCTGGAAAATACGGTGCTCGACATTTTCAGTTTTTTCACCATTAACGTAGGGCCTGCTTAAAATAAATCCATATCCCAGCAAAATATTGTTGTTGTCTTCTGTTAAGTCATAACCGATACCGGTACGGATAAGAAGCTGTTCCAGATCTCCTGCCCCGTCAAAAGTCCGGTATTGAATTTCGTTATGGAAGTTCAGTTTTTTGCTGATCTTATTATTTCCGAAGTACATATACCATGCACCAAGGTCATTATCCTGCGCAAAAGAATATGTTGAAATGCTTATTAATGTAATAAGTACCAACTGCCTGAAAATCTTCATAATTCACATCTTTATTATTGTCATCTATCAAAATATCAAATTTAATATTTTTAATCAATAACAACAAATAATAAATCAAATCAGAAATTTCAGTCTGCCAATACATAAAAGAATCAAGGAATTTTTTCTTTTAAAATATCTTTCTCATTTGTATCAAAGTAAGTGCAGGTCATTTGAATTACATCCATTTTCCAGCCCTCCACTCCGTTTTCTGCACAGTCTTTACAAAATATCATGTAATCTGAGCCGCCCTGTTAATGAAATTTAAGCGTATTTTAAAATTTTCCAGGTTAAGGTTATCTGAGATCAATAAATTGTCATATTTACTTCCGGTTTCAACAGATTGATTTTGGGTGTCGAAATATTCAGTATTTCTGTCAGAAACATAAACTGTTTAAGGGAAACCCCGAGATTTTTAATTGCCCGGATATAACCGGGGAAACCGGCTCCGCTTTTTTACCTTTCTGTGCCCGGACTGAATTGCCTAAATAGTAAATTTCATCTTTTTGAGTTTTAATTAACAATAAATTTCAGAATTCAGGATCACCAAAAACAAACCCTACATAATAAATGTCAGTTTGTTCAGATCTGGTAAATCAAAATAATAATTACGGATGTTGCTGCATTTTTTCAGGGTCATCATAGTTGACCATCCAATTAATGCCAAACTGATCGGTAAACATTCCAAAATAAGCACCCCAGAAAGTATCTGCAAGAGGCATGGTAACGATTCCTCCATCCGACAATCCTCCGAATAATGTATCAGCTTCTTCTTTAGAATCTGCATTAATAGAAACAGAAAAATTATTTCCTGCTGTGACACCGGAGGACCACTCTTCCGCTGTATCGCTTCCCATCAGCATTGTCTCTTTTGAAATTGGGAGCGTAACGTGCATAATTCTGTTTTTATCCTGTTCAGACAATTCTTTTCCGTCCTGCGGAGGCATTTCTCCAAAAGTTCCGATATAGGGAAACTCTCCTCCAAACACTGATTTATAAAAATCAAATGCCTGCCTGCAATTTCCGTTGAATGTAAGATAAATGTTTACTGTAGCCATAATTCAGTTTAAAGTTTTGTGATTAAAGATTTTGCCCGAAAATCTAAATTAATATTATACGTTCCAATTACTTATTACCCATTACTTATTACCCATTACTTATTACCCATCATTAATCGCCCATTCCTCACCTGTGCTGATCGATCAGAATCATATTCCCATCGGGATCTTTCAGGAAAATGTGTTCAGGTCCTGAAGTGTTTGGATCAGCTTCTTTTTCAAGTACGACTTCATTTTCCTGCAGGTATTTCTGAATTGCCCTTACATCATCAAAAGATTCCAGATTTTGAGCATTCTCATCCCAACCGGGATTGAATGTGAGCATATTTCCATCGAACATCGCCTTAAAGATTCCGATTAAAGTACTTCCGCTTTTCATAATGAGATAATTGCTTTCAATACTTCCACTCATCTGGACGAAGCCTAACTTTTCGTAAAAATCTTTTGACTTTTCTAAATCTTTTACACTTAAGCTGAGGGAAAATGCACCTAATTTCATATTTTGGTTTTTATAACGCTGCAGCGTTGAGATTTTTTTAAACTGATTTTTTGCTTAAAGCTAATTTATATCCTACTAAAACCAGCGTCCAGACAAGGACTCCTAAGATCCAAAACCAAATTGGCGTTGGTAAAACGATCATATTATAAACAGTAAAAGAAAGAAAAATAAGTCCACAGATAATTGCAGCAGCCGGTCCTGTGTTTTTTACAATTTTCGTTGATATGAAACCTGACACCAAAGCCCCGAGAGCATACCCCATAATAACCATCAGCTTACCGGCAGAAGGCAGGTTTTCAACATATGATTTGAAGGCTTCCATATCATCGGCCTTCATACCTGCGGGATATGGGTACAAAATATGGTTGATTGTTTCTATTGCCCATACATAAACAGAACCTGCAATAATTCCGGCCATGATGCCTAAGATTAATCTTAACATGATTAGTTGTTTTTCAGAATTGTTTTAAAATCTAAAGTTCCGTCATAACTTTTCCAGTTTCCAGACAGTTCTATATATGGATTTTCAATTTTTTCTGTTTTTCTGTTCCACTGAAATGTATAAACAAACTTTCCTTTAAAAACACCTGAATGTCTGCCTTTATTTTCTTCGACCAGCTCATAGTCGCCATAAACAATACCTTTCTTCTTACCGTCCCTGTAATTCGTGATGGTAAATTTACCTTCATACTGAGAAGTATTATTTTCAACAACAGAATATCCTGAGACAAAATATTCCTGGTCATTTTTCTTATTCTGTTCAGAAATATCTATTTTCAGTTTAATGGTTTCGTTTTCATCACCAATCGTTCCGATATACGGTCGTGACTGATTCAGCCACACTTTAGAAATATCAGGCATTTGGGAAAAAGCCAAATTAGACAGGAGAACCAGAATCAATAAAAGTTTTTTCATTTGGATTATTTAGATGTAGCTGTTAATCTTTGTTAACAATGACCCCGACTCTTCAGGAAAACTAAAGAAACAGAATATTGATTATAATATTATCCTCGGTTTTCTAAACTCCAAACTGAGACAGATGGTGATTCAGGTGTTTTGCAAACATATTGTTCCATTCCTGCGATTTCAGTTTACCGAAAGAAAAAGATTCTTTATCATCGAAAGCTGAAGATCCCAGCTGCTGTGTTTTCTGAATAAAGCCAATCAGTCTTTTTTTCTCATCATCAAAATTCCTTCGTCCTGTAATCACAAACTGAGGTGCTGTGGGAGAATCTCTGGGATACGCTTTATCTCCTACCACTTTTGATTTGACAAATGTTTTCAGGATGAATTTTGCAATTGTTCCCGGCTTTTGATGTTTTTCCGGTTCGTAAACCATTTCGTATGTTATACAGCAGTGAGCCAACATCTGATCAACCGTCATTCTACCCCACAGACCGTGGGTATCTTCCACTAAATTATTTATTCTGTTGATATAATTCTGAGCGTCTTTCGCATCAAATACGTTTTCCATTTTTCTTAAATCTTTGAAACAAATATATCAGTTTTTTCGTTTGATTAAATGATTTATTTACAAAAAAACAGTGATGAATTTTAAGACCGCACCGTCAAGATCAGCGTTTCATTCTGTCTAAAACCAGTTGCGAAAAGTTGCCTGACCGGATACCAAAAGTATTTTTGGAAAAAACGTCCTTGAGAAGATCAGGATCATATCTTGAAATTAAAAAATCAGCAATAATCTCATCTTCCTCTCTCGAAATTGCCCAGACAATTCTTTTTCTGAAGGTATTCAGAAACTTGTTTTTATCATACATAAATAGCTTTTCAGCATATTTACTGATAATGTAGGTTGGAATACTTTCATTTAAGACTTCAATCATTTTCCTGTAATTTCCCTCAAGTTCCAAAATTTCAAAATAAAATTCAATGTTTCTGTGATCACTCAGGAAAGACCCTCTCAAAGCTGATAATATCCTGGTTCTGAATTTATTGAATTCTACCTGATCATCATGCTTACTGATAAATAAAAAATCTTCCAGATTATAATTATAAATAAATTTTTTCCTTTTGATATAAGCCAAGCCATGGTTATTCTTATCATCCTGATAAATTTTTTCCAGAATCTCATAATAAGGAAAATTATATTTATCATTAGAATTACCGTCTATAACGGACTTACAGGCTTTCTCGGCTTTGGAACGATCAAACTTCATGATCTCATTGATCAGTTTGATATTGTAAGAATTTTCGTATCTGTAGAGAGGAAAAAAAGATTGAAGCGGGACAAAAAAGTTATTTTCTGAAACAATTTTTAAAAGATCTTCTTTCATAGAAACTCTTAAATCCACATCATTCTCTATCCAGATCTCTATTTGGTTTTTGACCAGTTCTGCAATGAAAAATTTCTGTTTTTCATTTCCGGAATGGTACATTTCGATAATAAAATTATACAGGTAATATGGTAAAGAATCCTCTCCTTTCAAAAATATAGTCCAATACTTTGCAGCTATTTTTTTCCAAAGTTCAAAATCTTTAACAGAATTGAAGTTTGAAACAAAACGTTTTTTAAAATCATCTAAAAATTTATCGATCCTTGTACTGGCAGTATAGACCGACATCTGAAAATTGGTGATTTCATCAGAGATAACTGAGTATTTTTCAAAACCTGCTTCTTTATTGCTGTTCTGATAAAGATAATGCTCTACCGGCTCCAGTGATTTTGTTATCAGATCAATAATTTTTTTAACCTCCGGCGCAGTAATCTTTTTCTTTTTTCCAATAACAGACTGAATTGTTTTTTTGATCATCCCTCTTATTTCCTCATCAGAAAAATTTTCTTTCTTTTCTCCAAATTCTAAAAGAAACTGCACTTCTGCATCTTTATTTTTTTTAAAAAATTCCAGAAGCCAGTGTTTCATTTCTTCTGAATTCAAATTTTCCATAGCGATTTCAGCATCAGAAACTTTCTTTTTGACCGTTCTCTTTGATTTTGCTTCAGCACCCTTATTTTTCAGGATCATCAGGCTTAATGCCAACCGGTGCATACAGAAATTCTCACTCCCACAATCACATGAATGACCTGTTATCTCTGACTGCGCACTGACCGCAATCTGTACATCGTAAGACTGATCATCTTCATCTACGAAACAGACAAAATGATTCTTTTTCTCCTCTTCGAACTCTCTTACCTTCAGTTTTTTTGCTTTATTAATTTTCTGCTTTGTAAACTCTTTTTCTAAATCTAAAATAGTAAACATCCTGATTATTTTTTCAAAGATAATCAAAGTGAATTATCTGATCTTATCAAAAAAATCCGCCTTATAGGATGACTGCAAGACGGATTTTTTTGATTAATCATTTTACAGATTATATTTATTCTGATATCTGTACATTTTCACTTTTTGTATGGGCATTCATCTGTGGAGCATAATAATTCTGTATGGTGGTGATACCGTTTGAGAATTTTCCGGATGCATTGGCTACAAAATCATATTCAAAAACATATTTTCCTTTCGGCATGTACTGAATGTAGAAATTGGATGAAGCATCTTTCGTCGATTGGTAATACCCCAAATTATTTTTCCACTGATAACCGGAAATAACATCCAAAGGCTCAAATCCTGCTGCTCTCATATCTTTGATCTGAATAAATTCCATCGCGCGATCGGTGTTTACAATCATTCTTACTGTTACTTTATCACCCACTTTCAAAGGAGTTTCCTGCGTAATTTTCTTCAGTTCCTCTCCATTGACCGTTTTGATTTTCCTGTACAGTTCTTTTGTTACAGAAATGTAGTTCTCAGAAGATTTTATTTTATTCAAATCTTCATAATACTGCCAGAACAATCCTCCCTGAATAATCCCTGCACCGGGTTTTGTTACTGTAACGGTGGCTAATGTTTTATCTAAAGCCTCTGTTTTTAAAGTAGATTTCACGTACCCTGTTGCCTGAGTTTCAGGTTTCATTTCTTTTCCTCCCCAGATAACGGTTGCTTTGTCGCTGTCTGCTGAAGTCCAGGATTTCCCTGAATTTAAAATTGTGAAAATCACTTCTGCCGTCCCTCTTGAACTTCCCCATGAATTCACTTCTTTCTGCGTAATCAGCCAGATTTTCATGTCTTCAATAAATTTCTGATCGTTTGGTTTCAGCTTATTAAATGCCTCCAAAGCCCCTGCATGGTTGACCACTTTAGAAGTGAACCAGCCCCAGTCATTGAGATTCTGTTTCCAGTAGACGCCCTGCGTTTTTGAGTCTACAGAAGTTTCTTTTAAGTAGTTTAAAAATTTATCAGAAACATCTTTTAAACCGTAATCACTCATTAATAAAGCCATACGGTGCAATCCGAAGAATGTGAAATCAGTGATTTTAGCCTTTTCTGATTTCTGTTTCACTAAAGATTTTAAAGTGGCACTTTTGCCTTTCAAAGGATACTGCTGTTCCCAATAATGACGGGTGTCAAGGTAATCCAAAGTCCTGTTACTGATCACATTTTCCTTACCTGATGCACTGATGTCTGTATATTTATTGATTTCACTGTCAACATAACCGATCAATTTCGAAACGACCTCTTTCTGTTCTGCACTCTGATATTCTTTCACCTCATCTTTTAACCATCCATTGATCTTTCCTAAATTTTTGAGAATATACAGTGACGTGTCATAAGAACTTGGGTACCCCTGATACCATGAGAAGCCACCATCGGGATTCTGCAGCTTTTTAAACTCATCCCAATCCTGAGTGATTGAGTTTTTCATGGTATTGGCATCAAATAAAAGTGCTAATTTCTGCATCTGCTCCTGTTCGTTCTTACTTTCCAGAACCCATGGAGTTTCTTCCAGTAAGAGCTGTTTCAATTCCTGGTTTTTCTCAAGATTTGAGTTGAGCAATCCTTTGTTCTGATATTCTTCGAATACCGTTTTCAGTTTTGGATTGGCTTTAAAGATCTCTGAAGCCAGGACATCTGCAAACCATTTGTTGAAAATAACATCCGCAGAATTATTCTGATCATTTTTAAGACCGGGAAGAGCAAACATAATCTCCCAGATCGGATTCGTAGTCAGCTCCAGGGTGTTTGAAACATTTGAAACCGTTGTTGAGCCTGTATTTTTAAGATTTTCCAAAACAAAGGTTTTTGTTTCCCCTTCTCTCACGAATACCGGAACAGCATCGGTCACCAGCATTCTGTTTGGCAGAATCGGAATCGCTTTCTGTTCGCCATCCGAATAGGCTCCTGCTTTAGCCACCACTTTCAGAATGACAGAAGAAACATTCTCCGGAACTTTTATTTTCCACCTCAGAGCAGCGTTTCCGTTTTCATTTAAATCAAAATTCTGCGTCCCAGCTTTCAGATCAAACTTATAAGAAATATCTTCATTGGTCATCGCATCCAATATCTGTAAATTTACTGAACCGTTCAATTTTTCGTCCGTCAGGTTTGACAGTTTCGACTGTAGATTCAGCTCATCACCTTCTCTCAAAAATCTTGGATAGTTCGGTGTTACTGAAAATTCTTTCTGCGTTATTACCTCTTTTTCAAGTGTTGCTGCTCTTGCATCTTTTGTATGGGCTAAAAACATCAATTTCCATTTTGTCAAAGCTTCCGGAGAAGTGAATTCAAAGTTGACGTTCCCTTCGGAATCCGTTTTTAAGTCGGGATAGAAAAAAGCGGTTTCATTGAGATTTTGACGGACCGGTATTTTATTTAGTTCTGCTTCAAATAACTTATTATAATCAATTACATCTGCATACTCCAATTTTTCCTGATCTGTTAAAGATCTTCCTGAATTTACCATATCAATTGCATTATCAGATATTCGTGCAGACTCCAGACTCATTTTCGGAGAAACAGATCTTTGTTGAGCTGCCATTGGAGCCGCCATCGCCTGAACTTGTACACCAGCAGCTCGTCCTTGTAATCTGTACATTAAGTTTCTGTCAAACCAATTAAACTGCGGAACATCAATGTATTTCCCATTATAATATTTCATTCTCTTCTGAAAATATTTCTGGGATAAATTTTCTCTTATGTCATAAGAAGTAACCGATGAATAAGGTATATCAATGTTCTCCCAACTAAAAGTATTTACTGCAAATTGGTCTAAAGACATATCGTACATATTGGCTAAGACTTCAGCATTGATTTTTTCTCTGTCATTTCCAACAACTTTTACAGTCCATTTTTCTTTAGAACCAGGTTCTAACTTATCTCTGAAAGTCACCGTTTCTATCTTTAAAGGTTTTTCAGTCTCCTTTATTTTTAAATTAACCGTCTGTGTCTGCACATCATTGAAAGCAACCACCTGAAACTGAACATTTACAGTGGTAATGCTTTTTTCTTTCGGAATATCAACAGTATATTCTAAAATTCCGTTTTTGAATTTTTGAATTTCAGAAATTGTTTTACCTGAACCATCCTGAACAAAAATATTGACCCAGGCATCAGGAATTGCTGAGTAAGCATAGATTTTGGCTTTTTCACCTCCTGAAAATTCATGATTAGGTTCTAAAACCGTCAAAAATGTTTTCTGACTAGGTTTCAGGGATTTCTTATCCCAAACACTGAAATTCTGAGTTGATTTTATGGTGTCCTTACCTTCAATATTGTATAGTTCCAACTGATAATCTCCGGCAGCAAGTTTCCCAAGGTCAAGAGCTTCTTCATTTCGTTTCACTCCATCCAGAATCACAGACCCTGTCTTCCGGTTTTTTAATTCATCATTTTTATCATACAAATCGTGTGGAAATTTGTTGATAAACTCTTCTTTTGAAAATTTCGGCAGGTTCTGAACTTCTGTTTTAAAATTGTCTCTGAAAATTCTTTGAGGAGCTTCCAGTTTTGATAATTTAACCTGAAAATCTTTTTTCAGATTTTGTTCGTTGTAGTTTTTCGTTTCAACTTTCAGCTTTACATTTTCATCTGAGAACGTATTTTTTATATCATCAGTTTTAATATAGTGAGAAACTGAAGCTACTTTAAGATTGGTACTTGCCGTCTGCTTTTCTCCGTTACTATCGGTTGCCGAAGCACTGATCTGATAATTATCAATTTGAATTCCCTCTAGTTTTTCATCTTTTTTAAGATCTAATTTTATCGTAAATTCTCCTTTTTCATTGGTTTTTACTTCACCAAGAACCGAGTTTTCGTTATCGTTATCGTTATCGTTCGGATACCATGGAAAATATCTCCAGCGGATATTCTGTTTTTTAATTTCGTAGTTAATCCCTGTATTACCCAACGCTACGCCCGAGAACATCATCGCTTTTCCTTTCAGTTCAATGGTCTGCCCGTACTTATATTCAGCTTTTACCGGTTCAAAAGTTACTTCAAATTTAGGACGTTTGTATTCTTCAACCAGAAAATTGGCCACTCCCAAATACTGCATATCATCATTTCCTTTATTGATAGAAATAGAAAACTGCCCATTCAGTTTGCCTTTTGGTAAGATAAAGCTTCCATGATAGGAACCGAATTCATTCGTCGTAAAATTTTGTGAGGAAATTTCTTCGTCATTAAAGTCTTTTAATGTGATTTTCTGCTTCAACTGAGCTACAACGCTTTCTTTTGAACCTGAAGATTTCGTATTGATTACTTTGAAATAAACGGTCTGTCCCGGTCTGTAGATAGCTCTGTCCAGAAATACCTGTGCTTTTTCAAGATTATTCATTTCGTACTCAAAAGCCTGATCTGACTCTTCACCATACACTTCCATTATCTGAAAATCATTGGTTTTCGGCTGCTGAACTAAAAATGTTCTGTAGTAATCTTTTTCCGTTGTAGGCGGAAATTTAAAGACCCCTTTTTCATCGGTTTTACCGGCAATTTTATTCAGCGTTTTACCCTGTACAAACTCATGAAAAACCAACCCCTCATTACTGACAGGTTTTCCGTTTTCCGAGCTCACCAGTTTCAATTCATCTGAAAGTTTATTCCTGACACTTTTAGATTGGTAAATTATTTTATTATCTGAAACAAAAAAATAAAAATTCTGTCCGGATTCCGAATCTTTTTCCTCAGAACCTGCAACAGAATATTCTGCAACATAAATTCCGGACGGGAGCGGTTTTATTTCGAGCGCTGTTTTATGAAGCAGGTAATCTTCGGGGTCCGGTAAAATATAATTTTCTTTTTTTAAAAAGTTCTTTTTTACTTTCGCAAAAGCATTGTTGTACGGATTTTTAGCATACTGTATAAAAGATAACAAATCATCTTTCACCTGGTAAATATTCAATGAAAATTCCTTCACATTCTTAAACTCTGTAACGAGATGAACCGGCTGATCCGGTTGGGTCTGTTCTTCATATTTCAGGCTTAAGTAAGGATTAATAATCTGATTTTCTTTATTTTTAATATTCTCCAGAAAAGGTGATTTCGCATATTGAGTTTTTACCTGACCAGCGATTGACAAAGCTTCTCTGTGCTTATTTTTCGCCATCAGTTCACTCATGATTTCCTCTGCTATCAGAACTTTGTAATCACCTTCAGTATCTGATCTGAACAGATTCTGAAGCTGTTCCAGTTTATCCTTACATTGATAAAACTGACAGTTCTCAGAAAGTTTCTGATGCATAAAATAAAGTTTTGCATTTCCGGAATTCTGAGCAATCAGGTCATCAAAGACGGTATTGACGGTATTCCTGTTTTCTGTAAGTTCATTTTTTGTAAATAATTCATTATTCGTTAAAAAACTGACTTTTTTCAGCGAATACCAATCGAGAAGAGTAGGGAAATACGCTATATTATCTGTATTGGAGAAAGCATCTTTGTACTTTACCAGAGAAATCTTTTTCATGGACTGATTCTTCTGATCAAGCTGTCTGAAATTTTCATTCAGATAATTCTTAAAATCAAGCTTGCTCCATGTTTCGATTTGAGAGACATCCTGAGAATTCATATTTGTCCTTGCATTAATCTGCCAGGAATGTTCGTTGTAATAATCAGACATAAATCCTGAGCGGACCACCTGATACAACAAAAGGTCATTCTCTTTCAGGTTTTTTTCTGTATTTTGAAGTTTAGCAAAAAATTTTGAGGCAGCATCGTTCTGATCATCATCTGAAGTCTGGTTGACGATACTGAATTCAGCTTTTAAAGAACGGATGAGCTGGACGGCATTATTGTCTTTCATAGCTTTGTTTTGTATGTCTAAAATAATGGGTAAGTTAGATTTATACGTTCCTTTCCTGGTATTCTCCTGTACTTTTTTCCATTGCTGGTCATAGTAGTTTTGTGAAAAAGCCAATGAAAAATTCAATAACAAAAGGAAAAGAAACAAAATCTTGGAATATCTTTGCATAAATATTATTTTTACTAAATGAATTGCTTAAAAGTACTGAAAAAATCTCTCATAGACAGTCAATTATACGTCTCTTTAATGGGAACTTTCTTCGCCGTATTTTTCATGCTTGAGCAAAACACATTCCGTTTTCCATCGGTGCTCCTGATATTCATTACCTACTTCAGCGGCTACCTTTACACCAAATATCAAAACACCGAGTATTTCTATAAAATTTTCATCTTAAATGTTATTACAGGATTGGTTTCTGCCGCCCTGATTATTTTCAACCATAACGAAATACGTCTTATCAAATGGTTTGTCATTGTGGTGTTAGGACTTCTTTACAACAGCTTCTTTCTTGAGACTTATATCCGGAAAATTCCTTTACTGAAAGTTTTTTATGTCGGCCTGGTCTGGGCTTTAGTCAATGCGTGGCTGACTTTGCCCGAGTTTAACCTGCCTATATTTTTCATCAGCTTCTTTTTTGTGACCTCGCTTGTTTTACCTTTTGATATCCGGGACATGAAAAGTGATACGGTACAGACCTTCCCCAAATTAATCGGAGTTCAGAACACGAAGTATCTTGCGTACATTCTTGTTTTTATTTCAACGGTTCTATCTGTTTTTTATCTGAAAATTCAATTTGCTTTCAGTTTCTTCCTGACCTCAATCATTACTTTTATTTTAATTTATTTCTCAGAACATTCCAATAAAGATTCTTATTTTTCTTTTTGGATTGAGACCTGTCCGGCATTGTGCCTTTTGTTTTTAATTCTGTTGGAAAAGTTTTACCTTTACTGAAAATTTGCAGCAATGGAATCTTTTGAAAGTATTCAGAGTTCAGACTGCACCATCGCTTTATCGGGGAAAACTTATAAAAGAGTACAATCTGCTGTATAAAATTACAGAAAAATGATATTCAGATTTTATTTATTTGGGACACCATCCATCTGAGCTTTAGCGTTAATTAAAAGTTTTCTATAATGATCATCAACAGGCTCACCCTATACAATTTTAAAAACCATTCTGAAAAAAAGTTTGAGTTTTCGCCTCAAATCAACTGTTTCGTCGGAAATAACGGTGCGGGAAAAACGAATATCCTGGACGCCTTACATTATCTTTCTGTAGGAAAAAGTTTTCTTGGAAACACAGATAGCAACAATATTAAAACAGGTGAAGATTTCTTTACGATTGATGCTGAAATCCGGAACGGTGACAGTGAAGATGTTATTAAAATTTCACAACCGAAAGAAGCAAAGAAAATCATTAAAAAGAATGATAAAAGCTATGACCGTATGGCAGATCATATCGGCTATCTACCCAGCGTGATGATCTCTCCTTACGACTCTAACCTGATTTCAGATTCGGGGGAGAGCCGCAGAAAGTTTTTAGATTCGATGATCTCGCAGACTGACTCCGGGTATCTTTTTGATCTGATTCAATACCAGAAAACGGTTCAGCAGAGAAATGCCCTGTTGAAATACTTTGCAAAGAACAGAATCTGGGATAAAGATTCACTGGAAATCTATGATGATCCGATCACAAAATCAGGAACCAAAATTTTTGAGAAAAGGAGAGAATTTGTTTCAAAACTTGATCCTATCGTTCAGAACTTCTATGAGATTATTTCTGGTGGAAAAGAAAAGGTGTCGGTCGTCTATGAATCTCATCTGCTTACTGATAGTTTTGAAAATTTACTGGAAGAAAGCTTAGAGCGTGACCGGATGCTGACCTACACGTCAAAAGGAATTCATAAAGATGACCTGCTTTTTGAAATGGATTCTGTTCTGATCAAGAAAATCGGCTCCCAGGGACAGCAGAAATCATTTTTAATTTCACTGAAATTAGCCCAGATGAGCCTGATCAAAGAGCTTACCGGGAAAACACCTATTCTTTTACTGGATGACATTTTTGATAAGCTGGACGATACCCGTGTAGCACAATTGATTAAGCTCGTCAATCAGGAAAATTTCGGACAGATTTTCATTACAGATACCCACAGGGAACGGACTGAAAATGTGGTTAAGAAAATTAATGAAGAAAGTATTATTTTCGAAGTATGATCACTGGTAGGCTGTAAAAAGTACTAATTTCAAAAAACGGATCAGGAAAACAGGATGAAAACAACTCCTGAATTTTAAACGTAATCCAAACCATTAAGCTGCGAATATCTAAAATTCATCATGAAAAGAAATAAAAAACGAGAATTTCAGTCTTCTGAACTGGTAAAATCTTTTGCCAGAATCTATGGTTTTGAAGATAAGTTAATGGCTTTTGAAATCAAAGATTTTCTTGAGGAATATCTTGATGAAAGTTTATTCACTGAAATTGAAAGCGTCAATATTGAAAACAGAACAATCATTATCAAAATTGATTCCCCGCTTCTGAAAAATGATTTTAAAATGCGCAGAAGCTTTTATCTGAAAAAGTTTCAGAATAAATTCGGAGAAGAAAGGTTTACTGATCTTCAGATTTTGTAGGCATTGATTTCTGCATCATGTCATTGGTTTTAAAATCAAAACTTGAACGTAAGGGGATAAAAAACTTCAGAGGATTTTTCAGGAAATACCTGAAAATTTCCCTGTAAATTTCACTTACTTCGCCAAAATTAAGCTTTCTGGACCTGAAGGCCAGGAACATCGACAAACTGAAACTTACCAGGAAGTTGAAGAACCCGATAATAAATACAGTAAGAAGCGCCAGCCAGAAGGTATAAGAGTCTACACTGAAATCTCTGCCATACAATCCCAATGCAAAGTTTCCTGCAGCAAAAGTGATGTGACGGATATCAAGGTCTAATCCGAAAAACAAACCGATCGGTGCGGTGGCTCCGAGAAAAACACCAAACCAGAAATTAGATACGATTCCTGCCCAGTTTTTGGCATAATATTTTGAAAGGCTTCCGGCAAATCTGGCTCCAAATACCCTTTTAATCGACTGATTTTTTGCAATCCGGTCCGGAATCTGAAAGAAAATGGAATTATTCCCGATATTTCCGGAGATGATCCCTGAAATAAAAAGGTAAAAACCGGCAATACTTGCATGGAGAATCGCTTTGGAATTAAACGGATCTAAGTCCCTTAACAGTTTATCTGATTTTTCAACGGCAAGATTCTGTGAGAAAAACACATCCAGACCATAGATGATTGCCATTGCAACCGGAAAGGCCAGCAAGACATTTCCAACGAATGCGATAAACTGACTCCTGAATAATTTAGATACCAAATCTGCAAATTCCGTGTTATTCCTTTTTGTATTTCCCTGCTCAGACAACACTTTTGTCATCGTCGCAGCGGTCATTGCGGGCTGTTTGGTGGCTAATGTGAAGCCCATCAGGTAAATCATGACAAATCCCATTGCATAATTTAATGAATATAAAAAAGCATGGAAAAAGTCGCTTCCCGGCATAAAACCGTATAACATTTTCAAGACGCACAAAGCTCCTACAATAATTCCTCCACCACTCGCCTTATAAAACATTTTCATGTACTGCTTCCGGTTGGATGTTATATAATGACTTCCCGTTTCTGCAGTATGATTGGTAATCAGATGGGAAATCATCCTGGTACTGTCATTAAAAAGCTCTGAAATATTATTTTTGTGTGATTTATATCGTAGAATATTAAAGATGAGCTGCTTTGATTTAATGATAACATCTGCATCGGTATCAATCACCAGCAACTGCACAATTTCATAAATTCTCTGGGTCTGCTGACGGATTTTTAAAAGAGCCTGATTGATTTTTCCCGAAATACCGTATTTGGAAGAATTTTTAAAAGCAATATTTACGAAATCAAGACATTGCTCTGTATAGATCTTAATTTGTTTATACCTGCTGTCTTTGGAATTCAGCTGTATGTCAGGATTGATCTTAAATTCTTCAGCAAGCGTTTCAAGTTCTTTCTGCAATGCTAAGAACGGGTTATCAAAATTCCTGTATTCAGGTGCCATTCTTACCACTTCTACATCCAGCGCCATTCCGGTTACCCTCCATGAAAGAATATTCATTGAGAAAATAAGTTCCCTTTTGACTTTTGGTTTCTGAATAAAATCTGAGATCCCGAGGATATCAAAAAACTCATTCATCTCATTTTCAGGAAGGTTATGAAGATATTCAAGATCTTTTTTGGGCCTGAAACTGATATTGTCAACCATATACCAAACCGTTTTTTCATTTTCAACGGGTGGTAAAATTTTATTAAGGATGCGTTTTTTCAATTCAGGAAAAAAAGCATTTTCAGACAGGATGTTGGCTTCGGTCAGAGATAAATTGAAAGGCCTGTCCTCAAAAATATTATGAATATAGTACGTAAAATTTGCTGTCAGATTTGGATTTGCCTTAAAACAATTGAGAACGTCGGTAAAATCGACTTTCTTGATGCTCTCTAAAAACTCTGCCAATGGTTCCAGAGAAAGGGTTTCATTCTTAAAAGAAAAAAACTTTTTAAGAACAGATTCAAAATTTTTTGTACTTGAACTGAGAAATTTCATTAGTACAAAGATACTATTTCAAACTTACATTTCTCATCTGTCTCATGATCCAGTTGTGTTTCTTTCTCAGATAGACTGAAGGATTTTTGGGATCATATTTTTTAGGGTTAGGCAAAACCGCTGCAATCCAGGCAGCTTCCGAAGTATTGAGGTCTTTGGAAGATTTCGCAAAATAATATTGTGATGCCGCTTCGACTCCAAAAACACCCTGCCCCATCTCAATAGAATTCAGGTATCTTTCGAGGATTATATCCTTATTCCAGACTTTTTCGATAATAAAAGTGTACATCGCTTCGAGGCCTTTCCTGATCCAGCTTCTGCCCTGCCAAAGAAAAATATTTTTGGCGGTCTGCTGGGAGATTGTACTTCCGCCTCTCAGTTTTTTCCCTTTTTCATTGTTCTTCATCGCTTTTTCAATCGCCGTGTAATCAAAACCGTCATGATTGAAAAACTTCTGATCTTCTGATGCAATAACCGCTTTTTTCACATTACTGCCCATCTCATCATAGGAAATATAATCCCGGTTCAGCTTTCCGTACTCAAAAAGCCCTCCGATCTGAGTAATGGTAATGGGTGGATTAAAGAATCTTCCCCAAATGATGAATACGACGTTCAGAATAAGAACGATAAAAATAAATTGTTTTACTTTCTTCCACATAGGCTAATAACTTCTGCAAAAATAAAAAATTACTTTGATCTATTGTAATTCTTTCATGTAAGTAAGATGATAATCGGATAAAAGTTCCGGATGGAATATTTTTATATAATCTTTCAGCACAAGGTCAGAACGTACAACTCCGCTTTCAAAAAAATCATTGGCTTTCTGTTTTTCTTTTGCATTGATTCCATAGATCCTCCCTTTGTTGAAAACATCAAGCTTGCCGTAAAAAGGATTGATATTGAGCATTTCTTTCTTTGAAAGGTGATTTCCCGCTTTCACCCAGTATTGAGTCTGACCGGATTTTGCATATACTTCTTCAAAGCTCATGGTGACTGCTTTTTCTTCATTATTGCCTTTTAAAATATAATCTGCGTGGGCATCCGCAATACAGTTAGCTGTAAATGTTCTGCCTCCCGGCAGATACCAGACGTCGCCATACATTTCGTTGGCTAAAACTTTCGGGCTGGATTTTGACTTTGAAGCCAGCTCTTTCAATTCATTATAATTTTTCTCAATCTCTTTATACTTTTGATCTGCAAGTTCTTCCTTTTTAAAAAGCTTTCCGAAAAGTTTCAGATATGCCGTTTTTTCCAAGGGTTTCTGTTCCATGTACTCATCGAGGAATATAACCTGAATGCCATTATTTTTCAAAAGCTGATACGTATTTTCAAAACTGGCAATGTAATTGGTGAAAATACAGTCCGGTTTCAGGGAAATTATTTTTTCAACATCATATTTTTGTTCGTTCCCAACATTCTGAATTTTTCCCTGTCTGACTAAATCATTAATTTTTGGAGAATAAATATATTCAGGACTTGACACTCCAACGATTACATTTTCGGCATCAAGCTCAGAAATAAATCCTAAAAGACTTGAGTTCAGCAGAATAACTTTTTTGAACGGGAGTTGATTTGCTTTCAAATCATATCTGAATTTTCCTGACTGTATATGCACAATTCCATGATCTTCACTGTAGTTCAGCTTTGAAGATATGGAAATTGTGTCGGGCGATGATATTTTTGACTCTTGTTTACAGGATATTACCGATAAAAACGCAAAAAACAATAAAAATTTCAGTTTCATCTTTCAAAGAAAGTAAAAAAGTCTTATATTTGCAAACCTTTAAACAAGGCCTCGTGGCGCAACTGAATAGCGCATCTGATTACGGCTCAGAAGGTTACAGGTTTGAATCCTGTCGAGGTCACAAGACCGACATTTGAAGTTTTCACTCTCTTATGTCGGTTTTTTTTATTTCCTAATCCATTGTTATACTGATAGATACATTGGGCTACAATGTTCATTTTAGGTGTTTGAAAACTTTTTCCGTCAAATTCGACTTTTTGGGGAAATATCAAACACCCTATTGTTCTTTTTGTTAGCAGATCGCCCTGCTGGTAAAGGTTTACAAGATTTTCCATTGAATCAAGGGCGTTTTCTATTTTTGTTCTGATATCAAGTTCTTTGCTTTCCGAGACGATGTGTTGAAGCTCCTGCTCCAGTTGCTCAATTTGTGATCTAGTGAGCATTTTGATCTCTTTATAATCATCTTCATCCAGTTTATCAGCAAGATATTTATCTCTCGCGCTGGCTACTTTTTCATTGAGTAAATTGATCTCCTTGGAGATTGACTTTCTTTTCGCTTCTATGTCGCAAGTAAATTGTTTATAATTATCCAAGAGTATTTCCTTCATAAGCTCTTTGATAATTGGATTATATTCCAACTTTGAAATTTCCAGCTCGAAAAGTTCATTTAGTTTATCCGAGTCAAATCTGAATCCGCATTTGTAGTGACAATGATAATAGTAGTAGGTTTTAGACTTTCCCTTTGCTCCACTTGCAGTAAGGTTTTTTCCACACCTTGGACATACCAGGAGACCACGAAGTGGAAAGCGTTCGTTGCCGAACACTCTTCCTCCTGGACCTTCAACTTTTCTTCTTTTGTCCATAACCTTCTGTACTTGGTTGAAAAGTCTTTCAGTTATTAACGCCTCGTGCTTACCATCAGTATAGTAAGCTTCCTCCTGCTTGTAATCTTCAATGTAGATCTTACCGCAATAGACCGGATTTCTCATGGCTTTGGCAAACGCACTTCTTCCCATCGAAATCCCATCTCTCTTATTCATCTGTAGTCTTACGTGGTCAGCTGGAATATGGCCTTTAGCCAACTCATTAAAAGCCCATCTGATATTTGAAGCCTCTGGTTCTCTAATAGCGATGTACTTTTTACCGTCTTCATGGGCTCTGTTGATGTAGCCATACGGAGCAATGCCCATGAGCCGACCCTCTTTTTTTGCTCTACGCATGCCGTGGAATGTATTCAGTGCTCTTCTGTCATTTTCCACTTCAGGAGTAGAAAGATAAATAGCCAACATGAGCTTATTTTCAGGAACAGACATATCCAAAGGCTGTTCTATTGCTTGGGGAATAATGTGGTTCTTATGGAGAAGGCTGATCATTTGATAAGCGTCTCCCGTATTACGACTGAACCGATCCCATTTTGTAAAGAGGACAAGACTGCTTTTGTGATTTCTTTTTCTTATTTCAATCAGGTACTTTTTCCATTCTGGACGTTCAAAGCTTTTAGCTGAGTGGTCTTCGTAAATGACCTTATTGATCAAAATATTATTGTTTGCACAATATCTGCGCAATCTCTCATCCTGATCTCTTTGGGAGTAGCCTTTTTCGGCCTGTTCATCGGTGGAAACTCTAATGTATAGATCTGCTATAATCATTGTAATGATGATTTCGTTAAAATTTATTTTAATGCTCTTGCAGCTTGGAGAAATATGCTGCTGTAGAAATTCATCATTCTAATATGGTACTAAAATACAAATAATCAGTCAGATGTAAAATATTCTTTGAGTGTTAATTTCACAATGATATATAAAAAGTCCATAATCTCTTCTGACTGATCTTGGTCAATATCACAACCAGCCTTTTTCAGTATGGTTAAAGCCTTTTCAGGTGGAATCTTCTTTAATTCTATGGATGGGATATATTGATCAATTTTTGATCGTGATGTTGATCGCTTCTTAACTTTACCTTTCTTCATAACAATTCAAATTGAGGACTTGCTCTCAATAATTGTAATTTAAAGGACGGAAAATTATTTGTTAGAGCAAATTCTTTTAAAGTATCTTATTGGCTGTCAATTGCAAACCCTATTAAAATTAAAATTTCTTATCTTGTAATTAAAATTCAACTAATGACCGAAGCAATTTTTGGCTTAATAGGAGTCCTGGTAGGATCTGGTATTTCGTGGTTTCAATCATACCTGACAAGCAAGAAAGAAAATCAGAAAAGCGCCCGATATTTAGCGATTAGAGTGGTCTGTATTTTAGATAAATACATGGCAGACTGTATGAATGTTATTAAAGATGATGGTTTATTTGAAGGAAAGAAATCTGCGGAAGGTTGTCATGAGCCTCAAGTAAAAATTCCTGCTGCACCTAATTACCCTGATGATGTGGACTGGAAAAGTATAGATCATGACGTTATGTTTAAACTTCTCTCCTTTCCTGCTGAAGTTGAAGATGGAAATCGCATGATTGACGCCACTGAAATTATTTCAACGCCACCAGACTACCGGGATTGGTTCGATGAGCGAAAGCTCCATTACTGCAACTTTGGATTAATGGCTCTTAAGTTATCAAAAGAGCTATCAGAGAAATATGGTATTAAGAAGAAAAAATACAATGATTGGAATCCAGCTGAAGATTTCTCTAACGAATTAAGAGCTGTAGCGACAAGACGTAATCATCGCACTGAAGAACATAAGGCATTTGTTAAAAGAATTTTGGGATAAGTTAGGTAATAAAAAAAAATTATAAAAAATAATCGTCATTGGCTGCGATTCGTTAATTTTACTAAAAACTCATAATCAGTAATTTTAAAACCACATGAAGAAAAATAAAACTCAAATTACTTCAAAAAGCATCATACAAAGTGGACTACCAAATGATTTCAAAAAGTCGATCTCTGAATATATTTGGAATGGCTTCGATGCAGGTGCCACCGAAATAAAAATAGATTTTTCATGTAGTGAAGTTGGTACAATGCACGACTTCTCTATAAGAGATAATGGACATGGAATTTCTTTCAATACGATCGGTGAAACATTTGGATATTTTCTTGATTCAAATAAAACCAGATCCTATGACCATAATAGATTCGTCAAAGGTAGAAAAGGAAAGGGGCGTTTTTCATTCCAACAATTTTGTGCAAAAACTCAATGGGAAACTACTTTCTTTGATTCTAAATCTGAAAAACTCTTAGATTATACTATCGAGATAACTAGTGGTAATTTAGATGATTATAAAACATCCGATCAAAAAATATCTTCTGCTACAAACTCCGGAACGGTTGTGAAATTTGATGCCTTTACTACATTAACAGGAGATCTTTTAGAGTCAGAAGAGTTCATTAAGTTTTTGGAAATCGAATTCGGATGGTTCCTGTATTTAAATAAAAATAAAACCTATCAGATAACTGTCAATGATGAAATCATCAATTACAATAATATCATTGAAAATAATATAGAAAAACAATTCATCATTGATGATGAAGTATTTGATATTTCTTTTATTCTATGGAACAGTAAAATAAACGAAAAGTACTATTACTATTTTTTGGATCGTTCGTTATTTGAAAAAGGAAGAGAGCATACCAAATTTAATAACAAAACTGAAGACTTTTGTCACTCCGTATTTGTCGTGTCTAAGTATTTTGAACAGTACAGCAAAACAGAAAATGAAGGTATTTCTTTAGGTTTTGAGAAAAATCAAAGTGATCCAACGCATAAACGGTTGATGCAACTTCTGAATAAAATGGTTTCTGATGAGGAAAAGAGCTTTATTAGATATAAAAAGGCTGAGAAACTGATTGATGACTATAAAAATAAAAACATATTTCCATCCTTTAAAAATAATCAATATGATAGATTAAGAGAGAAAGATCTGGAAATAGTTGTCAAAGAACTGTACTGTGTCAACCCAAAAATTTTTCAAAATTTAAATATTCCGCAGAGTAAAACATTGGTTGGATTTCTAAATCTTCTATTGGATTCTGAACAAAGGGAAAATATTTTATCGATCTTAGAAAATATAGTTGAACTTACCGATGAGGAAAGAACTGAACTTTCTAAAGTGCTCAGCAAAACAAAACTAAGTAATATTACCGCACTGGTAAAACTGCTCGAAGGACGAAAAAACACCATCAGCGTTATACAAAGACTTGTGTTTGATCTGGCAAAGTTTACTAATGAAAGAGACCACATTCAAGTATTGGTGGAAAACAATTACTGGTTATTCGGTGAACAATACCATCTGATCTCTGCTGATGAAAATTTTGAAAAGACATTAAACAATTACATGTTTTTCTTGGAAGAGGAGGAAAGATTAAAACTTGAAAAAGGTGAAGGTTCTTCTCCAAAAAGAGAAGAGCGTAAAAAGGCAATTATCGAATCTAAAGAAAAACTCAAAAGACCAGATATCTTCATTTGTAGAAAAAATGCCTCGCAAGAATTTCTTGATGACGAAGAAAATATTATAGTAGAACTGAAAAGACCATCGGTAGTCGTAGGAAAAGCTCAATATGATCAAATTGAAAATTACATACGCTTTATCGTTAAAGAGCCAAAATTCAACAGTGATATGAGAAAATGGAAACTCATTCTGATTGGTAAAGAGGTTGACGAATATATTAAGGATCAATATGAGTCTCACAAAAGTAAAGGTAAACGTTTTCTGGTGCAAGCTGTTAGGAACTATGAGATCTATGCTTACACATGGGATGATATCGTAAAGACATTTGACCATAGACATCGCTTTTTGTTGGATAAAATAGGATATAAAGATAATTTTGAACAAGAATTTGAAAGCATCAAAAACAATCCTGATGAATTATTGAAAAAAGTGATTTAACCTGCTCTTATATGAGTATAAAATACAAGCTGTTTTCTATTAATATTTTCCAAACCGCATGATTAAACATCGTATTTATCCTCCATTAAATTGGTTTGATTTTGAACAATTATGTCTTAAGTTATGGGGGCAGATATGGCAAATTCCTAATGAGATTGATTTAAACTCTACTAACGCTCAAGGTCAGGATGGTGTAGATATATATGGCATTCCTAAAGGAGAAAAGAGATATTTTGGAATTCAATGTAAAAATTATAAAGATGAAAAAAAGTCAGGGTTAAGGAATAGTATAACAAAAAAAATAATCGCTACTGAAATACAAAATGCAGAAAAATTTAATCCTGCACTTCAACATTTTATTATTGCCACGTCTTTAGAAAAAGATAAGAACATTGAAGAATACGTTAGGACAATCAATCAGGAAAGGATTGAAAACAATAAGTTTACAGTTCAAATATGTTTTTGGGATTACATCACACAGATGCTTTATGATTTCAAAGAAATATATGATTGGTATTATAATCAGCAGAATTTAAATCAAAACAAAAAGATCTCTGTTTTTTTCAAAAACAGCAATAATCCTCTTCGAATTAAGCATTACCCTACTTACATAAAACTTAAGAAGGTTTTCAGATTAGAAACTCAGAAAGACATTGACAAGGAAAAACAGCGTAATCACGAAGCAATATTAAGTCTTTCAAAAAAAGATAAATTTCCTCCTACACCTTTTTATGATAGAGTTCTTGATTGGATGTTTAGACGAAAAATCAGCGATAATATTTTATCTAAAGAACTCTTTATTAATGGCGTTAATATTAGATCTGAGGAGTATAGGAGAAGTCTTTACCCAAAAGAAGTAAATGATTTCTCTGATTTTAAATTTACCCTAAATTCAATTGCTGACGATAAATTTCCGTTAAGCCTTAAAATCATCATTGATAATATTGGTGATTCCGTAATTGAAGATTATAAGTTGAGATTATACTTTGATGGTGATTTTGAAAAAATTGATACTAGAACACCAAGGATTTCTGAAATATTTGCTAAAAAAGTAAAGCACGATGTTTTTATGAATGGTGATACCTGCCTTATTCAGCCTGAAAACAATTTTTTAGTGCAAAAAGATTTCTTTGTATCGGAAGCAATAATTTTGATTCCAAAACTGGCTGTAAATACAGAAATAAAAATCAAATGGGAACTAATCAGCAGAGATTATAACGACAGAGGAGAGCTATATATCAATATTGAACCAAATTTTAAATTAAAAACAAAAGAGTACTTGGTTTTAGATATAAATGACTGTACAGAAGTTGAAGAGTATCATTATCAAACTTACGAATATATGCCTGCACAAATAAATTGGTAATATATTGATTTTTAATGATGACTTAGAAATAATATAAATGATTATTCTCTGCAGCTCATTTTTAATCCGGCAACTGAACGCCACCATTGGTAGCCAGATTCATATGCCCTCTACTAATATCAATAACACTTTCCAGATCCTTCCAACCCCTTGTTCTTATGGCGCAGAATATTTTGATCTTCTTGTCAGGATAAACTTTCTGAAGTTCCAATGCGGAAGCCATTGATGTTCTGCCTAAAGTTAGAATATCATCGACTATAATAATAGTTGGTTCTGTTATCAATACCGGAGTTATTACTAAACTGTCTTGATGTGCCTGCACCGTATTTCTGGTTTCTGCGTGAAATTGGCCACTTGATTTGGGGATTGCATACTTGCGTTTAAGACAATCGGCTACACTGTCGCCCAATCCATTACTGACAAATGTTTCACAAATGATCTTTGCGGGAAAAACAGCTCCTTCAATAAGAGGCGTACTCCGTGGTACAGGCACTAAAGCTGAGTTTGCAAAATATTCCGATAGATCGGCTTCTTTTATTCTCTGGCTTAATCTCGTACTGAAGCTTACATCTCCGTTTTTACAGGAACCGGCAACCGTCCTTGAAGAAATTTCTATCTCGGACCTACCTCTTGGAGAATAGGCCAAAAAAGTAAGAAACTCAAAAGACATACTCTTTCTTTGTTGTTAAATAGGGAATACTTTCAATTAAAAATTCAAAGTTATCATTGGTCAGTACCTGTGCACCATAACTTAGCATTTCTTCTGCCCAGGAAATTTTATCGTTGAGGACATTCTCCATAATAAACAACTGTCTTCCCAACCTCAATGCCTCCCAACCCTGATGTTTTGTTCCGCTTTTTTCACTGGCCTCAATGATGATGGTTGCATCGCTGATTAGAGCCATTGTTCGGTTTCTGATAGGGAAACTTTTTGGTGTTACTGGATAGTTTTCCGGGAATTGCGAGATCAGCAGGTGATTTTCAGCAATGAAATCCTGAAGGTCTTTATTTTCAGCAGGGAAATATTTATCAAGAGGTGTTCCGATAACTCCGATGGTATGACCATCAAATTCAATGGCAGTTCTGTGTGCGATCGAATCGACACCTTCAGCTAAACCGCTAACGACAGTGATATCATTTTGCACCAACAGCTTTGCGATCTTCCTCGCTCTTCGTACACCCAATTCAGAAACCTTCCTAGAACCAACAACCGCTACCCTTCTTCCATTTTCCAATAACGAAAAGTCCCCTTTGTAAAATAGCTCTTTGGGACTGTTTTTCTTCTCAACGGTGGTCAGCTTATCGTAATATTCGTTAAAAGCACTGATCTGCATAGGAACTCAAGATTTAAATGAATAATGTAAATATAGTTTTTTTACCCTATAAATACAAATTGAAAAATATTATCGATCACGTAAAGTATTACTACAATAATTTAAAGAGAAGTCATATTTCTCATAATAAACCGGTAAAAAGGCAGCTAAGGTATATCGGTCATCCATTTCTTCACCCAGCCAAAAGACTACGGCATAAACGGTTTCCTCCCTGAAGGTACCCTCCAATTATTCCGTTTCCTTTTGGCTTTTCCCTTTGCCCGCTAAGATTATCTGCTTTCTTTTTTCCGGTTTTTCTTTTGAAAAATATTCAGCGAAGCCCAAAGGGCTTTCAGAGAAAGGACGGAGAAGAGATTGAGAACAGATCAAAATGTACAATCTTTAAAAACCTACGGTTATGAACATCATCGGAAGACTGACAAGGGATGCGGAAGTTCGCAACTTGTCCAATGAAAAAAAGGTAGTTAATTTTTCAATTGCTACAAACGACAACTATCGCAACAAGCAAGGCGAACGGATCGAACAGACCACGTATTTCGAATGCGCCTACTGGATCTCTCCAAAAGTTGCTGACTTTTTAACAAAAGGCACTTTGGTAGAATTAAGCGGCAGAGCCTACACCTCTGCATGGTTAGGAAAAGACGGAGAACCTCATGCAGGATTGAATTTCCACACCTCACAGATTAAGGTTCACGTCGGTGGTAAAAGAACCGAAAACATCTCTACTGAGTCGAAAAAAACAGCTAAAAAGGAAATTTCTAATTCCAAATCCAACGACAGCGATAAGGATGATGATCTCCCATTTTAAAACTATCAAATACAATTTTATAACAATCAAAATATCAACATCATGGCACATAATTTAAATTTCAACAACAGAACAGGAAAATATTCATTTTTCAGCGTAAAGGAAAAAGCATGGCACAACTTGGGGCAGGTTGTACAGGAATACCCGACTAGTGAAGAAGCCATCAAATTTGCAGGGCTTGACTACGAGGTCGAAAAGTCTCCCCTATTTACAAAGGGTGCAGGAATTATCGAAAGTACCAACGGAATAGAAATGATCGATTCAGAATTGGAAGTTTCCAACTACTTTGCCAATATCCGCACCGATAACAACATCGTTTTAGGCGTAGTCGGCAGAGATTACCATATCGTACAAAACCGTGAAGCCTTTTCATTTTTTGATTCCATTGTAGGCGGTGGAGATGGAATCTTGTACGAGACTGCAGGAGCTTTGGGAAATGGGGAACGAATTTTCATTACCGCCAAACTTCCCGACTATATTCGTGTTGGCAACGGTGACGATATTACAGAAAAATACATTTTCCTTACCACCTCCCACGATGGTAGCGGAAGCATCACCGCCGCATTTACCCCTGTACGAATTGTCTGTCAGAACACTTTAAATGCATCATTACGAAATATGAGTAATGTGGTGCGGATCAGACATACAGCAGGGGCAAAACAACGCTTGGAAGATGCTCACAAAGTGATGGGATTAGCCAATACATTGAGTACTGAATTGGAAAGCACTTTTAACCATTGGGCAAAAATAAAAGTCGGTGATGATGAAATGAAAAAGCTGATCCAATTGGCACTTTGCCCCAATAAAGAAACTTTACATCATCTGCAAAAAGGAAATTTTGACGATGTGTCAACCGTATTTAAAAACACCGTTGATGATGCTTTTGCCTATGCGATGATGAGCGACACCCAACAAATGGAAACGACCAAGGGAACTTTGTTTGGTGCTTACAATGCAGTAACAGGCTATTATCAGAATATGAAAACGTATAAAGATGATGAAGCCAAACTACAGTCCATTGTTTTGGGTGGGACTGCACAATTGAAATCTCAAAAAGCTTTTGAGTTGTGTACCGGATTTGCGAAAGACGGACAGAGTATTTTCAATCTGAACTGATCATCAAGGTAACCGCCTTTAGTGGCGGTTACTTTTAAAAAATCATTTTATGAACATCAAGGATCTACACGGAAGAAGTATTGAGGTGACCGATTTGGAAAAAGCCTTTCAACAGGCTGAGAATCTCAAAGATTATGAACACGAAGAAAAAAGCTTCGCAGAATTCGACAAAAGGCAAAAAGCCTATTGGACTGATTTGTACAACAAATTATTAATGCTTAAAAAATATCAAAATGAGCATCCTTTCAAAAAAGACTGAATACAAAGCTTTGTGCATCATTGGAAACATGATCAAAGATTTTGAAAATCTTCATCTCCTAAATATGACCCGACTTGATGATGAAGATTTGAGAAGGGCAAGAAATTCACTTGAAACCATTGTTCATTCCAATGGTTACAAGATCAATTACGATAGAAATTCTAAGAAATCAATTTTAAAAAACAAACAAAATGAATACTAATTTTTTCAGCCTTGTAACGCAACTTGACTTTACAGGCAACTTGAATATAGCCATTCAAAAAGGGACAGATAACAATTGGATAGTTTCCGTACTGCTCCAAAATAATGGTTGCACAGACGATGCGAAAAACAGGATCCCGCCTTTAAATCTTCGGGGAACTGCCGAAGATCTGGACAATGGATTTTTTGAAAACATTGCCCAACCGATACAGTCTGCATCATACCTTATGGTCAATATGGACGCTTTTATGGTGCAATTGGAAGAAGCGAAAAAACATTCTGTAATGGAAAAACAAAACGCTGAGAAGGAAAGTAAAGCCAAGGAAGAAAGAGAGAAAAAATATAAAGATGCTATGAAAAAAGCAGAAGATTTTGAAAATGAATCCAAATTCAAGGATGCATGGTCAGCCTTGCCAAAGGCTTCCGATTATCCCGAATTTTCCAGAGAAATATTGGAGAAACAGGAAGCATACGAAAAAGAATTTGCGCCTAACTTATTTACTTCATAACCTTAAAAATCAACATCTATGTTACTCGCAACCGAATTGGAAAGGGTTTTTATCATCGTGGACAAAGGACAGGAAATAAAACTCAGTGACCCCGAACCTAAATGGAGTGTTGAAGCCGTGATGAATTTCTACGCCAATACCTACCCCATTCTTACCACCGCAAAAGTATCAGCACCCCTCATTCGTGAAGATACTCTACAATACACCTTTGAAAGCATCATGGGTACTAAAGGTTAATTAAAAAAACGCCATGGATCATGCAACGACATATCATCTCGGGAACGATCAAAATCCCACAGCATCCCAAGCAGAAGCAACTGCACCGAAAGTTGGGCGAGTTCGCAGAGTGGATGAAACGTCCCAAGGATGCAGGAGAGATCAGAAAAGACCAGAGGAAATCAGTACCTGTGCCGATGCTTCCAATGCTTTTTTGAGATGTTCGTTTCTTCCCAAGTTGAAACAAAATGAAACTGTACAATCTTGTAAAGAGTCTAAAAGGATGGAAAGGGATTTTTATCAATCCCTTTCAGATATGGCAGAACATTATCTGATTGATCCGAAACCATTCCAACAATATGGATATCCTTATAATATGGCTTTGGCAGTCCACGATCTACAGCAACAGCTAAAAAATAAGACAAGGGATTGGGAAGAAATACGACTGATAAGAGATAAAGGAAAGGTCTATTTCACAAGTGAGGAAAGATACGATACAGGAGCAACTTTATATTACATTCCTGTTCTTCCACTATACAGATTATCTAAAATGAAAGAACGTAAAAGAAATTTTCAACTTGTACTGTCTGTTTACAGCTATCTGTATCATATTGCTGACATTCCTTATTACAGACAGGAAGCAAGTTATCTTTATTGGATATACGATATGCTTGAACAATGGGCTACAGAAGATGATGAAACAGAAGATTCTTTAAGATTCTTAACCGAAATAAAATACGCAGAATGGGTGGGCGACTGTATGGAAAGGAAAATTTATAACCCTCTAAACTTGCAACATTTTGAAAACCGCTTACAGCAATTCAAAGCTAAAGACCATTTCGATGGCAAATGTTTGAAGGTGGCAAAAACAGCATTTGATCTATTCGCCAATTTTCCAAACTCAAATATTTTCAGAAACGCGAAAGCCTGTTCCAACGACACTAATAATCATGAAGAGGATGACGAAAATTGTGAAAATATGGTCACAATGGGTCAATATATTTCTTTCTGTGCAGATGCCAAAGGATGTTTGTTTGATCAACTTTTTCAAAGTGTCAATAACGAATTGCAGGAGTACGGACAAATGGAGGAACCTGTGATCATTAAGCATTTTAACGGCTCGAATGTCAGGCAAAACAATCTCGAATTTGAACATCAGATATTTGATCTGATCAAAGATCTCATTGACTTAATGAACGAATTTTAAATCTTAAACAATGGAAAATATAATACAAGACCTTGGAAAACTGTATCATCCCACATCAGCATTGGTATTTTATCAGACAACTGACAGGATGAAAGATATTTATGTAGAACATTTTGACATGGACAAAGACGGAAATCCCATCAATGCACACCCGTTGACCATTCGTGAAGCAAAATTTCTATCTAAAGCCCTGAATATCGAAACCAAAAAAAGCAGAGAATTTTTAAAACCTCAAAATATCCTTTCAGAAAATATCCTGCATATCGACCCGAGTAAAGACGGCTCTGTTATTTGGTACACCAAAGGTCAGAAAGTAGACCTTTTCTTTTCTGAAACGCTAGGCATTTCCAATGGTATCGCACAAGTTCCTCCTTTGCTTTGGTCTGCGAATAAACAGAATCTGGTAATTTCTGCCTTGGCTTCTGACAGAAGACCGACAGAAAAAACAGTACTTTATCACGCACCTTTCTTCAACGTCTACGACAGCGGAACTGTCTGTATGGGAACAGTAGATGTCAATATCAAAAATTCTGCATCTATTGAAGAATTTACAGAGGCTTGGGAAAAGTACTTTTTCAACAGCTATTTCAGCCATTTGATGAACGGTCACAATCCTATTAAGGGCAACTGCGTAAATCTATGGAAAGATCTAATTGATACAGGGAATCAATTTCCAAAGAAATTATTAAAGAGAACCAATAAAACCCTCAAAGACCTACTCTTATGAAAACCGATAAACCAAAAGTGCATTTTACAGATAACTATCTGATCAACCCTACCAATCCTGTTACAGTCAATGTGATCGGTGCGGGGGGAACAGGATCAAAAGTCCTGACCGCATTGATGGAAATAAACCACAGCTTAACTGAAATGGAGCATCCGGGTCTGCAGGTCAGACTGTGGGACGATGACATCATCACCTCTGCCAATCTGGGAAGACAGCGATTTGCAGAATCTGAAACAGGACTGCATAAGTCAGTCGCACTTATCAACCGATGTAACCGTTGGGCAGGGACAAACTGGAAAGCGGAAACCAAAAAGTTTGCTTGGGAAAGAGAGCATTACTACCCCGATAATATAGAATCGAATATTTATATTTCCTGCGTAGATACTGTATCAGCACGTTTTGAAATTGCCAATATTCTGAAACACAAAAGACATCACAATTCAAGCCTTAAGTATTGGCTGGATTTCGGAAATACCAAAGAGAAAGGGCAGGTGATCCTTTCGACCATAGGAAATATCCGTCAACCAAAGTCTGAAAAATACGAACCTGTAGAAAATCTGCCTTTCATAACGGACGAATTTGGGGAACTGCTAAAAAAGTCCGAAGAGGAAGACCATACGCCAAGTTGTTCGTTGGCAGAAGCTTTGCAAAAACAGGATCTATTCATTAACGCTTCCTTGGCACAAATGGGATGCAGTCTGCTTTGGAATTTATTCAGATATGGCTTCACTCCGTACAGAGGATTCTTTCACAATCTGAAAGATTTCAATACCCAACCCATTAAAATCGCCTGATAAAAAATCGGGCAAAAAGACCATTCCGACCAAAGTTCGGAAAGGTCTTTTTGCGCTCATATCGGACACAACCTATTTGAATGCCTTCCCTATCTCTGCCTGTTCAAAAAAGTTGTGGGGCTGTTCTATGTGTCTTTCTGCGGCAGACGAAAAAAGATCATTTCTTCCAAGGTCGAAAGCATCTTTTTTCACTTCAATGAAGCAACCCATTTGAATAGCAATGACCAACGCCAACGCCATTCAAAAAAGTTGCAGTTGATCTCATTTAATCTTTGATTAAACAATGTAAGTACTCTTCGGTATATGACCTGGAACTATTTCTATGACTTTTAAACTTCGGGTATTTCATCGAAGAACATTGATAGCAACCTAAGCCTGTCATCATCTCTTTGATATGGGAAGACGGTATAAAACCCTCATTGTTATAGCTGAGAAATATATACTTAAAGTCAGCCTGCTCTATGAGTTCAAAAAGCGCATTCTCTGCTTCTTTTTTAAGGCAGAAGCTTGATGTCATATAGCTCCTTGATCCTGTTATCCCTTTGGGTTGGAACTGGGTATCATACGATGATATTGTATTCAGCAGATGATAATACGAACCATATTCTCTTCCGTTATATGGCGGATCCAAATACAGGATGTCTCCTTTAAGGTTTTTGATCAAAGTATTGCTGTCTTCCCTGTATACTTTATATTTCACTTTTTTTAAAGCCCTCTTTATAGGTAAAAGTTCAATATCGCAAAATGCCGTTTTTTTCAATTTCTTTAGAAAGGCACAATAGACGGATGCTGTGTTGGCAATTCTATCTAAGGCGACAAGAAGTGTTGCTATCAGCAAAATATAGAAATCTTCATTAATTTCAGAATTTTGAAAAAGATTTTCGATATGCAATCTGATCGCATCTATTTTCTTCCCATTATTGGCAGAGAAATACAAGCGACCGGCAGATCCTGATTCTGAATATTCCTGAAATATAAATCCTTCAACACCTTCCAAACGATTTAGGTCGACAAGCATTGTAAGATATCGTTCTTGACTTACACCACAGTAAAATGCGCTGTTAAGGACATAACTGTAATACTCTCTGTCATTATAGATGATACTTTTCACCTTGTTATGGAAAAGGTTTCCGACTGCACCGGTTCCTGCAAAAAGGTCACAAAAACTGTAATCTTCAAGTTTTCGGTTTACTGAATTTGAAATGACATTGTAGATAAATTCTGATAGTCTTATTTTGGATCCCAAATAATTCATTTTTATTTGCAATCTCCTGTATAATGAAGCTGAGACTTTATTCAGTCCTATATTGACATGATTTTGCTCTGAATGTCTTTATGAAAAACGGCTATTGAGATATACAGAAGATCCACCGAATTAAATCCTGAAAATGAAAATGGCAAAAAAAGTTTTGTGAAAAATATATTCTTTATGAAATCAGAATTGTAGATCTAAAACAACAGGATTTGAAACCTAAACAATTGATATTACAATTGTTTCATTATATCAGCCCCTTTTTATAGTTTTACAGAATGAATCCGATCTATAGTGAATACTACATCAATGGAAAAAGTGCCAACTTCATTAAGAAACTTTGGATTTTAAACAATTCTGAAGACCAGCCGCCAATACTAAATAAGGGCGTTCCCCCCAACGGATGTTTCACCATGGCCATTATTCAGGGCACTGGACTCAATGTAAAGCATAAAGATCAGAATATGTATTTATCTGAAGGTATCTACTTCTGTGGTCAGATCACTGAAACATTGTATATTCCAAAGGCTACAATGATACAGCTTTTTACATGGACTCCAGCCTATTTCGGTTTTTCAGACGCTCACTTGTTTACTGACAACATTTGCCCTGCCGTTGAGATGACCAATTTTAAAGGACTGAATTTAGATGCCATGATTGGTCTTGAGAATGAGAGTCTATGCAGATACTTTGTAAAAACATTTTCTTTTTTATTTAGAAGCAATGCCGGTACCGCTTTGATCACTGAAAGCACACAGTTAATCATGACTACCAAAGGAAACATCACCGTTGCTTCAATTGCAAGATCAATGAACTGCTCCGAGCGCCATCTGCAAAAATTATTTAAAAATTTTATAGGTATAAGCCCAAAGCATTTTATCAACATTATTAAATTACGGGAAACCTTGGATGGTGTTGTTTATCCCATCGACAAACCTTCAACAATGACTCAGCTAGCTTTATCCAACGGCTATTATGACCAGCCGCACTTCAACAATACCTTTGCTTCTTTTATAGGAAAAACACCTAAAAATTTTAATGAAAGGGAGTTTTTTCTTACGTTAAAAAAATAAAGATGTGTTCGTATTTATACAAGGTTGGCTTTATATGTTGTAGTAAATTCGTCACATAATAATTGAAAAAGATGACTATACCGATCTCAATTCTAAATTTATTTATATCATTTCAGAAAGAAAAAGATTTTTTTAAAACCATTGGTAAGTTAAAATGTACAGCTTTTCTGTGTATTCTAATGTTTTCAGTGTTCATTGTGAAAGCACAGAAACCCGGTTCTCAGAGTGGTAAAGCTGTAAATGACGATTGGGGAATCGAAACCGATTTCATCAGCAAATCCGTCAGTCCTGGCAATGACTTTTACACCTATGTCAATGAGGGTTGGTTAAAGTCTGCAAAAATTCCTTTAGGGTCTTCGGGATTTAACAGCTTTAGTGAAGCTAAAGATAAAATCAATCTAAGAATCAACGAGATAATCCGTGATGGAGATAAAACAGGTCACTCTCCAAATCAATCTTTGAAACAGATCAGCTCGGTCTACTTGGGATATTTAGATACGGACCATATGGACAAACTAGGTATTAAGCCCATTGAGAACGATCTTAAAAACATTCTCGCTATTCATAGCTACCAAGAAGTTGCAAAATGGATGGCTGATCCGAAATCTTTCTCGATCATCGCTATCCATACAGGACCCGACCTTAATTACAGAAGCAAATTTTTAGTTTCATTGAACGAGAGTGGCATCGGATTGCCCACTCCCGAATATTATACAAAAGATGATGCAGCATATATCAAGCATCGTAAAGCTTACCGAGAGTATATCATTCGTACATTTGATTTAGCAGGTATCAAAAATGCTGACCGGCGTGCCGATGACATCCTGGACATTGAGACAAAATTAGCTGCGTTACAATGGACGCCTGCCCAGACACGTGACAGCAAGATCAACTCCCACGTCATCAATACTGCAGATCTAAAAACTTATGCACCAGGTTTCCCTTGGAAAGTCTTCCTGAAGGAGAGACAAGTCGACAATGTGGATCAAGTGATCTTGCAGGCAGATGCGGCGATCAAGGCAAAAGCCAAACTGTTTGCCGAGACACCGTTTAATGTCTGGTCATCCTATCTTGCATTTCATTGGATCGTCAACCACTCAACCATCCTATCAAAAGATTTCAGGCAGAATCACTTTAACTTCTACGGAACCCAGCTGAGCGGTATTCCGACCGATGTTCCAAGGGAGCAAAAATCAATTCAATATGTCAACAATCGGTTAGGACAGCTTGTAGGAAAACTTTACGTTGAAAGATACTTTCCTGAATCCCATCTCAAAAGCATGGAGGATCTTGTTGGATATGTTCGGAGGGCATTCCTGGAAAGACTTGAGAAACTGGATTGGCTGGATAATCAAAGCAGAAAGGAAGCGATTGATAAACTGAATGCGGTAACGGTCAGGATAGGACATCCGGACGTTTGGCGCGACTATTCATCATTAAAATTCGATGCAAAGAATCCAGTTGCCAATGAACAAATGATCGCAAAAGCGAACTGGGATTATGAAAGATCACTTCTTTACAAAAAATTTACCAGCAAGGAATGGTACCAGATGCCACAGACCGTTGATGCCACAAGTAGCAAATTATACAATTCGATAGAGTTCCCCGCAGGAATTCTGCAGCCAATCTTCTTTGACCCATATGCAGATGCTGCGGTTAATTTCGGTGCGATAGGTGCCACAATCGGGCACGAGCTTGGACATTGTTTCGATGATCAGGGATCTCAATTTGATGGAAATGGTGTGATGAGAGACTGGTGGACTCCAAAAACAAGAAGACAATTTGAGGTTCGGACCCAACTTCTTATAGAGCAATACAGCAGCTTTTCACCTGTGGATGGCATTCATTTGAATGGAAAGCAAACCTTGGGAGAAAATATAGGTGATCTTACGGGAGTTGTGGTAGCTCATACAGCCTATCAGCTCTATCTTAAAGATCATCCGGATGACAGGAAAAACCTAGATGGCTTTACACCCGATCAAAGATTCTTTTTGTCTTTTGCACAGGTACACAGAAGCCTTTATACACCAGAATCCTACCGGATAAGTGCTGAAAAAGATTACCACGCACCTGCCCAATACCGGGTAAATGGTGTCGTCAGAAATATTGATGCTTGGTATAATGCTTTTAATATCGAAATAGATGATGAACTTTATCTTAAACCGGAAGACAGAGTACGGATCTGGTAGTTATTGTTTTTAATGATCAGGTCTTGGAAGCTTTAAACTGAAAACCCCACTTTTTTAGTGGGGTCTGTTATCAATCAAAGGTATCGAATTCAAAATCGACCTTTTTTTCATTTCCAAAACTATCTGTGATCCAAACACTGAACTGATGGGATTCAGAAGTTTGAGAAGTGTAGTAAAGCCTGAATTGCTTTTGCTTTAATGGATATTCATCATTAGGCAAATAGGGTGCTTCGTTGTAATAGCGAAGTTGTCCTGCACCTTCGTACTGGAAATAGCGTATTCGGTATGATGTTCCATTGAAATTGGAAGAAGTGATGAGCGAGATACGAATTTCTATTGTTTCATTCTCTGCTATCTCTGAAGGGACAGGCATAATTTCAACCTCGAACGGAAAGTCCTGTTGAATTTCCAGATTGTTGTCCTGACAAGAAGTAAGCACAAAACTAATGAATAAAATTGCCATTGAATACTTACATAGCTGCAAGATCTTTTTGTTGATTACATTTTTCATTGTATGAATTTTTTAAAAATTAAATCGCAATCCAAAACCAAACAAGGTGTGAAATTGACCAAGCTGGCTGTTTAGCAGATAACGCAACTGCCCATTGACCAAAAAGACCAAATGTTCCGTCAGGTAACTTTCTAAGGAAAGTTTTCCATTTGCACCATAAATGAAATTCCCGGTCGAATTAAGGATCGAGCCATCGTAAAGTGTATCAGTTGCCCTATTGACCTGTTCATAACCTGCGAGCCCACCAATACCCAGATTGAAATTGACATTTCGCAAAAGATCTCCCCATAGATGGAGACTGTAACCAGCATTGAGCAGGAAAGTATCAATCGGAATATCATAATGGGTATATTCATCATATTTTCTGCTGTATTCCGCCAGCCCGAAAAGATAATCACCATTCTTAACATAAGAAATAAGTCCTGCGCTTAAAGCATAATTCTGCTTTTCAGGAGATTGTGGAAATACTGAATAGGTCAATTCTAATCCCTTCTGTTTAGGGATCATCTGCTGGGCAAACACTTTAATACTTACTGTCAGCAGTAATGCAGATGTTAAAAATATCTTGTTCATTTTACTTTGTTTTAATGTTTAAACCAGTTATCAGCCTTGCTTGAATCAGGTCTTTATTGTCAAGCTGAACCTTCTGATGCCTTCCCCCATTCTTTTCCAGAATTTCAATTTCCAATACCTGATCTTTCAAAAGCGTAAACTGATCCAACAAATAAACGCCTGAAATGTCGGAATGGTGGTTGGCTGTCATCGTTGGAACGTGGATGCGAAGTGGTTGTAGAAGTTTATCCTGAACCACCGTTCTTTTCAAATTCTTCTTGTCGACAATTTTGAAATTGACCAGATCGATATCGAACGACACATTGCTGCTGTTTTTAACCTGTAAGGTGAAATAGAATTTATTGTCATTAACGTGCAATGCCCGGACTGAAAATTGGATCCCATAACTCTTGGAAGCAATGTGATTAATGGTTCTATTGCTTTTTTCATACAGGTTTTCCATGATCAGTTCCGTCAGGGAAGACGAACTTCCATTAAGATCTTCAAATAAGATATCCGTAGAATTCTGCTGTTCCACGCTTCTTTGCTGCTTTAAAAGATCATAGCTGAGTACATCCGGATATGAACTGTAATACACATCGAAGTTGTAAAACTTTCCGTCTTCAGTGATCACCGAAAAATTGGTTTCCTCCTCAAAATCCCTGACCGCAGACTTGATACGAAGTACATTTCCGATCGGTTCTGCTTTACTGGCGATCAGCAGATCACTGCCAAGATCCACATAGCGAATGGGTGAAGGAAACAAAACGTGTGTGGTTTTGTTGTACGTCACCTGCATTTTGTAGGATTCCAATCTTGCTTCTTCTAACGGAAGAAATGTCAATACAGAGTCCTGGGCAAATGTTCTGCCCACCGAGAGCAGAAACAGAATTATCAATAGATATTGGTTTCTTTTTGTGTTCATTTTCTATTTTTTTAATTGGTTATTTTTTGGTATCAAGAATACTTGATGACCAGCCTTCACGGTGACTTTGGGCTGTCTGACCCTTTTTTGAAAATAGCCTGACAAACCCTGCACAACGCCCCTGCTTACGTCCGCAGCGATCTGTTGACCTGCCGACTGTGTCATCATAATGCTGGTGCCGGAAGTTTGTCCCATACTACCCACAATGTCGGTCACAGCGTTTTGTTCCGGTGAATACGGTACATTTAAGCCAAGCTGACCGTCGTTATCGTAAACATGGATCTCTACAGGATAGATACTGCCTTGGTATTCAATGGATGAAATGAGGAGTTGCAGTCTCCCGCCCTGAAATTTGCCTGTCGCTTTCAGCAAGGTTCCAGAAGGGATTTCTGTGCGACCGACGACCATGCTTTCTAAGAGTCTGACAGATAAAGTACTTTCTGTGGTCATTGTCTTTGATTCATACACTGTGGCTCTGATCGCATTACTGTCCGGCCTCGTCTTCTTGGGATCGGCTGAAGTTCCATAAAACCTTTGTTCATAGAGTCCCGCCAAAAATATACTGTCTGATGACTCTCTATATAAAGATGAGACCACATTTTGACGGGCCTGTTTTGCTGCTTTGAAAAGTTGTTTCTCTTCAGTAGGCGGTTTCATATCATCGTCCCTGGATCCAGATCCTCCCTGATTGTTATTTCCAGGTAAGTACTTTGCAGCCATCTGATAGGATTTTTCCATCAGCGCGAGCTGATCATTGACCCCGAGACCTGCCGGAAGAGCATTGTTCTGGACGGCTTCATTCTTAAGCCTGGAGATCTCCTTCCTCAAATTGTTTAGTTCCTGATCATCTCTGCTGTAGAATGAACCCAATGTCTGCTGTGCGTTGCGATAGCTGCTCACTGCACTCCGATTAGATTCAGCCAACCCTTTTGAAGTAGCTTTCAATGGGTCTTGATCGGAATTTTGAGCCAGGTTGTTCTGGTCACTCCAATAGTCCGACAAGGTGGTGATCGCATTTTTGCTCTCTTCATTTTTCTGCTCCAGCAATTGCTGCTCATAGACCTTTTGTTTATCGGCTTCCAGCTGATCATCCTTTGCCTGCGGTATCCCTGCATTGAAACCTGATTCTTCAATGGTTTTACTGTCCTTAGGTTTGAAGATGAGGTAAAAGCAAGCTGCACATACCGCTGCCATCAAAAGATAAATGACCGGCTTTTTAAGTCGCTCCCAACTTAATGTCTGTAAACCCTGTGAATCATATTCCCGCTCCTGGGATTCACCTTCTGTGATCTTGATTTTATTTGAATTGTTCATCGGTTTATTTTTTAATTGGGGAACTTTCAACGTCATTGTTCATCCTGGTTTTCATAACAGCATGGTCTGAAATGGTCGTGATGTGACTGATCGACATAGTATTGGTCTTATTTCCCGTCGAAATACAGATGCTGCCCAATGCAAGCAAAGTAAGGATGGCATACCCTGCTAAAAATAGCTTGGTAAATAACCTTTGCCGCTTCGCAGGCAGCGCATTCCATTTTCTGTTTGCACACAAAATGTGGTGTTCTATTTGATCTCTTATCTTTTTCATTGTAATGATTTTTAACGTTCAACAGTTTCGACATCTTTGTTTTCTACGACATTGAATTTTTCAATGGTAAATCCCTGGGGATTGCTGTCTGACCGCACAGAGTTGACCAATGAACAGTCGGTGATCAGGCTCCGTATCGTCAGATTGCTTGACCGGATAATGAACTGCCTTGCAAACGTCTTGACCGAGTAAGGGTAATTGTTAAAATCAGCTACGACACTGTCAACTTCAACCCTCTGCTGGATATTGCCGGAAATGATCCTGTTGTAGTAGCCTTTCTCCTGCAGGTCTTTGTAGTAGTTGAATGCAGACTGGTCTGCCAGATTGAAAGCCCTTTTAACATTGCTTTCAATGGCATTTTTATCAGGTGCCACCGTAAAGAACAATTCGTGGAATCGCCTTACATGTTCCCTGGCCTCTACCGGTCTGTTGATCGACATATCCTGGGACAGTGCGACCATCAGCGATTTTCCGTTATCCAGCACATAGATCTTCTGGCGCTGTTCCTCTGCAAATTGATAGGACTTGAAAACGACAACGCCCACCACTGCGAAGCAGAGCACCGCAAAAACAAAGGTGAACAGGCGGATCTGCTTGAAGCTGCTCTCTATATTTCTTAAAGTTTTAAATTCCATTGGATCGTATTTTTATTTTAATAATCTGCCCGAAATATTACCTGTCGCCGAACCTGCTGCTGCCCCTGCCATATTTCCCGATTTTGTGGCGGTCTGGTTGACATTGCGCATAAAGTTTCCTGCGCCTCCTGCCTGAATGACCCAACCAGTGACGGTCGGAACCGTGAAATATCCGATGATCCCGATGATCATGTAGATGATGTACACGGTATTGGAGGTATCGGGAATGAAACTGGGGTCGCTCAGCATCTCAATATCCCTTTCAATGATCAGTGATTGGATCTTTGCCAGGATAGCACTGAAAATATCGGCCACCGGCAACCACAAATAGACACTTATATATCTCGTCAGCCATTGGGTGAGCGTGGTCTGAAATCCATCCCATACTGAAATGGCAAAAGCGATCGGTCCGAGAATCGACAAAACGATCAGAAAGAAAGTTCTTATGGTGTCAATGACCAAAGCAGCTGACTGAAACAGTATCTCCAAAAACTCACGGAATCCGTCCCTGATGTCTTTTTTAATGGAAAACATCTCTCTCTCAATGTACATTCCGGACATCGTCACCAGATCAGATGGTGACCATCCGAGTGCTTCAAGTTTTTTGTCAAATTCTTCATCTGAGATCAGATAGGCCATCTCAGGATTCCTGAGCATAGCCTCACGTTCCAGAAGATCTTTTTTCTGCTGCAGGTCGTTCAGATCCAACACCTGATCCTCCAGCATCGAATGGCTTCCCTGAACGATCGGGCTTAAGACCCCATTGATACTGCCTAGCACCAATGTCGAGAAGAACATAATGCAGATCCCGACGGCAAAAGGTCTTAGCATCGGAAACAGGTCGATCGGTTCGGCACGGCTCAGCGACTGCCAGACTTTGATCGCCACATAGAATAATGCGCCCAATCCGGCAACGCCCTTTGCGACAGCCGCCATATCTGCACATAACGGCATCATTTCATCATAAACGGAACGAAGTACTTCGTGTAAATTAGTGGGTTCCATCTTACCAGTATTTTTGGTTTGAGGTTCCTTAAAGATCCAACACCCTTTTGGTATTGTTCTGCTTTTTTGCTCTCAGGTAGCTGACAGAAATATTCTTGTTGGTATAATAACGCACCAGATTATGATATTCCTTCACCTCTTTGTAGACCCGGTCAACCACGTCCATTCTTTCTTTGTCATTCAGCGAAAGCCCATTGGCGGTGATGATCTCCTTCAATTCCTTTAACAGTTCAGTGCTTTCTGTCAATAGTGCTGAATAACCGTTTGCGATCGCTGTCAGTTCCTGCGCGTTGAAGTTGGGATCATTGAGCATCTTGCTGAAATTGGTGACGTATATTTCTGATACGTCGCCGACCATCAGAACGGTCTGCTGAACCTTACGGGCATCTTTGACCAGGTTGTTGACAGCCTTCAGCTTGTCGTAATACTCCTTTCCCTGGTCATACACCTTCTTGACCTCGTTGAAGTTCTTGATAACGTTGGAAACCGTTGATGAGGTCTGCACGATCTCATTGGCTGAGTTCAGAATGCCCGATGCCAGGTTGGCCGGATCGGTCACAACGAATTGTGCCTTTGCATAGGTTGCGGTAGCAAAAATGGCTACCATTGCTGTTTTAATGATCAGATTTTTCATTGTTTTTAAATTTTAAATGATTGAATTAATTACTTGTCTTTGTTCGATTTGATCCTCCTGAGAGAGATCCTCTTGATGGCATGTTCTACATTGCCGTCAAGTTCAGAAGCAAGATTCATGACTTCCATTTTTTCTGTCTCTTCGGTGGTGTAAGCCAGATATTCTTCGGTGGAAACTTCCGTGGCATACACCGCAGAGTGCGTTCCGCCCAATCCGATCCAGACTTCCTTGTACATTCTTCTCGGATCGTTGTTCATATTGATGGAAAGCACCTGAGACTTTTCTTTGTCGGTCAGTCCAAGCATCGCCTGGATATCATCGAACTTGTTCATATACTTGCGCTGATCGAGAAGGATCTTACAGTCTGAATTGTTGATGATGCTTTCCTTGACGATCGGTGACTGGATGATATCGTCCACTTCCTGGGTCACCACAATGGCTTCCCCGAAGAACTTCCTGACCGTCTTGAAGAGGTATTTGATGTATTCTGCCATCCCTTCTTTAGCGATGGCTTTCCATGCTTCTTCGATGAGGATCAGTTTTCTGATACCCTTGAGTCTTCTCATCTTGTTGATGAATACCTCCATAATGATGATGGTCACAATCGGGAAAAGGATCTTGTGGTCTTTGATGGCATCGATCTCGAATACGATGAATCGTTTGGACAAGAGGTCAAGTTGCTTTTCTGAATTCAGCAAATAATCATATTCTCCCCCTTTGTAATAAGGTTCCAGCACATTGAGAAAGTTGGCGATGTCAAAGTCCTTCTCCCTGACCTTCTTGTGCTCAAGGACTTTTTGATAGTCTTCTTTGATATAGTCATAAAAGCCATTGAAAGATGGAAACTGATCACTTCGTTTGATCTGTTCAATATAGCCGCTTACCGCATTGGACAGGGCAACCTCTTCTGAACGCCTCGGTGGCTCATCATCCCGCTTCCATAAAGTTAGGATCAGGGTTTTGATGCTTTCCCGCTTTTCAATGTCAAAGACGCCGTCATCGGTATAGAATGGATTGAAGGCAATCGGATTGTCTTCGGTATACGTAAAATACACGCCGTCCTCCCCTTTCGTCTTGTCTTTGATGAGTTCACACAATCCCTGATAGGAATTTCCGGTATCAACCAGCAGCACGTGGGCACCCTGCTCATAGTACTGTCTCACCATGTGGTTCGTGAAAAAAGATTTACCGCTTCCTGAAGGTCCCAAAATAAATTTATTCCGGTTGGTAATAATTCCCTGTTTCATCGGGAGATCGGAGATATCCAGATGAATGGGCTTTCCTGTCAGCCGGTCGGCCATCTTGATCCCGAACGGCGACGGGGAATCCTGATAGTTGGTCTCTTCCGTAAAGAAGCACAAGGCCGGTTCGATAAAGGTGTAAAAGCTTTCCTCACTTGGAAAGTCACCCGCATTTCCCGGTATTCCTGCCCAATACAATGTTGCCGTATCAGTGGTGTTGTGTCTGGGCTTACATTCCATCAATGCCAATGCACTACCGGTGTCATTCTTCAGCTGTTTGAGTTCTGAAGGATGATCTGACCACGACATCACATTGAAATGGGCACGGATGGATTGCAGACCGTAAGAATGGGCTTCATTCAAATACTTTTCGATCCATTCTTTATTGATCTGGTTCGCCCTGCTGTACCTTGCCAATGAATGCATATTTCTGGCGGACTTTTCAAATTGTCGCAGGTTGTCATCGCTGTGATCAATAAAAAGGTATTGGTTGTAGATGTGATTGCAGCTCAGCAGAAGTCCAACTGGAGATGCAAAGGATAGCAGGCAGTCACTCCGGTCTGTGCTTAGTTTTTCATAACGGCTGTGAGAAGACACCGTGCCGGGCAGATCATTGGTATCGGACAACGTATGCATACTGATCCGTTTGTTGCCGATGCGCATTTCTTCTGAACCAAGTTTGATGTCCTGCAATGAAGGACTCGACTCTCTTGACAGGGTCAGATACTGTTCTAATAGTCCTGACTTCCCAGCGGTTCCTGAGATCTCATCTTCGGTCATTCTTTCCAAATGGACAAAACTGCTGTCATTCATGATCCTTTCGAACTGATCGACGGATTCCATAAACCTGCTGACCACTTCTTTATCCCTGATCTCCTTTGGGATCAGTTGACCTTTGCACAGGGAAGAAAAGTTACTTTGCATCCGCATTCTTTCTTTACTGGTCTTCGTGATGTACAGATAGCAGTAGTGATTGAGAAAAGGTCTCTCGTTGAAATGTCTTTCAAAAGATTTGGAGAGAAAGCTCTGGTCTTCTCTGGAAAGGTCAGGGTTATAGTTTTCTTTGATAAACCAGTCCTGTTTATGCACAATTGTAAAGTCAGGCAGGGTCTTGACCGCCTTGAACCATGCGGAGTGGATCGCTTCATATTCTGCCGATGCCACGGTAAACAATTCAGGAAGCCTGACCTTGAAACAGACCGTTACATCCGCATCTTTTGAAATAATGCAGTCGTTCTCGATCGCAAGCAGTGGAAATTTACTCTCCAGCGTTGCGGCTTTGGAGGTATTTCTCATACTGAAGATTTTTGACGATTACTTTTCAGATAGCTATAGATACACTTGCGGCTGATGATGTATTGGGGATGCTTTTTCTGAGCACCCAATTTCATCAGACCGTGTTCACCGTACTTCCCGTTCAGTGAGAAGGTCTGCCAGATCAAAATTGCACTGGTGGCTCCGCCAAGCGTGAGGCAGAGATAGGTGTTGAAACCAGCCATGTACATGACCATCAGGCATACGAGTATCCCCAATGATCCCCCTGCAAAAATGAACAGGTACTGTGCTTTTAATCCTTTGAACTCTACCGTTCTTCCGATGCCTTTGTTGATATGATAGGTATTCATATTCATCATTTTTAAAGGAAGAATGAACGCAGGATCGTCGCCGCAACGATCAGAAATATACACGCGCCGAACCAGCTTGCAGCGGTTTTGCTGGTGTCGGGATCACCACTGCTGAACTTGTTGTAGACTTTTACCCCACCGATAAGTCCGACGACCGCCCCGATCGCATAGATCAACTGGGTAGCCGGTTCAAAATAGGAGGTCACCATTTGTGTTGCCTCGTTGATCCCTGCGGTACCGTTACCTTGGGCAAAAGCACCTGCTACTGCTATAAAAGTCAGGCCTAATAGCAGTAATTTTTTTCTTTGTTTTTCCATAACTGAAACACATTAATTATTACTTTACCCCACACCCTGTGGGTTGATGAGGCAAAGGTGTCAGAGCTGTGGAAATATTTTAGGTGGTTGGCGGAATGGGGAATCGTTTGGCTGTTGACAGACAAAAAATACTTGGTATTTAAATTTTTTATCGTAATATTGCAATATTAAATCACAGAGATTATGGGAGCTACTAAGACTGAACATTTTACAGATAAACAAAATCAAATTGCAACAATTGCAAAAGCATTAGGGCATCCTGCTAGAATAGCTATTATTGAATATTTGATGAACGTTAATGAGTGTATTTGTGGTGACATCGTCAATGAATTACCATTAGCTCAACCAACAGTTTCCCAACATTTAAAAGAATTGAAAAACGCAGGGATTATAAAAGGTAACATTTCCGGAAACGCTATTTGCTACTGCATTGACGAAAAAACTATCGAAATTCTAAACACTTATTTTTCCGCAATAGTACAAACTGTTACCAAAGCAAAATGCTGTTAAGCATTTTTTTACTCGTATTTATCGCAATATTGCATTTAGCCTATAAAGAATTTATTATGAAATTATCAGAAGTAAAACAAATTTTGCCAACATTGGAAAATGTTGAATTTCAACTGGAAAATGGAACTTATGTCCCAGAACATTTTCACGTTACAGAGGTAGGAATGATTACCAAAAACTTTATCGATTGTGGTGGTGTTATCCGCTCAGAAAAAGTAGTGAATTTTCAATTGTGGAATGCCGATGATTTTGAACACCGTTTGAAACCTAACAAATTACTCAACATCATCAAACTTTCTGAAGATAAATTAGGAATCGAAGATTTTGATATTGAAGTTGAATATCAAAGTGATACTATCGGGAAATATGATTTAGAATTTAACGGAGAAAGATTTGTTTTAAAAAGCAAGACAACAGCTTGTTTAGCCCAGGACGCTTGCGGAATTCCGACAGAAAAAGAAAAGAAAAACTTATCTAACCTTAGCGCAAATAATGGCAATTCTTGCACGCCAGGTGGCGGATGTTGTTAAAATAATATCAATAAAAAAATCAATAAAAAATGAAAATTGCATTATTCAGCGACATTCACGCTAATCTACCTGCATTAGAAGCATTCTTTGCAGATGTTGAAAAAAGAAATCCCGACAGCATTTATTGCTTGGGAGACTTGGTAGGTTACAATATTTGGCCAAACGAAGTGGTCAATGAAATCCGTAAAAGAAAAATACCAACTATTGCAGGCAACTACGATTTTGGCATTGGGAGAATAAGCAATGAATGCGGTTGCGCTTACAAAACAGACGCTGAGAAGGACAACGGAAATATTTCCATTTCTTTGACCAATTCTTTAATGAAAGATGATGAACGTTCTTATTTACGCACACTTCCAGCGCATATCAAAGTCGAATTTCAATTGAATGAAGACAAGCTAAACCTACTTTTGGTACACGGTAGTCCAAGAAAAATTAACGAATATCTTTTTGAAGACCGTGAAGAAAAAAGTATGCTTCGTATTATGGAACAGGCTGACGCTGACATTATGTGTTTCGGGCACACACACAAACCATATCACAGAGTTTTAAATTCGGGTATTGATGGACAAGACCATTTCCGTCACGCAGTAAATATTGGTTCGGTAGGAAAACCAAAAGACAATGATATTAGAGGCGGTTACGTGATGTTGACAATTAATGAGAACAGTTCTGTTTTAGACAAAGAAAGCATCAGTGTGGAATTTATCCGCTTCGATTATGACTTTGAAAAGGCAGCAAAAGCAGTAGAAGACAGTCCGCTTCCGAATGAGTACGCAGAAAATCTAAGACGTGGCTATTAATCTTTAAAATCTAAAAAAAATGGAACTTCCAAAAGATCTACATTATTCTAAAGAACACACTTGGGTACGAATCGACAATAAAACTGCAACTGTCGGTATAACGGCTTTTGCACAAAACGAATTAGGCGAAATCGTATATGTTGACTTACCGAACGTAAATTATAATTTCAAGCAAGACGAAGTATTTGGTTCTGTAGAAGCCATTAAAACTGTCAGCGACCTATTTATGCCTCTTTCAGGAAAAATAATTGAAACCAATGAGCAACTTTTAAAAGAGCCAACGCTTGTAAATTCTAATCCATTTGATAATGGCTGGATGGTGAAAATTGAAATTGAAGACCTAAGAGAAACTGAAAATTTATTAACAGCGGAACAATACGCTCAACTCAATAATTAGAAGATGCAACCAAAATTAAAATTCCTCGATCGCTTTCTTACCTTATGGATTTTTTTAGCGATGCTTTTGGGTGTTGGATTGGGATATTTCTTTCCTAATATCTCCAGTGTCACAAATTCTTTGTCTGTCGGAACAACTAATATTCCTTTAGCAATAGGTTTGATTTTGATGATGTATCCACCTTTGGCGAAAGTAGATTATACTCTATTACCAATGGCTTTTAAAGACAAAAAGGTAATGTCGGTATCATTGCTACTCAATTGGATTATCAGTCCTATTTTAATGTTTGTTTTAGCTATCATTTTTCTACGGGATGAGCCAGACTATATGATTGGTCTAATTTTGATCGGTCTAGCAAGATGTATTGCGATGGTAATTGTCTGGAACGATCTAGCAAAAGGTAATCGGGAGTACGCAGCTCTGCTAATTGCGTTGAACAGTATTTTCCAGTTGGTGTTTTACAGTTTTTATGTTTGGCTTTTCATTAATGTATTACCACAAAAACTTGGCTTAGGTAATTTCAATGTTGCTGTACCAATGAAAGATGTTGCCGAGAGTGTATTCATTTATTTAGGGATCCCGTTTATCGCAGGTTTTTTGAGCCGTTTCTTCTTAATTAAATTAAAAGGGAAAGATTGGTTCAACAGAAAATTCATTCCGGCTATTTCACCTGTTACTTTGTATGCTTTGCTGTTTACCATCGTATTGATGTTCAGTTTAAAGGGAGACAAAATTTTAGAGCTACCAATGGACGTTGTTAAAGTTGCCATCCCATTAGTAATTTACTTTGTTCTTACATTCTTCATCAGTTTTTTTATTAGTAAGGCATTGAAAGTGTCTTACGACAAAAATGCTGCTATCGCTTTTACGGCAACAGGAAACAATTTTGAATTGGCTATTGCTGTAGCCATAGCAGTATTTGGAATTCATTCCTCACAAGCATTTGTTGGGGTAATTGGGCCACTGGTAGAAGTTCCGGTACTGATACTTCTGGTCAAAGTGAGTCTCTGGCTTAAGAAAAAATACTATGGTAATGATAATGCTAATTTAACTGAACTTTTATAAAACATAGGGGGAATTTGCCTAAACAAATTCCCCAATATCGAAACCATCTGCATCATCTTTACGCTTAAAATAAATTTCATCATCTTCATTTGAAGTACTCTCGCCCAGCAAAGCGGCAATTCGCTTTGCAGCATCATCCAACGAATTTTCTAAAAGATCAAAAAGCTCGGTTCCCTGAATTTTTTGAATGATGTGAACTGCTTGTTGTTCTAAGGCAGGCTCCAGTACATGTTGCTGAAGCAGCTGCCCCGCAGTACTCAATTCCTGAAAGGTAACCCCTGTGGCGAAACCGCTTTCGATGATAGAATCATTCTGGTATTGCCAGTCTTCTTCCTCGTCATCCTGATCATTATTTTTGACCAGTATCTCGTCCAGTTCTTTCTTTGAAGCTCTATTCTCAATTACTTCCTCTTTGGTTTCTGGATCAAAATTATTTGCATTAACTGTACTAGATTCATCGTGGCCTTCATCGGCATCAGATGGCAGCGGATGTCTGTTTTCTTTCTTTGTTTCTCCCATAACAGAGGGTAATTCTGGCTGATTGTTGGTGTTTTTTTCCTGAGGATACTGGTTTGCAAACTTCCTGTCCCAAAGAATTAATATGATAATGAGTAACAGTGCTATGATGATTAATTGTTCCATAAGATGATAGATTAAAAAATAGGACGGTATTTGTTGTTGAAATCATCGGTGATCTCTTTTTCAAACGTTTCGAAGTGATGCGCTAACACATTGTCAAGATAAGCGTACAGAGGGATCTGGTCGTCGGCAATGATCTGGATGATACGCGATAAACGTTCATGATATTCGGGACGGATGTAGATGCTTTTATCACCACGCTTGGTCATCGTATGATGGGTCAGAAACTGTTCAGCATAGGTGATCTCATTATTTTTTTTGCCCTTTATCTTTTGTTTGGTCGTCGGCTTTTCCTGTGGGGAATCCGGTTCCTGGTTCTGAATTTCTTTCTTTGCGCTGCCCGCCATAATGGACATCAGATATTGTTCATCGATACTGTTGTCTTCGTTGTTCTTTTTATCAGTGTCCATCTTTTTATAATTTTACAATACCTAAAAACTCATTCATAAACCGATCCAGCCTGCATAATGACATTAGTTTAGGATCTGCCGGCAGTAAGGTGGAACGAAAAACGCTTTTAGCAAAGGTCTCGCCTTCTTTTCGGAATCTCTTGCTGTCTGTGATGGAGGTATCCATTAATTGAAGGCCAAGATCTTTGATGACCTTTTCATAATTATTATACAATGGTGTTTTTTCTCGGCCATCCACTTGGTTCCAAAAAAGATGAATACTTTTGATCTCGGTTTGCTTTTTCTTCATTAATACATTGGTGAGTACGTCCGTAAAACTCAGGGTGCTTTCCAGGACAACCCTATCCGCGGTTATGGGTGAAAAGATGTAGTGTACACTGGCGAGTGTACTCAAAATGCCAGCCGTATTGACCGTTCCGGGTAGATCCAGAAAAATAACGTCCGGTGATATTGCTGAATTGGCAATATACCCTTCAACCTCTTCCAAGACCGTATCGGTCTTGCTTTGAAAGACAGGATAAGCTTTTTTGTTGATGCTCGTAAACTGCTTGTGGGCTATTTTTTTTAGTACCTCATTCTGCATCACTGTTTTCAGATCCCTCTCCCTCATCTGTACCAAACTGTACTGCGGGAAGTCACAGTCGAACACTGCGACATTGTAACCCAGACGGTAATGAAGGATGCTGGCCATAAGTGCTGTGAAAGTGCTTTTGCCTACACCTCCTTTTTGAGTCGAGAAGGCGATAATTGCTGGTTGTTTTTTTGTTTCCATTTTTTCGATTTTTTAATTAAACATGGTGTGGTCAACATATACATATTGACAGCTGGCGGGCAGGCCTGGCCTACATCCGGCTGTCCTGAAATCTTGGATATTTGAAAGCATTCCTGATTTCCGAAATGATGGCAGGTCTTTTAACCGTCAATCAATCTCCCGTCAGTGATTGCTGTCCTTTAGTCAGGGTGTAATTCCTGAAGGATTTACATCCGGACCTCAATCTGGCTGGCTATATGGAAAGCCTGTATTGTTGCTTTCTGGATTTCAAGCGGTTTCGCCATCCAGCACGCCTGCTGACATTCTTGTGCAAATAAATAACATCGAGCTGTGGTCAGCTTCAGGGTGGTTGTCTTTGGCTAGCATTGGTGATGTTTGGCACTATGTCCAACAAAGAATCTTTTACACATTGTGGTTTTCTTTGTCAAAGGAGAATTGCCCGGTTGATCAATCTTAAACTTTTAAGATGTAAAAGTGTCCTGAAAAGGACCCAGTCTATTGTATGATAGGTTGATCCTTTCACCCGAAAGGGGCAAGTTGTGTTTTGAGCATCTCGAAACGTTTTCGGATGCTCAAAACAACTTGCCCTTGCAGGGGGCAGAAACAATCTCCGAAGTCGATGTTTTAACAATTAATTGAAAAGATGATGAATGAACATAATGGCAAACCACAGAAAAAGACGGGACGCCGCCCAAAGGCCGATCCTGCCAAGATCCGATATACGATCTCATTCAATGAGGTGGAACATTCCCGCTTTCTTGAACTTTTTGACGAGTCAGGAATGAAAGTAAAAGCCCATTTTATTACGTCCTGTATTTTCGAAAAGATGATCAAGACCGTGAAGGTGGACAAAGGAACGACCGATTTCTATATGCGGTTGACCTCATTTCACAGCCAGTTTAGGGCTGTCGGAGTGAACTATAATCAAATAGTTAAACTTTTGTACACTAATTTTTCCGAGAAAAAAGCAGCATCATTACTTTATAAACTAGAGAAGAACACTGTTGAAATGGTCGATATATTCAAAAAAGTGATGCAGTTGACAGAGGAATTTCATCAGAAACATTTGAAAAATTCAGAGTAAATGATCGCGAAAATTGGAAGAAGCAGTAATCTGTTTGGAACACTGTCCTACAACAATTTGAAAATGGAACAGCACAAGGGAGAGATCTTATTGACCAATAAAATGATTGAAACGGCTGATGGGAAATATTCTGTGGCTCAATTGGCAAAATCATTTGAACCTTATTTGTTGGCAAACCGGAAGACTGAAAAATACACTTTGCATATCTCCCTGAATCCTGATCCTAAAGATATGGTCTCTGATGAACAATATAAAGAAATGGCTCAGCTTTATATGACTGAAATGGGCTATGGCGATCAGCCATTCATTGTGTTCAAGCATACAGATATCGACAGAAGCCATGTCCATATTGTTTCAGTTTGTGTAGATGAACAAGGAAAAAAGATCTCTGATCAATTTGAAAAAGTACGGTCGATGAAGGTCTGCCGGGAGCTGGAGAAGAAATTTAGTTTAATATCAGCGCTTGAGAAACAACCTGCGAAAAACCAAATGGTATTTAGGCCGGTCAATTATATGGCTGGAGGTATTAAAAGCCAGATGGCCTCAGTGGTAAGATACCTTCCATCCCATTACCAATTTCAATCTTTAGGGGAATATAATGCGTTGCTGTCTTGCTTTAATATTACAGTGGACAAAGTGGAGGGAGAATTACAAGGTCAACTAAGAAGAGGATTGCTGTATTTTCCATTAGACAGTCAGGGCGAAAAGGCAGGAAATCCTGTCAAGGCATCTTTGTTTGGAAAAATTGCAGAGATCGACGCTCTGGAAAAACACTTTACTGTATGCAAAAACAAAAGTAATGATCAGCTGCTCAAACAAAATTTGAAAAGATCGATCACTGAATCTCTTCATTCGTCTAAAAATGAGCAGGCATTTAAAAAGAAATTAAAAAAAATAGGAATTGATACCGTTGTCCGGAAAAACGACAACGGCAGGATCTACGGTATCACTTTTATTGATCACCATTCAAAAACGGTTTGGAACGGGTCAAGATTGGGGAAAGAAATTTCCGCCAATGCTTTTAATGATTATTGGAACAAGAAGATCAAGCCGGTTATCAAACATCCTTTTGAGTCACAGTCAAAAATATCCAAATCAAAAGATGCAGATATTCATCCGAAAGAACTACATGATGTTTTTAAATTTCTGAACACTTCAGAAAAATACCAGAAGGGTTTTATTGAAACATTGGGAGGTATGATACCAGAATCACAGGGTGAAGATTACGAAGAGCAGGATTTTGTGAATAAAATGAAGAAGAAAAGAAAACGCCGAAGAGAATAGAAGTAATAATAAATAAAAGGACTTCTTAAAAATCTTAAATAAGGCTCTTATTAATTTCATAAGAGCCTAATGATTAATTAAATTTATTTTTTTCTTGCCATTCGAAAGATCCTGATCTTTTATCGATTAACCAACGATTGTCTTCACGGATATAATCGTCTTTATAAATCGCTCCTATCGTAGTTTTAATTTTTTGATCATTTTCAATTTCAATCAATGTAATTAAACAATAGACTGTCCCCATCGCTTTATCGCCGTCTATTGTCAATTGCTGTTGACCGTTAAAATGATACACCGTTTCACAGTTTTTAAGAAATTCTTCAAATTTTTCTGCCATTTCTTTCCGACCTTTCAATTGTAAAATTGTCTTGCCTTCAGATATTGTTTCAGATATTGCGTTTTCAGAAAAAAGTTGAACCTGAGCTTGAAAATCCTTTTGATCGCCTAAGATTGAAACTTGATCAATAAGTTCCTTAAGAGATATTCTATCTTGTATTTCCTTTATATCCATCATAACAATTTTAGTCAACAGTAAGAACGATTTTACCTTGAATATTTCCCAGCGCGACACGTTCGTGTGCTTTGCGGGCATCTGATAATGGGAAAACACTATCAATAACAACCTGAATTGTCTCATCATTTAATAATCCAGAAAGTTCAGCAAGTTGTTGACCACTCGAACGTACCTGAGTTGCTGATACCACTACCCCTAATTTTTCGGCTTCCTCTGCTCCGGAAAAACCTAAAGGGAAGATGGGAAACAAAGCACCACCAGGTTTTAGCGTTTTCAAAAACCGTCCGGTTGAAGGTCCTCCAACGGTATCGATTACAAGATCAATATCGTGCAGAATATCTTCAGCATTTGTTTTGGTGTAATCAATAAACTCGTCAGCTCCAAGATCTCTTAATAAGTTCTCGTGTTTGCCCGAAGCTATTGCTATTACCTTGGCTCCTTTCCATTTAGCCAACTGCACTGCAAAATGACCAACACCTCCTCCTGCGCCATTAACAACTACAGTTTTGCCATTGAGTTCTACTGGCTGATGTTTGTTCGATTGAAGTGGATTTTGTACGTTATGTCCAACCTCGATCAGATATTGCCAAGCGGTAAGTAATGACATAGGAGCCGCTGAAGCGTGAATATGATCGATGCCCGCAGGTTTAAGTGCAGCTTCAGAAGCAGGAACCGCTACATATTCTGCATACGCTTTGCTAGGACCATAACTTGGAAAACGTACCATCGAATAGACTTCATCGCCTATGGAAAAATCTTTGACATCTTCTGCGACAGCCTCAACAATACCCGAGATATCTGTTCCCAGAATCACAGGAAAAGAAACTTCGGGCTGCCATTCCGGTGGTAACATTTTATAGCCATCACGCAGATACCAATCAGGAGGATTCATACCAATTGCTTTTACTTTAACCAAAATTTCGCCTGGATTAAGTTCGGGAATTGGTGCATCTTCATACCCAAGAACTTCAGGTCCTCCAAACTCGTGCTGTCTGATCGCTTTCATCAAACCTGTTTTTTTATTTTCAAATTGTTCCATTGTTTCAATAAAATTTTAATTTTTACTCAATCTCAATTCGTTGATGAGATATCTTATTTTTATTCTGAAGCAAAATTATATCTTTGCAGTATATTCGACAAGTATGTACTTTTATGTATCTTACAGACTATAAAGTATCTATTATTGATTATCAATTGTTTATAATTTAAATAAAATGAAAAATAAAGAAGAAATTCCGGAATGCATACAAAACTGTGGCGTTGAATATGCCTTCAAACGTATCGGCGGAAAATATAAGGCAAGAATCCTTTGGCATTTGAACTTACAAAAAGTATTGCGCTATGGAGAACTGAAGAGAACTTTGCCGGACATCACAACTAAAATGCTGACACAAACCTTGAGAGATCTTGAAGACGATCAGTTGCTGATCCGTAAGATGTATCACGAAGTTCCGCCAAAAGTGGAATATTCTCTGAGCGAGACCGGATTGGAATTGATTCCATTTATCGAGCATCTGCACAATTGGGGCAAGAAGCAATTGGGAAAAGAGTCTGCTTCTGATAGTTGTGGTTAGGAAAATCTGATATACTAAAAACCAAGAATTGTTGCAAAAGGATTTACCTAATTAAATGACTGCCTGAATTCCAAAGGGGTCAAATTGGTTTTACTCTTGAATAATCTCGTAAAAGACTGAGGATAGTCAAAACCCAAATGATAGGCAATTTCGGAGACGGAAAGATTGGTGGTTGATAATATTTCTTTTGCAGTCTCAATGAGTCTGTTATGGATATGCTGTTGCGTATTGAGACCTGTTAATGAGCGTAAAAGATCACTTAAATAGTTGGCAGAAACATTCAACTGCTCTGCAATAATTTGAACAGTAGGCACTCCCTTTTGTAGCTCGTCGTCAGAATTAAAGTAAAAGTCTAAAATCTTTTCAAATTGCTGGATCAGGTCATCATTTACCGCTTTATAAGTGATGAATTGCCTTTTGTAAAAGCGACTGCTGTAATTGAGTAGCAGATCGATTTGCGAAATAATCACATCTTGACTGAAATCATCTACTCTGCTTTTCAGTTCCTCATCAATGATCTTAAAAACTGAAAACAGGGTCTCTTTTTCCTTTTCTGATATATGTAAAGCTTCATTGGTCGTATAAGAAAAGAAGCCATATTGCTTGATCTTCTTTGCCAAAGGGTATGAAAGAAGAAAATCAGGATGAACCAACAGGATACATCCTTTACTTTTGCTGCTCTTCGGTGCTTCAAACAACTGACCGGGAGCCGTAAAAACCAAACCGCCTTCACCAAAATCATAATGGTGCTGACCATATTTTGCTCTGCCGATAGTGTCTTTATAGGCAATCTTGTAAAAGTCCAAAACAAAATAATCAGGCAAGATTTCCTCCGGCATTTTCATATCTTCCAAACGGATAAAACTGACCAACGGATGTTCCGGTTTCGCCAAACCAAACATTTGATGAAACTCTGACAAATTTCTGAATTTATGAAGTTTGTTTTCTTTGTTTCTCATTTATCATTTACTTTATAGCTGTCTGAGCGAACACTCAAAATAAAAATATTCTAAGTGTTCAGCCTAACAAAATTACAGAATTTATTACCAAGGTGTTTCCCCCGTTTCCGGATTGTATTCCTCACTGATGAATTTTCCGGTTGGTCCATCTTCACTGATCATTGCATATTTGGCAATTCTGATTCCTCCCTGCTTCACTGTTCCTGTACCTCTTTGACCATTGAAATCTGTTGCCACAAATCCCGGACAAACTGCATTGATTTTGAAATTGGTCTCTCGTAATTCATAAGCCAGATTGATAGTGTACATATTCATAGCTGCTTTGGAAGCTGGGTAAACTGCTGCTTTATGACTGTAATACTTCCAGGTTGGATCACAATGGAGCGTCAATGAACAACCACTTGAAGAAACATTCACAATCCTTGGCTGATTTGATTTTTTTAGCAAATCAATGAAGGCCTGAGTAACTCTCACAACCCTATACAAATTGGTATCCATCACTTTTTGAAAGGCTTCTGCAGAGGCTTCCAGAGCGGCTTGGGGAGAACCACCGTTGATGCCTGCATTGTTGATCAAAACATCCAAAACGTCGATCTTGTTTCCGATCTCAATTCTGGCATTTTCTACCGAGACAATATCGGTAACATCTAACTGAATGGCTTCCAGATTTCTAAATCCAAGATTATTTAGCTGTTGAACTGCCAATCTTCCATTCTCTATATTTCTGCTTCCAATGAAGACAAAATATCCATTTTTCAAAAGTTGTTTGGCGGTTTCAAAACCAATTCCTTTGTTTGCACCTGTGATTAATGCTGTTTTCATCTTAGGAATTAATTTGTTTGTTATAGACTTCAGCGAATTCTGTAGCAAAATCATTCAGTTTCACTTTTCCTAATTGAGGTTTGTTTAAATAAAAATCTTCATAAAGACTCTCATTTCCTTGTGCTTTCTGCATATCAACCAGACCGTTGGCAATCCATTCATTTATTCCAGCAGAAATCAATTGATCCAATAATTCCTGAAAAGAAATGACTTTCCATTTTAGATCCGGATTACCTATTGATTTCCCCAAAGCTTCAGCAATTTCGTTCGGTGAAACTTCATCGCTTGCAACATAGTGTATTGTTCTACCATTGAAGGGTTTTTCCATTTCCTCAGCAATTGTTGATGCTATGTCAAAAGGCGAAACCCAAGGTTCTTTTTGGTCGCCACCATAGCTTTGAATAATTGCTCCCTGAGACTGTATCGTAGAAAGCCATCGATACATATTGCTGAAAAAACCGACAGGACGCATAAATTTAATAGAAACATCTTCGAGAAGAGTTTTTAAAATATTTTCAACATTATGATGAACCATAAGACTGCCGGTTCCTGTGTCTGAATGTGCGCCGATACTGCTCAAATGAATGATTTTTTTAACACCCGACTGTTGAACAGCTTTAACATAATTGTCAGCTATTTTTTTGAATTCTGATGGAAAATCTATGTTTTTATCAAACAAACTTCCGATTCCTTCCCAAGTTTCCATCAAATAAACCGCGTCTGCTCCACGGAAAGTTTCTGTCAAAAAATCTACATCCTGAATACTTCCAATCGCCGGAATTCCTCCCAAAGCTTCAATAGCAGATGCTCTTTCAGTCTTGCTGCTGATCACTTTTACATGATGTCCGTTTGCAACCAATAATTTTACAAGCGGTTTGCCGATGTTTCCCAAAGAACCTGTCATTACAATTTTCATATCTTAATTTTTATTACTGCAAAGTTGCGCCAACCTTCGATAGTACAATTAACAGAATCAAGGCATTCATAAACCGAAACGGGGAAACTAACAATCAAATACGTTACTAAGCTGAGTCGATGTTTTTTGGGATTGCTATAATTGTTTCTTGATATCGTCAATATCACATTTTTCACTGACTCAGATTTCAAGTACAAAATCATGATGGTTAATCTGTGAAAAGATGTCCAATTGGTAATTTTTATAGTTCAGAAAGTCATTAATGGTAAATCAAGACCCAGGGATGCCAAATTCTGACTGCCGCTCCATACTATCTTTAAATTCACGCTGAACATCAAAAATAGAAGTAATGCAGGGAGAAGACGACTTAAGAGGGCTTGCCAAAATAATGGCATTTATGAGAGCGGTGAGCATAATTCTTGTTTTATTGCACTTGTACTGGTTTTGTTACGGCTTTTTCGATGAGCGGGGATGGAGTTTTGTACTGATCAATAAAATATTATATAATTTCAACAGGGCAGCAGGATTATTTAGCAAACCACTTTATTCAAAACTTTTTGCATTGATATTGTTAAGCCTTAGCTGTCTTGGAACAAAAGGGGTCAAAAATGAAAAAATCACTTTGCAGAAGATATCTATTGCTTTAGTTTTTGGTGTTTTATTATTCTTTATTAGCATACCATTTTTAAACCTGTCATCAGATTTTATAGCTCCCTTATATATGCTTTCAACGGGTTCAGGTTATATTTTCTTGATGATGGCCGGTGTCTGGATGAGCCGTCTACTGAGACATAATTTAATGGATGATGTCTTTAATCATGAAAATGAAAGTTTTCAACAGGAGACTAAGCTTATTTATAACGAGTATTCGGTCAATCTACCTACCAAATTTTATTATCGAGGGAAGTGGCATCACGGATGGATCAATGTAGTGAATCCCTTTCGCGCCACCATTGTTTTAGGCACGCCCGGATCTGGAAAATCATTTGCTGTGGTCAACAATTATATCAGACAGCATATCGAAAAGGGATTTTCCATGTACATCTACGATTTTAAGTTCGATGACCTTTCAACCATTGCTTACAACCATCTGCTTAATCATTCTGAGGGTTATGCTGTAAAACCCAAATTCTACATTATCAACTTTGATGATCCAAGAAGAAGCCACAGATGTAATCCGTTGAATCCTGCTTTTATGACGGATATCTCTGATGCCTATGAAGCTGCATACACGATCATGTTGAATTTGAACAGAAGCTGGATACAAAAGCAGGGTGATTTTTTTGTGGAGAGTCCGATCATTTTGTTAGCAGCTATCATCTGGTTCTTGAAGATCTACAAGGATGGTCGATACTGTACATTTCCACACGCCATCGAACTGCTGAACAAAAAATACGAGGATGTTTTTACGATCCTGACGTCTTATTCTGAATTGGAGAATTACCTCTCCCCTTTTATGGACGCCTGGCAGGGCGGAGCACAGGATCAGCTGCAAGGACAGATTGCTTCGGCAAAGATTCCCTTGTCACGAATGATATCACCGCAACTTTATTGGGTGATGACGGGGGACGATTTCTCGCTCGACATTAATAATCCGAAGGAACCGAAAATATTATGCGTCGGCAATAATCCGGATCGTCAGAACATCTACTCTGCCGCATTGGGATTGTATAATTCCCGAATTGTCAAGCTGATCAACAAAAAAGGTCAGCTGAAAAGTTCAGTCATCATTGATGAATTGCCTACTATTTATTTCAGAGGATTGGACAACCTGATCGCAACAGCCAGAAGTAACAAGGTCTCTGTCTGTCTTGGATTTCAGGATTTTTCACAGCTAACAAGAGATTATGGGGATAAGGAAAGCAAGGTCATCCAGAACACGGTAGGTAATATATTCAGCGGCCAGGTGGTTGGAGAAACTGCTAAATCATTGTCTGAGAGATTTGGTAAGGTGTTACAGAAAAGGCAAAGTATATCCATCAACAGAAATGACACCTCCACCTCCATTTCAACGCAGTTGGACAGCCTGATCCCGGCCTCTAAGATCTCAACATTGACACAGGGTTTTTTCGTGGGTGCCGTTTCCGACAATTTTGATGAAAGAATTGATCAGAAAATATTCCATTCGGAAATCGTCGTGGATACCGCTAAACTTTCTGAAGTGGAAAAGAATTACCAGCCCATACCTCAGATCCGTTCATTTGTCGACGAGCTTGGAAAAGACAGCATGCAGGCAGAAATTACATCAAACTATAAAAGTGTCAAAGCAGATATCGCAATGATCATCGGTAACGAAATGGAACGAATTTCAAATGACCCCGATCTGCAGCACCTCATCAGTAAAAATTAAAGCAAACCTCAAATGGAAGTTTTAAACCATTCGAGGTTATCATAGGAGAGTTACTCTCCTTCTGAATTCTTGAAGTGCTGATCAAGATGATCACAGACCAAATGCAAAAACTTCGTTGGACCTTGTTTTCGGTTTCGGATCTCAAATATCGTTTTGTGGAAGTTGCCTAAATCTGTGTCCAAAGATTTTTCTACAAATTTAATGACCTCACTGAGCTCGATATTACCTCCATTGAAACAACGCATCTGATAAAGGGCATAGATGAGTTCGATCAAACCAACCTTGGAGGCAGACCATACCAGGGGTGACAAGGTTTTAGTGTTGTCATTATTACTTAATTTCTCGAGCTGCTTTTTCAGGTATTTGTCCATTTGCTGGCTGGCAATGAATCTCGCTACCAGATGATCGTGAGAAGTGGTAAAGCTGCTGTCAAAATTGTAGAAGCCGGACGATAATTTCATTTTCAGGTCGTAAGAGTTTCTGATAAAGACCTTATGGTCGAGATAGGTCGCCTCTCTTCGATGATAGCCGTAAAATTCCGCATGTTCCATATAAAAACTTTTGAGTTTTTCCTGTTCTGCCTCGTAGTATTTTTTCATTGCCTTGTTCCCTGCATTCGGTTTATGGGATTCAAGTTCTAAAATTGCAGACAAATAGATAAACTTTGAGATAAATTGTGGTTTTAGTTTCTTGAAAAAGTAAACCTCTTCAGCGATATTCTCAAAATCGTGCGCTGAGATCATTTCTTTTAACTTTCTGATGGATTCATCGATCAGCAGTAAGGATTTCTCTGCGACTTTCACTATATCGTCATCGTCGTCATATACTTCATTGATCTTCAGCTCTAAATCGTCATGTAATTTTGTGATCTTTCTAAAAATTGCTTTTGTTACCATGTCCTTTTTTCAGAAATTTACAAAAATTCGTGTATTCATGCGACAATCAACTGATCCCAAGGTCCTTTTTTCGATTCTTGATGTAGTCTGTAGGTCGGATTCCATTGATCTCGAAGAATAGGCTGGAAAAATTTTGCCTTGCTGCAATACCGCATTCTTCTGCCAATGCTGTGATGCTGTAATTAAGATATTTCGTATCGGTATTCAGAAGGTGCGTGATATGGTTGATCCGCAGCTCGGCCATATATTTGTTGAAGTTCATCCCCTTGTTTTCGTTGATGTAAACCGATAGGTAATGTGAATTTGTTCCCAATTTGACAGCAACACTTTTTTCGGTCAGGCCTTTCTTGGTGAACATCAGCTCTTTCTCGAATTTATTAAGTTTCTGCCTTATTTCTTCGGTCATTGCTGTAGTAAGACTGGTCTTTCTCGAAGGAGCTTTTGGGGACATCTCGCCATCAACGTCAGCAATGACGTTGGGTTGGTTTTCTAATTTTTTCTGCAGTAGCTCATACTGCTTTCTGATCTTGCGTTCCCTGTAGTAACGGTAGATGAAAAATCCGAGTAGCATTGATCCGGATACAATTAAAATCTGTCCTATCATTATTTTCTTTCTGCTGGCTTTCTCGAGGCGTTGCTTCTCATCAAGTAAACTGCTCCGGTCATAATCCCTGTGAAGCTTCGATGACAGATAAGGATAGTCATTGCTGATCAGACTGTCGGCTTTAAGCAACTGATCGGTGTAATACAGCTGTCTTTTGATATTTTTTTTCGACCTGTAGAAATCGATCAGAAAATTATAGCTGGGTGAAACTTCGGGAATGACAAATCCTTGTTTGTTAAAGATCGAATCGACCTTATTAAAATACATTATACCCTGCTCCGGTTTCCTTTGTGCAATATCAATTCTGCCCAAATAAAAATAGACCACAGAGGCCCATGCGAAATCATTTCGCTTGACAATGGCATGCAACGACCTTTTAAGATAAGCACTTGCTGAAGCATACGCTCCGTCGTTGTATTTTGATATCCCTATGCACTTCAAAAAATAACTGTTCTCCAGGACAAAGTCTTTGTTATTACGGGTAAGCTTATCCCCTAATAGGCTCAAACTGTCGCTTTTTTTAAAATTCTTAAGATAGCGGTTGATGACCGTCAGCTGGTGAAGACTGTTGAAATAGGCCTTCTTGTAATTATAGGTCTCATTGTTGTGTAGATCTTCGCCGATATGCTGACCGTAAAATCGTATGCATTTCTCAAAATGGGACAACGCATCTTCATAATAACCCAAATGACCTTTGACGATACCCAGATGATAGACCACTTTATATTTTTGGTATTGGTCGTCGGAACCTTTAGAATAGTTGTAAGCAAGAACATATTGATTAAGTGCCTGCCTGTAATTTTTTTGATAAAAATAGTAGATAATGCCCTTGCTTAGATGATCCCTGCTCAGATCATCACTCGTTCCGTACTGACGACTTGCCAGTATTGCACTGTCCGCGTACTGCATTTTATGGGCATAGTCAAACTGACGTCCGTCGCGGTATCCTTGAATTAGCTTATTAAAACTGGACTCTGATTTTGCTTTCTGGATGTATCGTCGTACCTGTGGCATGGCACTGCTGTCGTCAATGTCTTTTTTCTCATATGAACTTCTTATCTCACTGAATGTTGTCTGATGACCCTGTGAAAACAGGAGCTGTGAAAAAACAGAAATGAATACAAGAAAGTATGCAACCCTTTCCATATCACTTATTTTAGAAACTCACCATATCAAATTTAGACATTTTTTTTACTGAAAGTATGAGATCAAATAGATTTCATGCTATCAAAAAGCATAGGAGGCTTTATTCTATTGATAAACAACTACATAATCCCTAAAATCAATGGGATCAATTTTAAAATTGTGACGTATTAATTTTAAAATCACGCCGAACAACACTTTTTTTGAGACTTCTTGTCCGATACCTTTGGGTTAGAATTCTATTATAATCCGGCCGGGATAACCCCATTAAAAAAATTAAAATGAAAAAGTTTATCCCAATTTTTAGTGTAGCGATAGCATCAGTTTTATTACAAAACTGCACCAATCGAGATGAAGATGTCAGTTCAGATCATCATCGATCAGATGATACACAACCCATGTTCATGATGCGTGGAGATTCCACCAGATCGACAGGAGAAATTGTAGATCCCGATCCGCCGGTAAGAGATGGCGATAATTGGCGGTCTGTCCCAAAAAAGTAATCACATCTTATGACCTATGATTCCCCATACCTCAATATCAGTTGTCACAGGCTTACCATGTCCGGAAAGCGGCATCTGGGAAAGTATGGGGAATTTCAGAACGACGATAACCTTGCTTAAGGGTGAGAGAATGCCGGACTATTGTGGAAGGAAGATCAAATGGAAATTAATTATAGCCTGTTAAAATTTACAAGTATCTATTATGAAAGATCATAAGAACATTGTCGTTAAAACTATTTCATATTTCTTTATCTTACTGTTTCTCTATGCAAGCGTCAGTAAACTGCTAGAATTTGAGAAATTTCAGGTGCAATTAGCACAGTCACCTCTACTCAGTGCTTATGCAGGTATCGTATCCTACTCGGTAATTATGGTAGAATGGCTGACATCAATTTTACTGTTTATTCCAATATTAAGGCGCTTTGGGCTGTATGCTTCTTTAATATTAATGACAGGCTTCACAGTATACATTTTTATCATTTTAAATTTTAGTGACTTTGTGCCATGTTCCTGTGGAGGCATATTGGAAAAGCTTGGATGGACTGAACATTTGATCTTTAATATCGCTTGTGTATTATTTGCAATAATTGCTATTCTGATTGTTGAAAAGACAACTCATTATAAGTTTCAAAGGATAGCATTTTCTGTAGTGTTCAGTTCAGTTCTGATAGTTGCCCTGTTTCTATCCTCAGAATATGTCATTAAAAAAGAAAATAACTTTACAAGACGTTTCATTAAGCACCCCATTATCGATTACCGAGCATTGGAAATGGACAATGATTTTTTCTACTTTGCAGGTTTTGATCAGAATAATATCTATTTATCCAATCAGCAGTATCCCCAGCAGCTAGCCATCGTAGATTCTTCGCTGCAAAGAAAAGCAGTTCTGACTGTTCGTATTGAAACAGCACATCCTTACAAAAACATCAGGCAAACTGTATTGGGAAAAAATTTCTATCTGTATGACGGAACGGTTCCTATAATATTTAAAGGAATAATTGGTAGAGAAGACACAAAACGTATCAGCTACAAAGACGCTTATTTCAATGATCTTAAAGTTATTGATTCCTCACATTTTGCGATAAGGACACAGGTAAGGCCAAGTAATCAATTGATATTGGGTCTTCTTAAATTAAGCGATGATTCAAAACTGCAACTAAAAGCCCATATTTTAAAAAAGCAGATTGACGGATTATTCGATTCTGATGGAAGTTTGGCCTATGATGAAAAAATGAAGCAGCTCTTATACACTTATACCTATAGAAATCAGGTCATCGTGATGAACGACAAAATGGATGTCAAGAATTACTTAAAAACGATTGATACCGTAAGCACCGCAACAGTTAAAACTACCAAACTGTCGGATGGAACATACAAAATGGGTGCACCGGCAGAGAAAGTCAATATGAAGACAATAGCCTTTAGAGATCTGCTTTTTGTACAGTCCAATTTAATGGGTCGGCACGAATCAAGAAAAGCCTGGAAAAAATCAGATGTAATCGATGTTTACCATATTGACACTAAAACTTATGTAGGTAGTTTATATCTTTTTAGAAAAGAGAATCATAAGCTATCGGATTTTATTGTCACGGAAAAATACATCTATACTCTTCACGGAAAACAGCTGGGGCAGCATAAAATTACTAAAGCGTTATTAAAATATTTTAATTCGGGGAAGCCGAAAACCGATTAACAGAGTAGGCAACACTAAATATTCATACCTATGAAAAAAATCCTTTTCCCTGCTTTGCTAGTTGTACTAGGAACAGGAACAGCGTTTGCCACAAAGATGGCCAACAAGACTGAGAAAGCTACAGTACCAGGTTACAGAATGGTACAGGACGAAAATGGTGATTTTGCCTGCGTTGCAGCTGGTAAAAATTGCAGTGATATTCCGACAGGGCCAATCTGTCAGTTAGCAGATGGCACCCAATTGCAGGAACAGATCTCTGAAACTTTTTGCGATAATCTTCTGAGAGAGATTCCTTAATGAAGAAGAGGATGCCTTACAAGGCATCCTTTTTCATTTCTTTTTCAATCCAAGGAACATTGTTTTTACCTTTTAGAAAGTAGTCCCACCAATCCAAAATCCGAAGATGAAGGTCAATGCTTTCTTCACTGTTCGTTGTCAGGTCATGATCCTGATCTTTATAAAACAGAGCGACTGTCTTTTTTCGATTTCGTAATAAACCTGTATAAAATTCGACAGTGTGATCATAGGGAACATTCGTATCTTTAGTACCTGTCCATAATAAAATCGGTGCAGTAACTCTTTCGACATTCGATATAGGGCTGTTATCATAGTACAACATTTTGTTTTCTGAAAATGGCACTTTCATGCTGAATTGACCGTTTTCGAAGCGGGGATAATTTGGGAGTTTTCTTTCCTCACTGAAGGAAAAATAGAATTTGACGAGGTCAATAACAGAAGCGCCTGCAATGTATGCAGCAAAACGATTGGAATGGGTAGCAACGAAACTTGTACCAAAGCCACCAAATGAATGTCCCATCAATCCTACTCTATCTAAATCGATATTTCCATGCGTCTTTAGGGCATCAAGACCGGAATGTACACAATCCAAGATTGACAATCCCGGTCCCCTTCTGTCAATAATCACATCAGGAAGAAAAACGAAATAACCATTATCGATCAGTGATCTGATATTGATCCCGATTTCGGAAAAATATGGATATAGATACATCGATGCATTTTTACTTTGAACCTCGTAAATCGACAAGACCAAAGGATATTTACCGAAAGGATCGAAGTTCATCGGATAATACAGTACACCTGTAACAGATGCCCCTAAACTATTTTTGTAATGCAAAATCTCCTGTTTGGCTGCCTTTATGTCCTGGTCATGGATATTGCTTTGATACAGTTTTTTCTTAACACTTCCCACAGTGGTATAGATGGCCTGTGGCTTATTAAAATTCTCTTCAATACTGACCAACTGATTTTTTCGACCGTTACATTTAAAATCACCCACTCTATTGCTGGTTGAACTAAGGATCGTTTTTATTTTATCACCGTACCACTCGACAAATGATGTTTCATTATTATTTTTGTCCCACACTTTTAAAATTACCGGTCGGTGTGTATCTATACTTTGAAATTTAAGATCTGCTCCTAAAGATCCATAGATACGGTATGTATCAGGATCTGAAACAATTACTTTTTTATCTGGAAGAAGAGTCTTCCGTTCTAAGTTTTTTGTTTTAAGATTAAGGCAATAGAGGCCTTCATCACTTTCAAAAAAAGCATATTTATTATCCTTGCTAAAGGTTGGTTGGCCTATTTTAGGATTGTTGATCGTCATTTTTCTTGATTGCACAGTGTCATAAAGTACCCATCGTTTTTTCGCTTCACTAAAACCTAACATAAATCTTCCACCCGGGCTTATCACGAGTGTTGAAGACTGAGGAAATATCAATGTTGAAGAATTTTCAGACCGGTCGTACAAATGGATGTCAAACCACGAAACAGAACTTACATATTCATTTCTTTCTTTTCTGTCAAAACTTAAAAAATACCTTTCGTTATCAATGGGAAGCATGAAGGCCAGTGGATTATCAATTCGTTGCACATTTTGAGACCTGACATTATAAGACCAATACTCATGACGTTGATCTCCCAACTTATTAAGCCATAGATCAGTATCACTGCCATACCAGATCACAGGCTTGTTATCAGATAAGGGTAGCAACCTTTGGTCAAAATCTAAAAAATAGGCATCCCCGTCTTTTATTTCACTGACCTTGATGTAATCAGCATCAATAAATCCGGTATTGACTGATACGGCCTGGTCAGATCTACTATTTAACAACACCAATTTCAACTTTTTAGACAGCTTCTTTTGTTCCGTAACAGCGATGTTTTTCTGCGAAGGCATTACTTCCAGCTTTTTGATAAGGTGTTCGGAGATATAGATCTTTTTAATTGTTTTTGATTTTACCCTCCAAATGGATGAGATCGCCTCACTTTTAGAGATCAAATAAAGAAGGTCCCTTCCATTGCTAACTGTCTGCGTGACATCAGGTATCGATGTTACAAGGTTGTCTTGCCTATCATAGACCTCGAGAAGATGGTCTTTGTATAAAATGACATAATAGCCTAAAGAAGTTATTGCTTCTGTTTTAATGACATTCTCAAAATCTTTTTTCTCTTGAGTCCTCAGATTAAACACCTGCGCCTTACCTTTTCCGAACCAAAGGAAGCGGTCATTCTCTAAAAAGAAACTCTGCGAAATGCCAGGAAAAGCACCTATCACGATTTGTTCCTGGTCACCTTTTGCAACAATGGTTGTGTCTGAGTTTTTTTTATAGATCTTAGTGAACGAAATCCATCTATTGTCATCAGAAACTTTGAGATTGGCCAATGAGTAGAATCTCGAATACCTCTGCACTATGGAATCGACATTGCGCTGACCAGATAGTTCTTGACCAGATAGTAAGACAATGAGCAGGTAAAACAGCTGTGATAAACTAATACCCTTCATTCTGCGGATTTAAATTCGGATTTAACAACAAATCCTGTTGCGGTATAGGCCAAAGCTGATGAAAAATCTTCCAGTTGGGCTTGCCCTGCAACGCGGTATTTAATTTTCCTGTTCTCTTGAGGTCAAAAAAACGATGCCCCATTTCTGTAAAAAACTCGCGGCGGTTTTCGAGAAGTATTTCGTTAAGTGCATTTTCTTTTGTCATTGGCATCACCAAAGCGGTCAAGCCTGATCTTTGTCTTGTCTTGTTAAGATAGGATAATGCCTCAACGATGTTACCCTGCTGAACTAAGTTTTCTGCCAGCAGAAGATTGACCTCTTCAAGACGGGAAATGATCGAATACTCAGTCGTGTTGGCACTTCTGTTCTTATATTTTTCAGCCCTGTACCAGGTCGTTCCCCCAGCCGTTACGGGTGCCATCCAGTTTTGTTTTCTAAGGTCTGTTGAAGAAAAAGAACTGAGCAATCCTGCACTTAAAGCCATAGAAGTGGGTGCCGCACCGGCAAAATAGTACGTTCCGGATTCCTTAGTCGCATCCCCTGAATTTTTAGGCTTCAGCTGCCATAATATGTGTGTTCCAGATTTAAGAAAGACCTTTGTGACATCAGATTGGAATTGGTAGAGAGGGCTTTGAACAATTCCTTTTAACAATATTTCCGACTCCGCCCATTTGCCTTCGGTCATGTACACTTTCGCAAGGAGCAATTCTGCCATCTTACGGTTAGGGAAAATACGTTCAGAATGCCTGTAAGTATCGGAAAGCAGGTTTCGAGATACGGTCAGGTCGGTACTTAACTTTGTCAGGACCTGTGAGGAATTTGTCTTCGCAATGTTCTGGTTGACCTGATAGTTGGTCGTTTCCGGATAAGGGATATCTCCGTACACCTGTTGCAGGTAGAAAAAGAGCATCGAACGAACCAATAAGGCCTCTCCTTTCAGCCTGTTGCGGTCTGTCTCTGTCAGTGATGTTGACTTTTCAACCCCTTCCAGAATGGCATTGGCGACATAGATCTGTTTATAAGCGGTTGACCAATCGGTATAGATACTCGCATTGGAATCATTATGCAGATTCTGAGCGATTTCGGGCAGTCCGTTGGTTGCAGTCGTGGAATAGAAGTCAAGGTCATCAGTGTACAGTCCGAATAATTTGCCGGACTGATCTCCTGCAAATGGCGAGTTGTCACGTAAGCCTGAGTAAAGGCCTGCCAAAACAGCATCTGCGGTCTGCGCATCTACAAAAACCTGATTGGAGGCAATCTGGTTGGAAGGAAGGTCTACCTCGATCATTTTTTCACACGCAGTCGTCATTACTAATAACAGTACTGCTATAGTATATTGGTGTTTATAATTTTTCATTGGTTTCAATTTTAAAAGTTAATCTGCATCCCAAAAGAATAGGTCTTTAAAGGTGGGAGGAAGCCTATTGATGAGAATTCAGGATCCATTCCGAAATATTTCGTCCATGTGTAAAGGTTCTGTCCCTGGAAATAGATCCTGGCCTCCCTGATCAGTTTTCCTTCCAGAGGAATACGGTAGGTCAGCTGAATGTTCTTTACCCGTATAAATGAACCATCAGAAACAGTGGCATCGCTCATCTGAAATAAGCTGTGCAAGGGTGAAGCGGTCGTATGGTACGGCATATACTGCCCGTCCGGATTTTCGGGAGACCATACATTCAATGCCTCGACAGGCAGATTGCGCATCAATCCGGGAGAGGACATCAGATAATTATAATTCCTGCTCTGTTGTTTTACAAACTGCACAAGAAAGGAGAACGACCACTTTTTAAAACTGAAATTGTTGTTCCAACCGCCAAAGTAATTGACCCCGATATTTTTCACGACCTGCCGGTCATCGGGTGCGCTGATCTTGCCATCACCATTATAATCAGTGAAGACATACTGTCCGTTTTGAGGATTGATGCCTTCCAAATGGTACAGTTTTACAATATTGACCGATTGGCCGATGACATAGGAATTGGCATAGGTCGATCCTTCCAGGCCCGGAAATGAAAGCAGTTTGTTTCTCGGAATACTTAGGTTTATGGAGCTTTCCCATTTAAAAGCACCTGTGAAAGGCCGTCCGGATAATTCGAACTCCCAGCCCGTATTCTCTATCGTTGCATCGAGGTTTGCCAATACTGATGAGAATCCTGTTACGGAAGGCAGCTGATACCCCACCAGCTGATTAGAAGAGCGGTTGCGGTAAAACGATGCCGTAACATTAAGTCGCTCTTTGAATAATCCCAACTCAAGGGCCGATTCCAATTTGATGGTCTTTTCCCAACTGAAATTAGGATTGAACAGTTTGGAGGGTACTAGACCTGTGGTATTGTTATAGCCTAACGTTGAGGTTATATACGTGTCATTGTACTGGTAGTTGCCAATGTTGTCTGTTCCTGATGAACCGTAGCTTGCACGGAGTTTTCCGAAGGAAAGCCAGGGAATATCCTTTAGAAAGCTCTCGTTTGAAAAGAGCCAGGCTGCTCCAATAGCTCCGAAGTTGGCAAATTTTCTATTGCTTCCAAAACGACTGCTTCCGTCCCTTCTGCCGGTGATGTTCAGTATATATCGGTGGTCAAACTGATAATTTAGCCTGCCGAACGCTGCCATATATTTGTACTCTGTACTGATCTGGTCTGAGATCAATTTCGTAGTTGCGGCAGAAATATTCTGGATAAAAGCGTTATTGATAAACCCGTATCCCTGAATAGCACCCTGGGTATTGAGATCACTTTGATAAGTCCCTCCAACCAACACGTCTATCCGATGGCGGTCTCTTTTGAAATTCCAATTCAACTGAGGCTCCAAGGTATAGGAGAAACGGCTTTTGTTACTCTGCAAGGCCCTGGAGTTGGCAGGACCGATACCTAAAGATGGATTGTAAATGGTATTCGGCTGTAACGATAGCTCATTAAAGGTCTGGTAATTGATCCCTCCATTGAGTTTGACCTGTACATTCTTCAGCAGCTCATAACCAGCCGTGAAATTGTTCATGAACTGGATATTATCATTGGTATAGGTACTATTGTAGGCCGCCAGTGGATTATCGAAGGTATTGTTTTGCCAGTTGATGTTTCCTGTAGCATCGTATATGGATGGTGCATTTGGTGCAAGGGTGATCGCAGAGCTCGTATTGTCAAGATTAATGATGTTATGCTCCAACTTTGAGAACAAAGTGGACATATTGAAATTGAAACGGTTATCAACAGAACGGTGTGCCATATTTCCTAAAAGCGTATTGGTCTTATATCGGAAGTCCTTTGCAAATACGGTCGTCTGCTCGTTATGCCCATAGCTTACCAGAAACGAGGTCTTTTCTCCACCTCCCGATAAAGACAGTTGAACATTGGATGTCACTGCCGTATTTCCCAACAGTTCTTTGGTCCAGTCTGTATATCTGTCTTGATCCCAGATTCCATTCACATCATATGCTGTGGCAGGATAAGTCGAAATACCGTCGTTCGCATAGGCTTGCTTCCGCATGGCTACGTACTGTTCGGTACTCATCATCTTGAGGTTGGACGTGCTGTTGCTGAGCGCATATGATGAATTGAAGGAGAGTCCCAATGAACCCTTTTTGGCCCTTTTCGTCGTAACAAGCACTACTCCATTCGCTCCCCTGGAACCATAGATGGCCGTGGCATCCGCATCTTTTAAGATTTCGAGGCTTTCAATATCATTCGGGCTGACATTGCTCAAGGGATTCAGATTTGAATCTGAGAGTATATTGCCTCCATAAGTAGAGGTCATACCACTTCCAATGGGCACGCCGTCCACAATATAAAGTGGTTGGCTGCCATCGATCTCACTATTGGCGTAGGTACGCAAACTGTTCCTTCCACGGATTTGGATGTTGTATCCGCCTCCCGGTACTCCTGAGTTCTGGGTAATGCTTACCCCTGGCATCCTTCCCTGAACGGCAGACAGGACATTGGTGACAGGTTGGTTTTCTATGTCTTTTGCTGAAACTTTGGCGATACTACCGGTGCTTTCTTTGTCTTTGACCTTGTAGTAGCCAGCGTTGAGAATAACTTCTTCGATTCCCTTTACTTTTTGTTCTAAGCTGATATTGACGACGGTCTGATTATTAGTTGAAACTTTTTCTTCAGCATAATCAGGATGTCTGAACAATAGGATGGGATTTTCTGCTGAAACCTGTAACGTGTAGGTTCCGTTTTCGCTTGTAGTTGTTACCTGATCGCTTCCCTCTTGGGAGATCGTGACTCCTGAAAGGGGTTTATTAGATGAAGTAACGGTACCGGAAATGGTGCGTGTTTGGGCTTTTGTGTTGGTGCTGACAGCGGTCAGCATAAGGCCAAAGAAAATACCTCCTATCTTGTAATAGGAATTTTTCATAGATTTGTAAAAGGTTTTTAATCGTTAAATTAATTACTGGTCTGCTCTTTCCCTATGTCGTCAAACTGTATGGGAAGGGGCTTTTTTGTTTTTTTATTTTTTGTAATTAATGTGATGGATTCATCGATGGATAAAAACTTTCCTGATGCCCTTTGGTGTGAAAAAGGACTGGTGAGGATCTAAAGCAGTGACCGTAAGGCACCGGAAAGCATTTAATATGAATGAAATCTGTGTCCCGTGTGAGCTATTTAAAGCCGCAATAGGTTGTACCTTCCTATTGTATCCTGTAATCTGATACTATATTTTAGGAAGCAGGCTTAGATTTTAGTGTAGAGATGGGGAACCGCATTGAAAAAACAGCGTGAAACTCACTACATCATCGCTTGTACTAGAGGCATCGCCAAACACCTTGCAACAAACTCCGTAAGTGAGCTCACGCCTAGGTCGTGAGCTACTTTACTTATGGTCTCGTTGCACTAATTACGAAAGTTGGCGATTTTCTAGTACGAGATTCTAAGCAATAGCTTCTAATATTCTTTGAAGTATCGCAAAGTTACAATTCAGTAACTTATTTTACAAATATAATAATAATTTACAATTGCGCACAGAAAACCGCACTATTATTTTTCTCTTTCTCTTAATTTGTCGTAATGGTTGAGGAAAAAGACATAATTATTGCTATTTGTAAACACATTTATGTAAACTGGATTTCGAAAGCGGAATCACAGAGAGAATTTGCGTTCAAATGCGGAATAGAAGAAAGTACTGTAAGAAGAATTAAAAATATTGCTTTAGGAACATCAAAAACTGACTACAATATGTCTTTAAAAACCTTAATCAAAATTTGTAGAAAAAAAGAGATAAGCTTAGAAGAATTTTTCAGAAATATCGAAAGATAAAATCCTGACGTCGTCAGGATTTTATCTTATTTCATTAAATAATTTATAATGCCGATCTGAACATTACTAAAGAACCTCTTATGTTTACTTAAGTCCTTTTTTGGTTTGTTGCACTCTTTTATAATCTGATAGAGACTGAATTATAATGCGATGATTGCAATAGCTGCTGTTTTGCTGTAGATTTTGTATTTTCCCACAGGTGTTTTTTATTAAATATAAATGTTGAAAATAAAAAATTCTTATCTTTATAATGCTAATATTTGAATTTAACTATAAACTACATTTAAATATGAATACGCTTTTAATTATCGGAATAATAGGCTTAATCATCGGATTCATAATTCAATACTGGATTTACCGTAGAAAATTCTATAGACGAAATAGTTCAGGCGTTGAGGGATTTTCAAGTTTCGAAAAATCTGTTTTCACAAGATTATTTGAACAAATTTTGAAATGGCTTTCTTATTTATTTATAATAATCGGGATTTTATATCTGTGGCGAAGCTGTCGAACTTCGAACGAAGATTCGCCTGTGAAAAATCAGCAGATTATCAAAAAATGATCCTCTGTTAATTTAATTGACACACTTGTTAAGCAATAATAATTTCATCTTTGAAATTAACATCCTTCTGGCCTGACAAAAAATTACATCATTATTTCTCCTTATTTTTATTGAGATCACTAAGAGATAATTTTTATATTCTTTTGTAACATAATAAACTGTTATGTTGATTAAATTTTGTAATTTAGAGTGATAACCATAAAACTCGAGTATGTACATTACAAACATAAAACTTTGGGACCCTCCAAAGATTAATCTTCTTATTTCCAAGGAATTCAATCCCGATCAAATAATATCTGTATAACATAAAAACTAATATTGTGATTGAGAAAAATGATTATTAAAGATTTAATGATCAATACTTCAAATTACTTTATAAAAGCACGAATTAAAATGTATTAAAATTAAATCTGTTAACAGATTTGTTTTAGCATTTCCTCTGCTATTACGGACATATAACAGATCAAATAATTTTAAAAACTACTTACTAATAATTTTTTTTTTAAATGCACAGAGATTTTATTAATAATATTTATAAAGAGAAGGCAAAAAACGATAGTAATTCTAGGGACCTAGCAAGAACATTAGATGTTCTTTCAAAAACAGTCTTTGGTGATGTTAATCGTTTTATTTTTGAATTGTTACAAAATGCAGATGATTCATCAGAGTCAGGCAATGATGTTGAAGTGGAATTCACATTAGTTGACAACTATTTAATATTTGCACATAATGGAAAACACTTTACTAAAGAAGATGTTGAAGGAATTTCTGGCATAGGAAATAGAGCCAGTAAAAAAGATAAAGATCTGGAAAAGACCGGTTACAAAGGAATAGGTTTTAAATCAATTTTCGGTTCTTCTGATTATGCTTTCATATCATCAGGTGGTTTTAATTTTCGCTTTGACAAAAATCATTCAGGATTTAATGGCTCAGAAGATTATCCTTGGCAGGTAATACCTATTTGGACTGACCAACCTGTTGAAGAGACTGGTGGTTATTACGACAAAAATAGGGTTACGACCATTATTCGGATTAAAGAAAGACATTTGATTTACAAGGAAATTGTAGATGTGTTTAATGATTGTCAGATAATTTTATTTTTAAGAAAGGTTAGTAAAATAACTTTCTTTAATGGAACAGATTGTGTTTTTATTATACAAAAAATAATAAAGGATAATACAGTTCAATTATTTAATGATAGAACATTAGAAAGCGAATGGATTCTGAAAGAAATGACAATCGGAATTGACGATAATTTGTCTAAAAAACTTGCAGCATTGTCAGATACAGAATGCCCTCAAAAATTAAAAGAGACCAAGCTTACAAAATTGACATTTGCTGCAAGAGTTCAAAATAATAAATTGGTTGCAGTGCCCAGGTCAGTGATATATTCCTATCTGCCTACTAAATCTCAAAAAGGATTTCCATTTTTAATTAACGGAGATTTTCTTACGAACGCTGAGAGAACAGAACTTATGCAAAATATCTGGAATGAGTTTCTCTTCAAGGAGATTGCAGTGAAGCAATTGGAATGGTTTAGTGAATTGCAGAACACCATGTTTAAGTATGATGTTCTTAAACTTCTAAGGGGTAAATATCCAAGCTATTCAAGTTCCGTAATTGAATTAGGTTTTAATGATAGTTTGGATATCGCTTCAAAAACGATCAGCTTTCTTCCTGTTGAACAAACAGAAAATTTAACAACAATAGTTAAGAGCATACGCGACACCTATCATTTATCCAAATGTTTTAACTCATCGACAATTTTGGATTACCTGAATCTTCCCTCCAATATGGCAATCATTGATTTACAAATGAATGATCAAAGTGTGCTATCAGAATTGGGATCAAAAGATATTACATTTTTAGAAGTAATATCTATGGTTAATTCTGACAAAACTAATAATATTGATAGTGCTATTCGCTTTATGGTTTTCTTCTATAATAATACTGTTAAGGATAACAATCCAGATTGGTTGCCAAATCTTAAAACAGTATCTTTTATAATGGATCAGCGTAATATTTACAGAAGTCCACAGGAAGTATTTTACCCTACAGCACAATATTCAGATTCACTTTCTTTTAGTCAATTAAGCTATATCCATCCGCAGATATTGCTACATTTCAAAACAGCAGAATTTCATTATAAACAATGGCTTTCAAATCTAGGTGTAAAAGAACCTGATAATGTAGAAGTATTTCGTAAAGCCATAGTTCCTCTTATCAATCAAAGTAAAATTGATAAAAATAATATTTTAGAAATTACAGATTTTGTATTCACAACCCATAAGTCTAAAAATTTTAGTGAACATGACTATGAGAATTTGAGGAAACTTCCGGTTTTGACAAATAATGGTTTATACAAATCATCACAAACTTATTTTTCAGATGATTATAATCCTGATAAAAAACTCTCTAAAATTTTAGTTAATGCAAATTTCTTAGCAACCGACTATTTAAAAAGTGAGGATGATAAGGGAGAATGGAAAGTTTTTTTTAAAAGGATTGGAGTCAGGGATAATATCACTATTGACATTATTGAAGAAAAAATAGAAAGAGGATTGTTTGAAAGTCAGAATGAGGAGGCAAAGTCATATTTTACCTGGTTGGAATCAAAAGAAGAATACCCAAGTCTCTATCATCGTTATCGATATTCCGGCCAGCATCATATCTCACATTTTACTAAGATTGAATTTCGTCGTCATTTGGCTGATTTAGATTTTTCCAAATTTTTCTGGTCAAATATGTTGGATTCTTGGGATACATTAAAAAACAAGTGCAGAAATACTAAATATTCTTACTGGGGTGGTAATAGTCCTGTATCAAGTTTTCTTAATTATTACATTGTAAGTTTTCCAAGTGTTCCTGCTACTGATGGTATCTGTTATAGATCTGTAGAATTATTCTCACCAAATTTTAAGGCTATCGTTGGTGACTTATTTCCGGTAGTGGATTTTCCTGTAGCCACCACAAAAGAGCAAATAGATTTTTTTGGATTTAAAACATCTCTTTCAGTAAGCGAGTGTCTTGCTATATTAGATAATCTAGCAGCTAAAAGTATTTCTGGTGATACTACCAAGCAAATATTTGCTGTCTATAACTATGTGATTGGTCACGGTATAACTGATAAAAATGCTGTATTAGAGTGGCGGAAAAATGCAAAAGTACTTGCCATAAATAATACAATTCAGCCTGTTGAAAAACTTTATATTACAAATATAAATAGTGATGTAACTCCTGTAAACTCAGATCGATTTCTAAAATTACCACTGGGGAAAATTTCTGATGAAATTGTAGCACTCTCAGAATTTTTGATGATTCCTCTCATTTCTGAAAATATGTTGGAATTTGTCTCACATGGCGAATCAGAAGATCAAGCTTTAAAAACAGCGATTGAAAGTAAGCTTACTTATTTGGCGATTATACATTCTCACAATACAAGTGATGAATTTGTAAAAGTTGTAGAAAGATTGCGTCAGATCTTAAATGCTAAAACCTTCTTTAGAGCAGATAAGTTAAGACTGGTTTACAGCAACGAAGAAAAGGAAATGATAATTGATATAAACATTGATGTTTGGAACACTCGATCTAAAGAATTTTATTACACTGGAGATTGGAAAAAACCAGTAACACTTTACAGTTTGAGTAGTGGTCTTTGCGAGATGCTCGAATTGAAAAATATGGAACGTGAATTTGAATTGATATTTCAATTGGCCGATCAAGATATTTTAGATTGGTTAGTGAAAAATAAGTTTAATACGGAACAGATTGAAGAATTAGGGTTGTTTGCTGACATTCATCATGATATTACCGAGGAGGGATCTATTGATGAGAATGACATAGCAGAGAAATTTAGTGAATTTAGTATTGATTTCGTGGCACAGTTGCAAGTTGAAGAGATAGCACATTCGATTTCTTCACCTGTGGTCAAGGAACTGGTGGATTTTTCAGCAATCAATGTACGGCAATATACTCAGGTCGAGAATGATCAGACACGAATTGAAATAGGTAAATGGGCGGAAGAATATGCTAATAAATATTTCAAGGAAAACTCCGAAATATTTACCTCAGTTAAATGGATGAATGAAGATGAAGAAAGTTTTTTACCATATGATTTTGAGATTACTGAGTTGGGAATTGAAAAATTGATTGAAGTTAAAGGAACTCCTTCAAATGATAATCTCCCGGTTTCATTATCCCAGGAAGAATGGAAAGTCCTATTTGCCACCGGCAAAGACTATTCAATTTTCAGAGTTTTAGGGGTTGGAACCGAAAATCACAGAATGGAAAGAACAGATGATTTAAAAACAATAATTTCTGAAGGAAGGTTAATTGATTTTCCGATTAAGTTATATTTAGAGTGATAAAATGTGTGAAAAAAAAATGATTTATAATTTTTCTTAAACCGAATTGAATATGAGTTACAGTAAAGAAGTTGATAACATTATCAAATCAAGTATTATTAGCAATCCCGCTAATTTTACTAAATCGGAGATCTTCAATTTTAGTGATTTACCAAATGAAAAACTATATGAACAATTCTATAATTTTTGTAGGACTAACATGGATATTCATGCTGAAAAGCTAAATATAAACCCTAACTATTTTGTTTTTACCAACGACATTCGTTCTAATGCGCAAGCCGTTCGAATAAAGGGAGAATATTTTATGCTGATTAATATGGGACTCATACAGTCTTCAATTGATAATCTTCTGCAAAATGAAGAGCTGGATAAATTTTTTAATAAAAGATTTCCTGATCTTATTTCGAAATATGATAACTCTATTGCTGGCTTGGGGTTTCAGGTTGCAACACAATTTGCATATTATCATGAGTTAGCACATCTAATTCAATTTAGTAAACAGGGGGAGCTATATAAATCGTTACAAGAAATGTACAGTACAAGCCCAGGTTTTAATATGGAGCAACATAAACTGGAAATAAATGCTGATACCTATGCTGCCTTTGCAATTACAAACCACATTCAGGACTACTTGGAAAAAACATTTACAGATGACTTAAGTGAAGAAAAAGTTAAAGATACATTTGTACTTATCTCTGTATGTCTGCTAAATCATATTGCAAGATTTGCCACCATTAACGTTGATCTTTACTTTGATAAAAGTTCACATCCCCACCCTTTCTTAAGATTATTCAACGTCATATTGAATATAGCCCACTACTTGAACAGCACCCATTATTTTCATGAAAATAATATAAAAATATTTGCTGCAAGCACACTTAAGGAAATTTTTGATTTATATCAAGACTTGGAAAAGGAAAAGATTTTTACTACAACCTTTGGAAAATCGTTAGATGAAGCTGAAAAATTTCAAGATAAGATTGTAGAATATTTAGGAGAATTAATAAATTTTGATATTGAAAAGAATTATTACGATGCTTTAGAAAAATGGAATGAAGTATTTGAATAAAATCACCTTACACTCTGATTTCATAAAAACAGGACATAAATGAATAGGCTTTACATAATTGGAAACGGATTCGATCTGTATCACGATCTTCCAACCAGCTATAACGATTTTCATCAATTTGTAATTGAAAATCATCAGGATTTAGAAAATACTTTTGAAGAGTATTTTCAGTTAAGTTATAATGATAAACGTTTGTGGAAGGACTTTGAAAATGACTTAGCTACTTTCGATTGGAAAGCTTTTTTTGATGAAATAAATCAGATTGATGTACTTGATGACAACTTTAGACCCAGTTTTATATATGGATTAGAGGATGATCTGGAACAGGAGACAAAGATATTGGTTAATAGTATCAAAGAGGCATTTGAAGATTGGTTAACTGATCTAAATCTTGAATATACAAAAAGAAAACTTCTTTTAGAAGAAGATTCAATTTTCTTAAACTTTAATTATACGTTGACATTAGAAGAAGTCTATCAAATTCCGTCTGGTAAAATATCACATATACACGGTGATGTCGAAAATAACTTGGGAGATTTGATATTTGGTCATAATAAGAGCTTAAAAACACAACCTGAATTTGACTCGGATGGAGAAACAACCAGAACTCCGTTTTCCGATTCAGAAGCCAATGCTCAGCAGCCTTTTTATGCATTGCAAAAACCTGTTGATGATGTTCTGTCCGAGAATGAAAGCTTCTTCAAAACTCTGACGGAAACCAATGAAATAATAATCTTAGGGCATTCACTTAATTCTGTTGACATGCCTTATTTTGCAAAAATTAAAAAACATGTTGTAGAGTCTTCAAAATGGAAAGTCAGTTTTTATAGTGATGGAGAAAAAGCAACGCATTTAAAGAGCCTTCAAAAAATTGGAATTGATGAAAGTAGAATAGAATTTTTTAAGATGTCTGATTACAATATAGCTTAAACAATCTTTAAATGATCAATTATTATGGAATATAGTTTTAGAGGAAAAAATTACAAGGTTTCAAGATTCAAAACCTTTTTGACAAATCAATTAAAAACACAATCTTTAGAGACGGTTTTTGATTCTTTAATTGAATTCGTTCACCAAAATGAATTTGAATTTCAAGATCTTTTGTCAATTTTAAATAGATATATTGATTATTCTAAAAGAATGGATATTGAGATTGAAACAGTGTTTGATTTCGTTAATGACAAACTCACTAAAAAATCCGAGTACAATATAATTGAAAGTGTTTTACCCATATCAAATTTATATAATACAATTGATTACAATTACACACTAAATTTTCTTGATGAGAATCTTGGAAAAATCCCGGATAATACAAAGGAGAAAGTTCTTGCATTATTATTAAAATCAGACATAGCATTGCAAAATGACGAAATCGACAAAGCATTTTCTATACTTAGAGATTGTTCAAAACAATGTTATAACTTGTATATTTTCGATTCTTTAGAATTGAAAAGGACGATTTTTGAGAAAATGGCGATCATTGGTGAATTAGAGAGGAAAAGCGATGTTGCAATCAACTTCTATATATATTATTGTGCATTCCAAGCGGGATTGGAGTTCCTGCGCTTTCCTTATTTGGAAACTTATCGAAATTTTAGATTACCTTATTCTATTGTTGAAAATCCTGAACAGGAAATCATTGATTTAGAAAGACACTTAAAAGAAAAAAATATTGACATTCATTCTTTTAACTCTTTTTTACAAAATTTTTATAGAACTGAAATCCCAAAAGCATTTAAACTGGAACATATAGATATAAATACTTTCAATGTCTCTCATTCATCATTAGAAGATTTAACATATTATTCAAACTATATTTCAAACCTTTCGGTAAGTGATCTTATTTCGACAATAGAGATAATGACTTCACAGAAGATCAAAGTTTTAATATGATAATAATTTTCAACTTTAGAACACCTTGATAAAAATGATTTATTATTTAGTACTGTATTAAACATTTCGAAAATATTGAAATATCAAGTAAAATTTGGAAGTAACAAGAAAATATACTGAGCTAACTCAAAATCTTTATATAAAGTTAACGGTAAAATTTGTATTACAATCATAATTTTTTTTAGGAACTATACTAAATTTTTATATGACTGTAATAAAATAATAACTGCTATTATAATGGAAAAAGAAATACGAAACAAAGTTGACGAATTAATTGAACAAACTCTTGAAACACATCTGAAAAACATTGATTTTGGTGATGAAACTATTATGTTTCTTGGAGAATTTATAGAATATTTATATGCTAGCGGAAATTTTCTCGTTGGGGAAAACCTTAGGCCTGCATTAGATATTCTTATGCCTCAGATTTCGCAAGGAAGTCAAGTAAATAAAAGAAATATTGATGACAATACGTTTTTCGAAAAAATATCGCAATCAGCTCATTTTGCTACTCATTATTATTCAATAAGAGATTTGATCTACTATTCTTTTGCGTTGCCTAATGCAATAACATGGAAATATGATGGTGAAAAAATAATAATTAGCGTTACTGATCATACAATATTTAGACAGTTGGCATCAGAAAGAATTTCATTTCATCTGAACTCATTAGGAGGCGGAAATAAAATAAAGGGATCTAATCCTAAAGATCTTCTGCGAGGAACTTCAAGTTGGGATTTTGCAAACCCAAATGTTAGTGAAGCCTTTGAGCGAATTTCTGCGGAGGTAGAAATTAAATTAAATCATTTTTTCTCCTATATTCAGAATGACAGCACGGTTAATATTGGAGGGTTTCAATACAAAGAATTTTATGAAGTTTATAAAGTCTTACTTTTTATTTCACTGTATGAACGTTATTTTTCGAGTGCTAATAAGATTAGTTGTGTGATAAGCTATCAAGAAGCAGACATTACAAATCAAATCTCTGAAGAAGTCGGTATTTCCCAAATAACGGTTCAGAAAATATTAAGAGATATTTCTTCATCTTCACAAGGAACATTTATCAGAAATACTGAGACAAACAAATACTATTTATTACCTTGGAGCTTTTCCTTAAAGGATTCACTTGGTGCTGTATTAAAGCAATTTGCAAAAAAAGACAGCAATGCATTTTCAGCAGAGTGTGGAATTATTATAGGAGATAGCTTAGTAAATAAAATTGCTTCATATTTTGAGGGTTTCCGAAATTTCAGAATTTTAAAAGATATTAACCTACAAACATTTGGTAAACATTTGCCTGATATTGATATCGCAGCCATAAGTTATGAACCGTCTCTTGGATTTCACTTTTTTATTAGTGAGATTAAAAATAGCTTACCAGCTAGCTGGGCGAAAGAACATCTTAAGTCAACCGGCAAGAAAGGATTTGTAGACAAAGCAATTTCGCAAATTGAGAAGTTAAAAGAATTTTTAGACCAACCAGAGGGAATTAATTTACTAAAGGAGTTGAGCTTGGGAGCTTTTCCTCATTTAGACCGTAAAAGACTATTTCCAAATGGTTTTATGGTTCTCGTCGACTATTTGGTTGTTACAGTACAAAGCAATGGGATGTTCTTTCCAAATCTTAATCTAAATATCATCAGCGATGATTTGCTAAGAGCAATAGTTCTAAAGTCTGACGGTGATGTTAATTTTATTAAATATTACCTTAGTAATATGAATAAATTTTTGGATGAAGCACATGAAAAATCCGTAGTAGAAGTGGCTATTGGCGAAACTGTGATTTGTTATGATGCTCCGGTTATGAAAGAGTATTTTTTGATTCCGCAACATGAGTATTTATCAGTCGGCATGTTGGAGCAGATTGAGCAAGAATCTATTGCAACAGGTTATACTTTTATTGATAGTGATCTTGAAAACTATCTAAAAAACAAAGATGATAATAATCAACAATCACAATGAAAAGTGTGTAATTTATAATTTAGAAAAATTCACTTTTACATAAATAATTAAAGAATAAAAATATTTCTAAAAGGCATTTACCAAAAATATACAGTTAAGAAAATTATTATGTCACAATTATTTACAATTTCTGAAAGAAGATATTTGCAGGAGTTACGAAGTGAGCTGTATAAAGCATCACAAATGCATAGCGAAAACCTTGAAATTAAAAATCTGCTAGAATTAGCAAGATGTGAACTTGCAGATGAATCATTAATCAGGCTTTCTAAATGTGCGGAATTTAAAATGCCTGTACTGGAAACTGCAAATATCGAAATGTTAGCCAGATTAAATGACTTAAAATTTATTTTAGGACATCATGATAAAATACCAAGTGTAAAGATTGCTGTAGAACTTTACCAGCAATTGTTTGACGAAACAAATGAATTGAAATTCTTTCTGCGTTCAATAGAATTGGTTCGCAAAGTCAAAAATTTGTTTCTTGATGTCTTAAGTGGTTATGAGAAAAAAGCATTGTCTGTTTTTGACAAGCTTGAAACTTCGTATTACAGAAGCTTATTAATTAATTCCTGCTACTTCCTTCTTGAAGAAAATTCTAATGAAACGTTGATTAATAAATCGATTGAATGTTTAAGCAATGACTATACTAATAATGAATATAGTTCAGCACAAAATTATATCACCATCTTAAATAAATTGAATTATTATGATAATCATGATTATAAGATACAAAATGCAATATGTTTAGAAAAAGAAGGTGATTTTCATACTTCAGAAAAAAAAATCAACACGTACTATCCTATTATATTACAAGCATATACTGCAGCTTTAAAGGAACTCAAAAGCTTGCCAGACAATGAAGTCTTTAGAAATAGACTTAACAAAAAAATTAAAATTGAGCAGGCAGAACAGTATGATGTTCTAAAAAATTCAGTTATTAATGTCAAGTCAGAATTTGACATCTCAAAAATGATGAAAAATTTAAATATATGTGATTTTCAAACCGGTTTAAGCAACCTGCTTCAGATTCCAATTATTGAAGAGCAAATAATCGATAAGGCTTTTGAACAGAAAGGTAAATCATTATTTGGTCAATTTTTCGGTAATTATACGCGCATATCTGATAAAGGTACAGTGAGTGGTATTACTAACGAAAAAGATTATTATAATAATGTTTTGAGAGATCACTATAGAAAAGTAAACATAGGTTTGATCCTTGAAATAAAATCTATCATGGATAATTATGAGAAACTACCAAGAGAATCTGTAGCGGAAATGATTTGGACAACAGATAGCGCATTCATTCCTAACGGTAGAGAAGAATTCTTTATTGAAGGAATTTATAATGGCTTTGAAAATAATTTTATTCTATCGTCTCATCTTTTAATACCTCAAATCGAAAATAGCCTTAAAAATATCGTTGAAGTGAATGGTAGAAATACCATACGTCTTACTGATGATATTCAGAATGATAACACACTTGGTGCGATCTTAAATATAGAAAGTAAAAATAAAATGTTAAATGGAATCTGTAACGAGGATCTTCAACTGGAACTTCATAGCTTTCTCATTGAAGGTAGCAGTACAAATTTCCGTAATAGGATTTGTCACGGCTTAGCTAGCCCATCCGAAACTAATTTTTATGGAATCTACTTGTGGTGGATTACTCTTAAAATGGTTTTCAATACCAGAGAGCTTTTTACACTGCCGGAATAAATATATTTTCATAACTTTAAACTAAAGTAATTTGTTTACTTTATTATTCTAATAGAATTTCCACTGCAGACTGCTTGCTATCTTTATAAAGAAACCATGAGATGTTGATGATCTTGAGGTAATCTTTTTTTGTGCCCAGCTGTTTGAATTCTTTCTCCGATAAAAGTTCTTCAATTGAAATATATTCCCCTATACGGGGAAAGAATGGGAGGTTCCATTTGATCACTACTGATCCATGCTGGTAACATAAAAAAACTTTCATGATTTTTATTTCTAAGATACTAATTTTTAGAATAAATTCAGTGATCCGGGAATTCAAATATGGTTTTGTGATCTTCTTTCAAAACGATGTAGGCCCTGAACTTTTTGCCGTTCTTGGCCTTCATATCTTTGATGAGCGTGGTTTTTCCATTGTTGATCAGTGAAGAGATCTGCTGTAAGCTTAGTTGCACCCCGCAAACATTCCGAAACTGTATCCAGTTGCATTGCTCATCAGGACACTTGATTATTTTGTCGCTGATGACTAGATTTTGCTGCTTGCATTTTGGGCATTTAAGTTCGGGGATATTTTCTTTTAGGATGGATAGTGACAATAGTTCTTTGGTGATCTCTTTTGTGTAGTCTTTGATATCGGTGATGAATTGTTCTGAGCTGAGCTCGCCTTTTTCGATCTTGTCCAATGCCATCTCCCACTCTGCGGTCATTTGTACATTGGCGATCTTTTGGTCTTTTACTAGACCGTAAACCTTTAGTCCTTTTTCGGTTGGAATGAGCGCTTTGCTTTTTCTGATGATGTAGTTTCTGCTGAGCAGGGTCTCGATGATGGAAGCTCTGGTGGCTGGTGTTCCAATACCAATATTTACTAAGGCTTTCTGTGCTTCTTTATCTTCAATCGATCTTCCTGCATTTTCCATGGCTGACAAAAGATCTGCTTCACTCAATAATTTAGGAGGTCGGGTTGTCTTTTCCTGTAGATCCGCTTGTGAGATCTTCAGCTCATCCCCGATCTTTAATTCCGGTAGGTCAATAAGAATTTCTTTAATAATATTACTATCCGAATTGCCATCATCATTTTTACTATCATTGTTGTGGTCTGAGAGAATCCCTCTGATGGCGCGCCAGCCTTTGGTAAGTATCTTAGATCCTTTGATGCTGAATTCATAGTGGTGTACTTTGAGTGTAATGTAGCTGACCTGTTTACTGCAATGTTCTGAGAGTGATTCTAATAATCGATAGGCAATCATATCGTAGATGGCTTTCTCAGCTGCCGTGACTGCGGATGGTATTTTCGTGGTGATCAATAATCCGTGGTGGTCGGTCACCTTCAGGTCATTGACCATACGCTTGTTGAAGTTGCCGAATTTGATCGTTGAGACAGCAGGCTTGAATTGATCGACGGTATTGAGGATTCTGACCAGTTCCGGGATCTCTGACCAGAGGTCCTCGGGAATATATTTGCTGCCGGTCCTTGGGTAGGTGATGAATCGCTTTTCGTAAAGTGATTGTGCGGTCTGCAGGACCTCATCAGCTGACATCCCTAACTTTTTGTTGGCCTCCTTTTGAAGTTCTGTAAGATCAAAAAGTAGGGGTGCAGTTTCTTTTTTAGTTTGGATTGACACATTCTCAACAGTAGCCCTGCCCTCCCTTTCTATGGATCTTAGGATCTGTTCGGATTGCTTTTTGTCTTCCCATTGATCGCTTGACTGGCTTATGAAATCCAGATATTCTTTACGGTGCTTCAACTGGATCTGCCAATACTTCTTTTGCGTGAAATTTTGATGGTCTTCAAATCTCTTACAGATCAAGGCCAATGTCGGGGTTTGTACCCTTCCTAAGGAATATACATCCTGGTTGGCGGCAATGCTCAATGCCTGAGTGGCATTGATCCCGACCAGCCAGTCGGCTTCGCTTCTGGCTTTTGCTGCCTGATACAATCCTTCGAATGCCGAACCCGTTTGGAGCTTTTTGAAACCTTCCTGTATGGCTTTTTCGGTCAATGAGCTGATCCACAGCCTTTCAAAAGGTTTGTTGCATTTGAGGTAATCGTAAATATATCGGAATATCAGCTCTCCTTCCCTTCCGGCATCGGTTGCTACAATGATACTGCTGCATTGGTCAATGACATTGCTGATGATTTTTAATTGTTTGAGGGCTGACGGATCAGGCTGGTAACCTTTGTGGTTTGGCTTTTTGATGGACCTTGGGATCAGTAGGAATCGGTCTGGAAAGATAGGCAAAGAGGCTTTTTCAAAGCCTCTTATACCATAATCTTCGGGCATTCCCAAAGACACCAGATGTCCTAATGCCCAGGTCACGCAGTACCCGTTGCCTTCCAGGTATCCGTCTTTTCTTTCATTGGCATTTAATAGTTGTGCGATCTCTCTAGCAACACTGGGCTTTTCTGCGATGATGACTTTCATAGGATTGGATTTATTATGATTGGAATTTATTTTTAATTGTCAGCATTTGATTACATCTTGCGTCCTTTGGATCTGGTCGGTTTTTTCTGCTGATCTTCCTGCTGTTTATTGCCAGGTTGCTGCTGCTTGGACTCCAGTGGTTCTTTGATATTCTTGGTCGCTTCATTGGTCTTACCATCTGAATTGACCGCCTTCTGGGTCTTATGGTCTTCGGATGTTTGAGCCTTTTCTTTGAGCTTGTTGGGATGATTGAAAGAAAAATCTGTCTTGGAGGTTTCCTGATTGAAGGTGATATAACCTTGGTATGCTTTTCCTTTGCCGTCAACAAGTCCGTCAACATACACCGTCTGACCTGCTTTGAATTTATCATACTGTGCATCATCCAGTTCCTTCCCTCTGAATACTCTCGGGGCTTCCCCATCCTTGTTTTGAAGTTGCTGACTGGATGGATTCTGTTGTTGTGATTGCTGCTGGTTTTGGTTGTTGTTGAAGATAAATTCGACATAACGCTTGTCTGCATTGAACTGCACGGTGGCATCGAACAATTCTCCTTTTTTGGAGGTCATCCCTTCAAGATAAAGCGGCTTGCCTTCGAGTAAGGTCTGCTTCTGGTGGTCATCCAGCTTGATGCCTTTGATCTCATCCGGGATCTTCATATACTCTGCCCTGTACGCGACCAAATCGTTGGTCAACCGGTCACGGCTGATGACGGATGGGATGATCTCATCGGTCTTGGGGTTGACCAGATCAACAACCCTGCCCATGTTTCCGCTTTCTTTGAGATTTTTCTTGTCTTCTTCGGTGAATTCGTGTCCTAAGAACTTAAGATTGTAGCTCGGCTCCTTTCGGATGCCGTGAAGGTTAATAGCTACTTCGCCGGTGTCTGCTGTCTGAAGGGATAGACGGACATCCATCTTGCTGACTGCTGTTCCCAGATTGATGGTGATGGGAACCAAATTGTTGGTTTTAAATCCTTTGAGAAGAGGATCTAAAGCATTCATCTTTTCAAGCTTTTCACGATTGAGCCCGAATTTTTCCATCGTCTTCCAGTCGATCTGCTCAGGCTGAAAACGGTATTCCTGATTGTCTGTGTTGTTTTCCATTGTATTCTGATTTTTTAATGGGTTTGTATTCTTTGGTGAAATTTCGTATTCCTTAAGCTTTTCCTTTTCTTCAGGTGATGCCTGATCAACATAGTTCTGAAGGTCTTTCGCCGTTGTGACGGCATCGTACTCCGAGACCTTGAAGAAATTGAAATGAGTAGGGTTTTTAAGCTGCCTGTAAAAATTGGAGAAGAAGTTGGAGAACAGGTCACCGTGCTTGTCAACACGGATCAGCTGGTCATTGTCCTTTTTCTCATTTGGAGGGATCTTTTGCAGGTTCCCATCTTTGTCCACGCCTTTCACCATCTCGACAGCATTGGTGCTGATATTCAGAACAAGCAGTGTGTCTGACACCGGCTTGATCTGATTCGTTTCATTTTGTACTGCTTCTTCCATTACGATCAATTATTAATGAGACGAAAATAAATGCACTTTGGTCGACGTTTACAAAATGGTATTGTAGATGTTTCTTTGGCTGTTAATGTCTCTGTCTCCTTATGAACTTAAACATTCTCTGATCAGCTGATGGACATCGGAAAGCTTGTAATAGAGCTTGCCACTTATAGTATAGTACGGTAGCTTTTTATTGGTACGGTAACGTTGCAATGATCTGGAGCTGATCTTTAGCAGTTGCAACACATCCTGATTGTCTAGCAGCACCTCGCCGTCGATCTCAATAAATCTGGACTGGCTGGATGACACTTGTTCTTTCAGGATGTCAAATCGTTCCATGATCTTTTCCATCCATGCGATAAATTCTGTTCTTTCGGTATTCATAACGGTGGTTTTTGATGTTAATAATGTATTTGAACAGTTGATCAACTTTTATTGCGGTAAAGTTGGAAATTGAACATCACATAAAATCACTACCTTTTCGTAGTACCGAAAAGATTTTTTATATTAAAATTTTTGAAAAGTGAGCTACACTCTGAACAATTGATAATAGATCCTATTTTTAGAATATCTTAACTTGAATATATTAGTACTATTTTAAGGTCTTGTTTTGTGAATTGAAGTAAATAAATGATCAGAGCTTGAACAATTTTATTGTTTACAACTAATAAATGAGCTTCTCTTTTACATCGGTTAATCGGAATTCATATTTTTTCATTTTTGGTATTTCATAAAATAATTAACTTGACTGACAAAGTATTACGTAAAAGTTTTTTCACTATATTTCTAATTTGCAACCCATTTCTTACCTGATTTAGATAAACGTATTAAATTTGGACTTTACACCAAATCTCAGTAATTTTAAAACTTAATTATTTAAATGAGTACAACAGCTAAGGGAGATAAATTCGAAGATATTGGGATTGAATTAATCCATAAATTGATCGAAGAGGAGGAAATACTTATCAACGCAAAATACATTCGCCCTTTTAAAAAGAAAAAATATGAATGTAAGTCAAGAGAAGGCTTCGTACAGTTCGATTATGTAATCGAGGTCTGGCCGCCAAATGCTGAACGGTTTTCAGTAATATATTTTATAGAATGTAAAGATCACAAATCAAGAGTCGGAGTTAATCAGATTAAAAAATTCCATAATGATATTGAGGAAGTATCAGGTGCCAATGCGAAAGGAATTTTGATTACTAAGTCCTTTTTGCAGGAAGGCGCAAAAACTTATGCGGAAGCTCACGGATTTATGGTTATTCAAGCCAATAATGTAGAAGACTATAAAATTATTTATCATAAAACCGGAGTCAAGGACAGCTCCATTCCAACGATCAATAAACTGAACATTACAGATGAGGGAATTATAGGTTTGACAAAAATTATTGACAAGCAAATCAATAAAGCATTTGTAGAATTTAAAGAAGGAATTAGTTACAATATTGACAAAATAAGCAAAGAAACAATTGAGCGCATCTGCAATTCAGAATTACAAGACATTAATCAAAGAATCTTGTCAGATGCTGACAATTTGGACGTCGATATATTAAAAAGTTATCTAAAGGAAAAATATCAGCTTACTGTAACTTATCACGATGATTCGAATTTACTGGGATACTGCGATATAGAGAAAAATCTAATCTCGTTAAATTTGTCAATAAAAGGTACTAAGCGGGAGCTGTTTATATTATGTCACGAATTTGGTCATTTTAAATTACATCAAAATTTATTGATAGATCAAATCACCTACAATAATTTCCAGGAGAGCGAATATAATTTTAAGATTGGAAAACACGCATTGACGAATCCGAAACATTGGATTGAATGGCAGGCCAATTATTTTGCTGTAAGCATGATTTTACCTAAAACCTCAATTTTAACAATGCTGTGGAAGAACCAGCAACGATTGGGACTGCATAACGGAAAATTGCTTCTTGACGATCAAAGAGAAAATTACCAGAATTATCAAAACATTTTATTTAGACTTAGTGAATATTTTAATGTTACCAGACCTAATATACTGTATAGGTTAAAAGAATTAAAACATTTTGAAAATAGATCGCATCTTAAAAATGCACGAGAAATTTTAGATGGAATGAATATAGATCTACATATTTAAAATGGAATGCACGCGCTGCCAAAAGGGTCATTTGGAAAATTTTTACACAACAGAATTTCACAACATTCATATTTGCAAAAGTTGTCAATTTCAGATCATACAGAGATTCGATGACTGCTGTCAAAATCCTGACCTAGTTGTAGTTAATGACCCTTCATTCTTTCCCAATTTCAGGCTGTATAGACAATGTAGAAATTGTGGAGGTGCGAAAAGAAATTTCTCTGTAAAGTATTCTTCCGACATTGAACTTCGTGGTGAATTTGACTTGGAATATTTTGAAAGATGGAGAAATGAAGTGAGTTTTGATAAAAAATTGGTTTTCGAATCTGTTTCTCATTCAAATTATTTATCATCTCCTAAGGGTACATATCACAAATATTTAGAATCCCATGAATGGAAAGCAAAAAGAAAATTGGTGTTTGAAAGAGATGAAAATATCTGTCAAGAATGTAAAAATAAACCAGCATTTCACGCTCACCATTTAACTTATCAGAATATTTTTAATGAAAAGTTGGAAGATTTAATTTCCGTTTGTGCAGAATGTCATTCCAAAATTCACTATAGAGAATTAATTAAACGGATTGAAGATATACATAACAGAAAATGATAGATAACGATTGTCAATATGCAGGAGCGTATTTAGGTTTTTTATCAAAAATGTAAAGCAATTTCAAGTGTACATCAATCATTTTCCTGAATGCACTAACAGTATATTCTTTAATAAAAAACTAGACAAAATTTTTCTTATCTTTTTAAAAATTAAAGATTGATAAATTAGATGATAAATAGAATAATTCTGATCGGGAACGGTTTCGATTTAGCACACGGAATGCAAACCAGCTATAGAGATTTTATCGACAAATACTGGAAAGATAAATGTGCAGAGTATGAAATGTATGAACATTACCTATTTGAGTGTGATGAGTTTTCCTTACATTCGAAACACAACACACATTATAATGATACTATAAGAACATTTTCTGATCTAGATGCTTTTGCGAAAGACTATAAAAGAAATTTCATTTCTAAAAATAACTTTTTCATCACTTTAACAAGAGGTTTGCATTATGATGGTTGGGTAGACATAGAATCCGCTTACTACGACAATCTGAAAGCGATGTCAATATTACAGCGAACAGAAAAATCTAACATGATCGATGTTCTGAACAAGAATTTTGAAGGGATTACCCGATTGATCGAAAAACATCTCACAGATGTTGAGAACAGTTTTAAAATGAATACATTGGTACGTGATAGGATCACCGAAATTATTGGTCAGCCTATACTTACTCAAGATCTATCTGAATTTGTGATTCGGAAGATCATAGATGACAATTGGGAATTATTGCGATCACATATTGAAGAATATGACGGTACTATGAAGAGAGAGCACTATTTGACGAGTAATGATCAAAAGATTGTGAAGGATTTTCTTCGTGAAAACACACATTCGCGTACAAAGGGACACTTCACCTCATATATACTAAGAAATTTTCCGGAATTATTTATTTCTAAAAAGCCATATACAGAATTTGTTAATTTCAATTATACATCAACAGAAACACATTACACCAATCCTGAGACCAGAACCTGCCATATCCACGGAGAATTAAACAGCAAGGAAAATCCTATAATCTTCGGATATGGGGATGAACTCGATGAACATTATAAAGAGATTGAAAGACTTACTGACAACAGGTTCTTAGATAATGTCAAATCCATAAATTACGCCAAAACTGATAACTACAAAAAGGTTCTCAATACGATCAATGACGGACTATTCCAGGTTTTTGTTTTAGGCCATTCATGTGGCAATTCTGACCGGACTTTATTAAATACAATTTTTGAACACGACAATTGTGCTTCAATCAAGGTCTTTTATCATCAAAAAAATGAAACCGAAGATAATTTTTTAGACATCTATAAAAATATTTCCCGAAATTTCAACAATAAGGCAAAGCTCCGGGACAGAGTAGTTAACAAAAGATACAGCGAGCCTCTTATTCCTTTTGAACTTCAGATTAAAGTAAAAGATTTGGATTAGATATGCTTTTGCACAAATTTTTATACGCAAAAATATTAATAGTGAATCTGGAAAATTTCATCAATTTCTCTTAAAAAAACTTCAATTTTATTCACAGCTACTTCTAAAGATTTTTCATTGATGATAACTTCAAGACGACTCCTTTTTGGACCAATTGTCTCTTTAAACTCAATAAAATTATCATTTTTTAATTCTTCAAAAGCTACTAGTCTTTTGATATTATCTGTATCTGAAAAGATAACACCTTCTTCGTGGACAATGCAATTTCTCAACTCAGTAAAACATACCATAAATCTATAATGTGAGCATTTAGAAATATCCGCTTGGGTAATAATTTTTTCAAGTTTTTCAACGAAGTTGCCTTTAACTGTTTTTATTCCGTTCTTCGTTTTAAAATACTCTCCTATCCTTGTCAAATATTTTTCATAAAATGAATGAATTTGAATGACTAAAGAATATCTGAATCGCTGAGTGAATTCTTCTTTGTAGAAGTCGTCATCGATTAGTCTTTCACGTAAAACTTCAAAATAACTTTGATGATGACCATCTATCTGATCTCTAATTGGATCATCTTGATGAGTAGAATCCAATGCTTGAAAATTATCCTGTATTTCCTTTTCTTTGGAAGTAAAGTAATCTTCTACATATGCGATATAATCCCTTAACAGAATTAGTTCGAAATCAATAAATTGAATTACACTGTTATTTCGAGTACTTCTAGACATAATACATTAAAGATTAAACGTTAAAATTAGCAGTTATTGAACTTAATTATTTTCTCGGATTAATATTGTGAATATTTTGCAGCATTATAGTCTCATAATTATTATTAAAAAACTCAATTTTTTCAAACAAATGATCCAAACTGTCAAGTGGTGTACCAAGAGGAAAGTCAAAAAAATAGTGTTTGTTAAAAATTTCAGAATAGAACCTATTAAAAATACTTTTAGAAGCAGAAATTAATGTGCTTATTTCTTGAAGATTTAAAACTCCTAAATATTTTTTAAATTCCTGATCATTGTGTGCATAAACTTTATTTCTTAAATCTCTGAGCTTTTCAATTTCATTTTTGCATTGCTTTAATGTCATAGCTATGTCTCGAATTGTAGCATTTGAGATTTCTAAATCTGCGTATTTTTTCCCGGAATTAAAACGATTTTTTAAACAATAAAAAGAATAGTAGTCATCAGTATTTTGACTGTAAAGTTTGAAAAGTTCAATGATTGTTATGCGAAGGAAATTCATTTCAACAAACTTAAAAAAATCACTCGATATCCTTTCCAAATTTATCAGAGAGGATTTTTTGTGATTGTCATCATTGAAGAACAATACCACGTCAAAACTTGATTTTGCATTCAATATTATTCTGGAAATCACCTCCAGTTCTTCTAATAAGTATTTTTCATTCAGCATTCGCTAATTAAATATTTAAAGAATTTATATAATTTTTATCAAAAAAAAATCATTTAGTTACAAATTATAAAAAATGAATGATTAGGTATAAATTTATCAATTATTTTCAAAGAAAAAGAGATTGATCTAGAATTTAAAAATCTCTGAAATCAAGTATAATTCATCTAATATTTCTATTTGTAAATAATCGAAACATCAAATTAATATTTTATTTACTGATGGATTTCATGAGGATCTATTCGGAGTGGACTGCTGAAATTTTTTAAAAATAGGGTTCAATTAAAAATCCCCGTAAATTTTGCAGGGATCTTGGTTGTAACTGTCTTATTTTTTTGATTCCTCGACAGAGACCTTTCTAAAGTCTTTAAATAGTTTGCTCAATTCGAGGGCTGATTTCCTTGCTCTTGTACCGGCAGCTTTGTTTGCTTTCTCAGATTGCTGGCTCGCTTCGTTTGAAAATGCATCAAACTCTGCATTGATCTTTTCGATAAGTTCTTTCATATGTCAATGGGTTTAAAATTTATTTGGGTCACAAATATAATGGTTATGGGGATATCATTGTAGGATTTTATCTCAAGTCCACCTAAATGGATTGATTTTTATAGGAAAATTAATGCCATATCCAATCATATATTAAATCGGACCATTATTTTAAAGGTGCTTATACTACTATTCCTTATAAAAGTTTTGCCAAGATAAATCCGATGATCAGCGCCAGAACAAATGCGATAATGATCTTCATATAGTCTGTTTTACTACTTTGGACTTCCTGATTCAACCTTACATTTTCCTGTTTCAGAGTTTCCAGATTAATCTGTAGGGAGGCGGTCTTTTCATTGATAGCAGACTGGACGTTCTTTTCGTGCAGAACTGCTATCTCCTTTTTGTAGCTCTCCATTTCTGCAAGGCGCTGTTTCTGCTGATCCTGAAAATTCTTCTGCATCTCTTCCAGCTGTTTCGATGAAGAAGACTGAAGTTTTTCAAATTCTTCATTTCTGACCTTCAAATGGTCTGAAAAAGTCTTGTTGTGGGCGTCACTTTGCTCTTTGTATGTTTTCTGAGCTTCGGTGAATTCCTCATTTTTCTTCTTGAGTTGCTTTTCAAGGGTCTCCACCTGTTCGGAAAATTGTTTCGTCACATCTTTTTTGACCTCATCTATAAGCAAAGCCCGCGAATTGGATCGTTCGTGGGATAGCTTCTCTGCAATGGTATGCAATCCTGCACCATAATCATGCGGCAAATGAAAACGCTTGTCGGCCAGCTTATCCAATAATGTTTCATCCACCGTGTGACCGATAGCAGTTACAGTAATCATTTTCATCTTTATGAATATTTCGGATAAGGTTACATCATTGAAAGTTTCCATACTCTGACGGTCGCCTCCTCCCCTGACCAGAGCTATAATATCATAATCCAACGCTGAAACTTCGTTCAGTTTAGAAATGATCGCCGTGGACGAAGTGATGTTACAGCTGTGATCTGAAATATCAAAATACTTTCGGGAAACGTCCAATCCTTCGAAAAAATCCTTTTGAACAATCGCATTATTGCCGTAAATATTGGCAATCCTGATCTTTTCATCTTTAAGCATCTTATCCCTGATCAGGGTCTCAAGGTCTTTTGATCCCGTCTCCAGCTTTTTCTGGATCAGCCCATACCTTTCCAGTTCTTCTTCAGAGATGGATCTTTCTTCCTGCTGGATGATCTCATCCACCACAAAACGGAGTTCGATCGAGGAGTTTTTAATGCTTTTCTCAATAAAGCCTCTGAACGTATACACTTCATTATTGGTAATCTTGCTCCTTAGCAACGAAGAAATACGAATCCCTATCGAAGTGTGGTCACCTTCTGAGAACAGAAGGTCATAATAAGAGTTCCCGTACGATTTACCGCCACCAAAAGCGTACCTGCCTTTCAGATAGATCAGATTGACCGTTGCATTCAGCTTTAGGGCATTACTGAAAATTCCTATGACCGAGGCAGGTGAATATACCGGATAGCTGACCTCATTGTTCTCCATTGATTTTGTGTCGTTTTATGATCTAATATTGACACAAAGATATTGTTAAATGAACGTAAATAAAATTACTTTCCATGACCGCCCATCAGAGTTGAGCAATCAAGGACTACCTTATTCAAATCATATCCGTTAAAAGATGAACTTGAATCACAGAAAAAAGCGGCATTTGGCCGCTTTTTCTGTGTTAAAATTGTCTGATCTTTTTTTGGAAGAGTTTGCTTCTTGGTCATTTCGTCTGCTTCGTGATCATTATTTTTTTTATATCTGTGATCGATTGTAAGTCTGTAGTTGAGTCAGCAACCACTAATTATTAAAGACCTGCACCGTCATTTTCGTCAGCATGGCCTCTGGATCGTTGTCATATCCAACATAATCGGAAGGTATGCGATTAACAACGAGATTTGATGCCCATGCGGCAAATGCCACTTTGAAAGTATAGGTACCTGGAGTTAGTGTGATGCTTTTTTGTATTGTTGCCTGAACAGGCAGATTGACAAGAGGTGTAGATGTGCCCGATCCTGTGGCAACAGAAGCATAGGCAGATGATATTTTATCAGTACCCTGATAGAGTTCAAAAACACCCTGTCCACCACCTCCGACATTGGATACTTTAGTAGCATACCCTGTAACGGTAAAAATGAGCGTCTGACTCGGGACATCTGCTGGTACGACATGAGTAACGGTAACCCCCGGAACATCTGCCCTGGATCCTTGATTGACCGTAACGCCCGAAGTGCCTTGTACATAAAGGATCTCACTCAACAAACCTTTGACCCTGTCGAAATTCTTTTGTTTTAGAACACCCGTATTATCTACATACACAATATTGTCTGATGAGTTTGTAGAGATCTGCAACCCTTCAAAACGGACAGGGTCAGCAGTTGCCTTCACATGAAGAATGTTGGTCGGGGTAGTATTGTTGATGCCAACCTTTCCCATCTGATAGATATCCTGTGTATTCAGGGTGGCAGGATCTTGCGTCAAGACGTTGTACCAAGGTTGTAGACCTGTCATTTTCTGCCAGATGCTCCCATCGAAATAATAATACCCGATAGAGATCACATTCTTCGTTTTGATACTGACATCGGTGGCAGCCAGAGCTTCCGTAACGTAAACAATAGCCCCGGTCTGGTCGATTGCATAGTTCGAATCTTTATTTTTCAATTGTAACCCTTTTACTCTCGGGGCAATAAGGCCATCCGTTTTGGTCAGATCTGCAGGCGTTGCCATTAGATCCAATGTTGCCTTTGGTGTGTCTGTATTGATTCCTACTTGCGAGTAGGCAATCGCTGTGCTTAACAAAGCACTTAAAAGGACCAGCTTTTTTTTCATCTGTGTATTATTTAAGATCGTTTTTTTATGACATTTTCCGGCAATGAAAGAAAGGACAACTATAAAAAGAAAACAGGCTTGCTCCCATCGTAAATGGAAACAGCCTGCATTTAAATTTTTCTTTTGTATTCCTTTTATCATTGCGTTGAATAGAATCTGCCGCAAAGAAATAAAATGGGCCGGGAATTTTTAAAAAAACAGATACTCATCAAGGTACCGATTTTACAACATATTTATTATCAAACAAATACAAACATATATCCATCAGGAAAAACAGCCTTATGAGATAAGGCAAAAAATGAATAGACCTGTTCGGAAAAATTAATTCAGCTCGGATCTAAGCCATACGGTCATATCTTCCTTAGCAGGAATATCTAATTTTTTCCTGAGCAGATGTTTTCTATTCTGGATCGTTCTGGGAGATCTGAAAGTATAATCTGCCACTTCTTTGGTCTTAAAATCAAGATAGGTGTAGGCAAGCAAAATAAGTTCACTGGTTTGCAGAGTGGGATCAATGGATAATAATTTCTTTTGAAAATAAGGATAGACCTCCTGAAAACGGGTGTAAAAATTAGGGTCATTATCTTTGCCTAATTGGATGATCTGATCAAAAGTTTCATTGATCCTGATCTTGAGTTCTTTGGATTCTTCATCTTTTTCACTGATCAGTTGCTTCTTTTCGTCAAGCTCTTGTGTTACTTTTTCAATGGTCTTCTTCTTATGAAGGTTTTTATTTCGATACCATACGTAAATGAGCACGATGGTCAGAAATGAGAAAACAGCAATACCAATAATGATCCATTGATTTTGCCTCTCCATAAAAGAGATCTCTTTTTTTTTCTCGTTGATAATGTGATCAACCGCTTTTTGGATATTCGCCTTACTTTCTTCCGACAGTTTTTCGCTTTCTTTATAGGACTTTGCAAGGAAGATCTCTTCTTCAGTATTCCGGTTGAGCAATCCGTAGATCTCAGAAATGCTCTTGAAGGTCTTCACTCTGGAATCCACATCTTGAATGTGATGCTCTTCCATTTCTTGTAAAGATCTCAAGTAGTAGTCCAGAGCTCTGGAGTATTTTTTTTTCAGGCGGTAGTATGCTCCGAAAGAAGCATAGAATTTGTCAAAGGATGCATCCTTATCTTTTTGGATCAGCCCAAATCCTTTTTCAAGATAATGAAATGCAGAATCCGTTTTTGTTTTTTCCAGAAAAGTCTGCCCTTTGATAAGGTATAAATTCGGGATCTCATAATACTGGACAACGGGATCATTTTTCGGTAGTGTTTTGAATACCGCCTCTGAACGTTCAAAATAGATCAACGCTGAATCTGATTTTCCCCTATGGGCGTAATTTTGACCGATACTCCTTATGGCCTGGGCTTTAAAGAATATCAAATGGGGATTGTCGGCGTTTTTATCAATGACATTCAGGATCTCATTTAATTCTTTTAAGGACTGGTCATACAGATCCAATTCCATATAATTGTCCGATTTGATCAGTTTCAATGTGACCTGATGCAGTACATCGGTTTTCGAGTAGGCCTCATCAAGCGATTTTTCAAGATATACGAAGCTCTCCTTGAACATTCCCAGGCTGGTTAACGCATTTGCTACAAATAAATAACTGGTCGCCCTGTCTCTCGAGCTTCCTGCCTTTTCTGCCAATTGAGATGCCTGGTTGGCAAGTTGGAGTGATTTCAGGTCATTGCTGCCATTGTATTCATCCGATTCTCGGATCAGCCTGTATATTTTGTCCTGCGTGCGCTTGGTCTGTGACAGACCTAAGGTGGAGATGAAAAGAAAAATGATTAGAATTTTTTTTGTAAAGCAATGCATACAGTTTTCAAATAGTTAGACCTTCTCAAATATAAAATTATTTTAATTTTTTAAGCTTAAAGAATTAAAATAATTTGCGGAACCTTCGCAAATGACAGAAGCAATGTGTAAAGATTGGTATCATGAAAAAAGCGGCTTTCTGCCGCCTTTTCATGATCGATTTTTTGATCGGGATTGCTTAGATCAGTTTCAATAATTCCTCTGCCACCTTCTCAGAAGAGGCAGGATTTTGTCCTGTCACCAATCTTCCGTCAACGATCGCATAGGGACTCCAGTCTTCGATCTTACTGTAGATGCCGCCATTTTTTTTCAGCATATCTTCTACAAGAAAAGGAACGACATCGGTCAGTTGCACCGCCTCTTCTTCAGTGTTCGTGAATCCGGTGACATTTTTACCTTTAACCAGATATTCACCATCTATTTGCACGTCCTTCAAAACCCCTGGCGCATGGCACACGAATGCTACAGGTTTATCATTGGTGTAAAAATCAACGATAAGCTTTTGTGAAACCTGATCTTCAGCAAGATCCCATAAAGGGCCATGGCCACCCGGATAAAATACCGCATCAAAGTCTTCACTTCTGACTTCGGATAATTTGTGCGTCTGTTTTAATTTGTCCTTCAGTACAGCATCATCATCCATTCTGCGTGTGGCATCTGTTTGGGAGGACGGGTCTTCACTTTTCGGATCGATGGGCGGTTGACCACCTTTTGGAGATGCAAGGGTGACCTCAACGCCTTGATCAGACAATGCATAGTACGGCGCTGCCAATTCTTCTGTCCAGAATCCTGTTTTCAATCCCGTATCTCCTAATTGATCGTGACTTGTCAGCACGAATAACACTTTTTTGCTCATTTTATATTTCTTTAAATTATGAATCAAAGTTAGAAACAATCTGCATTTTCATAAGAGGATCTCGATCACTATTTGCATGTGATCCAGATCACATTTTTGAGATCAAGCCAGATAAAGACCGGTTATTCCTGTCAGAGACTTCCCTTCTTCTGAAAGACGCTTAGACTTGCGATCTTATCATTGATGGTATTGTATACGATCTCAACGGAAAAACTTGATACCTCATAGAGTACAAATTTTAGTCCGTCCTTGTAGGTTTCACTGATAACCCGCCCTTCGGCCACGACCAATTCATATTGGGATTGACTGGGCAGGTTTTTAAAATCGTAGTACGAAATAGACATAATGGTAAGTTTTTAAATGTAATGTTTGTGTTAATAGGATTACAGTTCATTGATCAATCGGAAGGTCAAATTGATACGCTCCTTCATGGGTATCGTCGATTTAGCGATCCGGTGTTCCCAGTTCTCCTGAAGGTCTCCTTTCATTATGAGCAGGGAACCGTTCGGAAGCGGCAAACTGTATTTGCTTTGATGGTGGTCTTTTTTTCTAAAATCGAAGTTTCTCGTCTGACCAAGGCTTACAGATGCAATAACAGGGCGTTTTCCGTATCGGCTCTCCTTATCCCTGTGCCAGGCCACAGAGTCATTATTGTCACGATAGAGGTTTAGTAAAACGCCATTGAACCGATAACCGTACTCTTTTTCGATTTTTTCTTTTAATGTCAGCAACTCCGGAGTCCAGAGATTGGTACTTGAAGTATTGTTATCAGCGGATTCATAAGATTTATTGTCATCTCCATACCAGGCTGTTAATCGCGGTGTGATGACCGTCTTATCATACATTTTCTGCGTGCGCTGTTCCCATGGTGCTGTTTGAAGCAGATGGTCTTTTAATCGATCCGCCTCTTCCCTGCTCAGGAAGTTTTCTTTATACTCCAAAAGGTCTTTTGGAAATTCGTAAAACTCTTCCGCATCAAATAAACTCAACTGACCCATTGTCATTTTCTTTTAAAATATTTATCTTTACACTATCCCGTTCCGATGGGATATTTTTTTTCATCATTTGTGTTTTTAACTTCCCTTCGGGGAAGTTTTTTCTTTTAAGGACTTTGTTTAAAAACCGGAAACCTTATTTTCCAGATTGAGTATGGTAGCCTTCAAGTCCCCGATCATCGTCTTCAAATTGACATAATCCGGCATTAGAGGCTTATAATCTTTAGGTAAGATTCCCATGACATAACTCCATACTTCCACGACATCTCCCAATGCAATATCATAGGGTTCATAGAACAAATTATCGGCAGCTATCGTGATCGATTTTTTATTTCTCTTTAAAAAATTCTTGTACGTAATACCTTCCCGGGTCACAAAAATATAGTCCTTTCCGGGTTTGAGATCATTCAGTTTTTCGACATATTCTCCGATAATGATCGACTGATCGGCGAAAGGCGGCATCGAATCGCCATCTGCAAGAAATCCCCTGTACTTTCCATTTTTTAAAAATGGCAGAAGGATCCTCATCAGATTTTCAATGTATTCAGGGTCACTGAAGCCTTTCAAATAGCCCATCGAGGCTTTCTGTGGAACAATTTCGATATAATTATGGCCTTCTTTGTCCACGATCACGGGAAGAAGGATCCGATTATTGGGTAAATTCAAAATATCATCCAAGGGGTATTTCCTGATATTGACTGTTACTAAAAGATCAATACTGATGTTATAGTATTTGGAGATCCTTATTAATACATCAATAGGAGGCTGTGCTTTCTCATATTCATAAGAAATATATCTGGCTCGGGTAAGAATGAGGTCATCCGCAAGCTTCTGCTGGGTTAGATTTTTTTGACCTCTCAAAAACACCATGTTATCTGAAAAAATTGACATTGTCATAATTTATGACAACAAATATACACAATTTGTATAAAAACGTGACTAAGTTTGCAACATGGAAAGAGCAATTGCGCATATGGACATGGACACATTCTTTGTCTCCTGTGAACGGCTGAAGAACTCTGTATTGGAGAAACAGCCGATCATCATTGGAGGTGGCGACCGTGGTGTGGTGGCGTCATGCTCCTATGAAGCAAGGGAATTTGGCGTTCGCAGTGCTATGCCAATTAAGATGGCTTTAAGGCTATGTCCGGAAGCCAGAGTGATCAAAGGGGACATGGAATATTATTCAAATATGTCTCATTTAGTGACTGAAGTGATCCAGGAAAAGGTACCGGTATTGGAAAAAGCCAGCATTGATGAATTTTATCTGGATCTGTCCGGAATGGACAAATTTTTTGGCTGTTACCAATGGACCAATGAGATTGCAGATTCCGTGATGAAAAACACAGGCCTGCCGATCAGCTTTGCCCTTTCTACCAATAAGACGGTCTCCAAGATCGGGACCGGTGAATCCAAACCTGTCGGAAAATTGGAGGTCAAAGCATTGGATATCCAGCCTTTTTTAAATCCGCTCTCCATAAAAAAAATCCCGATGGTCGGACCTGAGACCTATCAGCTTTTCTCGAGACTAGGGGTCAAAACCATTAAAACTCTTTCCGAAATGCCGATTGACGTTTTGCAGCAGCTGGTGGGTAAAAACGGACAAACACTTTGGAAAAAAGCACATGGCATCGATGAATCACTCTTTATCCCCTATTCCGAAAGAAAGTCTATATCCACTGAGGACACCTTTTCTCAGGATACGATCGATATCCAAAAGATCGGAAGCCTATTATCCGGTATGGTTGAAAAGCTTGCTTTCCAGCTGAGACAGGAAAAATGGCTGACCTCAACCATTTCTGTGAAGATCAGGTATTCTAATTTCGATACCGAGACCAAGCAGTGCAGAATTCCTTACACCTCCGCTGACCACACGCTGTTGCGGTATGTTTTGGAACTTTTCAAAAAAGTATATACCCGAAGAATGAGGATCCGTCTGATCGGGGTGAGGTTCACAGGTCTGGTTCACGGACTTCATCAGATGGATCTTTTTGAGGATACGGAGGAATTGATCTCTTTATATCAGGCGATGGACCATCTCAAGAACAGGTTTGGGGCAGACAGCTTAGGCAGGGCATCCGGTTTTTTAAAATAAAGCAGCACCAATGTTTCTCAATTGCCACTCATATCACAGTTTACGTTACGGCACCATCTCTGTTGAAGACCTGGTTCAGCTGGCTGTTGACCATCGGTTAAAGGTTTTGGCTCTGACTGATATCAATACAGTTACAGGGATCTATCAATTTTATAAATTATGTGAGGAGAAAGGGATCAAACCGATCGTTGGTGTCGATGTGCGGGTTGAAAATGTACCGTATTATATATGCCTGGCCAAAAATCCAAAAGGCATCGCAGAGGTCAACAGGCTTTTGACAAAATACAACTGTGAAGGAATTGAGATACGTAAAACTAATCCCGATCTGGAAAATACCTTTGTGATCTATCCCTTAGGTAATATTCCGGAAAAACTGCTGGACCATGAATTTATCGGAATAAGACAGGATGAGCTAAACTTATTATACGATCTCGAATTGAAAGCTTTGACCCATAAAATGGTCATATTTCAGCCAGTAACCTTCAAGACAAATGAAGAATATGAACTCCATAAAGTTTTAAGGGCGATAGCTGGAAATAACTTATTCACCAAATTGACAGAAGATGATTATTGTAAGAACAATGAGACCTTCATCAGTAAAAGACAACTGTTGGATAGGTATTCCCAATATCCTGAGATCATTGAAAATACAAAGTACATTGTCGGTGAGTGCAGTTTCGATTTTGACTTCAAGACACCTAAAAACAAAAAGTATTATACCGAAAACAAGGAAAATGATTTTAAACTGCTGAAACAATTGGCTTTTGAGGGGCTGCATAAAAAGTATCCTGTCGATAATATACAGGCAAGGGCAAGAGTGGAAAAAGAACTGGCAGTGATCGATCAGCTGAATTTCTGCGGCTATTTTCTGATTACCTGGGATATTATCCAATACAGCAAGCGTACCGGATTTATGCACGTGGGGCGCGGTAGCGGCGCCAACTCCATAGTCAGTTACTGCATCGGGATCACGGATATATGTCCCCTGGAACTGGACCTTTATTTTGAAAGGTTCCTGAATCTCAACCGAAAGACACCTCCCGACTTTGATATCGACTGGAGCTGGAAGAACAGGGATACCATCTTGGAATATATGTTTAACAAATATGGAAAAGACCATGTCGCCTTTTGCGGAACCAATGTGGAGTTCAAAAGCAGATCGAGATTCAGGGAATTGGGGAAAGTATTCGGATTGCCCAAGGAAGAATTGGATCAGCTGTCTAAAAAACCAAAAGATCAGCATGACCAGAATTCAATCGTTCAGGAGATCTACAAGTATGAGAAATTACTCGTCGGATTTCCCAATCAACGAAGTATGCATTCCTGCGGGATCCTGATCTCTGAAGAGCCGATCACGAATTATTCCGCTTTGGAATTTCCCCCAAAAGAATTCCCTATCGTCCAGTTCGATATGCATACCGCAGAAGACATAGGCCTTGAAAAATTTGATATTCTCTCACAAAGAGGATTGGGAACGATCAAGGATGCGGTCAAACTGATCGAGGAAAAAAGAGGAATCGTTGTCGATATTGAAGATACAGGGATCTCAAAGAATGAAGCCAGGTGCAATGAGTATCTGAGTGTCGGCAAGACCATCGGCTGTTTTTATATTGAATCCCCTGCTATGCGCGGTTTGTTGAGAAGACTGAAATGTGAGAATTATAAGGTCTTGGTTGCAGCATCTTCCATCATCCGTCCCGGCGTGGCACAGAGCGGCATGATGCGGGAATATATTTTCAGGCATAACCATCCTGACCAGTTTGAATACTTCCACGAGGTCTTTGAGAAAGAGCTCGGTGAGACATATGGCATTATGGTCTACCAAGAGGATGTGATCAAAATTGCCCTTCATTTCGGTGGCGTCTCTGCGGAAAATGGTGATGTCCTGCGTAGGGCAATGAGCGGTAAAGGCCGTTCATTATCAGCATTGCAGAAATTAAAGGATGACTTCTTCGAATCCTGTAAGAAAAAAGGGCATCCTGAAAAATTATCCCAGGAGGTTTACCGTCAGATCGAATCCTTTGCAGGATATTCGTTCTGCAAGGCCCACTCTGCCTCCTACGCCGTGGAGAGCTATCAGAGTCTCTATCTAAAGGTCTACTACCCTATTGAATTTATGGTATCAGCCATCAATAACGGCGGTGGCTTTTACCGGACGGAAGTATATGTGCATGAAGCCAAAATGGCAGGGGCGACCTTTCACAATCCCTGCATCAACCTCAGCGAATTTCAGACGACGGTTTTTGGAACAGATGTGTATCTGGGTTTTATGCATATCGAAAAATTAGAGGCCATAGTCAAACTGTTCATTTCCGAAGAAAGAGAGAACAATGGGAAATACAGCTCGCTTGAGGATTTCGTAAAACGAGTGCCTATCGGTATAGAGTCACTACAGATACTCATTTTTATTGGAGCCTTTAGATTTACCGGAAAACAGAAAAATGAATTGCTGATCGAAGCCAGATTCCTATTGTCCAGGGGCCAATATAGAACGATGAACATTTCATTGTTTGACGAACCTCAAAAAGATTATCAGCTGCCGGTGATGGAAAGGAATCAATTCGAAGATGCTTTCGATGAAATTGAGATCCTGGGCTTTCCTGTTTCTTTCTCTATATTTGATCTGCTGAAAACAAAATACAGAGGTCACGTTCTGGTAAAAGATCTGCTTAAGTATCATAAGAAACAGGTCAAGATGCTGGCTTATCTGATCTCAAGAAAGCATGTTCCCATTAAAAAGAAAAATCATCCCGGAAAGAAAGATGACATGTATTTCGGAACTTGGATCGATGCTGAAGGTCAGTATTTTGATACTGCCCATTTTCCTGACAGCCTGAGAAAGTTTCCTTTTAAAGAAGGTGGCATCTATCTTTTACTGGGAACCGTTGAGGTAGATTATCACTTTCCGACGGTTACCATCACGAAAATGGCAAAGATGCCGCTGATAGCAGATCCACGCTATTCAATGGACAAGGATAAAGCCCACGAAGTAGAAAGGGGTCTTCGTGAAGATGTGAGCTTAACTTTCAGGAAACCTTATCCGCAGGAATTTGAGATCGGGCTGCCCAGAATTAAAATGAATCAGATCAACTAAAGGGAGGAAAAATTCGAGTCCTTTGATTTCATCGTTACACTTAGCCACCAATCAATTTTTTTGCGCATTTATCATTTCTTTCAATGGTGTGTCTAAACTTAGAAAGTATGTTTCTTAAAGGATTTCACAACTTCAAAAATACTTTTTACATTGATTTTTAGTCCCGAAAAGTGACATTTTCAGAACCTTAATTCCTCTAAAATCCAATGATTACAAACTAGATTTGTATTTCAAATTTATGAATAATGGGAACAAAAGAAACAACATCTGCTTGGCAGTACAAAAATGAAGAAGAAAAGCAACTTGCAGAACATCTTATTGGTTTGGAAGAAACTGCACTTGAAAAGTGGTTCAAAGGCGATGCCTCAGGCTATGCTCAACTTTGGTCCAAACGAAGTTTTACTTACTTTGATGCTGTAGAAACAAAGCGCTTGGAAGATTTTGCATCAATGGCTGATCTTTTTCAGAGAGTTGAAGGCAAACTGTCAGCCAGTAGCTATGAACTCCGTTGTCCGCGCGTACAAATTGGTGTGGATATGGCTGTCCTGACCTATCAGCTCTTTGCAAAGACAAATCTTTTAGATATTGATTATAACTGCATCGAGGTCTTTCAGAAGGAGGAGGATGGAAACTGGTATGCTATTCATTCCACATGGTCGATCATCCGTCCGATGGAAAAGGACTTTGGGAACTTGAAAGACATCGTCTAGTACCATATCAAAGATAAAATATTTTTCTGCCACTTACATTGGGTACGATCTAAATAGTTTATGGAGTGGTCTTGGTTATAATTTATCAACTAGCTTTACCTTTGTAGAGGTTCATCTTGATATATCATGAAAAACATTCATAGGTACAATTTCTTCAGAAAAAAATACGGGGCACATTTGCTGGCGGATGTTGTCGCGATCTCAGAATTCAGAAAATATATTCAGAATACGCCAACACACAGGCTGACCTATTTCGATCTCACATTTATAACAGAGGGAAACGAATCTGTAACGATCAATCAAAACAAGTTATCTGTCCAGAGCGGGGATGTGATATGTTCGACTCCTGGAGATGTTTGGACTTGGGAAAGGGATACAAGTTTAGAAGGATTTGCATTGGTATTCGAAGAAGACTTTTTCCAGTCTTTTTTCATCAACCAGCTTTTTCTGAAAGAGCTGAACTTTTTGAAAGATGAGCGCTTATCACCACTGATAAGGCCAAAAGAAGAATTATTTGCTGAAATGATGGAATTTTTAGAAAAGATCAGAAATGAAATACAGGGAAAAGACAGAAGCGAACATATTATAAGAGCACTCGTCTATTTGATTTTAGCCAAACTGGACCATGAAGAGAAAGGTCAAGATAAATCAACAAATGATCCTCTATCTGAGCAGCAAAACAACAGACACCTTCAGGGATTTATAAAGCTGGTGGAAGAACACTATCTTTATATACACGAAGTTCAGTTCTATGCCGACGAACTTTTTATATCAGCCAATTACCTCAATAAAATTGTACGGGAGTTACTGGGTACAACTTCTAAAAAGTATATCGCTCATAAGATCGCTCAGGAAGCGAAAAATCTGCTCAGTTTTACAGACCTTTCAATTTCGGAGATCAGCAATCAGCTGAATTTTGAATCACCTAGCTATTTTACGCGTTTCTTTAAAAGACATGAAGGTCTGAGGCCAAAGGAATTTCGAACAGGAATCCAACCTCACACTATTACAAATATTTAATTATGGATATAGAAACTTTCAGAAAATACTGCCTTTCATTCGATGGAGCTATGGAAAAGCTTCCTTTTGAGAAAGCGACGTCCCAATACGACAAGGATCTGCTTGTTTTTTACGTGGCAGACAAATGGTTCTGCTTTTTCAACATTGACAAGTTTGATTTCTGCGACCTGAAATGTGATCCGGAAGAATCGAAAGATCTGCAGGAAAAATACTAGGGCATCAAGCCGGGATACCACATGAACAAGAAGCATTGGATCAGCGCCAGTTTTAACAGCGACGTTCCGGATACGGTCATCAAGGCGCTTGTCCGAAAATCCTACGACCTGATCGTGAAAGGCTTACCGCTTAAAACGCAGCAGGCCTTGAAAGATAAAAACTGATCAATAATAGATCCTATGGATATAGAAGCATTCAGAGCATTTTGCCTGTCATTTCCCGATACCCACGAAGGGATGCCTTTTCAAGGATTCTTCAAAAATTCACGTTCCATCCTTGTATTTTATGTTGGAAAAAAAATGTTCTGCTTTTTTGACATCGATGCATTTGATAACTGCACACTGAAATGCGATCCGGAAGTTATTGAGGAACTGATAGAACATGAGGGTATACAAAGGCCATTCAACCTGAGCTGGAAGCATTGGATCAGTGTTGACCTGCAAGGCAGGGTTTCCGAGGAAATGGTAAAGGATCTTGTCAAAAGGTCTTACACGCTGGTTACAGCAGGCATATCCAAGAAAGGCCTATAAAAGAATTAAAATCATGTCGGTAATATGGAATTTATGGCACGGTTGCATCAAGATCAGTGAAGGCTGTAAAAACTGTTATGTTTTCCGGAGGGATGCTCTCTACGGGATCGATAGCAAAAAGGTGTACAAGACCAAAAATTTTGATCTTCCTCTAAAAAGAAAAAGGGACAGAAGCTACAAGATTGCTCCTGGAGAAAACGTATGGACGTGCTTCACCTCTGATTTCTTTATAGAGGAGGCGGACGAATGGCGTGATGAGGCCTGGAAAATGATCAGCCAGCGTAAAGACCTTACTTTTTCAATGGCCACCAAACGAATTGAAAGGATTCAAAACTGCCTGCCTGATGATTGGGGTACGGGGTATGATAACGTCACGATCTTGTGTTCCGTTGAAAACCAGAAACAGGCAGAGCTTCGGCTTCCTGCTTTTAAAGAAGTTCCCTTTAAAGAAAAGTCGATCATCTGTGAACCCCTTATCGGACCTGTAGACCTCTCGGAACTTCTAAAAGGAGATTGGATCGAAAAAGTGATCGTTGGCGGCGAATCGGGTGATAAAGCACGTGCGTGCCACTATGATTGGGTGATGGAGATCAGGAAGGCCTGCGTTCAAAACAATGTTACTTTCATTTTTAAACAGACCGGAACCCTATTTGTAAAAGATGGGAAAGAATACAAGATCCAGAGAAAACTGCAAGCGTCGCAGGCCCGAAAATCCGGGATCAACTTTGAACCTTGATTTGATCAGACCGCATAAGCGTCTGCTGTGTTAAGATCTGAGCAATCAGGAAAGAAGATTTGATCTTTTGTTTCAATTTAGCCGGACTCCGGATATAAAAAAGGCTTAAACGGAAATCCGTTTAAGCCTTCAATATGATAGTGCCTTGTCATTCATTGAGCGATATTGAGCACAGATCCATCAACATACTAAACCTGATAAATCAGGTTACCGATCAACACCTATTGGTGAGGGCCTTCACATATATATCTAACGGACTGAACAGTGAACACGCCACCAGCCTGGAGGAGATTGATCAAAGAGAAGAAATCCTATCTGATCAAGCCTCAGGATATTTATATCCGTATCATTATAGCTTACATGTCCTGCACTCATAACTCTCCGCCTTATCTTTATCGCCACCGATGTAGGTAGCTATTTTCGGATAGGCACATACAGGCTGCGATCTACCTTTGAAAAATTCACTCCCTTTTGCTATGATATACTCCGGGAACTCATCCCTTTCACGCCAGTTTTCAAGGGTACTCAACGGGTCAATATCATCGAGGGCTTGTCCACCCCCACAGTGAGCCATGTGTGGCACAACGAACACTCGGGCAAAACTCTGGGCGTCACCTGTTACTTCGTTCATCTCTTTATACCACTTGATCCGTTCAGTCGGTGGAAAGACAGGGTCTCCCGAACCTTCATAGATCACCATTTTGCCACCATTGGCTTTAAAACTGCGTAGATCCGGGCTGTCGGCATCGGTCAAAGCGGCGACAATACGGATGTTTGCCATATCTTTATCAAAATCAAATCGAGCCGCATCCCCACCTTTTGGAATTTCAAAATACCTCATATACAGTTGGGCCATTTCTGTCATACCTAAACTGGTCATTAAGCCCTGATAAGGAAAACGAGGGGAAAGTTGTTCGCCTTGGCTATTTTTTGCCCCTGCAAAAATGGCTTTGATCACCCCGACCTTTTGTTCACCCAATTCTTTGGTGAGCACTGCCGGATCAAAATCGTTGCTTTCCCAGTCATTGATAATGCCATCTACAATTCCGTCTTTGCCGTCAAAATGTTTTAAGACGGCCTTATTGAGTATTTCCCAATCTCTTGCTGTAATGGCTTGGGATTCATTTTGACTTTTATCATTTTTTGGCACCAGTGACATTAAATGCTGATACGTCCAGGTTGCACCTACTGCTCCACACGAAAAACGGAAAGCGGCGTTGCCTGATACAATGCCATCAAATTCGTTAGGGTAGCGTTGAGAGGCAACCATGGCTTCGCGCCCTCCGTTGGAACAACCCATAAAATAGCTATGTTTTGGTGCTTTTCCATAATGTAGAGTGATAAGCTTTTTGGCGCGTTCGGTGACCTTACCGATTGCAGCGTAGGCATAATCCAATATAGCCTGCTGGTCATTGGCAAAATCGACACTGTACCCTTCCTCGCCCTTTGGAGCCTGGTGTCCACTATCGGTACTGACCACAGCATAACCACGCACCAAAGCAGGAACAGCCGTGCTGTTATAGACAGGCACACTGCCGACCGCTGGTGCTACAAATCCGTTTATACCACCACCCCCTTGGAATAAGAACTTGCCATTCCAGTCTTCAGGCATTCTTAATTCAAATTTTATAGCGTAGGGCTTACCGTCTGAGCCGATGCGTTTTTCAATTTCACCTTTCACAAGGCAATGGGCTTTTACTTCTACTTCCCTTACGGTAGAACCTGTAAGAGCACTATTGGGATCGGCAGGAATTTTGCCTGCTTCGATCCATTGTGCTTTTATACTGGTGTTGGGTAAAATCACCTTATTCAACGCTTCACACGGTTCGCATCGCTGTGCTAAAGAGTTAGAAGCTGAAAAGACTGTCAATAATGCACTACACATAACGGTAAGTTTTAGATTCTTTATTTCGTTTGCTATTTTGATCATATCATTATGTTTTTAAAGTAACTTTTAAGTATCTGCTGGTGTTCTTTCAGTGAGGTATACCCCGCCAATGATCAGCAGCAGTCCAAAAATTGAGGCAAGAACAATGTTCTCGTTGAGCACAAAGTATCCCACCAAAAGAGTGGCGAAAGGCTGGATATACATAAAATTAGCAGTCTTGGTCGGACCTAATTCGTTGACGGCCATACTCCATATGGCATAACACACCAGGGAACTTATAAGTCCAAGATAGATCAAGTTACCAATGACCGTCACATTGCTGATCACCTCAAGCTTGATATTCAACGGATGTATCAATGAATAGGCTAACAGTCCCAGTAATCCATAAAAGAATACTTTTCTTATCGTAAAAGTTACAGAATATTTCTCACCTAATATTTTAAGCAAAATGCTATAACCTGCCCAAGATAATGCAGCTATGATGCTCAAAACATTACCAGTGGGATCGATATCCAATTCAAATTTTCCATTAAAAACTACTAAAACCGCACCTAGAAGTGCTATAGCTGATCCAATGATCATTTGTTTGCTGAACTTCTCTTTGAAGATAAAATAGGCAAGTATAGCGGTAAGTATGGGAGCAGCGGTAACAAGAATGGAAACATTCGTTGTCAATGTGTACTTAAGTGCCTCGACCTGAGTCAAATAATATAACGCCCCACCAATTAACCCGCACAGGGCATGAATGATCTCATCTCTCAGGTTGTCAGACCATAATTTCTTATGCGAAACAACTACAGCGGACAAATATGCAATCATGAAAGACAAGAAGAGAATATCGATAGTGTCCATCCCCCTGTCTATCAAAACCTTTGATGATGCGAATGTCGTCCCCCAAACAACAACTACCATTATTGTTAAAAACGTGAATAGCAGTTTCCTTGATTTTTCCTTCATATTATTTCATATTGTCATTAATCAAGTCGATAAGTTCTTGCGCCTGTTTTTTAGCATTCGACTCCACTTCCCTTAATTTGTCAGCATCAGATATACCTTCGATATAGATCATATCTGTTGAATACACCAGACCTGCATACGTCATATTGCAGTAAGGTATCGATTCTGTGAGAGGGACAATAAATTCTTCTATCGTATGTCCAAATCGATCATCTTTGGCATATTCATGTGCCTCACCACCTATGGTAACCGATATAATCACTTTTTTTCCCTCAAGATATTTTCCCTTTGAGCCATAAGCAAACCCATGCGCCATCACATCATCAAGCCATTTCTTGAAAATCGCCGGTGCGTAGAACCATTGAATTGGAAATTGCCAAACGATGATATCTGCTTCAATGAGTGCCGCCTGCTCTGCTTCTATATCTATTTTGAAATCCGGATACAGTGAACCTAGATCACGAATTTTATATTCCGCAGCTATATTTTCTAACTCCTTAATTACTGCTTTGTTAGCAAATGATTGGCTCAGGTCTGGATGACCACTGATAATTAAAACTTTGTTTTTCATTGTCGTTCTATTTAATTTGATTAGCGAGCTCAGCTAAATTTTTATTTTTGATGTTGCAAATGTAAAATTTATATAGTAGATTTGACAGTAATACGCAAATTGTATGGTACTATAAAAAATGTAAGTAATGGATAGAATAAAGGTTACATCAACTAATTATCTCAATAAACAGGCAATATATGATGAATGCGATGAGATGCACGCTATATCATTGATCGGAGGGCAATGGACCCTGGGGATACTTTCTACGCTCATCAACGGCAAGATGAGATTTGGTGAAATTAAAAAAACCATTCCGCAGATAACCGACAGAATGCTGACGCTGGAACTTAGAAAGCTCGAGAATAATAAAATTGTGACCAGAAAGGTATATGCAGAGGTACCGCCAAAAGTAGAATATGAATTGACCCCTATAGGATATAAGCTGAAATTAATAATTCAGGAATTGGATGCATGGGGAAAAGAATATAAAAAGGAAGTCGGCAACATATGATACACGAAAACATCTTATAAAATGCCGTCCAATTTTTAAATGCTTATCAGTAATAGGGATATCCAATACGTTCGGGCATTCTGTTTGTCATTTCCTGATATCAGATGCCTTTTATAGGTTATCAAAGTCATTTGCAAGGGAATCAAAGCTGTAAAACAGCCTCCAGCGCACATATGTAAACATTTTATACTGTCGTTTTTTTCGTGGAAAAGGATGACAAACGATGTAAGGATGAAAGAAAAATGATAAGCCGGCGGGAAAGATCTTTCTTTTTCTGCTCACGCAAAAAAGCGGTGCAACTTATTACCGACCAGCTCTTTGTTTCAGCAAATTAACTCAACGATCTGCTGAAAAACCTGAACGGACTAACTACACAGCAACATAATCACAGTTATCTTATTGAGGAATCCAAGGAACTTCTAAGCACGACAAGCCTCTCCGTCAATGAAATCGCCTATAAATTAGGGTCTGATATCCGCTGTCCTTTAATAACTTATTCAAGAATAAGACCGAGCAGAACCGCTACAATTCAGACAATCAATGAACTAAATATTACTCCTGATACAGTTATGTAATCGTATAATAAATTGGCAGAGTTTTTAGATCGATATTTTAAACTCTGCCAACTTATTATTTAGAGATTTATCAACTTCTCATTTATATCTGTCTCTCCACCCTTAATGTTGAATTGATCAAAATATTCGTACCAACCTTCATTGATACCCAAAGTTTCGAAAGCCTTTGTCAATTCATCTGAAGGAAATTTCCAGATAACGAAAAATTGGTGGTTCAGTCTTTGCGTGGTATCACTGTCATTTTCACTCATGACAACCACTTCTCCACCCTGGTCTACAAGAGGCTGTGAAGAAAGAGCGATCCTGTTCATGTAGTCTGATCTTTCCTCTTTACTGAGTTCTAGCCAAGCTTGTTTTGGAGTGAATGTTTCGATGTAATATTTCATTTCTTATAATTTTGATAGTTAAGCAAAATTGCTTTTACAAAGCTATAGATTACCTATGCTATAAAAATATCACTTTAGAGGACAGACATTGCACTTATAAGGTTTCTTAGTTTATCTTCTAATGTGAAGATCTTTATTTTTGTTGCGATGTAATACCAAGGCTATTTCTGATCACGGAACTGTCTTGGTGTCATGCCTACATATTTTTGAAAAATACGGACGAAATAGCTGGGTTCCTTAAAGTTTAGTTCAAAGCTTATTTGTGATACTGAAAAACTAGAATATCTCAGCAGGTTTTTTGCCTCTTGAAGGATCTTCATCAGAATATAAACTTTTGCGGTCGACCCAATATGATCCTTGGTCACTTTATTCAGATAATTTGTTGTTATAAAAAGCTTATCTGCGTAAAACTGCACATCGTGTGCGCTTAAATAATGTGCATCCACTAATTTCATAAATGCCTGGATATGCCTGTTGGCCAATGCTCCATTCATTCCATGACCTTCTTTATCACCAGACACACCCTTTTCCACCAGTGAAAGAACAAGGTAAACCAGCGCACGGAGGATATGTTCATTGCTTACGATCCCAAGTTGCATTTCTTTTTTTATATCCTCAAGGTATCCTATGGCTTTGGTGAATAATTCACCTTCGATCTTCATCAAAGGAGATGACCGGCTGTGCTTTAAATATTGGAGCTTATTTAAAAACTGTTTATCATTGAAGAACGAAATAAGAAATTCCTCCTCGAATAGCAAAACATAACCCTCTAGGCCGGTCTTATTTGGCCAGCTCCATACTTCACCTGGTGTAGAGCAGATGATATCACCTGAATTAACTTGCAATTCTGTTTGATTGACAGATAGTTTTTCTTGACCGCTGACTATAAAGGAAATGTCATAAAAAGCAAGCCTGTGGGTGGGATGAATTGCTATATAATGATTGATCTCCGAAATATCTACAATGTCGACCAGTAAAATTTTACCGTATTTTTCATTTAGGAAATGGTACTGAGGTATTGCCTTCATTGACAGTTTTATTGCTTATACTAAAGATACTCCTTTTTGATAGATATTGACTTGACAAAAAGCTGGAAATTGTCCAATTTTCAGATGTTTCTTTGGTTCAGCATGATGGAAAGCGAGGATGGACCGAATAATGCAAAAACTAACTCCATTAAAAATGTAAACATACTGTCCGATCAAAATTCAAAGGTAAATAGCGAACAATCTCAGACTGTCCGCTATGTAAGCTCTTATCTTGAATGTTATCTAGACCTGTATACTTCTTCTGCAAATTCTTTTGCAGTTGTAGGTGTTCTACTCAGAAGATTTTCCAGATCTTTCTTTTCAGCATAAAATTCTTCCTGCTTAATGGTCTCAGCAAAATCGGAACGTTCCAACTGATTCAGCAAAGTATGCCTTGCCAATAGATGTTTCCACACAATATCTTGTGTAGGATTTACATTATCGGTTGGCAGCTAATTTGATAGACGGTCATCAAATTATATGATCATTTTTTTCTATCCGTAATGATCAGGTGCTTTTTTCAATCTCACCCATTGCTCACTGTCGTGCCCAAAGAGAATTAGTTGAACGTTTTCATCTTTAGCTAATTTCATTAGTTTCTTGGTGCTCACCCTAGACTGTGCATCATCTAATGCTGAAATATCCACCTTCCTGTTATCACCATCTGTCATAGCAGAGTTCAGGATCGCATCAACTGTTAACAATACGTTACCTGTTTCAGGAAGCCGTAACAAGATCGACTGATGACCTGGCACGTGGCCACTGCTTTCAATCAGCGTTAATCCAGATTCTATTTCCTGATCCCCGTCAATTAATCTGAACTTAATCGAATCGTCATTCCATTGATCTTTAGTAGATGCAAAGCGGGGATGCCCGGCTTTTGCTGTTTCATATTGTAATCTTTGAACAATGATTTCTGCATGTGCAAATGGCAACAAGTTACCGGTATGGTCAAAATCAAGGTGACTCAAAACCACCAAATCAATATCCGTTGGCTTCAAACCGATCTCAGCAAGTCGGTTTATAATATACCCTTCCTGATCAATAGCTACCTTAGGCACATACGCTACTGGTGGATTATTGATATATTTTTCCGGAAATCCCGTGTCCACTAAAATGTTTCTTCCGCTTTCCGTCTGGATCAAATATGCAGGAACCGGTATAGGTTCTGCAATATCGGGATAGATAAAATTCCCCACCTCAAATATGAACAATTTCATACACTTAGAATAATGTTAGATGATTACCAAGGTAAACTTTCACCAGCCTGAGAGAAAGTACCGGAAGGTCCATTTTCATCCATCAATGCCAATGCAACACCTGTCTCCGCACCTTGCGCAGGGGTCAACGGTGCTTCGTCCGAACCTATTGAAGTTTGCACCCATCCAGGATTGGCGGCGTTGACTTTGATATTTGTTTCTTTTAATGAATTGGCAAGGAAAACGGTAAACTGGTTCAATGCCGTCTTTGAGGCGCTGTAAGCATATGGTTTTAATTGATACAGCCAGTGGCTTTCGTCAAGATGTACCCCAAATGATCCGGAAACGCTGCTGATATTGACAATGCGTCCCGCATCGCTTTTTTTGATCAACGGTAACAATGCCTGTGTAAGTTCTACTGTCCCAAAGTAATTGATATCAAAAGTGTCACGAAGTGTTTTCATAGGTACCGATTCCACATTGTTGCCGAACCACGCACTGTCCAGAAATACTGCTGCATTGTTGATCAAAATATCCAGCTTCCCATATTCACTTTCAATATACTCTTTTGCATTTTCAATATCCTGCGAATCACTGATGTCCAACTTTATATATTGTACATCTAAGGATTCTCCGCGAAGGATCTCTTCCGCATTCCTGCCCTCCGTCTCATTTCTTGCCCCGATCAAAACTTTGATATTTTGTTCCGCAAGTTGTCTGACTGTCTCAAAACCAATTCCTTTGTTACCACCTGTAACTAATGCTATTTTTGTCATTAATAATTATTTAAAAAATTATAGGACAAAGGTCACACTAATGATTGAGCTGAATATAACGGAATTAAAACCAATCCTTACCAAAATCAAACTTTTAGTTTATAGAGGCTCAACCTGAAACTAATCTCTTTTTAATTTTCTATAATCGGTAGGGGAAATTTTAGTATGCTTTTTGAAAAATGTATTAAAATGGGAAGGCTCTTCAAAACCTAATGAAATTGCAATCTGCGCAATATTCCAATTGGTCAGTTTGAGGAGGATCTTTGCTTCCTGTTCAATCCTGGAATTAATGATATCGCTAACGGTTCTTCCTTTTGAAAGCTTTACCTGACGGTTCAGATAATTGGGGTGTAATGACAGATGTTCTGCGAATTCGCCGGCAGTTTTTAGTTTAATAACATCTTGCGGATTGTCGATGGGAAACTGTGATTCCAATAATCTTATGAATGAGCAAGCGATCTCTTCAGTGGTATTGTTTTTCTTGATATAGGACGCTACAGGGTCAAGCTTTTGGGCATTAAAAATAAGTTCAAGAAGATAGTTCCGTTGTAAATGTTCCTTGAAATCACCATCCGATTGTCTTTCATCAAATATCTTGTTGAAAATTTCTACAAATTTTACCTGCTGTATTTCCGACAGGGAATATATATTCTGTTGTCCGGGCTTGTAAATAGGAAATTCCAATAACCGGTAACCACTGTTGTTTTTTGTGATGAAGTCTTCCTTAAAAATACAGCTGATGCCCATAGGCAAATCTTTAGGATGGATACCGAAAGGAATTTTAGAACTTGTCAGAAGAAGTGTATGACCTTCGACATCAATATTTTTATCTTCAAATTCCAGACTGTAAGTACCCTGCAATAAAGTGATGGTATAAAAGCTTTTCCGGCTGTACTCAAATTTTAGAGCTTGCGTATTTTCCATCAAGCTCAGATCTACAATATCAAAAGCTCTTATGGTGTCCATAATTTCGTCTGGCTTATCTTCAAACTTAACATCTACTGCTCCCACTGTCTCGGATCTCATATATATATGATTACTTGATTTAAGAAGTAAAGATAATCATTCTTTGATTTTAATAAAAACAGATCAATAATGTTTAAGTTGCTACCTCAAAATTTAGAACATTAAAAACGGAAAAAAACAGAATCAACATCCTTTTTTTTCGTAAAATTCTTTAGACAACATGGAAAAAACGAAGATAATACTTAACTTTAGGGTAAAATTTGACATCTAGCCGCTGTAAAAATGATAAGATGCAGGAAAAAGAATTCTTGAAAATAATTTTCTCAGAGGAAGAATTTCAAGAGCATGAACTTTCAACCATACTTTCAAAATTCAAGAAGGTAAAATTCGCAAAAAATGAATATTTGCTTCAGGAAGGAACTACCGAAAATCATTACTGGTTTTTAGAAAGTGGTTTTGCAAGATCGTTTGTCAATGATATCAATGGAAACGATATCACGACAAATTTTTACAGTACAGAAGAAATTGTAATTGACTATTCATCGTTCTTTCTTCGAAGTCCATCCAGAGAAAACATTCAGGCTTTAACGAATTGCGTTTGCTGGCAGCTTGATTTCGAAAATTTCCAACAGCTCTTTCATGGGATCGAAACTTTCAGGGAACATGGCCGAACAATACTGGTGAGTTCCTATTTCGTATTAAAAAATCACAGGGTATCAATTATCGCTGACCAAGCCAAAGAAAGATATCTTCAATTAATAAAAGACAAACCCCAAATCCTTCAAAATGTCGCCTTACAGCATATCGCAACTTTTTTAGGTATCACAAAGTCATCTCTAAGCCGAATAAGAAAGGAAATTTCTTTGTAAGCTTATTTTTTGCCATATGACAACTTTTCAGAAAACAGAGTCCTATACTTTTGCTTCATAATCAGAAAGTAAAGGCAAATATGGGAAACTTAAAAGAGTTTGCATTGTTATTCAGAATACCAAAGGAAAATAATCGATTAAACAGCGAAGAGCAATCAAAAATTGACAATCAGTGGAAAAAATTCATAGCACTGCTTGCTTCACAGGTAAAATTAGTTAGCGTTTCCAAATTAAGTTTTGATGGCGTTATAGTCAAACATGATCTTACGATCGAACATTCTACATTTTTTGAAAATGGGTTTTTCGTCACCACTAATTTGACAATGAAATCCGAGACGATTGAAGATGTGCATTTATTAGCGAAAAGATCTCCAATATTCTTGGAGGGGGGAACAGTTGAGATCAGGGAAATAACTCCAATTATTTGAGAATACCATTTAAAAAAACTAGCATTGTTAGGTTTTAAATAGTATATCCGGAGGTTTATATGTCTTTAAAAAAAGGATCTATTGATTATTAAAGAATTGTACGATACGATTGTCAAACAGGACATTCTTCTTTTTTGTGCTGCAAAGACCCTACATATGAAACACACTAAAACATTTTTAACTGAAGATGTGGTAGAACTTTGAACAGCGGCTCTCAGCTGAATTGGAAGGAACCGGTATTATCGTAAATTCTCTTTATCCAGGAACAACAGATACCAGCTTATGACTGAGCAAATGCACTCAACCAATCTTCACAAAGCAAAACCGCTGCATCCTGAGATGGTTGCCGAACAAGCGATAAAACGTCTCTTAGAAGGAAATGGAAAAAAATAGTAGGTTTTCAAAATTGGTTCACCTCTAAACTCAAAATCTTTGTACCTGATAGTATGGTGATGAAAATCAAAAAACGACTGACGGGTCAGAAATAATTATCCAAAAAATTATAGCTGAATGAAAAATAAAATAGGATTTGCACTGCTAATTGGAATAATAACGACCTCCATCATTTCTTTTACTGAAATCTTAGAAAATATTTGAATTACTACCAATTTCCTTCATACATGGTTAATATTGAGTGCTTGGGTAAGCCATTTTCGATGATCTTAACCATTTTGATCGAAGAGAAAATTAATGATTCTTGAGTTTTTGCATGAACAACCCCTTGAGATTGTTTTATAATCCAAATTAATATCCAAAGTGAAAAAAAAATTAGAAAAAATATATGAAAAAGAGGAGAGCGAAAAAAGATCGCTTAAAAATCTTTGCGGATCAGAGTAATTTATTTCTTTCCTGTCGATGCCATCCTGCACTTCGGAAATCAAATGATTGAAGCTTCCCCTAATACTCTGAAGGAATATCTGAAGATCTTTGCTTGTCGTGTGTCTTACCATCAGAAAAACATCAATATAGGGATACATTTCGCAGATCCTGTCCGACTCTTCCAGAAAATTAAGAATCTTGGTCTTCAGGTTCTCTTTGCTGATCAATGTATTATGCCGTGGAGTAATAAGATCAGAGAGGATCTCCCTTGTGACCACCGCCAGTAGATTATCACGAGAACGAAAATAATAGTGAATTACCGTCCGGTTTGCCTTTGATTTTTCGGCCACATCATATAATGTAAATCCGAAATTGCCTTCCTTCAGCAGAAGGTCTACCGTTGCATTTTTGATCTTATTTTCTGTATCTCTCATGTTGTTTGACGTTAAAATAGCAGCCGGCAGAAAACCACCAACTGCTAACAAGAAAAAATTTAATTGTGTTCGAACTTACCATTCATTGACCTGAATTTACTGCCATCCTCCTCCAAGGGCACGGTAGAGATCTACCACCGAGTTCAGCTTCTGAAGCTTGATAGTGGCCAAACTTAATTCAGCCTGGAGTTTGTTGTTCTGAGCTGTTATCACATCAAGATATGTTGCCATGTCCTGTTGGAATAATTTGGTCGAAGTCGTCACCGCCTTATCTGATCTCGCCACCAGGCCAACTGTTATCACCTCCTGCCTATCGGCAGATTCGATGTTCGCCAAAGCATTTGAAACCTCGCCGACAGCACTTAAAACAGTTTGCTTGAAATTGATTTCAGACTGTTCCATTGCAATTTTCGACTGCTCGTATTGGGTTTTCAGCTGTTTCCCGTTTATCAACGGCATTGCCAAAGAACCAGCCGCTGCTCCAAACAGGGATCCCGGAATATCAAACCAGTTTTTAAAGGTAAATGAATTCAAACCGCCTTGGGCCGTGATATTTAGTGCCGGATACATACTTGCTTTAGCCACTTTCACATTGGCAAAGGCCTGTCTGACGGTAAGCTCACTGCTTTTAACGTCTGGTCTGTAGCTTAAAAGCTCAGCGGGAAGTCCTACTGATTTGTATTCGGGCGTCTGCATATTGGTCAGTTTTAATGTCCTCTGGATATCACTAGGCATCTTTCCAGTGAGAATACTTAACGCGTTTTCCTGAATGGTGATCGACTGCTCAATCATAGGAATTGTTACCAACATTTGGTCGCGCGTATTTTCCTGTTGTTGAACCGAAAGACTGGTGGTGATTCCCAGCTCTTGCTGTTTGGTGATCATCCTCAAAGTATTATTAACCAATTTCAAATTCTGTTCAGTAATATCCAATTGAGTGTCCAGCATTAAAAGATTGTAATAGCCCTGAGCAATCTGTGCAACCAATTGCGTCTGAACTGCTCTCGCAGCCTCTTGTGTCTGAAGATAAGCTGCCAAAGCTGATTCTTTTCTGCCTCTTATCTTACCCCAAATGTCCGCTTCCCAAGAAATTGACAGGTTCGAATTATAATCTTCGATGAAACTTTTACCTGTAATCTGTGGAGTAAAGGCCCCATTTAGACTGTTGTCGGATGGTCTACTGATAGAGGCCGTTGCTATATTTAAATTAACATTCGGAACATTTCCCCATTTTGCGCGGTTGTAACTTAAAGCTGCCGATTCGATCTGCTTGATGGAAACTTTCAGGTCATTGTTGTTTTTAACACCACTTTCGATGAGTGTCAATAAAGTGGGGTCTGTAAAAAAATCCCTGTATGGAATTTTAGCAATACTGCTTATTGTGCTGTCCTGTACGATCTCAAGCTGAGTCGTATCTCTAAAGTTTTCTGGCAGTTCTGCTTCCGGTGCATGGTATTTCTGGACGTTGCATGAGGCCAAAGTCAACAGCGACGCAACTGCTCCAAGGTTTGTATATGATCTGATATTTGATTTCATTGTAATTTATTTATCCGCCGACAACCGAGTAGGCAAGATGATCTTGCCTACTCTAAATTATCTTTGGGCTCTCAAACTATTTATTATTAATGATTATGTTTCGCTAGTTTTGAAGGCTCATAGTCCCAGACACTTTCGTCCAATGGTTTACCGCTGATCCTTTCCTGTAAATATTTGAATACGACGAAAAGGACCGGTGTAATGAACACCCCGAGAACAGTTCCGAACAACATTCCGAAAACTGCCGCATAACCGATAGAGTGGTTACCGATCGCTGATGGCCCTGTGGCAAATAATAAGGGAAGCAAACCTGCAATGAACGCTAAAGATGTCATCAAGATCGGCCTTAATCTCGCTTTTGCACCTTCCACTGCGGAAGCAGTCAAACTTTTCCCCGCTTTCATTCTCTGCATCGCAAATTCTACGATCAGGATCGCATTTTTTGCCAGCAACCCGATGAGCATGACCAAAGCTACCTGCACATAGATGTTGTTGGCAATGTCAGCAATTGAAATTCCTACGAAAACCCCTAGCAGTCCTGTGGGAATTCCAAGCAATACTGCAAATGGCACCAGATAACTTTCATACTGTGCAGAAAGAATGAAGTAAACAAAGATGAAACATAATCCGAAGATCACCGCTGACTGACCACCGGAAGACTGCTCCTCACGCGCCATCCCTTTCAGATCATAAGAAAATCCTATCGGTAAGTTCTTGGCACTCAACTCTTTCAAAGCGGTCATTGCCTGACCGGTACTGTATCCGGGAGCCGGCATTGCCGTAATACTGATGGCATTGAATAAATTGTGATGGTCAACTACCTCAGGACCTGCTGTTTGTTTCAGTGAGGCCACTGTACTCACAGGAACCATTTGTCCAACGTTGTTCTTGATATTGATCCCATTTAAAGAATTAGGATCGGCACGAAATTCCGGGGGAGCCTGCATCACGACACGATAGTATTTTCCGAATCTGTTGAAATCTGACGCCTGCATACTTCCATAATAACCCTGCATCACCGACATTACATCAGAAACATTCACCCCCAGCTGCTTGGCTTTCACTTCATCAACTACCAATTCATATTGTGGAAAGGATGCATTGAATGTGGTAAATGCCATAGCGATCTCAGGTCTCTGCATCAAAGCACCGATGAAGGCATTTGAAGTCTCGTTGAATTTGGTCAATGAACCTGCGGTTTTGTCCTGAAGAACGATCTCCATACCGCTCGTATTCCCGAATCCGGGAACGGTCGGCATTCCCAAAACAAAGAAAGACGCTTCTTTTATCTGGCCTACCTCTCCCTGAAGCTGACCGATGATCTGATTGAGGTCGTGTACTTCACCACGGTCCTCAGGGTTTTTCAGTTTAAGCATGAACACCGCACTGGAAGATGATGTACTGAAATTAAGCATATTCAGACCATTCACCGAAACGATGCTGTGGACGGCAGGATGTTTCCTCAATATTCGTTCAGCTCTGGCGACAACATCTGTCGTACGGGCCTGCGTTGAACCGGGAGGGAGCGTCACCGTTGTCATCAGGAAAGACTGGTCCTCGTCGGGGATAAATCCTGTGGGCGTAATGACAAACATCCACGCAAACAGACCGATGACAATGGCCAGACCGGAAAATGCGACCCACTTTCTCTTTAAAAGGAACAAAACCGATTTCCCGTACCTGAAGGTCATTTTATCAAATGAAGCATTGAATCCTGCGAAGAATTTTTCTTTAAATGACGATTTCTTCGGCTCCTCTCCGTGACCCGCAGCGTGGTGTTGTTTCAATAAGATCGCACACAGGGCAGGACTTAATGTCAAAGCATTTACCGCAGAGATCACGATCGCCATTGCCAAGGTCAATGCGAACTGCTGGTAGAAAATCCCTGTCGGGCCTTCCATAAAAGCAACCGGCACAAAAACCGCAGCCATTACCAGAGTGATGGAAAAGATTGCGCCCGTGATCTCGCTCATTGCCGACATCGTAGCAGCTCTGGCGTTAAGTTTCCGGTGTTCCATTTTGGCGTGAACAGCTTCTACCACCACGATGGCATCATCAACTACAATTCCGATGGCAAGCACCAAAGCGAATAAGGTCAAAAGGTTGATCGAAAATCCGAAAAGACTCATAAAGAAAAACGTTCCCACAATAGAGACCGGAACTGCAATCGCGGGAATCAAAGTGGATCTGAAATCCTGAAGGAAAATGAATACAACGATGAAAACCAGAATAAATGCTTCTATCAAGGTATGGATCACCTGATCGATCGACTGGTCCAGGGACTCCTTCGAACTGTATACGAATTGATATTTTACACCGGCAGGAAAAGAGGCCGACAGCTCTTTTATCCTTTGCTGTGCTGCAATTTCAATTTCATTGGCGTTAGATCCGGCGGTCTGGAAAAGCGCAACCATCACGCCCTGCTTTTTCTCATACAGCGACGAAACACCATAGTCGTAAGAACCAAATTCCACCTTAGCGATATCTTTCAATCTTAGGGTACTTCCGTCAGTTCCCGCTTTGATCAGCATATTTTCATATTGTGAAGGCTCGGTATTCTTACCTTTATAGCGGATCACATAATCCAAAGCTTCCTTACTTCTTTCTCCGAATCTTCCAGGCGCTGCCTCTACATTCTGAACCTGGATCGCACCTGCTACTTCCTGCGGTGTCAGACTGTAAGCGGCCATTTTTTGAGGATCAAGCCAAACCCTCATAGAATAGTCCTTATTACCGAAAACCATTGCATCTCCTACTCCTTTGATACGTTTCAATTCCGGGACAAGGTTGATCTTTGCATAGTTTTCAATGAAGAGGTCATTCACAGAGGGGTCTTCAGAATAAATGGTCAGCATCGCCAGGATACTGTTCTGGCGCTTCATTGTGGTAACTCCGATCTGATTTACCTCGGCAGGAAGCTGGCTGGTCGCCTGTGCGACTCTGTTTTGTACATTGACCGCCGCCTGATCGGGATCTGTACCAAGCTTAAAGACGACATTCACCATCAGGTTTCCATTACTGGAGGTCGAAGTGATATAGTCCATATTTTCAACACCGTTGATGGCATTTTCCAAAGGCGGTGCCACAGATCGGGCGATCACTTCAGAACTTGCTCCGGGATAGACTGCCGATACAGTAACACTCGGTGGCGCAATCTCAGGGAAAGAGGTTATCGGAAGGCTTTTCATCCCGACAATTCCCAAGATAACAAGCAATACCGAGATAACGGTCGCCAAGACCGGTCTTTTTATAATCGTTTTTAACATTGATTTCTATTATTTGAAATTAAACTTCAACCGCTTCCTAACCTTTTCCGGCTACAGCTTTTGTCTGAGTTTTTTGGGCTTGCTGATTGGCAGGCTTCGGAACAACCGGCATTCCAGGCTGTAGTCTTTCAAAGCCCGACACGATGTAAGTTTCTCCTGCCTTGATCCCATTGGTCACCATATAGTTGGTACCGCTTTTCCCAGAGACCTCAATGGCTTTCTGAACAGCCTTGTTATCTTTATCCAAGGAAAATATGTATACTTTATCTTGAATATTGACCGTAGAGGCAATAGGAAACAGCGTTACATTGTCAAAGTTCTGGTCGATGACAATCTTTCCTGTATTTCCGCCACGGATGATGCTCTTCGGATTGTTGAACTTAGCTCTGAAAGTTACTGATCCCGTACTGGAATTGAATTGTCCTTCCACTGCATCGATCTTACCTTTTTCTTCATAAAGATGACCGTCGGCAATCTGCAATCCTACCATCGGTGATTTCTGGATCTTTTCCGCAATCGTACTTCCGACCTGGGAATTCTGGAAGGTCAAAAAGTCATTTTCGCTCATACTGAAATAGACATTGACCTGATGAGAATCTGACAGAACTGTAATAGGCTCAATGCCGGCCGGGCTTATCAAACTTCCCAGGCGGTAGTTGATCCTGCTCAAATATCCGCTTACCGGTGCTTTGATGGTACAAAATTCAAGATTGATCCTTGCCGATTGTGCTGTTGCCTCAGCCTGAGTCAGTGAAGCCTTTGCACCATCGTAAGCTGCCTGCGCCTGCTGGATCTGGATATTCGAAACGATCCTTTCCTTCACCAGTTCTTTTCTACGGTCAAGGTCGATCTTTAGATTTGCCAAATTGGCTCTTGCTACTGAAACACCGGCTTTTGCTGTATTGTATTGCTCGGCGTACATTCTGGAATCGATCTGGAAAAGCGGCTGTCCGGCTCTTACATAAGCGCCTTCATCCACGTAGACCTTGTGGAGGTAGCCGGACACCTGCGGTCTGATCTCGACATCGGTGACGCCTTCGATACTGGCAGGATATTCTTTGGAAACAAGTCCGTTGCCCTGCTCTACTTTGGAAACAGGAAGTTCCATCGGCGGAAACTGTGGCGGTTGCTCATTTTTGTTACAGGATTGCAGTATAAACAGGCCACAAACAATGACAGAGCCTGAAATAAATTTTCTGCTTAGATTATTCATAAATGATCAAGATTTTCTTATTAAGTGCCGACAAAATTATTGACTAAAATGTCAGACAACAATGTTAGAAAGATTCTTAATATTGTCAAAAAAGAACATTTTTAAGCTTCATTGATTCATGTAGAATCATTTTGAAAAATATTATGCGATTGCCAGTGATTTTCGGTAAGCATTGGGACTGAAACCGGTTTTCTTTTTGAAGAACTTCGTAAATGTTGGCTGGTCATCAAACCTCAACTCCCCCATAACCTGATTGATGCTGAATTCACTTTTTAGTAATAATATTTTGGCCTCAGAGATGATCTTGTCTTCAATGATATGTTTTGGGTTTTTAAGGTAAACACCTTTTATCGTTCTAGTAAGATGGGTTCTCGTGACGAAGAGCTGATCGGCATAGAACTGCACATCCCGCCTGCTTTGATAATGCTGATTGACCAGATGCGCAAATTTTATCGCAATATCTTCTTTACGGAAAGGTTTCAAAATTTGAGCCTGTTTCTTATGGACATATCCCGCAAGCTCGTACATCACCAAATTCACAATGCCTTTCTGTAATTCCCTGAAAAAGATCGTCTCATTTTCTGGCTCGTTGAGATATTTTAATCGGTCGAAGTTCAATCTGATATTATCCATACTTACCGGACAGAGGTCAATTACCTTGGAAAAATTATTGGAAAGAATATCCAGTGCTTCATTGGAATTCATCTGGAGATTCAGATTAGTAAAGTAGTCTGAAGAGATAAAAAGACCCTGAAAAGAAGTATCATCAGCAACCTCCAGAAATTCAATAACATTACTTGGATAAAGGAAAATAATATGGTTTTTCTGTAATGTGATCTCCTGAAAATCTATGCTTAAACGTACTATTCCATTCGTCACCAATAAGAGTGAGAAGCTGTTGATCTTACTTGGAAAATTAAGTTCGAGACTATCCAGATTAGTAGGTCCGACATGGCAAGACAGCAAATCTTTGTTGAGAAGCGCATAATCATTGATCTCCGCAAACTGTTCGAGGGTATAGATTGGTATAAGTGATTCCATAGACGCTGTAAAATTACCAAAATTATTTTTGCATAAAAAGAACTTTTTTATTTTTTGTATTTTCTTTAAAATATAAGTTACATTTCAGTTTGATGCTTCTAAAACAAAATCCTGATTTGATCTACCCTAATTAAAATCATTGAATCACTAATTTCAAAATCAACACTTATACAATCAACATTTTCTCAGGTATCGCCAACACTTAGGATACGGGAAAGTGATCGACTTCAAAAAAATTTGATGTATATTCTGCATATTAAACATCAACAGAATATTTCCAAGAAAATATTTTTTTATTTGAACACCGTTCAGTATATTTGCAAAGTAATTGATATTTAATAGAATCATAATTCCAGTTTTGGGATTGATTTTAGAAAATCATAATTTCAACGAAGTCAATCAATTTAATTTTCATCATCCATGAGTATTACAGACAGAAAGAATAAAGAAAAGCTTGAAATGCGAAAGCGTATTTTAGATGCCGCAAGAAAGATATTTCTTCAAAAGGGATATGAAAGCACCAGCATGCGAAATATTGCGAGTGAAATCGATTATAGTGCAGGAACAATCTATTTCCACTTCAAGGACAAAAGTGAGATCTTTCACGAACTTCACAAGGAAGGTTTCCATCTGCTTCTTTCTCAGATGAGGGTATTGGATAGTGTAGCACAGCCATTTGAGAGACTGAAGGCTGTTGGAAGAGTATTTATTAAATTCGCCCAAGACAATAAAGATTACTATAACCTGATGTTTCTTGTTGAAGAATCAAGCTCAAATCCAACTGAAGACGGAGGTTTTCAAATTGCAAAAGAAGCCATTAATCATCTGTCTGAAATCATCAAAGAATGTCAGAATGAGGGACGTTTTAAAGATATGGATACTGAGTATCTTACATTTATGATCCTGTCTTCTGTACATGGTATATGTGCTCTTTTCTGTAAGGACCGTACCGTTAGTTTCGAAAATAAAACAAATGAGGAGTTAATGCAAAATGGCTACAATTGTTTTGTTTCACTTTTAGAAAAAGGATAATCCTTTTTTTTAACCATTAATTGAACACTGTTTAAATTTAATACAATGATTAGTAAAAATCAAAAAAGACTGCTCTTGTTCTGTTGCCTGAGTATTTTTTTATTTTCTCCAACAGAATTGACTCATGCCCAAACTACACTTGACAATTACATTCAACAGGGCATTGAATCCAATCAAAGCATCAAACAACAGTCCTTTATTCTTGAAAAAAGTGTCTATGCTCTCGGAGAAGCTAAAAGCATGTTCTTACCCAACATTGCTTTTTCTACAACTTATACAAAGGCAGACGGAGGGAGAACGATCGACTTTCCGACAGGTGATCTTTTGAATGGGGTCTACTCTACTTTGAATCAGTTGACAGGAAGCAGTTCATTCCCTCAACTTCAGAATCAAAGTATTTTACTGAATCCCGATAACTTTTATGATGCAAAATTCCGTATTACCCAACCAATTTTGAATGCTGAATTGGGTTACAATAAGAAGATAAAATCCAAACAGATAGATTTACAAAAAACGGAAATTCTATTATATAAAAGAGAATTAGTTAAGGAAATAAAAACGGCTTATTACAATTATCTTAAAGCTACCAATGCGACCAAGATTTACCAATCTTATTTAACTCTCGTAAGTGAAGGTGAAAGAGTGAATAAAAAACTTTTTGAGAATGGAAAGATCAACCGAACAGCGGTTATCAGAAGTCAAAATGAAGTTTCGAAGATCAATGCCTCTATTATCGCATCTCAGAAAACAGAGGAGTCTGCACAATATTATTTTAATTTCCTTTTAAATCGGCCATTGACAGAAAGCATTGTAATTGATGACATCACAACTTTGCCGGAAGAAGCCCAGTTACCGAATGATAATATCAGCAATCGTGAGGAATTGTCTAAACTTAAAATTTCCAGGGACATCAATAACGATCTGACCGGTCTGGCCAAGTCTTATCTCATTCCGAAGATCGGAGCCAGCCTGGATCTTGGTTCCCAGGCTTTTGACTGGAAATTTAATCAGAAAACAAGATACTATCTATTTGGAATTTCCTTGGAATGGAATCTTTTCGCTTTTGGAAAAAATACGTACCGCATCAAACAGTCCATAGCTGAGCAACAAGCCATTGCATCCCAAACAGATTATGTGCAGCAACAGCTTTTAACTGAGTTGAAAGTCAGACAGGCCAATATGGAAAGTGCGATTGCTCAATACCGAGCTGCGCAATCCCAGTTGAAAACAAGTCAGACTTACTACAGCGATATGTCTAAACTATACAAAGAAGGCATAACGATCTACATCGAACTTCTTGATGCTCAAAATCAATGGATCGACGCACAAATAAAATCAAACATTACCCTATTTGACACTTGGATTGCTTACACAGCGATTGAACGAGCAAATGCTAGCTTTAATATACAATAATCTATTATGAAAAAAATTCAATCATCATTCATTGCTCTTACCCTACTCGTATTGTCCTGCAGTGAAAAAAAACCTGAAAAAAATCCACTGGCCGGACAGGATATCATCTCGGTAAAAGTTTCATCATTATCATCAGAAGATGTTTCCAATTCAATCGTAGCAACAGGATTAATCAGCACAGAAGACCAGGCCAATTATTCATTTAAAATCGGAGGGGTGATCAGCAAAATATATGTAGATGAAGGACAATTCTTTAGAAAAGGACAACTTCTTGCGACATTGAATGCTACCGAAATCGCAGCAGGCGTTGCTCAGGCAGACCTGAATGTGGCTAAAGCACAGCGTGACTTTAACAGAGCCAATAATCTTTACAAAGATAGTGTCTTCTCTCTGGAACAATTACAGAACACGAGAACTTCATTAGAAGTTGCCCAAAAATCGAGGCAAGCTACTGCCTTTAACGAGCGCTACGCTAAAATCTATGCTGTTTCTGATGGATTTGTTGCAAAAAAGATAGCAAATGAAGGAGAAATAATAGGTGGAGGAATGCCTGTCTTTCTGACCAATTCCACTCAAAAAAGTAACAGCTATTTATTGAAAGTAGGTGTCACAGACAGAGAATGGGCAGCAATCAAAATAGGACAATCCGCTAAAGTGACATTGGATGGCTATCCTGATCACAAATTTGAAGCTACGGTTTTTAGAAAATTACAGGCGGCTGACAGAGAGATCGGGTCATTTCAAATAGAATTGAAATTAAAACTTGACCAAGTAATTCCGGCGGTTGGTATGTTTGGAAAAGCCGAGATCAAAACAGACCAGATCGAAAAATCAGTGGTTATCCCTTACAACGCATTGGTAGAAGCAGATGGAGAGCAAGGGTTCATCTTCGCTCCAAACGGTAAAAACAGAGTGAAGAAAATAACTGTACATATTTTAAAGTTTGACAACAATAAGGTCTATCTCAAAGAAAAGCCTTTCGGAATTGATCAGATCGTTATTTCCAACAGTGCCTACCTCAACGAACAATCCATTATTAAAATCATTCAGTAATTATGAAGATTACCAATTTCTCCGTTAAAAATTATCAGTTTACGCTGATCATATTCGTTCTGGTGGCCGTGGTAGGTATTTTGACACTTTTCACAATGCCGAGATCAGAAGACCCCACGACACACCCTCCTCAATATCTGGTAACGGTCATTTATCCCGGCACCAGTCCGAAGGATATGGAAGAGCAGGTGGTAAAACCAATTGAAAATAAGATATACGGTCTGGAAAATATCGATAAAATACTAACTACCGTAGAAGATGGTGTTGCCGCAATCCAGATCAAATTCAAATACGGTGTAGATGTCGATAATAAGTATCAGGAAATCTCAACGGAGATCAATGCACTAAAGAGCAGTGAACTTCCTAAGGACATTTATTTGATTAAAACTGAAAAAATATCCTCTTCTGATGTTAAAATACTTCAGGTCGCTTTAGTTTCAAACACGGTCTCAGGAAAAACATTGAGAGATAAGGCAGATCAATTAAAGACTCAGCTAGAAAAGATCACCAATCTCCGTGAAGTAAAGTATGCAGGGATCCCGGAGCAGGAAATAAGGATTGACCTGCAACTTGACAAATTAGCTCAGTTGAAAATACCTTTGAATCTTGTTATGGGAAGTATTCAAAGCGAGGCTGCCGATATTCCGGGAGGAAGCATCAATCTTGACAGTAAGGTTTTTAATGTAAAGACCAGCGGTAAATTCAAGAATGTAGAAGATGTTGCCAACACGGTGATTTATAATGCAGGTGGTAAAATAATTTATCTTAAAGATGTAGCCAATGTTACCTACAAAGACGGAACTGTGAATCATATTACCCGTCTTAACGGTAATCGCTGTATTCTGGTAACCGCCGGAATGAAAGATAATGTAAACATCACGAATGCGAAAGAAGAATATGAGCCTATTTTAGAAAAATTCAACAAGACACTACCGGAAAACATCAAAATGGTCAAGAATTTTGATCAGGCAGACATGGTATCGCAACGTCTGGGACACCTTGGTTTTGATTTTGGGTTAGCTATTGTTTTAGTAGTGATCACATTATTACCTCTGGGTTTCAGAGCATCCATCATTGTAATGATTTCCATACCACTTTCTCTTGCTCTGGGACTGATCACGATGAATCTTCTGGGCTATTCCCTCAATCAGCTGAGTATTGTAGGATTGGTGGTTGCATTGGGACTGTTGGTGGATGACAGTATCGTTGTGGTAGAAAATATAGAGCGGTGGCTGAGAGAGGGCCACTCCAGAAAAGATGCCATCTTAAAAGGAACCAAACAGATCGGTATTGCAGTTGTGGGCTGTACAGCTACCTTGGTGATTGCATTTCTTCCACTGGCGTTCCTGCCGGATATTGCCGGAGAGTTCATTCGAAGCCTTCCGATGGCTGTGATGACAAGTGTTTTGGCATCGATGATCGTGGCACTGACTTTAGTACCTTTTTTAGGAAGTAAAATATTGAAGACCCACACCCATGCGGAAGGGAATTTCTTTCTTAAACATCTGCAAAAATTTCTAAGCTTATCTTATAAGCGTATTATGCCTGTCGCTTTGAAATGGCCAAAAGCGACCATTGGAATATCGATTGTACTGAGTATTGCAGCGTTTATGTTATTTCCGCTAGCAGGATTCAAGCTCTTCCCTACTTCTGAAAAACCGATGTTTCTGGTCAATATTAAAATGCCTCTGCAGGCCGACATTCCTGAAAGTGACCGTGTAACGAAACTGATAGAAAAAGAATTAAAAAAAGAGAGTGAAATTGTCTATTTCACCTCAAACGTTGGAAAAGGAAATCCTCAGATCTATTATAATGTTCATCAGCAGGACATTAAACCTGATTTTGCACAAATCTTCGTACAGATGGACGATGAGGCAAGTCCGGGTTCAAAAACGGATCTCATCAGAAAATTGCGTACAAAATTCGCAGATTTTCCTGATGCCAGAATTGAGATAAAAGATTTTGAACAAGGTACACCCATAGAAGCGAATATCGTGGTTAGAATATTCGGAGAAAATCAGGATACATTGCGTTCCCTATCATTCAAAGTTGAAGAGTTGTTGAGAAAGCATCCCGGTACATTCTATATCAATAATGAGCTGAATGCATATAAATCTGATGTTAAGATAAAAATTGATAAAGAAAAAGCACGAACTTTAGGTGTCATGACAAGTGATGTTGATAAAGTCATCCGTATGGCAGTCGCAGGATTGAACGTCGGAGACTATATTGATGATCGGGGTGATTCCAGAAATGTTGTGATCACGCTTCCGAGAGAAAAGTTTTCAAACTTAAACGCATTGAAGAATTTATATGTCAACAATATTCAAGGAATCCCGGTTCAGATTGACCAAATTGCTTCGATCAGTTTTGAGAAATCACCTACAGCGATCAATCATTTCAACAAATCCCGTTTTGCGAAAGTAACCTCATTGACAAAAGATGGCGTACTGGCAAATGACATATTGAAAGATATTGTTCCTGAACTCGACAAGCTAAAACTTCCGGCAGGATATTCCTACAAGCTGTCAGGGGAAGCTGAGTCAGAAGGTGATGCATTGGGAGGGAATTTTCTTTCGGTCATAATACTCAGTACTTTTCTTTTTATAGCTGTTTTACTGTTGCAGTTCAAAACGTTTAAAGGGATCATCATTGTTTTATCGATTATCCCACTGGGAATTTTAGGGGGTGTTGTTTTATTACTTCTTACCGGAAATCCTATGTCATTGGTATCCATCATAGGCTTTATAGGTTTATCGGGAATTCAGGTTAAAAACTCTCTGCTTTTGGTTGACTTTACAAATCAGCTTAGACTTGAAGGACACAGTATTGATGAAGCCATTCATATTGCTGGTGAAACCCGTTTCCTTCCGGTTGTTTTAACCTCGATTACTGCAATTTGCGGGCTCCTTCCAATCGCATTGAATCCTAATCCCCTAATTGCACCGTTGGCAATCGTATTAATTGGAGGATTGATAAGCTCTACAATATTGTCCAGAATCGTTACGCCGGTCATGTACAAATTGATACCTCCGCAACTTGATGAGAAGATATAATTTATCCTAAGAGTACAAGTCATTATAATCTCAGATAAAAGAAAATTATTATGGAAAAAACAGCCTTCAAAAACACGGAAATTAAAAATGTTACTGTATTTGGATCCGGCATTCTCGGTGCCCAGATAGCTTTTCATGTTGCATATAGTGGCTATAAGGTCACTCTCTATGATATCAGCGAAGAGGCATTGCAAAATGCAAAACTTAAATTCGATCAGTTCAAACCAATGTATCTGCAAGACATCAATGCAGAGTCTGCAGATCTGGATAATGCGGTTCAAAGAATCAGCTATACAACGGATTTGAAAGATTCAGTAAAAGATGCTGATCTCACGATTGAAGCGATTCCTGAAAATATCCAGATCAAGAAAGATTTCTATACCAGGTTAGGTACTTTGGCGCCAGAAAAAACAATCTTCTGTACAAACTCATCTACTTTGTTGCCAAGTCAATTCGCTGTGGAAACCGGTAGACCCGAAAGATTCCTGGCGCTTCATTTTGCAAATTATCTATGGAAGAACAATGTGGCTGAAATAATGAGCCACGCAGGAACAGATCCTGATATTTTTGAAGAGGTCGTACAATTTGCCAAAACAATTGGTATGCTGACAATTGAAATTTACAAAGAACAGCCCGGGTATGTGATGAATTCCCTTTTGGTGCCCTGGTTGATTGCCGGTCTGGATCTATTCCGAAATGGTGTTGCGGATGCGCCGTCTATTGACAAAACGTGGATGAAGACCGTGGGAGCCGATCTCGGTCCCATGGCCATGGCTGATCTGGTAGGTTTGACCACAGCATATAATGTAACTAAAGCGTATGCTGAATTGACTGGAGAGAAGGCATGGAAAGACCGCAGTTATTTTATTAAAGAAAATTTTATAGATCAAAACAAGCTGGGGATCTCTACTGGAGAAGGTTTTTACAAGTACCCGAACCCGGCCTATCAAGATGCTGACTTCCTAAAATAAGGGACATGCAAACATATTTATCGTTACGATAAATATAAATTTTAATTAACTAAATAATACCAAAATGAAAGAATACATTTTAATTACCGGAGCATCATCCGGCATTGGTCACGAGATGGCGTACCAGCTTGCAGAGAAAGCCTATAACCTCATATTGGTTGCCCGTACTGAAACCAAACTCCAGCAAATGCAGAAAGAACTAACAAAAAAATACGGGATCTTGGTTCATTATTTCGTCGCAGACCTGTCCGTTGTCAATAGCGCTACTGACCTGTACGCAAAGGTTATAGACCAAAATTTGCAAGTGAGCCACCTGGTGAACAATGCAGGTGTAGGCAACTACGGTGAGTTTACTGAAACTTCGTTGGAAGAAGAACTGAGTATGATCCAACTAAACATTTCCAGTCTGGTGGTGCTCACCAAACTCTTCACTCAAGATATGGTAAGCCGTGGATCTGGAAGAATCATGAACATCGGCTCGGTAGTTTCATTTTTACCGATGCCCTATTTTTCTGTTTATTCTGCAACCAAGGCTTTCGTAAAGGCATTCAGTGAAACACTGGATGCCGAATTGGAAGGTACTGGTGTTACGGTTATCTCTCTGTATCCAGGTACAGTGGATACCGGTTTTACAACCGCTGAGATGGCATCTACCAATCTTCACAAAACAAAAGCCATGCATCCAGAAGAAGTTTCGGAGATAGGTATAAAGCATCTTTTAGAGGGGAAAGGAAAAAAAGTAACAGGATTTCAAAACTGGTTTAATACCAAACTCCCAAATTTCGTACCTGACAGTATAATGATGAAGATCAAGAAGGATCTGGCAAGTCAGAAATAACCAGGCATCAATAAGAATGTATCTGAAAAAATGAAAAAAAAACGCATTTGCAGTGATAATGGGAGTTGTAACCACGGGAATCATATCATTTACCGTCATATCTGTCAACATTGGATTTAATTCCAATTTTTTTAAAGATCTGGCTGAAGTCCTGGGGTCTGGCGTACTTTGTAGCTGCCTACAATTTTAATAGTTGCCCCCTCTTATTCAGAGTTTGATCGATTGGTTATTTGATAAAGATCTACTGAAAATGGAATCTGATAAACCTGAAGATCAATAGCACTAATCTAGATAAACATTCTTAAGGTTTCCGGTAATTGGTATTAATGAAAATAAAGGCTTAGATAAAAATCAAAGCCTTTATAATTATTTTATTATAATAAAATTGTAGTTCTTCTTTACGGTTATTGCTTTGAAATAAGATGATTGGAAAAGTCATAAGATCTAAGAGATATTTAACTAATTAAACTTTGAAGGATAAAATATAATAATTTCTAAGGTTATGATTAGCATTTTATTAAAATAAAGACAGGTATTTCTGTATGGTTTTTATAAAATTCTAAATGTCGATAATTTTTTAGAAAAAGGTAATTATTCTCTTTAAGCAGGATTCTGCATCATGATTTTTATTTTACAATAAATCAAACAAATTATTTTAATTTTATCTAGGTCATTTATTGCAGTAAACTTTAAAGTTTAATATCAATAGGTAGATTTATAATAAAATGTAAGCAGGAAGGTGCAAGACATCAACTGCTTAATTGTTGGTTAAATTTGTTAATAATTAATCAATTACACCTTTTGATCTAGATTAAAATAAACATTTATTTTTCGTAATGTAGCGTTCTACTTTTTTTACTTTTTCACTTTCCTTATATTTACAACAACCTCAAGTCAAAAAAAGTTAAATTTTAACGATGCCAAATTTGGATTCGTTCATCCACAGGACAGTGCCAGAACAAAAGTTTGGTGGTTTCACGGCGAAACAGAAAATACTAAAGAAGGTTTTACTGCGAAGAATAACTTGTTGGGATTATGGAGAAGGTGTGTAGCAGTACGTAAAAGTTGATTTGCTTGCTATAGAAAAAGTTTCAAGCATCAAAGCATTGAAACAAGATTTAAATTAAATAACGGATTTTTAAAAGCTACAAATTATGTTGCGATATATTTTAATGGTACTTGCAGGAGCAATTAGTTTTGGTGTACTTACTTCTTTTGTGAAATTGGCATATCGACAAGGATATAACGCCTCGGAAATTGCTTTCATACAGGCAATTATTGGTGCGGTTGTACTTTGGGTTGTATTCTTCTTTTCAAAAAAAGAAAATGCAAAATTAAAAGATATCCCATTGTTGTTATTTACAGGAGCATCTATAGGTATTTCCACCTATTTATATTATTTGTCCGTCCAATATATCCCTGCATCAATTGCCATCGTACTTTTAATGCAGTTTACTTGGATTAGTATATTGATAGAATGGATATTCTTTCGTAAAAAACCAATACTTTCAGAGTTTATCATTACCATTATTATTCTTTTTGGTACACTGTTGGCAAGCGGAATGACATCACAAAAAGAAATAACATTGCCACTAAAAGGTGTCGGACTTGTTTTTTTGGCATCTCTTATTTATGCCGTTTATATTGTTTTAAACAGCCGGATTGGTAAAAATTTAAATTGGCAAAACAAAAGTAGCTGGATAATGACCGGTTCTGCCTTATCTATTTTTATTGTCAATTTTCAACCTATTATTTTTGACCATCATTTTGGAGTTGATTTGATTAAATGGGGATTATTTTTAGCATTGTTCGGAACAATATTACCACCTATTTTTTTCGCAGTTGGGATACCGAAAGTGGGCTCAGTCACAAGCAGTCTATTGATCACGGCCGAATTACCCACTGCAGTACTGTCAGCATATTACATTCTAAACGAAAGCCTTACCCTAGCACAGATAATCGGTATAATGGTAATATTGATCGCAATTGTTGCAATGAACCTACGTAAAAAGATATTTAATAGTGGGTAAAAATTCATAATTTATAATTGGATTGTGATTCTCAAAAAGCGTTATCCTAAAAAATATAGACAATTGCTTCGAAATTCTTTCGAAGCAATTTCTGCTAATTATGAAGATGAATACATTCGTTCAGATGGACAATGGTTGGTTTTAAAAAGAACAGAAAATTTTGTGTGGCAGGATAAAAACTGTGATAACAGGATCTATATAGATGTTACATTTTTTTCAAAAGATTAGATAGGAGTAATTATTTGAAATTCCAGAAATTCTTTCCAAATCTTCAATCAAGTATTTCGATATTTCTTCAATTATGGGTGCAAGACCAGAAAGGGGTGGTAATTCACTTTCTTTCTGGTTTTTTTATCTCATAAGTAATAGTTAATCCAACATATAAAATAATATTACATTGGCTCTAGCGGCTCGCCAGTGTTTTTCAAAAAATTTCAATTTTTTAAGAAATAGCGAACCAACTATTAACGTTTCATGCTAATATCCCCATAGCATAGACTATTGCAAGATCTACATCTGTTGGTCTTTATCACTGGTTATATATGCTAAGGTTCATCCTGAAGGAGAAATAGCTTAGGAACCAATTTATTGACCTAGGGTGAGAGTGGCAAGATGATTAGAATGGCTATTAGGTAAAAGATGACCAGGTCTTCACGAGGCAAGGATGCGCCCAGAAAATATTGATAAATATCCAAATACAAGAGATAAGACCACTCGTTATTGTACCCATGATCGAGACGAATGCAATTTTTTGTTTAATTTTCTTACAATTAATTAAACATTGATATAATGCCCGAACCATATTTCTACCATAATTAATCTAAATTGTCGATTACTGATAATGATGCGGATTCCTTACCAAAAAAATGACTAGTGAATTTGCATAAATTATAATTGATGCTGTAAAAAATTAAGCTATGAAATTGCTAAATTTACTTTCTACAGTAAAATATAGAATTCAAAATTATAGATCTAATAAAATAGTTTAATGAGAAATGCCTACAGCGGTTACACCTATCAAAAACATATAACTCAGCTCTTATTGTCCATAATGGATGTAGAGAGGAATATTTCAAAGATTGAGATAGAGGCAAAAGTTAATGATAATTTTGATGATTTATTAGTTTCTGTTAATAATGAAGAATATAGTTTTCAGATCAAAGATTTTGACAATATAAAATTACATCAACTTGTTATTGAAGATGAAAATCTAATAATCAAAGGAAAAGCTCATAAACTGTCAAACAATAAAAACATTCTTTTTTTTAAAGAAATCGATATTACTCCCAATGCAAAAATTTTGGATTTTGATTGTTTTAAAAATGACAATTTGTATATCATATCAATGAGTCGTACAGATGTGGACAGTTTTATCGAAGATTTATATCAAGACAACCTAAATCGAAAATTTGAGATTGAAAATTATTTGAGTAGACTGCTAGATAAAAGAGTGTGGCTTATTGAAAGATGTGATCTTCCCAGCTTAAAAATATACAGTACGGACTTACGTCAAGAATCCGTGAAGATCAGTCATACACTTATTGAATTTGAAAAATTATTATTGATAGAAGGTAAACCTGGAGTTGGAAAAAGTCATTTTGTAAACTCACTTGTTGACGAATATCAATCTAATATACTTTATAGATTTTGGATTGGCAATCAAGAATCAGATTACCAAGAAAGATTAAAATTTCAAAATTTTATCCAAGATCTAAACATTAAACTTTTCCACGACCTAAAAGACAGATCAATTTCTGACCTTTTTGAAGAGATTGGCAAAAGAAAACTAACTTTCATAATCGACGGTTTAGATCACATAGAAAATTATAATGGTAATGAACTCCCTCGGTTTATTGAATTCATAGAAGAATTAAAAGAGTATTGTAAAGTTATTGTACTGTCCAGACCGCTTGTTGTAAAATTAGATTGGAAGAAACATGTTTTAGAAAATTGGAATAAAAATCAAACGGAGTTTGTTCTTGAGGAATTGTTTCATATTACTGATCACAACATTCAGAAGCAAATCTTCTATGTGACCCAGGGCTATCCTATTTTAGTAAAATACGTTACAGAATTTTACAAACTAAATAAAAAACTTCCAGATACAGGGCAGCTTCAAGATATTTACAGTTTTTATGAAGGCATAATCAAAAATGAGAAAGGAAAATATTCTCTTTCTATCTTCTTATGTACGAATTCTTATATAATGTTTTCAGAATTAGATCTTTTTTTAGGAGAAGCCACATATTATGTTAAGGAGTTCATTGATGAACATCCTTATCTATTCGACACTAAGCTGAACAGAATCGCTTTGTTTCACGATAGTTTCAATACCTTTCTGCGTAACAAGTCAACCAACTACAAAATACTAAATGACAAAGCGACTGACTTGGTATATGATTCAATAATTAGCTTAGACAAAAGATTTCTATCAAGATTTTCTCTATTTAAACTAACTAATCAACAGAGAAAAGAAATAGCCAAAAAATTCAGCGACATAGCCATTTTTGAAGAAATAATAAAATGCAGTATAGATATTGAAGCAATACGCACTTTTTATTTTGATTTAAGAGATTCCATGTCTGACCATAAGTTTGATGACTTTGAAATTTCACATTACTATGATCTCTCACTTATTACAAACCTTATTTATCGAGACCACAATTCAGCTCCAGATGGATTCCTTTTTACTTATACACAATCGCTACTATTTAACGGATATACTGAGGAGGACATAACCAGTTCAGGATATTTATTTGGAATGCTATTTTTTCTAAGAACCAGTAATCCAATTTTGCTTTATAATAAGGTATCAAATGATAATTACTCTACTGACCATTTTCATATGAAATTGGAAGGAGATGTCGATAAAGAAGAATATTTTTTTATGAGAAATAAAAAATCCATTACAAAAACAAAAATCATTAAAGCTCTAAAAGATAGACGGTATTTTAGTGATTATTTGAAATGGATAATGGAAAATCTTTTTCTTCATCAAAAGAGATATCAAGGGTTTGAAGAATTAAGTGAGTCGGTAAATCTCTTTCTAGACGGCTATGAGTCGAGAGGTGCCATAAAGTTAGCTCAGTTTTTAGAAAAATATCCTGATTCTTATTATTACGCTGACTGGTATTTAAATGACGTAAAAAAGAATTTAATCGCTGCAGGTTGCGAAGTTAGTAATATAGAACAGAACGAATATAATCTTTTAACCTTGGCAGAACTCATTTTAAAAAATAAAGAAATGGGAAGCTTTAATTTAAGTACTAAAATTCATGAATACATTAGATTGGCTTTACATCGAAAGAAAAAAATCGATATATCAAGTATCTCCTTGTTATGGACTAAATATTACAACAGAAAAGATTATACATTTTACGGTTTACCAAAAGCATTAAAGACCCTACATGAAAATAACTTTTTGACATTGAATGAATGTATATCCACTATTACAAAAATTCAAGATATTTCTGAGAAGGGATATCGATATTTACTGGGAGATTTTTTTGAACTGTACGAGCCTATTAAGATAGTGGCTTGTGTCGAAAAAATTAATTTAAATCATCTTTCCTTACAATGGTTTCTACTTCCTGTTGAGTACATCAATTCTTTTTCAGATAAAGTTTATAATCACGCAATTAATAGGTTATTGCAAGCTAACAGAAGTGGTTCAGTAGAAATTGACGAGATAAAAAACGGGTTACTTTCAAGTCGCTTACATGATATTGAACTACAATTTAGCGTCACAAAAACAAAAGTAAGAGTAGAAAAATCAGATAACATTATTAAAGAATTAAAAAAATCTAAAATTCTGCTTGATGTATATGTTGATAATGACAAAGATAAATACAGCAACACAATCGACGAAAGGCTTAATGATGGTTATATGTATCATAGCGATCTTAATCAAATAAAAGAAAAAAAAATAAGCCTTTTGGATGCAGCTCAGCTTGCGGACAGTGAGTCATCCTCGTTGGCTTTTACAGAGCTATTCGAGATGTACGAAAAAAAAGAGGTTACTAATCATTTTAAAGAAATATTGTATAATGCCATAATTGGAAAAACATGGAGAGGAGAATATAGTTTTCTGCTCTATTACACTTCGGGACATATCTTATATATGATTGAAAAGTATAGAAATAAAAATGAATTTGAAGAAGCCGTAAAAAGTTTTAAAAAATTTACGCAACTATCTTTAATCGACATCAATTGGTCTTAGTAAAAAATAGTAGTTTAAAACGAAATTTTACAGGGGGATTACCAGTTTAAATACAAAAATATACATCTTTAATTACGTAATTTTAAGAGTATATATCACTTTATTTTTCATTGAATTTGATACACTGACAAAAATTAAAGCCTTGTCATTAAAGCACGAAGAAAAAAATTGCAAAAATAACAAGATTACAGATAGGCATTAATATTATGATAAGAAATATAGATGTCTACAACCAACGAAGAACTAAAATTAAAGTAAAATTATAATCTACAAATCCTTTAACTTTAGAGATTATGTAAAACCAAATTACCATGGCTATTTCAGATAAAACTAGAAAATTTTTATGGGCAAAATCTGGTAACAGATGCGCTATATGTAAATCAGAATTAGTAACCAGTATAGATTCGTCAGAAGAATTTAATGTGGGCGAGGAATGTCACATTATTAGCTCAAAGAAAAATGGGCCGAGACATATTCCAAATCTTGATGAATACGATAACTTCGAAAATTTATTGCTCTTATGTAGAAATCATCATAAAGAAATTGATGAACTTGTAGAAACCTATACTGAAGAACTTCTGAGGTATATGAAGGTCAATCATGAAAATTGGGTTAGAGCAGCTATATCAAATGCTATTCAAGATAATGATAACGCTCAAAAACCTAGATTTTTAATGAGGATTTTATCAGGAAAAGAATTGCTGAATATCTTGAGCGAAGCACATGGATATAACACAGATTATGATAAATTAAAAGACAGAGAGGAAGCAGAATACATAGGAAGTATGATACAAACTTTTATTGATTTTGGAGAGATAAGTGGAATGGTTGAAGCATATGACAAGGTTCAAATTGGCTATGATTTGCAAAAGCTTCTGGACGAATTAGAAGAAAGAGGATATTATGTTTTTGGAGAAAGGGATCCTGAGGCAATTCTATCTCATATTTCGAAAACGGACAAATGGACAGTAGCCACTGTAGTTATAAGAAAGAAAGAAAATCCAGAGATATTTAAGGTTAATTTATAATTGGACTAATAATGGAGTTTTGCATTTTAAGCTGGACAAAATCTTGATGCCTTTTATTATCAAACCAAAATCGAGTTTTTTAACGTATAATAAATCTTCCCTTTATTCAATTGAAATATTTAATCTCACTTCTTTTTATTACCAATATCCGCAATCATACCAACGTATTTGAGTATCATAGTTTCTGGTGAAAAATGATCAAAAAGTATTTTGGTAAAGAAACCATGTCCAACAAAGATTTCATTTCCGTCAATCTCTAATTTAATACCTTTATTATCAATTGAAAATATTTCGCGTTTGTCGTGTATAAATTTTTGTAGATAATTTTGAAGTTCTTTTGCTGTTGACCAAGATGCGCCTACACCTAAATCATTAGAAAATTTAATGAAATTGTTATAATCTATTCCGATGAATACTTTAATTCGACCAAATACTATATCCATTATGACATTTTCCGGAAAGGGTTTTAGAAAAATCGGTTCGCAAATTAATACTCCTCTGCTAGCCATAAGATCGACAAAGGGATAAGGATCACAAAGCTGCTTCATTGTAAATTGTCCATATACCCGCCAGTCATTTTTATACACGCCTATATTTACAATTGCACCAACACTGGTGTAAGCATAATCCTTGGATCTAAGCTCACCCAGTAATCCAAGAAGTTCAGAATGATAAGTGTCTATCTGAAAATCATTTTCAACAATATGTATGTCAGTTTCTTTATATTTGGGATCTGGACCAACATTCTCTAATATAATCTTAGCTGCTCGATCCGTTTTACCCTTTTGTGAAACCATTCTCTTCATTTGTTTGATAAATTTATCTTCAAACTCTTCCGACAATTTCTTTTCGTTGAAATCATCATCTGTAAGTTTTCGATCATTAATTATATCAAGAGCTTTGAAATTCATCTCACCAGATTTTATTTCCGACACCTTTATCCCATCCTTATCTCTAATTAAGCAATCTCCTAACTGAATATTGTTGGTTATGTCGGCAATAAGACAAAATGCATCTTGGTCTGCATTAACTTGTTCTGTAAAATCAACTACATGTTTAAAAGAATTGTCAGACAAATCTTTAGTACCCATTTCTCCTGTATAAAATCTGCGATACAAATAATGTTCACCATTTAACATTTGCCAAGCAATTGTGTCGGCAAGATTTCTATATATACTATCCTGATATTGTATAAATTTTGACTCTAAAACAAGTTCATCAGCTCTATTTTTATTACGTTCCCTCCGTGCAGTTTTTAACAAAATTTGATTCTCTTTTGCTTGAATTTGTAAGGATGTCAATTCTGTCAAAATTTTCTTTTGGCCAGACTTAAAACCTGCTAAAATCTTCCTGTGAATTCCTTTTAATTTGTCATCATTGGTCACTTGTTCTTCCTTTTCTAACTTAATCTCATATCTAATATCATGATAAATATCCCTAACTTTTATTTCAAAAACTTTATTTTCTTCTTCGAATTCCATAATTTCTTTTATATAGTTAATTATAAAAACTTACTAATAAAATTATAATAATGATATAACCTAACAAATAGTTTATAATTTTATAGTCTTAGCGCTAATGTTTTTATAATCGATTTTCGTAAAGATAGTTAATATCAGGTGTGTTTTTTTGAAAAATACTAGGAGCTTATAGTGAAATATTTAGTTTCAATGCTCTAATACTTCTAACAAAAATCTTTCAATTTTATTTAAGAATATATGCTACTCCTTTACTTGAATACATAAAAATATTTAAAAGGTAATATAAATAAACAATATGAAAAAATACATTTTCAATTTAACGAAAATTCAGGCTGGAGACATTTTGCTTATAAATGTCAACCCACGCATCAGTGCCATAATGGAAGATAGGACTGGATCTGCTTACCACCACACCATGCTGTATACTGGCGGTTCAAGTCACATACATTCTGACAAAGGTCCTGGCGTACAGGCAGAAAATACCCTTAGGGAGCTGTTCGATAGACCTGAAGCTGCAATTGCATTACGGTTAAAAGACCCGGAAGATTTCTTTTTAATAAACAGGATAGTAGATATAGCTCGTACAAAAGTTGGTACTGAATATTCTGGAGAGGAGGCAAAGCGAACTGTTCAGGGACATACAGATGCAGATTTTGATCCAAACAGACAATTTTGTACTCGCTTTGTAGCTCAAGCTTACGCTGAGGGCGGGATCCAGATCGTTGACGATCCAAATTACTGTACGCCATTTGACCTGACCGTTTCGGAAAAGATGGTTGTTATAAACGATGTTCTCACAGAGGCAAGTGACAAACAGGTAGCTTATGCTATTGAAGAGAATACAGTGCTAACCCACCAAATAGCAATAAACAATCATATCTTTTCTAATGCAAGAAAAATTACCGGAGCAGATATACAGACATTTAATCAATTGACAGAATATTTACTTTCAGATTCTAAACACGACAAAGAAATTACCGCTTTAATAGAAAATTCAGGATATTTAACTTTATGGGAGACTGACATGCAAAAAAATCCTGGATATTACGATTTTGAAACGGCTATTCAAGAAATTGATAAAAAATATTGGTTATCTGCTTCCTCTCAACTTGAAAATATAGCAAGAACAAGCCTTTACCGCTATGAAACAAATTTATTTGCCTACAAAAAACAATATGAAATCAAGCCGTTAGCGTATATAGAGATGCAGATCAGGCTATATAAAAAATTAGTCGAAGTTGCCAATCAGATGTTGGATATAGCCCAAAAATTAAAAGCAGCTGCAAACTGACACTATACTAAATAATACCAAATTATATTTTCAATTCAATCATCGACTAATATCTTATAATTAATTAAAATCTTTATTCAACAGTAAAAGACAATCGAAGCAAAATAAGTGCTAGTAAACGTCAACTTCATTTGTTTCAAATGCTTAAAATGATATTGCGAAAACTTTAGAACTGTAAAAAATTAAATCCTAAGTTAGTCAAAGTCAATTCTTGTTTAATTTGGCTCAATCTAACCAAATCATCGATAAAAGTGTTTGAAGATACGCTCGTCAAGGTCACAAGACGGGGGTTTAAATTTTTCGAATTTAAATCCCCTTTTTTTTGCTTAGATAACTCCTTCCTAATCAGGAAGATACTATCAACAAAAGAGTTGATTTTGCTAGTTTGAAAATCGCTTCCATCAAAAATTATCTTTTCAGGGTATATCAAACTTACAATTGCGCGCTTGTCTATAGGGCTAGCATTTATATACCTCTCTGAAATATTTCCAACAATTTTTAGTGCTTTGCTAATTTTATCTTCTACCCCTTCTTTTTGTTCTGACTTTACCAGTAGGCTAAGTTTATATTCAAGGTCATCCAGTTCTCCTTTATATCTATTTTTAATATCCCTAAAATCCTCTTCATCAATTTTGTCGGACAGGTACATATCCCGCGCCTTACTAATTCTATCATTTAATTCACTAATTCTGCTCTTAAGAGTACTACGTTCACCATCAAAATTCTCAGAAGTAGACTTTGTATTTTTTACGATTATCTTCTTTAATATTTCTAGTATTCCTGTCGGAAAATCATATTTGGAAAGCTCTTCTTTAAAAAGTTTGTTAACTTTATCAGAATGGTGTCTAAATCCACAGGCTGTGGTACAATGATAATAGTAATAATGTTTTGTATGCCCCTTTGAACTACTCGCCGTCAGATTCTTTCCGCAATTTGGACAAAGCAGAAGACCACGCAGAGGATATCTTTCTTCATTGATTATCCTTCCTCCTGGCAATCTGAGATCCTTTGTACCTTTCTTTTTCAGGACATGCTGAACCTTTAAAAACAACTCCTCCGAAATTAATGCCTCATGTTTACCCGGCACAATGTCCTCCTCTTCATTTTTATAAGCACGCACATATATTTTACCACAATAAGTAACATTCCTCAGTGCAACCATAAAAGCATTACTAGAAATATTTTTACCCTCTCTCTTATTCATTTCCACTCTCACCTTTGCAGTTGGAAGATGGCCTTTTGCCACTTGTTCAAAAGCCCAGATTATATTCGAAGCTTCTGGTTGTTTTACGGCAACATACTTTCTACCATCCTCAGTACACTTGTTTACATAACCGTAAGGGGCTATTCCCATCAGCCGCCCCTCTTTAATTGCACGTCGCATTCCATTGGTCACATTTAGTGCTCTCCTATCATTCTCAACTTCAGGAGTTGACAGGTAAATAGCCAAGAGCACTTTATTTTCGGGTATACTTAGATCCAATGGCTGTTCAATAGCCTGAGGTAATATATTATTTTTTTTAAGGTGTCCGATCATTTGGTAGGCTTCGGAGGTATTCCTGCTAAATCTGTCCCATTTAGTAAACAAAATTAAGCGCTCCTCGCGATATCCGCGGCTCCTTTTGAAACTTTGTAGATAATTTTTCCACTCCGGGCGATCAAAACTTTTGGCAGAATGGTCTTCGAAAATTACTCTGTCGATCGTAATAGCTAGCCTATCACAATGAAGACGCAAACGCTCTTCCTGGTCCCTCTGCGAGTACCCCTTATCTGCCTGTTCGTCTATAGATACTCGGATATATAAATCTGCGATCATAATTCAGTTATTTAATTTGGTGATGAAATTAGAAGTGCCAACAAGAGAATTAGCAACCATCTGATCCTTAAAAATTTACTAGAAAATCTAATTACACATAATTACAAAAAACTTTTAATCGGGAGAGAATATTTCCTTGATGGTGATCCTTGCCAATAGATGCAAAAACTCCATAATTTTAATTGCTTCCTCTTCATCCACATCAATACCTGCCTCTTTTAGCATTATCATTGACTGTTCAATGGGCAGCTCATCCAATTTCATAAGGTGGTCAAGTCCAATATCTTTCAAATTTGAACCATTCCCACTATAACTGCTTCCATTTCTTCTTTTTTTTGTAGCCATTCTGCATAATTATTTTCGGAATCGAAAAATTACCAACATTGCATGGCCAACATCTAAATCAGTGTAAAACTTACCTTAAATAACCTACACTTTCCTAATAAGCTCTGTATAGTGCGAAAGCATCGAGTTGTATTAATTATCACCAAGAATTGCTAAATTTATATAGGCGAATAGTAATGTTATATAAAATGGGTAATTTGTTCGAGAACAGTAAGTTTGAAATCGAGGCCAATGGCTTAAAAGTTGTTGTAATTGAACACACTTTAAAGGATCAGCAAATTTTTCGTCTCGTTTTTGACGATAATAGAGCTCCCTTGGTAATAACTTCAGCCAGAACGTGGGCAGGTGAAGTCTGGACCAGTATTCCACAAGGAAGACAGAAAGAGGCGGAGCTATTCGGTAAAGAAATTAGTGAACATTTAAAAACTTAATCATATGTGTTATTACAATGGACAACGGGTATCTAGAGATGAATTCATTCGCTTAATGGATCTCGAAAAAGCAGTAATGAATTATGATTTTTTAGATCAAGAAATTCACGAAGGATTTAACTACGGAAATATTGCTGTTTTACGCCCAACGGAAGATAGATGCAATTTCGATATAGTCCAAATGGAATGGGGCTTTATCCCTTCTTATACAAAAAACAGAGAAGATGTTAAGAAAATGCGTTTTGGCTATAAAGATGGAAATGGAAAATGGCACCAGGCTTACACAACATTAAATGCAAAAGGTGAAGAGCTGCTTATGAAGGATGAAAATACAGGTCGTGAAAAAATGTTTCGGAAAGCTGCCCTGCAAAGAAGATGTTTAATACTGTCAAGCGAATTTTATGAGTGGAGACATCTTTACCGTCTAAACAAGAGAACAAATCAACCGCTCAAAACAGCAGATAAATATCCTTATCACATTGGTCTCAAAAACAAGGATTATTTTTTTATTGCTGCAATCTGGCAAAATTGGACAGATAAGGACACTGGAGAAACGGTGGATACCGTGGCTCTTGTAACGACAGAAGCAAATCCTTTAATGAGACAAATTCATAACTCTAAAAATCGTATGCCTACCATCTTGCCGGATGAACTTGCATGGGAATGGATTATGCAAGATCTTAGTGAGGAACGAATTACGGAGCTTGCAACTTATCAGATCAGCGCCTCTGAAATGGAAGCTTATACAATAGAAAAAGATTTTAAGACCACCGGTACTCCAACCAAAGCTTTTGTCTATGCAGAAGTTCCAGAGCTAACCTATGAGGTTTAAAATTGAATTTGGCGATTTTAGACATATTTACGTTGTAACGTTAATTACATTAAGGTTCCAATAAGTATATTTAATTTTAATTACAAAGCTATATGTCAAAATACTCCGTTCTCTACTTATATTCAATTATCTGATTAAATTTCTGATCGTTTTTATAAGGATGAGTTCTAAAAAAATCGTCCCTTCTTTCATTCGTTTTAAAACGAACTTCGCGTTCCCCCCAAACTGTATAAACAAACTGTGATTTTGTTTCAGCAAGAAACTGGTCTAACAAGTCTTTTCTAATGTAAACGAAACTATCATTGTTATTATAATCCTCAACATTCTGCAAGTGAATTGCAGCTAATTTCCCGTCTTGATCAAATAAATCAAATGTTTGAGGCTCACTAATAAGTCCCAGGTGATTAACAATCTCCTTTCCTAAAACCGTTGTTTGTCCTGCGTCATTAACAGGACTATGGTAACTTTCCCAATTATATTCCATTACCGGAAATAATACTTCGAATTCTTTAGTTACATCAACTTCAATTTCAATTTCTTCTGGCAAATTAGATTCGGTGTACTCTTCCGACCAAGACAAGTAACTAAAATAATCAGGTTCATATTTCTTGATCGTGCGTTTCTGCTTTTCAACATCGAATCGTAGATCAACGTAATTGCTATACGTGGCCTCATCAATAGTATACAGTTCACCAGCGAACGTGTAATGATTTTCACGTTTTGCAGGGATATGAATCTGCGAAAAGTCTTGATCTTTTAATAGCTTAATTACCTCATCAAATTTCGAGTTTTCAATAACCAACCCACGTATGAAATGTAACTACTTCGTTCCGTTGATACCTCCTCTTGCGCAATGAAGGAATCCAAGCAAATCCAAGGCCCTAGGGTGCCGTTAATCTCGTCAACCTCCAAATACGCCTGTAAATTCGGCATGTCACCGTTTTCATACCATTCATTTAAAGATATTGCTCGATCACCCAATATGTCATCTTTAAAAAAAGGATCATTTACTAACTTCTCTGGAAAACTCGGGTCGATATTTGCATCTGATAGCCGAAAACTATCCCAATCTTTCTCCAGCAAGCCAAGATCGGAACGTAATCCAGCATTTTCAAAGTAAGCGATCCATGAATATTTTTTCCCATACCGCTCCACCTTGGCTTGCTTTGTTCTACCGCTATTGTAATAATTATCATTTCCTAACGCCCTTTCAGACTCAGCAAACAACTCTTTGCTCCACCCCAAGTCATAGATCCTCCCATATATTTGCTTACGTACCTTAATTTTTTCCTCAGGATTGGAATAGGCATGACCTCCTTTGACAATGCGTCCCAATGTGTAATTGCTAAAATCCATCTGAATTGGTCCATCATAACCGTAATCTTTTTCTCCATAATCGAATTCTTTTAGTTCTCTGATCCCACCAAAAGAATATGGCGGCCTAATATTTTCTTCCTGTTTTGTATCCAATAATGCAGGGTGATGTTTTAATCCAAGTTCGATAAGAAGTCGGGCGTAATCTCTTGCTAATATATGAGTAGTTCCAAATGGTGCATTTTCGGCAAAAATCCGCTCATAAATTGATTGGCAAAATCTAGGTAACACGTTATTACGAAAGTCCTCTCCAGATTTACAATTATATTGTGCCATGGCAATACCATAAGAAGCCGCCAACGTACGCTCCCAAATATACGGGTCATTATATCCCAACGATTCCTTCACTAAAGCGATGAATTCCTCGGGAAACTTCCTGCCATAAAAATACAGTGCCCTTGTAACCTTATCACGTAAGGCTCGATCGGTGCTTGTTAAAAACCAAACTATTATTTTGGAAACTAATTTTTGCTTTCTTAACATTATGTCCGATTCAGGGCTGTTGTTACGGCATTGATTTTCAAATTCAGAAATAAACTGTTCCAATTGATGGCTCTTCTTCCTCACGTATTCCGACCAGGTGACATCACGCTCATTCATCTTCAATTTGGCTAAAAGCATGCTCAGGAAATTCGCATTGAGCGGGTGATTTACATCTCCCATCGTCTTGAAAGAAAGATCAAAAATGATTTCTTTATTATCATCATCTATCATGAAAACTTTTGCAACTAAGTCATTGTCACTTGTCTTTACCAAGTGGCCCGGTAACACAAAAAGTGATTGGAAAGATTTATCAAATACAAAATCCAAAAAATCAACCAAATTTGTTATTCTGGTTTTAATGAATCCTGGCAGATAATTATAAATCTTAGAATCTGCGAGCTTAACTAGCCAGTCACTTCGCAGTAATTGATGAAATGTGGTATTTTTTAGCTGTGGCAGCAACAAACATAATGCAGCTATGACATCTTCAAAAAGGGGATGTTGACCTCCTGGAAGAAACACCTGCCCAATAAATTTTTTGCTTTTAAAAAATGAAAGATCTGCATTATTTGAAATTAAATTTTCCGCAATCATATAACCTGCAAGTACATCGTATGTAAAGCTTATATATTCAGTTTCACTCCTAATATCCCGATTTATCACAAGCCCTTCATCAAGAAGTATATCTGCCTTTGATTTATCTTTCTCATAATTATCATTTTCGTCAATTAATACATAAAAATCTCCTACCGGCAGCTCCCTGAGATTATTTACCCAAAGATAATTTGACAATTTTTTTAGGGATACAGAAATGAAATTCTCATTGCTTCTAAGGATCGGATTATTCCTAGTCACTTTCTTGTTGATCTGGGACAAATACTCATTAAAAATATCGTAAGATGACTCCTCTTCAATGTTTACCGCAATTTCACCAGAATGCTTCCAATTAGGATTCTTTATTTCACAAAATATTTTAAGAAAGATGGGGTCGCCAAATTTATCAATCGAAGCAAAAAATAAGTCCGACTTCAGTTTATATTTGGTAAAATATTTATGAACCGCTTCTTGAATAGTTTCGAAATCGCCAAATCCATCTATTTGATGAAATTCCGGTTTATAAATGTCGTCCCATATCCTTTGCGCATATGAACCTCGACAAGTTGTTATTATAGCAACGTTTTTTGTCTGTAGTATTTTTGCAATAAATCCTTGTAGGTGATTCCTCCAGATAGGTGAAAAAAGTCTATTTGACACCGTTTCATTCAGACCATCTATAACAATAGGAATCCGTACATTATGGATTGATCCATAAACTTCCAAAGCATTTAAAAGGTCATCAAATGAATATTCTTGCGGTATATCAAGAATTTTCCGCACTGCATCGCTGATACTAGTCTCATCAGTAAATTTATCACCTGTCAAAAATATAACTGGTTTCGATTCTTTAATTCTGTTATATGCAATATCAGTGGATATATGTGTTTTACCTTTCGCTGCATCTCCAATAAAATGCAGCTGCCTCTGGTTTCCATGAAAATAATTTCTAAAAAATCGACCGAAGGTTTGTGAGAAATTTGACATTAAGGATGTTACATTCTGCGACTCCCTAGAAGCCCTTGATTTTTCATCAAAATCAAACTTATCAAGTTTAGTATGGAAAGCGATCCACTTTGATCGTAAATCCTCGGTAGTAAACAGCGCTAGTTTATCAGGCTCACAATTTTCAAAGCATTCATCAACAAAGTCAATTTTATTAACAGTCTGTTTTACAAGATCTTCAAATTCATGACAAGCTGAAAAAAAATCTTTTCTGAGTGCTTCCTCTGTGGGGCTGATCATGGTTGTGTTATGAAAGTCGTGTAGTTCCTCTTCGACCTGACTGGCTACCTGCAGGAGATCACTTTTAAGCTTTCCAGTCAAGTTAGTATAGTTTGGATCAAGCACCACGCAATCTATTATGGATTTTGTAAACTGATCAATAGCATGCAAATCCGGATCGTATTTATCCTTTACCTTCTCAAAATTTTCATTAAACTTTGCTGTGAACCACTCCTGATTTAGCTCTAGCTCCCCAAAAAAGAAACTACGTACTCCTACATTTTTAGGCTCTTTTAAGAATGCAAGAAATTGTGATTCTCCCCAAAATTCTAGCGAAATTAACCTGCCAGCAGGAATCTTTTTTATTAGTTCTTCGTCGAACCAATTCTTCTCCCCTTTGCTAAACTTTCCCGTTTTTTTTGCAGTACTTTCCGTTGTCAGGTCTGTTTTGAGGCAAACAAAATATCTAGTTAAATTTCCATGATTTCTTATCGCTGTTTCAAGAGACTCTGCAATAGCAACATCTCTTTTAGCAATACTTAACCTCCCTGTATCACCAAAAAATTTGCATTGCCATCCCCATCTTTCACCTGTATCAAGATCCAGATAGAATTCGACCCCACCGTCTCCCCCGCTACCGTCAATGGCCGTAAATGTACCTAAATGTCCATATTCTTTGACTGCCAGCTGGTAACATAGGTGCTCGAAACACTGCGTGGATTTCCCATTATAAGGTTTAAGTCTGTTAAAGTCAACTTTGTCAATTGTAATCATAAATTTAATAATATTGTTTTGCCAGCAACCCGAGAAAAGTTCTACTTTTTTCTATAACCTCTTTAATTAAGAACTGTTATCACCCCACAATGAAATGCTGCACCCTATTTAGTGAACCTATATCATAATTCAATATTATGCTTTATTGAAGTCAAAATATACAAATCGGTATACATTTACTCTTAATTAGGTTAAAATTGCATGATGCAGAAATTTACATCTATTTTGTTAATATTCCAATTATGAATTTCTATTTAAGACCACAGATCAGATCTTAAGGAAATACGCCCAATGCGTAAAATTACTGTCTCTAATAGCGACTTAGGAGTTTGTTTAGTGGAAGAGTTATCTCAAAGTAATTCACCATAAAAATTATTGTCAACCCTGTATATGTGATTGATTTTATCCTTTTGACACCTTCCTATCAGCGATCCGTCCTCCTGTGTGTTCAAAAATACTTTTCCGTTACACCCCCTTTTTATACAGTTGATAGATCTCTGATTAACCGTAAAGTTCCAAGCTGAGTTTCGTCTGATCGTTAAGTGTGTATCTTCGTCCAACAAAACCTCGTGCTGAACCTGAAGCTTACCAGTGACCATTAGGTACAAAATTTTATGGGCATATTTATACTTTCGTAAGCTATTCATATTTAAAAGCATATATAAGCACATCAGTGCCATAATTACAAAAATGCAGATGGTCTTGGCCCAGTCTGATCTAAAGTAAAAAAATGTTACACAGAATAGTGTGAGAAAAACTACTCCTGTTAAGTAAACATGCATAGAATCTTTTATGGATTCCCAAAGGGTAAAGGTTCTTTGTTTCTCAGAACCTTCCTCAAAATAAACGGTTTTATCATCAAAAAAAGATACTGGCTTTCCAAGTATTGCCAAAACCTCTCTATGCGGATATTCAATCAAAGCTTTAGCGATATCCCGATGATTGAGGGTTTCAATTTTAATATCTTGGTTTGCCAATTTAAGCTCATCAATGACATCACATTCTTTAGGGCCTATTTTACGATTGGTGACAAAAATGAACTTCTTGACTTCGAGGTTTTTATCAATACAGTTCCTATAGTCATTCTTTATCTTGGTTGCTATATTGTCAGACCAGGTTGACATGGCAAAATATTCTCTGGTTTCAAGCACATAGCCATCTTTACCACTATCTCCAAGTGGCCCCATGGAAGCTACTTCCTGAAAGGCACCGCCATATTTTTTACGGAGGTAATTCGCTCCACATTTTTGAAACTCTAATCCATCCTTACCTTTTAGTATATTTTCTATGTACTCTGTATCCAACATATTTTTTTCTGTTGAAAATATAAATAATAACTCAGCTAAGAAAATTGTATTTGGTACTTCATCTTTCTTTAAACCCATCCTATTTCGGCACTTTAATCTTTTTTTTGCCTAATATGATAGTTCCCTGTATAATATAAACACCCGACGATTGACATTCATGGGTGTCTTGCCATAATATTAACCTATTTGGCAGTAATCTTTAATATCACAGATTATTCCCTAACTTTCCGGTAGAATAATTTTTAATAACGATGATCAGGATCTATATAGATTGGAATGTAATGAGCCAGATGAAAAACGGGCAACACAGTGAATTTTTTTCAATTATTTCAGATAATGAGAAATTTTTAAAGCCTTATTCATCTTCGCATCTTGGCGACATTTCTGCGAGTAGCCAAGAACTATCAAATATGGAGAATATCGATTCTGATCTGGATTTTATCTCCAACCTTACCCAAAATTATTGTTTATTCCATATAGAGGGCAGAACCGTATTTCGAAATAATACTCCTCGGGATTTATACATACAGGATAGCAATCTAAGTCAACTACTGGATGTTCTTCGTATCGAGCCACTCTCCGATAGTCTAGATGAAGAAAGTAGAAATCTTCAGGAACTATTGAATGAGCAAATTACGTTATTTAAAAACACTCCTATCGATGAGGTTTTTCAAAAATCCTTCGAAAACCCTGAAACAGTTCACCTTATGCGCAGCTTTCTCCCCGAACTTGAGGGCAATTATACACAGGTTGGACTTTTAACAGCAATCTTTGGAATGATAGAAAGAATGAACAAAAATACAGCTTATAAAGATTTACGTGAAAATCTTCAAAGTGGGGCAGATATAAAAAGAGACCAAATATTTCACAGCGCTTCCCCCTATGAACTCATTGATAAAGTTTATAAAAAAAAAGGAATTTTAGCTGAACCAAAAAGCCCGGCACATGAGTTTGCCTCACCCTGGTTCACAGAAATAAGTAATGAATATATAGCACTGGACATGCACGGGTATCAGGAAGATAAAATTTCTATAAACAGAGGCAGGAAACAAACTTTCAGAAATACTATGGAAGATGCTTTTCATACAGCTTTTGCCTCTTCGTGTGATTTTTATATTACTCAGGATCAAAGAAACTGTAAAAAGGCAAATGCCGTCTATGAAAAACTAGATATTAACACTATCGCGATGTCGGCCGATGACTTTCTGGTCCTTTACAAAAAATGTCTTCAGGTCAAAACAGTAGATTTCCTTAACCAATTGTTGCATTTATTAAAAAATTTAGCACCGTCCAACACTTCCGACCTTAAGAGTAGCCGTTATGACAGCGCTTTCTTTTTCTGCGACTACTTTAATGTTATACAATTAATTACCGATAAAAGTACTAAAAGTCCATTCCTTCTCCTGACTAGACATTTACCCACTAACTCCCTACCTATTTTCGGCAAGGAAGCACATGTTCTTGTCAGTAAATTACAGCTGCTTTTGGGTAACGACGTAGATAATTTGGGAAAATTCTCTGATCCAGAATTGGAGCAGATTGGAAAAGACTGTTGGCCCGGCAGACATTGGGAATACGCTGATGTTAACATAAAACTACGCGCTATGGAAGGACATCTGCAATTATATTTGTACCCACCAAATAATAAAAATAGGATTCAAAAGCTATTGCACGCAGTAAAATCCTTTTTTAACTTTGGAAAATAAACGTCCTGACAAATAGCCCTAGCTATCAATAATTTATAAAAAAAATTGTATTATAAATTCCTTGGATTAGCTAAAACTAATCAAATAGAAACATCAACTGAAAATAGCAAAGTAAAATGAATACATCAATTGTCGGAAAGTACGATTTTTTAGAGGGAAATAAATTATATCAAACAAGAGCGAGAGTAGCTTTACCCTACCTAGTTAAACAAGCTGAGGCCCGTCAGACAATTTATTATTCCGACCTTGCTAAAATCCTTGGAATGCCAAATCCACGAAATCTTAATTATGTATTGGGTGTGATTGGAAGTGCAATGAAAGAACTGAGCTTAAGTACTGACATCAGAATACCAGCCATCCAATGTATCGCGATCAGCAAAAGAACAAACCTTCCAGGCGACGGAATTTCTTGGTTTATCGATATTGCTGATTACAGCACCCGTAGCCCAAGCCAGCAGAAAGAGTTTTTGGATGCTATGCTCGCAGAAATATACTTATTTCCATACTGGCGGGAAGTTTTGAATGTTCTTGGTTTGGATCCAATACACATAGACCTTCAAGAAGATTTAGATAAAGCAACCAAAATACGATCAGGAGGTGAAAGCGAAAGCCACAGAAAATTTAAGGAGTTTGTTTCAAAAAACCCTTTAGTACTAGGTCTTAAGGATTCCCTTCCAAATGGAATACTCGAACATTTGTTTCCTTCCGCTGATGTTATTGACATACTATTTATTGATCAATCCCTTAAAATCGGGGTTGAAGTGAAATCTCATATTTCTCCCCCAGAAGATATTTTGCGGGGAATATTTCAGTGTGTAAAATACAAACATTTAATTGAAGCAAAACAAATTGTAGATAATGAACTTCCGAACAGTCGCATTATTCTGGCATTGGAAGGAAGACTTCCCGATAAATTCATAATAGCAAAAAACCTCTTAGGCATTGAGGTTGTAGATAATATACAAATGTCCAAGGTAAAATTAAAGTAAGCAAAAAAGAACTTAGTTCATTTACAATATTTTTTAATTCAAAATAATCCATAGACTATTTCTGGACTACGGACTTTCTTCTTTAGGAACCTGCGTCTGACTAAACTTCCATAGATCTGTATTCTCCATATTGCCTTGCAGACGAGCCTGTTCATTAATTGTTGGCAAATAAATCCTCCCATTTGGAAGGTTTTTCACCTCTTTCAAATGTGGCCAGGTCATTGCAGCAAAATTGCCAATTCTATCTTGGTCTTTGGCATCAAGGGCCTGCAGGCCTCTTTCTTGCAATAAATACATATTATGTTCAATTTCTTTACGATTTTTAGGTGTTTTTATACTCATTATCTTTTATTTCTATTAAAGTTCAGTAATCTGCAATATCTCTGAAACCTCCTTGATTTGCCCTACACTTACTCGTCCCGATAGTGCTTTATTAACTGCAGTATGAAGCTTATATTGGTGATGCCCCATTTCAATTTCCTCTTCAAGAAAACTTCTTCTAATATATCGCTCTACTCGTTGATGCTCAGCTTCCCCCAAATCACAGGTTAATCTTTCTCTTTGCACTTTTAAATTATTGATATAGGCGGCATTGAGTAAGTTTAAATTGTTCAGATCATATAATGTATCAAGCACTGGCAAAAGTTCTACGTCTTCTATATAAACGTCTCTACCATCAAAATTGTCAGTAGGGAAAAAATTTCCAAATCTTTGCTGCAGTTCGTGTAACTCTTCATCTTCTTCCCCGCAATTTTCAAGTATTTCTCGCCAATATATTTGAAGCATGATATGATCTAGTCCCAAAATATCAGTCTGTACATCCTGATCATTCTTTAAGCAGTTCCATATTTCCTGTGAAAGTGTTGTGCTCATTTCTTTTAATAGATAACCTGAGTATTCATTGGATAAATCAGAATCATTTGCTAGAGAATCTTTTATTAGCGAAGAAACTATCAATGAACCTTTCTTTGTGCTCAGCCACACCAGTGTATCACCAACTTTTTTCCTTACTGTGGAAAAAGGGTGGTTTAACAACCAGACTAAAAATTGCACTAACTGTTCATCAATATTACCCTGTGAACTAATTGGTGAAGATAACCACTCATATTTTGCTTTAAAATCACCCTCAGATCGGATAATGTATTCTATATGTTCCTTAACATAAATAATTATTGTTTCCTTTATATCGGCATCGAGCTTGTCACTCAATAGCCCTAAAAGAAAATTGACTACATACCAGTCATCACTTAAGTGATTTATAATAAAAGGTTTTAATAATGTGACCGCATCCTGTGCTGAGGCGTGGATGCGAAAAAGATCAAATAAAACGCCTAAATCCTTTGTAAGATTTCCGCCTTCCCAAATATCGCTTCCATCATTAGCAAGAACCTTTAAGCAGTCAACCAGTATTTGAAAACCTTCACTCATATTTTCCAATGCAAATTCATCCGAAGCTTTTGATATGGCTTCTGGTAACTGCGAATAATTACTCATTTTACCAGCACCTGGAAATGGTCCGCCCAGCTTCGCTATTGCTTCGTCATCTTCCTTTGTAAAACCTTTGGCTTCTTTGGCTTTCGGTAAAATCTCAGGTAGGTCACTTTTATCTACTCCAGAGCTTAGTAGCTTAATTTCAAGTTTATCTAAACCACTCTTGAATGACCGATAAAGCGATCTTATGTAAAGATTTTTAAATTTGCTGAAACGATTGTCAGATACAAGCCAAGCAATTCTATCTATAATTTCCTGCGCATAGCTTTCCGAAATATGAGATGCATCTCGGTAAACCTGATATTGAACTTTTGTAAAATTGTCAATATATCTATCTGTATCTTCATTAAAAATAAAAATTTCACTGAGGGCAAAAACGATTAATGGATCTCCTTTAACTGATAAAAGGAATTGACTCATTGCATCAGCTTCGATTATTGATCGTGCACCAAGGATATATCCGTCCCCCTTTGTGGGGGCATCTAAAGTGCTTGTATCTGCATTATCCAAGATTGTCTTTGGTGATGGCAATATCTGGAATTTAAAATACTCAATTGCTCGCGATAAATGTCCTGCATTTGCTAAAGTTCCACTAAACCTGCTCATTGCAGATTGTACATAACGTTGAAAGGTCATCTCTCCTGCCGCATATTCGAGATATGCGGCAAAATCTGCATAATGTTGATCTGCTTTATCATGATCCATTTTACGAAGCACTGAATTGATAAGTCCAAACTGCCCTTCCTTATACCAAGTTGGCCCCATTGAAGTATTAAGCATCAGCTGGTAAACAAACCGTGCCCTGGATTTTGCGCCAATCTTTGCATAAAACCCAATAATTTCAATCAGCTCAGGGATCTTTTCCCACCTGTTTTGAACCGCATTATACACATGGTCTTCTAAAACTCTTACAACTTTGAAAGCGTGCTGTTTCTGCTTGGTATTTTTTGCTAGTTCCGCAGAAATTTCATATAATGTCCTACGGTATCCTTCCGTATACATGCCCAACTGTGTATTCTTCGGATTAATGATCCGTTCAATAAACCAGCTAACCGAATCTTCTCCTAATTCAAGAAATACCAATAATAATCGGTGATACAGTAAAGCTACCGTATCCTCAATTAGCTGATAGCAACGGTTGAATTGTACCCTTTCTTTCAGACTAAAGTCAAATTCCTCAAATATTTCTTGCGCTTTCTTCTGTAAGGCTGGAAGAGCGTCAAAGTTCTCTTCAGAATATATTCTATAAAGCTTACCTTGTAAAAAACCACAACACTCGTACAAAGACTTAATATATCCCTCCCATGTAGTTGGTCCATGCTTTACTAATATCGGATAAACTCCGCTCTTATCTACATATCCCCGATAAATCTGTTCCTGATAAAATATATTGATCGAATCAAGATCTGGATCTACCCCATTAGGCACTCGCAAATTAAACGTAACGGGCTTCGTAAGTTTCTTTGCGATCATCTCTTCCAAAAGATGTGGCTTTTTAGTTTCTTTAATGAGAGCGAATAATAAATTATCAATATCATCCTCATTGTAACCATGATCAGTAACCAATGTTTCGATATCGGATATAAGTCTTTTAAATGCATCACTGTCTTCTGTTGCTCTAGCAGATTTCTGCTTAAAGTCTTCGTAAAATAATGCTGCTCGTGCTAAAACATTAGCAGTATCTGCCGTATAAACACCATCAGAGAATTTACTCATATCTTCTATGCCAGGAAAAGACAAAAGTCTATAAACAACATAACCCATTTGATAAGGTTCTAAATCTGCCCTCATTGATCTTGCAACGTCACGAACTTCATCTGATTCATCTTCATCGTCTGAGATTTCTCTTAAAATTTCAGTACCTTTCATATACTTCAGCAATGCTGTAGGAAAATTTTTACGAGATAAACATATTGTATTAAACTTCAGTTGAAGATAAAACAAACTAATATCTAATCCACCCGTTTCTGCACTTTTTTCAAGCAATACTCTAAACCGTAAATTGACAGCGTCCACAAGTTGTAAAGCTTCTTTTTCCGCACCAATATCAAATAGCTTTTGTAGAAAATAAAGCGAGTCTTCAATCGAAATCAAAAGAATATCTTCCCTAATAATATATTTCAACGCAGCATCAGCATCGCCCATTTCAATTATGGCATCTGAAAGCTCAAATGCGTGTTTTGCCAGTATAGTATTGTATCTAAAACGTAATCTTTGGAGAAGCAGTTTGATCCGCACTAGTTCTTCGATGACACTCTTATCGATACAGAGTTCTTCTACACGCTCAACATCTGCAATCACACGATCGGGCTCCATATGTATCAATGCACAATCATCCGCCCACTTTTGGTTACATCTAGCTATCGAAGGCAATGGATTTTCAGATAGTAATAGATGATGTAGTAAGTTTTTAAGTGCATATTGAGATCCCTCAGAACGGACGTTATGAACTGAAATATAACCGTGTGCTTTTTTTATGTCACCGCCCCCCTTACTAGAAATAAAATTTACAAAAGACTGGTGGTAGATTGCTATCTTTCTTCCAAACTTGAAAAAATGCCTAATAATGGGAAATCGGACCTGAAAATTATGTTGTACCTGCTCGGGTAGCATCAATTTGAATTCCTGTTCTTCAACCGTCTCGCGCAACTGAGATCCAATAAGCGAGATCCAATAATTGTCGGAGTCCACACCTAACGATCGCGACCAAATTGCTTCATAATAATTTTTAATATCCCCCGAAATTGTCGGCAATCCCTCAATCCATGCATCACGGCCTACGATTTCGATAATCTTTGCTGTTTCAACAATATAATGTAAATAAAGCGGATGCCCTTCAGATTTTCTAGCTAGCTGTGCCTGTTGAGTTATGGATAGGCCAAGAGCTAACCTTTCATTTGCCTGCCTTAAAATAGCGTCGGTAACTGTCTGATCGAGCGGTGTGACGACAATTTTGTTTTCATCATCTAATTGGCTTCTGATAAACACCGGCAGAATTTCCTGAGAACTACAAGATAACAAAATAGAAATATTGCTTGGTAAGCGTTCTGGCAGCATACTTAAAAAGCCCTTCAAGCCATCCTGGTCAATCGAAATAACCTCATCGAGACCGTCAATCACAATTACTGCTGCTTCACCTTTTGATACTAACTGTGCATTCACGTTATCGAGCAGAGATAAAAGGCGTTCTAATCTGTTGTTCCATTTCATATCGGATCTGGGCATGGGCTCCCCAGTAATATATTTGCTAAATAGATCTTCAAGCCATTGTAGAAAATATTCTTTGGACCCTCTAACAAAGATTGGAACATCGTCTCCGGGAGTCCTTAACAGATAACGCCCCAAAATCTTTTTAGTTCGAGACCTTGGCTCAATAAGCGAAGAAATGATACTCTTTCCAGAACCTGGGGATCCGTGTAGCAAATGATATTTCCCGTTTACTTCCAGTGAATCCATCAGATTGGAAACTACCGCAGCATTTTCCACCACTCCTTCAAGTTCCGTATCAAATTCTTGCGACCAGGACTGTTCAATTTGGCTATCAAACTGTATATTGTTATCGCTTAGAAAAGTACTAATCTTGCTTACACTGACGGCCCCTAAGCCCCTATGAGTACTCCATGTTATCATACCATTAACTTTACCATCGATTAACAAGGGTGCACCAGAAAGGCCACTATAATCTGTGCTTGGATCAATTTCCACAGATACCAAATTGAGGTCATATGGTAGGTTTCGGGCATGAGCTTGCACCGTTCCCTGGAACAACTGGCCAGTTGCCAATCTGTTAAAGGGATATCCAAATGTACCCCATTCTTCATTATACCTTATATGATCAAGTACAATTGGGAGAAAGGTTGCATTTTCTCTTTCGCAGGCAATTTGGAGGACAGCAACATCAAGATACTCGTCCTGTGCTACTATAGCCGCTGTGTGGACCGTACCGTCTGGTAAAGTTATTTGTATTTCGGTTTCTTCAATGTCGAAATCCATGATCGTATGATTGGCGGTCATTATCAGTACGGGAGAAATAAAAAAACCTGTACCATGGTCTTCTCCACATTTTATGCGACAAACAGCGTCTATAAGTTGTTCTGGGTGGTTAATCATCACAGCGTAATATTACGATTTTCGGGTTTATCTGCTAATATTGGTAGAAACTTGTACTTTTTCTTTAATGTCTCGTTATCCATAAGTTTATATCCTTCATTTTCATAATTAAAATATATTTCTCTTGTTTTTACAGTAGGTCTCCCGATTATCCATGCCAGTGTCTGTTTATCAGGATGGGGGCTTGAAAGTCCGTTAGTGGAAATTAAATAGCGACTCGAATCTGTTAATTCGAATAAGCTTGGACTATTATTTGCAAATGATCCATGATGCGAAAGCTTTATGAGATCAAATCTCAGTGGTCCTGTTAAATCTTTACATCTTTTTTCCATCTCCTCATCTATAATGCGAGGGATCGCATCTCCCAAAAAGAGCATCTTTTTACCATAGGCGTTCAGAATGAAAGCTATTGAGCTCCCATTTTTCGGTGATGTATCCAACATGACAGCTTTCTTTTTCAATGCCTCAATATCGATCTCGCCGGCAGAAGTAGGCTGCGAAGAATTTTCATTAGGCTCTTCTTTATTAAGTTTCAGCATAAATTCAAATGCATCATCAAATATTTCCTCTTTAGTGATTTGTTCACGAAAACCGAGCTTTATAAGCTCTTTTCTCCAATGTCTTTCCAACTTTTCTAGAGCTTTTACAGTTGGAGAGAGCAGCTCAAATTTGATTTGTTCATTTACCGTAATTTCACTAAAATAATCATTTGAACAAGCTGCCTCTCTAAAATCAGTATTCCAATTGTAGTTGTTCTTCAAAATTAATCCCGCGAGTGAACTCCCCTGCCGTCCACTTACCTGCTTTTCTACTTTATGTTCAATTTCCTTTATTGTGGATGTCAGTAAAGCCATAGCATCTTCCTGAATTGTTCCTTCTAGCTTATCGACCTGTAAGTGCCGATAACTATTATGCCATATCTGATCAATTCTGATTACTTTAGGTGATTTTGAATCACCGTTGTCGGAAAGGAAAGTTAAAGCCCCCTGAATGTGGTCCTCATCAATATGAGTAATGATGAATCTTAAAATTTTTTTATCTTCTGCATGCAATTTTTCCAGAACGGGTTTAAGATGGTCTTTATAGGTATTTACATATCCACAATCGATCAGTATAACTCCGTCTGGAGTATGAACTAAAAAACAATCACCATTATTGGCGGGAAAAGTCTCTACTTTAATCATGTATTTATTTTTATTATGAACTGTTTTCATCATTTTCCTAAATGAAGGGGGACTATCTTTTAAAAAACAACAAATTAATAGGAATTTAGAATGATTGGTTTAGCGTTCTGCCAAATTCTTATCTAAAAATATTCCACAAGCATTCGCAAATAACAGCAAAATTACTGCTCCTGAAAATCTAATAAGAAGTTTCATTAAATGGCTATTTGTATATGGCTGCTTACTCTTTTGCGGTTTTCTGCGTATCCGGTATAGAAATAGTAGCTTTTAAGACGACAGCAAAAATTTTAAACCGTCCTCTGATGACTGCCTTTTACTGATTTCTAGACGTATTAAAGTTATAAAAACTTTTAATTACCTTGTCACTTCTTTCGTGTTTTTAAAAATTTAAGATACAAAACATGTTCAGTTTCTAAAGGGAATTTACTATTTCCTACAACAGATCTTTCTACATTTCTCTTTTCACATAGAATATTTGTATCCTTATTTTATAGATGGCTGTTTGATCTGTCTTATATATTGCCATATCAGTAATAGTGCTAGATTTATATAGATTATCGTCTTCAAATATTTCTTTTCAGGACATTCTACAGACCAATTATGGAGCTTATAAGGCTATTATCAATACCGGTATCGTATACAATGGCTACAAAAACGTTCTCTGCATTTTTTATCAGATAAAAATTGTCAGGTCCATCAGAAGAAGTTACACTATCTGTCAATTTGGGTATATCATCCCATATTTTGGCAAAATCCACATTTGAACTTAGAGGTCTACGATAAATAAGACTAGATATTTGGTTATTTTCATTTAATCCTTCAAGCAAAGATTGTAGTGATTCATTTGTCATTTTTTACTTATTGGTTTAGCTAAAAGACCTACCACTCTATTTCATATATTTTATCATCATCACTTAATTCCAGATCTTCTATGTTACAATTATACTTTTTTGCCTCCGACTGAAGAAAATTTAGTAGGTCATTATACTCTTTTGAAGAATATATAGAAACTTTCATTAAATCTGGTAATTTTCTAAAGGAATTCTTACCGCCGTTCATTTCAAAAAATGACGCATTAATATGTCTCATAAACAGATACAAATATTCGTTCCCTGCATTTACAGCACCATTGAGATAAGGTAAGAGCTTTTTGGTTCCGGCAGAATCATAATTTTCCATCGCCAATTCTATCCAGTATTCGAGATGTAGGAACGTGGCAATATCTGCTTTATTACTATCGACCATTCTCATATTGTATCTTAGTGCAACAATGGAAAAAACAATATGCGGCCAGGAAATTTTGAACCCGACATAAGGAATTTCTTCGATGGAATAATGACTATGATCTTTTGTTAACCTGCTTCCGTAGGATGCTTTTCGTATCTCATACGAAAAACTGCTGATCAATTTGTTTTTGTCTTCGTAGCCTTTGATATGGTAGAAAGATTCGTTATTCCAGAATTTGGAAATAATTTCATAAAGGTATTCCAAATCATCACGGTTTCCCCATATCTCAATTCCTAATCCTTTTTTTGTCGGTACAGCATAAATCATTTACGATACTTTTGTTTTGAACAAATTTAATCAAGAAAATCTTTCTTTAAAAGTTTATTATTAGTTTTAGTGATTAAATGTGAACCCGTAACCTCTTGTCAAAACCTAACTGTCAAAAGCTCGAAGATGTTTTTGAAATGAGATTGAAACGTAAGTAATAAATACTCGTCCAGCATTCACATAGCTTAAAGTATACTGAATCCTGTCCTACATTTGCAAGAGTAAATAGCAAAACGTCAGTTAGATGCGATTAGTCAGAAGGAATTTTACATTTAGGATGCGAAAAGTCAAGATAGCAAATATGCTTATCTAAATATTAGCAATACTTTCATAATACATAATACAAATATAAACAGATTTGTTTATATTTGTATTATGAAATCGCTGTTAAAATATAAAGGAATACATCCTGGAATCGTACTTGAGAGAGAACTTGAAAAGCGCTCGCTCAAAAAGCGTCCTTTCGCTATATCCATCGGTGAATCTGCACAGGCAATCAATAATATAACCAAAGGAAAAAGAAAGATTCCTGTTCCGCTGGCATTGAAGATCGAAAAAGAACTTGAGCTTGAAGAAGGGAGCATCGTTATCCTTCAAAGTTATTATGACATCAAACTTGAAAAGGAAAAAATAAAGGATACACCGAAGCTTTCAATACTTCGAAAATCTTTATTTTGGGATACTGATATTAATAGGATCGATTGGAACAGACAGCATAAAGCTGTTATAAGACGAATATTTGAGCGCGGAAATGATGAGGAGAGAAACGAGATCATTCGTTTTTATGGGAAAACAAAGATAGAGACAGCGTTAAAGACAAAAACGACATTACCAATGAAGCTGCACAAAAAATAATAATATTAGATATGTATTATAACACCGTCAATGATTTACTGAAAACCAGTTTGAATACTCTAATGGCTTCAGAGGTTTTTTCAGATTTCAGACTTGTAGGAGGTACTTCATTGAGCCTTCAGATCGGGCACCGGATGTCTGTTGATATTGATCTGTTCAGCGATGTTCCTTATGGCAGTATCAATTTTGCAGAAATTGAAAGTTTTCTTGAAGCTAATTTTGCCTATGTTGATGGTTTTTCCGATCTACAGCCGGCGATGGGAAAATCATATCTGATCGGAACTGACAAGGACAACACCGTAAAAATTGATATTTACTACACAGATTCGTTTATCAGACCTGAAAAGACAGAAAATGGAATAAGATTGGCAACTATCGAAGAGATCATTGCTATGAAGATAGATGTCGTACAGAGAGGTGGACGTAAGAAAGACTTTTGGGACCTGCACGAGTTACTTTCGGAATATGGCGTTGGTAAAATGTTGGAACTCCACGAGAAACGTTACCCTTACTCTCACGACAAAGATTTGATCTTGAAAAATTTTACTGACTTCAGCACTGCAGATGATGATTTTGACCCTATCTGCCTACACGGAAAATACTGGGAATTTATCAAAGAAGACATTGAAGAAGCCATAAGTAAATATAAAGAATCATAATTTTATCGGTATATTGATTAAATAGTGTGAGTCTTTAATTTCAAGTTTTATAACTTTTACCATACAGAATATTCATAGATATACTTTGTTGTACTTTATCTATTATCTTAAAGAGGTAGAGATCCAGATTCTAAAATATAAAGGCAGTTCATAGGAAATTAATTTATTTAACAGATTAAAACCTGCAGACTCCATAAAAACTGAGACCTTTTACCGCTCTCAATTGGAAAAGACGGTCAAATTGACCACCTAATTTCGGAGTAAATTGACCACTGATTTCGGAGCAAAGTGACCACCACTTTCCGGTCCAAAATGACCACCTGTTATCTGGGTTATATTTGAGATAAAAACGACTTGATTTTTTCATGATGTTAGCGTCATACATTCGTTAAAAAAAGCGGATTATGGCAAATAAAATAACAGACATGAGTAAGATTAGAAAAGTCATAAAATTCTACAGTACTGGAAAGAGCAAGTTATTTATAAGCAGCTATTTATCCCTTTCCAGAAATACCGTAAAAAAATACATCTCATTATATGAGATCCTGGGCTTAAACCTTGATGCGATCAATGCCAAGACAGACGCCGAGCTGGAACTTTTGTTTTCCAATACCACCGTCCAGTCCATCAGCCCCAAACTACAATCCCTGTACGATTTTTTTCCCAAGATGGAACGTGAGCTCAAAAAGGTAGGTGTCACGGTAAATCATATGTGGGAGCAGTATCTTGTACTGTATCCTGATGGTTTTCAGAGTTCACAGTTCCGGCATCATTACAAGATCTGGGGCAAGCGTGTGAACCCGGTGATGCATATGAATCACAAATCCGGTGATAAGATGTATGTCGATTATGCAGGAAAGACACTCTCCATTATTGATAAAGAAAGTGGGGAGCTTAAAGAAGTTCAGTTTTTTGTAGCCATATTGGGAGCCAGCCAGTACACGTATGCTGAAGCCTCTATGAGTCAGCAAAAGGAAGATTTTGTACGTTCTGTAGAAAATGCCATCCGCTTTTTTGAGGGCACACCGGCAGCGATCGTTCCTGATAATTTAAAATCCGCAGTGATCAAAAGCAGCCGTTTTGAACCCACCATCAACGAGACCCTTGCCGATCTGGCTGAACATTATGAAACGACCATCCTGCCCGCCAGGGCTTACAAGCCGAGAGATAAATCCTTGGTAGAGGGAGCGGTCAAGATCCTGTACAGAAGGATCTACGCCAACCTTCAACAGGGAGCCTGCGGTCTGGATGAACTAAATAGTGAGATATGGGATCTGTTGGACTCTCATAACAAGCGCAAGCTCACAGGACGTCCTTACTCCCGGTATGAGCTGTTCTTAGAGGACGAGAAGCAGCAGCTGCGCCCACTGCCTGAGCATCGTTTTGAGATCAGGTACCAATCCTTTGCAACCGTGATGCAGAATGGGCACGTACAGTTGAGCCATGACAAGAACTACTACAGTGTTCCGTATCAGTATATCAAGAAGAAGATCAAGATCCTATACACATCTTCCACAGTGGAGATCTACTACAAATACAACAGAATCGCAATGCACAGACGCAATTACAAGCCTTATGTCTACACAACCATTACAGAACATTTAGCCAGTACCCACCAGTTCGTTGCCGGATGGAGTGCTTCCCGCTTTATCGATTGGGCAAACAGTATTGATACTGCAGTGGGAGAATACATTCTCCAAATTATCGACAGTCGGAATCATCCCGAGCAGGCCTACAAAAGCTGCCTGGGAATCCTGAACTTCGAAAAGAAGGTAGGTAGGGAACGATTAATAAATGCCTGTAAACGGGCATTGGATTTTAAGATCTACAGCTTTAAGACCGTACAGAAGATATTGGAGAACAATCTGGATCAGATGATCGATCCGGAAAAAGAAGAACAAGAGCAGGAATTGCCTGATCACGGCAACATCAGAGGAAAACAATACTATCATTAAATATCAACAGTTATGAACGAACCGACAGTGAGCAAAATGAAGCAAATGAAGCTATACGGCATGCACAATGCCTTTAAGACCGCTATTGAAAGCGGAAGGACAGACCATTATACCCTCGACCAGTTTATATCGATGCTCATCGATGCCGAATGGGACGAAAGACACAACAGGCGCATAGAGCGAAGCATTAAAAATGCTAAGTTCCACTACAAATCCAGTATTGAAAGTGTCAACTTCGATGACACCCGCAATCTCGACCGTAATCTGGTAATGCGTCTTGCAGGATGTGAGTTCGTAGAGAAAAATGAGAATATCCTGATCACAGGAAGTACAGGCGTGGGTAAAAGTTATCTGGGAACTGCGTTGGGTTATCAAGCCTGTATCGAAGGCTTCAAGGTCAATTATTTTAATACTTCCAAGCTGTTTGCCAAACTAAAAATGGCAAAAGCAGACGGGTCATACCTGCGCGAACTTGCAAAAATACAAAGACAGGATGTGATCATCCTTGATGATTTTGGTCTTCAGGCTTTGGACAGTGCCAACAGGATAACCCTTCTGGAGATCATAGAAGACCGTCACAACAACGGATCCATCATTGTAACATCGCAGATCCCGGTGCAGGGCTGGTATGACATTATTGGTGAAAAGACCATTGCTGATGCTATTCTGGACAGACTTATCCATCAGTCCCACCGCCTGGAACTCCAGGGGGAATCTATGAGAAAAAAGCGAGGAGTTAACAGGGAGTAATTATTTATTATATTTGAATACTAATTGACACATGAAAAACAAGAGTTTTTATCAAAATTAAGGGTGGTCAATTTAAACCGAAATTACCTGGTCACTTTGATTTGAAATTGGGTGGTCAATATCACTGGAATTTACAATCTGTGCAGTCATCTTAATATCACAACCGGAAGGTTTCAAATTTCCCGAAGGATGATTGTGCGAAACGATTATCCCCGAAGCATTGCACAGAAGTGCCGCCTGCATAATAATTCTCACATCCACCAATGTCGAAGAAATCCCGCATTCAGATATTTTCTTAATTCCCAAGACCTTATTCGCCTGATTCAGATACAGTGCAAAAAAAGATTCCCTGTAATCCATTTCTTCCGCATCAAAATGTTCCCTAAAAACATCCACCGCATCCCGTGATGACGATATAGACCTTTCGCAATTTCCCTTTCTTGAGTAGCTCAATTTAATTTCGTTAACAATATTGAATTTCATATTTCCTGCTCCGAGTACGGCGGAGACCTGTTTTTCCCGCACTTGCATTAAAACCAATGAATTGCAGCTTGAAGGAAACTTTGACTTTTCTATCTTTTACTTGGTACTATCATTTGATAAAATGATTTATAAAAACATCTGATTAAGTGGTTTATATAAGAATCTGATTAATCGATTTATAAAAGAATCTGATCAATTGATTTATACCAACATCTCATAAGATGATTTATACCAAGAGAATAATAAGGATCAAAATTTCAATGAACTGCAATTGCATCTTGTGAGGTTTCTGACTTTTTCTATGCAGGTAACCATTCAGGCAGGCACAAGGAAAACTGCAATCAATACCTTGAAAACAATAAGAAAGAACATTGATGAAAGCTTGAAATATTTTTGCGGAGGTTCTGGGAGTTCCGATCCCGGATACCCAAAAAGATTTTTTCCCGCAGTGACCACGGAATATATTTGCTATAGAAAATCAGGTAACCTCATAGGGAATGAGTGTAGTTGAAATAAGATCTGTTTATGAAATTTTCAATAAAAAGAATACTATGTTCTAAGAATAAAGAGATGGTTTGACAGCTTTTAAATGGCAGAGGATAATCGTTAAATGCAGTATCTCATTTTAAACAATGATAAACATCTGCACCGATGATGTATGACTATTTCAATATCGCCTGAGTTTGAGTGTAAGTTGAATATGTAATGGGAACAGGATTGTCGAACAAAATTTTTTGCCAGGATTAGTGAATATTTTTCCTCAGATTCATAAAATATGATTCGGGCAGTACACCTACTGTCCACATAATTTAAAAGCATAGAGAAAAGCCTGGAAGAAATTTTTGACACTACCATTCAACTTCAAAAAAAGTATGAATGTTCAATTAAAATCATTTTTATCATTTTTATACTGACGCTTTTTATAAATTTGTTAAAAAGCAAAGTAACGCAAAGCCGTATAATTTAGGGTCGATATGCGCTACTTTGTAGCGTATATAAATAAGTTATGGGGAACCCTACCAGACACACTACAAACATTCAACAACTTGACAAAAATTGAAAATTGAATGACTAAAAACAATAAAAATATACCTGTGAATTCAATGACCGATAATTTCAGTCAAGGTATTTCCATAGACAAAATTAGTATTAAAAAATCTGACTTTAATTCTGCACAACAATACGAAGAAGCAACACATTCGCATCGGGACGAGGGACACATATTTCATGTTTTAGAAAAAGGAACTGTTCATATTGAAATTGATTTTCAGAAATATATCATAAAAGCACCTTCTGTTGTTTATATGCACCCAAATCAAGTACATCGCATTTTAGATTTTGAAAATATTAATGTTTGTTCTTTGGCTATAAAAAATGAAAATCTGAATTCTGATTATCTTAAAATCTTGGAAGAAATAGCACCAGCCAAGCCGTTGAAATTGACAACGGAAAATTATTTAATTGTTACAAAAATTCTTTCATTGTGTCTTAATTTTTCAATTCAAAAAAGCAACAAACTACATTTTCCATTATTAAAGGATAGTTGCAATACATTGGTTGCGTTTCTGACATCACAATTATTAAATCAAAATAAATCAGAAGAAAATCCTTCAAGATTTCAAATAGTGGCAAAAGCATTCAAACAATTATTAGAAAAAAATTATTGCACAAACAAGCGACCAAGTGAGTATGCTATTAAACTAAATATTTCCACCCCGTATTTGAATGAATGTATCAAGAATACAACAGGTTTTTCAGCTTCACGACATATTCAAGACAGAATTATTTTAGAAGCAAAACGGTTGCTTTACCACACCAACAAATCGATTAAAGAAATCGCCTTTGAATTGGGCTATATTGATTATCCTTATTTTACACGACTTTTTACCAAAGCAACAGGTATGTCTGCATTGTCTTTCAGAAATAAAAAACACGATTAGTCCAATACTTACTACGTTTGATTATTTTCTATTTCTATTTAATTTTTGAATTTTGCACTATAATTTAAATAGTTTAAAAAATGGAACAATCAAAAAAAATACTAATATCAGGAGCAAGTTTTGCAGGACTTACAACTGCTTATCGGATGAATAAAATGGGTTACGAAGTAACCATTGTAGAAATTGGTAGCCAACTAAAAATGGGTGGTACACCTGTGGATATTAAAGATAGTACGGTTGATATTGTAAAACGAATGGGGCTTTTTGAACAGATAAAAGCTAACAGATTAAGTTTGGAAAAGTGGGAATTTAAAAATGCTGATGATATAACAGGACATACTATGCTTCTGAAACAGCCAAATGAAGAATTACCAGACGATGAGTTTGAAATAGAACGAGATACTTTACTGAATATATTGTTTGATACTATTAAAAATCATGTAAAATTCATTTTTGGTAACAGCATTACTAAATTAAATGAAACAGAAGACCGTATTGAAGTAAGTTTCAAAGATGGTTCACAAGATAACTATGAATTTGTATTTGGTTGCGATGGCATACATTCGGCAGTAAGAAGATTATGGTTTGGAAACGAAACAGAATACTTACATTTTCTTGGACAATATTTTTCTATTGCCATTACAAATAAATTATTAATTGAAGAAAGCACCTTGCAACTATATGCAGAACCAAATAAAGGTTTTATGTTGAATGCATATAACGGCAAAACTGACATAGTATTTACATTCCGACCAGAAAAAGAAATACTTTATAATTTTCGTAACCAAGAGCAAATAAAGCAAATAGTCTATAACCAAATGCAAGGTATGAGTTGGAGAGCAACTGAATTGAAAGAAGAATTATTAAAATCCAATTCCTTTTACTTTGACAAATTTTGCCAAATAAAAATGCCTTCATGGACAAAAGGTCGTGTTGCATTAGTTGGAGATGCAGGCTATTGTGCATCACCAGCAGCAGGCATGGGTGGCTCATTAGCTATAATTGGAGCTACTGCGTTAGCTGATGCTTTTGAAAAACAAAGCGGAAATTATAAATTAGCTTTTGAAGACTATAATAAAGATTTACGACCTTTTATAGAAGAAGTACAAGAAAATGCAGTAGGAATGTTAGAATTTCTTCTACCAAGAACACAAGAAGCTATTCTCAAACAATATTCAGAAGGTTTTGGTTTTTAGGCTTTATTTGACTGACAAACAACAGATAAAAAAAAGGGCAGCCGATAACATGGGTTTGGCAAAAGTGGGGCTTTAGTACTAGGCTGAACATTTGTACTTTCTATTAGCTTTTGTGCTAAATTTGAACATTGGTACTTTCAAACCCCTACCTTCGCCAAGCCCAAAAACGTTATGGGGAATCTTATAAACAACCGTTATGACAATAAAACCAGCGGAAGAAATTAAAAAAAAATTATTATCCAACAGACAAACAATAAGAAATTTTCCAAAATCTCTAACATTTCCTTTTGACAAATTATACACGGAAATAACAACTCAAATTAGAACGGTCGAAATTTCATCGGAATGTACGCTTTTTGAGAGTGTTACGGCTGTTAGTGAAACGAATTTTTTTTCTGACGCTGACTATTGGACAGAAAATTATCTGGACGAAGAAATTTCAAAATTTTGGATATTTGGACAAAATGGTCAAGGCGACCTTTGGTTATTTGACAGCGAAAACAAAGTTTATTTTTATGACCACAATAACGAAAAAATGTGTAATGAAAATTTTATCGACCTTAACTTGAACTTTGAAAAATGGTTGCAATATGCCGACTTAAACGCACAATTGGATAATATTTATGATAACGAAAATGAAATTAATGATAAGCGAAAAGTTGAATATGAAAAAAAACTTGCTGAATTGAGCGGTAATTTGTTGAAAAATTATCCGTTCGAAATTTAACCGAATAAAAAATACTGCCCATAAAAAGGGTTTTGCAATAGTGGGGCGAAACTGCAAAGTTCAGCGGTTGTTCTTCGGTTCAACTTTTGTGCAAAATTGAAGATTTGTGCTTCGATTGCCCCACCATCACAAAGCCCCAAAACGTTAGCTGTAACTTTTCAAAACCCTACGATGTTTGACAGACTTAAAACATATTGCAAGACAAAAGTTCCTTTGACGGACGAAGAACTTAAACTTATTGACACATACTTTGAAATTAAAGATTTAAAGAAAAAAGATTTTTTACTGCAAGACGGAAAAATCTGCAACTTCATTGGCTTTATTGCTGACGGCACTATCAGGCATTTCCATATTAAAAACGGAATAGAAAAAACTTGCGACATTTCTTTTGAAAACGCTTGGGTAACAGACTTTCAAAGTTTTACTCATAATATTTCGTGTATAATGAATTTGCAGGCGATGGAAAACACAACGGTATTTGTTATCCGAAAAGAAAATCTTTATAAATTATACAACGAATGCAATAAGTATGAAACTTTTGGCAGGTTAATGGCGGAACAAGTCGCACAACGAGCAACCGAAATTGCAATGTCGCTTTCGTCAGACAAACCAGAAGAGCGGTTTCAGAATTTAATAAAAAAGCAACCCGACCTTTTTCAGAGGGTTCCTCAAAAATATATTGCCAATTTTTTAGGTGTAAGCCCAGAAAGTTTGAGCAGAATTAGAAACCGAATTTTTAAGAAATCAAAGTCTTAACTTAAGTCATCGTTTACCCATCATTGAAGCTGGAATTTTGCCTCATCAATTAAACAAATAAAAAATGAGACAATTATTCATCACTTCAATTATTTAGCAATGACAATAATTAACAGCGTAACTGCACAAAATCAGCAATTAGACTTTTCAAAAGTAAAAGTCTCTGAACATCAATTAGACGATGTAATGGAACTAATTGACACAACCGAATTGAAAATTAAACTCAAGGAAGTTGAAGAAAATTACCAACAAAACCCAAGCGAAATTAACAAAGTCCGGCTTGGTATTATCTATCACGAAACAGCGTTAAATCTTTCTTTCTTTTCTAAAACAGAATTTAAAGGTTATGCCAAAAAAAGTTTTGATACATTGAGCGAACTTTTCAATTCGCCTACTACAACAAAGGAACTTTTACCATTTATTGCATCATATAGAGCTTCGGCATTATCGTTGGTTGGTGCAGAAACAAAAAAACTTAAATTGTTAGACGAAGCATTTTCCTTATTCAATAACGCAGTAAAAAACTATTCATCAGTCTCTTATTTACCTGAATTTTTAAGGGGAAGTGTAGCTGAAAATTTGCCTTGGGTTTTCTTTACAAAAAGAAAATTTGCAAAGCAAGACTTTCAATCCATTATTGACAAGCAAGACAAAAACAGCGAGTATGCCAATTGGAAGATAATGAGCTTTACTTATTGGGCTTGGGCTAAACAAAGACAAAGTAAAAAACATAGAACGCAAGCATTGGAATATCTTGACAAGGCAATTGCATTAGACCCAAATTATAGAGCAGGCAGACAAAAAGCAGAGAAACTAAAGACCACCTTGACGAAATAAAACTACAGCTAACATTGCATAGGCGTTATAAGGGCTGAAGAACATATGCTGAAAATTTGTAATTCTATTTATCTTTGTTGAAAGCATTGGGCTGACGAGCCTTGATTGCCCCTACAACGCCAATGCTTGAATGTTATATATAATGCTAAAAGACGACCAAATAAAACTGACAGAAGAAATCATATTGACAGCCTTTCGACTGTTAACCAATAAACTTGGACAAGGTGGACTTGTAGCAAGTAATGAAGCTGCGTTTCAACTTGAGTTTGGACATATTCTAAAAACACTTGGACAGCTCTATGAATTTAGACTTACAGACAAGTTTTACGTAGAGTTTGAAAACTCTTACAAACTCAATATAGAAAGCGTAAAAAGCAAATCAAAAAATGCCCGGGTTGATATTTTTCTAAAATACCAGACCGACGAACAATTGACAACTGCTGCAATAGAACTTAAATTTTTTAAGAAAAAAAATCACAGAGAACCCAACAATAGATATGATGTTTTTAAGGACATTCACAACCTGGAACTTTACAAGCAACACGGAACTGACTTGTGCTATTTCTTTGTTGCAACCGACCACGACCATTATGTAACTCAATCCAATACTCTGCTGACACGAGCGACTTTGACTTTAGAAACGGCAAATCATATACAGCCAAAAAAGTTCTTCAATATAAGACCGCAAAACCTCACGGACCTGACCTTACACTTTCCCAGGACTATAACTTCTCTTGGGACAGTTTCAAAGAATGGCATTATCTAAAACTCAAAATATAATGGACAATCTAATACGAATTACAAAAACTATAACCTTTGGAGATTTAAAATCAGGAAGAAAATCACCAATTGACGTTTATGAAGAACAAATGAAAAGTTGGTTATTCAGACCATTAGAACAATTAGCACTTGATAAAAAACAATCATTTGAAAATGGCTATTCAATGTTTGGTCTTGAACTATTATTTTTTGAACCACACGGAAAATATCTATCAGGAAATACTATTACTGCAAGTGGAAAATGTTTCAGATTTGGATTTGATCCGTTTTTGAAATTTCTGGAGCAAAGCTCGCGAATTGACATATCAACTTTAGGAAAAATTAAATCAACAAATTTTTATGGCATTTCTCGTTGTGGAATATTTCACGATATGACAATTAAGTCGGGACTTCTAATTGACAGTATTCATATGGAGAAAAAAAAGGTTTTTTACAACAGTCCCATTAACAACGGAATTTTAGTAAGTCCCTGGAACTTTTTAGAAGCTCAAAAGGAATATTTTGATAAATACATCAAAGAATTACGAGCAGACCAAACTTCTGACAAATACAAAAAATTCGAGACTACATTTAAAACCCTATTCCAGTATTAAGTTATGCTCAGACCAACAAACAATTGAACGACAAGAAAGAAGCACTTGCTACAGTAGATTTGGGATCTGGTTAAATTTTAAAGTTGGTCTGTATTAATAACAATTTGGCAAACCAGAATAATAACGCTAATTTAGCCCCAAACCTCTTATAGCTGCGGAATGCAGAGCATTGTTATAATATAACTTCGATACTACAAAATGAAAAAAATAACTTTCTTACTTCTTACATTATTCATTACAAATTATAACTACGCTCAAAATAGAGTACTTGACAGTTTAGTTCAAAAGAATGGCTTTTCTTTCCAACCAGATAAAAAAAGTTCATTTCAGGGAAAAGGATGGGATGTTTTGCTCAACGAAATAAAACAATTCAATTCTGTGTTGTTGGGAGAAATCCATTTTACAAACGAAATTCCTTATTTCACAAATGCTGTTATCACTAAGGTTCAGTTTGACAACTATTTTCTTGAGGTTGATCCATATTCAGTTGATATCATCGAAACAAAGATCAAATCTCTGTCTGATCAACAGCTTGATTCATTCATTAAAGAATACAGTACAAACTTTTCTTTTTTGGAATATGAGCCGGAATTTGCTTTGTTCAAGGATCTGGTCAAACGCAAGACCAAAATATACGGTGTAGAACAAATCAGCATTTTTGCAGATCAAATGATCATTTCACGTTTAAAGGAGACTTCGAAAAATAAAAAAGCGGTTGAGATCTATGAGCAAATGCTTCATAACTCCAAACTAGCTGCGTCTAAAGATGGTATGGAAAAATACTACCTGTTATCCGAAGACTGCCTTCAAAAAATAGATTCGCTGTTGACGTTAAAACTTTCTGACAAAGAGCGGAAACAAATTGTAGACTTGAAGTTAAGCAGAGAGATTTATTCTAAAAGGAATCATCCCCTAAGGATTCAACTGATGAAAAGTATCTTGCTAAACCAAATGCCCGATTGGAAAAATAAAAAAAATCTTTTCAAGTTTGGTGCAGTCCACGTACCGAAAGGTGAAACCATATTGACAAAAACCGATATCTATGATGTCGGAAATTTAATTTCTAATATTGAAGAAGCCAATTACAGGAAATCATTACACATCATGCTTGTTGGACAAGGAGAAGACGAAGATGATAACACCAGTTTTAAATCTTTTCTAAATGTGGCAAAAGATGATCAATGGTACTGTTTTGATCTAAGACCTTTAAAGAAATCTATTTTACAGAAAAAGCTAAAAGTAGATGACATATACTTATCGAGAATTATAAAAGGTTATGATTATCTAATTTATATACCCAAAGTCACTAAAAGCAAAGAAATCTCGATAGAGTAACAACACACAACTTCCGTTTGGTAATGTAGATGGCTTAACTTAAAGGCTATAAAATGAATAATCAACAAAATTTCACTTTTATAAAAACAGACAAAAAATTGATCAAAATAAGTTTTGACGACATTTTGTTTGTAAAGGGATTGGGCAATTATTTTGAGATCTTTGTCAAAAACAACAGAAAGTATGTTTACTACAAAACTTTAAAAGACCTTATTGACAAACTACCTGATGAATTTATGAGGGTTCATAATTCTAACATCGTGAATTTGAAAAATGTAGAATACATTGAAGACAATCATTTAGTTATTGGCGAGCATAAGATCACAATCGCAAAAAGTTACAAAGATTGTCTGTTGGGCAGCATTGACAAACTACTGCTCTAAATAAGAAATGCGACAGGACACATAAAAACCCCGATGAAGTAAATAACTTATTTTTTTTGATAAAGTTATCTGAGTTGCTTTGTAAAAAAGATTATGAAACTATTTTTATTTTACTTAACAACACTGGTATTTATGACTACATCAAATTTGAAAGCACAAAACAGATCATTTGAGAATGATGCAAAAACGATTGACGCATTAATGAGAGCAAGTTACGAGGTTGTTTCTGGCGAAAAGGGTGCAAAAAGACAATGGGACAGAGATAATTATTTGCACCATCCAAAAGCAGTTTATTCTTATTTTGACAGATTAAAGCAGGAACAAGCAACAATGACCTTGCAGGAATTTCATCAGGAAACTGATGAAATGGTTTTTAACACTGCTTTTTACGAAAGCGAAGTCAATCGAGAAGTTAGAGTTTTCGGCAATATTGCACATGTTTGGAGTACTTATGAAACGATTTTGGAAAAAAATGGTAAAGTTGAAAGAAGAGGGATAAACAGCATTCAATTGGTCTTTGAAAATGATAGATGGTATATTGTTTCCTGGATATTTTGTGGAGAAACGGACAAAAATATAATTCCGAAAACATTTGACAGAAATTAGAAAAGATTGTCACTACCAAGTGTTTATATGCGCATTTCTATATTTATAGATAAAAGTCCAGAAGGAAATACCCTTGGACTTTTGAGTAGCTTGAATGGCTTACCGACTCTAATCAGCATATTACAATGTTTCATTGTGTACCATGTACCGGCGCCAAAATAGTCTTTAATGTAATGAAATTACTATTTTCTTGAAATTTCTTTCTCAATTTTTAAAAGCATTTCTTTTGCATTTGGATTTGTTGGCTCTAATTCTAATACTTTTTGGTAATCTTTTTTTGATAACTCATATTCTTTTTTATTAAAATAAACTTCACCCCGACTATCGTAAACATTGGCTGAGTTTGGAAATGTACTAATATTAAGACTGAAAATTTTGATAGCTTCATCCATTTTTCCGTGATTCATATATTCATAACCCAACATATTGAGTTCGCTTTCGTTCGAGAAATTGTATTCTTTTGGTTGGGTTTTCTTCAATTTTTTATAAAGCTTAATTCCTTTATCAACACTTTTATTTAATTCTTTTCTAATCGTTAAAGAAATCGATTCTTTGCTTGATTCTTTTGGGTAATTTTTGAATTGATTCAAACTTGCAATACTTGTCACAATCTCCTCTATCAGCTTGTTGTTGCTGCCATTTATCATCACAACAATTCCATTTCCACCTTCCATACTTCCTACGTCATAACAGAGAAAACCATCAGTTCCGCCACCGTGTCTGAAATATTTTGTTCCATTATAATCTTCCACAAACACACCGAAATTATTTTCCAATCTTTTTGTCATCATTTCTTTAGACAAAATTTTATTTGATTTTCCTTGTAAAGATAATTGCGTTTCAATCACATATTTTGCTAAATCTGTTGGGTTTGTCCATAAACCTGCCGCTGCTTTTTCGGGATAAATATGGTACTTTCCTCTCACTTCACTCTCGTAATTATAAGCGGTTGCCAGTAGATTTTCTTTATCTTTTGGAGGCGGTTGATTGAAAGAACTATTGCTCATTTCCAAAGGATTTAAAACATTTTTCAGCATATAATCTTCATACTTTTCGCCGGTTGTATTTTCAAGAATCAATTGTAAAATCGTAGTTCCGCCTCCAGAATATTGAAACTTCAAACCCGGTTCAAAAACAGATCTGATTGCACCGGAATTAGAAGGTTTCAATCCGTCAAGTATTTGAATTGTTGTCGGTAAAATTGCACCTTTTTCGTAACCTCCAAAACCGTGTCCCGACAATCCTGCTGTATGAGATAGCAAATTAGCAATAGTAATTTTTTTTCCTTTTGAAGTTTCATCATAAGGGAATTTCCAGGTTTTAAGATCATTATTAATATCATCATCCAAACCTAATTTTCCTTCCTGAACTAATTTTAAAATCCCTAAACTATTCATCGATTTACTGATGGAACCTGCTTGGAAAAGGGTTCCAGCTGTCGCTAATCTTTTCTCGGAAACATCTGCAAAACCGTAGGCTTTTACCCATTCAACTTTGTAATTTTTGATGACTGCTATGCTTACTGCATTTGTGTTGTACAATGCCATTCTGTCTTTTAAAGAAACTTTTTTGGTTTTCGATTTATCCCAATGGAAGAAATCATTTTCAAATAATTTGATTTTATCGTTTACTCTTTGCGAGAAAATGTTGATTGATAAAAATAACAGGATGATGATGTTTAATTTTTTCATTGTATTTTTCAGGAAGATTTAAAATTGAGTTGATTGTTGGAATTACTTGATTTCTGGAAGTGTAAAAGATTTATTATAAATGATGTCGACAATATTTTCCACAAATAAATTAGCTGGAATTCTCTCGCCATTTGTAGAATAGGCTATAGAAATTTTATCTTTTGGATTGTAAATTAATCGCGAATGACAACCTAAAACATCGCCGTTATGCCCGAAAAAAACATTTTCATCAAACGCAAATAATGCCAATCCTCTTCCCCAATCTTCTTTTCCAAATACAGGTTTCATCAATTCAAACGTTTCTTTTTTTAGAATTTTGTTTTGAAATAAGCTGTTAATCACAATATTCATGTCCTCCGTTGTACTAGCAATATCTCCAACGCCTATGACATTAGTGTATTCGATATCTATAATTTCGTTCCAATTTCCCTTGAATTGATAAGATTTAAAAACATTGGTAGGATTTGATTTTACAGAAGCAAAATTCTTGAGACGTAGCGGTTTCACAATTTCTTTCTGAACGATTTCATTATAATCTTTCCCGTATTTCTTCTCAATAATTTTTCTCAAAAGTATATATGCTGAGTTGGAATAGACCACTTTTTCATTCGGTTCAAAGCTTACCCCTTGTTTTTTTATTTCATCCAGAATTTCTTTTTCATCCACCTTATCGATGACCCAAATTGCGCCATCCCTCACTGCAAAATTCCCCAGTCCACTTGTATGCTCTAACATATTTTTGATGGTGATCTTTTGTGAATTGTTGATCTCCGGATAAAAATCAGACATTTTGGTATCTAGTTTTAATTTGCCTTCTTCAATTAATTTTAAAGTTAAAATCGCTGTAACCATTTTGGTTACAGACGCAATCTGATATTTGGTATCTTTATTATAATCTACATTTATCAATTTTTCTTGTCCGAAACTTCTGTTGTAAACCTCTTTTCCATCTTTGAAAATGGACAAACTTCCCAATCCTCCGTTATTGTTTTCGATGTAATTGATATAATTATTGAGTTTTTGTAGGTTAATTTCTTGTGAAAAGAGATTGATTGAAATAATTGATAAAAAGGCGAATAGTTTTAGTTTCATTTCTAAATTTTATTTTAATTATATAGGGAAATTGTCGTTTATTTATTCTCAGATTTCAACCAATTAACAAGTGCGTCCATCCCAACTAAATTATTTCCAGCCAATAATTCTGTTGCTTTTTGAAGCTGTCCATTTTTTAACTGAAGAAGAATATTTTCGTGTTGATTACTGGATTTTTCAACCGTTTTTTTCATCGCCATATAAGCGTATTCGTACCGTTGCGATTGGCGATGCAAGGTTCTTATCATTTTTAATAATCGTTGATTCGGACAATTTGAAATCAGTAAAATATGCCAACTTTCATCTAATTCAACGATTTCTCTTGGCGATTTTGAACTGAGAATTTTTAAATTAATTTCATTCAGTTCGTCCAAAATTTTTGTATGTGGAATGCCTGATAATTCCAAAGCAAATGATTCCAATCTTGCTCTCAACGGATAAATTTCAAAAATATCACTTTCTGAAAATGGCGCCAATCGATAGCCTTTCCTAGCTTCCGATACAACAATACCTTCCCACTCCAATTGCTGAAGCGCATCTCTCAATGGCGTGCGACTGATATTAAGCAATACTGTCAACTGTATTTCTCGCAGCGGTTCGTTGGGCAATATTTTGCCCTCGATGATTAATTGCCACAGTGCTTTTATAATTTGACTTTTCAGTGATTCCTGTATTATCATAATCTGTTTGCATATTGTATACAATATGCAAACATAATTATTTTTAGTGTAAGTCTAACCTTTGAAATGATATTTGTTTAATAAACTGTCTAGGATACACAACCTAGTTTGCTATTTTTTCAAAGATCTCATCTAATACCTCCTGCAGATCTTTAGCCGTATTTTCACCACTTTGATTAGTGATAATAAATACCCCCAGATTATATTTTGGAATGATATAAATAAAACATTGCGCGCGAAAAACCCCGCCGTGATGTTTATAGAATGTGCCCAATTTCTCATCTTCAGTAACGCGCCAAGCATAGCCTGCGCTGAACGTATTATTAATTTTCACCAGCGGGCGGTGAGATTCTGCCACTTCAGGATTGTTTTTCAACTGATAAGCAACATATTTCATCATATCCGGAAGCGTAGATTTTATATTGCCGGACGAGCCCCAGGGTAATGTAGGCATTTTCAGTGTTATGTCAATATAATTACAATGGTAGCCTAATGCAAGATTTTCTTCTTCTTTTTTTGTCAGCGTAATGGTCGTGTTTTTCATCTGAAGATGCCGCTCTAAATACTCTTTTAATATCACCTCAAACTTTTTATGATATACATTTTCCAATACCGAACCCAATAATTCCAGTCCTGCATTTGAATACGCGTATTTATATCCGGGAATCGTGTCCATTTTTACCGAATGTAAGTCTTTTAAAAAATCCTTTTGGGTGTAATTTTTTAATATATTATTAATATTTTCAGGCGTTTTTATATTGGTAAAATCTTTAAAAAGTGCATTGATGGGTAAAGGCAGCATATTGGGTAACCTGCTGGTATGCGTCACCAGATCTTTGATGCGAATGGGATGACCATTAAATTTTAAATTAGGATAATCATCTGACAAATACTTTTGAACAGGATCTTCAAGACTTAGTTTTTTATCCAACACGGCCTTTGCCACTAATGTTCCTGTAAACGTTTTGCTCAATGAACCAATTTCATAAATGGTTTGTTCGGTTGGCAGATTTGCTTTTCCTTTTTCCAGTTCACCATAATGTCCGATATATTCCTGTCCCTGACAAACGATTCCGATGGAGACTGCATTGATCAATGGCTTGTCTACCATTTTTTGAGCAGCATTGTCCACGATAGATTTTAGATTGATATTTTCTTTTAATGATTGTTGCGCTACACAAAATACTGAATATAAAGACAAAGTAAAAAGGCTTATTTTTTTCATGGCTTTTAATGTTTAATTGGTATTAATCTAATGTTTGAATAATTGTATTTTGGAACTTTTCCGATTCATCTTTATGAATCTGGTGTCCCGAGTTTTCAAATAAGAATAAATCTTTTTTAGGTGCTTTTAATTGCTCAAAATAACCTTCTGTGATGGATGTTAATGTTTGAATATCGTTTTTACCAACTAAGAAATAAACAGGACATTCGACTTTCTTTAAGGTTTTTGGTAGATCAATTTTCATGACTTCATTCCATGCAGGCGACCATGTTTTTGACCATTGCAGAAAGCCTTTTTTGAAATCATCAGAGGTTACATATTCCTTACCTTCTTTGTAAAAAAGCCACTTTCTTAAATAGAACATATACTCATAATTGGTAAAAGGAAAATGTACTTTCGACAATTCTTCCGTGGCGACAGGATTGTCTTTAAAATGAATTTTTAATGTTTTAAGCAATTCTTTCTCACTTGCAAGCTGACTGATTACCGGATTGACAGCATAATAAGCATGTAATAATTCGGGATGGTTTCTGACAATGTAAAAGCCTAAAGCATTTCCCCAGGAGCTGCCTAACAAGTAAAGCTTTTTCTGATTCAGCTTCTTGAGCAGGAAACTGATCACTTCATACGTATCCTTTCCCATCAATTCTACTGACGGCTGGACAGGTGAAGGATTTAATGCTAATGTTTTTCCTGCATCTCTCTGATCCCATTGAACAATCGTAAATTTATTTTTTAAAATATTGGTGAAAGAATCCGCGTTTTTCATCATTGAACTTCCGGGACCACCTGATAAAAACAGCATGATTGGTTTACTGGCATCGTCTGTTTTAATTTCTATCGCTTGTTTTATTCCGCCAATTTCTACGGTGAGAAGAGTATCCATTTTTACGGTTTGTAATTGTGATAAACAAAATACAGACATCAGTAAAAAAACAAAAAGACTTACTTTTTTCATAGTTCCAAAATTTTAATTTGACATTAATAATCTGATGCAAATATGCTGTAGAGAATCCTGAAAAAAGTCCGTGTAAAAAAAGTCGGACTCATTTTAATAAATAAAATGAGTCCTAGTAATGACAATCCAAAGTTCGAGTATTTACAACCAGCTAATTATCAATTATTTCTGAATGCGATTGGCGTTTGATTTGTATATTTTTTAAATGAAGTGTGAAAGGAAGATTTTGAATTGAAACCAACTTCATATAAGATTTCTAAAACCGTTACTTCTTTTTTTGTGGGATCTTTTAAAATCGTCATTGCTTTTTTAATACGGTATTCATTCACAAAGTCAAAAAAATGCTGATTGATGTGATGGTTGATTAAAACAGATAACTCACGAACCGGAATTTTCACCTGATCTGCCAATTCCTGAATCGTTAATGAAGGTTCTAAAAATGGCTCCTTTTGTGTCATGAAATTTTTAAGGTGTTCGATCTGAAAACTTTTTGTGTCGTCGGTCTGATTTTCAGTTTCGATATTTTCAGTAAAATCTTCTGCCGGTTGTAATGTAGAATCAATTCTGCGAAAAAGATCGGGGTGATTCAGTGCCTTCAATATAAACCAGCAGGCAGCCAGTAAAAAAGAAGTTCCCGCCACAATATGTATCCAAATAAAAAGGTCGTTATATGCCGTATATCGTACTGTATTTTTAAAAATAATACATACGTGGATGAATAGTAAAATCATGGTAAGCTGAAAAAGCCATCTATATAACAAAGTATTGGGATTCGTGTAATTCTCAAGATAAATTTTCTTGTATTTTTTGAGTATGATCAATACGCCAATGATGTAAAAAAAATACTGCAGTTCCGCAATGACCTGATAAAAAAACATTTCAGGAGAATCCCACATATGTTTAAAGAAATATTCTTTTGCGGGACCTTCTGCAAGATAAAGCCTGGGAACTAAAATTAAATTGGCAACAATGAAAAGGATAAGATGCAGTAAGTGCTTTCTTTTTAAGGTAAAATCAGAATAACAAATGGCATTGACATACAGATAGAAAAGAGGCATTACTAACAGGTATGCAGACATTTTGAAAGTTTTCAGGTTGTAACTATCAGTAAAATAATGCATAAAAAGTCCGCTCATATCAATTGCATTAATAATAAGGAAGGCTGCAAATAATCTGTTTTCAAGTTTCCTGTCAGTTTTTACCGTTAATAAAAACACGGAAAGCAACAACGATACAAAAACACTGAGCGCTGCGATAACTTCAAGGAAATTCGATTTGTCCATTAGTTTTTTTGCAAAAATAAGATATACGATTTAAAGGAAAGTGAAAATTACTAATCACTTTAACTTTTATATTAAGGATTATTAAAATTTCAATGAACTGCAATTGCAATTGCATCTTGTGATGTTTCTGGCTTTTTCTGTGCTGGTGACCATTCAGGCAGGCACAAGGAAAACTTGCAATCAATGCCTTGAAGAAAATAAGAAAGGAGATTGATGAAAGCTTGAACTATATTTGCGGAGGTTCTGGGATCTCCGATCCCGGATACCCAAAAATATTTTTTTTACGCAGTGACCACGGAGTATATTTGCTATAGAAAATCAGTGAGCCTCATATGAAATACGTTACTTTGTAATTTTATTCGCTTATGACCGATTCAAATAAATAAGAAAAAATGTTGTGAGAGATACAGTAGAAATACTTTTGTCCAAATGATTCAGGAGTGTATGAAAAATTATTGGAGACAGTGTAAAAAAAAATTACAAAAACCGGAAAATATTTTTCTGAGTGAATGATGCTGTCCTACATTTGCATTTTTAAAAATTAAAACGACAGTTCGCTCATAGCATATATATTCATAATATAACAAACGATGAAAGAGATTTTTGAACTTTCAACCAGAGAAATTACCATCGGCCGAAACGAGTTCCTGAAAGTAGATGGAAGCATCGACACTAATTTGTATTTTGTAAAAAGTGGTAGCTTAAGAATTTTTATACTGGACAATGACGAAGAACGAACTATTCGGTTTGGTTACAAAGAAAATTTGATTGTTTCACTTGACTCATTTTTGACAGGAAAGCCCTCTGAATTATTTATCCAAGCCATTAAAAAGACGGTTATCAAGATCGTCACAAAACAACAAATTGATAAATTTTTAGAATTGGAAAGTAATCGGAATTTATGGATACAAATTTTAGAGAACCTGGTCGTTCAGCAAATGGAACGTGAAATTGATATTCTGACTAATTCTCCAAAGGAAAGATATGAAAGAGTCTTGAAACGAAGTCCGCAACTTTTTCAGGAGATCCCCAATAGACATATTGCAAATTATTTAAGGATGAGTGCTGAAACTTTATCACGGCTTAAAAAGTCTTGACGTCAATCAAGATTTACAAAAAATACTATTGAGATCTTTGCATAAAATTAATATATGCAAACAGAGATATTGATACAATCGCTAACAGAACAAACAACACAAATCATCAAGCAGGTTGAAAAACTAAAGAATTATGATTTAGATACCTTGACGTGGAAAGAAAACAAAACTTCCTGGAGTATTTTGGAATGTTTAGAGCATTTGAATTTATATGGAGAATTCTATTTACCGCAAATTGAAAGAAAAATTAAAGGTTCAAATAGTAAAAGTGAAGTTGAATTCAAGAGTGGATTTTTGGGAAATTACTTTGCAAAAAGTATGTTGCCGAAAGAACAATTGAATAAAATGAAAACCTTCAAAGACAAAAATCCATTGAATGCCAAACTTGATAAAGCGGTTATTGACAAATCTCTTAATCAACAGATCAAACTTTTGGATCTGCTCAGTCAATCCCGAAATGTGAGTTTAAACAAAGTGAAAATTCAGACTTCAATTTCAAGTTTGATCAAGCTAAAATTAGGTGACACCTTCCAGTTTTTCATTAATCACATCATCAGACATTTAAAACAGATTGACAAGATACAAGCTGTAATTGTTTCCTAAATCTACTATTCCTTTTGCAATTTGAAAAAAATCCAAACCAATAACTGATTTTCTAATTAGCAAGATCATTATTTTCAATTTTTCTTCTTGTGCTTTGATATAATCTTTAAGCATTCCGAATTTGTAAGTGATGAATCCAAGATACCCAACAAAATGTTTTTCAGCAGGGAAAACGGAATATATTGGCTATAGAAATTCAGGTGCCCCACTTGGAGTCATCATTGTTAAGCTTTGTCCCTTGGAAATGATGCAAATGGAGGAAAAAAAAGCAATTAAAAACATGACAGTAAGGCTTTTAATCCTTTAAGCAATAAATTGAAAATACTGTAACTTTGCGTATCATAATCTGCATTTTAGAATAAGAAGAAAGAACAATGTCCAGAAATTTACCAATCACAGGTCGTAAGAATTTAAGCTGGAATTTGATGATCAGTAAAGTTCCCTTTCCTAACAATGAAACATTTAGAGAGCTTTTGCTGACATCCTCTTTGGCTGGTCTGTCAGTCTATATTCTTTTGATCATCTATCAGCCCTATGGAACAAGCGATTTTCAACATTCCTACAAATATATGATGCTGTTCCCTTATGCTGTCATCAGTTTTTTATCATTTAGCAGCTTGGCACTCCTTTTCAGCAGAAAAAAGCAATGGACTTTGGCTGAGGAGATTTGTAAGAATTTTTTGATCCTTTTAACGGCATCTGTAGCTTCTTATTTTTACAACGCTTTGATTCTAAGCAGAGTCCATCTGAATTTTGAAAACTACTTATATATGCTGGGTTATACAGCAGCATTATTCCTTCCGGTAATAATTATTTTTATATTGGGTAGATACATTCACTTTAACCGGCAACCAAAACTGAAAACTTCAACAGTGCTGAATCAAAATAAGTCTCAATATATTGCTGAGGAGAAAAATCTTGAGGTTTTGGCTACTACTTCCTCCATATTAAGGATCACTTCGGAATATGGGAATTACAGTCTGGAAATTCCTGAGACCGATTTTATTTATGCTGAGGCAGCAGATAACTACTGCATCGTTTACTTTTACAGGAATAATAGTCCTGAAAAGGAAATGATCCGCATATCCCTTTCGAAATTACTGCAACAGGTTCAGACTGATGTTATACGACAGACCCACCGGTCATTTATTGTCAATCTCTCAAAAGTGATCAGATCTAAAGGCAACTCTTCAGGATATAAACTCTCATTGGACAATCTTAACAATGAGTTGACCATATCGAGAAACTTCATCCCTGCTGTTCTACCCATTCTAAAAGATCTTACCATTCGTCCCTAATCTTTGTCAACCGCCACTATCATTAGATTCTTAGTTCTTGTTTATGCTACTTTTGCACCAAACATAAAACATCGACTATGAACAGGTTTAATTTTTTTTTAGTTTTTATTTTTGGATTTGGATCGTACTTTTATTTCGATCAAAGCTGTTTTTCTTATTTCCAAAAAGAAGTCACCTCTATCACAAACTCCAAAGCTGCAGGGCATATTATTGCATACATTATCACTTTGATCCCTCTGCTGGTCACGGTCTTCTTTTTAAAGAAAAAAGGAGAAACTGTACCTGAAGCGATCGGATTATCCTCTAGTTTAACAAAAGGTTTTGGATTTGCCTTTCTTTGCACACTACCTTTGCTAATAGCATTCTCGATAAAATTCAGTTTAAATACAAGCCTGTCTTTAAATTCAGTCATCATCAATACTATCTCATCTGCATTTTTTGAAGAGATCATATACAGAGCATTTCTGTTTGGTATTCTGTACCGATGTACAAGATTAGGATTTTTACCTTCTGTTTTCTTGGGATCACTGCTTTTCGGTATGGCACATCTTTACCAGGCCACTGATCTTATGGAAATTTTAGGAGTATTTGCGATTACATTTTTAGGTTCTATATTCTTCTCGTGGATCTATGCGGAATGGAATTTTAATTTGTGGACGGCAATCTTTCTGCACTGCCTGATGAATCTTTACTGGCTGATCTTTAATGTTGACGATTCTGCTATCGGAGGTATTTATGCAAACATTTTCAGGTTTTTAAGCTTATTCATCGCAATAGGTATCACAATCCTTTATAAGAGAAAAAATAAGGTTTCACTGGAAGTCACTAAAAAAACTATCTGGATCAAGCCTATAGATGAATAGCAGTGCGTCAGAACTATTCTGATCACTACCATCGTAGTTTAAATTCATTACGGAAATTTCAGGCAATAAAAAGGCAAATACAATCAGTTCGAAATTTCCTCAATTCTATTCCCGGTCTGATAGAAAGTATAAATTCATCTTTTTATATAGCACACAGATGTAATAATGTTCACTAAATAATTGATTCAATCTTTTTACTTTTCAAGTCTCTACTGCGTACTTTTTGACATGAGATCAGGAAATATCTTATCGTGAATATTAAATCTCTATTTTATACTTCCTCCATTGCCATCCAAAAAGTTTATACCCATACAGCCAAAGCCCAATGCGGAAACTTCCAATCCGCTATTGCCTAATTTTCTTTTTTGCATAATTCTTATTTTAATTATTTCTAAAACTGACTTTAATTTCAATTACAAAATTCCTGATTAACGTTCTATAAAAAGTAGCCCGATTGGTACTTCTTGTAGTCCAATTTTCAAATAAGCTTCATTTCAAACGAGAGGCTGAGACGATAATTTTTATAGTATACTCAACAGTTGTTGACATTTCTCTAAGCAGTAAAGCTGAATATCTCCTACACTAAACTAAGCTCCGATTTGGAAACATATATCCGCAATCTGGAAACAGCCTTGCCATTTCTTTAGAAGATCTTTGTCATAAGAATTTAAATAAAGAAAAATGCAGAAATCAATCAAATTCAAAAATAGAAGCTGGGAAATTGCAGCACATCTCAATTTGCCTGAGAACTTTGATGAAAATCAAAAATACAGCGCCATCATTTGTGTCCATCCGGGAAGCAGTGTCAAGGAACAAACTGCTGGTCAATATGCTGAGAAACTTACTGGAGAAGGATTTATCACCCTTGCATTCGATTCTTCTTTTCAGGGAGAAAGCGGTGGTGAACCAAGATTTCTGGAAGATCCGGCAACCAGAGTTGAAGACATAAAATGTGCAGTAGATCATCTTACAACATTGGATTTTGTAGATAATGAAAAGATCGGTATTTTAGGAATCTGTGCGGGCGGTGCATATTCAGCTAATGCCGCTTTGACAGAAAGACGAATCAAAGCCGTCGCCACAGTTTCCGCATCTAATTTTTGCAGGGCTTACAGAGAAAGCCTGGATCCGATACAGATCCTGGAAGCTGTGGGTAAGCAGCGTACAGCCGAAGCCAATGGCGCTGAACCGTTGATCGTCAACTGGACACCAAACTCTTCAGAAGAAGCTAAGGAACAAGGAATGGATGAAATGGATCTTTTGGAATGTATCGATTACTACAGAACACCTCGTGGAAATCATCCGAGATCGTCCAATCAACTTCTTTTTACAAGTTTTGGGAATACGGTCAATTTCGATGCTTTCCATTTGGCAGATCAGCTGTTGACACAGCCATCATTGATCATTGTCGGAGATAAGGTCGGAGCCTTTGGTTCCTATAGAGATGGATTTGAACTTTATAATAAGGCAGCATCAAAAAATAAAAATATCTATGTGGTTAAAGGCGCCAGTCATTATGACCTATATGACCAGCCTAAAGCAACTTGTGAAGCTTTATTACAATTAATTCCATTCTTTAAAAAGAATCTATGATCTAAGTCTTAGGAAGACAGGATCGTTATGGTTAGGTCTTCCTTATATTTGTATAAATAAACAAAATGAATAGCATTGATTCAATATTGCAATTCCACCGTCTGCTGTCATTGCCTGATCCGCTTCATCCGCTGGTCAGTATTATCGATCTTGAAGATATCCGGATTCAAAAAGACTCAATTTTAGAGAAATTCTCCGCTGATTTTTACAGCATATCCTTAAAAAAAGATGTCAAGGCTAAAATGAGATACGGACAAAACCAGTATGATTTTGATAAAGGCGTCCTGAGCTTCACTGCACCTAAACAAGTTCAAATCCTTGACTTATCTAATACAGATTCAGATAACAACGGCGCAGGAACCGGTTACGCTCTGTTCTTTCATTCTGATTTTCTGGGAAAACATACCGTTGCTTCAACCATCAAAACCTATGGCTTCTTCTCTTATGCTACCAATGAAGCATTGCATCTTTCAGAAACAGAAGAGAATAATATTCTTGAGTTATTTCTAAAAGTTGAACAGGAATATCAGCATATCGACAAACATACCCAAGAGATCATCGTCGCCCAAATAGATCTGCTGCTAAGTTATTGCAACCGTTTCTATGAAAGGCAGTTCATAACAAGAAAACCAGCGAATAGTGAACTTCTGATCAAAATGGAAAATTTACTGGACGATTATTTTAGTGATGAAGAAAGCTTTAAAGCAGGTCTTCCCACCGTCGAATATTTTGCGGGTCAACTCAACCTGTCTACCCATTACCTTAGTGATATGCTGCGCACTCTTACCGGACTAAGTACGCAGCAGCACATTCAAAACAGATTGATCGAAAAAGCAAAGCTGTTCTTATCAGCGACAGATCTTTCTGTGGCTGAGATCGCTTACAGTTTAGGATTTGAATATCCACAGTCGTTTAATAAACTATTCAAAAAAAGAACTGAAATATCCCCATTGGAATTCAGAAAACAATTCAGATAATTGATATTTTTATCACTAAGTTTTCATTTTGAGATTAACGACATTTGTTTACAAGTGAATGCAACGATCCGATATTTAAAGCCGTAATGAGAAATACCCTATTAAAAAGTCAAAAGTAAATATACCCTTTGTACTTTTTAATAGTTTAATAAATTCACTGACGTTTAAAAATTCTGAAATCAACAAATCACCATTTTTCTTTACAACGTTTTAAACGCAACAGCATCTACTTCAATGAGCATTCCATCCAGCGCCAGTTTTGGAACTGGAATTAAAGTACTTGCCGGAAATTGGTTTTTAGTCCACACCTTTTGCATTTCCTCTGTCCATATTTTGTGTTTCTCCTGATCGTGACCAACAATCAATATTGTAATTTTAAGGACATCATCAGCCGTCAGGCCTGATGCTTTAAGAACAGTTTTCAAATTTTGAAGAGCAGCTTTGACCTGCATCCGGAAATCATCCGAAAGTCGATGTTCTAAACCTTCTCCACCACTTTGTCCGGAGATAAAAACATAACTTCCTTTACCAGAAGCAGTCGCAGAGTGGGAAAATGCATAGGGTGTGGGATCGAAAAGCCCGTTGGGGTTGCTGTATTGGATATTTGACATATCTTTTGGATTTGGGATTGGATTATTTTCAGTTTTAGAACAACCTGTAAACAATAAAATGAAGAGTGGAGAAATAAGAACATTTTTTATCTTATCTGTAAAATGTTTAAAATTACTCATGGTTTGCAAAGAATTGTTTAAGTTGAAATATTTGAGTAACAGCAGCCTGGGACCAGTAGGCTGCATCGTGAGCACCGGGACGTTCTTCATAAATGTGAGGAATATTCAATTTGATCAATTGCTCGTGAAATTTTCTGTTTTGTGCAATCAAGAGGTCGTCGGTTCCACAACTGATCAGGATTTTTTGTCGGCTGTCTTTAAGCTTGCCTATCTGCGAGATGGCTGTGTAATCAGCCCATTTTTCAGGACTTTCTCCTAATAATTTAGGAATACCATATTCCCTTCCAAAAGGAACAAAATCTATAACACCACATACACTTCCGATAGCACTAAAGATATTCTGATGTCTTGCACCTATATACAGAGCGCCATGTCCACCCATACTCCACCCCATCAAAGCGGATTCCGATTGGTCAGAATTATATTTTTTTTGAATAAAGCCTGTCAATTCTTTGGCAATAAAGGTCTCATACTTCAAGTTGGGACTGTCTATATACCAGCTGTCATAATTTCCGTCAGGTAACACGAAAATCATCTGCATCTCTACACTGAGTTTTGCTAAGGACGGAATATCCTGTGTTAATGTTCTTTTGGGATAGCCACTGTATCCGTGGAGTATATAAACCGTTGGCAGTTTCTCATTCTTTTCGTTTGAGGGATGCACCACAAGGGTTTTAATTTCCTTCTTCATAGAGGCACTATAAATATTCAGTGAGTCGACCTTTTGGGAAAACATTTCTGTTCCAATGCACATGACGACCAATGCAAATAATGATTTTATCATTGTAATTGATTTTTGTAGGAGCAAAGTTAAAAGTCAGGATCCTCAAAAATCTTTACATATGTTGAGGGAATGAGAAAATAATTCAATTTCTGAAAATTTAGATACCTGTATTTTTATTTTACTTTATCTTTATACTATGGTAGTATTTTGGGAATTTATAGACCGCTATACCTTGATCTCTGAGGAATCACAAAAGGCTTGGTCTGCCTTGTTAAAAACATCCGAAATAGCCAAGGGAAATCATTTTTTGGAACAGGGTGCAATTCCGAAGGACATCAGTTTTGTAGTTAAAGGACTGCTTTCATATTATTATCTTAGTGAAAAAGGTGAAAAAATAATTAAAAGATTTTTTCCGGAAAACTCCCTTGTTGCTTCTACAAGCGCATTGTTAAAGCAGGAACCTGGATTTTTCTCCATTGAGGCCTTGGAGGATACGGAAGTCATCAGCTATACTTTCAGTGATTTCAGAAAGCTGACAACACAGTATAATGATATCGCCAATTTCTACATCAGTTATTTAGAACGGCATTGGGTCATTGAAAAAGAATTTGCCGAGATCACGCTTAAATCCGCTACGTCCAAACAAAGATATTTAGAGTTGGAAAAAGATCATCCTGAGCTGATTTCCCGATTAAAACTTCATCAGATAGCCTCTTATCTGGCAATTACGCCCACTCAGCTCAGCAGAATCAGAGCAGAACTTTAATTGTGAGAATATGTAAAAGATCATCAGAAAGGAAAATTCTCACCGAGTAGCCTAATTTGAAAAATACATGCTTAATAATTTAAGTTTTTTGAGAAAATAATGAATATGATTCAAATCCAGATCCCTGTCGGGATTTTTTCGTTTTACGAAAATCCGTAAAAAGTTTTTCGATAGGATCGCTACTTTTGCCAATAACCAATTTTTATCTATGAAAAATATTTGTCTATTTCATTCCTATTCTTTATTTTATCTTGCAGTTCTGCCGACAGCTTGTTGGTAGTTCATTTTTATAATTTTCTGATTTTTAGTTTTGAGGTTAATAATTTTTTTCAAAAAAAATTTATATACATTATGCGTTGAATGACTATGAAGATTTTTCAGATTAAAAAAAGATTATGTATTGCTTCAGATTATTATAAAAAAACATGTCAACGTGTATATGCAAAATCCATAATATTGATGATAGCTTGTTCGATTTTCCCTCTTCCCCCTTCCGACTTCAAATCAATCCCACAGAATACACTTGCATTAGATCCTGTATAAAGGTTTAAATGGTAGATTCCTGCTAGCACAAGAGCCAAGATTGATTTAAATTCATCCGACTTGTCATCAAGAACTACCTTCTCACTATGTGTAGACAGACCGTGGGCAATTTCCTCCCGTTTTTCAACGAGTGATTTTAAAGCGGGGCGATTTTCAGAAAGTTCCCAAATCAGAACCTTTTGTAATTCTTTATTTTTTAGTAAACCGTCAAATATTTTCAACAAGCCATTTACTAAAAGTTTTTGATCAGAACCAGAAGAACCCATATCAGGTGTCGTGTCATCGACTTTGCCGTAATAATTCTGCGATCTTAAATATTCGTTGATAAGCTTGTCTGTACTCCCGAAATACTCGTAAATTAACTTTTTGTCATAACCAGCAACAACCGCTATTTTACTAACTTTCAAATCTCTGTAACCCTTGGTTTTTAAAATTTCACCAACTGCATCGAGCAACTTTTTTTTTGTTTTTTCTTTATCCCTTATAGGACCTTGCACAACTTTTCTGGGCATGACATTTTTTTTCATTAGACTGGAAAAACACTTTTTTTTAAACAAAGAAAATTTAATCGGCATCTTTAACGTAGTTTTGAAACCACTTTAGTTTTTCATTATTTATATTATAGAACTTGCTTTATAAGTCATTATTAATACAAAAATCGAAATTGCAATACTTTATATAAACTTTTGCGACTCCTTAAATAAAAATTTAATGGCAATCAGACTATTTTTTTAGAAAGCTGCTATTTCTTGCAAACACCCTCAATCACAATCTTTAATCTCTAAAACAAACATACAGCGAATAGTGTACAGGAGGGTTATTAAAAAAGACCTTTAACTTATTAATTTCAGCACTTTTAATTGTATGTTGAAATTTTTCACACACTATAACCACAACAAACTTCCTAACACAATTATTAATTCTGAAATGATATATGTGACTCTCCCTCTCTCTTTAATATGATATCATCATGACTTTTACGTTTAATAACTTTATAATACAGCCGTCAAAGAGTTCAAAATATCGTCTAAGATCTTTTCATTCGAATGTCAACTCCATCTTAAAATTAGTTCAAAATGATCTCGATAATTATTACAGTTCTGTTATAAGCTATACAATTTTTTTCAGAATCACCGATCTATTATAAAATGTTATCTACCACATTACAGATGAAGTATTGAAACTGTGAAGCAGGTGTCGTAAGAATCCTCATGGTTAACAAAAATTACAATCCATTTTTGAAAAAGTAATTATTAACTGTCCCTTAAAAAGTAAAATTCATTCAGAGATTATTTTACTAATACAGATGTACATGATCTCTAAAATTTCAATTAGTGTTCTGCTGACTAAATATGCGTAATTCCGTAGGAGTTTTACCGGTATGTTTTCGCAGGAAATTAGCAAAATTACTTTCAGAGCTAAAACCAAATTCAAAAGAAATTTCAGAAATAGTCAGGTTTGAATGAGTGAGAGCAATGACACAATCATTGCAAAATTTCTGTATAATTATTTGCTTTGCGGTTTTGCCATAAAGTTCTCTAATAACATTTGTGAGCTTTCTTTCAGAAATACAAAGTTCTGATGCATAATGAGAAACTGTTCGGTTTATTCTAATATCTTTTTGTAAAAGAGTTTTAAAACTGTTACCAACAGATATCAAGCTTAATACTTCTTGCTCTTTTTTATGAATAGGGCTTACATACATTAAGGCATCTAAAAGAAGAGTTTCAATAATACTGTGCGCCACTGCTAAGTATAAAGACTGGTCGGCATCTTTAAAATACTTTAACCTGTCAGTCATCATTGACTTAATATACTCCGTAGTTCCAAAATATGGGATTGCTTGTACTTGACCGTTATAACTGAAAAATACTTCAGAATTTAAAAACAAACTATCTTTTTTTGACTTTTCATAAAATAATGGGGTAAAGGCAATCACGTAGATGTCTGCATGTACTTTCTCCATAAATTCAATGGTTCGAAATGGACTCAGAAATACGGCTTCGCCACCAGATACTATTATTAGTTCCCCATCAACTTTTAATTTAAAATCCTTAAGGAATACATAGATACAGAAGTACTCTAATGTATTGAACTTATTCAAATTAGCATTCCTCTCAATAGCATTCTGTAATAGATCGATGTTAAATCCAATCTCTTTTAATTGTTTTGATAAATTGTACATACCTAGATATCTCTACTTACCTAATTTTTCATTTCAGACCACTGAAATTATGATAACGATCTTTTTCTATTTACAAAAATAGATTAATTTCCTAAAAGACATAGATCGACTTAACTGATTCATTAGTAGAATTTTGGAAATACCAACCTAACCAAAAAAAATCATTTAATCATATGAGGTAACTATTTGAAAATCCCGAAACTGTTGGCTAAAAGGCTTGTGATTATTAGCGTGGAGAGTAAAGATAAAAGTAACAGGAATTATTTGCAGGAATTTGACATCTATTGGTATCACAATCAGTCATTAAGTCTATGCATTTTGTGCAAAAATAAAAAATTGTGATCTTATTGTATAGTATTTTTGGAAGAAGTAAATTACTAAACATGAGTACATCATATTTATAACGTCTTATTTTTGTTTAAATCCTTAAATAATTTCTTGATTAAGACTAATTGTGATGATGGTCAAATTTTGCAGGTAAACGTTATAAGAAATAACATAGATGATAAAAGAACAATTTGCAGTCAATTATTAAAAAAACAATAGCCTTTAGAGAAAAAATTAAAATTTACTTTCACACGACTTTTAGTATGAGATTGTCCATTTATTCAATGATCTCACGTACTTTCAGAAGAAGGGTATCAATATCAAATGGTTTCGGAATAAAATCGTCAGGTTGACAACTTTGACAAATATGATCAAGTGTCGCATGAGCACTCATAATGATGACAGGAACATCTTTGTTGTCGACATCGCTTTTAAGTTCGTCACATAGATCAATACCAGATCCATCAGGTAACATGACATCAAAAATATAAAGGTCGGGATGTATATGAATATCTCTTTGCGTAAAAGCTCTGACCGTTGGAAATGATTGTACATCATAATTTTCAGAGGACAGAACTATTTCCAGTACCTCTCTGATTGCCTGATCATCTTCAACCAAAAAAATCTTTCTCATACTATACAATTCACAAAAACAATACCAACAATATAAAAAATAAAAAATCTAAAGGAAAATTTTTTCATTTTTTATGAGATAGCCGATTGCCAATATTATCTTTATTTTAAATCATGATATATTTTTTTGTTTAGTGATTTGTGTAGATATTATATTAATATTGCAAACCACTATTTTTCGAAGTTAAAAGATAAATAGCTTATCATTTCTGTCAGTAGGTTTTGATTTTTAAATATTTGTAGTAAAATTTAAAAATAGAATTTTATTTCGTTGAATTTTACGTCTGTTTTAATTATTTTAGAGATTGTGAAAATATATCAGAAATAAAGATTGATGAAATTGTATACCTTTACAGCCCTTTAAATATAGTACTCATTATTTACACCTCTTTATGGCTGGAATGAATTTTTCTGATGAACACAAAAGGCTGGAAGCTCTTCGTTCATATAATATTTTAGATACAGAAGAAGAGGAAGATTATGATGACCTCACTGCAATAGCAGCAGCTATTTGCGATACTCCTATTGCATTAATCAGCTTCGTTGACAACAACCGGCAGTGGTTCAAGTCTCATTACGGACTTGATGTTGACCAAACCGACCGGTGTCATTCATTCTGTTCTCACGCTATACAAAATCCAGAAAAACTAATGCAGATTGAAGATGCGCAAGTTGATCAGCGTTTTCAGGACAATCCGCTTGTTACGGGTAGTCCTGATATTCGATTTTATGCAGGCATGCCATTACTGGATAAAGATGGTTTTGCTTTGGGTTCGCTGTGTGTAATTGATCAAAAACCAAAGCTTTTAACTCAGGTCCAACAGAAAGCTCTGCGCACACTTGCTCAACAGGTAATTGATAAATTATCCCTAAGAAGAAATAACAAAGAATTACTTAAAATCAATCAACAACTTACAGAAACGAATGGTAAGTTAAGAGAAACAGAAGAAAGACTGAATAAAGCCAACACAGATCTTACAGAAAGTAAGGAAAGGCTTCAAACTATATTGGATCTCGTGGTTGAAGGGATAGTTATTACAGATGATGAGGGAAATATTACTTATACCAATCGGCGTAACCAAGAAATTTTCAAATTAGATGAAAAAAAGATGCTTACGTTAACCAATATCTCTCTGGAATTCAACAATCGAAGGCTTGACGGCTCCCCTCTACCTTCCGAAGAACATCCTATCTCAATAGCTTTACAGACGGGTGCAACCACTATCAACCATGAATTTGTAGTGAGTAATCAGCAGCAGCATAGTATTTACCTTCGGATGAATGCTGTACCTATCAAAGATCATAATGAAAAGATCATAGGGGCTATCGGTAGCTTTGCTGACATCACCAATAGTTATTTCCTTCAGCAGAAACTGAAAGGGAGAGAAGAAAGCCTGCGTGCAGCAATTTTGTCTGCAAATCTGGGCACCTGGCATATGGATTTAGAGACAAAGGAACTTTTTGCATCTGCAAGAATGAAAGAATTATTCGGGTTTTACCATGATGAACACATGTCTTATGATGATGCAATTAGCCAAATTGCTGAATCCCATAGGAATGAAGTGATTGCTGTAGCAGAGGCGTCCATTACACAAAACGAACCTTCAGAGTTGGAATACCCCATCATAGGTTATCATAATAAAAAGCTTCGATGGGTGCGGGCTACCTTCTATATATATACAGATCCTGAAAATCCGAATGTTTCTTTTTTTGCAGGAACAACGGCGGATATTACCGAAAAAAAAATGGACGAACAGCGCCGAAGTGATTTCATCGGAATGGTAAGTCATGAGCTGCGAAATCCTTTAACAGCTATCAAGGCTTATACAAACCTCCTTCAGAGAATGGCCGAAAAAAATAATGACAAGATGTTGGTCATCAATATGGACAAAGTAAATACACAAGTAAAACGAATGGAAGCTATGATCAATGGTTTTCTTGACGTAGCCCGTCTGGGCGAAGGAAAAATACGTCTTAATATAACCCGTTTTGATATGGTATCTCTTTTTAAGATTGCAGAAGAGGAGTCAATGGTTACTATCAGTAGTCATAAAGTAGTATTTGCACCAGTAGATATAACTCCACTGAATGCCGACCAAGACAAAATCGAGCAGGTATTAATCAATTTTATCAATAATGCGGTAAAGTACTCGCCGGAGGGTACAACTATCAAGGTAACCTGCATTACTAAAAACGGAATAGCGCATGTCTCTGTTAAAGATCAAGGAATGGGTATTCCGCTTGCAGATCAGCCTTTTATTTTTGACCGCTTCTTTAGGGTTGAAAGTGAGGCTATGAAAAATAAAAAAGGATTTGGAATAGGTTTGTACATCTGTAAAGAGATCATAGAAAGACATCAGGGAACAATAGGAGTGGAAAGCATTGAAGGCCAGGGAAGCACATTTTGGTTTACCTTACCATTATTTGGAGTTAAAATGTCTGCATCTAATTAAATATTAGCAAGATCACTAATTTTATAAAATCTCAAAAAATAATCACTATCAGTCTGAGTTGAAAATGAAAACCTATAAAACCAAAGCAAAAATATTTTTGCTTTTTAAATCTATTTAACCGGTTTGGAAATAGTATGTATATTAGATAAGTGCATCCCTTTCTGACCAACTTAGTATTACAAATTTCAAAAAAAACTATTAAATAGTTATAGTATGTTTTTGTTAAAATGAGCTGCTGAATTTTTGAAGTGTTTATTTATACATCATAATAAATATCAATTAATCTCATAAACGATGGAATTAAAAAATATTTACTCTTGCAAAAGTTGATCGATTTCTTCATAGAAAGAGTCCTTGCTGTAATCTGCCATTCCGGCGTGGTGCAATCTTATTACGCCTGTCTTATCCAAAACTACAGTTGTAGGAAGTGAACCGCTGAAATATTCTTCTGGGATACTTCCCTCAGGAACTAAAAAAGGCACTGTGAATTTCTCCTTTCCAAGGTATATTTTTCCGGCGTCCAGATCTTCATCCAGATTTACAGTGAGAATAACGAGCTCATTTTTGCTTCTATATTTTTCATAAAACTTCTGAATTGATGGAAATTCTGCTCTACAAGGTGGACACCAGGATGCCCAGAAATTAATAAACACCACCTTACCCTTCAATTCAGAAATATTGATGATCTTTCCGTTTTCATCTTTTACGCTAAAGCTTTCAGAGCTGGATGGACTCATTTCTTCTACGGGTTTTTCAACGCTTTTTTTCTCAATTTTTGAGTTGAGTAATCCCGTGAAAATGATTTGTCGCATCAGCCAAGTTTTCGTATCAGGACTGACCAAGACAAGAATAAATATTCCTACCAAAAGTACAGTGCTCCAGTTTTTTTTGAGCCAAATTTTGAATTTTTCCATTTTTATAAAATAATCCTTATTGCAAAATTTGTTTTCTTACTTCTGCTTCCTCCACAAATCCAAGATTTTCCCAGATTACATTTTTGTTTTTATACAATTTTAAAACAGGAAGTGCAGAAACATTCAGTTCTTTACAAAGCTCGGTGTTTTCATCAGCATTGATTCTTACGACCTTTACTTTGTCAGACATTTCAGATCCTATTTTTTTGAGATAGGGGTTCATTTTCCTGCAAGGAGCGCACCATTCTGCGTAAAAATCAACAAGAACAAGAGTTTCACTTTTCAACACTTCATTGTACTGTATAAGACTCATTCCTGCAGATTCGGATTTTTTTATCTCTGGAAGATCAGCATTTCTCCATTTCATCATTCCACCTTCCATTATATAGACATTTTTAAAACCCATTTCCTGCAGTTTTGTACCAGCAGCTGTGCTTCTCGGTCCGCTCATACAATAAACAAATACCGGTTTGTTTTTGTCCAAAGCTTTTGATTTTTCTTCAAAATCATCTGCCTTCCAATCGATATTCATTGCGTTGATCAAATGTCCGTTTAAGAATTCATCCGGCGTTCTTACATCGACCAACTGTGCTTCTTTGTTTATTTCTATTTTTTTGTAGAACTCTTTAACCGGCAGACTTTTTTGCTCGGCTTTATTCTGTGCTTTCATACCTTCTGTCACAACAAATGCCAGAAATAATGCGATCAATTTTTTATACATTTTTAACCATTTTACTTCATTACTATTTCTAAATACCATCAATTTGTAGTCTTGAATTAAGTCACGCAATATTTTATAACTCCTCATACAAAACTATTCCCTGCATCCAATTACTTTTTTCTACCAACAAATCTTATTACCGAGCCTACTCCATTGTGATAAAGTCCTTCACTTAGTTCAATTTCTAGTTCAGATAATTCAATAATTTCATAGTTTGGGAAGTCTGATTTGATCTCTTCTATTGAAAATAAACTTTCAATATCTTTTGGCCCACCTACTTTCTCATTTGCTGTAACATAATCAATATGTTTTTTACTAAATGCTTCAAAGATTATAGTTCCATTTTTTTTCAATAATCTGTCAAATGTTGTATGGTAAATCGATTTTATAGTTGCAGGAAAGTGTGCGTAGATCAAAGCGATTGCATCAAATTGTTCATTTTCAAAATCTAATGTTTCCAATTCACCAACTTTGTACTTAATGGTTACATCATTTTTGTTAGCAAGTCTAACCGCTTTGTTTTTACCTTCAATACTAATATCGAACGCAGAAACATTCCAACCCATTTTGGCGGCAAAAACGGCATTTCGTCCTTCGCCTTCTGCAGGGAAAAGAATAGGACCTGGAGTTAGTTTTGACAATTGTTCTTTTAAATAATTATTGGGTTCTTCTCCATAAGCAAACTCTTTTTCGCTGTATCTGTCATCCCATCTCGAAGTCCAAAGGTCATTTACTTTATTATCTTTCATATTAATGTTTTTTATTTTGTTTCAATTTAGTGGTTTCAGATCTTACAATTAGAAGTTGCACCTTTTGCAGTCAACCACTCTTTCATTCCACCTGAAAAATTTTTCACTCTTTCAAAACCGTTTTTTCTTAGAAGTGAATACGCGATCGCTGCCCTATCACCACTCTGACAATGAATCACCACCGTTTTATCTTTAGAAATTTCATCAAGATGGTCCTCCAAGGTACCGATAAAAACATTGTCTGCGTTTTGAATATGAGCTTCTTCAAATTCTGTTTTGTTTCTCACATCCACAATCTGTATATCTTCTCGATTAAGATAGGTTTCAAACTCATTAATATCAATAATATCAGAAGCCAGCAAATCTAAACCAAAATCATTTACCTCTTCCACAAAACCCATCATTTGATCCATCCCAATTCGCATTAGTTTTCTTGTAAGATCATCTATCTTGTCTTGTTCTGCAATCAGAATAAATGGTTGAGAGTAATCTAAAATCCAACCCATCCACGTTGAAAAAGAATTGTTACCCTGAATATTGATACTTTTAGGAATAAAACCGTTTGCAAAATCTGCCTTATTTCTTGTATCAATCAATGTAACATCTTCAGAATATGATTTGAGAAATTCTTCTTTGGAAAGTTTTTTTTGCTGAGGAACTTCGGTCAATAAAGGTCTATCCACTTTATTGAGTTTTTTCATCATCGCAAAATATTTTGGTGGTTCAGGCTGTCCGTCCAATAAATAGTCAATGAAACCATCTTCATCATCTTCATATTGAAATGCCCAATTGCGGATCTTTTCGTAACCGACGGTAGAACTTGGAACAGCTCCGAGAGATTTTCCGCACGCAGAACCGGCACCGTGTCCAGGCCAAACCTGAATATATGAAGGAAGCCGACAGAAATCCTGTACCGACTGATACATTTCTTTCGCTGCCTTTTCCTGAGTTCCAACGATTCCGGCTGCTTTTTCCAAAAGATCCGGTCTTCCGACATCGCCTACAAACACAAAATCTCCGGTAAAAATCATTACAGGTTCATCTGTTGCCGGATGATCGGTCAGCAAAAAACTGATGCTTTCGGGTGTATGACCGGGCGTATGGATAACTTTTAAAGTCAGATTTCCAACTTTTATTTCATCGCCATTCTTTAAACCAGTATGCGGAAACTCATATTGCCAGTCATCACCACCTTCATCAGAAAGATAAAGATCAGCACCCGTCACTTCAGCTAGTTCACGTGAGCCTGACAAAAAATCTGCGTGAATATGCGTTTCTGTAATTTGTGTGATCTTGAGATTATTTTCTTTTGCTATCTGCAGATAGGTATCAATATCTCTTTTTGCATCAATAATAATGGCTTCTCCTTTTGCCTGACAACCGATCAGGTAACTTGCCTGTGCAAGGCTTTTATCGTAAATATGTTGAAAAAACATAACTCTTATTCTTATTAAATTTATTTTTATTTTGAACTAAAGTCCATAATTAACTTTCTCTGAACTGAAAATTTTTGTCACATAAAATACTCTGCTACCTGCTTTAATGCGGCAGTTTTTCTCTGAAATATCCGTAAATCCAAGTTCCAAAAATGGCACTTATTAATGTAACGATCACAACCAGTGATCCTGTTCCGATCTGCGCGAACAACGGTCCGGGACAAGCTCCGGTAATTGCCCAGCCGAAACCAAAAATGAGCCCGCCATAGATTTGTCCTTTATTGAATTTTTTCGGTGCAATTGATATAGATTCTCCATCGATGGTTTTGATATTGAATTTCTTGATCAGCCAAATTGAGATCATCCCAGTAACTACAGCACTACCAATGATACCGAACATATGAAATGACTGCAGGCGGAACATTTCCTGAATTCTGAACCAGCTGATCACTTCAGACTTGACGAAAACAATTCCGAATAAAATTCCTACAATGAGATATCTGATCTGATGATACCAATGAATCTGTAAAGGACTTTCATTGATACAAACACTATTCTGCTGAAGTGCATTATTTTCTTTTTCCATAAATAATTAAATTTTAAAGTGAAAGAATAATGGGTAAAATAACATTCGCCATTAGAAAACCTCCTGCCATAAAACAGATCGTTGCAACTAATGATGGCCATTGGAGATTGGATAATCCCATTATGGCATGACCACTTGTACAACCGCCTGCATAACGGGTTCCGAATCCTACTAAAAAGCCGCCGACAATCATAATGATAAAACCTTTCAAAGTCAATAGATTCGCAAAATTCATCAGTTGAACAGGAATAAGATTGCGGAAATCGGTAATTCCATAACCGCTCAATTCAGCTTTAAGATTTGGATTTACGATAATTTCTCCAGGATTCATCAGAAATTGAAAGGCCAGCAATCCACCTAATAAAATTCCGAAGACGAAAAATAAATTCCATAATTCTTGTTTCCAATCGTATTGGAAAAAATTGATATTGGCAGGTACACAGGCAGCACAAATATGCCGTAAAGACGAGCTGATGCCAAAAGATTTATTCCCTATAATCAACAAAATTGGAACAGTGAGCCCTATTAATGGACCTGCAACATACCAAGGCCAAGGTTCTTTTATCATTTCTATCATTAATTATTTTTTTATTTAATTGTATTTTTTTTTGAAAGTATTTATTGATGATTATAAACTGATTCTTTGTTAAGAACAAATTTCTATGTTCTCATTCTTTTGTACAGTTACTTTTGTTACAGAAGAATTTCATTTTCTATGTTATTAATTTAAAGTAAAACCTCTTTAATGATGATATAAATTCCCATTACAAGAATGAAATATCCAAATATCGGTTTCAGTTTTTTACCATTAATTTTCTTGGATAATTCGGCACCTATGATAATACCTGCTACCGAAATTACTGAAATAGTTCCTAAAAAATTCCAATCGATATCAACACTTTTCATTGATGAAAAAAATCCGATCAGAGAATTGAATGAAACAATGACCAGCGAAGTTCCAACGGCAAATTTCATCGGCGTCTTCAACAGATTGACCAATGCTGGAATAATCAAAAATCCGCCGCCAGCCCCAAGTAAACCTGTAATGATTCCAACAGCTGAACCTTGACCTGCTGCCAGAAATGTGGTATTTTTAGGTGTGACATTTTTCACAATCGATTCTCCATTTTTGTGAATCATCTTATAGGAGGCAATGATCATTAAAGCTGCAAAAATTAACAGTAAAAGCAGATCTTTGCTCATCTGAAAACTACCTACAGTAAATACTTGATCAGGAATCAAAGGCAAGAGAAAGTTTCTTGTAAGAAAAATAGAAATGACTGATGGGATTCCAAAAACCAATGCGGTTCTCATATTGACAAAACCTTTTTTAAAATAGGAAAACGAGCCAACCAGACTGCTGATCCCTACAATAAAAAGCGAATATTCTGTCGCAAGAAAAACATCGATCCCAAAAAGATAAACCAAAACGGGAACTGTAAGAATACTTCCTCCGCCACCCAGCAATCCTAATGAAATCCCGATAAAAACAGATCCGATATATCCAAAAATTTCCATTCTTTAACTTTAATAACGCAAAAATGGAAATATCAGAATTCCTGCACCGCTACTTTTGTTACATAAAGAAAGTTATTCGAAATCAGAAAGAACTATTTTATTTCTGCCTAATTTTACTTTACCAGCATCTTCGAGCTGCTTAAGAAGTCTTGAAACCACTACTCTAGCTGTACCAAGCTCATTCGCAAGTTGTTCGTGAGTGGTAACAACGGTCTTAGACTGAGAAATTTCAGACTTTTTCTGAAGCAGATGTAATAATCTTTCATCTACTTTTTTGAAAGCTATGGCATTGATGATGTCTAATAATTCTTCGAAACGCTTGTGATAGAGACGGAAAATATAATCTACCCATTCTGGATACTCCTTCATAAAAAGCGAGGCTTTCTCTACAGGCAAAAACAAGATCTCGGATTCCTCTTCAATTTCTGCTTTAAGGATGCTTTTTTCATTGTGCATGCCGCCTAGGAAAGACATAATGCAGCTTTCACCGGCTTTGATATAGTAAAGTAAAATCTCCCGCCCGTCCTCTTCGGTTCTGATGACCTTCATCATTCCTTTCATCACGATGGGTATTGCGCGGATCGATGCATTTTCGTCTAAAATAATATCGCCTTGCTGATATTTTTTGATAAAACCGTTCTGATATAATTTTTCCACCAATTCATTTGATGATTTAAATTCCGAAGATAATACCGAGTTTTCCATAATTAGTAAATTGTAAAATTAAGCCAAATTCTCTTTTTAATTTCGTAAGAAAACTATATTAGACTTCAGATCATAGTTTTGCAGATTCATAAAAATCTACTATTTCTTTTAATCCTATTCTCTGGAAATCCGCGACCACATTTTTACACTCACCCATCAATTCACCTTTTGAATGCGAAGAAGAAACTCCCACCACGACCATTCCTGCGGATCTCGCTGCAGAGATCCCTGCAAAAGAATCTTCAAACACAATACAATTTTCCGGCTCGACACCTAACTTATCTGCAGCCTTTAAATAGCATTCCGGCGATGGTTTACCGTCAACAACATCGTTGGCTGTAATCATTACATCAAAATACAGATCGTAGTTTTTTTGTCCACTGACCCTCGTTAGTTTTTCCAGGTCCGAGCTGGTTACCAATCCTAATTTAATTTTTGATTCTTTTAAATGAGATAGCAAAGCAGAAATTCCGGAAATTTCAGGAAAAGACATTTCATCTTCAAATGCTTTAAAATCTTTTAAAAGATCATTTTTCTCGAGGTTCCCAATATCTCTGAATTGTCCTTCAAATAATCTTTTTACCGTCATCCCGCGGATCTGTTTTTCAAAGCCTTCGAAGTAAACATTATATTCTTTGGCTGCGGTTCTCCAAAAGTCTTCATATTGCGGTTCTGTATTGATCAAAACCCCATCCATATCAAAAATGATCGCCTTGAGATCTAATTTATTGTTTATCATACTTTTATCAATTCTTTACACATTTTCCAAAAATGATCATTTTGAATATCTACTAAAATTTATATATCCATTTCTGGTAAATACTTTTTAATTGAGTCAAAAGTATAATTCACAGCTTGATTATGATCTACCAAAAGTGCTTTTTAAAATATCATTTTGATAACTATCATCTTTTGCACACTCGTTCAATCCTATTTTATTAATTATAATGATCATTGAACGAGCTTTGTTTTATAAATATTAAAATAGTTGAGAATATTTTAATATTAAAATTTATCTATTACTGTTTGGCTGTATCTTTCATCCTTGAATATTCGTAACTCTTAATCTAATAAAAATTTCTGCACTACTTTTAAAACATTATCCCTAATTGATAAGTATTCTTTAAATAAAAATAAATATCTATAATACATCTTTTAATAAATGAAAAACACCACGATTATCATTACGCTCATTTTTGCATTCGCAATACAATCTTGCGTAAAAAAAGACGATAAGCAAATTGAAAATACGGCAAAAGTTAATGCAACTTCAATTGACTCGCTTGCAAAACAAAATGATAGCTTACAGCCGGATTCTTCTCAAAAAAATATTACTGAAAATAATGATCTGCTTTTTGATATTGAAGGACTGTATCAATCTAAAGAAAACGCCAATTGCAAAATGGATCTGAAATTATATTATTCAGAAGGAAAATTAAAATATGATTTAAAAACAGATCGGCAGACACTTACAGACTTCGCTAGTTTAACATTGGATGAGAAAAAAGAGGGCTATTATGTTACTCTGAAAAATATAAAATGGAGTGAAAACGTTGGTACTGTTGATTCAGAGGGAGATGCAATTGACAAAAATCTGTCTCTTCCTAACGAGATTCAAGGATCATTGGATAAAAATGGAATTACGATTCAAAACTATGGCAACGCAATGAATAATTATGAAAAGTTTGCTGAATGCGGATCGAAATATATTAATTTGATTAAAGTTATAAATAATTAAAATCTAAAAACCTACTCAATTAATAAAGTAGGTTCTTAGATTTTAATTAATCCGTTTTATTTTTATCAATTATAAAGAAAGAGTCAAGTTTTTTCTCAGTCTTCGGGAATGATCAATTTATCTTTTCTGATCTTAAAACCTGCAGCTTTTTTTTAAGAATAGCTCTGGTCGTGAAGCAATGATCCAAAGCATTCAAGTGAACTTATATTATTTTTGCTTTTCCACTTGCAGCGATCAAAGCCATTGTCAGCATTTATTTGATGATGATTGGGGTAAACAATCAATTTTATTCTTAGATATAAATAATTCCATACTACAAATTAGGCATATTATAAGCATCTGCTATTAATTCAGCAGAATGCAAAATACCTTCTGGCGAATATCCCAAATTAGCAATCATTAGTTCATCTGCTCCCGAAACTTTTTGAAACTCATTCAATCCACTGACAACCTGATTTGCAGTTCCCTGAATCATTTTTTGATTCCAGCTTTCCAAGACATACTTTTCTGACTCAGAATAGTCGTAATTTTTTAATTCTTCAGGTGATGGGATAACGTAGGATTCTCCCTTCATCATCCGAAGCATACTATGCGAAAAAGAATGCGTCTGGATTCTTGCTTCTTCTTCACTGTCCGCTGCAAATACAGAAAATGATGCTATGGTATAAGGATGATCAAGAACTTCTGATGGTTTGAAGTTTCTCCTATACAGATCAAAAGCAATTGATAAATTCTCCGGAACCAGCTGAGCTGCAAATGCAAAAGGCAATCCTAGTTTACCAGCCAACTGAGCCGAGTACCCTGAGGATCCCAAAAGCCAGACGGATGGGCTATCAAAAGACCTTTCGATACCGTTTTCCCTATCCTGGCCTGGTCCCGGAACAGCGAAAACTTTTTCTCTATACGGATGTCCTGCCGGAAAATCGTCTTCAAGAAAATGCAGTAATTCTGCTAATTGCTCAGGAAAATCTTCAACACCTGTATGACCACGGCGAAGTGCTGACGCTGTAAGCCCATTAGTTCCGGGAGCACGTCCTATTCCAAGATCAATGCGACCAGGAGCCATCGCCTGAAGCATCCCGAATTGTTCAGCGACCACCAACGGAGGAAAATTCGGTAACATCATCCCACCTGATCCCAAACGGATATTTTGAGTTTCTCCGATAAGTCTGGATAGCAATATAGCGGGCGACGAAGTAGAAACGGCAGGCATACCATGATGCTCTGCTACCCAATAACGGCCAAATCCACGCTGGTCAGCAAATTTCGCCAACTTAATACTTGTTTCTATGGTCTCTGAAGCAGAATAACCTTTTCCTGTGGTAGCCACGTCAAGTATTGATATTGGTACTGGTGCATTACCCTGTTTTACCAGAGGTTGAAAAGAAGTTTTTTTATTTTGTATTTGATTGATATCAGCAGTTGTTTTCTTCATAACATCTTGATTTAAAATGATGATGCAAAATTACCACAGTACATAAAAGATTCTGCTATCAAAAAACAGATAAGAAATACCATTTTGATAAGCTAACCTTATAATTAAATTTTCTAATTACCTATTTCCTAATTGAGTAAAACATATTGATGCTCCATCTTTTATTTCTTGCGTACTGACTAATATATTTAATAAAAACAAACATCCTTAGCAATCAATTTGTTAAGGATGTTTGTTTGAATAATAATTTCTTTAATTAAGAAACAACATTCAAGAACTCATCTGTACTTTTTATTTCTGCATAGAAAAACTCCAATGCTGCTAAAAATGCGTGGTGTACATCATCAGCTTTTACCGTTTTCCCATTGATTTCCAAATCTCTTGATGCACAAGCATCGCCGATAACGGTACATTTGTAGCCAAAATCAAACGCTGCTCTTGTAGTTGCGTCAATACACATGTGGGTCATCATTCCCGTAATAATCACTTCTGTTACTTCATTTTCTTTTAAATATTCCCCAAGTCCTGTTTCTCTAAAGCTGTTTGGATAATACTTTTGAAAAATATTTTCTCCGGAAAGTGGTTTTACATTTTCGTGAATTTCTACACCAGGTGTTCCGTCCACAAAAACTGGAAATGCTTCTGGATTAGCCGATAGGTGCTGAATGTGTGCAATGGGTAAATTGTTTTTTCTAAAATATTCCAACACCTTACCCGCTTTTAAACTTGCTTCTATTGGGTTTACCAATTCAAGTGCTCCGTTTTCAAAATAATCATTCTGAATGTCGATGATAATTAATGCTTGCTTGCTCATAATTCTATATTTATTATGAAGCAAAATTAGAAACTATTTGAGCGCCTATATATACCAAATTGTTAGGAAAATATGTCATTTTGATAAGCTGAATTTAGAAATATTTGAAAACAATTAACATCAGGTTCATTAATAATACTTTCTAATATTAAAATTATTTCATTGTATATTTGATTCAATAAAAATGTAATGCAAACGATTAATTTTCATAAAACAGAATGCGGTGTCGATTTTTTCATCAATATTCTGAATCAGGACACCATCAACTATCTGCAGACTGATGTACACAATACCGACTATTTTGAGGTTGTTTTTTTCACAAAAGCTCAGGGTAGAGTACACATTAATGATACCACAATTGACATTCACAATAACTCAATCATTTTTATTTCAGCCTTTCAGAAAAGAGCCTGGAGAATTAAGGAAGAAGGACTTGAGTTCAAAACTTTAATCTTCAGGGAAGACTTTTTGAATGAATTCTTTGCTGATAAATTTTTCACTCACAAAATGCTGTTCTTTTATCAGCTTAATCACGAATTAATTCTCAATGTAAGTGATTCTGAAATGAAAAGATTCAATGAATTTCTTTCAGAAATAAAAACTGAGCTTGTAATAACCAAAAAAGATAGTGTTCATATCATCAGATCTATTTTGTATTATCTGTTACAAACTATTAATCGACGGTATGCAGCTGTCAACAATCTTATGATTGAGAAGGATGATAAAAATTATGCAGTTCAGTTCAAATCTCTTTTAGAGAAGCATATCTGTCAAAAAAAGAATATTGAAGATTACACCGTTTTATTAAATATCAGCAGGATTACCCTTAACAAAACTGTAAAGGAACAATATAATGTGACTGCAACAGAACTCCTAAAGCAACGCCTACTTGCAGAAATAAAAGACCGATTAGTTCATTCCAACAAAACAGTTTCAGAAATATCCTTTGATTTGAACTACGCTGAACCAGGACATATGATGAGATTTTTCAAAATGCAGACCGGAATGACAACCTCAGAGTATCTGGAAAGTTTAAGAACATTGTGAACGAATTTACATACAGATTTATTTTTTTATTCTCGGAATGCATAGTTACCTACTAGCGAAAGGCTCTAAAAGGATGTGATTTTTTTTTGATCCATCAAATTTTCTTTCAATGTATCCTTAAATTTGACTACAGAAAAATTTAGCCCTACCTTTGCACTTGTACGACACACACAATCAGGTACATACCAAAAGGTAAGAAATACTGTCTATCAATGGATTTAAGCGAAATTAATATTTGTGACGAAAACTGTCCTGTCCGAAAATCTCTCCAACTTCTAAGCGGTAAATGGACTTTGCTGATTTTATATCAGATCAATGATCAAAAAGTAAGATATGGAGAACTGAAACGTAAAATCCCCGGAATCAGTGAAAAAATGCTCATTCAGGAACTGAATCGGCTGGTTGAACATGAAATGGTTCATAAGAAATCATTTCCTCAAATTCCGCCAAAAGTAGAATATACTTTGTCCGAAAAAGGCATAAGTACATTACCTATTATTGAGCAGTTAGCCACATTTGGTCTTAACCATTTGGTTTAATTTATATGGAAAATATTCCATCTCAAATTAAAAAATAATCCGACTTCAACTGATAATATTCATACTTAAAATATAACCAAAGAGTAGTAATTTTATCATCGCAGAATCCTATGAGACTTCTATTATCTTTATTTATTGTTTTCACCATTGCTGTACGGCCGATCATGCCCGTGTACAACTATGTAGTGAACTATGATGATATCGTAGAAAATTTATGCGAAAACAGAGATAAACCTGAGTTATCATGTAACGGAAAGTGCTTTTTAGCGAAAGAACTTTCAAAAACAGAAAAACAGTCGACGCAAACAGTCGCAAAAGTGATTAGTTTAGATATTTTTGTTCCGAATGATATTTTGTCATTCAATAATGGAACAAAATACATTCATTCTATTCAATTCATTTCAGAATATATTAATTTGTATCATTCAAGGTACATTTTCACCATTTTTCATCCGCCCCTCTTTAGTTAAATTATTGCATTACTTCTATTTTGATTTTTATCAAAATACTATTCGACAAAATTTAACAAATCTTACTTAATGAAATCAACAATAATTTTGATAGCAGTGCTGTCATTATCCCTAACGTCTTGTAAAAAAGAAAAAGAATTTAAAATTAACCACAAAAAATCGATGACCGCTGGTGTCGACATAAAAAATGTAAAGGTGGTGAACGAAGAGGATCCGATCTGCAAAATGAAAACAGCTCAATACCTAAAAGATACCGCAGTTTACAAACATGAAATCTATGGATTCTGTTCATCTGGCTGTAAAGAAACGTTCAAAAAAACTCCTGAGAAATATGCAACCAAATAATCGTCCAGAAAAGAAGAGCTCAGTTATTCGAAAATTTGTTGTTCCTATGTTGGTCATTGCAGGCCTGTTCGCAATTATTTCTTTTGGAACCCGATACTTCAAAAAAGAATTGTACTCGGTAATGAAAGTTCCCGATTTTGAGCTGACCGACCAAAATAATAAAAAGACTTCTAATAAAGAGATGCTGGGCAAAGTGTATCTGGTAGAGTTTTTCTACAGCACCTGCCCTACGATATGCCCCATTATGAATAGCAATTTGAAACACATAATGGACGAAATCGACAGTCCTGATCTGGGAGTAATCTCTATCAGCATCGATCCTGAAAACGATACTCCTGAGATTTTGAAGGTTCATGAAAGTAAAATTGGTATTAAATCTCCCAACTGGCATCTTTTAACAGGTGACAGAGATTATATTGGCAAAATTGCCGATCAGTTCAATATCTATGTTGGTGATAAAGATGACGACTCCGAAAGCCTGAATCACAGTGGTATGATTGCCTTGGTTGATCAGGAGGGAAATATAAGATGCCGTTTCGGTAAAAATAATGTTCCTATCCTCTATTATTCAGGATTGAATTATGAAGATCCCGAAGGACTCAACACCGATCTTAAAGGAAAATACCATCCAGACCGTGAACTTTTGATTGAAGATATTAGAAAGCTTCTAAAATAATTTTAATTTCTATTTAAATCTGGTTTTCAACTATTAACAATCACTTTCCCAATTAAGATTCTGAAATATTTAGTTTCCATATTAATCATTTTTACGATGACAATGCGACCTGTATTGCCAATGATTAACTATGCAGTAAACTATGATTATATTGTAGAAAACCTATGTGAAAACAAAGCAAAACCTGAACTGATATGTAACGGTAAATGCTATGTTTCCAAAGAATTGGCTAAAACGAATCAGGAACAGACGACTCAAAACGGTCATAAAATCTCTGTTCCTATGATCGATGTTTTTTTGGTTGCCGAAGATTTTAAATTTACTCACTCAGACATCGATAGTATTGATCAAGAATCTATCAGTACTTTCTGTACGAATCCTTATTATTCCGAATATCATTCAAAGATATTTCATCCACCTTCATTTTATTTGACTCTTATTCTTTAAAAGAAAGAAAACTATTAATTCATTTTAATTAATTGAAATACAAAAACTTGCAGATACCATTAATGATATCTGCAAATATTATGTATGCGCAGAAAATTCAACAATTCAATAATTTAATTCTAGATGTATAAATTATATTTAAAAAGCAGGAGCATCTCATCATATCAATACTTTGTTAAATGCCTTTTTTTCATTCCTATTTTTACAATGATCCAATCTTTTGCGCAAACCAATTATACGCTGCAAGTTATGGTAACAGATGTTGACGGCGGCGGACTATCAGGCGTTACCGTCATGCAAAAGGGTACTGCAAATAGTTTGAAAACAGATCGGTACGGTCATTTTACCTTTGAAGCAAACACGAGTGAAGTCACTTTGGAATTTTCACATTTTGGTTTTGAGAAGAGGGAAGAAAAATACACGAAAAATAATGCAGGTTCCATCGTAGTCATTGCCATGACTCCATCGGTTTCATTATTAGAAGAAGTCGTTGTAACAGGCTATCAGACTCTTAACAGAAGTTCCTCCACTGCAGCGATAACCAAGATTGACCAGAAAACCCTAAACGAAAACCTCAACACCAATTTAGCAAGTGCTCTAGAAGGACGTGTTGCAGGCTTGATGTTTCAAAAAAATCCAGCTGGAATTGGTGCAGATAAACCAATTCTACGGGGAATTGGAACTTTTTCTTCCCTTCAGGTTGGCTACAGTCCGCTTTTGGTGATTGATGGTTTGCCCACTGAGTTGACATTGGATGAGATCAATCCTTATGATATTGAAAGCATAGATGTGCTCAAAGATGCAGCAGCAGCCTCTATCTACGGATCAAGAGCCGCAAATGGGATTATTGTTTTGACGACCAAAAAAGGAAGCGGAAATTTAAAAGTGACTTTCAATTCGGATTTATTTCTTGCTGAAAGACCCAATTTGAGGGATATGAATTATGCTTCTACAAGTGAGTTGATAGATTTTGAACAGGCTGTTTACAATAGAGAGCGGGCAAGATTTGCCAATGTTGCCACGATGTTCAACAGTTATGGAGATATCGGAAACAGCAGTATCAAGTACTACAGTCCTTTTTATCAGCTTAACAGAGATTTGGAAGAGGGTAAAATTAACAATTCTGATTACAACAAAACCCTTTCCCAATGGAGAAAAAATGACTACAATAAAGATTATCGGGACAATGTTTGGCAAAACGAATTGAGACAACGTTACAATATTGCATTTTCGGTTGGAAACAATAAGCACAATACGTATGTATCCTTTAATTACGACCAGGCAAACAGACGCATTGTGAACAACGATAGCCGAGCATTAAATCTTTATGCAAAAAGCAGTTTTCAGGTCAGTAACTGGCTCAATGCGACCATAGGTTTAAACGGAACCTACAGCAATGAAGATGTTACCGATGGAAGTTACGGAAATTATGATATTCAAAAAAGATACGAACGCATTACTGATGAGAATGGAAATCGTGTAATCTCGCAATTTGTGGGTATCAATGATGGTTTTACTTCGGGAGGGATTATTAATCCTGCAGTGGCTGCAAAAATAAATGGTCTGAGTGGTTTTAAACCTGTTACTTTCAATGTTTTGGATGAGCTTCAACAAGGTATTACAAAACAAAACTCGCTCAATTTGAGAGCTTTTGCCAATCTAAAAGCCAAGATCTGGAAAGGTTTGAGTTTCAGCACACAATTTCAGTACGAAACAAGAAGAAACGATAACGAGCAGTATTATGACATCAATTCTTATAAGATGCGTTATGCCATCAATTCTTTAACCGGATATAATCCCACAACAAATGCATACACCTACGTCGAAGGTTTTTCTACAGGAGGTCGATACAAACAATTGAGCAGTCAAGTAAACAATTATTCTTTTAGAAACCAACTGGATTTCAGTCAAAATTTTGATGGAGGAAAACATTCTTTTACAGCCTTATTAGGTACAGAAATGCGTGAAACTTTTGTTCCAAGAACCGTTGAGCAGTTGCGATACGGTTATGACCCTGTTACCCTCACTTCTTCAATAATCAACAGTCTTGCATTGAGCCAAACCGGAGTTCCGAGTTATATTTATGGAAATAACAGGACTTTGTCAGCAGGCTCAAGAGTACAGACTGAAATTTTGCATCGTTATTTTTCGGTCTTTAGCAGTGCCGGTTATACTTTTTTATCAAAATACAACGTGACGGGAAGTTACCGAGTAGACAGAGCTGATTTGTTTGGAGTTGATCCCAAGTACAAAAACCGCCCATTATGGTCTTTAGGCTTAGGATGGAATGTGAGCAACGAAAACTTTATGAACCATGTACAATGGGTAAACGGACTTAAATTGAGAGCCACTTACGGCGTCAACGGAAATGTAGACCAGACCACAACACCTTACATAACAGCGAGAAGAAGAAATGATAACTTATACCAATCATTACAGTATATCGATATTATAGCTCAGCCCAATCCTTTGTTGAGGTGGGAAAAAACAGAAACGAGGAATTTGGGATTGGATTATAGCTTGTTTCAAAATAAATTAAGAGGAAGCGTTGACGTTTATCGTAAATACAGTACTGATCTATTAGCGACCACAGATCTGGATCCTACGGTTGGTGCACTCACCAGAAGAATTAATGCCGGAGCATTGCTCAATAAAGGCGTTGAATTCAGCATAGGTTCTGATTGGTTGAATAAAGGAGAATTTCGCATTGGTTCTACCCTGGTTGTAGGTTTTAACAATACGACGGTCAGAAAAATAACCAGAGCACAATCCAATGCGTCGGTATATGTGAGTTCACCGATAGACTTCTTTCTAGAAAATGAGACCTACAATAGTTTGTACGCTTATCAATATGGAGGAACTATCAACGGATATCCTTATGCTTTAGATGAAAACGGAAATCCATCCATTACTTTTGACGCCAATGGAAACCCAGTTTCAACTGCGATAAAAACAGTTACAAATTCTGCTGCCTTGGTCAATATGGGAAGTTTGACACCCACTTATACCGGTTCGCTGTCACAAAGATTTTCGTATAAAGGATTCGATTTGAATTTCCTGTTTGTGTTCTCAGGAGGAAATGTGATGCGTAAGGAAACTCTTGATATGAGTTCAGATGCGGTCAATCTTTCGGGTATTGCTGATCGGTATACAGATGTCAACCAAAATGGCAATGTACGATTGTTTGTAGATTTTGACGAAAGTGTTAGGAATTATGCAGGAACAATCAGCAGTCAATGGAGAAATTCAACTGCCAATGTGGTAGACGGCGATTACATCAAGCTTAGAAATATTTCATTAAGTTATAATCTTCCGAAATCTTTTACTGATGAAAGTAAAGTGGTGTCGGCTAAGTTTACGTTACAGGTCAACAATCTTTGGTACTGGAGTGCCGCAGGAAATCGTATTGATCCTGAGGTTTATTCTGTTAATTCAGGCACGCGAAATTTGCCGTTGCCAAAAACATTTCTATTCGGTTTTAATCTTACACTTTAAAAAAATGAAACATATAAAAATTATATTGCTGTCGCTGATGATTTTAAGTACAACATCTTGCGAAGATTATACAGATATTACTCCAAAAGGAGCATTGGTTATAGAAACGGCAGACCAGTTTCACGAAATGGTATCATTGCCAAACAGGGGATATCCTATCAACAATTTTCAATATTTATCAGACGATCAGTGGATGAGAGAAGCCAATGTGATAGGCAAAACGCCCAACATCGATATTCTTAATTTTACCTTTGATGAAAGTGTAGATAGAGTTTCACTGATGAAAACATCCAGCTTTTACAATCAGGCTTATTCGTACATCAACCGATGGAATACCATTATTTCATTGGTAGATAACAGCAAAGGAGATGAAGGCACGAAACAATTGGCAAAAGCAGAAGCCAAAATTTACAGAGCGTACGATCACTTTTTGCTGGTCAACACTTATGCAAAAGCCTATGATCCGCAGACTGCTGCTAATGATGGAGGAATTTGCATTATGGATAAATTCGATCTGGAAGCTCAGCCATCAAAGTCAACGGTAGCACAAGTTTATGAATTTATACAGAAGGATATAGAAGAGGCACTACCCTACATTCAGGTAAAACCACTTGATATTTACCATCCTTCATTGGCATTTGCTTATGCTTTCAAAGCTAAAGTTCATTTGTTCAAACGTGAAATTGCCGAAGCTCAGGCAGCAGCTGAAAAATCGTTAAGCTATAATAATCAAATATTTGATCTTGTAGCTTACAATCAACAAGGCGGACCCAATGCAGTTGCTGTTCCTGCAACCAATAATGTCGAAGTATTGAGCTATATGTACATGACAGGGTACAATGAAATGAATTTTGCTCAAAGTAGTATCATCAGTCCTGAACTGCGTACTCTATTTGGGAACAATGATGCGCGTTTTAATTTGTTTTTCAATTCTACAAGTACGACCAATCTGGATCAGGGTTCCAATACAGCCTATTGGGCCACTCAATACACAAAATTTTTCTATTCGACTGTCGGGATGAAAACCACAGAGGTTCATCTGATGCTCGCCGAATGCTACGCCAGACAAAATAGGTTCAATGACGCTGTAGCTATTTTAAATACTTTACGAGCAAAAAGAATCTTATCAGGTACTGTAAATTTAACAGTTCCGTCAACCAGAACCGCAACGATGCAATTAGTCATCAACGAACGCAGAAAAGAATTGCTTTTAGGTTTTAATCGATTTTTTGACCTTAAAAGATTGAATAATGAAGCCGATTATGCAAAAACGATCACGAGAGTATTTCCATTGGTCAACACCACCGTTCCTCAAAAAACGTATATGTTACAGCCTAATTCAAGATTGTACATTATACCTTTTCCGCTATCGGCATTGACAAAAAATCCAAAGCTTACCTTAAATACCAACGAAACAATTCCATTTTAATTCTAATGAATAAATTTTTGCTGTTATTAATTATGTTGTTCATCAATCAACATAATTTTGCCCAAACTCAGCCAGAAAAAAAAGCAGATAGCGCCACTACGCCGCAGAAAGGTTTACAGCCCTATGATAAGATCATTAAAAAAAGTGCTGTAAGTAAATCAGGTTTATTTACAGTTGACGAGGTGGATAATAAGTATTATTTTCAAATTCCGGACAGTTTATTTAATCGCTATATGATTGTGGTTACCAGATATCTTTCAACTCCTGAAGGAATTGGAATTTTTGGTGGCGAAAAAGCCAACGAGCAAACCATTTACTTTGAAAAAGGAAGCAACAACACCGTTTTTCTGAGGTCGTTGCAATACAAACAAGATGTCCGCAATCCGGAATCGATGCTCGCAAAAGCATTAGCAGGCAGTAATGAAAATCCCATTGTGACGGCTTTTCCCATCAAGACGATCAATCCTGTGACAGGAGATATTGTTATTGAGGTAACAGATGCCTTCAAAAAAGACAATGCGATGTTCTCTCTTGAGAATAAAGAGAAAACGGAAAGAAAACTGACCTCTCTTGCAGATGATAAATCTTTTATTGAAACAGTGGATGTCTATCCTATTAATGTTGAAATCAAAACAACAAAAACGTACACCAATTCTACATCAAGCAGCGGAAGTACAACTTTACGATTGAACACCTCAATCGTACTGCTTCCAAAAACACCGATGCGAAAGCGATTTGCTGATGAAAGAGTAGGTTTTTTTGCTAATAAATATGTCTTGTTTGATGATGATGGACAGCGTGCACAGACGAAATATATCATCCAGCGATACCGACTGGAACCCAAAGATGAAGACATTAAGAAATATCTAAGCGGTCAGTTAGTTGAACCAAAAAAACAGATCATCTACTATATCGATCCTGCCACTCCAAAAAAGTGGAGACCCTATTTAATTGCGGGAATCAACGACTGGCAAAAAGCCTTTGAAGCTGCAGGTTTCAAAAATGCCATTGTGGGAAAAGAATGGCCTGAAGATGATAAAACAATGAGTCTGGAAGATGCAAGATATTCTGTAGTTAGATATTACGCGTCAGAAACACCTAATGCTTACGGACCTAGGGTAAGTGACCCACGAAGCGGAGAGATTATCGAAAGCCATGTAGGATGGTATCATAACGTGATGAAATTAGTTCAAAAATGGTATATGATTCAGGTAGGCCCTTTAGATCCCAGAGCCAGAAAAATGCATCTGGATGATGAAGTAATGGGTCAGCTGATTCGTATTGTTTCTTCCCACGAAATTGGTCATACTATTGGTTTACGCCACAATATGGGAGCCAGCAGCGCTACTCCGGTAGAAAAACTTCGGGATAAAAAATGGGTCGAAGCCAATGGTCACATTGTTTCTATAATGGATTATGCCCGACTTAATTATGTGGCACAACCAGAAGATAACATTGGTTCAAAAGGAATTTTTCCCCGTATCGGAATTTACGATAAATGGGCTGTAAATTGGGGTTATAGTTATTTTCCAAAGACTAAAGATGAGTTTGAGGAAGAAGATATCCTCAGTAAAATGACCACCGATAGTTTGACTGCCAATCCTAAACTATGGTTTGGGGGCGAAGGAAAAGATGAAGACCCGCGCAGTCAAGCAGAAGACTTGGGCGATGATGCAGTATTGGCAAGTGATTACGGAATTAAAAATTTAAAGCGTGTAGTTCCTAACTTAATTGAATGGACATATGAACCCAATGATACGTATGATAATTTGTCTGACATTCACAAAGCGGTTGTAAAACAATATGGTTTGTATCTGTATCACGTGCTGAAATACATTGGCAGCAATTACATTACCAAAAGAACAGCAGACGAAAAAAATTCCGTATACCAACCTGTTCCAAAAGCAAAAGTAAAAGCTGCGATTGACTATATTGGCAGACAACTGTTCATCGCACCACTGTGGATGTATCCACATGAAATTGGCGAGTTAATCCCGTTAAAAACAGAAGATGAAATATCAGATCAGCAGAATCAGATGTTAAACATACTGTTGAGTTCGGGGATGCTCTACAATATCAGCCTGAAAGCGATGCAATTTGAAGGAGCCTACACCGTTCCTGATTTTTTAAACGATGTACAGAAAACTGTTTGGGTAGATTTTAGCGGCAACGAAAAACTGGATTTTTACAGAAGAGGTTTACAGCGGAGTTACATAGAAAAATTAAGCAGACTTCTTTTACCCAAAGATGTACAAGACGGTAAAGCTTTAACTACCGCACAACGCAGCGATATTGCATTGTACGGAAAACAACATCTTTTAAAATTAAGAGATGATATTTCAAAGCTGATGAAAGCAACGACAGCACTCAATAAAGAACATTTTGAAAGTTTACTGCTTGAGCTCGACCGAATTGCATACAAGCTGAACAAAAATAATAGTAAGGATTAATAAATTTAAAGTATTGTATTTTTTATAATTGAAAAAAGATCTCGATTAACTAATGGACAATATCATACCAAAATATAATATCAACATTGAAAACAACTTTATGTTTCTTAAGCAACAGGAACTGGAGGAATTTATGGATTTCAATGCTGATGCGCACAGTCATAATTTTTATATACTCAGCTTTTTGTACGAGGGGACAATAGATCATTATTCTGACTTCGATAACAAATCGGTCTCCGCTCCGGCAATTTTGATGCTTGATATTGATCAGGTACATACGCATCCTGAGATCGGTTCCTGCAAAATGATATCAATTGCATTTTCAACAGATTTTATTTCTAGTGAAACGGATTATTTTTTGGAGAAAGTGACTTACCTGTTTTCAAAATCATTCCTGCCAATTTCTACTGCACAACTTAAAGAATTGGATGAAATCATAGAGATTGAGTCAAAAGAAATTAAGAAAGAATTTCCTAATGAGGAACTTATCAAAGCTTTATTAAATGTTTTGATCATTCAATGTTTAGCGATTTCAGATAGTATTGTTTCAGCAAATGACGATGATTATGGAATTTATCATGATTTTAAAAAATTGCTTAATAAAAATTACCGCAAGCAGCATCAACTCAACTTTTATGCAAATGAGCTTAATATAACAACGGCAATTCTTAATAAGAATATCAAAAGATCCACATTTAAAACTCCTAAACAACTTATTGACCAGCATCTGTTGCTTGAAGCTAAAAGAATTCTATTTTGGTCAAAGATGTCAGTAAAAGAAGTTGCTTATGAACTTGGTTTTGAGACGGACAGTTATTTTAATCATTTCTTCAAGAAGCATATTGGTGAAACTCCGAAAGAATTTCAAAGAAAACAATCTGCTGAATAAAAAAACTGCTGACCGATTTATTTCGGTCAGCAGTTTTATTTTTTTTCAATTTTTACTTTTTAGGTAAAAATTCCATTGTATTATAGCGATCATATACCATTCCCAAAGCTAGATCGTCTGCCACATCCTTGCCGTGAATAATTTCAACAGCCTGAAGAGCTACGTCGATTCCTGACGTGACGCCTGCACCAGTTAAAAATTTACCATCGACAACAAAACGTGTTGTTTCCTGAACTTTAATTTTAGGGTGAGACCTCAGCTCATCGAGAGACCAATGATGAGTGGTAGCTGAGCGACCATCCAAAAGCCCGGTATTTGCTAAAATCAATCCGCCAGTGCAGACAGACATTGTCATAATCGTCTTTTCGTTTTGTTTTACAATCCAGTTCATCATCTTTTTGTCCGATGAAACCTTGTGTACAATCTCAGGTGATGTTCCCGGAATAATCAAAATATCTGCCTGTGGAGCATCATTTACACTATATTTTGAAAGCATATTAAAGGTACCGCCGTCCATCAGCGTATTTTTATCTGCCGAAGCAGAGACTGTATAAATATTGTAATTGCCATTCCAGTTATTGGCTTTAATAAAGACATCCATTGGTCCACCCGTATCTACGATCTCGACACCGTCATAAACCAATACCGCGATGTTGGTCTTTCTGTCTTTAGGGAAATTAAAATTTTCTTTTGATTTGTTTTGTGCTTTCATATTGAGTGATAATAGAAAAAATAGTGAAAACAATGAAATTTGCATGAGCCTCATCTGATTTTTTTAAGGTTAAAATTACATTTTAGACGAGATAGATTATGCCGGCTAAGCTATCTTTACGCCTTTGCAAATTTAATTCTGCAATCCTTATCAAAAATTACACTTATGTTTCTTTTAATTGTAATCTAAGTTGTTTAGATGAATTCAACATCACTCACATACTTTAAATCTCAAATTCTACATCACTTAAGAAATTCTAATAAAAAATGCTATTTTTACAATCATAAAGCTAAATTTTAAACAAAAAAACATCCTAATGGATGTTTTTTGTTTAAATCGAAAGCTAAGTCTACATTTTATTATTTTTAAATTCACTCTATTTTACAGTAGACAATGACCTAAGATAATTTCTGACTGTCCAAAATAGAAATAAATAACAATTGAATAACAAATTACAGGATCTTTAGATAACAACAACTTAAAAATGTGTTTTCCGAATTTAGTGAACAAGTGTTACTTCTAAATTACTTTCTGCCTTCAATGTATTTCCAACAGGACACATTTCTTTAGCTTTCGAAGCAAAATCATGAAACTGATCCTCTGTAATACCAGAAATTTCAGCTTGCACCTTCAAATTGGAATTGGTGATCACATTGTTGCTTATTACAAGTGAAACTTGGGTTTCTATATTTTCTGCAGACAGTCCGTTTTCTCCAAGTATGTAACTCAATGTCATTGTATAGCAAGAAGCGTGGGCAGAAGCCAGCAGTTCTTCCGGATTGGTAAAACTGCCATCATTTTTTGCATAAGAAGGTTTATATGTTATACCATTCAATTTCGAATTTTCATTATTTAAATGTCCATTTCCTTCTTTAAAACTTCCTTGCCAAACGGCTTTGATATTTGATTTCATAAATTTAATTTAATCTTTTGGATGTACTTCCTCGAAGCTCTGCTTCGACTTTTTATGTAATATTTTTGAGTTAGAGAATATATCCATAAAAATGGATTATTATGATCTCGCCCCCTATTTCCCCTTCCATATAATTTTTAGCTAGATTTAAAGGGCTGAAATATTTAGGTTGCGACTTTTAAAATTTACATTCTTTTCATTTTCTAATATTCTAAAAAAATTAAAGATTTTCATTGTAAAATGATACTAGTTTATCAATTGCTTGGCTAGTATATTGCGGATCCCAGTACAAATCATAATGACTGGCTTCTTCTATCACAAAAATATTTTTCTTTTCTGATTTGGCACGATTTAACAAATCAAAACCATCACGATAAGAACCAAAACCACCTGCAACTCCACCAATAATAATTTGAAGAGGTTGCGTTAATAAATGTTCAGCAGGAAAAAATGCATCAAATCCGTATAAGGCAGCCATGTGTGAATCTAAAGAGCTTGTCGCTGCTTGTGGTTTTTCTCCTCTTTCTGTTTTATAATATTTTGTCGCCTCTATAACATCAATTTCGGAAATTCCAAGCTCTTCAACTTTTGCTGGTGATTCAGGCAAAGAATTACTTATATGTAGTGACTCACCTTTTGCTTCTGCAGTACGTTGCGCACAAATACCTTCTAATGCTTTAACAGGCGATGTACCTGTTCCAAATCCTTCTCGTACCATTCTACCAAAATTAATACCTACTACAGTACCCAATGCTTTAATTCTTCTGTCAGTCATAGTTGCTTTTACAGCATATCCACCACCACCACACATTCCTAAACATCCGATACGGTTTTCATCAATATAATTTACAGTCATTAAATAGTCAACCACACAACGAAAATCTTCAACTCGTGGACCTGGATCTTCTAACCAGCGTGGCTCGCCACTACTATCACCTTGAAAAGATGCGTTAAATGCAATGGCTATAAAACCTGCTTCAGCAAATCCTTTACCATATACATTACCGGAAGTTTGTTCTTTACTACTCCCAATAGGGTGAGCAGTAATGATGGCTACGTATTTCTTTTTCTGGTCGAAATTTGAAGGATAGTAAATATCTGTAGCAATTTCTGTACTATACACTTGGTTTTTAATCTTTACTGTTTTCATAATATTCTATTAATTAATTCTTTACAAAAATAGTTTTTACATTAATTAGGATTATATTCGAAAAGCAGGATTACCTATTCAATTCAAAGATTTACATTTCTAAATGTTGCAGGACTTGTTCCTGTGTGTTTTTTAAAAAATTTGGAAAAATTATTTGCATACTCAAAATCTAGTAAATAAGCAATTTCTGAAACAGATTTCGTTGAGTGTCTTAACAGCTTTTTTGACTCACTAATCATTTTTTCATTTATTATTTGTGTAGTACTTTTGTTTAAAGTTTTGTGAACTGAATCATTCAAATGGTTGACATGAATTGCTAGTTGATTAGCAAATTCATTTGGCATTTTGAAAAATGGTTTTGAATCCTTTCTGTAACTATGAAATTGATTATTCAGTAGCTCTATAAACAAAGAAGTTATTCGAGAAGATGCATCAGTTGGTACCGTCCAAACAATATCTGATTTCATTTTCAAACTTTCATGTATTATAAGTTTTACATACATCCTTAATACTTCATTCGTAGAACTTGATTCATTCTCATACTCTTCCATCATCTTATTAAAAAATGTGTATAATAATTTCGCCTGACTTTCTTTAGGATAGAATAAGGCGTCAATAACCAATTCATCCAATATAGATTGCTTTAGAAGTTTACTATCATCTAAAAACTCTAAATTAAATTGACAAAAAATACCAAATTGATCTGGAGAAACTGCTTCCCATTCATAGGGCATCATAGGATTCGAAAAAACCACAGCAGTTTTTTTTAAATGAACCGATTTATTGGCATAATGCATTTTACTTTCTGGTTCAAGGATACAAATTTTAAAATAATCACGATCATAGCAAGGAGTTGGTTTATCCAAATACTTTTCTAGGTTGAAAATTTTAATATTTGATTTCATAACTATATTTTTAATTATTAGCTACACAAAGTTAGTCTGAAGATTTTTTTCTTTCTACTAAATTAATACTTTTCATTATAAAGCTGCCTGTTCTTTAATATCAGTTCGGTCGAAATGAGCACGCTTTTCAATAATTTTACCGTCTTCTACAGTCAGCCACATCATGAGTGAAAAACGAATATTATTTCCTTTAGGCTCACGTCCCATAATTGCCTTTTTGTTGTGCTTTCCTTCGTGAATCATATACACTGCTACTTTATTCCCTTCTGCGATAAGATCTATTATTTGAAAAGAAAACTCCCCGAAAGCATCGAAATTTTTCTTTTCTGATGCTACAAATCCTTCCGCTCCTGGTATTGGATGATCAACCTGAACATAGAAAGTAAAATCTTGATGCAAATATTTACTTGCAGTGTCATAATCTTCATTGTTAACAGCAGTGTAAAAGTCACGTGCCAATTGCTTGTTTTTTTCTATATTATTTTCCATCATAAAATTATTTTTTCTCCGTCTTCGGGAATGATTATACTATTGTCAATTGATTGTTGATCAACAAATTCTTTGAGTTCTTTTCTTGAGAGGGTGTTATGATAAACACCTTCCATATGTATTACAACAATTTTTGATTTTGGTGCAGCTTGGTGGGTGCGATAGATATCTTCTTTATTCATAATCAATTGATCACCAATAATGAATCGATTATCACCACCGTTTACGATAATTACTTCCGGTTTATATGCATTTATTGTTTTTTCAACTTCCTCATACCACACGGTATCTGCAGCAATATAAAGTGTTTCTTCTGTTGGATGTTGTAGAACCATTCCACACACTTGCCCAGCAAGCTTAAGAATGAATCCTTTGCCGTGTTGAGCTTTAGTTCTGCTCAATTTGACACCTTCAAAGTTTGAATCTTCACCTAGAATCTCAAGATTGGTAAATCCTAATTTACTGATTGTTCTTTTGTCGTTTTCATCCTGAACAAAAATTTTAATATTCTTTGGCAATGCGTTTTCTGCAGCTTTATCCCAATGATCAAAATGAAGATGTGTTAAAAAAACAAAATCAATATCTTTTATGATTTCTTCAACAGATATTGGAAGGTCATAAAGCGGGTTTCTTTTCCAATTCCAGTCCTTGGCGGGCATCGGTCCGGAAGCTAATTCACCTTTTTTAGAAAACATAGGATCAACCAACATTTTTTTTCCAGCATAATCGATAACCATTGTGGCATTTCTTATCAATTGTATGTTCATAATGATGTACTTTTATTATGATGCAAATTTACGCCACATCTAAAGTTAACATTCTACCAAATGTTTACGATAAAATACCATTTTGATAACTAGCCAAAAACCCCTTAAATTTTTATACACAAAAAGGGAAAAGCTCATTTCTGAAGAACAATCTTTTCAAGGTCAGACCATGCTCCACCATTGAAAACATTTTTAAATCCTTTCTCTTTTAAAATATTTTCCACTTTCACACTTCGCAGGCCGTGAGAACAAACCGTGATGTAAGTTTTAGTGGAATCAAGTTCTATATACCGTTCTCTGATGCTTCCGAGAGAAATATTTGTTGAACCGTCAATATGTCCCATTGCAAATTCCTTTTCTGTTCGAACATCCAGAATTACCGCTCCATTTTCTATTTTTTCGGCAAGTCCATCGTCGAGTTTTGCAAAGCGATAAGTTCTGTATGAAATATAAATCAATAGAAGAATTCCGCCGATGAGGTACAGTTTTTTCATAATTTGCTTAATATTTTATGGTCAATATAAAAAGTTCCAAAAGGGATAAAACAAGCTAAAATAACCTTCCATGTGGTCTTCTTAAATTTCCAGTTCTGCTCTACACCAACACTTAGAGTATTGAAAAGAAAAAGCAAAAATATAGTCCCGTGAATAGGTCCCATTATTTTGGTTAAACTAGGATTTCCGAAGTAATATTTCATTGGAACTGCAATGCATAGCAATACTAATAATGAAACGCCTTCGAGAAAACCAATGATTCGTAATCTTCCGATTTTTGTTTTTAATAAATGTATCATATTATCTGAAATAAGGTCTGTTTATCTGAAATAGGGTCTGTTAGCAAATGGAGAAAATGGCCATGGAATAGCAGTGAAAATGATGATGAGCGAGATTGAAAACCAAACCAGCATTGTTTTGTATTTTTCTCTATCGGTCACTTTTCTTTTTGATGTTGCAGAACCGATGGTAATTAAAATGATTGCGGTGAGCATAAGAAAAATGTGAATCAAGCCAAAAAATGCAATATCTAAGTTATGAATGGCTTCATTAAAGTTGTTCCAGAAATATCTAATTATTGGACTCTTCATGTAAAAGATAACCCCAATAATCAATTGGATATGGGCAATAGTTGCAGTCCAGTGTCTGACATTAGTATCTATTTTGGAAAATTCGGAGTTGGAAAAATATCCTTTGTAAGCTCGGTAGATCGAGTAAACTAGACTTGCCAGAACAAGCCAGCGCATGATGGAGTGTAAGAATGTAAGCGTTTGGTACATCGTAGATTTTATCTAACGATGCAAAGATAAAAAAAACATACTAATTAGTATGTTTTTGATAATATATTTTATTTTAAACTATTTAGGTAGATTTTCAACTCTTTTAAATAGGAATGATAGCAGTCTGTACTGCCATAGAGTTTCCCGAAATTCCTGATTCCCCAATAGCCTGACATGATAAAATACGATGTTTGTTCAGGGCTTACGTTTTCTCTTACAGTTCCATTTTTTTTGGCAATTTTAATCGTATTTTCGATGGTTTTCTGCCATTCTAAAATGATATCAGACAATGCCTTTCCAAATTCCACATTCCACGGTGTCATCTCTTGCACCAGATTACCGGCTGGGCAACCAAATTCTAATTTCAAGAAAGGATTCTCAAGTAGTAATGCGTGCGTCATATCATAGATTTCCTTAATTGGATCCTTAGCATTTTCTAAGGGTTTTATGAAATCATTTTGCATCGTAGGCTTTACAATTTCATTGATAATCGCCAAACCCATTTCATCTTTGGTTTTAAAATGATAATAAAATGCACCTTTTGTAACCTTTGTTGTTGCAATGATCTCATCAATACTTGTCGTTTGATAACCTTTGGTATAAATAATTTCGAAAGCTTTTTCAAGAATCGTAAGTCGGGTTGCCGATGATTTTTTCATAAAAGATACTGGTTGGTATTATTTACAAAAGTACTTCAATTTTATTCATCGGAAAATCAATTCTTATATTCTAAGTTGTTAGAATAAAACGAACACATATTATTTTTAATAGTAATAATTTATATTTTAAAGAGGGTACGATGTGGGGTTCTGTTTTTTGTAACTCCGTCCAAATTTATTTCCTTTGCTTTAAACTTTGAGTTTTAAATGATTCTAAACACACAATTAAATCATTACAGATATTCTTGGAATATTTGTAATAATTTTCTTTTATATCCGACTTGATTAAAATAAAAAGAGAAAAATACTTTTAAATATGATTTAAAAGCAAAAGATTCAAAATATTCTATAAATTTGAATTTTCGACATCAATATCAACTGTTGCACAAAATGCATTCAATCATTTGAAGCATGCTTTTAATAGTACTAGCTAATGCTAGAGGCTTGTCCTCCAATGATAATGATAATAGCAATTAATCAAATTTCATTGATGGAAGTTCAATTATTAATGTTCCCTAATTTACGAATTCACCTTTTGATTGAGGACAAACCTAAAAATGCCTGGGAATATCCAACAGGTGGTTTATTACAATTATTCGTACACTAACCCACTTAATTAACTAAGTCAATCTATCATAATAAACTGCCCAAATTTTAAAAATTTTGGCAGTTTTAAGTAGTTTATTTAACTGGATTATTCTTTTTATTTTTCATATAATTGAAAAGAAAAATCCTGTACGTATTGAGTGAGCAGATAAGGAGCATTCGCTACAAAATTACCAGCAGAAGTTCCTGCATTTGCTTTAAAAATATTAGGACCAACATTATAATAAATCTTTACAATATTATTAGTGGGATTCAAGTTAATTCCTGACAAATCTGCTGTTATTGACTTCGAACGATTATGAGTATTACCAGCACCCACGGGAACGCTGATGCTGCTATCATAGGTTTTCACTATAATATCATTTATCGTCACTTTAATCATAAAATTATTATAGAATGCCGTTGGAGGAACAGTATTGTCTTTGTAATTGTACAAAGTATAATAGTCAATATTCATCTGGAGATATTTTTCTGTGTTACTACTCTTTTTATCAAAGGTGAATTTATAAACTTCGTTGAAAATGGTACTTGCTGGAACTGCACACAGAGGTGAACTCGGTGAATAATTTCCAAAGCCATCAAAACAGTTACTGCTTACCAATTCATTATAGCTGTATGACCTACTAAAAGCATTATTAATGTCAAATCCTTTAAGAGAGGTCAATTGATATCCATTGTACGCAGAAGATGGTAATCCGTTCAATACACCTACTACACCAGTGTCACTGGCAACCAAAGTCTTAGTCGCTGTAAATCCAGCTGTCCCATTCACAGGGAGATCATTAATTTTTGTTTTTCCGTTAACTTCTAATTTTTCAGTTGGAGCAATGGTGGCTACTCCTACATTGCCATTTGCTGTTACTACAAAATCATTTGCTTGTTGTCCAATTGTTGGAGTATCATTGTTGATGGGATTATCCTTGCCTCCGTCAATATGAAAAGTGGCTTTAGGATTTGCAGTATTAATTCCTACTTGTGCTGTACATAATCCGAAAAGAAGGATTGCTGGTGGTAAAATTGTTTTCTTCATTTGTTTTTATAATTTTATTTTTTACTGGTAATTCTTAATGTTTTTCCTCTTTTGTACTCAAACAAAACTTAATTTTTTTCGGTATCATTCATAAAATATAAAATGTAGTTCGACCGTTATTACATTCAAAAAAACACAAACTTCATAAGCTGTTCGGATGAATTATGCATCTCTTCAGTACAATTTTGTGTACTATTACATAATTAATAAACTGCTTTTTAGTTGTCTATTTTTTATTTCACGTGTGTTTTTTGTTAGGATGCAAAGAAATGATAAAGCAATATTCCAAAGAAATTTCTTCCCCCACAACAAACCCTCTGTTTTATAAACCGTATATTATCAATACATTACAATCCAACAACACATATTCTATGTACATTCTGGATATGTTAAGCAATTGCTATTTTACTTCGATGAAAAAATTCAGTAATTTAAAAATTGAAATATGGATGATAATAATTAGGCTTGGTATTTTTATATTGCCCTGAAGCAACAATGACAAATCCAGAGTAGAGTCAACAGCCAATCTTTTTCTAATATTCCTTCGATTATTCTCAATCGTTTTATAAGCTCTAAAAGTAAATTCTGAAATTTATTTACTAGAAAAACCAAGATAAAGATAGGCGCATAGTGTCAGTTCAGATACTTTTAATGTTGGATTACGACTAAGTAGATATGTTGTGAAGTTAGGATAGACCTCTTGAAATCTTACCCAAAATTGCTGAGTATTCTTCTGCGCCAGATTAATTAATTCAAGTAATGGGTCATTGAACTGGTATTGCAATTATTGAATTTCTAAAGGCATATGATTAACAAACTGCTTTTTAGTGGTCTCTTTTTTATTTGACATATGTTTTTTTATAGGATACAAAGAAAATTATAAAATAGTGTTTCATTGAAATTCCTTTAACCATAACGAATCCTCTATTTTAAAAACAGTACAATATTAAACACTTCCCCTTTTGGCGTAAAATATTTTTACGCATATATAGAAAAGTTCGCTCTTAATTGAGAGCGAACCTAAACAAAAAGGAATAGTATAATTGAGTTTTAAATTAATTTTTAAACTATTTTTCTTTGTGTATTTTAGAATCTAACTATTAAAATTATTTACTTAATGATGATTTGAAAATTATTATCATCATTTTGTTTTATTTTCTATATTTTTTATTTGTTCTTTTAGAAACTCAATCTCTTTTTGTTGTTCTTGGATTGCTTTGGTTAGAACTACTGTCATTTCTGCATAGTTCACACCTAATGTTTTTATTTCATCATTAGAAGTCGTTACAAGTTCAGGCATTGTGACTTTTAGCTCCTGTGCAATAAATCCCAATTTTTTATCCTTACCTAGTTCTTCATTTTTATATCTGTAGTTGATTGTTCGAAGATTTAAAATTTCTTTCAAACCGTAAGGATTATCTATAATATCTTTTTTTATTCTTATATCAGAAGGTGTAATTGTACCTGAGGCAAGAACATTTCCAATGACATGAAGTCTTTCAGTGGGAGATATTGTTCCTACTCCTAATTTTCCTGAACTTGTAAGAGATAGTATGTTTGCAACAGTTGAACCAGCATTATCAGATACAGTTTGAAAATTTAAGTATGGTTCGGTAGCATTTTGAGTATAATTGATTTTTAAGACTCTGCTTCCGGTTGGTGCATTAACATTTTCAAGATAAAGACCAGGTCCAGTAAATGCAGCAGCTAAACCATTGCCCGTAATGGCTATTCCTGAAATAAAGCTATTTGTTATTCCACTCGTAGTGTTAAGTTGAGTAATATGCAACTGTTGTTTCGGTAGTACAGTACCTATTCCAATATAACCGTTATTAAGCATAATCAAGTCATTTGACTGCTGTGTTGCATTTGGAACTCCAGTGTTAGGATTGTCTTTAGATCCATCTACATGAAAAATACCTAGCGGATTTTGGGTATTAATACCTACTTGTGAAAAAGCAGAGCCAAAACATAGAATTACAGATAAGATAGTTAAGTTTTTTTTCATTTTTAACTTTATTTGTTTACTTGTAGAAATTTATTTATATGAGTATCTGCAAAAAGTAATTTATCATATTTAGACAATGCAATTTTAGCATTTGGCAAATCATTACCTGAAAGAACTAATATAGTTCCCAAATTCAGTATTGTTTTTACATAAACAAACTGATGGTTATTATTTACAATTAAGTCTTCCTATACATATCTAACAAACTACTTTTTGTAGTTCAATTTTTATTTGAACTATCTCAATTATTAGGATACAAAGAAAATCATAGAGTACTATTTTATCAAGTTTCACCTCCCCACAACGAACCCTCTATTTTACAAAAAACTGATTACCAAAATATTAAATCCTTAAATTATTGTTCTGTCAGCATTGTGAATAGAATAAATACAGCTTATTTTATTTCGATGAGAAAATACAGTAATGTGAAATTGAAATATGGATGATTTTAATTAGGCTTAGTATTTTTTATATTTTCCTGAAGCCATAAAGACATGTCCATAGTAGATTCAATAGCCAATCTTTTTCTGATATTTCTTCGATTATTCTCAATAGTTTTATAGGCTTTAAAAGTAAGTTCCGAAATTTCTTTACTAGAAAAACCAAGATATAGATAGGCGCATATCGTCAGTTCAGATACTTTTAATGTTGGATTACGACTAAGTAGATATTTCGTAAAGTTAGGATAGACCTCTTGAAATCTTACCCAAAAATGCGGAGAATTCTTTCTTGCAAGATCAGTTAAAGCAATTAAGGAGTCATTCACTTTATGCTGTAATTCTTGAATTTCTAATTGGTGTTCCTTTAACTTTTCTTCTCTATTGTCTATCCGCAATTTGTAGTCACTGAGTTCATAATTTTTGGATCTCTTACTTTTATGATATTTAGCAAACAACATCAAGATAATTGTAGAAAAAACAATTAGTAAAACAAGAAGAACAAAATTGCTTTTCAGTGTCTTATTTTTAAGATCATTCTCCTTCCTAACAATTCTATCCAATTCATCTTGTACAATTTTGAGATCAATTTTAGAATCAAGTTGATGTCTTTTTTCAGATCTATCTAAAAAATAGATTTCTTTTTTATAATCTCCTAATTTATGATAGGCCTTTGCTATTTTTGAATCCACAAAGGCAGAATTCTGCTTAAAAATTTTTTTATTATCTACAGTTAATAAATAATAATCAATTGATTTTTGGTATTCCCCGGTAAGAAGATAGTAATCTCCAAAAATTTCTAAGAATGGAGCGACATATTTTATATTATCAATTGCAGATTGCTCATTTGCATTTATTATATATTGGTACGCTTTTTCAGGTTTTGCCTCCTGAAGATATATCCAAGCACTATAAAAATAAATAAAGGCTTTATAATGCATTACTTTTTTCAGAGACTGATATTTTGATAAAGGAATTTTTTCTATAATTTCAATGGACTTGTCTGCGTGTAGACGAGCCATTTTATAATTTTCCATGTCAGAATAATAATCTGCCATATTTATGTAAATCTTTGCCAGCAAAGCTCTAGATTCTGGATCAGAATGATATTTTAAAAATTCAAGCGCACGCAGATTTAGTTTAAAACTATTTTCAGGCAAACGCATTCGACTATAATAATTAGACTGTAAGTCTAAAAATAGTGCGTTTAGAATATAATTGGTCTTTAGCGATTTTTCACTTATCCCCTTTTTTATAAAGATATGGGCCTGATCGAATTTTCTATAGAATATTAGACCTTTTGCAAGATAAAAATATGCTTCGGCTTTTTTTTCTGAATCGTCTATTGATTCGGCCTTATAGGCTGCCACTTCTGCAGAATGTATCGTCTTGTCAAAATCAATGTAAATGTTGTCATCTGCTTTCTGTAATAAAATGAAAATTTCTTTATTTTCTCTAGAAGAACAAGATGTAAGAAAAAAAAATATAAATATTATCTTTAGAACGTTTCTTTGAAGCATTTTTTTTAAAATTGTAAAAGATGTTTATAAATTTCGTTAAATAGCATTTGATTAAATTTCTTTAAGATCATAATATAATATGGAGAGATTATTTATTCCCTTTTACAGTGTCTTAATCAGATTCTTTGAATTGATGTAAAGCAGTTCTTTACACGCTGCAATACTACGAAACCAATAGTAATTTTTCTATCATTTGACTAATTTCTTAGTTGCATCAACAATAAAGTCTCTTATAGACAAGTGATTTTAAAAATGTAAAAAAGATTTTTTTTTCATTTCCGAATTACGTTAAAATAGAGTTATAAATACTTTATTAAACAAAAAAGAGACGGAATAGCTTAAAAGCCAACCGTCCCATTATAAATATTGCAGAGTTTAATTAACCCCAAAACTCGTTCTCAGCAACTTGATCGTCAGAAAATAACCAAACCTGAACAATTTTCTCATTCACAACTTCAAACAAGTCAATACCAGTCATATCGACTGTTCTGTCGCCAATTTCCCCCGTAAAATGAACCGGAAAAGAAACTAAATTTCCATTAGCCATCAAAGAACCTGTCGGATTGATAACCAAAGAACCTTGGGTTGCATCCATCATATCTCCCAACATTTTACCAATAGCATCAAGCCCTTCTTTAGTTCCTGAAAACTGATGATTTCCAGGTTGGTGCCATTTTGCATCTGGTCTAAAATGTGAAAATGCGGTAGGAATATCCCCTTGTGAAAGGGCTACTGAGTAAGCCGTTACTACTTCTATTGCTGTCATATTATGAATTTTTTAAAGTTTAAATTTTTATTGACTAATGTACAATTTTTCAATTTCCAAAAAACGCATCATCCACTGACTGGTCATCTGAAAATGTCCAAACGTGAGCGATTTTACCTTCTTTAACTTGAAACAAATCCATACCTCCCAAATCCATCACTTTTGTTTCTTTTTTGGCGGTAAACCAAACGGGAACCGATACCAAGTCTCCGCTTTGCAGCATTGCTCCTGTAGGCTTCACAACCATATTTCCTGATGTATCAGTCATAATACCTTCAAGCATTTGGAAAATCTCACCAAGATTGTTTTTTAAACCAGAGAATTTATTATTTCCTGGCTGATACCATTTGGTTTCCTGGGTAAAGTTTGAAAATGCTTTTTCCGTTTCACCATTAGCCAATGCCTCAAAGTATGCTGCTACAACTTCTTTCGCTTCCATATATTGTGAATTTATTTAATAAAATACCCCTTATTCTCGCTTGCCCATTCTGCTAACGAAGTCATTTTTACAGGCAATTTTTCTAAAATTTCGTCCATTTTAGGATTAAATTTTGAAGGATATTCGGTCGCATTTTGAAGAGTTTCATAAAAAGCTGCGACACTTGATGCCCCTGCTTCTCCTACGAATGGTGCTAATATGTCTTCAAATTCTTTTGGTTTTTGAGAGTAATAAGCAATTTCTTCTCCTGCACCTTTAGAAAATGCTGAAGCCAAATCATTACCTTTCAAATTTTCCAAACCGCTGATTTTGAAATTATCTGCTTTTAAATTTTCATTGTAAATAGCTTCAACAACAAAAGCGCTCACATCTTTCGAAGCAATCCATCCAATAGGCATTGCCTCGGGTGTAGGATATGCTAATTTTTTCTCATTGGTAATAAAAGGTGCACAGAATGCGCCCATCATATTTTCCATGTAAATGGTAGGCTCTATAATTACATAATCTACTCCACTATTTTTCAAATATTCCTGAACATCCAATTTTACATCGTCTACTGGCGAACCCACTTTTTGAGCTTCTAACCAGCCACTTGTATTCCAAACCAATTTTTTAACTCCGTTTACTTTAGCAGCATCAATTACATTTTTAGCATATTGCAAACCATCAAAAGGATTGGGCAATGAAACTGGAATCATAAATGCAATCGCGTCGATATCCTTTGTAATTTCCTCCATTTTATCGGCATCAGCTAAATTTGCCAAAACCGGCGTTGCTCCAGCTTGAGCTAATTTTTCGAAACTTTTTTCAGAACTTGTTGCAGCAATTACTTCTGCACCTTTTTTCTTTGCTTCACCTATTACATTAAATTGTTGTGAGCCTGTAGCTCCAAATACTAAAATTTTCATATTTTTATTTATTTACTAGATTAATAATTATACAAAGCTATGAAACAACGCACCTTTACACAAGTACCCACCTAAAAGTCAACCACTTACCAAAAGGTTAGAATTACTGAATGTCAATACAAAAAATTTTAATATTAATTGAGGTATATTTTAATGTACCAAATAGCATTCAGGTAAACCTTGATAATGATATTAGACAACACTTAATAACTTTAAAATTATCAATACCCTCAAATATCTGGTTTGAAAAGAGTCCTGTCCTGTTCACAAACGTCCAAATGGCTCCAATTTAATCTAAATGAAGCCATTTTTTATTATTTTAATCACAGAATAAGCCGGATGAATGTTTTTTAAGTATTTTAGATTCCATCGGAACCCAGCCTTTCAACGCTTCAAAAACGGTTATCAATTTTGGTGGTATTTTCTTATAGTCAACCGTATCAAGTTTAAGATTTGAAGCAATTTTGTCTTCTTCTCCGCTTTCAACTAATTCCACCCAATCCGGATTGATTACCAAAGTTCTACCTATTGCCACCATTGATACACCATAATCCAAAACTTGATCTCCCATAGAAGGTGTTGTCATGCCACCAGCTACCAGAACAGGAATTCTGTTGTTAACATATTTGTTGAGTACAACTGATATTGGCTCATCTGAAAATTCTGATTCAATAGGTCTTTGATTGACAGCATCCAGCAGAGAGAAATGTAAATAATCAATATTCTCTTCGATTAGCTTATCCATTAAAATGAAAGTATCTAGAAGTCCATAGATTTTTTGAGGTATTTCTTCTGGTGAGATCCTATAACATATAAGAAAGGGACGACCGGCATATTCTGAAACTACTTTTTTCACTTCCCGAAAAATTTCAAGGCTAAGTCTCAAACGATTTTCAAGAGACCCTCCCCACCTATCATTTCTTCGATTGAAAAAAGGAGATATGAAATTCTGAAGTAAAAACCCATGTGCACCGTGGATCTCAACACCATCAAAACCAGCTTCGATCGCTCTTTTGGTGGTTTCTCCAAATGCTTTGATGATTTCCAGAATTTCATTTTCACTCAATTCCTTCGGAAAATTTTCTTTATCCGAAAGCAGTATTGGCCCACTTGAAACAGCACTTGCACTAACCACTTCATCATTAGGAATTAGACCGGGAATTGCTTTATTTCCTGCATGGAACATTTGTAAAATTGTCGGGGCATCACCACTTTTAGCTGCATTGGCCAATTTCTTCAGACTTGAAAGAAAAGTATCGTCGTATTCCGCAAATTCATGGGTAAAACCTATTCCATTTGCTATTACGTGAGTACATCCTGTAATTACCAGTTCTACTCCATTACCCTTTTATGATAGTATTCTACTTCTTCGTCAGAAATCGTAAAGTCTGCATTTGATGCCCAGGTGGTCATTGGCGACATCACTAGCCTGTTTTTTAATGTAATTCCCTTATTGAATGTCAAAGGAGAAAATAATTTATTATATTTATTCATTGTTATTAAATCTGTAAAATTTTTAATGAATGAATAATACTGATCAGACTTATCATTAAAAGTTTTAAGTGTATGGTATAAAAGGTTCTAGGCATCTTTTAGAAAGGTAATCATCTTCCTAAGTTCATTTTCTGATGATACATAAACATTTCCGTAATCGGAGATTTGGGAATTAATATATTCCAGCATATTAGGCATAATTTCTCTTGCAGAAGCGTGAAATTCAGTAGCTCCTGTCTCTTGAATTAAGGAATGAATATTTTCTGATTTCACTCCTGCTCCTGGCATGATTGAAATTCTTCCATTGGCCTGACTAACCAGTTGTTTAAGAATTGATGAGCCATCAGGTGCGGATATTTTACCACCAGAAGTCAGAACTCTTTCACAACCGCATTCAATAATATCTTCCAGTGCCTGAAATATGTCTGGTGTACCATCGAAAGCCCTATTACAGGTAACTTTCATTGATCCAGCCCATTCAACAATACGTTTGAGCCACTCTTTATCTATTGCACCTGTTTTGGTCTGCGTTCCGACAGAAATTCCCTCACAGCCTAAAGCTTTGCAAATTTCTATATCATTTTTAATAATGCTGTATTCATTATCATCGTAAAAATAATTTCCGGATCTTGGACGTATGATGGGATAAAGGTCAATATTAATCAGCTCCCTAACCGAACGAATCGTTCCATAAGAAGGAGTTGTTCCCCCCTCGATTGGATTGTCACACAACTCAACTCTAGAAGCTCCTACTTTTTGAGCTATAAGACTTGACTGAATATTGAATGAACAAACTTCAAGCTGTCTCTCTTTCATATAAATAATTTTTAAAAAATGATTCTAATCAAGTATTACCAGTCCTGCAAAGTTGGGCTGATAACAATATCATTAACGTTAACATTATCAGGTTGATCAAATGCAAATAGGACAGCATTGGCAATATCATCCGGCTCAATAGCCTGCTTGTTCAGCTCTGCAGCAATCTCTGCTCCTTCTTTATTGGTCACTTTATCTGCCCATCCGGTGTTGATCACTCCCGGACTAATCAGGCTTATCTTGATACCTTTATGAACAGAGACTTCTTTTCTTAAACTTTCAGTAATTGCCCGAACAAAAAACTTAGTTCCATGGTAGATTCCTGCACCGACGTCGATATTGATTCCTGCCACAGATCCCATATTGAGAATATGACCTGATTTCTGCTCCAATAATTTAGGAAGAACCGCCGCAATGGCATTCAAATAGCCTTTGATATTGGTGTCGACCATCGCATTCCATTCATCAATCGCAACGTCCCTCCATTGTGAAAACAGCATTAAACCTGCATTATTGACCAAATTATCTACTCTTCCAAACTTATCAATGGTAAAATCAACCATCGCTTTTAATTGGCTAATGTCTGCTACGTCTGCAATAAATATTTCGGCATTACCACCTTCTTCTTCAATCTGTCGTTTTACTTTTTCTATTTTATCATCAGCTCTGGATACCAAAACAATGCTGCTTCCGGCTTTAGCTAATTTTAATGCTGTTGCCGCACCAATTCCGGAAGATGCTCCGGTAATAATGGTGACAGACTCATTTAATTTTTTCATATTTCTAATTTTATAAATGATTATTAATTCGATTCAGAATTATTTGGATCGATAAATAATCGGTTGTTCTTGCAATTTGTCGAACGATGCAAAAAACTCCTTTGAATATGATTGCTTATTATGGAGATTTAAGCCATCTACACTCTCCCATTTTTCATTAAGGATAAAAGTATTTTCATCATCAATACTTTGATGAACATCATATTCGATGCATGCCTCTTCTTTCTTAGATAATTTTGGGAGACTATATAAAAGGTGTTTTATCTCTTGCTGCCACTCAGGTTTTGCCTTTACAACAACGGTTAAATAAATACTCATAAAATTTGTTTTTAATGTTAAAAGGCAAGCTCATACGGTTTGGGAACAGGGATTTCTGAACGAAGCTGTTTGGCCGCTTCCAAAGGAAAATAAGGATTGCGTAAAAACTCACGACCGATAAAAACAAGATCGGCATCTCCATTTGTCAAGATTGTTTCTGCCTGATGTGCATTGGTAATCATACCTACCGTTCCAACTAGTAATTGATCTTTCAACTCGCGTTTTATGGTACTTGCAAACGGTAATTGATAACCTGAACCTACTGTAATTTTAGCATTGGGAACGGTACCTCCTGAAGAAACATCAACAATATCAATTCCCTTCTCTGCCAATTTTTTGCTTAACCAAACTGAATCATCAATGTTCCAACCTTCTTCCATCCAATCTGTAGCTGAAATACGAACCGCAATAGGAAATTGCGAAGGCCATACAGCTTTTACTTTATCAATAATTTCAAATAGGAATCTCGCTCTGTTTTCAATATTTCCACCATAATGATCCGTTCTTTTATTTGGAATAGGTGACAGAAATTCGTTTATTAAATAACCGTGCGCACTGTGAATTTCAATCATTTCAAAACCAGCTTTCAAAGCTCTTATGGCAGCATCTGCAAAGGCTTGTTGAAGTTCTTTGATATCTTCCAAAGTCATTTCTCGGGGTGTTTGCATTATTGAAGAAAATGAAATAGCAGAGGGTGCAATCACCTCCCAGCCATTTTCTTCATCGGGCATTAACGGGTGGCTCTCACGTCCTGAAGCCCAAGTACTTCCCTTTCTACCGGCATGTGCCAATTGAATTGCAGGAACAGATCCGGTACTTTTTATAAATGACGTGATTTTGGTAAGCATTTCAATATGTTCGTCTTTCCAGATTCCCAAATCTCCAACTCCAATACGTCCGTCGGCTCTAACAGCTGTTGCTTCCAGCATTACTGCACCTGCGCCTCCCATTGCTCTCGAACCATAATGAATCAAGTGCCAATCACTCGCAAATCCATCTTCGCCCATATACATACACATTGGAGAAGTGATGATTCTGTTTTTAAACGTAACTGATTTTACAGTCAACGGACTGAATAATTTTGACATTTTATTTTATTTTTGACGCAAAAGTTTCCGCTGGAAGCAATATGATGCTCCCAGTAAAAACTTTAACGGAATGATTTTTAATTATTTATCGTAGAGATGAAAAAGCTTTGCAACAACTTTCCACTCCCCATCAATTTTGATCAGTGAATGGAAATCTGTAAAATCTTCATCGGCAGCATCGTGTTCCATTTCGATACGAGCAACTGCTGTGGTGGGTGTTTTATACAAAACAGTAAGATTGGTTTTGATATTGGGAGCTGCATAAGATTTCTCCACATAAGTGTACAGATTGTCTATACTTCCTTGTGACAGATCATTACCTAAATAACCATACATGATCGCATCCATATGAAAGGTCTTTTTTAATTCTGCTATATTTCCTGTTTTAAGTCCATTAACATAGCCTTCCATTGCTGCCAAGACGTCTTCATAATCCTGAACGGTGCTGATATTTATTTGCTGACATTATTTTATGGTTTGAAAGATTTTACTGATAATTTTCCAATCATTGCCGTCTTTAACCAGTGTAAACATATCGGCATATTTGTCCGGTCCAAATTGAGATTCAATTCTCACAATCGCAGCATCACCTTCCACATCTAAAGTAGTTAGTTTATAATTTGCTTCCATTGGCTCTGCTGCAGAAAACCCATCAAAAAGTGCCTGTATTGGAACACTTTTCAATGCTCCATCTTCAGACCATGACATGGTTGCGGTCGATGCGAATGCAGGTTTTGCAATATTGCCGTCTCCTTTTCTTCCTGCTTCAAGATATAAATCTATTGGTTTCAGGATAGCTTCTTTTTGTTCTTGATTGTTTTGCATAACTTCTGTTTTATTGTTTTGATTGTTTTTATCTTGACATGAAATTAATAATCCACCAACGGTAAAGGCTGAGATAATTGCTACCGTTGGTATTGAAGAAAATATCTTCTTCGATATTTTTCCAACGTTTTGCCTTAAACTGTCAGGATTAGAATTTCCGGAACCCGAATTCATTTTTTTTTGTTCTTGAATGTTTTTCATAAATCATCTTGTTTACCTGAATGTTATAATTTTTATAAGCATAAATTACTCTCTTGTCAGAAAGAGTAATTAAGCTCTTTTTCTATAACAAAGGTACGATGACGAAAGTGTGATTACTTTTCTAATTAGTTCAAATATTTTGACTAATTAGTTCTTTTTAGCAGTGAAAAATTGAGAAATATAATGTTGGAGTTTCTCCATTAATAAGATTCAAAAAATTAATGGGAAAAGTGAAGATTAAGTAAGATAGGAAGCCAATATATTCAGTTAATTGAATACAGCCTTTTTATCCAAGTTTATTAAGTGCTTCATCAATCGGTGTATTTCCATCATGCATCAAAATAACCTTACCAATTGTTGAATTATTTTCCAATACTGCGACAAGGGTATCTACCACGTTAGCAATAGAATTAGATCCAGGATTGGTAACATGGGTTTCTATTTTTCCAGTTCCGCATTCTTCTTTAAGCGCTCCGGGCTGTAAAATAGTATAATTGAGTTTAGTTTGGGTGGTAAGATAAAGATCTGCATAGTGCTTGGCAATATTGTAATCTGCTAAATCACTTAGAAAAGATTCATTCCAGCGTTCGGGTTGTAATGCAAAAACTGAGCTCAGCAAAATATAACGTTTAACCCCAGCTTTTTCTGCGGCTTGCATGGTTTTAATTGCTCCATGTAAATCTATCTGTAAAAGATTTTTCCCACGCGACCCGGAAACAAAATAAACAACATCAACACCATTCATACTTTCTGCAAACGTATCAACATCGCTGAGCAAATCCATGTAAACCTGCTCAATATTATCTGTGTTATTTGGTGAATTTGGATTTCTTGAGCCCGCTAAAACCTGATGCTTAACAGCTAGTTTATTAACTAAAAGAGATCCGACTCTACCATTTGCTCCAATGACTAATACTTTCATATATTTAATTTTAAAATGATCTGTTAACGGGATATGCTCGGTGCCTGTCCATGAAATTCTTTATATATTCTTGAAAAATGAGAGACATTTTCAAAGCCTAGAGAGTAACAAATCTCTGAAACCGACAAAGATGTTGTTTCAAGCATATCTTTTGCCTTTTCCAATCTTTTTTCTCTGATCCAGGTTGCGGGTGCAACATTGTATATATTTTGAAAATCTCTTTTAAAGCTTGACAGACTTCTGCCTGAAAGATAAGCCAGTTCGGAAACAGAGACTGGCGAGGCATAATGCTGTTCTACCACGTTACGAATGTCTGTTCGTATAGGCTCATGTAATTGTAGGATTTGTAAAAACATATTCCGGTTACATTCCGCAACATCATACAATAATTCCATAATCTTCAGGCGAAGCTGCCCGGGATGAACCACAGATTGATCAAAAAAATAAGGCTTTATAGAATGGGCAAATGCAACTAAACATTCATTCATTGGATATGATCTTGTTTTGATCTCTCCTTTAGGTTTTGACATATTGATTTCTGATGTTGACAAAAATGACTTTAGAAGATCATCTTTGACACTGAACATCAAACTGTCATAAATATTGTCATTTTCAGTATTTCCAAATTTATGATACTTTACAGCCGTTGCTTTCTTGAGCAAAATCATATCATTTTTGCCCACTGTATATTCCTGCTTTCCATAAGTAAGAACAACCGTTCCCTCAAGGACAATAAGAAGTAAATGCTGTTCGAGATACATTGTTCCTTTAACTTCCGTACTGTGTATACATTGCTCAATTAAAGTACAACCATCAAGTTCTAAGGTATTCTGAGGTGTATCAAGACCTATCAAAGAAGTCGGAAACTTTATCATTTTTTTCATATCCCTACTTTACTTTTTGTAACATTAAATTTCATACATGTGTGCAATACTAATTTAAACAATAACTGGTGCTCCATCACAGAGTAGATTATTAAGTAAAAACATACTTTTTGAGCGTACACAAATTTATAGATCTTTTAAATAAAATAATATTCTTTTTAGCTCAAATTATTTTTCTAAATAGTTCAAATAATAACTTAACAGATTGAAGAATATTGAAATAGATTTCTTATTGATACTGTTGTTTCATTAACACATTTCAAAAATTGAATAAGGTTTCTTAAAGCAGCTTCGGCCATAATAGCAAATTTTAAAATAACAAATCAAGTATTGTCGAAATTTTAGCTGAAAGAAGTCGTTATTCGAATAATGGCTCAAAAAAATGGGAGTAATTCTATTTAGGTAGTGTTTCACCAACTGTGTAAGTTAAAAAGTTATTTTTAACCTTATATAGTTATGATCGACAAAGAAGAATTATTAAACAACAAGGATTTTTACAAGTCCTTTAGACGGAGAAGACTTAACCTATTTCTTTAAACAGATGCACAAACGTGCTGTAGAACACATGCTGGAAGCAGAACTGGATGCTCATTCGGATAATGAAAAGCACGAAAAAACCAAAGAAGGTAATTATCGAAACGGACACGGAACCAAGAAAATTAAATCCTCTTTTGCAGAGAGTGAGATCAAGGTTACCAGAGACAGATCCGGCAGTTTTGAGCCTGCTTTTTACCAAAAGTCACAACATTATTGAAGGTTTGGAGAATATTATTATCTCATTCTACGCCAAAGGGATGAGTGTTAGCGATATCGAATAACAGGTAAAAGAATTGTACGATTTTGAAATATCAACTTCCGCCATTTCCAGAATACCAATGCTGTTACAACCGAGGTGGTTACCTGGCAAAACCGTCCGTTGGAAGATTTAAAATACCAAATGTTATCTCATTCTTCACTTAAAATACTTGACTCGAGTATTCTATTTTTGAATTCTTCATTTGTTTACTATAAGAGTATAAGAATTTCGTCCTAAGAAAGTTAGCAACTCCATTACTCATCTGATACGTTAAATAATAGATTTAAACTAAGTTTTTCTATTTGAATATTTTGAAACTGCACATCATTAATCGAAGCAACACAACACTGATATTCTTTATGGATAAATATCTCTTTTAAATAAAATTTTTCATTTTCAATAATAGTTTGATTTTGAAAAATTTCAAATGACTGTAAGGGAATTAACAATCCTTTTCCATGAGCTTTAATAGCAGCTTCTTTTTCCGTCCAATAGACAAAAAAGCTTTTAATCATATCTTCCGAGTCTTGTATTTTATGAAATTCTTTCAGAGTCATTTGAGATTTAAAGTCAATAATATTTATTTTATGATCTATATATTCTATATCAATTCCTATTGGTGATTTACTGATTCCACAAATTACAAGATTTCCAGCGTGTGATATATTAAAACATATTTCTAGATTTTTTAAAAAAGGTTTATGATTAGATGTCTGATTTATTTCATAATATTTTATTCCAAAATATTTATTTAAACCATATTGCAAAAGCATTCTTCCAAGCATTGATGACTGAGCATCTTGCCATCTTCTATATTTTAGAATTTTTATATGAAAGTCTTCCGAGCAAATTCTTGAGTATTTATTTAATAAATATTCATGTTTGTCTTTCTCAATAAATGTATATAAAATTACCATATAAATTTAATTTTTCCATCGTCCAAAATAAAATAGTTCGTGAAGACTGTAAACCTTGTCTTTTGAGTAAGAACCATGAAATAAATTGCTTCGTAATTTTTCAAAACACCTTCTAAGAAATTTCTTTTCAATTCCCTAAAAACTATTTCTAAGCTTTTTATTAAGAGCCCGTTTAAATGTTATCAATATTTTTTTATTAGCTTTTTCTTAATTTTTTAAATCAAAATAAACTCTGTTTATTCTTTATTATAACATTAAGTATTTCAGTTGATTAAGCTGAATTTGCTTAAGAAATCAATAAACTGATTTTTATTAAGTTTTTTAAGCTAAATGGTCTTAATTTTCTTACTGTTAAAAACAAATTACAAATTTAAATAGGCTCTAAGTATTTCGGAACTTTTCTTCTATCTTAAAAATACAAGTTCTTACTATTTTCCACAACATTTTTAAGAATATTTTCAATTAGATTGTTTGAAGTTGCCTGATTGATGACACTTTCAATATATCGAATTGAAAAATCCAAAAGTTTATTGTGTGATTTTTAAGGAATTATTAATTATTTGAGTAATATTTAACCGCTGTTCATTAATAAAGAAATGCCCACCCTCCAAGTAAGTAATTTCGCAAGATTCGGTGGTATATTCTGACCAACTTTCACCTTCTGTTTCTGTTAAATCATCATCTTTTCCCAAAAGCACAGTCATATCGACATTTAAAGGTTGGTAATTATAGTTATAAGAATAGTTTTCTACAAGCCTGAAATCATTTTTTAGAACAGGAAGAAAAAGTTCCAGAAGTTCCGGATGGCTAAAAAACTCTTTAGGAGTACCCCCAAGATTTAAAACTTCCTGTCTGAATTTTACATCATCCATTCTGCTGTACATCTTTTCTCCGGTTTTATTTACGTGCGGAGCACTGCGTCCCGATATGAAAATATGGACTGGTGCAGGTAAACCCGCTTTCCGAATACGCTGTGCAAGCTCAAAAGCAATTAATGCTCCCATACTGTGCCCGAATAAAGCATATCGCGTTTCCGTAATTTCCTTTTTAATATTGTTAAAAATATCTTCAACGGCTTCATGAATGTCTTCATATAATGGCTCACTGAAACGTTTTCCTCTTCCCGAAAGTTCAACAGGCTTAATATTGACAGAAGACTGAAGATTTTCTGACCATTTATTATAGACAACGGAAGATCCTCCTGCATATGGTATGCTATATAAATTAATTTTCATAGATAATATTTTATTTAACTTTCTTGTTTCTCCTGAATAATCAGGCTTTCCCATTCATTAACTTTACAAATTCCGCACAGTTTTCTTCATCAAAAATACTATAATGATTTGCAAAAATAAAAGAATGACTGAAATTTCCCGACGTAAAATTTTTCCATGTCATCATGTCTGTTCCGCTTCCATTTTCCGAAGCCTCTACAGTAATGACATCGGCGTTAACTTTTCCTGATATTCTGTATTTATCAAGTACATTCAAGTTATTGAACACCATATTTTCAATTCTTTTTATGTCTTTATCCAGGATATCTTTCGTCCAGTCATAAAGTTCATTCTTAAGAATTTCACTAATCTGTTCCTTACTTAAGTTGTGATCGGATGTTTCGTCCTGTGGGCCTCTGTCAACAAGAATAAGACTAACTTCATATCCTATATCTTCCAGTTTTTTTGCAGCTTCAAAAGCAATAGGAACCCCCATTGAATATCCTAAAAGAAATATTTTTTTGTCATTTTTTGCTTTCAGAATTTCTGCAACGCATGTTTCGGCCATCTCTTCAATACTTCGATCGAAGGTAGCATCATAATCAAATCCCTTATACTGAATACCATATACATTGTATGTTTGATTGAATGCTGTTCCTAAACTTTTAAAAATAGTTGAAGACCCTATAACCGGTGGGATGAAATACATATTCGGAAGACCTGCTTTAATCGTATTCAGCCTAACTATAAGACTTTTATCCGAGGTTTTATTTGTTAATACTTCTGCAAGATCCACCACAGTAGGATTGTTGAATATATCTTTCAGTGTAATATCACAATTAAACTCTTTAAATAACATAGCAAGAATCTGCGTTGCTTTTATCGAGTTTCCTCCTACTTCAAAGAAATTAACATGAGTGCTCTTCACCGGATATTTAAGACATTCTTCCCATATCTCGAGAATTTTTGTTTCCACTAGATTTTTAGGAGGTACAGCAACTTGTTTTTCACTGAATAAAGGATTTTTTTTCTCAAGCATTTTTCTGTCAACCTTCCCTGTTGCTGTTACAGGTAATTTATCAAGATTCATAAAATGTGTAGGAATCATATAAACCGGCAGTTTTTTTCTAAGGAAATCCCTTAGTTCTATCTCCAGCTTTTTATCTAGTGTTAAAGCATATGGTACAGGTAAACTGTCTGTTTTAATTTTACCGTTAATGGTCTGCTCAAAGCCTTCAACCTGCATAAAATAATCCGGAACCATATAGTGAGGCAGTTGATCATTTAAAAACTTACGCATTTGATCACTATCCAGCTCACCGATTCCAGTATAATATGCAATAAGATGTTTATTACCTTCCGCATCAGCTTTAGGAATCGTAATACAGTTGATAACACCATTGAAATTTTCAAGAATATGATCTACTTCTGCAGGCTCAACTCTATAACCACGAATTTTTACCTGATAATCTTTTCTTCCGCAAAATTCAAGAAGCCCATTGTCATTATATCTTGCCATGTCTCCTGTTTTGTAAAACAATCCGCCATCAATAGGATTATTCAGAAAATTTTTGTCCGTTTCATCTTGTCTGTTCAGATAGCCTTTAGCAAGACCTGTTCCTGCAATAAAAATTTCTCCGATCTCTCCATGCTTTACCTCCTGCATATTATCATCCAGAAGATAAACTTTATGATTATCAATAGCATGACCAATAACATTACATTTCGATACATCATCTACTTTACCGAAAGTTGCACAAACCGTAGTTTCTGTAGGTCCGTAAGTATTATAAACATCTGTTAAATCAATAAGTTTATCAATATAAGATGGTCTTAATTCTTCTCCTCCGCTGATAATTAGTTTTGGAATATGTTTAAGATCATTACATCTTATATTTATCTCATTGATTACCAAAGGCGTTGTGCTTATTACCGTTACTTTATGATTGTTCACAGCTTTAATTATGGCATTAATGTCCCTTCCTCCTTCCGGTACAATAATAAGTTTTCCTCCACAGCAAAGAATAGGGAAAATCTCTTCTACAGAAGTATCAAATGATATAGATGACTGCTGAATAACAATGTCTTCTTCCGTTAATTTAAAATAATTCTTAAAAGTATTCACATAGTCAGACACTGAATCATGACCTATCATCACACCTTTAGGTTTTCCTGTAGAACCTGATGTGTAACATATATAGCATAAATCATTGGCTTCAGTACTTTTAATATTTTCAATTCCGGATTCCGGATTCAGCTCTTTTTCAATTTCATCAAACACAATAATGTTCTTCTCATCAAATATATTTCTGGCATTGTTGTGAGAGTCTGATATTATCACTTTTACCGCAGCATCTTGAAGAATAGTCTGTATTCTGGAATCGGGATATTCCTTATCTACGGGAACATATCCTGCTCCTGCTTTTAAAATAGCAAGAATAGAAACAATCATCTTCTCTGATCTGTCCATAACAATTCCGACAAAGTCTTGTCCTGTAATACTGTAATCAGATTTTAACAATGAGGCCAATTGATTTGCCTTATTATTAAGTTCTCTGTAAGTCATTTTTGTATTTTCAGAAACCAAGGCTATTCTATCCGGATTTTCTTCAGCAGTTTTTTCAAACCATTCATGGACTTTTATACTTGGACTTGCCTCTCCTAATCCTTGCTTTTGGTATGCATGATCATTGTTACTTATAATTTCTGCTTTCACAGTTGCGGTACTTTCTTCGATAGAATTAGCTTCCTGTCTTTTTACATAATAAGCAATCAAATGATAATTTTTAAAATTATCCTGATTAACCACAACCGCAACTTCCTGCACACCATGATGCTCAAGAATTTTACTTTCTACTTCTCCGGGTTCTATTCTTGAACCGCCAATTCTGATCTGGTTATCTTTTCTTCCCAAAAATTCTATTTCTCCTTTCTCATTCCATAATCCGATATCTCCTGTTTTGTAGATCTTTTCATCCTCGCCATTTTTATACGAGTTATGAATAAATCTTTCCGCAGTCATCTTTTCCTGATTCAGATATCCTTTTGCGAGTCCGATTCCTGCAATTCCTATTTCGCCGGGTATTCCGATTGGTAAAAGTTTGTAATTGCTGTCCAGTACGTAAAGATTAACATTGGCTATCGGCTTTCCTATAGGAATAATTTCATCTCCTTTTTTAGTTTCGTAGCCACTCGCTTCTATGGAGGCTTCCGTTGGTCCGTATAAGTTGATTAATGGAATATCAAGTTTTGTATAAAATCTTTTTACGGTTTCTTTAAGAAGCTCTTCGCCACTGGCAAAAACATATCTTATTGAATGTAATTTTTCCACATCTTCCGGATTGAATTCCAGGAAAATATTTAACATCGTAGGTGAAAAATGAATATAAGTAACCTTAAATTGTAGGACATTGGAAATAATTTCCTTAGCAGTGTCACTTGTTGCCACCAAAAGTTTGGCTCCAAAACATAGTGGCATGAAAAGCTCACCTATTGACACATCAAATATAAAAGGGGTTTTTTGATAAATAACATCATCTTTTCCGAATTGATAGGTATTCCATAGCCATTGCATTCTGTTGATAAGTCCGACGTTTTTGATGAGTACGCCTTTGGGATTACCTGTAGATCCTGAAGTGTATAGAATCGTAAATATATCATCTGCACTGATATCTACATTAAGATTTTCATTTGAATAATTATTTAATAATCCTCTTATATCATTCATTATTATCATTGAATATTTATCAGATTTATCATTGATATCTTCTGTGATAAGAACGGTAAGTCGGGTGTCATCAATAATATATTGTTTTCTTTCTTCCGGATAGGACGGATCTATAGGAACATATACTGCTCCCAATTTTACAACCGCTATTAAGGCAATGATCCTGTCAACACCTATATCCATATTCATTCCTACATGGTCTCCTTTTTTTATACCATAGTTTTCACTCAGATATCGTGCTAATTGATTTGAAATACTGTTTAGGTCTCTGAATGTTAAATTATATTCGTGCGAAAGTAAACACATCTCATCCGGAGATTTAGTCACCTGTTCTTCTATCAGATCTTTAATACTTGTCGAAAGATTATAATCTTCTTTTGTATTATTAAAAATATTAAGAATCTGATGTTTTTCTTCCTGAGACAGATATTCAATCTCTGAAACAGACTTGTCAGAGTCATTCGATATCTCTACAATCAAATTTCTTAAATGATTGACCATTCTTAATATTTTCTCCCTTTTAAACAGGTCTGTATTATAATCAATATGAATATATAAACCATTGTCATTCATTCTTTTAAAAGCAAAACTCAGGTCAAACTTTGCCAATCCTGAATTTATGATTCGGACTCCTTCAAAATAACTTGCTTCACCGTTTTCTGTGCTTTGATTTTCATTTAAGGAGATCATGATATCAAAAAGAGGATTCTTATTCATATCTTTTCCCAACTTTAACTCGTCTACCAAAAGATCATACGGATAAAATTGATGCTCATAACTTTCCAGCATTACAGAGCTTACTCTGGAAAGAATTTCGCGGAAACTTTCATTTCCGGATACTGAAGATCTCAGTACAATGGTATTGCTGTAAAATCCTACCTGACTTTCCAGTTCAGGGTGATTTCTCCCGCTAACAGGAGTTCCCATCACAAGATCTCCCTGTCCTGTATATCTATGCAATAAAACATTGGCCGCCGCTACCATTAACATAAAAAACGAGGCTCCACACTCATGTGCAACTGCTTCAAGATTTTTTACCGTTGAAGGAGGTAAACTTACATATAATTCTTCTCCTAAACCTTCACCCGAACCTTCTCTTCTAAAATCTGTAGGTAATTTTACAGAAGGTATCTCTCCACTGAATTTATTAAGCCAATATTCACGGGAATGGCTGAAATGCCCCAGTTTAAGCTGCTCATGCTGCCATAAAGTATAATCCTTGTACTGAATTCTCAGATCCGATAACTGTAAAGGCTTTTGTTCTGAATAATATTCATATAAAGCAAGAAAATCCTCTTGAAGAACATTCATAGACCATGCATCTGTAACAATATGATGAATCAGGAATATGAAATCAAAACTTCCATCCAAATGCTGAATTAATGATGCTCTAACCGATGATTGAGTCAGATCAAACTGATGAGCAAGCTCCTGTGAGATAATTTCATTAATATCATCACTCTCAGCTGTAATTCTAATTAAATCAAACGGAAAATCTTCAATTTTACAAATAAATTGTTGTGGTTTTCCCTCTACAACATTAATTGTAGTACGCAAAATTTCATGTCTCGCCAATATTCCCAATAAAGCTCTTTCAAAAGCTTCTACATCCAATGTTTTAAATGAATGGATCATAGGAACATTGTACATTCTTTTATCATCTGCCAACTGATCTATAATCCATAACCTTCTTTGCGCATGAGACAATGGATAATATTCCTGTTCATCAATTTTCGGTATTTCTTTTCGGATCTGGCTTGCTTTCCCAATATAAGAAATCAGTGCTTCCTTATTTTCTTTAATTTCATTGATAATGGACTCTGCATTGAAATTTTCCGGAAAATCCAACTCCAGATTTTCACCTACAACGGATACTTTTATATTGTTTTGTTTAAGTTTATTAATTAGTTCGTACATGGTTATATTATTATTTTATTTGATTTAACGTTATTACTTTTATCTTCTTCCTGACTTCTCAGCCATTGTTGGTTTTCAATCACTTTAGCCAGTAACAGGATGTTTGTGTTATGGAAAACATCTTTTAAAGAAATCTCAATACCAATTTGTTTATTAATTTTATTAATAAGCATCATGGCTTTCAAAGAATGTCCTCCTAACTCAAAAAAGCTTTTCGTAGCACTGATATTCTCAACAGAAATACCTAAAACCTCACTCCAGATAACCAACAGTTTCTCTTCTATTTCATTCGAAACCTTTACATGAGGATCATGACTGCTCATATCAACATCAGGTAAACCATTTCTTGAAACCTTTCGACTCGAAGTCAATGGGAAACTCTCAAGATGAACATAATACTGTGGAACCATATATTCAGGAAGCTCACTCTGAAGATAATCTCGAAGAGAAGAAAAAGGAATTGTTTCCTCTGAAGTGTAATAACCAACAAGCTGAGCATCTCCTCCTATTTCCTTTAAAACTACCACACTGCCACTAACACCCGGATAACCTAGCATTTTAGACTCGATCTCTCCCAACTCAATTCGGAAGCCGCGAAGTTTTACCTGATGATCAAGTCTTCCCATAATTTCAAGTGTTCCGTTAGAAAGCCAGCGACCGATATCGCCCGTCTTGTACAAACGTCCAGAATCCAACCAATCAACCGTGATAAATTTCTCAGAACTCAGAGAATGGTTGTTAAGATAACCTCGCGCAACACCCAAACCGCCTACACAAAGCTCTCCCCAAATACCAATCGGCTGAACATGATGATGGCTGTCCAAAACATACATCCCCATATTATCCAAAGCACGACCGATCGGGATACGAACATCCAGCCAAGACCAGTTATCCGTATTGTAACCACAACTGTAAACCGTTGCTTCAGTCGGACCGTAAAGATTTTGGATTTTAGCCAGTAAATCATAAGATTTGAATTTATGAAGCATTTCCAATGGAAAAACCTCTCCTGCCAAAAAGATATACTGAAGGCTGTTTACAGCTTCTTTCCCCATACTCTCAAATGTATCCATAAACACACCGAACATCGAAGGAACGAAATTGATATGGCTGATTTCATAATCACGCACTGCACGTACCAATTCAACAGAATTCTTCTCCATATCCTGACCCAAGATAACAAGACTTCCTCCACGATGGAACCAGCCGAAAAGCTCGGCTACAGACACATCAAAAGCATACATTGTCTTTAAAAGATAACGCTCCCCTTTTTGTAAAGGATAACGATGATCCATGCTTTGAACAAGATTTAATACCGAGCCGTGTTCAATCATAACCCCTTTCGGATTACCTGTAGAACCTGAAGTATAAATTACATACGCAAGATCGCTGCTTTCAAGAGATACCGGAGAAGCAACAGGATAAGAATTGAGAGAACCTGAAACGTTATCCAGATCAATTACCCTGCATAAATCGGATAAAGAGGCCCGAACATATTTCCCGCGACTCACCAAAACTTTGATCCCAGAATCTTCAATGATCTTTTCAATACGGGAAGAAGGAAGATTTATATCGATCGGAACATAAGCACAACCTGCACAAAGAGTTCCATACAAACTCAACAGCATCTCTTCACTGCGTTCTAAAAGAATCCCCACAAGATCGCCTTTCTTTACTCCACATTCCATACGAAGATAATTGCCGTAACGAAGCGAGGAATCCCAAAATGTGGAATAACTCATCTCCGATTCACCGAAAATCAAAGCAGGAGAATCTGAAAATTCTGCAACGCGATCCGATAACAGATCCAAAACGGTTGAATGACCTGTGAAAGTATATGAACTATCATTAAATTCATTCAAAATCAAATCTAATTCACAAGATGGAAGCATCTGTATTTCTTTGATACTGATCTCAGGATTAGCTGTAACATCATCTACAATCTTCTGGAAATATCCTGCAAAACGCTCGATGCTTTCTCTTTTAAATAAATTCGTTGAATATTCAAATGATAAAAAAAGCTGGTCTTTATTTTCAGAAATCGTGAGACTGATATCAAATTTTGCATCCACATGATCGTGTGAATAAGAGCTCACCATAAGATTACCCATCGACAATTCAGGATCCTCAAAATTCTGATAAGAGAACATCACGTCAAACAATGGATTTCTTGCCGTATCCCTTGCTACTTTAAGATCCTCAAGCAGAGATTCATACTGATAAAGCTGGTTACCGAAACAATCAAGCGTCATTGATTTTACTCGGTTCAGAAACTCTCCATAGCTTTCATTTCCATTACAGTTGGTACGTAATGCCAAAGTATTAACAAACATTCCAACCTGGTGTTCCAAATCAACATGATCTCTCCCCGCAACAGGAGTACCTATTACCAAATCATCCTGCCCGGTAAGTTTTCTAAGCAAAATATAATATAAAGATAATGTGGTCATGAACATGGTTCCGCCTGCATTTCCGGAAATCTTTTTCAATCTTTCCGTCTGTTCAGAGCTTAAAGCAAAACCCACCTTATCTCCTTCATATCTTTTAACCAAAGGACGAGAATAGTCCGTTGGTAAGTCGATGACAGGGATTTCGCCTTTAAATTGTTCAAGCCAGAAATTTTTATGAAGCTCTAAAGACGAAGAATGCTCCGAACTCTGCTGCCACTCCGAATAATCTTTATAATGAACTGACAGAGACGGTAGAGATTCGCCACGATATAAAGACATAAAGGAATGAAGCAAAATCCCGTTGGAAACCCCATCTGTGATGATATGATGCATATCAACAGCCAAAATATGCTCTGTTTCAGAAAGGTGAAGCACACAAACCCTTAAAAGCGGACCTTTCTCAAGATCAAAAGGTCTTATGAAAGAAGAAAGTATTCCTGTAATTTCTGATTCCGAACATGTATATTCTTCAATATTAAAATCATTATGATCATCAATATACTGAACCGGGACTTCAGAAACCACTCCGATGCGGGTTCTCAATATTTCGTAATGAGAGATCAGAGAACGGAAAACAGACTGTAAAAGATCCGAATCCAAAGCTCCGTGCAAACGAACAATCTGAGGCATGTTGTACGCTAATGAACTGTTGTCGAATTTATAGATAAAATACAGCCGTTTCTGAACGGAAGATAAAGCATAATATTCTTTCTTCGGCGTAGAAGGAATCGGTGTATAAACCGAATTATGCTGAGACAGATGACGGATATGACGAATCAAAGCTTCCTTGTTGTCTCTGATCTCCTGAATCAGAGAGTCGCTCTGAAAGTCCTCAGGAAAACTTAATTCCAAATTATCTTCTGACAGAGCTATTTTAATATTATTTTGTTTTAGTTTACTAATTAGTTCATACATGATTATATTATTATTTTTTTTATATTATTTTTTTTGTGTTGGTCATCTGATTCATCTGCTGTATGGCAGATCCATATTTGGCTTTCTATTATTTTAGCGATAAGCTGAATGGTGGTGTTGTAAAAAATCTCCTGAAGAGAAATCTTTGCGTTCCAGAGTTTTTCGATTTTATTAACTAAAGAAATGGCTTTTAAAGAATGTCCTCCCAATTCAAAGAAACCAACATTTGTACTAATCAATTCGGGATCAATATGAAGAATTTCTGACCAAATCTGAATCAGTCTTTGTTCAATTTCATTTTCCGGCTCAAGATGTATTTGTTCTATTTCAATTTCCAGAGAGGTTAGTTTTTTTCTGTCGGGTTTACCATTTACCAACATTGGAATATCCTGTACAATGCAATAGGAAACCGGAACCATATAATCAGGTAATGATAAAGAAAGGAAGGCTTTCATTTCAGTATCACCAAGCGTTTTTTCCGATTTATAAAAAGCAAGAAGATATTTATGATTATTTCTTTCTTTACATATTACAATTGCCTCGCTAATATCAGGATGATCTAAAAGTCTGTTTTCTATTTCTTCCAATTCAACCCTGTATCCTCTTATTTTAAGCTGATTATCTCTTCTTCCTGCAAACTGAATATTTCCGTCAGGCTGCCATTTTCCCAGATCTCCGGTAGAATAGATACGCTGTCCTTTTATGTTTTTATTCTCAGTAAACTTTTCATGTGTTAAAGCTGTATTATTAAGATATCCTTTTGCCAAACCTTTTCCTGCGACATAGATTTCCCCGATTACTCCTAAAGGACACGGTTTCCCATACTGATCCAAAATGTATATTTTTCTATTGGCAATAGGTTTTCCTATAACAGATATTTGCGACAGATCTTCCACTCTGTAATATGTGATACAAACGGTAGATTCTGAAGGTCCATAAGTATTGTAAACAGGAAATACTTTAATAAGACCGTCTATATGATTTGCTGATAAATTATCTCCGCCACTGATAATGGCCCGAAGACTTTTCCCGAGAAGATGAACACTATTGTTGATTTCATTTACTACTAAAGGAGTTGTACTCAGTATCGTCGCCTGATACATATTAATGTTCTGAATAAGGTTCTCTGCATCGCGCCCTCCTGAAGACACAATAATAGTGGCTCCTCCGGAAATCAAAGCCGGGAATATTTCTTCCACAGAAGTATCAAAAGATAATGATGACTGCTGTATTACTCTATCTTTTTCGCTGATGGAAAAGTAATCTCTGAATGTTAAACTATAATCTAAAAGAGAATCATGCCCAATGACAATACCTTTAGGAACTCCTGTACTTCCTGAAGTATAGATAATGTATGCAGGACAATTTCCTATAACCTGAATTTCAGGAGATTGATCAGATTCCATTTCCACCACACTTTTTTCAGCGATGATATCTGTTAAATCTGTTCGAATATATTGACTAATCTTGTGAGATAAATTGGTAATGACAGTCTTCATTTCAGACTCCTCAATAATTGTATTGATTCTTTCGACAGGATATTCCGGGTCTAATGCTACATATACAGCTCCAATCTTTAGTATGGCAAGTAAGGATACAATCATATCCATACCTCTTTCAAAATGAACTCCTACAATATCTCCTTTATTTATTTTTTTTGAATGAATAAGATAATTAGAAAGCTGATTTATCTTTTTATTTAATTGAAGGTAATTTAATGATTGATTATCACCGATCATCGCAATGTTGTTTCCATTAAGAATAACCTGTTTTTCAAATAATTCCAGTATTGTTTTATCATTCTGGTAATCAACATCCGTATTGTTAAATTCATTCAAAATCAAATTCAATTCCGAGGATGGAAGCATCTGGATTTCTTTGATACTGATCTCAGGATTAGCTGTAACATCATTTACAATCTTCTGAAAATATTCTGCAAAACGCTCAACGCTTTCTCTTTTAAATAAATTCGTTGAATATTCGAATGATAAAAAAAGCTGGTCTTTATCTTCAGAAACAGTGAGACTGATATCAAATTTTGCATCCACATGATCGTGTGAATAAGAGCTCACCATAAGATTACCCATCGACAATTCAGGATCCTCAAAATTCTGATAAGAGAACATCACGTCAAACAATGGATTTCTTGCCGTATCCCTTGCTACTTTAAGATCCTCAAGCAGAGATTCATACTGATAAAGCTGGTTACCGAAACAATCAAGCGTCATTGATTTTACTCGGTTCAGAAACTCTCCATAGCTTTCATTTCCATTACAGTTGGTACGTAATGCCAAAGTATTAACAAACATTCCAACCTGGTGTTCCAAATCAACATGATCTCTCCCCGCAACAGGAGTACCTATTACCAAATCATCCTGCCCGGTAAGTTTTCTAAGCAAAATATAATATAAAGATAATGTGGTCATGAACATGGTTCCGCCTGCATTTCCGGAAATCTTTTTCAATCTTTCCGTCTGTTCAGAGCTTAAAGCAAAACCCACCTTATCTCCTTCATATCTTTTAACCAAAGGACGAGAATAGTCCGTTGGTAAGTCGATGACAGGGATTTCGCCTTTAAATTGTTCAAGCCAGAAATTTTTATGAAGCTCTAAAGACGAAGAATGCTCCGAACTCTGCTGCCACTCCGAATAATCTTTATAATGAACTGACAGAGACGGTAGAGATTCGCCACGATATAAAGACATAAAGGAATGAAGCAAAATCCCGTTGGAAACCCCATCTGTGATGATATGATGCATATCAACAGCCAAAATATGCTCTGTTTCAGAAAGGTGAAGCACACAAACCCTTAAAAGCGGACCTTTCTCAAGATCAAAAGGTCTTATGAAAGAAGAAAGTATTCCTGTAATTTCTGATTCCGAACATGTATATTCTTCAATATTAAAATCATTATGATCATCAATATACTGAACCGGGACTTCAGAAACCACTCCGATGCGGGTTCTCAATATTTCGTAATGAGAGATCAGAGAACGGAAAACAGACTGTAAAAGATCCGAATCCAAAGCTCCGTGCAAACGAACAATCTGAGGCATGTTGTACGCTAATGAACTGTTGTCGAATTTATAGATAAAATACAGCCGTTTCTGAACGGAAGATAAAGCATAATATTCTTTCTTCGGCGTAGAAGGAATCGGTGTATAAACCGAATTATGCTGAGACAGATGACGGATATGACGAATCAAAGCTTCCTTGTTGTCTCTGATCTCCTGAATCAGAGAGTTGCTCTGAAAGTCTTTTGGGAAATTAATTTTCAACTGATCGCCAATAAGACCGATTTTCACATTTTTCTCAAGAATTTTCAATAAAAGTTTTTCCATGGATATTTGTTTTTGGTGTGTCAACAGTTTTTTTGTTAAAAATTGATGATAGAATTTTAAAGATTTATATCATAATTTCTCGATAATTTATTTTTGATTCGTGCTCTTTTTTGTTTTCCTGTATGTATTCAAAAAAATTATAATACTGATCAACAGTAATATCCCAAGAAAAGTTTTGACTCATTGCTCTCTCAATAAGCGCATCCCAGTTGTCTTTCTGATAATAGATATCCGAAGCTTCGCGAATAGCATTTTTCAGGCTTTCATTTTTAAATTCATCAATATAAAACCCTGTACTTAAATCTGATGATTCAGTATGTGGAATTACAGTGTCTTTTAAACCGCCTACAGGTCTGACAACGGGAATTGTACCAAAAGCCAACCCGTAAAGCTGTACCAATCCGCAAGGTTCAAACAGAGAGGGGCATAAAATCATATCAGATCCGGCTAAAAATCTATGAGCCTTTTCTTCCGTGTAAGTAGGAATATAACTGAATCGTCCTTTAAATTTCTCTTCCGCTTTTGTCAATCTTTTGTGGATATTTCCTTTTAATCCCCCTGCAGGACGACCATATACAATTAAATTAATATCTTGATTCAGAATATTTTCTATACTGTCCATAGCAATATCTTCGGAGCTCCATAGATCTACCAGAAGGTTGATTCCCTTTTGCTCGGTTAAACGAGCCATCATTAAAACAACAGGTTTTGAAACATCGTCAAATTTCATTTCTTTTATTAATTCCTGCTTATTCTCCTTTTTCTTTTCTTTGTAGGTGTTTTTGTTGTAATGATATTGTATGTACGGACTAAATTCCGGTGACCAATGCACGTCATCTATTCCATTAGGTAAAGAAAATATATCTTTTTTTACCAGATCCAGAAATTTAAGTCCGGAATGAGGAGCCGATTTCTGAATAAGTTCTTGAGCATAAGTTTTACTTACTGTTGCGACATAATCTGCATTTTTAAAAGCCAATGCAAAAAATGTAGCTGTGCCATATTGTTTATAAATAGAATCCAGTTCAGTTTTAACTTCAGGATCCAGAAAATCTAGAAGGTCAGGCAAAATCTCTCCCTGAAATTCATAATTATGGATCAGGACAACTGTTTTGCATGTTTGCTTTACATTTAATTTTTTAATATCTTCCATATAAGCAAGACAACCGCATACATGCCAATCGTGAAATAAAATAAGTTCCGGTGAAAGGTTCAGATTCTGGATAAGCTGAATGGCTGCTTTCGCAAAATAAAAGTAAATGATATAGGGGAAATTTTCTTTATACGGCATTTCTCCGTCTTCATCTGATGAATCGCTCTCACTTGTTTCCATATCACTGAAAATATCACTATCGGACATATTAATAAAGTAATAATCTACCCCTGATTGATTGATGTGATAATAATGAAACTCGTATTCTATATTCTGAATTTTTATATCAAAACTTCCTAAAAAATTGAAATTATCCCCCTTCATTCTATTCTTGTAGTAGAATGAGATTACAGTATTGGGTTGATTTTTAGATAAATAATTGGGAAGCGTCCCTAAAACATCTCCTAATCCTCCCCTTTTGTAAAATGGTGCAACTTCGGATGCTAAATGTACTATCATAGTTATTATTTATAGTTTATGCACAGCTAAACCAGCAATGCAAATTTATTTTTCTTTGTTCCGGAGATAAGACTGCTACAATGAGAATCAGAATTTTCATAAAACACTACTTCAAATGATTTTGCCTCTACGACAATTGTATTCTTAGTATCAGAATCCAAAATAAATTCATGAGAAATATTGTCAAAATTGAAACAGAAAGCCAAAGTCTTATCGTTTAAACTTCTTTTTACTATAAGTTTTTTTTCTTTGTTGTTAATGACAGGAAAAGAGAAATTTCCGTAATTGAAAATATCATCGAAATCTTTTCTAAGATTATTAAGATCTTGCAGTAATTTTATAGAACCTTCATTTTCTGCATCTGAAGCAAACTCCATGCATCCTCTATTCAACGGATCTCCCAAACCAAGCATTTGTGTTTCTTCACCATAATAAATAACCGGTGTTCCGGGTAAGGAATATAATAAAGCAAATGCCATATCATACTTTTCTTCATCTTTAATAATAGATCTGAATCTAGGCAAATCATGATTGCTCAGGAAATTCCATGAAAAGCGGTTAACTTTTGAAGAATTGCTGTAATTCATCTCTAATATCTTAGAGCACATCGTTTTAAGAGATATATTTTCCTGCACAAAAAACGGAATCATGATATCCAGGTAAAGCGAGAAATTTGTAAATCCGTCAATACCACATTCAGAAGAAAAAACGGAAGAAGTATTGTGCCAGTTTTCTGCAATAATCAGAGCTTGCGGATTAATCGTTTTTACTTCATCAGTAAAGATTTTTATAAAATCATCGAGTATTTCTGTACAAACATCCAATCTCCATCCGTCTATCAGAAAATTTTTCATCCAATATTTAATAATATTTTTAAAATAATTTCTTACTTCGTGATTTGCCAGATTAAACTGCGGAAGCTCATGATATCCATGCCAACAACTGTACTGGTTTTTTTCTTCCACCTTCAATGGAAGGTTATAAATTTCAAACCAATCCAGATATTCAGAATTTTCTCCATTTTCGCAAATATCTTTAAAGGCAAAAAAATCTCTGCTGCAATGGTTTAACGAAATATCCAGAATCAGTTTCATATCTCTCTCCTTCATTTCCTGAATTAGCAAAGCAAAATCCTCCTCGGTTCCTAATAAAGGATCGATCTTCATATAGTCTGCACAATCATATCTGTGATAACTTCCCGACAGAAAAATCGGGTTCACATAAATAAAATTAATACCCAGACTAGAAATATAATCAAGCTTTTCTGTAATTCCCTGAATTGTCCCACCAAAAAAAGAGGTATAATCAGGTAAATTTCCCCACTCTTTTAAATCGACATCGGCTAGATGGTCTCCTTTCTTTAAAAATCTATCCGGAAATATCTGATATCCTGAATTTAATGCTGGAATTTCACCAAATTTTCTCTGTTCTGATAAATTGATTTTCATCAGACTTCCGCTTTTAATTTTATCTTCTAAATAATTTTTCTCATGAAGATATTTGACTTGCGTAGAACCTGAGATCTTGATACAATAATCAATTTCATCATCATTCAGCGGTATTCTGCAGCTCCAGTAAGACTTGTTTTTATGAGAATACTGTTCAGACAAATGAAATTCATTTTCATCTATGACTATACTCACATTTTCTATCCATTGCTGATGTGTAATAGCTCTTATTTCCCATTCAGTATCTTTGATATGACTAAAAAATATGGGGTTGTTTTCAAACTGAACAGGACAGAATATTTCAGTTTCAAAAACGATGGGTGACCTTTTAAGAGAATCATATTGAGAAATCATAGCTCCGTTATTATTCACGGGCTTATCGAAATTCTCATTTAAAAAATAATGGAAAAAAGATCTTCCTTTGGGTAAATCAGCAGTTAATTCAAAAAGACCATTTCCTCTGCTATTCATTTCGGTTCTGAAATATCTTCCTTTTACTGGAAAAAAACCGATATGAACTTTCTCAATATCTTTTTGGTGTGAAATGTACATCAAATCCTTTTTCATATTATTATAAGTTTCTGCTTTGTTCTACAAACAGTTCGTTAATAAGGATTTCGGGCTTCGCAAATAATTGATCTATCAAGATATTACAATCTTCAACCAACTGCTGAACTTCTATTCCCAAAAAGTGTTTAATATTATAATTTATCATCATTTTAATACAATTATCATATTGGATAAAATCACAGCCGAATACAAAATGTCCTGAACCTTTACTTCTATGCAATGGTACCATTTCAAAATTATATCTCTCGTTATGAACATGGTAGTTTATAAATATAGGAGCAAGGGTACTCAGGTTAAGATCCAAATCCATCATTATCTTTTCATATGGATAAAATGAGTATTTTGAGGTCTCTAACAGTTCATCAGAAACACTGCCTATGAGTTCTTTTACCGGCAGATTTTCTTTTATTGATAAACTTAGAATCATCTCTGATGCAAACCATCCTATAACGTTTTCAAACTCCTGCAACAACCTTCCGGAATGAGGGATCGCAATTCTTATACTTTTATTTTTATTTTTCCTATAAAAAGCAATAGCAGAAATGGCAACAAGCGTATTGAATAAACTCGATTTGTATATACGCGTTATTTCGCGAAGTTTCCGCATTTGATCACCACCTATAAAGTTCTGATACAATGCCCCCGGCTCGGGATAAATATTATAGATATTGCCAAAAAAATCCGGAAGCTCTTCCCTGCTTTTTTCACCGAGGGCAATATCCAACTCTCTCTTCAGCTTTTTTACATAGCTATCCTTCTTAAAAGAATTAAGAGTAGAATCTTCTTTTAGATTCTGTCTTATTTTTTCCCTATACTTATCTGCTTTATTTTTTCCAGATGAACTTTTAATATAATTATTGATCCACGATGCATATTCTTTAGACTGTAAATTTAAAACGGGTAAAGCCTCTTGCTCTTCTTTACGGAAAAATTCATACAACATTTTAATTTCTTTCGTTATTATATCTACAGAAATAATATCAGAAATTATATGATGAATTGAAAAAAGAACACCCTTAATATTTGTATCATATTCCACTATTTTAACAGCGATAAGCGGACCTTTTTCAAAATCAAATGGCTTAGTCTTTAACTCTTCGAATTCTTTTGAAAATGCTTCATCTTTATTTGGCAGCTCCGTAAGATTAACGTAATCAATCATAAAATCATCTGATATATCAGGATGTATTTTCTGCCTGATTTCTTTATTTTTTATCAGAAATGTTGTCCGTAATATTTCATGTCTTGAAATTAACTGATGAATTACTTTTCTGATCATCTCATCATCACTGTCAATCAATTCAATTTTAAATACAGTATTAAAAGCATATTTTCCGATAATAAGATATCTTAAAAATTCTCTTTTCTGTTGTGGAGTTGCTTCGTACGTTTCCTGAAACTTTAACTGTGAAAGAGTATCTTCAAGTATATCAGAGCTATTGCTTGTATCACTTTTCTTGGTATTGAGAGAGTTGATATAATCGATCAGCGGCTGTTTGTTTATTTTAACTTCTTCTATAATATCTTTAATATCATCATTCCCATTAATTTTCAAATTCAGTTTATAAGTGTTATCTACACTTACTTTTATATTTTTTTCATATAGTTTTAATAGTAATTCTTCCATAGCATTTATCGTTAAATCCAGCTTCTTATCAAGCAGCCCGTACAAATAATCTTTTTATTTTTGTGATTGTGTATAAAAATCCTGTATAAAGACCTAAAAAGGGCATAATTACAGATGTAGTCTTCAGAGGCCAGAATCCGTCTTTGTATAATCTCCTGACAAAATAATTAGAAAATTCTCCGAACTTTAAGAGAGGGCTTTTCCAGCAATAGGCATAGGTAAAACCAACCTCTCCATCCATCGGAACTACCGCATGATACCAATAAGGAGGAATATATAAAGCATCTCCTTCTTCAACATATGCTATCATCGGTTTTAAGTCTAGATTTTCCTTTAATTTTTTGCCTTCCAGATAATGTTCATTCATTAAAAAATCATTAACATATTTCGGATCCGGAATATTAGGAGGCAGTATAGCTACTTTTTTGCCTCCGTTAATCTGACACATAAGTGTCTCATCTATATTATGATAATGCCAAGCTGTAGCCGCTCTTCTGTACATGAAAAATCTTCTCTGATCATACATTCTCGGCTTTATTAAACCTGAAAGAAAAGAGAATCCGGGAGTATCTTTGATCAGCTCTGAAAAATTATTGCCCTCTTCTACTTTTTCTGAAGGAATACTTAAAATGTAATCTTCATTGCTAAATAATCTTTTAATTGCACCATGAAATGAAATGTCTTCAGAATCCTGATTTTGTCTTTCACCCATATTATAATTCATGTGCGGATAAACCGTTATATTAAAATCTTCACAAACTGACAACCAATATTGCTGCTCTTTGAATTTATTGATAGCCGGCCAATGTTTTATGGCTCCTTTAATAAGGCACGCTTTGTTGGGAAGAACCCAGTTTTTATAAAATGTCTCCTGATCCAAAGAACTTGCATCAACAATAGGAGCATCTTTAGCGTTACTAATTCCGGGAATGACTGAAAACATATCATTTCCTAATCCGTCAAATTTTTTTTGCGTTTCTGTATTCTCTAAAAGATTTTTCATGAGATTGTTTTTTTTTTAGTTAGTTTAAAACTTCATCTACTTTATAATCATTTGAAACATATTCTACCTTACCCATATTCATTTTTAAAATTTTATCTGCTATATCAAAATAATGATCATCATGTGTGATGGCGATTATTATTTTTCCCTGTCTTTTCATTTCGGGAAGCAATTCTCTGTAGAAGAATCTTCTGTATTCAGGATCCTGATCTGCGGCCCATTCATCAAATAAATAAATAGGTGAATCTTCCAGATAGCACTGCAGTAATGCTAATCTTTTTCTCTGACCACCCGAAAGACTAATAGTATTGAATCTGTTATCATTAATCTCAACTTTTTCGTCTAATCCTAAAATTTTCAAATATTCATTTACTTCTTCAGATCTGTTTTCCAAATCGATATTGTATAATTTTCTGAATAAATGACAAGGACTAAAAACTGCAGAGAAATATTCGCTCAACTGAGATGAGCTGACACGATGATTGTTTATAGAGACATTTCCGGAAATGGGCTCATAAAGACCTAAAATAAGCTTAGCCAAAGTTGTCTTACCACTACCGTTTCCTCCGATAATAAACAAAATTTCACCTCTATTCACTTCAAGATTCACTCCCGAAACAGCAAACTGTTCTTTGGTATCCGCGTTATCATATTTAAATGATATTTTATCAAACTTTATAGATTCTATTGTGTTCTTATCAAGAGTTACCGGAACTTTTTTCAGATCAATACTTTCAGGAATCTCTTTGATAAAGTTCTGAATACGTTCCCATGAAATTTTCACCTGCATAAGTGTTGGTATTGAAGAGAAAATAGCACCAAGAGGTCCGTTCAGATATAGCAGCACAACAATCAGACTGATCAATGTAGAATTCTCAATTTCAGGGAAAATTTTAGGAATTCCGAATGCAATAACGCCCAACATTAATATGAAAGTCGTCTCACCGACAAGAAAGCCATTAATAAATTTAACATGAGCTGTAGTTGTATTATTGGTATAGTCTTTTACTGTTTCTGTGATATCTTCTTTAAAGGCAATTTTCTTTCTGTATTGCAGACTTATTTCCTTGAATCCATCACTAAGATCATTCAGAAGATCCATAAAAATATTTTGGGTATCTCTTGCTTTTTCGAAATAAGCTTCCGCTTTTCTGCTGATAAAAAAATATAATGCAGAAATACTCAGAATAAGAACAATGATAAGTATTGTTGCTAAAAATTCTTTTGAAGCCAAATACAGAAAAGCACCTGCAACAGTAATGAAACTTGTAACGAAGCCAACAATGATATTGGCAGAATTACCAATTGTACCTACATCATCATTAAGAGTTGAATAGATTCTTCCTTTATTAATTTTTTCAAACTTTTGATAAGTCGTTGATAATATTTTATCAATAAGATTTATTCTTTTTGCATAAATAAGATCTCTGGTAAAATAAATTAAAGTTCGCTGCACATACTTACGTCCGACGATATAAGTTGTAAGTGTAAGAAAATAATAAAATGCCAGATATTTTAATTCTATCGTACTACCAATAGATGAAGTAATAATGATAACTACCGCCATATTGGATAATCCAGAAAAAATACTTATCAAAATAACCTTCGGAAGTTCTTTTTTAAAAGAGCTGTTTCCTTGAAAAAATATTGATGTGAAATAGGCAAGATAGCTCAATCCGATTGCCAAACTAAATAAGCCAATCATAATGTTAAAACTTACCGGCATCCAGATTGCTGCAGATTTCCAGCTAAACCCTCCCATCGCGGAAGGAAGAAGATAAACCCCAAATCCTAAAAGACTGATGAATAAAACAGAATATATAATATTTTTTGATTTATTCCTTGTTATTTTTTCAAAACGTCTTTGCTTTCTGACGATATCAGATATAAGAATTCCCAGATAAAGCAAAGCTGCAATAACAAAAATTCCCATAACAAAAGAAACTATTGAATAAAGTTTATCGTTACCGTCTCCTGGATTGTATTCTTTTTTAAGAGTTTCTGCCGATAATATTTTCATTAATTTATCTCCGATAACGTTTGTATAGCTACTGTTGGAATTTGCCAAAACCGCCACAGCAATCTTCTTTTCGGGGTTTAATGAAACAAATGATGTAAAATTCGGGTTCAATCCTGAATGAAACAACTCACCATTTCCACTCAATGATACTTCCCATCCTGTAGCATAAGAATAAAGACCATGAGGAGCTACTGTTTCATCTCTAAGGTGAGTGTTTTTAGCAGAATAAGTGAGATTTGATTGTACAGTCCCAAGCTGAAACTGAAGCCACTTTGCCATATCAGTACCATTCTGAATTACATATCCTGCAGCATTATTACCTCTGAAAGCTGGAGCCGAATAAGGTCTTGCTTCGAAATATCCAATCTTATAACCTTCTGCCATATTTTTATTTCCGGAAGGAATATCGCCTATGAATGTATTGGTGAGTCCCAATGGTCTGAATATATTTTGCTTCATGTAATCTTCAAAAGAAATTCCGCTTTTCTGCTGAATAATTAACGCCAGAATATCATAATTAATGGTTGCATATTCGAATTCTTTGCCGGGCGCATTATTTAGCGAAATACCGACAACATTCTTCACAGTTTTTTCTAACGCATCGTTACTGCTGCTTTCAGGAATTCTTGAAATAGTCTGCCATGGAATTCCTGAAGTATGATGCATTAATTGTCTCAGGGTAATGTTGACAGGTTTATTTTTATAATATACTTTAAACCACGGTAAATAATCTGAAACGTAGCTATTCGGATTAATCTTATTTTCACTTATAAAATTCTGTACTGCAATTCCTGTAAAGGCTTTACTGCAAGAAGCTAGTTCGAATAATGTATTATTATTTACCTTCTGCCGTTTTTCTATATTCGCATAACCATAATTTTTAATAACTTGTTTTCCGTCTTTTATAAAAACCAAACTAAGCCCAGGAATATCTCCTTCTTTCATTAATTCTGTAACCTCTTTATCCGTAAAATTACTTACAGATCCTTTATTCTTCACTTGTGAGTGAAAACATTGAATAGCAATTATAGAGAAAACTAAAATTAATTGTTGTAAAAATTTCTTCATCATATATTTATGATATTATTTATTACTTATTTTTTTATGTGGATGAATTTTTCAGAAAATACTTTTTTGTTTTTCAGTTTCAGATTTCCGAGCCTCTTTTATAAGTTTCATCGCTAGAATCTCCGAAGGATCAATGATTAAGATATTTTCCATGTACTGCTTGCTCATTAAAATTGAAAGCTCGGTACATCCGATAATAATCGCTTCTACCTTCTGTTTCTTAAAAAATTCCATGGCATGAGCCAATAATTTATTCTGTTCTTCACGTTTAGTATCGGGATATGCTTTAAGACCCATTCCTTCATCATAAATCAGGCGATGAATAACATTATCCTGAAATTCATGATCCGGAAGAATGACATTATATCCTAAGTTTTCAAGCAGTTCCTTATAAAGACCGGATTTATAAGTTCCGTTCGTGGTCATTAATCCTATTTTTGAAAAATCAGGATAGTTCTCTGTTAAATGCCGGCATGTTTCTACTGGCATATGGATAAGTTTTATCTGACTTTTTATTGCATTGAGCTCTTGCTTAATGGCATTATATATTTCAGGGGAGTAAGATGTATTACATGCTAATCCTATAATATTAGCTCCGGAATTTTCGAGTTTCCTGATGATTTTTGCAATATTAATAGCCGGATTAATATCTGTTTCTCCTTCCAGAAACTTTGTTCTGTCGATAATATATCTAGGCAGTGATGCAAGAATGACTGAAATATGATCCTGATCAGTTGCAGCATCCGTATGTTTTAAAATCTTATCGAATAGATTGAGACCTGCTTTCGGACCCATTCCTCCAACGATGCCGATAATGTTGTCATTATGTGTTGTCATGTCCATTGTTCAGTTTATTTTTATTCTGACATCGCCACAATAACGCGTCTATCACCCGTAAAAGAATTTCTTCCGTGAGTTACAAGCTCATTATCTACGATAAGAAGTTCATTTGTAGACCATTCCGGGAAAATAGTTACCGTTTCAATAATTTTAATGATTTCTTTTACCATTGATTCACTTATTTCTGAACCATCTCCAAATTTTACATAATGCGGGAAGTTTTCCGGAGAATCATAAAGAAGTTGCATAGACTCAAAAAGGTCTTCTCCTAAATGACAAGGATGAAACTGATCGATCTGATTAAACCATAGTTTCTCACCGGTAATTCTGTGTTCGATAATTCCTTTACTGAATTGTTCTAATCTAAGACTATTGTTATCTGTCCACTGAAATTTGATATTGTATGAATTGCAATATTCTTCAACTTTGCTTTTGTCATCTGTTTCAAAAGTATCTATCCACGATGTTCCAAAACCAAAGTCTCCACCGTGTAAGTTTCTTATGTAAATAATTCCTTTGCTTTCAACTTCTGATTTTATCTCTTCCGGCATTGCATTAAGTATTTCTCTACTGTCTGCTAAAAGAGTTTCTCCTCCTGTTTCCGGAACCTGTAAACAGCTAAAGAATAATTTATTAGGCCATTTTGCTGAATATGACAGCTCATTATGCATCGTTATCTTCTGAGTCTTGTCGTATTCTGTGGATGTATATACGTGATCTGTAAGTTTGGTTCTTGGAGAGTTTCCGTCTATATAATTTAAAAATTTTTGCGATATGGAATCCACAATATGCTGAAAAGTATCAAGGGAATTAATATCTATTCCTTTAAATTTTACAGCACCGTAATGCAAGATATCGTTTTCAAAATTTTCTTTATTTTCCAAATAATAAGCAATAAAATCATTTGGGCTTATTTCCTTAAGATCAATTATAAATGGGGTATTTACTATTACAGGGTTATTCATTTTTATATATTTTAAGATTAGTATTTAAAAAGTTTTTTTGTATAAATTTTGTTCACAATTTTTTATATCATCGTCAAGATTCCATAGTCCAAATCCCAATTCTTTAGCTTTTGTAAAATTGGAAAGCGCTTCTTTATATTGCTTTTTATCCATATAAATACGTCCCAATAATCCGTATGAATTTGCTGATTTAGGAAAAAGGATGATATTGTCATTTAATAATTTTAATGGAAGATCTGGTTCTTTTTCTTTATAGATTTCAGCCAGTTCGGTTAGGGTATTTTCATCCAACTTTCCTTCTTTTTTAAAGTCTTCAATACCCTGCTCCAATCCTTTAATACCCTTATCTCTGTAGATTTTCTGAAGACTTATAGAGCCACTTGGATAATATTTGAAGAAATTATCCTGAAATAAAAATCCGACATTAAAGTGACAGGTCATTTCATTGATTTCTTTTGTAATAAGTTTACCTTGATCACTGTTGGTAAAAAATACAAACCCTCTACCATGACTAACAGAATAAAACAGTTCTGCTCTGAAGCCATCATTGTTTCCGCTAAATGAAACTACCGTGTCTTTCTTACTAGGTATCGTAAAAAAACCTTCTCCCATATATCCTGTTGATTCATCATCACCCAATACTTTTATTGGTTTTATCATATCCTGTATTCTTTCATTTGAAAGATTCTTCTTATCGAACATTGAAATGATAAATCTGGCGTAGTCTTTTCCTGTTGTATGAGCTCCTGAAGCCGGTACGGTTTCATAGTTTTTCCATTTTTCAACTTCATCCCTCATTTGTGTATATCCTATCGCATAATCCGATGGTAATTCCTTTACAGAAGATTTAGCTTTTATGTACTTCAAGTATGTATTTTTCAATTCAAATGGAGTAATAACCATTCTTTTCACATAGCTTTCATAAGGCTCCTTCAGTATTTTCTCAATTACTTTAGCCAAATACTGAAATCCCTCTCCGGAATATACAAACTGCTCTCCCGGATTGCTTACAATTTCCAAAACGTCTTTTTTATTGTTCCAACGCCAATTTTCAATTCCCGAAGTATGGCTAAGAATCATTCTGGTAGTAATATTTTTATATCTTGGATCATGCTGCAAAGGTTCATATTCCAAATATTGATACAAAGGTTTATCAAGATCCAGCGTTTTCTTTTCTATAAGTTTCTGAGCAACATATACAAGATACATCTTAGTTAAAGAAGCAGCTTCGAATACTGTATTCTTGTCTGTATCCTTATTACGTTTGAGATTCTTTTTCCCATAAAAATTTGAATATACGATCTGGTTGTTCTCAATAATGGCAAGAGAAACACTTGGAATTCCCAGTTCATCGATCATAAGGTTAATTTTCTTGTCAAAATCTTTTGTATCTATATTTTTACCATCAGAAATAAAAGATGTTATCTCCTGAGACTTCAGCTGACAATTACAACTTATAGCAATGATTAAAAAGAAGCATTTTACCAGTTTTTGTATAGTATATTGATTCTCTTCTAATATTTTACCATACTTATTTTTTAGTATCATATTTTGTTAGTTTTTTTTGATTAAATAATTATGTTTTCTGAAAAATCCTCTGCTTCAACTGATGAAATATCAGCAGCAAGGAAATTAATTAGCTTAATATATACTGCCTGTTTCTGAATTGTTGTTTTTTCAAAAACCTCTTCTAGTGGAAATGTAATATCAAATTCTTTATTAATTTTATTAATGAGCATCATGGCTTTCAAAGAATGTCCTCCTAACTCAAAAAAGCTTTTCGTAGCACTGATATTCTCAACAGAAATACCTAAAACCTCACTCCAGATAACCAACAGTTTCTCTTCTATTTCATTCGAAACCTTTACATGAGGATCATGACTGCTCATATCAACATCAGGTAAACCATTTCTTGAAACCTTTCGACTCGAAGTCAATGGGAAACTCTCAAGATGAACATAATACTGTGGAACCATATATTCAGGAAGCTCACTCTGAAGATAATCTCGAAGAGAAGAAAAAGGAATTGTTTCCTCTGAAGTGTAATAACCAACAAGCTGAGCATCTCCTCCTATTTCCTTTAAAACTACCACACTGCCACTAACACCCGGATAACCTAGCATTTTAGACTCGATCTCTCCCAACTCAATTCGGAAGCCGCGAAGTTTTACCTGATGATCAAGTCTTCCCATAATTTCAAGTGTTCCGTTAGAAAGCCAGCGACCGATATCGCCCGTCTTGTACAAACGTCCAGAATCCAACCAATCAACCGTGATAAATTTCTCAGAACTCAGAGAATGGTTGTTAAGATAACCTCGCGCAACACCCAAACCGCCTACACAAAGCTCTCCCCAAATACCAATCGGCTGAACATGATGATGGCTGTCCAAAACATACATCCCCATATTATCCAAAGCACGACCGATCGGGATACGAACATCCAGCCAAGACCAGTTATCCGTATTGTAACCACAACTGTAAACCGTTGCTTCAGTCGGACCGTAAAGATTTTGGATTTTAGCCAGTAAATCATAAGATTTGAATTTATGAAGCATTTCCAATGGAAAAACCTCTCCTGCCAAAAAGATATACTGAAGGCTGTTTACAGCTTCTTTCCCCATACTCTCAAATGTATCCATAAACACACCGAACATCGAAGGAACGAAATTGATATGGCTGATTTCATAATCACGCACTGCACGTACCAATTCAACAGAATTCTTCTCCATATCCTGACCCAAGATAACAAGACTTCCTCCACGATGGAACCAGCCGAAAAGCTCGGCTACAGACACATCAAAAGCATACATTGTCTTTAAAAGATAACGCTCCCCTTTTTGTAAAGGATAACGATGATCCATGCTTTGAACAAGATTCAATAATGAACCGTGTTCAATCATAACTCCTTTCGGATTACCTGTAGAACCTGATGTGTAGATCACATAGGCAAGATCACTGCTTTCAACAGATACCGGAGAAGCAACAGGATAAGAATTAATAGAATCTGAAACGTTATCCAGATCAATTACCCTGCATAGATCGGACAAAGAGTCCTGAACATATCTTCCGCGACTCACCAAAACCTTGATCCCGGAATCCTCAATGATCTTTTCAATACGGGAAGCAGGAAGATTTATATCGATCGGAACATAAGCACAACCTGCACAAAGAGTTCCATACAAACTCAACAGCATCTCTTCACTGCGTTCTAAAAGAATCCCCACAAGATCGCCTTTCTTTACTCCACATTCCATACGAAGATAATTGCCGTAACGAAGCGAGGAATCCCAAAATGTGGAATAACTCATCTCCGATCCACCGAAAATCAAAGCAGGAGAATCTGAAAATTCTGAAACGCGATCTGATAACAGATCCAAAACTGTTGAATGACCTGTGAAAGTATATGAACTATCATTAAATTCATTTAAAACCGTATTCAATTCCGAGGATAGAAGCATAGAAATATCCGCCATAGACTGATTAGGATTATTGATAAGCTTCGTGATAATTTCATTAAAATGAACGGGAACAGCATCCATCATTTCCGCATCTAAATATGCTGAGTTGAATTTTATTTTACCCGTTATCGAATTCGTTGTTTTATTCAGGATCAGGTGTAAGCTTTTTTGTTCAGAAGAGTCATCAACATCAGTAATTCTTATTTTTGCGTCTTTATCCGAATTCTTTTCATCATATTGGAAGATGATGTCAAAATTTCCATCACCATTGTTATTTTCAGAGAAAAGATCAGCCTTTAATGCATCTAAAGGTAGCAGACTGTTTTCTATATCTTTATGATACAGTCCATTCAACTCTTTGGCATAGCCTTCAAAGGTTTTTTGTTCTGAAATGGCACTTACAAATGGTATTACTCTTGAAACAGGACCAATAAGGCTCTCACCGATAATTTTTTTTCCTGAAACAACCGATCCGACAACAATAGCTTCCTGTTGGTTGTATTTATTTAATAATATCGTAAATCCTGCCAATAGAACACTGCTTACATCGATATTATTTCTATTTGAAAAATCAAGTATTTTTTCAAAAGTACTTTCAGGAATATAAATACTCTTTTCTGCTGCACTATAAATATCCGATCGTTTCTCTGCTTTAATAAAAGGTAATTGTTGTTTTGCAGGAATATTTTGAAGCCTGTTTTTCCAATAACTTAACAACTCAGGATACAACTCATTGATTTTCTTTTGTTTCCAAAGAGAACACCCTAAATAAGAAAGCTTTGTTTCTTTATTTACATCCCAATTCTCAGATTGATAGGCACTGAAAATATATTCAACAATTTTTTCCGCGGAAGAACTGTCTACAATCGAATTATGGAAAGTAAAAGATATAATAATCTTATCTGAATTTGCAAATCTAATAAGCATTGCAGACAGCAAAGGAGAATTCAGGTCGAATAAATTTGATTTTTCTTGCTCAATTATTTCATCAACCTCATCTTGCGATGCAGCGTATTTTTCTGTAATCTTTACATTAACTGCCGGAATAAACCTCTGGTCATACTGATCTTCGGATCTGCAAATCACTGTTTTTAAAATATCATGCGTATTCATTACTTTCTGAATACTTTTCTCCAGCGTTTCTGTATTTAATTTTTCTTCAGATATTGCTGTTACAGTTATCGTTTTGTTGAAAAAAATTCCGGACTCGATTTCTTTTATTCTACACTTATTTTCGTGGTATTGTAAAGGAATAATATCTCCCGGTTCAGCATCCAAATTTTCATATTGCGAAAACTCAATTGCTGGATTTTCCTGTAAAGGATTCCAGAAAAACTCATCAGCATTGATCATTTCATCAGAATTTCTGATAATTCTGTCTAAAATTGTTAAAAATATATCGCTGTACTGTGCATATCTTTCCTCCGTCATGAATGGAGAAGAGTACTCATGCATACAGATTATATTTTTATTGGTCACATCATAATTAACATCAAAAAAAGTATTTCCTCTCAAAAACGTATCAAAATAGGTTCTGTCATCCTGATCTACCGTTTCTGCAATCTCCATATTTTCCTTTATGTGCCAATTGATATAATTAAAGAAAGTATCAAAAAGAGGATTTCCCAAACCTGCACTTCCGATCGCGTTACTGATTTCAAAAAGTGACAGATGATCATATTTTTTTACTTCCAGTACTTTCTTATCGATTGCAGCAATATATTGTGTCCAGGTAATATTTTCAGGAACCGTTATTCTGAAAGGAACCGTATTAAGGAAACATCCCAGTAATTTTTCTCCGTCTTTTTTTAGCGGTCTGGTAAAAGTCACAAGTCCTACAAGAATATCTGTTTCTCCGGACAGCATTTTCATTGTGTAGACATATGCAGAAAGCAGAATATTCTTAACTGTAGTGTTTTTCTCAGCTGCTATCTTTTCGAGATCTGTTAAAAGTTTTGCAGGATAAACATCTCTTACAGATTTAAAATCTTTAAGGTCTGTTGTCTTGTTTAGTGTAAGCTTTTTATAATTCTTAAGTTCTTTTTTCCAGAATTCCGTTGTTTCAGGATTTTTTTTGTAGAACATTTCTTGAGTAATATAATCTTTGAAGCCGGTTTCAAGAGTTTCTAATTTTACAGTATTACCTCTTAACAGCTCCAGATAAGTATTATTCATCTCAGTAATAAGGGAAGCAAAGCTCCACCCGTCAAGAATAGCATGATGGTATTCAAACAAAATTTCATGGTGACTATCCTGAAGTTTATATATAATAATTCTCCAAAGTTTTTCAGCCTGAAGGTCAAAATGATCGGGTCTACTTTTTTCCATATCTTCCTCGATTTTGCGCTTTTGTTCGTCTTTGCTGTAATCGCTGTAATCATAGAAAGTTATTCTGGTATCTACATTTTTATAGATAATATGTGCAAAATGCTCTATATCAAAACCTGTTCTCAGAATTTCGTGTTTTTCTACAAGAAGATCAAGAGTTTTCTGGAATACATCCACATCCAACGTCTCATAAATAACCGGCTGCATAAGCTGTTCAAAATAAAGAATATCATCAGGTCTGGATTTATGAATAAAACACATCGCTTTTTCAATATCACTCATAGGATACACTTTCTCAATGAGAGTATTCTGATTATGTTTTTTATATTCTGACTCGAATTTTTCCAATTCCAGCTCAATGGTATCAAATATTGCAGAATATTCTTTTTCTTCTGATTTCTGAATAAAATCAGCCAGCTTCTTTATGGTATCATTTTCATATATATCAACCATAGAAATATTAGCCGAGATATAATTATTAATCATCCCAATAAGCCTGATTGCCAATATTGAATCTCCTCCTATTCTAAAGAAACTGTCATTAATTCCTATTTTGTCAGTGCTTAATATTTCATTCCAATATGTAAATAAAAGTTTTTGCAGTTCCGTTTCCGGCGCCATATATTCTTCAGCAGATTTAACCACAATCGATAGTAAAGCCTCTCTGTTTACTTTTCCATTAGTGGTAACAGGAATCTGATCTACTACAATAAAATATGACGGAATCATATAATCAGGAAGTTGTGAGGCTAAAAAGTTTCTAAGAGTTTCTTCAGAAAAACCTTCATCTATGACAAGATATCCTACAAGCTGTACTCCGGATGTGTAATCTTTTGGAAGCACCACTGCTGTTGTAATTGTCGGAAAAGACTGCATCACAAACTCTATTTCTCCCAATTCGATTCTGTTTCCTCTGATTTTCAACTGATTATCAATCCTTCCAAGATATTCTATGCTTCCGTCTTCCAGCCATTTCGCCAGATCTCCTGTTTTATAAAGCAGACTCTTCGGATTCAAAGGATTGCTGATAAACCTTTCCTTCGTTAGTTCGGGCTGATTAGCGTATCCTACAGACAAGTTTACTCCGCCAATAAAAAGTTCTCCCGGAACTCCTACAGGCTGTAATTGCATCTTATCATTAAAAATGAAAAGCTGAGTATTATCTATTGGTTTTCCTATTGGTATTGAACGATAGGCAACTTCACGTGACACATTATGAAATGAAACATCCACCGTAGCTTCAGTAGGCCCATATAAGTTATGCAACTCTGCATTTGTACAATAATCCAAAAATGCTTTTGCATCAGCTGCTTTTAATTCTTCTCCACTCGTAAACAGATGTCTGATGCTTTCAAGATTATAAATATTTCGTTTTGCTCCATCCAGATAAGCTAAAAAAGCATTAAGCATAGAAGGCACAAAATGAAGCACCGTAATATTTTCTTTTTGAATAATCTCACAAAGCTCCTGCGGATCTTTTTCTGCTCCCGGTACTGCTAAAACTAGTTTAGCACCGCTCATAGACCATAAAAACAGCTCCCAAATTGAAACATCAAAAACCAATGGTGTTTTTTGAAGTATGGTATCATTTTCCGTAAGCTGATATTCATTCTGCATCCAATGAAGCCTGTTCACCATAGAAGTATGCTTAATAAGAACTCCTTTTGGTTTTCCTGTAGATCCCGAAGTATAGATTATATAAGCAATTTTCTCAGGTTTTGCAAGGTTAATATCTGTACTTGAATAAGCAGAAAGTTCGTTTATATATAGACATTCATATCTATTTTCAAAATCCTCCGGCTTTCCTGTATCGGTGAAAACAGCACAAGCATGACTATTATCCAATGTATATAAAATACGATCTGTCGGGTGATTTTTTGATAAAGGAAGATAAATTCCTCCTGCTTTTAAGATTCCGAAAATAGTAATCATGAGCTCTACAGACCTATCCATTTCTACTCCAAAAACCTGGTTTGTATCACCAAATTTTTCTAATAAATAATGAGCAACCTGATTAGATCTTTCGTCGAGTTCCTGATAAGTAAGCTTTTCATCTTTATAGGCAACAGATACATTTTCAGGCGTTTTACGAACCTGTTCTATAAATAAGTCTAAAATTGTTTTGTCTTCCGGATAATATTTTTCAGTATCATTAAACAGGTTTACGATTCTTTGTTTTTCACTGTCTGATATTAATTCTATGGAATCAATCTCTTTTTCTTTATTATCTATGAGTGATACCAATAAATTAAAGTAATGATCTGCTATTCCTTTTATATAATTTTTGTCATATGATTCTGCTGTATAGCTGATTTTCAAAGACAAACCATTATCTACATTAAAAACAAACAGAAGATCAGGAGATAAAGCCTCAAACACATCAATTTCCTGAATACCTTCTACAAGCATTCCTACTGAAGGAAGATCTTTTATTTCCCCGTCTTCAAGATTAATTATTTTTTTAAGCTGATAATTGCTGTGTTTATAATCACTAAGTATATTATTTTTAAGCTCTGTAAGAAATGCAGGAAATGTAGAACGACCAAAATCATTCATTCTTACCGGAAAAACGAAACCCATTGGTTCTGTATTCTTTTCTATGTAAGTAGTTGTAAAAATGGTAACGTCGGAATTTGACGAATATTTTTCTGCTAAAATTCCAAGAACAGACAACAAAAAAACATGTTTAGCTTTAGATGTATTTAAAATTTTGTTTAATGTATTACAAGCCTTTTCATCAGCCTCGATAATTATCTCTTCTGTATGAAATGAAGAAGTTTTTGCTTTATTTCTTCTGAAATAATCTTCTGAAACATAATTTTCCAGTCTGTTTTTCCAGTAATTTCTTGCGGTAATATTTTTATTAGCATTTATAGCTTCAAAATCGAGTTTTAAGTTTGGTGTGGACATAAGCCGGTTTTCTTTTTAAATATTTTATATAATTGCCCTTAACTTTTACAGATTCTATCTTTTACTAAAGATTCCTCTGAATAATGTCATTAAAAATTGAAATTGATCTCATCTGTATCCAATGATAATACAGTCAATTCATTATCAAAACAATCTATCAGATTCATATCTATATTCTCTGATATTTTAATGATAAGATCGTGGAACTGTCTGATAATAATCTCTATATCACCTGCTGTAAAATGCAGAGCCGAATATTCCATTCTGAAGTACATGGCATCATCTCCTTCGCTTGCAAATAAGGTAATGGGGTATTTATACGTTTTATTTTCAAGCTCATAAGCAGATAACTGAATGTCTTGCAGATCCACTTTTTTAGCTTCAAAGTTTTGGAAAACGAACATTACGTCAAATAGCTGCTTCACAGCAATATTTCTGTTATTATTAATTTCCTTCACAATATCCGCAAGATCATAAATCTGTGAACTGTGAGCCTGAACAAGAACCTTGTGAACTTCTTTTGCAAAATCACTGAATGTCATATTTTCGTTCAGATAATATCTTACCGGAAGCGTTTTGGTGAACATCCCGACAACATCTTCCAGCTCATCCTGAAGCCTTCCCGAGCTGTTGATTCCTATTATAATATCTTCCTGACCTGTAAATTGAGATAGGTATAAGAAAAACATGGAGAATAAGGATGAAAAAGTTGTAACTTCTTTAGTTTTTAAACTTTCCGTAACTTTTTTAATCGTTGTGATATCTATTTTAAAAGTTGCTGTTCCTCCTGAATCCGATGTATGATCAACATTTTCATTTGAAACAGGAAATTTAGAATCCGGAATATTTCCTTCAAACATTTTTAGCCAGAACTCCCTGTGTGAAATGTATTCATTCGTATGTCTGAATGCATGTTCCCACTCAGAATAATCCTTGTACTGCAAAGGTAATGACGGCAACTGCTCATTATTATACAGCTTCATTAAGTCTGAAAATAAATTATTCTGAGACATCCCGTCACAAACAATATGATGAAGATCAACAATAATGTATGTTTCATTATTGCTATAAATAATCCCGCATCTGAAAAGAGGTGTAGCATCAAGAACAAATGGTCTGATAAAAGCTGTTATTTCTTTATCAACATTTTCATCAGCATGAATGATTTCAACACTAAAATCAACTCTATCTTTAATAATCTGACGAATTTCTCCTTCTACAAACCTGAATTCCGTTCTTAAACTTTCATGTCTTTCAATTAAATTATTAATAGATTCAGTAAGTTTTTCTTCGTTGAAACTGCCTTCTATTTTCCAGATCATTGGAAGGTTAAAGGCTGTGCTTTGCTTGTTAAGCTCATAATTATAATAAATCCTTTCCTGCGCTGCCGAAAGCTTATAGCTGTCTTTCTGTTCTGCTTTCTGAATAATCAGGGTATTATCTTTTCCTGAAGCTTTAATATGTTGTGCCTGCTGAATAATTGTAAGGTTACTGAATAATTCGCTCAAAGTAAAACGTACATTATATTCTTTGTAAATTTTACCGATAAGGCGCATAATAGCCAAAGAATTTCCTCCTATATTATGAAAATTGCTCGTAGTTGAAATTTCTTTTTCTTCTCCTAATATTTCTTTCCAAATTTTTAAAAGTCCCTCTTCTGTTTCATTAGCAGGAGCTACAATATCACTTTTCGTAACAGACTGAAGAAGTTCTTTAAAGTTTATCTTTCCGTTATTCAGCAATGGAAAATCATCTATCTGTATAATATCCGAAGGAATCATATAAGATGGTAAATTGGCTTCCAGATGTTTCTTCAACATTTCTTCTAAACCCTGAGTCTTTTCGGAAGGAATGACAAAAGAGATCAGAAATTCTCCTTCAGAATGTTTAAAAACAACGGCATTCTTAAGAACTCCGGAAGATATTAATGTATTTTCAATTCCGTCAGTTTCAATTCTTATCCCATTTATTTTAATCTGATTGTCTTCTCTTCCCATCAGATCAATTTCTCCGTTCGGCATTACTCTGGCTTTGTCCCCTGTTTTAAAGGCGCGTTTTTTCTCACCGTTTCCTGCATCAATAAGAATGAATTTTTCACTGTTCAGCTCATGCTCATTCAGGTATCCTTTCGTCATATAATCGGAAATTATATAAAGGTCGCCAATAACAAAAGGGCTGCATTTTTTAAGATTTTTATCCGCGATAAAGAAATCGGTCTCTGCAATCGGCTTTCCTATTGATATTTTAGAGAGATTAGCATCTTCCGGCTTTATGTGGTAAAAAAATCTGATCATTGTAGTTTCAGTTGCTCCATAAAGGTTTGTTAACTGAATTCTCTCTCCGAATAGACTATACCATTTTTTAAGCTCAGCCGGATTTATTTTCTCTCCAGAAAGTAAAACATTTTTCAGTTCCGGATAGCTTTCGCTTGTCAGTTGATCATTATTTATAATTCTGAATAAACTTGGTACACAATGGATAAGATTAACACCGGAAGCTTCTATCCATTTCGTAAGTTTTTCAGGCGTGAAAAAATCTTCATCTTCAGGAGGAATGCAAATAGTACCTCCTGATAATAACGGAACGAAAACATCTCTTAAAAAGGCATCAAAATAAGGATGAATCAATTGGCTTACTTTAGTATTGCTATCAATATTGAATTCCTGTATTTCCCAATTTAAAAATTGCAGAAGGCTGCTGTTTTTTCCTATAATTCCTTTAGGCTTACCTGTTGATCCGGAAGTGAAATATATATAAATACTATCTTCCTTATCAAAAGCAGGGTACTCAATATTCTGAACATCTTCTTCATTTTCATTATTGAATATATCTTCAATAAGAAAAGGAGTGATCCCAATGATTTTTCCTAAGGAAGAGTTTTTTTCAGAAGTAATCAGATATTGAAGATTCATTTCATCAGCCATCATCTGAAGTCTTTTCTCAGGCATTGAAATATCGATAGGAACTATTGTGCATCGTACATTTAAAGCACCAATCATAGAATATATTAATGAATCTTTACTGTCAAAACTAAGCCCTATAATGGTTTCGGGTTCAAGATTTTGCTTTAATAGAAAGCTTGTGATTTTATCTGACTTTTTTAATAATTCTGAATATGATACAGATACTCCGTTATTATCAATGGCTGTATTTTCCTGATGTGTATGTAAGCTTTTCAATAATGCGTTTTGAAAAATCATAGTGTTAAAATTTTGGTTGGTTAAGTTGTCTTTTTAAGTTTAGCTAAATGCCTTCATCATATGGCTTTGGCTTGTTTTATTACTAAAGAATGTATCCAGCAGGATTCCGAATGTGATGATAATAATCAACAGATCACTCTCAAAAGGTGCATTAATCGTAAAGCCATCCTGCTTGTAAAGTTTTTTAAGTCTTTCTACTTCATCCGGATTAAAATATCCTTGCTTTTTGATCAGATCATAAGATAAAATATCGTTGATATATTCTATATTTTTCTGAAGCAGATAAGGACTTCCCGGAGCTATAAAATGAAACTTTTCTCTATTGAATACTTCTTTAGGAACAAATCTGGCTGCCATTTTTTTCAAGATATATTTTTCCGTAAAATCTTTAAGCTTAAGACCAGATGGTACTCTTGTCGAAAATTCTATAAGGTCTTTGTCAAGAAAAGGATATCTTACTTCCACAGAATTTGCCATTGCCATTCTGTCTCCGTGATCGGAAACCAAATGATCTACCAATCTTAATTTATAATCTATATAAGCTCTTTTTCTCAGGACATCTCTGTTTTCTATTCTTTCTTTATTAATAACAGGATGATTAAGACAGTTAAACTCATCAAAAGATGCATTGATTTCTGAAGAATAGAGGCTCCTTTTCAGAGTGGTGAATTGGGTATAATCTTTTTCGTAGAAGAATGATTTATCTCCCCACAATTTTTGTTTTAATTCATCTTCAGCAGAATATCCTTCGTTCTTACTGATATTCATCGCTTTCATTTTATCAAAACGATAGCCTACATATCCTGCGAAAAACTCGTCTGCTCCTTCTCCGGAAAGAATTACTTTTATATTCTTATTTCTAACAGATTCTGAAAGTGATAATGAAGCAGTGTTATAAGTTTCCTTGATAGGGCATTCACTATGATAAACCGAATGTTGTAATCTCTGAATAATATCGTCGTAAAAAAACGTTCTCTGATTAAGCTTTGCATTTCCTTCTTTAGCAATAAGTTTCTGATAGATAGATTCCGAGTACTGAGAATCAATAAAATCTATTGAAAAGGATTCTTTTCTTGCATCAGGAGCCAGTTCATTTACTTTCATGGTAATCATGGAAGAATCCAATCCTCCACTAAGATAAAGCCCTGAAGGCACATCTGCTCTTAGTCTTAAATTAATTGCTCTTTCAAAAAGTCTTTCAAGCTCATCAATATAATGTTCTTCAGAGATAATATCTTCATCATCTTCACCTTCTGGATATATTAAATCCCAATATTCAGTATTAATTATTTTTCCATCATCATCGACGGTAAGGTAATGACCGTTTTCAAGACTGTTTATTCCTTTAAACATTGTTCTCGGGCTGTATAATCCCGGAAATGTAAAGACCTGATCCAATGCTGTAAGATCAACATCCCTTTTTACGGCAGGATGCTCAAGTATCGCTTTCACCTCGGACCCGAAAATAAATGTATTGTCGACAAAAGTATAATGGAAAGGTATGATCCCCATCTGATCTCTTGCACAAAACAATTTTCTCTTTCTTTTATCATATAAAGCAAATGCAAACTGCCCATTAAGCATATTCAGGAACTCCATTCCGTACTGTTCGTATAAGTGAACAATAACTTCCACGTCTGATGCAGTTCTGAAAGTATGCCCGCTGTTTTTGAGCTCCTCACGAAGCTCTATATAGTTGAATATCTCTCCGTTACAAATGATTAAAACAGACTCGTCCTCGTTATAAATAGGCTGCATTCCATTTTCAAGACCTATAATACTCAATCTTGTAAATCCCAGAGCTATATTTTCAAAAACTGCCACATCCTGCGCATCAGGACCTCTATGAAGAAGTTTTTCATTCATATTTTTGACAATTCTTTTGTCGTCTTCACTTGTACGTCTATCAAATCTGATAAAGCCACATATTCCGCACATCCTTTTAATTTTTTAAAGATTAAGGTTTAATTTTTTTCGTTTTAATAAGTAGATTACTCTAAGATTTAGCTAAGAATACTACAAGAGTCCAATTCAATATTTTCTATTTTTACAGAAACATCCTGAAGGACAGAATTTAGAATATTGTAAAAATAATTCTTCAGTACATTGATTATATTTTCGTCATACAGATCATCACTGTAAATGAAAACAATATTCATCTGGGAGTTATTTTCATTAGCCTCAATTTTAAATTCATATGGCGAGGTTCTAACTTCTTTCTGAATCAGGATAGGAGTAAGATGTAAAGCATTAAGTTCTTCTTCTCCGTCTACCGTATCAGAAACTGCAAAGTGTACATCTACGATAGGATTCCTTAAAGTTTTCTGTGTCTCATCAATTAAAGCTACCATCTGATCAAACTGGAAATCCTGATGATCAAATGCGCCTAAGACACATTCTTTCACCTTAGACAGAAAATCCAGATATGAAGTATCAGAATCTACATGAATTCTCAAAGGCAGAATATTTACAAAAGTTCCTACCAGATTATTGAGTTCAGGGTGTGTTCTTCCGATGGCATCTGTCCCTATTATAACATCCGGATTTTGAGAAGTTTTTGACAGAAGTAAATAGTAAACAGAAAGTAAAAACATGAAGTTGGAAACTTTAGTATCACTGGTAAACCTTTTGATATTTTCATATAGCTCACCTTTTATTTCCAGCACGCTTGTAGAAACTGTAAACACATCAACATTTTCTCTGTCCTGCAATGTCGGAAGCTCGAGTCTTGGTAATTGTCCTGATAATTTTTTCTTCCAGTAATTTTTATGTTTCTCCATCTGCCCATTAAGATTTCTCTGCCACACAGCAAAATCAATATATCGTAAGTCCAAAGGCTTTAGTTCCTGATCTTTGTATAAAGCTTTAAAATCTTTAATAAGAATGTCTAAAGAAATCCCGTCACAAACAATATGATGTACATCTATAAAGAGTATATTTCCTCCCTTTTTAGTAATGAACAATGCGCATCGTAAAAGACTTTCTTCGGAAAGACTGAACGGACGTACAAAACCACTGAACGCATCTGACTGGCTACTAAATTCATTTTCTTTAATAACATCAAGCTTTAAGGATACATTGTTATTTATTTTTTGTACAACACCATCTTCTGAGAGACTAAAACTTGTTCTTAAAGCTTCATGTCTGTCGATAAGCTTCTGTAAAGCATCTGAAAGTTTCGGTATATCTGCTTCATTATTAATCTGTAATGCTGTTGAAATATTCCATGCCAGATTATCTGGATCTAAAGATTGCTGATAATACATTCTCTCCTGAGCCGACGATGAAGGATAGAAATCTCTTTTTTCAGTTTTCGGAATACCGGTAATATTCTCCTGTTTTGATTGTTCTATAGTTTTGGCTAGCTCTTCAACCGAAGGATGATCAAAAACATTCTTTAAGGTAAGTTTTACATCTTTTACTTTTTTAATATTGCTGATAAGCAAGATCACTTTGATGGAATTTCCTCCCAATTCAAAGAAGCTTTTGGTAGTACTTATCATATCTTTTTCCAACTTCAGAATATTGGCAAAAATATCAACCAGCATGTGTTCCAGTTCATTGGATGGAGCTTTATAAGCAGATTCTACCTCAACATCTGGTAATGATTTTTTATCAAGTTTTCCGTTTTTGGTAAGTGGCAATTTATCTAATGCGATATAATTCACAGGAACCATATAATCCGGTAAAACTGTCAGAAGATAGTTTTTAAGATTTTCAGCATCTACTGCAACATCCGATACATAGTATGCTACCAAAGATTTGTCATTGTCGGTTTCTTTTGCTATTACTACCGCTTCTCTGATATCCTGGTAACCAAACATTTTACTTTCAATTTCTCCAAGCTCTATTCTGTAACCTCTGATCTTGATCTGATCATCTATTCTTCCTTTAAAAAGAATATTACCATCTGCCAAACGTACTGCAAGATCTCCTGTTTTGTACATTTTCTGTCCTTTTATAAAAGGATTTTCAAGAAATTTCTCTTGCGTAAGCTCTTCATTATTTAAATATCCTCTTGCTATTCCGGCTCCTGCAACGTATAATTCTCCTTTTACTCCCACAGGAACAGGTTTTAAAGAACTATCCAACAGATATATCTGCGTATTATCAACAGGAACTCCTATCGGAACACTATGGAAATCTTCTTCCGGTCTGAATTTATAAATCATACATCCCACTGTTGCTTCTGTAGGACCATATTCATTATAGATTTCAATATTTCCTTCAAATTTATTGAAGATTTCCTGCGCAAGTCTTGTTTCCAGATCTTCTCCTCCTACAATAATTCTTCTTGAATCGTTTGAATTATCAAAATTAATTTCTTTTACTATTTTTAAGTGAGAAGGAGTAAGCTTGATTACATCTATTTCATTATTTTGAAATACCTTTTCTACAAGTGATTCATTTTCATCTTCAGGGAACATCACAATTGTATTACCCGTCACGAGAGGTGTAAAAATTGAAGTGATGGTCAAGTCAAAAGAGATAGATGTAAACAGAGGGAAAGTAGATTTAAGCCCATTCACATATTGCGATTCTGCAAATTTGATGTAATTAACCAAAGAATGATGCTCTATCATAACCCCTTTCGGTTTTCCGGTAGATCCGGACGTAAATATGATGTACGCGATCGATTTATGATCTATAGAATCCGGTTTATAAGGAATTGCCTTATATTCTTTAATAAGATTTGCTTCTTCATCAAGCTTAAGAGTATGAACTGTTACTGAATCTATATATTTGCTCATTGTTATCAGTAACTTAAGCTCTGACTCAGCACCAATGCTGTTCACTCTTTCTGCCGGAGATTTTATATCTATCGGAACAAATGCCGCTCCTGTTTTTAAAACTCCTAAAATAGTAGGAACAAGATCAATATTTCTGTCCAACATTACTCCTACAAGATCACCCGGTTTGATGCCTTTTACTTCAGTAAGATAGGCTGCCGTGCGATCTGATGCTTTTTTAAGATCTTCAAAGCTTAAAACCTGTGAATCATCTTGTATTGCAATTTGCTCCGGAGTTCTGATAAACTGGTTTTCAAAAAGCTCTACAATTGTTTCTTTACTTTCGGATGTGGAAGTTTTATTTTCCTTATAAATCCATTCCTGATCTTCCTGCTCATGGAGAATAATATCTGAAATTAAAATTTCAGGGTTATTAACTACCGCATTTACAATTTTCTTGTAATACCCGATAAATCTTTCTATTGTTTCTCTTTTGAAAAGATCATAAGAATATTCAAGTCTTAAGTAAAGCTCACTTCCATCACTGCTTTCCACAGCAGAAAACATCATATCAAACTTCGACACGGTAAGTGCTTTTTCTTCGAAATTATTAAAGTTGGCTAATTCCAATCCCGGAATTTTCAGTTCTGTATCTTCCGAAATAGTCTGATATTCGAAGAAGACATCAAATAGAGGATTTCTGTTTGTTGATCTTTTTACATTAAGATCATCTACAAGTTCTTCAAAAGGATATTCCTGATTATCAAAACATGCAATTGCATTTGTTTTTACTTCTGATAAAAACTCGCTGAACTTCAGGTTTCCTTTAGGGAAGTTTCTGATAGGCAAAACATTAACAAAATCTCCTATAACATCATCCAGATCAGAATGTTGTCTTCCCGCAACAGGTGAGCCTACAATAATATCTTCCTGATTGGAAATTTTACTGATGAAAACATTGAAAACAGATAAAAGCAGCATATAATTGGTAACTTTCTCTTCTTCGGCAAGTTTTTTCAATCCTTTCGTTTCCTGAGAAGTAAGTTCTATATTTACAGCCTCTCCTGTGTAACTTGATAACAATGGTCTTGCAAAATCCGTCGGTAGTTCTAGGTACGAAAACTCATCAGAAAATTGATCATTCCAGAAATATTTCTGCTCGATTATTTTCTGCATACGCTCTTCACTCAATTGCCATTCTACATAATCTTTGTACTGTATTTTAAGTTCCGGTAATGTTTCATTATTGTATAATCTCATGAAATCATATATCAGAATTCCCTGTGAGATAGCATCTGAAATAATGTGATGATTATCTACCATAAGCATATGCTCTTCGGGACCCAGTTCTATGATTCCCACCCTCATCAAAGGACAACTATCCAGTTTAAAAGGTGAGATAAATTCATTAATAATATGAGATATATTATTTTCTTCTGCTTTGTAGATCGAAATTCCGAAAGAAACACTGTCTTGTATTTTCTGTACAGGAACACCATTAACCTGAACAAAATATGTGCGTAAACTTTCATGACGGTCAAACAATTGTCTGAATATATCCGTAATATGATTGATGTCTATTTTTCCTTTCAGCCTTACAATTCTTGGTAAGTTATAGGCTAAAGATGTTTTTGAAAATTCATGGATAAAGTAAGACCTTTTCTGTACAGAGCTTAACGGATAATACTCTTTCGCTTCCGCTTTAGGAATTGGCATAGATTTGATTTCTGCAATGCCCTGTTCTTTTTTATTTAAAATCAGCTTGCTTACTTTTTCTAAGGTACTGTTATCAAAAAACTCCTTAATTGAAATTTCTATACTGAAAACAGCAAGAATCTTTCTGATGACAGTTAATGCCTTTAAAGAATCTCCTCCTATTTCAAAGAAATCATCTTCTGCCTCTACAGATTTCCCGAAGAAGTCTTCCCATAAAGTTTTCATTGTAAGCTCAATAGCATTTGATATATCACCTCCTGCAATCGCTAGACTTTCGTATAAGGCATTATGGTCTGAAGCATCATTTTCCTGTGTATTGTTACCATTTCTGGTAACCCATTCATCAATTCTCAGTTGCAAATCTCTTTTAGAAATAACAATTGGTGAAAGCTCGCTCATTACCAGAGACTGTTCTACAACTTCGAATATCTCAGGAATATTCAGATTATTCGGATCTTCAGGAATTTCAGCAAAATCCAATGCTTCAAAGTTTACACATATCCAATTTCTCGGATCTTTTATGTTTCTTTTTTCACTTACAAAATAATCTATGAAAGTATTGGCAGAAGCATAACCTCCAAATCCAAGTCCTCCGAGGATTGACGATAAAGAGGATACGATAAAGCAGAAATCCAACGGTTTATCTTTGAAAGCAATATCAAGATTAACAATACCTTTAATTTTTGCATCGAAATGTTCCTGGTAACCGTCTTTGCTAAGCAAATCAAACATATTAACCGAACTCTCACTTACAATACCTGCAGCATGGATTACTCCGTTTATAGTTCTAAATTTTTCTTCTGCTTTCTGAACTGTTTCTTTAAGAGAATTTTCATCAGCAATATTGCAGTTGTAGTAAAATACATCTCCTAATGATTCCAGCGTAAGCATTCTGTTCACAGCCAGATTATTTTTTTCATTGTCCCACTGATCTCTTTGAGGCAAAATGCTACGTCCCAGCAAAATTACTTTTGCTTTATAATTTTTAATAAGATATTCTGAAAGATTATAACCAAGATTCCCCAATCCTCCGGTAATCATATAAACTCCGCCTTCTCTGAAAGCTGTTTGTTCAGACGTTTCTTCTATTTTATGACGGTCAAAAATTTGTTCCCATCTGTTTGAATTCCTTAATGAAACTGTTTTGCCAGTCTGTATATATTTAATTTCATCCGTGAGACACTGAATGTCTGACTCATTAAGCATATGATGTAAAGAGATATCAATATGCGAAGTTGAAAAACCAATACATTCCTGAGAGATCACTTTCAGTAAGCCTAATTGAGCCGATTTTTTGATTTCAAGAGATTCATAACCTGTGATACTGTGAAGGTCATTTGTAATAAGAACCAGTTTTTTATTTTCGGAATGGACAGTATTTTTGATATACTTTGCCACATTTACCAGATGAAAAAACTCCTTATCTGCAATGTCCTGATGTTGGTTTTCGGTTTTTGCAACCGGCCAAGCGTAGATTATCCGGGTAGCTTTTTTACCTTCCGCTGCAAGATCATTAAAAAGCTGCTGATAATGATTTTCATTTTCAGGATCAATGTGATACATTTCCTGCTTATTCTGATTATACTTATCGCTTTTCTTTACCATGGTTACCTTTTCGCCTTCCATAGTCAGTTTTTGGAATAAAAATTCTCCTACTCCTGAATTGTCTGAGAATATAAGAGTATGCTCGTCATGGATATATTCTTTTTTCAAAAGAGAAACTTTCTTCCATGAGGATGCATAATACCATGAAGATGAATCGCCTATTGTATGTACAGAATGATTTAGTATCATCTTGAATGCATCTACATTTACAGGATAAGATACTTTATCAAATGAATAAGTAGGAAGAGATACTTTCAGACGTATTTCATCCGGATTATACAGATTTTTCCAGTCAATATCAACTCCTTGTTCCCACATTTTTCCTAATGCAGAAATCAAATTCTTCTGATCGTTGATTTCCTCATTGGGATGTCTTACAAGATTGATTACGGTATGTCCGTGATTTTTAAACTTATTGCTGTTTACAAGTGAAGTAAGTACTTTTCCTGGTCCTACTTCTAAGATAACCGCTTTTTTGTTTTTTAAAATCTCTTCTACATTATCAGAAAATCGTACCGTTTCTCTGATATGTTTTACCCAATATTCAGGTTCTGCTATTTCACCATCTGTAGCCAATCCGCCGGAAAGATTTGATAAAAACGGAATTTGTTGCGGAGAAATTTTAATTTTTTTAATAACATTTTCAAACTCTTCAAGTACTTCATCCATCATATAAGAATGGTACGCATGAGATGCTGCAAGTGGTTTGCACATATATCCTTTCTGCTCAAGAAAATGCGAGAATTTTTCAACATCTTCGTCTTTTCCGGAAACCACACAAAGCTCCGTACTGTTTACCGCAGCAAGAGAAATGTCGTTAAAATCTTTTAATAACGGTAATAATTCTTGTTCTGATATTGAAACACTAAGCATACTGCCTTTTGACACCTTCTGCATCAGTTCCGCTCTTTTTACAATAAGCATTAACGCATCTTCCAGAGAAAATACATCACTGATACATGCCGCTACATATTTTCCTGTGCTGTGACCTCCGACAATATCAGGTTTTACTCCCCATTGGATAAGAGTTTGGGCAAGTGCATATTCAATAACAAACAGCATAGGCTGAGAAAATTCGATCTCATTAATTTTTCCTGCCCATTCAGAACCTTCATCTGCAAGAAGAAGCGGACTTAAATCTTTATTAAATTTATTCTTAACAATAGCTATACATTCGTCTACAGATTTTTTAAATATTGGTTCTGATGCATATAAATCTTTACACATTCCTGCATATTGAGATCCATAGCCCGGAAACATAAAAGCTATCGTCGGTTTCTGGTTTTCTGAGATTCCGCGATCTTTAACTTTCACGACATCCAGCATTTCTACAGCATCTTCAAAATCTTTAGCGGCAAAAGAAACTCTGTAATTCATTGGTACTCTGCCAAATTGTAATGTGTGAGCTACGTCTGCTAATTTTGTTTTTGGATTTGTTTTAAAATATATTTTAAATTCTTTTAAACTTCTTTCCAGTGATGTTTTCGTTTTAGCAGAAAAAACAAAAAGCTGATGTTCTCTACTTTCTGAAGATACTTTAGATACGGGAGCTTCCTCTAAAATAACATGGGCATTTGTTCCGCCGATTCCAAAAGAACTTACACCTGCTCGTAAAGGATATTGATCGTTTTTCCACTCTGTCAGCTCTGTATTTACATAGAATGGACTCTCTGTAAAATTGATCTTTGGATTATGACTTTTAAAGTTTAAACTTGCAGGAATCTGCCTGTTTTCAAGGCTCATGGCTGTTTTTATCAGTCCGGCTACTCCACTTGCGATATCAAGATGTCCGATATTCGTTTTTACGGATCCTATTGCACAGTATTTTTTTTCGCTAAGACCAAAAGAGTTATTCAGACCTTCTATTTCAATCGGATCTCCCAATTTGGTAGCTGTACCATGTGCTTCTACATAACTGATACTTTCAGCAGGTACTTTTGCCATACTCAAAGCCTTTAAGATAGCTTGTGATTGTCCATCAACACTTGGCGCGCTGTATGCTATTTTCTGAGAACCGTCATTATTAACCCCGCTTCCTCTGATTACTGCATAGATATGATCTCCGTCTTCAATTGCATCAGCAAGTCTTTTAAGGACTACAATTCCGACGCCTTCACCTCCTACTGTTCCATCAGCTTCGCTATCAAATGCTCTGCAGTGTCCGTCTCTGGAATCGATCATTCCCTCTTCGTATACATATCCTTTTTTAGAATAATTTTTAATTGTTATTCCCCCTGCAAGAGCTATTTTGCATTCTCTCAATAATAAACTCATACAAGCTCTCTGTACAGCAACAAGAGAAGTAGAACAAGCTGTATTTACATAGATGGAAGGTCCCTGCAAATTCATCAGATAAGAAACTCTTGAACACATGAAAGTAGCATCTCTCAGCCTGAAAGCACTGAAATGATCGACTTCATTATCAAGGTTTGTAAACATGGAATAATTAAGCCAGTTCACATTAGATGAAGCTCCTGCAAACAGACCTATCTTTTGGCTTCCTGTATTAATATATCCTGCATCTTCCAGAGCTTTCCAGCAATTCTCGTGGAACAGTCTTATCTGAGGATCCATTAATTTTACTTCTGCCGGTGTATATCCGAAAAATGCTCCGTCAAAATATTCTTTATCGCTGAGAAAAGCATTCGCTTTTACATAGTTCGGGTTTTTGATCGTATTTTTGTCTTCACCTTCAGCAAGCAATTCTTCATCTTCAAAAAATTTAATAGATTCAACGCCGTTTTTAAGGTTGTCCCAAAATTCATTGATATTATTTGCTCCGGGAAATTGTCCTGCCATTCCTATAATGGCAACTTCGATACCGCTGTAATTATGCATAAATATAAATGGTTATTAATGTTCTAAGATGTTAAACATGTCCTGCATTTCTGAGATTTCAATATTTGCAGCCGCTTTGTACTCTTCTGTACTATTGTTTGAGTTGGTTTTATGATCAATCAGTGATGCAATTGATGGGTAACGGAAAATTTCTGGTATCGAAACATTCCAATTAAGTCTTTCATTCATTAAGGCATTCAGCTTTAAAATCTTAAGCGAATTTCCTCCTAATTCAAAAAAGCTTTTATTAACACTGATAAGCTCTTTATTGAGTTCCAGAATCTCGGACCAGATGGAAACCAAAGTCTCCTCTGTATCATTGGACGGAGCTATATAGTTATCCTGAATTACTGTTTCCGGATTTGGTAATTTTTTTCTGTCTATTTTACCATTTGGAGTAAGCGGAAGACTTTCTAGCTTTATAAAATAAGCAGGCAACATGTAAGCTGGAAGACTTTCAAGAAGTTTATCTCTTAATAATGCCGAATCTATATTTTTATCCGATACGTAATAAGCTGCTAGAGATTTGTTTTCGTATTCTCCGTTTACAATAACAACAGATTGCCTAATATCTGTATGGCTGTTGAGGCAGCTTTCTATATCTCCTAATTCTATACGATGTCCTCTTATTTTTACCTGATTATCTTCTCGACCTATAAGTTTTATTGTCCCGTTTTCATTAAATTTTGCAATATCACCGGTGTTGTATATTTTATTCCCAGGATTGTAAGGATTATCAACAAATCTTTCATCAGTTAGACTTCCGCGTTTCCAATATCCTTCTGAAACTCCGTCTCCACCTATGAATAAATGACCTTTTACTCCCACCGGAACCAATTTCATGTCTTTATCTAAAATAAGGATCTGTGTATTCAGTATTGGTTTTCCTATACTCACCACGGTATCTTCATCGCTGATTTTATGCATTGCAGACCATATTGTAGTTTCTGTTGGTCCGTACATATTATAAATATCAGCAGAAGTATTTTTTCTTAAAGTTTCCAGAAGTGAATATGGCAATCCTTCACCACCAAGTAATAATGTACTCAGGGATTTAAGAAAATTAGCTGAGCCTGTACTTTCCACCGACATTTTAATAAATGAAGGTGTAGACTGCATTATAGTGATTGGTCTATGATTTTTATGGCTCTGATTAGTAAATAACTTTTTTAAATCATTAATATGCTCAAGACTTTCTAAAACTTTGTCTTTTTCAACTCCGAAATCTATTAAACAAGCGATTTCATCAACACCTATTTCCTTTAATTGGAGTACCATTTCCCGACATTTGTTCTTAGTTCCGATTAATGAACTTGTGTTGTAATATCTCTTAAAGGCATTCTTCAACAAAACCTTCATCATATCTCCGTTCATATCTTCAACACTAAGACCGGCTTCTTCCATTAAGATTCTGTTAATTCCTACAGAAGATTTTAAATATTCTGTAAAAGGCTCCTCTACTATTCTCTCAACCTCATCGATATCCTCACCAATAAATGCATGCAGCATTATTGCAATTTTACCCGAGTTTCTTCCGTGTCCGTTTAACTCTCTTGCATCTTTATATATCTGAATTTTATCTTTAAGCTGTTCGATACTTTGACCAAGAAGGTGAGTAAGCAGATTCGCACCAATTTCACCGGCACTTCTGAAGGTTTCTTCGTTACCGCTGGATGTGATCCATACAGGCATTTCTTTTTGTACAGGTCTTGGATAAACTGTAATGTCTATTTCTTCTCCAAGTCCATTCTTTCTTTTTATGGATTCTCCCTTCCAGAGTTTTCTCATGACATCAATCTGATTGTACATTATTGAATGTCGATCGGTAAATAAGCCTGGATTCAGAGTAAAATCATTGGCATTCCAACCTGAAGCAAATGACAATCCGACACGCCCGTTGGATAAATTATCTACAACAGACCATTCTTCTACGATTCTTATAGGATCATGCAAAGGAGATACTATACTTCCGCTTCTTAGTTCAATCTGATTGGTTATCATAGCAAGAGCGGAACTCATCACTGATGGATTAGGATACAGTCCTCCAAATTCATGGAAATGTCTTTCAGGTGTCCAAACTGCATTGAATCCTGACTTATCTGCATATTTTACCGATTCCAGCAACAGATCGTATTTATTATTTTCTCTGTTGTTATAACTCGAGAAGAAAAATAAACTGAAATCTACAGACTGATCTTCATCTGCGAGATACCTGTCTAACCCAGTTAAAGCAATATCTCCGGGATGTAATACTACTTCGATACCATTGCAAAGAGTCCAGAAAATTTCTAAAACCGAAATATCAAATGAAGTACTCGTTACAGCAAGCATACAATCATTTTCAGTTGTGGGTAAATTCTGATTTATTCCGTACATAAAGTTCACTACATTCTGATGGGATATTTTTACTCCTTTCGGCATACCTGTAGAACCAGAAGTGTAGATCATGTAACAAAGATCATCTGATTGAGGGGCAGAAACAAGATTAGATATTTCCTCGTCTTCTGCATCATTAAATCTTACAACAGTACCTTCAAACTGAATATTTTCAGAGACATCAACAATAACAATATCTGCACTGCTATCTTCCAAAATGAAAGATGTTCTTTCTTTAGGATAAGCAGGATCTATAGGCAAATAAGCAGCTCCTGATTTTAGTATTCCCAGTAAAGCAATGATTAATTTTTCCGAGCGTTCTGCAATAATTCCTACAATATCACCTGCTTTTACATTGTATTTGTTCTTAAGCAAATGAGCTAACTGATTAGCTTTATTATTAAGCTCGTGGTAAGTTAGAGCTGTACCTTCATATACGATCGCGACTTTTTCAGGTGATTTTTGAGCTTGTTGTTCAAATAAGCTTACAATTGTCGCATTTTTAGGATAGTCTCCGGAAGTTGCGTTAAATTTTTCCAACAATAGATTCTTTTCATCCTGCGAAATGATCTCAATATCTGCAAGTCGGATATTTTTATTATTAAGAATACTTGAAATAATCTGATTAAAATAAGAAATGAATCTGTCTACTGTTTCTTTTTTAAATAATAAAGTCGAATATTCAAACTGTAGCTGAAGTTTATCTCCATTTTCAAATATTTGTAAACTCAAATCCAGTCTTGATACTTTCGTTTCTAAAGGATATCCTGTAATCTGTAATCCCGGAATCTCAAATTGTACATTATCGAAATTCTGATAAGCAAACATAACATCGAAAAGCGCGTTATGACTTGTATCTCTAACTACTTCAAGATCGTCAATCAACTGCTCATAAGGATAATCCTGATTATTGAAAACTCCAAGAGTTTTTGATTTTATATTCTGTAAAAAGTCGTTGAATTTCAGCTTGCTTTCAGGAAAATTTCTCACAGGCAAAACATTTACAAATGCTCCTATCACATTCTCCAGATCCACATGTTGTCTTCCAGCAACCGGAGTTCCTACAACGATATCTTCTTCATTGCTTAATTTAGATAAAAGAATATTAAATACTGACAACATTACCATGTATAATGTAGCACCTTCTTTTTGGGCTAGCTGGCGCAAATCAGATGTTACCGCACCATTTATTTCAAACTCAACGGTAGCTCCTTCCTGTGCATTAATCAATGGTCTTGGAAAATCTGAAGGAAGATCAAGCGTTGATATTTCATTTTCAAATTCTGAGATCCAAAAGTCTTTTTGTCTGTTAAGCTCCTGTTGCTGAGCTTCGGAATATTGCCATTCTACATAATCTTTATATTGTAATTTAACAGGTAACGATTCTTCTCCTGCATATAAAGAAAGGAATTCTTTTATCAAAATACTTTCAGAAACTCCGTCTGTAATAATATGGTGCTGGTCGAAGATTAAAATATATTCATCATTTTCCATTTCAATAATACCTGCTCTCGTTAAAGGAGCAACAGATAAATCAAAAGGACGAATGAAATTGTTTACGATATCTTTCGCGTCAGATTCATGAGAACGGAATCTTTCTATTCTGTAATCTATTTCATCAGTAATTTTTTGTACCGGACTTTGATTAACTAAATGAAAAGATGTACGTAACGACTCATGTCGTTGTATAAGGAGAGAAATTGCAGACTGCATTCTGTCCATATCTACTTTTCCTTTTATTTTTAAGACTTTAGGAAGGTTGTAAATAAGCAGGTCCGGATTAAATTCATGCAAAAAGTACATTCTGTTCTGCAATGAAGAAAGCGGATAGTAATCTTTACGGTCAGTGTGTTTGATAGAAATAAAGACATTATCTTTTTTCAAAGTATCAATATAAGCCGCAAGTTTTTTGATGGTAAGATAATCAAAAGCAGTATGGATCGAAATCTTAACATTGAATTCTCTGAAAACCTTGTTAAGCATATGCATGATCTTTATAGAATGTCCTCCCATATCTATAAAATCTGCTGTTGTACTGATTTTATCTTTATCAGCATTTAAAACTTCAGCCCATACTTCCAATAATTTTTCTTCGGCTGGAGTTGCCGGTTTTACATAGCTTTCATCAGCATTCACCATCGGATCAGGTAATTTCTTTTTATCGATCTTTCCGTTTGATGTTAATGGTATTGTTTCCATTCTCACGAAAAATGCGGGAATCATATATTTAGGAAGTCTGCCTGATAAGAATGATTTTATTTCTGATGGTTCTACTGTACTGTCTGATCTGTAATATACTGCCAAATGTTTGTCATCATTCTTTTCATATACAGTTGCAATACATTCAATAATATTTTCATGCTGCAAAACTTTGGCTTCTATATCTCCAAGTTCTATACGGAACGAATTGATTTTCACCTGCTCGTCTTTTCTTCCTGCATACACCAGATTTCCATCATTATTACGTTTAGCGAAATCTCCTGTTTTATACATTTTCTTACCTTTAGTAAAAGGATTAGAAACAAAAGCATTATTAGTAAGGGTTTCATTATTAAGGTATCCAAACCCTAAACTGTCACCAGATAAATAAAGCTCTCCCAACACTCCTTTCGGAACAGGTTTAAGAAACTCATCCAGCAGATAAATCTGTGTATTGCTTATCGGTACACCTACAGGTACGGAAGAACTGCTGTCCTCCGGATTGAATGTATAAATCATACATCCTACAGTAACTTCTGTGGGTCCATATTCATTGTATATCTTGATATTTCCTCCAAATAGATCATATATTGATTTTGCAAGAACTGAAGGGAAATTTTCACCCCCCACAATAAATCTCTTAATATTTGTTCCCGACAAGATATTTTCTTTCAGTATTTCGCTGTCTTTAATGACCGTAAGATGGGAAGGAGTAAGCTTTATAGTATCACAAAGGTTGTCCTGTATTACTTTTTCAATAGGTAATACATCATCATTTTCCTTGTATAAAACAATCTTATTCCCAGATAAAAGCGGAACAAAAATGGAAGTAATAGTAAGGTCAAAAGAAATAGAAGAGTATAAAGGCATTACTATTTTGCCATTCTCTGCATATTGTCTGATTGCCCAGGAAATATAATTGATCAGATTATAATGACGGATCATTACCCCTTTCGGTTTTCCTGTAGAACCTGATGTGTAAATAACATAAGCCAAATTATCGCTATCTGGTTGCTGCATTACGAAGGTTTCTGTTTGATCTGCAATATCTTTTTCTGTATGATCAAGATCTACATAGCGGCACTGTACTTTTTCAGTTACGTTCTGTACTCCTCTAGAAACAAGAAGTTTCATATGTGAATCTTCCACAATATCTAAAATTCTGTCTAAAGGATATATTGTATCGATAGGTAAATAAGCAGCTCCTGTTTTTAGAATTCCTAAAATAACAGGTATAAGATATTCTTCACGATCAAGAAGTATTCCCACAATATCTCCTTGTTGCACATTGTATTTATCTGTAATGAATACTGCAAACTGATCCGATTTTTCATCCAGTTCCTTATATGTAACGGAAACGGAATCCGACTGATAAGCAATATTATCAGGATTTTCTATAACCTGCTTTTGAAAAAGCTCTATTATAGTTTTATCCTTAGGGTAATCATATGCTGTATCATTAAATTCGTATAAGTATTTATTTTTTTCTGCGCCTGATAATAAATCAATATTGAAAAATTGACCTTTAATATCAACTTTAGAATTCTTAGGTTCTTCCATATTTATTATGTTTTTGTAAAATGTGCCGGAGAATTTCCCGGATATTATTAGTTTATACAGTTTGCTGTTTTACATTTTGTAGTACGACCTGCTGAATAATCTGATTAAAATGCACTAGAATAGTCTCAATAATTTCAGGATCATACACACTGGAACTATACTCCAGCTTTACTTCAATTTCTTTGTGAGTTTGCAAGCTCCGAAAGTTGGTTTAGCTCCAGTTTTTCTAAACAATTTTGTGTGATTTTCATGTCGGGTTATTTTTACACAAAACTACTCGGCAAGATTATTATTTACGCTACCCTAAATTGTAGTATTCCATTGTAAATCAGCAAACTACACAAAAGTGTAGTTTGCTGATTTACAATGGAAATAGAACCTATTTATTTATCTGTAATGAATTAGGCAAACTGATCCGATTTTTCATCCAGTTCCTTATATGTAACGGAAAAGAAATCCGACTGATAAGCAATATTATCAGGATTTTCTATAACCTGCTTTTGAAAAAGCTCTATTATAGTTTTATCCTTAGGGTAATCATATGCTGTATCATTAAATTCGTATAAGTATTTATTTTTTTCTGCGCCTGATAATAAATCAATATTGAAAAATTGACCTTTAATATCAACTTTAGAATTCTTAGGTTCTTCCATATTTATTATGTTTTTGTAAAATGTGCCGGAGAATTTCCCGGATATTATTAGTTTATACAGTTTGCTGTTTTACATTTTGTAGTACGACCTGCTGAATAATCTGATTAAAATGTACTAAAATAGTCTCAATAGTTTCAGGATCATACACACTGGAATTATACTCCAGCTTTACTTCAATCTCTTTGTGAGGTGATACTACCAACATCAAATCATAGTTGGATTCCACGTACATTTCAACATTTTTAACAGGAAAATCATGTCTGCAATTCACTGCATTCTCAGAAATATCAGATTCATCCAATACCGGATAATTTTCTACTATTACAATATGATCAAGTAAATTTCTTCCCAACGGACTTAAAACCTGAATTTCAGATAATGGATGATACTGATGGTCATTTGTCTCAATAGCATCTGCCTGAATTTTTTGGAGAATATTTTCCAGATTATCTTCTGAAGAATATTTGATTCTTACAGGTATCGTATTGATAAACAATCCTATCATACTTTCAATACCTTGAATATCAGAAGGTCTTCCCGAAACTACTGTTCCAAAAACCACATCATCCGTTCCGTTATATTTCGCAAGAAGCATCCCCCATGCAAACTGTATGATTGTGTTGAGTGTAATCCCGTACTGAGATGCCATTTCATTTAATATTTCAGCATCTTCTGTGCTTATCAGAGAACTTTTGGAATCATATACATATTCTAGCTTTTCGTCTTCAAAAAGATCTTTTTTAGGCATGGAAACAGCATAAGTATAATCACTTAGTTTTTCCTTCCAATAGATTTCAGAATCTGTTTTGTCTCTGCTTTCAAACCATTGAATATAATTCAGGTAAGGATTAACAGGTGATAACTGTAGAGGCTGCTTTCTTATTTTCTTAGAATAAATCTGCCTGAATTCATCCAATATCACTGCTGTACACCATCCATCCATAAGTATATGATGATAGCTCCAGATAATCGCGTAATGATTTTCTTTTACCTGTAATATTCTGAAACGCATCAATATATCAGACTGAAGATCAAACCCTTTGTTTTTTTCAAGCTCTTTATACTTTTCTGTAATTTCCGGGATTCTGGTATGCTGCATTTCGTTTCTTACATCATTCAATTCCACTTTTACAGTTCTGTTTTTCAATAAAAGCTGAAGTGGTTTATCATATACTTCATGTAAAAATACTGTCCTGAATATATCGTGTCTTGCGACAAGTTCATTCACGCTTTCTTCAAAGTTTTCAAAATCCAACTCTTTTTCAATCTCAAAAGTCATCTGTCCGAAGTAGCTCGTTGAACCCGGTTCGTAAACGGAATGAAATAATATTCCTTCCTGCATCGGAGACAGAGAATAGATATTCTGAATATTATATTTCTCCTGTAAGTCTGAAAGATATTGTTGAGAAATATTTTTAATGGAAAGATCAGAAGGAGTAATCTCTCTTTTTTGATAATTACAGCAATATTCTACAATCTCAAATATTTTTTCCTGATAAGACGACATAAGTTTTTGTATCGTTTCAGGAGTATATTGTTCTTTACCATATACAATAGACAGGGAAAGTTTTCCGTCTGTTATAATTCCGGATATATCCCAGTCATATTCTCTTCGTTTATTACCGGATATGTCTTCACCTTTCTCTTCATTTGCGATACCAAATGAACTTTTATCAAATTCAGCATCAAATTGCCCCAAATAATTAAAGCTAATACGAGGAGTATTTTCCGAATGATTTTCAGTTTCTGCTTCCGAATAGTATTTTTTCAATATATAATCGATCCCCTGATTCGGAATATTACGAAGCGTTTCTTTTACATTTTTAATAATTGCTGCTGTTCCGATATTCTCTTTTTCCAGCAAAACAGGATAGAAACCTGTAAACCAACCAACTGTACGATCTACAATTTCATTTTGTCCTAAAGAATGTCTGCCGTGGCTTTCCAGATCCAAAAATATATGATCCTGTTCGTACACTTTTTCCACAGAAAGAAGAAAAGCTGTCAGTAATATATCATTTATCTGCGTATTGAAAGGGAAATGTACCTCTGTAAGCAATTTTGATGTTATTTCTTTATCAAGATTAAAAACTTCAGTTGCTTTTGTTTTATATAAATTACTTCCTTCCGGATAATCCCTTGTTATTTGTTTTACAGGCTTTTGCAAAATATTATTCCAATACAGAGAACCTTCTTTGTAATTTTTAGTCTGTTTATAAGCTTTGAGATTTTCGATCCAGCTTTTGAAAGAATCTGTTTTTAACGGTAAGACAAATTTTTCATTTTTTAAATTCTGTTGATATAAAGTCTCAATATCTTCAAACAAAATACGCCATGAAACCCCGTCAATCACCAAATGATGAATCACAATAAGCAATCTGCTTCCGTTATTCATATGGAATAAGCCCAGATTTACCAATGGTCCGTTTTTAAGATCAATAGAAGATTGTATTTTCTGGCTTTCGGACAATAATATTTCTTCTCTGTTTTCTTCTCCTTTTAAATTAAACTCCTTTAAAGAAACAGGAAATCCGGATGCAGGGTTAGCCCTTTGCGAAATGCTTCCGTTTTCTACGCTGTAAGTCATTCTTAAAGCATCATGATGAACCTGTAAAGCATTAAAGATAGTTTCAACCGTTTCTTTTGCAATTCCTTCAGGAAAATTAATCATTACCGATTGATTAAAATAATTTTCCTCCGGACCTGTATCTGAGAAAAACCATTTTTGAATCGGGCTTAAAGGTATTTCACCCACTATTTCTCCCTGATCCGATTTTGTTTTTACAATATTCAGTTTATCTGCTAATGCTCTGATATTTTTACTTTTCAGAATATCTTTTACAGAAGCTTCATATCCTTTAGCTCTTAACCTTGAACTTACCTGTATCGATTTGATAGAATCTCCTCCAACAGAAAAGAAATTGTCCGTAACTCCTATTTCATCAGAAACTAAAACCTGTCGCCAAATGTCTAAAATCAGTCTTTCTTTTTCTGTTTTAGGCTCTGCTTTATCAAAATCCTGTTCAATAGGTTCCGGTAATGCTCTTTTGTCCAGTTTCCCGTTAATTGTATAAGGAAACTCATCCATTCTTACATAAAATACCGGAATCATATAATCAGGGATTCTCAGAGCAAGAAAACTTTGAAGATCGTCTGTATTAATTTCTGTTTCCGAAGTAAAATAAGCTGTAAGTTGAGGCGTCCCGTTTTTATATATCGGTAAAACCACACATTTAGAAACAGAACCGTAATTCATTATTTCCCCGGCGATTTCTTCCAATTCTACTCTGTATCCTCTTATTTTGATCTGATCGTCTATTCTTTGAAGAATTTCGATAGTCCCGTCTGAATGCCATTTTCCTACATCTCCGGTTCTGTACATTGCTTCATGAGAAGAATATGGATTCTTTATAAATCTCTCAGAAGTAAGAAGAGAATTATTCACATATCCTTTCGCTACACCTTCTCCGGAAATGCAAATTTCTCCACTAACTCCTATGGGCAGAAGTTGTTGATGATCTCCGAGAATATAAACTGAAGTATTTGATATCGGTTTCCCTATCAATGATACATTGTTTTCTGAAAGATTTTGATTATGGATACATCCTACAGTAGCTTCAGTCGGTCCATATTCATTCTCTAAATGTACATCCGGAAAGATTTTTTTACTTTTAGAAAGTAGGCTTTTCGATGTTTTTTCTCCTGCTAAAACCACAAAACGCAAAGCTGTTTTAATATCCTTTGAAGCAAATTCGTCCAAAATAGTGCTATATAATGCAGGAAGAAGACCAAAGAAAGTAACTTCATGTTTTACGATTACATCAGCAATGTAATGAGTATTCATACGGGATTCTGCTGGTAAAGTTACCATTGCTGCGCCCGATAACAGAGATGCATAAAATGTATGACAGAAACCGTCAAAATGATATGACAATAACTGAAGACCTACATCATTTGAAGATAAATTGTGACAATCTATATTCCATAATGCGTAGTTAACCAGGTTTCTGTGTCTAATCTCAACACCTTTTGGTTTTCCTGTAGTTCCTGATGTATAAATGATATACAACAGAGACTCCGAAGAAACTGTAACTTTAGGGTATTGCTCTGTAATCTCTTTTTCTTCATTCGGTTGTACCACCAAGATTTTTTCTTCTGAAATTATTCCCTGGTTCTCACCTTTAAGAATATCCTGAATCATCAATATATCCGCCTCACAATCCTCCAAAATATATTTCTTCCTTTCTGCAGGATCTTCGGGAGATAATGGAATATAGGTGTTTCCTGATTTAATAACAGCCAATATGGTAGCAATCATTTCCACAGATTGTTTAAAAATCAATCCAATTTTATGACCTGTACCTTCCAGCTTTGTATTTATTTTAAATGCAATAGCATCCGCTTTTTCATTCAGCTCAGAGAAACTTACTTTTTCGTCTCCGTGTATAAGAGCAGTAGCATCAGGAATTTTTTCTACGTTCCTTAAAAAAAGATCAAGAACATTTTTTTCTCCGGGATATTCAACTGCAGTATTGTTAAAATCAACCAGTAATTTTTGTTTTTCTTCTGCCGGAATTATCGTAATTTCTGATAACGTTACAGCTTGGTTTTCGGTAACCTGCTTTATTATCTCTCTGAAATAATTGACAAATCTTTCTGCTGTTTCTCTTTTAAATATTTCTGTAGAATAAATCAGTCTCAGATGAAGCTCTTCATTCTCATCGATTACCAATAGCGTTAAATCAAATCTGGAAAAATTAATCTTAAAATTTTCCGGCTTTATCACTAATCCATTGGTTACCTGTTTAGATTCTTCATAATTCTGATATACAAACATTGTATCAAAAAGAGGATTTCTTCTCTCGTCACGTTCTATTTTCAGGTCATTTACCAACTCTTCAAACTGATAGGATTGGTTTTCCAGACTTATTAAAGTTTTTTCTTTTACTTCAGATAGAAAATCTCTAAAAGTATTTTCTCCTTTAGGATAATTTCTTAAACAAACTGTATTTACAAACATTCCTATAAGATTCTCCAGATCAGCATCCTGTCTTCCTGAAACGGGTGTTCCGATTACAACATCTTCCTGATTGCCTAGTTTACCCAAGAAAATATTAAGAACAGCCAATAATACAGTGTACATTGTACCACCAGCTTCAGATGCCATTTTTCTTAACGTTCCGGAGTCTTCTTTTTCGATTATAAATTTTACAAAATCTCCTTCATTGGTTCTTTCAAAAGGTCTTGGAAAATCTATAGGCAGTTCCAGAGGATGAACTTCTTCTGAAAATTCATTGATCCAAAACTTTTTCTGGCTATCCAGTTTTTCTCTCTGAGACGGAGTATTTTGCCATTCTGCATAGTCTTTGTACTGCAAAACCATAGTTTCCGGTTCTCCGCCGTTATAAAGAATATTAAACTCCTCTCTCAGAACAAATCTAGATACTCCATCAAGAACAATATGATGCGAATCGATCACCATAAGACACTCTTCGGAATTTTTCTCTATTAATCCTACACGAAGCAAAGGAGCATTCTGCAAATCAAAAGGTCTGACAAAAGACTGGATCGTCTCATGTTCCCTGTTTTCTTCATATGGAAGAATTTCCATCCTGAAAGAAAAATCTGTGAGAATCTCCTGCATCAATTCTCCGTCTACAACCGTTAATGAAGTTCTGAGACTTTCATGTCTGGTAATGATCTTTTTGAAAATATTTTCAACTTTTAGCTGATCTATTTTACCAAAGATTCTTAATACCTCCGTTTCGTTATATAAAGTACTCTGCTCATCAATCGCCTGTAAAAAATACATTCTTTTTTGTTCTGCAGAAGTCTTATAGTATTTCTGTACAGGAGCTTGCGGAATTCTGTTATCCTGTGAAGAAGGATTAAGATCTCCCAACATTTCTGTAAGTTCTTTTACAGTGGGAAATTTATAAATATCACTAATTGTAAGATTTGAGCTGATTTTTTGGTTGATTCTTGCAATCAGATTCATTGCCTTCAGAGAATCTCCTCCAAGTTCAAAAAAGTTATTTTCACGACTTACTTTTTTACCGAAAAAAGCAGAGAAAAGATCAACCAAAATCTCTTCTGAATTTACCAATCCTTCTTCCTGATTCTGAGGCATTAAACTAAAAATCTCCTGTCGGGTATTCTCAAGTTTCTTTCTTTGCTGATCAATATTTCTGTTAAGATCCTGAGGATAAATAGTGTAAACCGTTCCTTTATTCTGAAGACATTTAAAGAAAATCTTTATTCCTTTTTCCGGATAGATCCCGTTATGAATTTTTGAATTTATAAGATCACTATCCTGAATATTTTCTGCTTTTCTTACCGAATCATAAGTCAATCCTGTATCAAACCAATCGCACCAATTGATTGTAATGGCATTTATGCCGGATTTTCTGGCCGCATAAGCGTAATTTTCAAGAAATTCGTTTCCTGCATTATAGGCTATCTGGCCGAATTTAACCTGATAAATAGCATTTCCTACAGAAGAAAACAGAGCTAAAAAATCAAGTTGACTGAAATCAAAATATTTTTCTAAAAGAAGTAAGCCATGTACTTTTGCAGAGCTGTAGGATATAAAATCTTCTTTAGCTCTGTTCAGAATGATACCTCCGTAATCTACTTCGCCTGCACCCCAGAGAATTCCGTTTACAGAAGGATAGTCATTCTTTATTTTCAGCGTAAGTTCCTGAACTTGCTTTTCATCTGTTATATCAGAACGGTATAATTTTACCTGACTTCCGTAATTTTCTATATCCTTAATTTTCTGAATCTTTCTTCGAAGAGTCTCATCTGTTTTTTCAGAATTTAAAAGGTCATTCCAATCTTTCTTTTCAGGAAATTCTGACCTTTGCACAAGAATAATATCTGCACTATAATTTTCCGCCAATTTTTCGGCAATAGATAATCCGATACCGCCAGTTCCACCTATGATTAAATAAACACCTTTTTCAGTAATTTTAACGTCAGAATCCGTTTTAGGATTATGCTGAAGTTGTTCATAAGTCTGTACCCATCTTTCATTATATCTATAGGCTACGCATGGTGACTCAGAAGCTTCATAGAAAACCTCATTTTCAATTTTTAAAATATATTCATCATCTTCATTATTATTCTGGAAAGGATATGGTATATCTATGATTTTGCATCGTACATTGCTGATTTCTGAAGGAATAATCTGTACCGGCGAATAAATCATCGCTTTCAGGGCATCTACTTCGTCCTGTTGCGTTACCTGAGCAAGATAATTTCCCACTACACTGATGCTGATTTTTCCCGACTGACCGCTTCCCGCGATAGATTGAGCTATATTACACAATCCTAAATATCCATCATTGATCTTTTTATCGATGGTATCATAGTTTCCTTTCTGATATTCTTCATCCAGTGTAAGACAATAAATAATATGGTCCGGGATTATTTCTTTTTGTCTGAAATGCTTCCATAATTCTGAGACTTCTTCCGAAGAACCAATATTAAGTTTAAAAGTATTCTGATTAACTTCTGAAAATCCTTCACCTTTTTGTATTTCAATAACGTTTTGTCCGTAAGAGCGTAAATTCTTAATTATTGAATCACTGAATTTTTCTTTATCTCCCGAAAACACTAAAAATGTAGATGAAGATTCTGAAAGCTCAACAGCTTTGTTTGGCAGTACAGAACGTTTCCAATAAGGAACATTAATGTATTCTTCAATGTTAGTAAATGATTCTGAAAAGTTATCTTGCTTTAATTGGGTATTAAGCAATCTATTAAGATTAAAATCAGTGACATATTCTAACTTCTCAAACGCATAAGTAGGCAAAGAAACTTTATTTCTTTCTTCTTCATTATAAAACTGATCCCAATTGATGTTCACTCCATGTTCCCAAAGACTTCCAAGTTTCCCCAATATATATTCCTGATCATCAATTGACTGCTTCGCATGTCTTACCATATTAATAATAACATGAGATTCATCCATTGAACTGCTGTCAGAAACATAATTACTCAAACTTCTTCCGGGACCTACTTCAATAAAACATGCTCCTCCGGTTTTAAGCAGAGTTTCTGTTCCCTTAAAGAAATTTACCGTATTTCTTAAATGTCTGCTCCAATATGAAGGTTGAGAAATTTGATGATCATCCACAAAATCTCCGGTGATATTAGAAATATATGGAATTTGTGATTTTTGGATACTGATATGACTGAACTCCTTTTCAAACTCATCCAAAATGCTATCCATCATATAAGAGTGAAAAGCATGTGATGTATGGATTTTTTTATTGATAATTCCTTTTCTCCCAAGCTCATTACTGAACTCTTCTATGTCCTGGTCTGTTCCTGAAACTACTATTGACTTTTCACTGTTAATAACTGCGATATCAATACCAGAAGGCAAGTTCAGCTTATCGCTTTCTATTTCGATGCTCAACATACTTCCTTTTTCGGCTTTTCCCATGAGTTCACCTCTTTTGATGACAAGCCTTATAGCATCATTTAATGTAAATACACCACTCACACAAGCCGCTACATATTCTCCGATGCTGTGTCCGACCATGTAATCAGGTTTTATTCCCCATTGTTGAAGCAAATGAGCAAGAGCATACTCAATAATGAATAAAAGTGGCTGTGCAACTTCAGTGTTATTGATATTTTTTCCGGAAGCTCCGTCCGGAAATAAAATTGAACTAAAATCTTCTGATGAATATTGAGAAGCAATTGCAAAACATTCATCTACCTTGTTTCTGAAAATCTTTTCAGAATGATAAAGATCTTTGCACATATCACTGTATTGTGTTCCCTGACCTGGAAACATAAAAATGATATTTTGAATATCCTCTTTAGCATGAGCTTCTACATCATTATAAGAAAGGCTCTCTTCCAATTTATCAGAAGCATCTTCTATATCGTTGCATATAACCGTCTTTCTGTATTTGAATCTCTCTCTTCCTTTCTGAAGGCTAAAAGCTGTATCAGCAAGATTTATATTTTTATTATTTTTTAGAAATTCATTAAGACGAATAATATTTTCATTAAGACTATTGGAAGTTTTAGCAGACAATACCAAAAGCTTTTTTTTGCGGCTTTCTGAAGAAGCAAGAGCTTCAGGAGCTTCCTGTAAAACGATATGAGCATTCGTTCCCCCGATTCCGAATGAGCTTACTCCGGCTCTTAACGGTTCATTGCCATTCCAGTCTTTCAGTTTATTATTTACATAGAAAGGACCTCCCTTGAAGTCAACTCTAGGATTAGGCTGCTCAAAATGTAAACTTGCAGGTATCTTTTTATTTTTAATTGCTAAAACAGCTTTTATAAATCCTGCGACACCGGCAGCAGTATCCAAATGTCCTATATTAGACTTCACGGAACCTATTGCACAAGTGTTAAGAGCAGAACTTCCAAATACTTCATTCAAAGCTTCCACTTCAATAGAATCTCCTAACGAAGTTGCTGTTCCGTGGGTTTCAATATATCCTATGGTCGATTGCTCAATTCTCGCCATTTTATGAGCCTTTCTGATTACTTCAGCCTGACCTTTGACACTCGGTGCAGTATATCCTACTTTATTACTTCCATCGTTATTTATGGCGCTTCCCTTGACAATAGCATAAATGTTATCTCTATCTTTTATGGCATCTTTAAGCCTTTTCAGAATTACAACACCGGCTCCTTCTCCACCAACAGTTCCACTTGAATCGGCATCAAAAGGTCTGCATCTTCCATCTTTTGAATGGATCATTCCTTCCTGATACAGATACCCTTTTTTTGAATAATTGACAATATTAACCCCTCCTGCAACTGCAATATTACATTCTCCCAAAAGAAGGCTGCTGCAAGCCTGATGAATAGATACCAATGAAGACGAACAGGCTGTATGTACAAGAATAGCAGGACCTTTGAGATTAAATTTATATGAAATTCTGGAACTTAGAAAAGTTGCGTCTCTCAAATGTGAAGCTGTAAACCCATCAACAAAATTATCCTGATTGTTTTTGGTAGAAAATAATTGCCATGCCACACTTGGTGATGCAGCAGAAAAAACTCCTACTTTGTCATTAGCTGAAAAGGTATAACCGCTATCTTCCAATGCTTCCCAACAGCATTCGTGATAGATTCTTACTTGAGGATCCATCAATTCTGCTTCATGCGGAGTATATCCAAAAAATTCCGAATCAAAGTATTTCTTAGTTTTGATATAAGCATTGGATTTAACATAAGCCGAAGATTTTACAAGAGTTTCCGGTTCTCCTTCCAGAATAATTTCTTCTTCTGTAAAATCGCTTATACAGTCTTTTCCGTTCTGCAGATTATCCCAATATTGTGTAATGTTATCTGCTTCCGGGAATCGTCCCGCCATTCCGATTATTGCTATTTCTAATCCTGTATATTTTTCCATTGCCAATTAAATCAGGTTTAAAAGATTCATCGTATCATTCATTTGTTCTAAATCTGTATCAAGCCGCATGTCTGCTTCTTCAGATTCTTTATTATTGTCGTCGCTCAAGAATACTGAAAGCGATGAGATGACAGGATATGCAAATACTTTTGCAACTGTTATCTCAGTATTAAAATGCTGATTAATTTTATCTACCATTTTCATAAGTTTAAGCGAGTTTCCGCCTATTTCAAAGAAATTTGTATTAATTCCTATTTTATCCTCACTGATCATGAGCATTTCTGCCCAGATCGCAATCAGTTCTTTCTGAATCTGGTTCGTTGGCCGTGCAGATATTTCCACACTTTCAAGCTGAGGCTCAGGCAGTGCCCTTTTATCGAGTTTTCCGTTTGATGTGAGAGGAAAGCTATCCATAGCTATAAAATAACTTGGCACCATATAATCCGGCAATCTGTTTAGCAGATATTTTCTCAGCAAGGCTGTCTCAATTGCTTCATAACTTATATAATAAGCTATCAGACAGGTTTCTCCGTTAATTTCTTTTGCCAGAACATTTACCTCTTTTATTCCTTCAAACTGTAACAACTGATATTGTATTTCTTCAAGTTCAACTCTGAATCCTCTTAACTGAACCTGATGATCCATTCTTGTTTTGTATTCCAGCTCGCCTATTTCATTTACTACTGCCAAATCTCCTGATCTGTACAATCTTTCTGACGGTGAATAAGGATGAGCTATAAATCTTTGATTCGTAAGCTCTTCATTATTAAGGTATCCTCTTGCTACACCTTCACCACCTACATATATTTCTCCTTCCACTCCATTAGGAACCAGTTTTTTATTTTCATCCAGAAGGATCATGGAAAGTGTGGGAATAGGTGTTCCTATATTTGCTATATTATTCTCAACTTCAAAAGCACCAAGTTCCTTGTAGGTATTATGTACTGTGGTTTCTGTAATCCCATACATATTTATAATCTTTGCATCAGGATATTCTGAAGTCCATTCTTTAAGCTTTATAGGACTTACGGATTCACCAGCAAGAATAATATAACGGACGCTTTCGCCGTAACGGTATCCTGAATCAGCAAGTATAAGATTATAAAATGCGCTTGGAGTCTGGCTGAGTACGGTTACTCTTTCTTCATTCAGAAGATGTAGGAACGCTTTGGTATCTTTTGCCAACATTGGCGGAATGATAATCAGTTTTGCGCCATATAATAAAGCTCCGTACATTTCCCAGACACTGACATCAAAGCAATGACTATGAAACATTGTCCAGACATCATTAGCAGAGAAACTATACTGAAAATCTGCATTGAACAATAATCTCACGACATTTTTATGCTCAATCATCACTCCTTTCGGATTTCCTGTAGTTCCTGACGTATAGATTACATAACAAAGATCTGTAGGCGTATTTATATAAGAAATTTCAGGTAGGCTTTCTGAAGAAGGTATATCATCAATGAGTACAGATTGTATATTGTCTTTTCTCATCGGCTGCAACTCAGATGTTGTAAGAATAATCTTTAAACCGCTATTTTCAATGATATAATCTTTTCTTGCTTCAGGATAATTTATATCTATCGGAAGATAAGCTCCGCCCGCCTTCAAAATAGCCAACATACCTATCACCGCATCAATATTTTTATGCATAAGCAATCCTACGATGCTGTCTCTTCCTGTTCCTCTTTCTCTTAATGCAAGTGCAATTTCTGAACTTCTTTTATGCAACTGATAATAAGTAATTTCCTGATCCTCAAATTGTACCGCCACAGCATCCGGCTTATGTAAAGCCTGCTCTTCAAACAAATCGATAATGGTTTTATCCGAAGGATATGTTACTTCTTTTTTATTAAACTGGTTCAGAAGCTTTATACTTTCTGTCTCACCGATAAAGTTCAGTTCTTTTGCAGGAACGGTACATTCTTCAAGTATTGAATTTATTGTATTTTTCAAATGATCCATCATTTGTACAATCATCTTACGTGAATATTTACCCAGATTGTAATCTGCCTGAATTCTGATATTATCTCCCGGAATAACAAGTACAACCAAATCATAGTTGGTCTTTTCATAAACCTGAATATCTTCAACTGTGAAACCGACAGTTTCCTTATCTTCAGGAATAACTAATTTATCAGAGATCGGATAATTTTCAAAAATCATAATATGATCAAACAACCTGTTTCCAAGCTCACTAAGTCCCTGAATATCTGATAATGAAAAATATTGGTGTTCATTGATTTTCAAGGCATCTTCCTGCGTTCTTTTTAATATTTCAAGAAGAGATTCTTCCCTTTCATATCGCAATCTTACAGGTACAGTATTGATGAATAATCCGACCATATGTTCAATTCCGTCTACTTCAGAACTTCTCCCTGATAATACGGAACCAAAAATTACATCATTTGTATTGTTATATCTGCTTAACACCATTCCCCAAGCTGTCTGAATAATTGTGTTAAGAGTGATCTGATGTGATTCGGAGATATTTTTCAATTTTTGGAATACATCCTTTTCTATTGTAAACTCTTCTGACAATAAGCCTGATATTTCTTCCTGTGAATAATAAGCACTTTTTTCAGGAATTTTTGCCGGAATAGTATATCCATTCAAATAATTTTTCCAATATTCTGCAGAGGGTTGCTTATCAAGACTTTCCATCCATTGAAGATAATCTGAATACCTTTTTACAGGTGGTAAAGCAACTTTTTCGTCATTAATGTTATTTATATAAAGTGACTTGAAATCATTCCAGATGATACTTGTACACCATCCATCCATAAGAATGTGGTGATGAGACCAAATAAGCACAAATCTTTCTTCTCCTGTCTGCAAAAGCATTATGCGCATAAGCACATCTTTCTGAAGATCAAAAGGTTCAGATACATCCTGATTCCTGTACCACTCTATTACTTCGGTTTCGGTTTCTTTAGAGCACTCCTTTCTGATATCTTTAAACGTAAATTTTACCTGTCTTTCATTCAGAATAATCTGAACAGGTCTTTCCAACCCTTGATGATGAAATACAGCTCTGAAAAGATCATATCTTTTCAAAAGTTCATTCATACTCTTTTCTACTGCATCCGGCTTCACATTTCCCTGAAGTCTCAGAACTTTCTGCTCCAAATAAGCTGAGTGATCAGATCCCAAGACTGAATGAAACAACATGCCTTCCTGCATAGAAGAAAGCGGATAAATATCTTCCATCTGATACATCTTCTGGAATTCGTCTAACTTTGCATGAGATATTTCTTTTAAGATAAGATCGGAAGGAGTCATTTCGTTCACAGGGTATTCAATACAATAATCAATCAGATTCTGAAGATTTTGATGATAGACCTCTATAAAACGATCTATTGTAGAACCTTCATATTGTTTATTGCTGTATCTTAAACTAATCTGCAAACATCCGTCAGTAACCATTCCAATAACATTCCAGTCGTAATGCTGAATCATTTTCGGAGAAACATCTTCACCTTTTCCTTCATTTACAATTAAGAATGATTGGTTTTCAGTTTCAAATTCTCCTAAATAATTAAAGCTTACAGGGATATTGTTCGTTTTATCTGAGGAATTATTTTTACTGTTGTATTTATACAGAAGATAATCTGCTCCGTTGTTCGGAATATTTCTCAGTGTCTCTTTTATGTGTTTGATTGTATCTCTTACATTTCCTTTATCGTTTAAAAAAACAGGATATATTGAGGTAAACCAACCTACAGTTCTGTTAATATTTACATTTTTGATAAACTCTTCTCTACCATGACCTTCCAGATCCAAAGCAATACCATCTATGCCGAAAGTTTCCTGAAAACTAAGCATTAATGAGGTTAAAAGAATATCATTAATCTGCGTACCGAATCTTTCATGAACTTCTCCCTGCAGCTTTCCAGTGTAGTTTTTATTTAATATAAATGATTTTTCCTGCTGATCAGAGAATCTATTCTCTTCATTTTCATGATCTCTCTTTAGTGGAACCACCTCGTTATGAGCAAATATAGAATCCCAGTAAGAAATTGAATTTTCAAATGATTTTCCTTTGGAGTAATCAGTGAGTTTTTCAGACAAGTCTTTAAATGAATCGGTTTTTAAGGGAAGAGCTAAACTTTTTCCTTGAATATCCTGATCATATAAACTCTTAACATCTTCCAGAAGTATTCTCCAAGAAATACCATCAACAATAAGATGGTGAATAACAATCAACAATCTGCTGCTTCCGTTGCTATGAAATAAGCCCAATTTGATTAACGGTCCATTCTCCAAACTGATCGCTGCCTGAATTCTGTTGCTAAGATCAGATAACAGATCTGTGCCATATTCATTGATATAATGTTCTTCCAACGAAACAGGAAAAACAAGTCCTTTATTATAAAAAGTTACCTCTCCTTCCTCATTTGTAAAAACTATACGCAATGCATCATGATGCTCAATGATTTTAGCGAATATCCTCTTTGCTGATTCTGAGGAAATTCCGTTATTAAAATGTAACATTGCAGACTGATTAAAATGATGACGGTCTACATTTGAGTTTTCAAAAAACCATTTTTGTATAGGAGTTGGCTCTATTTTTCCTTCTATCAACATCTGATCTGTATGAGTAACCAGAGGTTTTATTTTTAATGCTAATTGTTTAATCGTCGGCTTTTTGAAAATATCCTGAACGGATACCTGATAACCCGCATTACGCATTCTGGAGCTGATTTGGATAGATTTGATTGAATCTCCGCCGATAGAAAAGTAATTATCTGTAATTCCTACTTTTGAAAGACCAAGAACATTTGCAAAATGCTCTGCCAAAAGGTGTTCTTCATTTGTACTTGGTTCTTCGTATTGTTCATTGATCTCAATTTCCGGATCGGGTAAAGCTTTTAGATTAAGCTTTCCGTTGGCAGACAATGGAAATGCATCAATTTTCACATAATAAGAAGGCACCATATATTGGGGTAACTTACAGGATAGATAGTTTCTTAATGATAAAGAATCAATTTCATTATCAGCAATATAGTATCCTGCTAAGAATTTGCTTCCGTTTTTTTGTTTTACTGTTACAACACTTCCGGTAATATCAATATGGTTATTTAACTCATGCTCTATTTCTTTCAGTTCTATTCTAAAACCTGAAATTTTCACCTGCTCATCAATTCTCCCTGAGAAGATAATGTTTCCGTCTTTTTGGCGTACTGCATAATCTCCTGTTTTATACATTTTTTTACCTTGTAAGAATGGATTACTGCAAAATCTTTCTGCAGTAAAATCTTCTCTGCCTAAATATCCATTAGCCAAACTATCTCCGGCTATATATATTTCTCCTTTTACTCCGTAAGTAACAGGATTCAGATATTTATCAAGGATATAGATCTGAGTGTTGGAAATAGGCTTGCCTAACGGCACAGAGTGGAATTTGCGGGAAGGATCAAAAGTATATATCATACATCCTACCGTAGCCTCTGTAGGACCATACTCGTTGTAGATTGTGAGCTTTCCGTTAAATTTATTCCAGATATCCTGCGCAAGATTGTAATCAAGATCTTCTCCTCCTACAATCATTTTTTTCAGTTTACTTTCATACTTTTCAAGCAATCCGTTATCATTGATAATTCTCAGGTGTGAAGGAGTAAGTTTTATGATGTCTACCTGATTGTCCTTTAAAACCTTTTCAATCAAAGTAACAGAATCATCGTCTTCATAAACAACAATAGTATTTCCTGTAACTAATGGAGTGAATATCGAGGTTATCGTCAGATCAAAAGAAATAGAGGAATATAGCGGGAATGTAGTCGTATCATTTCCAACATATTTTTCTGATGCCCAGCCGATGTAATTCATCAGTGCACCGTGAGAAATCATTACTCCTTTAGGATTTCCTGTAGAACCTGATGTGAATATAATATAGGCAAGATCATTCTGTTTAGCCTCTGAAGAAGATAGAGGAAGTACTTCGTTTTCATTAAAAATATCCTCGACCAGAATAGCATTCTGAATAGTTTCAGATTTATTATGCGTTATTGTTACAGATAGATTGCTATTTTCTATAATGTAGTGAATTCTTTCTGATGGATAAGCCGGATCTATAGGAACATAACACGCACCCGCTTTTAAAACTCCAAGAATTACAGAGATTAAATTTCGATCTCTGTTTAACAAAAGCCCAACAAGATCTCCTTTCTTTATTCCTTTCTTTTTCTGAAGATAAGCTGCTACTTTATTAGATTCTTTATCCAGGGCTTTATATGAAACATATTCGTTTCCACATATAACGGCAATTTTTTCAGGATGAGCGATAACTATCTTTTCAAAATGTGACAATATCGTTTCTTCAATTTTAAAATTGGTAGCTGTATTATTAAAGTCAATCAGTATTTCCTCTTTTTCAGTTTCAGAAAGAAATGAAAGACGTTCTGAAGAATGATCAGGATTCGCAATAAGTGTTTCTAAAAAAACAGGAATATGATCCAAAAATGTTTCAACGTAATTTTTATCAACCATATGGTTTTGATAAATAACTTCTATTTCCAGCTGTTCTTTAAAGAAAACAGTAACAACCATCGGAATTCCAGTATTTTCCTGTACAGAATTTAATTTTACTGAAAACGCATTATGAGAATTAATGGCTTCTTCATCTATGGGATAATTTTCTACAACCACCAAAGTATCAAACAACTCTTCGGCTGCTTTAAGCTCCATGAACTTTTTCACCTCATAGTATGAAGTTTTATATTGGCTTCTATTGATAATATCCGAATGTATCTTTCTTACTATATCTAAAAAAGATTCAGCTCCTTTAGAAATAACTCTTAAGGGAACGGTATTAATAAAATTCCCTATTATATTTTCAGAACCTGTTACAGAAGAGTCACGATCTGAAACGGTTGTTCCGATTACAACATCCGATTCTCCTTTTAGTTTCTGAAGAAGAATTCCCAAAGCGGCATATATAATTGATGCTTTTGTTACCTGATATTTTACAGAGAATGCTTCAAGAGATTTGGCATCCAGCAAAGAAGTTATTTTGGTAACTATATTTTCAGAATAGTTATTGTGGTAATTTACAGAAGCGGATTGCAGTTCAAAATCATTAAGATAATTTTTCCAATATGATTCTTCGCTTTCTTCATTTTCCTTTTTCATTAAACCATTAATATATTCTTTGTACCCTGGCTTTTTTAAAAGTTTAGGATTTGAACCGGGTTCCGGCAAATATTGGTAATAGCCAAATAATTCTTTCAAAAGAATTCCTGTACTCCACCCGTCATATAATATATGATGATGAGTGATAAAAAGTGTAAAAGATGTAGTATCTGTCTTTATAGCGCTGATTCTGAACGGAACTTCTGACAGAGAAAATCTTTTATTAAAGTCATTCTGAGCATATTCTGAGACAAGCTGTAAGATTTCGTTCTCGCTTTTAGAAGAGATATCATGATAAATAAAATTTACAGGAGACTCACGAAGCACAATCTGTAAAGGCTTACTAAGTCCTTCCCATTTGAAAACAGATCTCAAAACCTCATTATTAGATTGAAGAATTTTAAATGCTTCCTTTAGAACATCAACTTCTAATATTCCTTCTATTTTCAGGCTTAATTGTGCATTATATATGTTATTATATTCGTTAAGATAATGGAACAGCATTCCCTTTTGAACCATACTCAGTTCAAAAATATCCTGTACATTCTTTTTGTCTAGCTTAGTGTCCATCTGAGTATTTTTTAGCAGTAGATGAGATATGATGATATTAGTTTTATATATTACAGATTTTAAGATCCGCCTTTGAATACAGATGATCGAATTAATTTTCCTGAAATGGTCTTGCCATTCCTACCAAGACTTTTCTTTCTCCTTCATAAGGGTCTCTTCCATGGGTATATAACATATTATCCAACAGTAAAACATCATTTTTCTGCCAGTCGAAAGAAAATTTGGTTTTCTCAAAAACATCTCGGATAATATCCAGATATTCTAGATTAATAGGAGTTCCATCACCGAAGAATGTATTTCTGGGAAGATTTTCTTCACCTATAAGATCTATCAGACTTTCTTCAACTTCCTTTCCTAAACTGCTGGAATGAAAAAGATGAGCCTGATTAAACCATATTTTCTCTTTTGTAACAGGATGTATCATACTTGCCTGGTTAATCTGCTTTGTTCTTAACCCGTTATCTGTCCATTCGTATATAATATTATTATCTGCACAGAACTTTTCAACCTCTTTTTCATTATCTGTCTGAAATACTTCTTCCCAAGGCAAATCTATCTCAGAGTAGTTTCTTACATACATGATTTTTTTTGCTTCAAACTCTTCACGGATTTCCAAAGGAATCTGCTGATAAGCAATACGGCTGTCTGAAATAGGAGTATTCCCCATTTTGGCAGCAGGAGTTACACATAAGAATCCTATTCTCATAGGCCATTTGTTAGAATAAGCATTTTCATTATGCTGAGGAATAATTTCCGATGCATGATATTCTGTAGCAGTATAAACATTGTTATTGTTAATCTGTTTTCTTGGAGTTGATCTATAGGTATAATTCACAAGATCTTCACCAAAAAGAGTTTCTAAAATTTTAGCAAACTCCCCGTCATTTTGTACAGGAAGCCCACGTATAAGTAACGCGCCTTCTTTAGAGATAAAATCATCGATTTCTATTTTATTCTCGTGTAACCATTTGAAATAATCACTGCTGTTATCTTTTACTTCGAATAACATTTTTTTATTTCCAACTAATTGCAAGTCTTGAAGATCCATATTTTGAATTTTATGATATTAGTAATATTTTGTATGATAAATAGTTAAGTCTTAAAAAAACAGAGAGTTCAGTTCCTGCTGATCCAACTCTACGGAATCAAAATCTGCAGGAGTTAAATAAACATTGTTTTCAGTTTTGATATATTCTATTATGTTAATGATGTTTTTAAAGAATGAATTCAGAAGCCATGACATTGTTTTTTTATGGTACTGCATTGTATTATAGATAATTTCTGTACAGAACTTCCCTTTAATAACGAACATATTAACCTCTATTTTGGCAGTCATCTTGTTATCCGGATCAGACTCCATCCCATGTTGAATAGTGGAATAAGAAAACAGAGAATTAGAGAGCTCCTGCCCAAACTGCCCAAGATAATTGAATCTTATTTCAGGTATAAACTCTTTTCCGTCATTTAAAGACTGGTTCATATATCTATTGATTCCATATCCTATTCCCGAGTCAGGAATTTTTGAAAGCTGTTCTTTTACGGCAATAATATTTGCTCCGATATTATTGTCTGCAATTTCAATTTTTGCAGGATACATCGCTGTGAACCACCCAATCGTTCTCGAAGCATCTGTATTCTCAAGATGTCTTCCATGATTTTCAAGTTCTATTACGAAACCGTTTTTACCGGTCCATTCCTTTAAAGACAGCATTAAAGCGGTTGTTAATAAGGTATTTACATTAATTTTATATGCATTTTGAATTTTAAGTAAGAAATCTGTTTTTTCTTCTGATAGTTCCTCTGTAATTTTATTCGCATCCCGGATAATTATGTTTTCTTCAGCAAAATCCTGAGGAAGTTTAGTATCTGAAGATTCAGCATTTCTCCAGTATTCTTCTTGTAATTTGAAGTTTTGAAGTGTGTTATAACGATCTATTTCCTTTTTCCATTCTATTAAAGAAATAGTCTTTTTTGGTAAGGTCGCCTCTTTACCTTCTTCTATTGCAGAATAAGCTGTAAAAAGATCTTCAAGCAATATTCTCCAGGAAAAACCATCCATTATCAAATGATGAGCGGTAATTAATAACAAAGGATCTTTGTCCTGTTGATAAATTATACCGGCTTTGATTAACAATCCATTTGAAAGATTAAGATTATTTTTCATCTGTACAGCGAAGGATTCCAATTCTTCCTGTGACTGAGCAGAATCTTCGCTTAAAGAAAAGCTGTCTGCATGATACTCATCGATAAACAAAATATTTTCCTTAACGTTATATTTCAATCTTAATCCATCGTGATGCTGAATAAGTTTTTCAAAAGCAAGTCTTAAATATGAAATATTAACATCTTTTTTTACCGTAAGGACCAAAGACTGATTAAAGTAATTAGGATTTTCAAATTTATTTTCGAAAAACCAAGATTCTATAGGTGTAAATCCTTTTGTACCAACAACTAAGCCTTGCTCATACTGTGTTTCTGACTCCTGAATTTTGGCATAAGATGAAGATAATTCAATGGTAGGATATTGAAGAATGTCTTTTGCCTTCAGAACGATTCCTCTTTCCAGTAATCTTGATGATATCTGAACAGCTTTGATAGAATCTCCACCCAATTCATAAAAATTGTCATCAACTGAAATATTTTCTTCATTAAAGAGCTGCATCCATATTTCAATACAAATTTCCTGCATCTTGTTAGCAGGGATTGTTTTATTTACAACCGCTTTTGCAGAACCCAACTGTATAAGTTTTGAGTGATCCACCTTACCGTTTTTTGTCAACGGTATTTCATCCACTGCAACAAAGACTGCAGGTATCATATAATGAGGTAATACTGTGGAAAGTATATTTCTCAAAGCCTGAGAATCTGTTTCTACATCAGATGGCGCTAAATAATAAGCTTCCAGTTTTTTTGAACCACTATTCGTATTCTTACATATTACAACGACATGTTTTATCTGAGTATTCTGTACAATACTGTTTTCGATTTCTAAAAGCTCTACTCTGTATCCATTTATCTTAACCTGATTATCTGTACGATTGATATATTCAAGCACATTATCAGAAAGTCTTCTGGCTGTGTCTCCTGATCTGTACATTTTTTCACCCTCAACAAAAGGATTATCGATAAATCTCTCCTGAGTTAAAGCTTCATTATTAAGATATCCTTGCGCCAATCCGTCTCCTGCGATATAAAGATCTCCTTTTACGCCTGCAGGAACGGGTTTCAGGTACTCATCAAGAAGATAAATCTGTGTATTATGAATAGGACCACCAATTGGAACCGTCATATAAGAATCCTGAGAATTAAACTGATAAATCATACATCCGACAGTAGCTTCTGTAGGACCATATTCATTATAAATTTCGATTTTAGATCCGAATTTTGTAGAAATTCTCTGAGCAAGGGACTGTTCTAATTCTTCACCACCTACAACAAATGTTTTGACAGAGCTTTCATTTAAAGATTTTAGATCCAACTGATCAACTATCTTAAGATGCGAAGGAGTAAGTTTAATGATATCCGACTGATTTTCGAAAATTACTTTTTCGATGAGCATATTATGCGGATCTTCATGATAGACAATAACTGTATTTCCCGTTACAAGCGGAGTAAACAAAGATGTAATTGTAAGGTCAAAAGAAACAGAAGTAAAGAATGGAAAGCTTACTTCTTTGCCATTTATATACTTTTCTGCAGCCCAAAGTGTATAATTAAGCAATGATTTTTGAGAGATCATTACTCCTTTTGGGTTGCCTGTTGTACCCGAAGTGTAAATTACGTAAGCTGTTGATTCAGAATTATACAGCCTTTTATTTTTCTTTATTTTATTCTGATGACAAACTGCTTCTTCATATATTAAAGTCTGAATATCATCCGGAATAAGGGTTTTATGATTCTGATCAGTGATAACCATTACACTTCCGCTATTTTGCAAGATAAAATGTAATCTGTCTTCCGGCAAATCACTATCCAGAGGAAGGAAAGTAGCTCCAGATTTTAGAATTGCCAACATGGAAATTATAAATTCCGGAGATCTTTTCATCAGAATTCCTATAATATCGCCTTTTTTGATTCCTTTATGATCCAAAAGAGAGGATAACTGATCTGCCTTTGCATTAAGATCAGAATAAGTAATGGTTTGATTTTCATATTGTAGAGCTATTTTGCCAGGTTTATTCTGTGCCTGTTCTTCAATATAATCTACAACTGTTTTTTGCTTAGGGTACGCTGATTCAGAATCATTAAAATTAACAATATGTCGTTTGTAATCTTCTTCGCTAAGCAAAATGACATCCTGCAATCGACTTTGCGAATCTGAAATAATCTTATCTGTCAATATTTCAAAATGTTTCTGAAATTCTAGAATAGTTTCTTTTCTGAACAGATGAGTAGCATATTCTATATAATATTTAAGAGATTCTTCATAATCAAACACTTCCATTGAGATATCAAACTTTGATGTTCCTGAATCAAAGAAATATCTCGAAAAAGAAAAATCATTTGGAGTATATTCAGGAAAGCCCATATTCTGATAGACAAACATTGTATCAAAAACAGGATTTCTGCTTCTGTCTCTCTGATAATCCAACTCTTCCAATAACGTAGAAAAAGGATATTCCTGATTAAGAAGAACTTCTTCAACTTTACTATTGACCTTTTTTAAGAAAGATTCCATAGTTTCAGCCGGATCAATTGTATTTATCACTGCAAGATTATTCACGAACATTCCCTGAGTTGTTTGCAAATCTGGATGTTTACGTCCTGCTACAGGAATTCCTACAATAAGATCTTGTTTCCCAGTATATTTAGAAAGAAGAATATTATAAACTGAAAATAACAGAACATGTAAAGTACAATTATGTTCAAGAGCTATTTTTTTCAGCTGGTTAGACTTTTTGTGATCAATAACAAATTCCAGCCTTTGTCCTTTATAATCAAGTAAGGACGGGCGTGGAAAATCTAAAGGAAAATCCAGCACTGGCAACTCACTTTCCAGCTCTTTCATCCAAAATTCTTTCTGCTCATTCAGAGCATCAGACTTCAGATAATCTTTTTCCCAATAAGAAAAATCACCATAACCCGCAGAATATTGTTCTGATTCTTTACCATCATATGCCATCATCAATTCATTTAGAAAATTGTAAATGGATAAACCATCTGAGATGATATGATGAAAGTCTAAGAATAATATGGTTTCCGTTTCACTTTTAAAAATTTCTATCCTGAATAAAGGTCCATTAATAAGATCAAACGGACGTACATTATCTTTTAATAAAGAATTTATTTCTGATGAGACATCATCATGCTGTACGATTTCAGTGATTATTGTATCATTGATCTTAAAAGCAGGCTCAGAATTGTTCACAAATGTTATTCTTAAAGCATCATGCTTTTTGATGATTTGCTCTATAGCTTTATTCAATTTAAGAATATCTATATTTCCTTTGATCTTTAATGCTAAAGGAGTATTGTATGCGGTAGATTGCTGATCCATTTCCCAAGCGTAAAACAGTCTCTTTTGCGTTGAAGCCAATGGATACAGTTCAGATTTAATTTTAGGAATATTTACATAAGCTTTCTTTTCAAGACTTCGTATAATGGCTGCCAGTTCTTTTACCGTCTGATGCGTATAAAGGACACTAATAGGAAGTTCAGCCTGCAATTCTTTAAATAAAAGCATGGATAATTCCGCAGCCTTAAGTGAGTTACCACCTGATTCAAAAAACTTGTCGGTAACTCCTAAAGATTCCTGTTTAAGAATCTTTTTCCAGATATCTAATATATATTGCTCAGTTTCATTTGCCGGTTCTTCTTTTTCTTCTGTCTTTATCTTGCTTATTACTTCGGCGAATCGGTTTTGTATTTCTTCAAATTTTCCTTTTTTGAAGTCATTCAACAATTTAAACCTCTGAAGTTTGCCACTTGTTGTGCGGGGAATATCTTTTACAGGAATAACTCTGTCTATATCAATTCCCATTTCAATATTTATCTTTAATTTTAATTCCTGAACAATCGGAATAAAGTTTTCCAGATTTCCTCTGTGAAATACAAAAGTGATGATCTCCTCTTTCTGTGCAGTTTCATCGTAATGACCTACTGCAACAATTTTATTAAGCTCTATACTTTCAACTGCTTCAGCCACTCTTTCAATATCATGCGGATAATAATTTTGCCCGTTACTGAAAATAATATCTTTCATTCTGCCAGTTACATATAAAGATCCGTTTTTAATGAATCCTAAATCACCTGTTCTCACCCAACTATCAGAAGTGATAATATTTCCGGTTTCTGATACATTATTATAATATCCACCTGTAACATTATCACCTTTAATCTGTATTTCACCTATAATTTGTTCCTCAACAGAATTATTGTGCTCATCTGCAATCCTTATCTGACAATCGTTGATTGCTTTTCCTACATTTACAAAAGAAAGAGAATTCTCATTTTCTTGAGTAATTATCACTTTGTCTCCGAAATTCAGATGATCTCTGGAGAAATTGAAGTAAGTAATCTTATCGCCCATATCAGGAATCGATACTGCAAGACTCGCTTCAGCCAAACCGTAAACAGGGCATACAGCATTTTCATTCAATCCGTATTGGCAAAATACTTCCAGAAACTCCTGAATGATATTTATTGACACCGGTTCTGCTCCATTATAGATCAATCTTACCGAAGAAAGATCCAAAGTATCACGATCACGGTTAAAATGCTTCAATGTATAATTATATCCAAAATTGGGAGAACACAAAATTGTACATTGATGTTCATCTGCTTTTTGCAGCCACAAAGAAGGTCTTCTTACAAAAACATTCGTAGGGATAATATATTGAGACATCCCAATAAATAATGGGTTGATATGAAAACCAATAAGTCCCATATCATGGGTAAGAGGCATCCAGCTTATCATTTTGTCTGCATCGGAATACCCTGAAGCTTCGCTGATTGCTCTTACATTGGTTATTAAATTTTTATGAGTAAGCATTACTCCTTTCGGATTTCCTGTAGAACCGGAAGAAAACTGTATAAATGCAATATCATCTTCCTGTACGTTGTGAACAGATCCAAAATCTTCCGAAAACATTATCTTTTCCTGATCTACTATCTTTTGCTCTATATTTCCTAATATATCTGTTTTTGAAAGCAGATCAGATTTTTTAAAATTATATTCGGAGATTATAAGAAAAGGATCATTTAAGACAGGCCAAATGTTTAATAATTTATTTTTATGATCTTCATTAGTCCCTACTGTAAGAGGAACCGGATAAATACCTCCTAAGATACATGCCCAAAAAACAATAACAAAAATCTGATTATCATCAATTTGAAAAACGAGCTCACTCCCTGGCTTTAAACCTTTGCTTTGCAAGTAATGAAGAGCTTTAAGTGCTTCATCGTACAATTCATGATATGAGAGAAAAGTCTCATCATCTCCCCCCTCGATACATGTAATACCTGATGAATCCGATTCTTTTCTTATTTCTAATAATTGAATTAGTGTTTTAATATTAGGTAATATTCTTGCTGATAACATATTGGTGTTTTTGTAATGGTTAGTTTTTAGAATTTCCGTAAGCTGAAGCTTTAACTTTAAAAGGACAATCTATTTTTCTTTTAAAAAAAAACAACTCATTATCAGCTATTTAATTACTTAAGATGCAGAAAAAGTCTTTTAAATATGGCACAAAAATCCCTGGCTACAATAAAAAATGCAGCTTTAAGATCACTTTATCGTTGAAATTATTTTGTTCTGGATTTTATCGAATTATCAGCACTTTCAACATCTCTTATCCTCTTTATTTTCTGATTTCCGAAATTGTAAGTTACTGTTAAAGTAACCTGTCTGTTATATTGATCCTGATAAACATTATTAAAAGATCCAGTATTGGTCTGAAAATTATCAATTGCAAAAATAAAGTTTCTAAAGATATCGCTAGCTTTAACCATAACCGTCCAATCATCCCAGATTTTCTTTATTCCAATATCCAATGAAGATAATTTAATCTGCTTTCCGTATTCTATTTGTCTTCGTGTCTGATAAAAGTAATTAACATCTACAAACCAGTCTTTTTTGGAAGAAAGTCTTATACTGTTATTAATCTGAAAAAATGCGTATGTTTTTCTAAGATCTAAAATATAAGGAGAAAAAACATCGCCGGTTGTAGGATCTGTGTCTACATTTCCTTTATATGTAACATAATAGAAATTAAAATATCCGTTTACATTCCATATATTTTTGAAAAACTGTTTTTGTAATCCCACTGTTGCTGTCAACTGTGTGTGATCTCCGTAATTTGTTCCAAGATATCGAATCTGAACCGTCCCATCCGGTAAAGTTCTCTGTAGAGGAACCTGTCCTTGAGCATCTTTTACATACATATAATCCAATGTAAGAAAATAAGCACTTTTATACATGTAATTCAATTCCTGACTATAGTAAGATGACGCTCTTATGAACGGGTTATTCTGAGCATAATTATTTTGTGTAAGATAAATTCTTGTAGGATTAATTGCCCAGAAAGAAGGTCTGCTTACCCTGCTTGAAAAAGTATATGAAATATTGTGATCTTTATTAATCTCATAATTGAAATTCAAATATGGTAGAATATTGCTGTAGTTATTTGTAAAACTATCATTTTTATTTACCACATCACCGGTTGCATTGGTAAACTCTATTCTGGAACCTATTTTTCCGGAAAACTTCTCATTAAATGTCTTTGCCAAAGTTGCATAAAGCCCCGTTATCTTTTCATTATAAATAAAATGATTAGACTGCTGTTGATTTTCTACAAAATTTCCACTTATAAGATCAGTAAAACGAGTATCATTATCTGTTTTTGTGGCATTAAAATTTCCACCTACAGAAAGAGAAAGCTCATCTTTAAACTTTTTTGCATAATCTAATGTTCCTGAAAAGTTATCGATTATTTGTGGGATTGACTGATTAAATGCTTTTATGCGGGCAACATTTTCATTCTGATTATTAATGGAATAAATATTATTGTATGCATAATTTTTATTTATATAATGAAGATAAGCTATATTGGCATTAAAATTGCTACCATTATCATCAGTTTTCCACTCATAGTTCAGGTTAGCAGAATTACTTACAGAGGTCTCATCTGTATTGGATAAAGTTCTGTTTCTGTTGATATCAAATCCACTTCCGTTGAAACTGTATTCGTTATTAATAAGATCTGTAATCTGACCATTCTTTTTTCCTTCCCTTGAATCAAAAGATAGAGATAGAAAATGATGATCGTTCAGGTCATAATTAACATCAAAATTTCCTCCAAAGTTTTTAGTAGGAACCATCATATAACCTTCCGATGTTGTAAAGTTTTGTTGATTTCCATTAGAAAACACAAAAGCCTGCCTTAAAGTGTATTGAGAATAATTTGTATTTACATTTATACCAAGCTTGTTTTTTCTGTAGTTTACAGATACACTCGAAGACGGATTATTGTAGTAACCTTGATTATTCGTCATTCTCAATGTTCCGTTTATTCCATCTGAAGTTCTTTTTTTCATCACCACGTTGATGATTCCATCATTTGCACCTACGTTAAACTCACTTCCCGGAACAGTTATTATTTCAATCTTCGAAATATTTTCGCCTGGTGTATTTTTAAGTAATTCTAACAAGGATTCTCCGTTCAGTTGTGATTTTTTACCATTGATGTATATAACCGCATTAGACTTACCAAGAATTGTTAAAGTTTTATTATCAATACTGGAAACCATGGGAGAGCTTTTGAGTAGATCAAAACCATTATTTCCCTTTGCTAATGGAGATTGTGCAACATCAAAAACATATCTATCATTTTTCTTTATAAATGCCCTTTTAATCAATGTAATTTCTTGGATATTTTTTATAGAATCTTTTTTAGCTTTTTGTGCATATGTAATTGTACTCAGAGCAAGAAAAAGAAGAATAAGCTGTGTTTTTTGTATTTTCATATTAACTTTAAATCTTAATTGTATAATTATTAATTTTTTAGTAGGCAATATTTTTATGGATATTATAAAAATCAGTTTAATGAAAAGTTTTAAGAATTTTAATCTAAAGAAACAATCTTAAAAATGTTTTAATTCATCAATATAATGATATTTCCTTTAGTTTTTTCTCGTTTTATAAAGAGGATATTCATTTTCAAATTAATTTATTAAGCTATTTAGACTTCGTTTAAACTGTTAATTTCATTAAATTTAACAATCCAAAGATATTTACTTAAAATATCACAACTGCTACACAAATTAGTGGTTTAGTTTGATTGTTTCTATAACTACACTTTTGTTTAGCCTTTTTCATAATCATCTATTCATTAAATAAATGGTCATCAACATCTGTATCATTTGGTTTGATTGGTATATTGATATATAAATAATCTTGATTAGATTGATCTGTAACTATTATTTTTTTTTTAAAAGGTATCTTTTGTCCTAAAAAGTTTGATATTGATTCCTCTGGATTATCAATAAGTGCTTTTTTAAAACTTTCATTTTCCCAGGCTTCATGAATTATTTTAAATAATATTCTTTGTCCCTTTTTTTGTTCTTCAGTAAGTTTCATCATATAATTGAATTTCTTTTCAGTTGATCCAAATAGTTAGTGTCTAGTAGATCATAATTTGTATTAAAAAAATCTATTACACCTTCTTTTTCAATTGATATTGGGATAGTTTCAGATCCCAGATAGGTAATAGAATTACCTAAAATCTCTGTTTGTATTCCCATTAAGTTCATTGCTCTTAAAAGTTTATTGTCGCATTCTGCAAAACCAACACTATTATTGTATGTACATATAGGCGCTATAGCATACATCATCAGTTTTTTAAATAAAAAGCGATCTGAATTATTCTTACTTGTCGCAAACCTACCAATATGCCACACTGAAGAAATACTTTTTAGCCTTATGATTTCCAGTAAATTAATATTGAATAATTTTTGTATTGGTAGTTGTATTTTATAATTCCATTTAATCAGCCTAATTGATCCGTATAAATTCCCGCTTTCGTCTTTGGAAACAAAAGTTTTAGAATCTTCAAAGTAACTTAGTTCTTCATAATATGTATTCAATATATCTAGATTAAAACTGTCTATTGTTGCAATATTCTCATCACAATGATGATTGAAATTTTCTTCTACTACAAATTTTGCAAGCTCCGAAAGTTGGTTCAGTTCCAGCTGCTCTAAATAATTTTGTGTGATTCTCATCTCGGGTTATTTTTTACACAAAACTACTTGGCAAGATTATCATTTACACTACCCTAAATTGTAGTATTCCATTGTAAATCAGTAAACTACACAAAAGTGTAGTTTACTGATTTACAATGGAAATAGAATCTATAATATTTAATTTTATTTACAATCTAGATAAATTACAAATCTATTACACCTAAATATCACAAATTGTATGAATTATATTGTTTTTACATTATATTTGTGTAAAATTGATAAATGAGTAAAAAAGATGATGTAAATTCTTTCTTTGATCACAGAAATATCATTAATGAAATATCTCAGGAAGAAATTCAACAAAAATTTAGTTATTTAGACTCTTTAAAGGCTTTTGCAAGAGCAACTTATACAAGTATCTATGTAATAGATTATATGAAACAGGGATTTGAATATGTCTCTGATAATCCATTGTTTCTAAGTGGAAACACACCAGAACAGGTATTGGACATGGGATATGCCTTTTATTTCAAAAATGTTCCAGAAAAAGATTTACAGCTTTTACTGAAAATAAATGATGCCGGATTTAGTTTTTATGAGACCATTCCTTTAGAAAATCGTTTGGAATATACTATTTCGTATGATTTTCACCTCATTAACAAAGAGGGAAAGAAAATATTAATTAATCAAAAGCTCACTCCTTTGCTTTTGAATAAGGAAGGAAAAATATGGAAGGCAATATGCCTAATTTCCCTTTCTTCTGAGAAAGAGGCCGGAAATATTAAAATATATAGGAATGGAGAGAATAAAGTCTATCATTATAGATTAGAAAGAGAGATTTGGGAGGCTGAACAAAAAGTATCCTTATCTAAAAGAGAACTAGAAATATTACAACTCTGTGCAAGAGGTTTTACTATTAATGAAATAGCAGAAACTATATTTGTTTCTCCCGACACCGTAAAATTTCACCGTAGAAAATTATTTGAAAGATTAGAGGTAAGCAGTATTACAGAAGCAATTGCTTATGCTGTGAATAATAAATTGATATAAGAAAAATCTAAAGGTCTAAAGTTGTTAAATAAAACTCAGGGAATTTTTTGATTGGCTGGTTTGTAGCAATATTGAAAGCTATTTTTGTACATATTGCAGCGGCCAGAAAAGAAGCGATTGACAATTGAGGAGGAGGAAGTTGTTTATTTTCATTGATGTATTTATCAACGATCTCTTCTAACCACTTTTGAGGATTACCCCAATATCTCATATGACTAGAAACATATTGTACCACATTAACTTCATTAAAAATCTCTTCTTCTTTTTTTAGAGAATCCAATCCTAAAGTTTCAGAAATTACCATTACCAAAGCTCCCCAGCCTAAATTATAAGGATGCAAAACAGGAATTCTGTTTTCTTGACACACCTGGTCAAATAACAGAGGGATGTCAGAAGTAAAATCTAACGCATTAACTGCTATTTTATGCCCTTTTACAAGCTCTTGCAAATTATTCTGATTGATAAAGCAATTATGGATAGAAATTTTTGCACAACTATTGATTGAAAGTAGTCTTTCTTTTAAGGCCTCAACTTTGGGTTTTGCAATATCTTTTTCGGTATAATTTTGTCTATTCAGATTTGATAATTCAACGGTATCTCCATCGACGATAGTAATAGTTTCAAAACCAAATCTAAGTAGATTTTCTGCAATTATACTACCTATTCCAGCACCTCCTAAAAAAATTGGATAATTTTTAAGTAAATTCTGATCATCACTTGTTAAATAAAGTCTATTTCTACTATAACGTTTCTCCATATAACAAATTTAATTAATAGAAACAAAATAAAAACTACACAAAAGTGTAGTTCTGTATAATTTCTAAAATCATTCACAGAATCTAGTATATTATCTAATTCTTTGATAATGAAGTTGATTTTCTAATTTATCCCATTAGTATTATAGGATCGGCAGGATAGTTTTTAAAGCATCTGTAAAGAAATTTTATCATCCGAAATATTCTCAAATTTATATCTAGAAATGTGCATTATAACATTCTTCTTGATTTTTGCAATTTTGGCAATTCTTTTCCAAATATTTATCAAGAGAATCTCGAGCAAATTTTATGTCGAGGATTGATTTTAGACGATTCGGATAAGATTATTGTACGTCTTTTCAAAAAATTTTTTGAGAAAAAAGATATATGGATATGCAAACAAAAATTCCAGTATAAGTTAAGCTACATTTTGATAAATTT
>CAURNW010000001.1:0-606069 GCA_963526305.1 uncultured Chryseobacterium sp. | reverse complement strand
TAGCTCGTCGGGCTCATAACCCGAAGGTCATCGGTTCGAGTCCGGTTCCCGCTACTAAGTTTAAGTGCTTTCGGTAAGCACTCTAAAGATACACCGCGGGATGGAGCAGTAGGTAGCTCGTCGGGCTCATAACCCGAAGGTCATCGGTTCGAGTCCGGTTCCCGCTACCAATAGGAGAATTACTTTCGTAGTTCTCCTTTTTTTTGTGAATTTTTCAAAAATGTATAAAAATATCCGCTTAAAAAAGCGGATATTTTTATGGTTCAGAAGAAATGAAATTGAATTATTTTACCAGGTTGTCAAAATTCTGAAGCTTAAAGTCGTCAGAATTCAACTGCTCAAAATAAGTTGATTTGTTGTTACCCTTCATTTTTTTTACAGCTCCCACAGCGCCTGCGAAATCTTTATCAATTTTTGTCGCTATTTCAGTAGGTTTAAAATCTATTTTGATGCTTTCATCCGCAACGCCAAGATAACCGTTTTTTCTGGTAACATACGTGATGTAATTCTCATAAATTCCCAAAGTATTTCTGAAATACTGGGTATGATAATTCATGCATTTTGTAGCTTTCTTGGATTTGCCTAAAATACAGCTTGCCATATTTCCTTTGTAAAGATCAAATTCCTGAGATACTTTATCGTACTCATTTTTCAAAGCTGCCTTGCCATTGTCTAAAACAGTGGTGTTTCCTTGTGCTTCACTTATCTTTTTAAGGTGTTCTACAACAATAGGAACGGTAGCCTCAATTTTTGATTTTGCTTCGGTCACTGAACCGAAAACCGATGACATCTGAGCCGATGTAACGTTAAAAATAAACAGTAATAAAACAGGTAGTAGATTATATCTTTTCATGAGAAATTTTTAAAGCACTAAAATAAATATATTTTCTCAGTTTAAACAAGCAGATTTTAATTTTATTTAATAAATTTTAACAAATCTACAATGTAAATTGTTCATTTTTGTTTAAATGATGATTTTAAACAATTTTACATCTAATTTTTGCAATTATCCAGACCGAATTCGCTTTCAGTGTATGAAGGCTTTGAGTATCAAAACTTATTATTTGCATCTGCATTTTAACATTGGATTCTAAAGATACAGATTGCCTGTTTTTAATCAATATAAAAAATATAATATAGGTATCTTATCGCTGAGAAATTTTTATATGTTCCCTTTATGTGCTGTAAACTATAAAAACATTTCGCAAAATCTACTTGGGGAGTGGATCTAAAAACGTTAAGATTTCTTCTCCTATTTCATGAACATGTGTTTCCAAAGCAAAATGGCCGGTATCATAAAATTTTACAGTAGCTTCAGGAATATCTTTTTTATAAGCTTCGGCCCCTGCGGGTAAAAAGAATGGATCATTTTTGCCCCATACAGCTAAAAATTTAGGTTTGTATGTTCTGAAATATTCCTGAAACTTTGGATATAAGGCAATATTAGATTTATAGTCTTTCAACAAATCCAGTTGATTTTCTTTTGAATTCGGGCGATCAAGAAAAAACTGATCAAAAGTGTAAGATTCAGGGGCAATTAAAGTCGGATCAGGTACACCTTCCAAATATTGAAATTTCGTTCCTTCAAAGGTTACAAAAGTTGACCTTAAAGCATCTCTGTTTTCTTTAATATCCTGTTCCCAATATTTCTGAATAGGATTCCAGCCTGAGCTCAGACCTTCCGCATAGGCATTCCCGTTTTGCGAAATAATTCCTGTTATTTTCTCGGGGTTGGCGAGTGCCAATCTGTAACCCGTAGGTGCTCCATAATCAAAAACATAAACCGCAAAGCGTTTTAAACCTAAAGCATCAATAAAATCCTGCATGGTCTTTGCCATATTATCAAAGGTATAGTCGAACTTATTTCTATCCGGCGCATCACTGTATCCAAAACCTGGAAGATCTGGAGCGATAACATGATATTTACCACTCAGAATAGGAATCAGATTTCTAAACATATGGGATGAAGTGGGATATCCGTGTAAAAGTAAAATGGTTGGTGCATCTTTAGAACCTGCTTCACGGTAAAAGATATTCTGGTCGTTAGCTATTATTTTACGGTAGTGAATAAGAGAAGCAGTTTGTTCTGTTTCAATTGTAAGATTTGATTTCGGTTGTGATTTCATAGAATTTGTTAACGTTAAGACCATTATAGCGGTCAGTAATTTAAAAATGTTCATTTCTTTTTTTGTCAAAATTAAACCTTACATTTGTTCTGTAAAAACGATTTAAAATGATATTATAAATCATAATTAATGATTAATGAATTTAAATGATTTTAAGATATTCGAATCTGTAGCTAATCACGGAAGTTTCACTAAGGCAGCAGAAGCAATGTTTACCGTGCAGTCAAACGTAACAGCCCGTATTAAAAATCTTGAAGAAGAATTTGAAACTGCATTGTTTTCAAGATCTTCCCGAAAGGTAGAATTAACACAGGCAGGAGAAAAATTAATGATTTACAGTAAGAAATTAAATCATCTGGTGGAGGAAGCAAAACAGGCAATCGGTAAAAATGATGTGGTAAAAGGGCAGATCAGGGTTGGTGCTTTAGAAACAATGATGGCTGTAAAAGGTCCTGAGCTGGTCAATGCACTTGCAGATGAATTTCCGTATGTTGACATGGAATTCCGATCCGACACTCGAGAGAATCTTATAAACGAAGTTTTGAATTACAGACTTGATATCGCTTTTATTCCGGCACCAATTGATATCCCGGAACTCGAACAGTTTAAGATTAAAACAGAAGAAATTGTCGCTGTCGTTCCTTCAAACTGCAAAAGTCTGGATAATTTACTGTTACATAATCCGGTTAAAGCGATTGTTTTTGATCAGGGCTGTGTCTACAGAGCAAGGTTAGACTCTTGGTTAGTAAGTAAAGGCATATATAACTATCATAAAACCGAAATGAATTCAATTGAGGGAGTTGTCAATTTTATTGAATCGGGGATCGGGTTCAGTTTTCTGCCAAAAGAGATTATCTCAACTTTTTACAGCAGCCGAAAAATCAAAACATTCGCACTCCCTAAAGAATTGGGGGTGATGACCACCGTTCTGGTTTACAAAAAAGGCATTCCTTTATCACCAGCATTAAGGGCCTTTCTGACTTTGTGTAATCCTAATACTGAACCAATTTAAATCCTTAAAAAAAAGGATTTATTTTGCAGAATCATTTACTTCAGTTAATTTTAATCAAAGTTTATATTTTTATGACGACAAAATTTTTTTCTTTCGCATTTATGTTGTTCGCAGTTACAATCGTTTTTTCACAGAGCACTTCAAATCCTGAAGTTGCTGATAATGTTACAAAAACCGTTACACAAACGGGAATTAGTCTTGGATCTGTTATTGCAGTAGTTACTTCCTGGGACAGAAATAAATCTCTGTTATGGGCAATCATTCATGGTATTCTGGGTTGGTTATATGTGATCTATTATGCCATTACCAAGCGCTGAAAATCTGTCAGGCGAACAATAAAATAAATCAGCCAATCTCAAAACATAAGATAATTAAAAAATTATAAAAAGAGGTATTGTGTTTTTCAAAGATGCTTTTTAGACTGGAAGTTTCAGTAGTCAAAGATAAAATTGAAAAATATCTTTTTAAAAAAATATAATTTTGCGGATATTCGAAAACAGACAAAAAAAATTTCATGAATCTACCTTTTGAATTAGAAGATAAATATGTAAAGAAAGTCATTTATAACAGATCATTGAAAAATCTTCCGCAGGAAGAGTGGAAGTCAATTGAAGGGTTTGAGGATTACATGGTATCTAATTACGGACGGGTAAAAAGTCTTGAGCGTAAGCGTTACACAGTATCGGGTAAAGAATATATATTACCTGAAAGAGTTTTGACGCTGATTGCTATAAAACATTTTAACAGTTATCTTCAGGACAATGTTTATAATATACAGTGTAGATTATCGGTGGAGGGAAAGGCGTACAATAAATCGGTAGCACGTTTAGTCTATTATCATTTTATTGAAAAAATCAATTGGGAAGACCGTACTGTTGTCATGGGCTTTAAAGATAATAACAGATTTCATTTACATATCAGCAATTTAGAGAAAATTTCTGCCCATGAAAAGAATCTCAGAGTATATCGGTTTGACAGAAGCAAAAATTTACATATTGAGTACTTAAAACCGATCAGTCAGTATACTGCTGAAGGTGATTTTGTAGCTGATTTCGAAAATTTTTATGCTGCAGATAAAGCACTTGGAGTTGGTCTGGAGAATATTCTGAAGGTCATTAATAAGGAAAATTTAACTGCCGGATCATTCCGGTGGTTTTTACAAAGTAATCTTCCTGAAGAAAAAGATTTTCTCATCCATGAAAAATATAATACTTCAGGAAGACTGCTTAATGATATTCTTTGGAAAAGGTTAGGAAAGCCTGCCATTAATCAAAAAAAGCCACCTCCCGTGATTAACCTGTCAATCAAAAGCCTTTTTAAAGAACGGTGGAAACCAATAGATATTCCGGAACTCAAAAGTAAGTTTGCTATTTCAGACAGAGGCAGAATAAAACGGTTGGTAGGCTGGAATTCTGACAGCCGAAGAAGGTTTTTAAAAGAGATGATTTTTCCCCTTTCTGTAGAATTTAACAGTCATACAAACTATTTTCTCTGTTGCGAACTACACGATAATGAAAAAAAAGTATCCGTATCAGTTTTCCGACTGCTTTATTATTACTTTGTAAAAGAGTTTGATCTAAACGATAAGACCCTTATTGTAACCAATGAAAATGAACCGAAATGGAATATTGATCTTTCAAAGCTGTCGTTGCAAAGAACAAACAGTGAATCTTTAAAAGAAACCAATGACCGCAATTTATTGGTTTTAAATAAAATGCTGGTACTCCTAAATTCGGGAGAAAAATTTAATGAAGCGCTTTGGAAAAGACTGGGGAGCCCCAGGTTAAATAAAAGAAATCCGCCAGCTGTCATGAATCTTTCAATGAAAGACCTTCCTAATGAGATTTGGGTGCCGATACCTGATTTTGAAGATAAATATGCAATTTCAAATGCCGGAAGAGTAAAACGTCTGAGTGGATGGAGTTTTGGTGCTCAATTATTTGGAGAAGAACAGATTATGCCTCTCTGTGTAAATAAGGAAAACGAAGCTCACCATCTCTATTTCAGATTGCATCGAAAGGTATGTACAAATCAAATGATCCTTATCCGTTTCCTTTATTATTGCTTTGTAGAAAATTTTGATTTGAAAGACAGAAGCTTGCAGGTCGTTAATCAAAATGAGTCACTGTGGGACATCAATTTATCAAAGCTTTCCTTATCCTCTATTAAAGAGATACGTTCTAAAAAGGCCGGTAAAAAATAAATAATTTCAAAAAACAAAAAAACGCAGAATCAAAATTATGATATTGAGATTATAACTGAAGCGAAGGAAATCTTTGATCAATTATATCAACGTTCAAAATATTGTATACGATCTGGAGAAACTGATATAGACCAACATCTGTCTGACAAAAAAAGCGATCATCGACGGAGACTCAGTATTATTTGAGGCCTGATGAATAAATGGCAAATCAGATTGAAAAATTTCAAAAAGTAATGCAAACTGTCGATAATGGACAATATTTTCATCCCGAAACTAATCTGGATTACTTTCCTATCTGTTATTACAGTATATGATGGTTTACTCTGACAAAAATTGATCCCGAACAGTATTCAAAGATAATCAGCAGAATCAAAAGAAAATTTCAATAATATGACGGGCGTAACTTGTTCAGCTGGTGCAGTAATGATACAGGGTTTTGATGTAAATGGAAATTTACAGCTCATGAGAGGAAAATATAAAGAAGGCTTTTAAAGATTCTGAAATAAAAGATTCTTTAGATTCAAGGTACACACTGAAAACAGTACATTTCACGGTAATACGGTTTATGCAATTTCTAAAAGATTCCCAATCGTATGATGAAATAATTAAAAAAACAGAAATCATTATTTCGGTTCTTTTGAGACTGCAGAATTAGCTTTTATATCATAATTGGTATCAAAGTAAAGAGACACTTCAGGTTCTTAAAACGGTAAAATTGCATTCAACGGATTGATGATAATAACTTTTGTATAAAAAACAAATAATCTGGAAGAGAGAGATTGTTATAATTTAAAATAGCTATCATAAGCAATCTCAAGAAATAATAATTTGTTTCTGCAGATATTTGCAATACTACCAGTTTCACTGTAAATACTAATTTCTTTTTTTAGATTTCCGGTTAATTATCCAGGCGACTGAACATATTACCGTCCCCGGAATGACTGCGTAAATCGGAAGCCAGACAAAAAGTAAACCACTGGTAGAAGATTTTGAAGCAAGATTATTAATATCAAAATGCCACATAATCTGTGCTGTTAGCGGAAATACCAGCAAGATTAATATGGAGAGAATATAGCATGTAAAAAGTGCTGTTTGTGAGGGCTTACTTTTATTAAAAACTTTCAGTTGAAAAAGGTAAAAAACAACCGTAGGAACTAATTGATATAAAGCAAAATAATTAAAACCCAAGATCAAAAAAGCCACAACGGCGCATAACAGACATATAAAAAATGCAGTTGTATTGTTCATCATCAAATATAAATAAATATTTTGATAAGCTGATCTTAAAACTTCCTGATAAAAAAAGCATCTACAGTTTAACGTTTAGGAACTGCATATTTCGCTATGTCCTGATTTTTCAGGAACTATTTAACTGAAAAATTAATACAAAACCGACGTCAAATAAAAATGTACCAAAAACCGAAGCAAAATAGTGTTGTTTCGGCGTAATTAATTATATTTTAGCAATAATTGATACAGGATTCTACAACTCTTACATTAAAGGTAAAAGTTTTTGTCTTGCAAACTGTTCGAAATCTATCGTAGTTGAAACTTCCGGCGTACGGGGTGTTGCATATGCACCATCCGGATCTCCCAAAGCTTTATACAGATCCACTAATTCCTGTTGTATTTTGCCTGTAATTCCCAACGTGCTGAGTTGACTTTTTAATTCATCAAAAGATTGCTGTACATACTCAATGGGTTTATTTGTCAAAGCTGTCAGCCGTGATGCCACTTCCTCCAAAGTAATATTTTCAGGACCCATCAGATTGAGCTTCCAATGTCCGGCCCAGGTTTCATCCAACAGGTAGCGGGCTGCGGCATCACCAATGTCATCCGTACTGATAAACGGAATATCGTGTCTACGGTCGAAAGGAAAGCTGAATTTCCCATTTTGGCTGATTTCCTGTGCCTGTTGTAAAAAATTTTCCATAAAGTAACCTGGCCGTAATGCCAATACGTTAGTATTAAGATTATCAAAAGCAATTTCCATGGAAGCACAATAGCTGACAGTTCCAAGGTTTGCGGCCGTTGAAGCTCCAAGGGATGAGATAAGAACAACTCTTTTGATTTTATTTTCATTCACGGCTGCAATAGAGGCATTTGTAACCTTCTCATACCATTCTTTTAAACTGGGAGCGCCGGGAACAGGTGGGACTAGCAGGAATAGTGCATCTGCATCTTTAGTTGCTTCAATCATCTGCTCATTATTGCTGATATCTGCAACTGTCGGCACTGCATTGATAATGCTTAATTTGGTTAATCTTTCATGGTTTTGACCTAGCAAGACTGTTTCGGCTCCTTTCAGTGCAATTTGCTGCGCTACTCTCTGACCAATATTTCCTGTTGCGGCGGCAACTGCTATTTTCTTCATAAGATTAATGTAAAGGGTTGTCAATGATATAGTGTGCCTTTTCTTTTTCCATAAGTGACTGTAAAACGGGTAATACATTCCAATATTCCTTGTAGAAACTGAATTTTCCATTTTCTAATTTAAAATTCACGACGTAATTCTGCTTATAAAGTGCGCCTGTTTCCGGGACTGTTGTCTCGCCTTGAAACTCACCCCAATACCAATCGGGTTCTGCTGACGCGCTTACTTTAATGCAGGTGAAAAGGATATCAGGCATATGTCCTAAAATAGTATTCAGGTGTTTACTGTAATCATCTCTTGTCATCTCATACGGAAGACCGAGATCCTTTGCATAGGGATACTCAACTGTTGATTCCCGAGTAAATAATTGTAATACGGTCTCTGTATCTTTATTAAATGCATTCAGCAAATTCTTCAAAATTTTATAACCTTCTGTTTTTTCCATTGTAATATCTTTTATGAGTACCAAATTTATATTCATTTCTATATATTTGCAAGTAGGCACCCTAAAGTGCTGTAAGCACTTAAAAGTTAGAAATGGACTCAATGATTGATAAGCACACAGAAGAGGGTAATAATTATTTTAAATTGCGGCAGGCATTGCTGTTAAAATCCAATCTGGATGAAAGTTGTATTCTTCATCAGTCTTTAACATTAATTGCCAATAAATGGACTTTACTTGTTTTAATGGCATTAATGCAGGGAACCAAACGTAATAGTGAACTGCAAAAGCAGATTAACGGAATATCACCCAAAATGCTTACCCAGACTCTTAAAACATTAGTTGGCTATGGAATGGTAACACGAAAAGCATTTCCGGAGGTGCCGCCAAGAGTTGAATATAAACTGACTGAATTTGGTAAAAGTACAGCAAATCCAATAATGGCCTTGCTTGAGTGGTCGGTATCCTGGGAGATTCAATTGACAAAGTTATATAAAGAAGCAACCCTTCCAAAAAAGTAGGTGCTTTGAAACTACAGTCTTGAAATACAGATGAACGGTTGATGCAATTTTCAATTTTTAACCCTTTTGTCTAAAAGTCAGTATATCCCAATTTGAAATCACCTGCTATATCAGAAAGCAGCTCTCCGCTGACAAATCTTATATTGCAATCTCAACAGAAGACAAAGTCAGAAATATGAAAAGCAAAAGTTTTAAACTTAAAAAGTATGTAAATAATCTTGAATTTTAATCTGAAACTGAGATAGCACATAACTGAAATATGTAAAAAAGTAAAATGATACCACATTATCTCACTTTATTTCTAACCCGATCAAAAATTTATTTTGAATGGTTTGTAATTTGATACCTTATTACAATTTTGAATTGTTGAATTATAAACGTGAGATATGCTGATAAACAGAAATTTTATACTGATTTATGATGCTGAATTATTAAGTATTTAAGTAAATGACTGAAAAGAAATTGAAAATCCGGCAGCAGGCCTTCGCATTAACACTCTGTACTCTTGTATTCATAGCCGTATACAATTTTTCAACCTGGTATGCTTCTTCTCTGCACAATGTACCGTCATTCACCTTTGACTTCGAAAAATATATTCCATTCATGCCTTTGTCGATCATTCCGTATATGGCAAGCGGAGTATTTTTCTGTCTGGTGTTTTTTATATGCAGAAATAAATACCAATTAAAAATATTGACATGGAGAATGCTTTTTGTAATTATTACAGCAGGAATATTTTTCATTACAGTTCCTTTGCAATATTCATTTACAAAACCGGAAGTTTCCAGCAGTATATTAAATTTGCCATTTTATTTTTTGAAAGCAGTAGATTCTCCGTTCAACCAATCCCCGTCCCTGCATATCACTTTTGCATTTATATTCTGGTCAGTATTAAGAGATCTTTCAAGATGGCGCATATTCTCAAAGATCTGGCTGATTCTTATAGGGCTTTCAACACTAACTACGTTTCAGCATCATTCTATTGATATTTTAAGCGGAGCCATTCTTGCACATCTTAGTTTTATCATCATTCCTTATCGTATAAATGATTCGGAATACCAGAATTTAAGGTTCGCAAATTACTGTTTTCTGGCAGGTTGGATTTTAATTTCATCTGCACTACTGATTAATCAATACATCGGTATTGAGGGATTATTACTTTTACTACCTGCATTGGTAACTTTTGGTATCGGTTATCAGTATCAAAAAAATGGAAGTATATTCTCTCTGGTTGTTGTAACAGCAAAACAGAATATTCGCCAATCCACCAAAATTGATAACTAAATCTCAAAAATAAATATTAAATAAACCATGAAACACATCTCCTATATTATTTTCTTTTTTTTTGGCAACATTGTTTTAGGACAAAAAGAACATTTTAATCACTATACCATACATGATCATAAACTGAAAACCATTCAGATTCATCTCGTAAGTTCTGACAGTACAGCTAAAAAGCCACTGTTAGTTTATCTGGATGGCTCCGGGAATTTTCCTATTTATTATAAAAAGAAGTCTGGAGCTTACTCTACTTCAATCCCGCTGGATATAAAGAAATATGCGGAATCTTTTCATATTCTGCTTATCAGCAAGCCGGGAATACCTTTTAAAGATTCCTTGCAGACCTCACCATCCGGAAGGCGTTTTTATCCCGAAAACGACGCTTATACAAATTTATACAGTTTGGATTGGAGAGCTGGCGCAGCGGCAAAAGCAATCAACTTTATCACCAAAAGGATTTCTGTTGACAAAAGGAAAATTGTTGTAATGGGTTACTCGGAAGGCTCTCAGGTAGCACCACGTGTAGCGGTTATCAATAGGAAAGTAACCCATGTCGTTTCAATAGTAGGGAATGCGATGCCACAGTTCTATGATTTTTTAACCAACGTGAGGATGGATATCGAAAGAAATAAATTATCTTCTGCAGAAGGGCAGAAGGTTATTGACTCACTTTACACAGAGTTTGATAAGATACTTGCTGATCCTCTGTCCGTAAAGAAGAAATGGTATGGTGAAACATATCTAAAATGGAGCAGTTTTAATAAAACATCTCCTCTTGAAAATATGCTTAAATTAAATATTCCCATCCTTTATATTGCAGCAGGAAAAGACAATAATCAGCCTATATTTGGAATGGATTATGCCAAACTTGAATTTATACGGAGAAGAAAAAATAATCTTACCTATAAAGTTTATCCGGACAGTAATCACTATTTTCAGGATCAGTCTGCTGATGTAAAAAGTCCCAAAACTGACCGGATTGATGAAATTCATCAGTTTGCAATAGATTGGGTCAATGCAAATCCAAAGTAATTTATGCATGAGCTTACAATGTAAAGCAATTGAAAGTAATTGGATATCATCAAATCGATTAAATTTAATTTTTTATTCGTCGGCATTCTACTTCTTTCGATTATGCAAGATCTGTACGATCTGCAGTAAAGGATTTTAGGAAATAGTGCGATAGTAGAGCAGAAGGATCATTTGTAATGGATGACCAAAATAATGACTGATGTCCTGTACAGAAAAATCAGATATCTAAATTTTACACATCAGCTCTTACATTTAAAATATGTAATTCATTAGTTTATTTAATAGCGGGACTGTAGAAGACAAAAAATAATACTTAAATCAGATTCAGAAAACGGGAATCTTAATCAGGAAAGGATACTGATTTGAGCAATGCATTTAAAAACTTTACAGCATGATATGATCAGGAACTACAAGATTTGTTGAAGACCAGATGAAAAATAGCTCAGATAGGCTAATGCTGATATTGGCATGGATACTATGGTTATCGGAAAACTTCGCATAAACCTGTTCAGCAGATTAACTTGGTATGCAGGTTCAGTGATAAAGACTTCCCTAATTCGAACGTTCTGTAAAGTATTGCAGATGTAATGATCGTGAGAGATACATTAAGAGTTGTTACCGGTAACCAAACCGGTTTTAGAAACATATGATCAATATTTGGGATGAAGCCTAGTCAAATTAAGATAAAAGACAATATATATTATTTTTCGAATTGCATCCAGTTATTGAAAAAACAGCAGGTTTTGTAAAAGTTGGTTCGAAATTCTAAATGAATTATCGATGACTTTAAAATCTTTTAAATATAGGAAAGTAGAATTTTTCTCTCAAATACTTTTCTAATAAACCAGTAAATTTAAATGTTCTCAAAAGACAGTAGGTAACTCATAAAACAGTAAAATTTGTTGTTATGAATACTGTTAGAATAATACAATAAAATTAAGTTGAATAACTACATACTTAAAATGATTTTATATAAAATTAATATATTGTAAATCAATGAATTAAGTTTTAGTATCTAATTATCACTAAAAAAATAGTTGTCAGATTCAATTTAATTTCTACATTTGTATAACTAATTTATTAGTGATATGGTAATTCTTTACCAACGAACATAACAGAACAATATGAAGATTCAAAACTTAACAAAGGCAGAGGAACAGGTAATGCAGTATGTATGGAAAATTGAAAAAGGTTTTCTGAAGGATGTCCTTGACCTTTTTCCTGAACCGAAACCACACACCAATACGGTGTCTACCATTTTAAAAGTTCTGAAAGATAAGGAGTTTGTCGACTATCATGTATATGGAAGACAGCACGAATATTTTCCGTTGGTTTCCAAAGAACAGTATTCGGGGAAGACAATGAAAAGTCTAGTGAAAAATTATTTCAAAGGATCATATAAAAGTGCCGTTTCATTTTTAGTTGAAAAAAATGAAATGAGCGTTGAAGATCTGGAGATGTTACTGAACGAGCTCAAAAAGAAAGACTGATATGGAAGCACTGATTTTATATTTCGGAAAAGTCATCATCTGCTCAGGTGTAATGTTTTTGTACTATCAGTTGTCTTTAAAAGACAGGACGTTCCATCACTACAACAGGTTTTACCTTTTGATGGCAATGGTGATCTCGTTATTGCTTCCTCTTTTAAAAATCGAAGATTTTACCATTGAGGTCAGCAATAATGTTTATGTACTACTCAGTAAATTACAGAATTTAAATTCAGATAAAACAGCCGAATATGATAACTTTTATTTTAGAATTATTTTTTCAGCTCTGGGATTGGTGTCTTTCTATTTTTTAGGAAAACTGACCTACGGAATCTTTAAAATCAGACAGTTCAAAAATCAGTTTCAAAAAGAGACTTATGAAGGTGTGAATTTTTATCAGACTAACCTTTCAGAAGCTCCTTTTTCCTATTTCAAAAATCTTTTCTGGAAGAATACGATTATCATCAATTCTGATATTGGTAAACAGATTTTAAAGCATGAAATGGTTCATATCGAACAGAAGCACTCTTATGATAAAATTTTTATCGAAATAATCACCGCTGTTTTCTGGTTCAATCCATTCTTTCATATCATTAAAAAAGAAATAAGCTTAATTCACGAATACCTGGCTGATAAAAAAGCCGTAAAACAATCGGACACCAAAGCATTTGCGCAGATGCTGTTAGCCAGTCACTTTTCCGGAAATGAGTTACCGGCGACCAGTCCGTTTCTAAGTTCAAACCTGAAAAAAAGACTCAAAATGTTACAAAAACCACAAACCAAATTCGGATATGCGCGCAGGATTTTCGCATTACCGGTCTTATTTACTGTTGCGTTCGCTTACATGGTCAATGCAAAAAACAGAGAAATTACTGAAACCAATATTGAAATAGAAAAAGCTGTTTATGAGATTAAAAAAGATACCGTTACTCCTCAAAATAATATTGATCAGATCATAGAAAGACAGCAGTCCAAAATTTCAAAAGCAAATGAAGAGCTCAAAATCCAGTCTGAAAAGCTGAAGACACTCAGCGAAAAATCAAAAGAAAAAGCTGAAGAACTTAAGAAAATTGCTAAAGAACAGGGAGATAAAAGCTATGAATTTGAACTCAAAGCGCAAGAATTGAAGCAGCTGTCCGGCGAAATGGATAAAGTGATCAATAAAGATCTTGTCTACAATTTAGATATGGAAAGTGTTGAAAAAATTCAAAACAGAATTTCAATGCAGCACCCAAAACTAAAACTGGAAAATATTCAACTTAAAAGAGTTTTTGCTGATGGTAATAATTACAGAATTAAGATGAACGGAAAAGAGCTTAGTCTTAACGAAGTATTTGATACCAAGGAATTCAAAGAGAATTCGGGAATGACAGACGTGAAGATCAAAGCATTAAAAGAAAAACTCAAAACAGGTGAAGGTATAGTAACTACTTTTAACACTAAAGATGTATCTGTAAACAGCGATTTTCCTAAATTGAAATTAAATTCTTATTTGAATGACACTTCTAAACTTTCGAAAAAAGAAATTCGCAAACTGGAGAAATTGGCCAAAGAAAAAGCTGAACTCACAAAAAAACAGGCTGAAATAGCCAGGAAAAAAGCAGAGATCACAAAAGAACAGATAAAAATGCAGGGAAATCCGTGGATTATTTCCGTAAATTCGAATGCCAGGCCCGACGTTACCTATACAGGCGTATCAACCTTTATTGACTCTGATAAACTTAATGATAAAGCAGTTATTATTGCGAGGTCAGGTAAGGCAGATCGCTTAAAAAATCTTGAAAAGTACACCTCTGAAGATAATATACGAATTTTTATCAATGGAAAATCAGCTACCAAAACTGAGATGGATCAACTTAAATCCAATAATATCTCATCCATCAATGTCAATAAGTCAAATACGGACGGAAAGAACTCCGGTGAAATTTATATAAAAACGAAAGAATAAGTAATAAGCACTTCGGTCTGTTCTTTAAAGATCAATGCTTAACGGAAACTTTACGCAGCTGCCTGATTATTGAGCATACGGTCAGATGTTCAGTCTTTAAAAAGATTGCTGACGAAAATCAATAGCAGAAGAAACGATGTCTTAATAAGAATATCCGGAAGTTTTTTATACTGCAGAATAAAAACAATAACAATATATTTTATGAAATTATTTACCACCTTAGGTTTGTTGATGCTTGGGATATTAGCCAGTGCACAGAACCAGCGTTTTACGTATGACTATCAATTCATCCCTGATTCCACTAATATTTCAGAGGTTAAAAATGAAATAATGAATCTTGATGTGTCAAAATCAGGATCTAAATTTTACAGTTATACGGTTTATCATTCAGACTCTCTGATGAAGGTTGATCTTAACAGGCAATTGGCCTCAACAGGATCAATTAATGTCAAATCTGATAACTATAAAGGTCTGGTAAGATACACTGTTTCAAAAAAGTATCCTAAATATGAAGTTTTTTTCCATAACAGGATTCTGCGGGATCAGTATAATGTTTCTGAAGAGAGACCCATGGTGTGGAAAATAACTTCTGAGAAACTGAAAATCGGGGATTGGTCGACTCAAAAAGCAGAGACTGATTTTGCCGGAAGACATTGGTATGCCTGGTTCACAACTGATATTCCAATTCAGGACGGACCTTACAAATTCCACGGTCTTCCGGGGCTTATCGTGAAGCTTGAAGATAAGACCCAATCTCATCGTTTTACCTTACAGGCTGTCAAAAATATAAGTTCGATTCCCGAAGATGTTTTTGGGGCTAATGAAATAGCAGTGAATTCAAAACAGTACAGTAAACTTTTAAAGGACTATGAAAATGATCCTACAAAAGGGCTTAAGCAAATGCAGATGGGAGGAGCCATCATGATTATGAAAGATGGACAAAGCTCCAATATGAAAAACCAGGAAGAACAGATGAAAGCAAAGATGAAAAAAGACAATAATAAAATCGAACTCAATAAAATGTAAATAAGATGGGAAAAATATTTGCTTCATTGCTGCTTCTGACAGGCCTCAGTGTTTTTGCACAAAACCGTTTTTTCTACGAATATAAATTTATTCCGGATTCTACAGATAAAACTAAGATAATTACTGAAATGATGCTTCTGGATATTGATAAGAATGGATCAAGCTATTACAGCCATGATAAATTTGTCGCAGATTCCACAGCGAAGGCAGATCTTGAAAAACAACTGAAATTAAGCCCAAACAATATAAATATCTCCAGAACTGATAAGCCGGGGCAGGTTCAGTATAAAGTGACCAAGTACTATCCTGATTTTAGAACCTATCTTTACACCAAAGTTTCTTCAGACAGTTATAAAATTGAGGAAGATCAAAAACCAGAGTGGAAAATACTGCCGGATAAACAGAAGGTGGGTGAATATAATGCTCAGAAAGCAACAGCAAATTTTGGAGGGCGACAATGGATTGCGTGGTTTACGACAGAACTTCCTTTTCAGGACGGACCTTATAAATTTTACGGACTTCCAGGCCTGATAGTGAAAATTGAAGACCGGACAGGTTCACATTCAATGACGCTGGTAGGAAACAAAACCATCCAGATGTCTACTGACAAAGGTCCGGAACTTCCGCCTGAAATTCAGATCTATGGTATGGGCGGAAAAGATATTGAGGTAACTGAAAACCAATTTAAAAAAGTCTGGAAATCACATCTCAATGATCCTACGAAAAATATGCGGGAAATGATGATGAAAAATACGGAGAGCAACAAAGTGGTTTTTAAAACAAAAACTTCAGATGGAAAGGAAATCTCGGATCCGAACCAGGTATTCAGAGAAATGGAGAAAAGAGCAAAAGAAGGTTTTAAAAAGAATAACAATCCTATAGAACCTGATCTTTATCAATAATGTTCAGGGATACTGATGTAAAATAAAAATGCGGAGAAAATTTCTCCGCATTTTTATTTTTATTTTTATTTTTTTCCGGTCAGCCACTGGTTTTGAAGTTTCAGTTCAGCCGGCGTCGGGTTAGCTTTGAACTGCAGTGTTTCAAGAGTCATGGTGTCCAGAACTGCTTTTCCTTTTAAATCAATTTTATCCGTTTTATCACCATTTTTTCTGAGGATTGTTACCGTTACATCCTGTCCGTTTTTGATGGTTTTGGAATAGTTGATAAATTCCTGTACATTCTGAATGTTGATTGTCTTTCCATCCAGAGCAACAATTTCGTCGGTGATTTTAAATCCTATACTTTTTGCAAACGGAGACAAAGCAGAACTTTCATCAAACACAAAAGTATTGTTTTTATCGTTATAACCGGTTTGGTTCGGATCTTTTACAAACCAGAAAATCGGGGGAGTTTCCTGTTTGCTGATCTCTACACCAACCATTTGAAGGTATTCGGCATAAGGCGTCGGAGCACTTCCTGCAATATATTTGTTATAAAAATCCTTAACCTGAGGATAGCCTGTCACAGTTACCAGTTCGTCAATAAGCTTGTCATCTTTGAAAGGTTTGTTTTCGCCGAATCTCTGAGACAGTTTCCTGATCATATCACGGTAACCCATCTCACCATTCGAAAGTTTTCTCAGTTCAATATCCAGGCACATGGTTAAAAGTGTCCCTTTTTCATAGACATTTCTGTACTGGTCTTTATATTGATCCTGTAAAATATTCTTACTCATGACCGTAAACGGCATCGTTTCATCGTAGCTTTTTGAGTTTTTAATTTTGTCACTCATTCGCTGAAGGAATTCATCTTTAGTGATCAGACCTTCCTGAATCTGAAACAGATTGGCAAAATATTCAGTTCCACCCTCATACATCCAAAGGTGCTGGGACATTTTCGGATCAGCATAATTGAAATAATGAATTTCTTCCGAATGTGTCTTAAGCGGATTTACGGTATGGAAAAATTCGTGTGAAACTACATCCACAATAGATTTGTCTATGGCTTCTTTAGGCATCATTTCGTGAAGCACAACACTGGTTGATTCGTGATGTTCAAGCGCGCCGAACCCTTTGATCTGAGGGCCTTCCGTTCCTGCCAGGTACAGCATGATTGCGTATTTTTTATTGGTATTCATGTCACCCAGGAATTTCTTTTGGGCAACAACCATTTTCTCCAGATTATCTTTAAAATCAGCGGCCTTATATTTTCCTGTGGGAGAATAGACTCCTAAAACCAGATCCATTCCACCTGCATTGAATGTAATATAATCAGGTTTTGAATACATTAATGGGGAATCTGTAAGTTTAGCATAATTGGCAAGAGTGAAAGTGTCCGTTGATTCAGATTTATCCTGATCGACCAGGGCTGTTGTTCCGTAGAAATCATCAGGTTTCTGAATAACCAACTGATAGGGTACATCCTGCATATTATCGATGTATCCTACAAATCCATGGGTATTGATAAGATATAATTTTCCCTGCTCAATATCAGTTCCTGAAGGAGAAAATACGGCTTTGTGTTTTTCGGTATTATTTTCTTCATCAAAACTGTCATTCACCAGATAGGTGATTTTATTTAAAGCCTGGGCATTTTTCAGAGAATACGTATTGTCATTGACTTTCGTGTATTTAAGTTCGTTACCTTTTTTGTCCAAAAATTTTATACCTTCTATGAATCTCCCGTAATCATCTACAGAATACGTTCCGGGTACTGTTTTTGGGAAATGAAATTTTACATCTCCTGATTTCATTTTTGGAAATTCCATTGTTACCGCAACTTTATCGTCTTTTACGTTCACAAGATCAATGTTGGTTTTGATCGATTGTGCGTTGGTCAATGCTGCGGCAAGAATTCCTAAGCTTACTGCTAATTTTTTCATAGGTTTACTGTATTGATAAGTAGTTGATGTAAATTCGATTTTGTTACAGAGATTCCAGATGATTATCAATAAAATTTTGTTAAAAATTGATGTATTTTTCAGTATAATAATCTATCTGAAAAGCAGTTTTGATAAAGTTTGCAATATCCTTTTCTCTCTTAAATCATCTCTTAATCGGTATCTATAACTTTTATTATACCTTCCTGTATCTGATGTAATAGTTTTTATTAAACTCTACAGGGTTTGAATTATTAAGCGTAGCTTTCTGCCATGCTGCAGTAGGAGCTATGATCCGGTCTCCAAATCTTAAAGGAAGATTGAAGTTTTCAACAACATCGGTAAATCGGTATTTCAATTCAGTTCCATTTTGTGAATATTCCAGAACGGGCACTTTCGTGGTTCTCAGATATTGATTAAAAATAGTAGAGAAATCAATACCTGCTTTTTCTGAAATATACTTTTCAACCTGTTCAGTCGTTACCGTCTGATGATAAAACTCTTTGTTTAAACCTCTTAAAATCTGCCTGAATTTCTCATCATTATTGATTACCTGTCTCATAGTGTGAAGCATGCTTGCACCTTTTGGATACATATCACCGCTGCCTTCGTTTCTTACCCCATATTTTCCGATAATGGGAATGTCGTTGGCAATATTATTCTGAATTCCTTGTGCATAGATTTCAGCAGATTTTTTATCCATATAATTTTCGGTAAAAAGTACTTCAGAATACATAGTGAAACTTTCGTGAATCCACATGTCAGCCTGATCTTTTGCCGTTATATTGTTGGCAAACCACTCATGACCACTCTCGTGAATGATGATATAATCCCAGTTTAGGCCTATTCCAGTTCCTGAAAGATCAGTTCCCAGATATCCGTTTTTATATTGATTTCCATAGGCAATATTGCTCTGATGCTCCATTCCCAAATAAGGAGAATCTACTATTTTATACGAATCTTCATAAAAAGGATAAGGACCAAACCAATATTCAAAAGCTTTTAACATAGGTTTTACCTGTTGGAACTGTTTTTTTGCTTTCGTTAAATTATAATCAATTACCCAGTAATCAAGGTCCAGTCTTCCTTTTTCACCATCGTAAGAATCCTTGAAATTTACATATTTTCCAATATTCGGAATAATTGAGTAGGCATTGATCGGATTTTTAATTTCCCAAGTAAAAATATTTTTACCGTTTTCTGTTTTTTTATCTATAAGTCTGCCATTGCCTACCCCTACCAGATCCGGGGGAGTAATAATCTTCATGGTGATTCCGTTCTCAGGCTCGTCACTCCATATATCTTTTAAAGGAAGCCATACAGAGGCGCCAATCCCTTCGTCTGCAACACTCATCCAGGGATTTCCCTTATCATCTTTTGTAAATACCCAGCCGCCATCCCATGGTGCTTTCTTTGCAATAACAGGATTTCCGGAAAAGGTAATATCAATGGTATATTTTTCTCCTTTCTTAAATTTCTTGTCAGACGAAATAAATATAAAATTACCGTCTCTTTTAAAATTATTTTTTATTGGGAAACTGCAGTCAATTTTATCAGCCTGCATTGGCTTTTGAAGGTCGATCTGGAACACAGGATCTGTTACATCTTTCAGTATTTCAAAGCTGATTTTATTATTTCCCTGAATGCTTTTCTTTTCAAAATTGGGCTCTATAGACAAATCATACTTTCTGACATCCCAGAAATTCCGGAATTCTGTATTTGAACCACTTAGGGTATCCTGTTTAGTGAATTTTTTATTGTGTTCAAAAAACTGTCCGAAAGCCAATCCGGAAGCAAATAAAATCGAGTACGAAAGTTTATTCATGAAATTTGAAATTTGATGTCCCCAAAAATAGAAAATTTAAAATCAATCAAATAAAAAACTGTGCAAAAATATAATATTAGAAATTAAAAGGCGGGGGAATCAAAGATTCCCCCGCCTTTTATGGTATATAATTTTATTTCAATTAATCTCGGATAAAACTTATTGTTTTACCATTGGCAATCTGGACTCTCTCTTCTGTACCTTTCTGTAGGTGTAAGCACACATAAGAATGCTGAATTCATACAGGAATAAGAGCGGCAGGGCAGCCATCATCATACTTAACACATCTGCCGGAGTGATTATTGCTGCTACCACCATAATTAAAACAATGGCATGTCTGCGGTATTTTTTCATGAAAGAAGGATTCAGTATACCGATTGTCGTTAAAAAATAAATTAAAACGGGGAAAAGAAATACAACTCCCATTCCCATAACCACCTGTAAAAATAATGTGGTGTAATCACTTAAATCATAAAGTGGTATGATAATGTCGGAGATTTTAAAGATAACTCCAAAATTCACAGCGAAAGGTAATATCAGAAAGTAACCGCATAAAACCCCCATCATGAAAAGGATCCATACAGAATTGATAATGAATATAGAGTTTTTTCTTTCATTGGGATGTAAAGCCGGACCGATAAACCTCCACAGTTCCCAGACAATATAAGGAAAACCGATTACCAGACCTCCAAAAATGGATACTGCCATCATGACATTGAACTGCTGATACAATCTCTGTACACGTACAGGGAATTCTGCAGGTAATGTAATGCTGTCTTCCCCTAAAACCATTCTCGAAAAATGGTTGACCACTTTAAAAGTAGGGAAATCATTTCTGGTGGGACCGAAAAAGATATGGTCCATAATCCAGTTGATATTAAATCCGACAACGAAAGCAGCAATAATAACGGCAATAATTGAGCGGATTAAATGGCCTCTTAATTCTCCTATATGCCCGAAAAAGGACATGTCTTTACCTTCACTCACAGAATTTTTTTTAATGTTTTCAAATGTAAGAAAAAAAGCGGGGAGTTGGAAGAGCGAAACCGAAGTTTAGAATCAAATTTAAAGTTTAAAAAAATCATAGTTTATCTCTTACAACAGGGGAATTTTATAATTTACAATTGACTTTTGTTTCCAGCTTCTGAATTTTCTGTTAATTAATACCTTCATCCAATAATTTATGAATGTCAATAATACCAAAATATTCTGCATTATCTGTGACGATCAGCTGGCCGATATTATTGTCTTTCAAAATTTTCATTGCTTCTTTTGCCAGAGCTCCTTTTTCGACTGTTTTGGGGTTTCCTGACATAATATCTTTTGCTGCAACTACAGAAATATCATCACCATTAAGGAGCATTCTTCTCAAATCACCGTCAGTAATCACTCCGATAATCTGTTCTTTATTTGTCACAACAGTAATTCCATGACTGGATCCGCTGATAGAAATGATAACATCTCTGATGGATGCATTTTCTGATACCTGAGGCTTTTTGGATGAAACAAACTGCTCAACCCGTGCAGTCAGATTTTTACCTAAACTTCCACCGGGATGAAATTTAGCGAAATCATTTTCTTTAAAATCATTTAGTTCCATCAAACAGATTGCCAGTGCATCACCCAATGCCATCTGCAAGGTAGTGGAACTCGTTGGAGCCAGTTTATTCGGACAGGCTTCCAAATCAACATGAGTGTCTAAAATTATATCAGAGTATTCTGCAAGCTTGCTTTTTCTGTTACCGGTCATGCCGATCAGAGCAGAAGAGTAATCTTTAAGATACGTAACAAGATTGATGATTTCAGGAGAATTTCCGGAGTTGGAGATGCATAATACCACGTCTTGTTTCTGAATAACACCAAGGTCACCGTGAATAGCTTCGGAAGCATGCAGAAACTGAGAAGGTGTACCGGTCGAATTCAGAGTGGCAACGATTTTATTTCCTACATGGGCAGATTTTCCGATTCCCACCACTATTAATTTTCCTTTTGCTGAATGGATAATTTCTATTGCCCTGACAAACTCGTGATCTATTCTGGCTTTTAATTTTTCCAATTCAGTAATTTCAATAGCTAACGTGCTTCTGGCGATTGAAATAATGTTTGATGTGTCCATTTTTCCGGTATGATTTCTTTCAAAAATATTCCAAAGGGAAACCGCATTATTTAAGAATCTTTAACGCAGGTTTTATTTTTTATAAATCTGTTTACTTTTATTTTCAGTAAAAAAGTTATAACTTTGGATTAGATGCAAATTTAGCAATACAAAATTAGATGAGCGCAAAAAAAGCCAATTTATCAGGCGAGCTAAAGAAATACTTCGGATTTTCTACTTTCAAAGGTCAGCAGGAACTTATTATAGAAGAACTGTTACAGGGGAAAGATATTTTTGTCCTGATGCCTACCGGAGGTGGTAAATCACTGTGTTACCAGCTTCCTGCCCTTATTTCAGAAGGAACTGCTATTGTGGTTTCCCCATTGATTGCTTTAATGAAAAATCAGGTGGATGCCGTCAACGGTCTTTCATCTGAAAATGGAGTAGCCCATGTTCTTAATTCATCCCTCAACAAAACTCAGACCAAACAGGTTTTTGATGATATAAAAAGCGGAAAAACAAAACTTTTATATGTTGCACCCGAATCACTGATCAAAGAAGATTATCTTGAATTCTTCAAAGAGGTGAAAATCTCATTCGTTGCCATTGATGAAGCTCACTGTATTTCAGAGTGGGGACATGATTTCAGACCTGAATACAGAAATCTCAAATTCATCATCGACAAAATAGCGGATGTTCCGGTAATCGCTCTTACGGCAACGGCAACCCCAAAGGTGCAGGATGATATTCAGAAAACCCTGGGTATGACCAATGCTTTGGTCTTTAAAGAAAGTTTTAACCGTCCCAACTTGTATTATGAGGTACGCCCTAAAGTGAATGTTGATAAAGAAATTGTAAAATTTATTAACAAACACAAAGGGAAATCCGGCATCGTATACTGCCTGAGCCGTAGAAAGGTTGAAGAATTTTCTCAGCTTCTGCAGGTGAACGGTGTAAATGCGCTTCCTTACCATGCAGGTCTTGATCAGAAAGTGAGGGTTACCAATCAGGATAAGTTTCTGATGGAGGAAGCTGATGTTATTGTTGCGACAATTGCATTTGGTATGGGAATCGATAAACCCGATGTCCGTTTTGTAATTCATTATGATTTCCCGAAATCCTTAGAGAGCTACTATCAGGAAACCGGGCGGGCAGGACGAGATGGAGGAGAAGGGCATTGCTTGGCATTTTATGACCCCAAAGACATTGAGAAATTAGAGAAGTTTTTAGCTCAGAAACCGGTATCGGAAAGAGAAATAGGTTTGCAGCTTCTTAACGAAGTGGTTGGTTATGCCGAAACCTCAATGAGCCGGAGACAATACATCCTTTATTATTTTGGTGAAACTTTTGATCCTGTAACCGGTAACGGAGCTGCGATGTGTGATAATGCATCCAATCCTCCAAAACTGAAAGATGCCACAAAAGACCTGGAAAAAGTGTTGGAATTAATTAATACCACTAAAGAAAAATTCAAATCCAAAGACCTCATTTCGGTAATTGCCGGAAAAGAAAATGCGGTTACCAAATCTTATAAAATGGAACAGACTTCATTTTTCGGTTTTGGAAAGCATGAGACAGACAATTACTGGAAAACGATTTTGAGACAGGCTACAGTACAGAATTTTCTACAGAAAGATATTGAAACCTACGGTGTTCTGAAAATTTCTTTCAAAGGGCATCAGGTGATCGATGGAAATTTTAAAGAATCGTTCCTTATTGCTGAAGACCGTGAATTTGATCTTTCACAAACCAAAGCAGACAGTGATCAGGTACAGATGCAGGCAAGCGGAAGCCTTGACCAGAATCTTTTTGTACAGCTGAAAGAACTCAGAAAGAAAACAGCCAAAAAATATGGGATTCCGCCCTATACTGTTTTCATGGATCCAAGTCTGGAAGATATGACCGTTCAATATCCGATCACCGTTGAAGAAATCGCAAAAATTTACGGAGTAGGAGAAGGAAAGGCGAAAAAATACGGTAAAGAATTTGCTGATTTTATCTCAAAATACGTTGATGATAATCAGATAGAACGTACCCAGGATATGGTGCTGAAAAACGTGGCAAACAAATCCAGCCATAAAGTATTTATCATCCAGAATACTGATAAAAAAATTGACCTTGAAGATATTGCGAGAGCCAAAAATCTGTCAATGAACGATCTGCTGAAAGAGATGGAACGGATTGTTTATCAGGGTACCAAACTGAATATCAATTATTACATTGAAGAAAACTTTGATGAAGATATTGTAGATGATTTCATGGAATTTATGAATGAGTCTGAAAGTGACAGCATGAAGGTTCTTCTGGACGAATTCGGAGATGAGCTTTCTGATGAAGAAGTGAGAATGCTGAGAATTAAATTTATCAGCGATGTTGCCAATTAATTTTAAAGGAAACTGAAATGGAAAATCCAATTGCAGAAGCTAAAAGAGAACTGATCGAATGGATTCAGGGTATTAATAACTTTGAAGAAATTCAGGAATTGCTTGATTTAAAAAACAGTCAAAATGTAGTGGTTGCTGAAAGTTATCCGGAATATGCAGTAAAAAATGATTTTGATGAAAGATTTTCCAAAGGGATGTCAGGCGAAGAACTAATGACAAGAATTTATAAACATATTGAATCTTTACCTTGGAAAGAAAAGTAATTTTTTCACATAATGTTGAGAGATATCTAAGAAGGTTAATAGATACATTATATGTTAATAATTATTTTGGCTTTAAAGAAAATGCAAAATTATATGTACAGGATATCATTGTGTTTATTATGTATAATGACTATACTATCAATACGAGAAAAACTCCGGAAAAACTTCAAAAGTTTGGAGATAAATTCACAAAGTATAAATCAAATAATCAAACTTTCTGGTATATATTTTTTGATCAAAAGGGAGATCAGACTATAATCAATTATATTACAAATAACCATTCACCTGATTTCACTGAACTTATGTAGATCATTAATGTAAACAAAAATAATGTTGATGCTGAAATGCCGGGAAAGAAAAGTCCCTTGATGAAAAAAATTGTTTTAAGTGTAATTTTAGAATGAAAAAGAAAATTTCTGTCATATTTATTCTGCCGGATCTTGAAACCGGAGGTGCAGAAAGAATTGTTACCACCATTGCAAACCATCTGTCACGTGACCGGTTTGAACCAAAAATATTGCTTTTGCGTAAACAGGGTGGTTATCTAGATTTTCTTAAAAAAGATGTTGAGATAATCGATATAGATACAGAAAGAATCAGACATTCATTGAAACCTATTCTAAAAGAAATTTACCGCAGAAAACCTGATATTGTATTTTCAGGATTTGGTGAAGTAAATGCGTATCTGTCTCTGTTCATTAAACTTTTTCCTAAGGTTAAATTCATTGCAAGAGAAACCAACGTAGTCTCTCAGCATGTAACGAAAAAAGAAATCAGATTTTTCTATAATTTTTATAATAACTACCAGAAGATTATTGCTCAAAGCGATGATATGATGAATGATCTTATCGCTAATTTTAAAATAAACCGGTCAAAAATCATCAAAATCAACAATCCTGTCGATTTTGATTTTATCGAAGAAAAGCTGACGTCTTCAAAAAAGCCTGAAAGCTATAAGTACAATTATAAAAATGTTGTTGCAATTGGTAATCTGTCTGCAAGGAAAGGCTTTGATAATCTGCTGAAGGTATTTTCAAGATTAAAAAATGAAAAAATAATCTTACATATTTTGGGAGACGGTAAAGATCGGGATCTTCTTCATCAGATGAAAGATTTTCTGGGTTTAAAGAACGTTGTTTTTCATGGAAGACAGGAAAATCCTTATGGGTTTTTAAAGTATGCCGATTTATTTGTTTTATCATCCAGGTATGAAGGCTTTCCCAATGTTTTACTGGAAGCAGGAGCCTGTGGTACTTATTCTTTAGCGAATAACTGCCCCGGGGGTATCAATGAAATCATTCAGAATGAAATTAATGGAGAAATAGGAAATATTGACAATCATGAAGATTTTTCACAAAAAATTATAGATATACTGCAACAGAATTTTGATAAGGACTGGATCAGGAATTCAATCAAAGCAAGATTTTCAAAAGAAATTATCTTAGGCAGGTACGAAAAGGTTTTGATTGATCTGATGAAACCGTAATCATCATTTACTTTTTTAAGCTTAGGTCACAAAAGAATATCTAAAATCTTATTTACTTACATTTGATCTCTAAATCAATATCCCTTTCATGAAAAAAATCCCTAGATTAGGATGTGGCTGCGAAAAGGCAACTCAAAGTCCGTCAGACTACAGAACTTCAATAATCGGTACAGATTCCACCCATAACAGAAATGCTGATGTGAGTATTGTTCAATGTAAACTGTGTCAGAGAATCTGGATTTTGTATACATTGGAATCTGAAGATTCCCCTCAATCCGGCAGATGGTTCAAAGGGATTGTATCTAAAAAATATTTATCTACCATTACCCCTGAAAATGCCATAGAATATCTGGAAAATCTTGACTGGTATATTTACGGAGGCTCTTATTTTGAAAGTACCGAAGCGTTTGGGCAGGGAAAATTACTTGCTGATTTCTGATATGTTTGATTTTTGGTGGGAAAGACTTGACAAATCTCACTTTGGCACTTGGTAATTATTCAGTAAATTTGTAAGGATCTAAGATTAGTTAATAATAAATTATAATATACAATGAGTCAATTTGATGTTACCGTAATAGGTTCCGGTCCCGGAGGTTATGTAGCTGCAATACGCGCTGCGCAATTAGGTTTCAAAACAGCAATTATTGAAAAATATTCAACTTTAGGCGGAACCTGTCTTAACGTTGGATGTATTCCCTCAAAAGCGCTTTTAGACAGCTCTGAGCATTTCGAAAACGCAAAACATAATTTTGAAAATCACGGAATTATCATTAATGAGCCCACAGCGGATATCGCAAGAATGATTGCGAGAAAAAATGAAGTGGTAGACCAGACTACAAAAGGAATCAACTTTTTGATGGATAAAAACAAGATCACTGTTTTTGAAGGTCTTGGAAGCTTTGAATCTGCAACTCAGATTAAAGTGACAAAAAATGACGGTTCTGCTGAAACGATTGAATCTAAATACGCAATCATTGCAACAGGTTCTAAACCTTCATCACTGCCTTTCATTACTTTAGATAAAGAAAGAGTGATCACTTCTACCGAAGCTTTGAACTTAAAAGAAATTCCTAAGCATCTTGTAGTGATCGGAGGTGGAGTGATCGGTCTTGAATTGGGTTCTGTTTACCTACGGTTAGGAGCTCAGGTTACGGTGGTTGAATTTATGGACAAAATCATTCCTACAATGGATGGTGCTCTGAGCAAGGAATTGACTAAAGTTCTTAAGAAGCAGGGGATGAAATTCATGCTTTCTACTGCGGTTTCAGCAGTTGAAAGAAATGGAGATACTGTAAAAATTACAGCCAAAGATAAAAAAGGGGAAGAAGTAACTGTCGAAGGAGATTACTGTCTTGTTTCTGTAGGAAGAAGACCTTATACTGACGGTCTTGGACTTGAAAAAGCAGGTGTTGAACTTGACGAAAGAGGAAGAGTAAAAACAAATGACCATTTACAGACCAATGTTGCTAATATCTATGCAATTGGTGATGTAATCAAAGGAGCAATGTTAGCTCATAAAGCTGAAGAGGAAGGCGTTTTTGTTGCCGAAACATTAGCAGGGCAAAAACCTCACATTAACTATAACCTGATTCCCGGTGTTGTATATACATGGCCTGAAGTTGCCGGAGTGGGTAAAACTGAAGAGCAGTTAAAAGAAGAGGGGGTTGCTTATAAGATCGGAACGTTCCCAATGAGAGCATTAGGAAGAAGCCGTGCAAGTGGTGATATCGACGGTTTGGTTAAAATTATCGCTGATGAAAAAACTGATGAGGTTCTTGGTTTCCATATGATCGGAGCAAGAGCTGCCGATTTGGTAGCTGAAGGAGTAATTGCAATGGAATTCCGTGCAAGTGCTGAAGATATTGCAAGAAGTTCTCACGCTCACCCTACGTATGCTGAAGCTGTGAAAGAAGCTGCTTTAGATGCGACAGGAAAAAGAGCACTGCATATGTAAGATTTTATATTGAAAAATTTATATATAATTAAGAGAGGCTTCTGTCTCTCTTTTTTTGTATCTTATTTTAAAATTTTTGATGAAAAAATTGATTCCATTTTTTATAATTTTTTTTTCAGGAATAATAATTCCGGGACAGAATATTACGCCAATTAACAAGACTGTTCAAAACATCAATCAAACTAAAGGTTTTAAAATTAAAACAGTTCCTTATTCGTATTTTATGGATAAATCTGAAGTAACGGATAATGGAATTGAATTAAAAGGATATTACAAAAACGGAGCTCTCAGAAAAATGGAACAGTTCATAGGTTTGTCAGCGTGGAACATTATAACAGAATATTTCTTTTCTGAACATGGAAAGCTTGTTTTTGTTCATTCAAAAAAATATCAGACCGTTGATGAGAATGGTTCTCTTAAAAAACCTCAACTGCTTTCTGAATTGAGATGTTATTATGAAAACAGCAGGTTGATAAAAACAGTTGGGACATTAAATGATGATGAAAAAAAAGATTTTGTAAAAGAATCTCAAAATTTCGTGGTTGCTTTGAAAACTTATCATCATTAAATTTAAAATCAGTTTTAACCAAAAAACGCAAACGCAACAGCTCGAAAATCTCCGACTCCGAAAACCCTTCTATGCTCCAACTTATTTCCGTACCTTTGCAGACTAAATGATCATCAATGCAAATCGGAAAAACCCAGACTTTAAAAATTTCAGAAAAAAATAATTCAGGATGGATGCTGGAAGCCGAATCCGGTGAAACTGCTTTTATGTCTAAAGTTTTCATTCGTGACGAGAAAGAAATTGGTGATGAAATAGAGGTCTTTGTTTATCAGGATGATCACAAGCTCAAAGCAACCACAGAAACTCCTCTGGCAGAAGTCGGTGAGTTTGCGGTAATGAGTTGTGTACAGAGTCTTCCGACCGGTGCCTTTATGGATTGGGGAATTATTAAAGATCTTTTTATCCCATACAAACAACAGAAATCTAAAATCCTTGAAGGAAAAAGATATCTTGTGAATCTTTATATAGACGAAGATCTGGAACTGATTACCGGTACAACAAAGTTCAAAAGAAACCCACAATATGAAGACGTTCCTTTTCAGAGAGGAGATAAGGTGGAGTTGATCATGATGAACGAAAGCGAACTGGGATGGAATGTAGTGATCAATAAAAAATATATCGGATTGATCTACACCTCTGATGTATACAAAAAAGTATATCCTCTTTCTGAGGAAGAAGGTTACATCAAAGCAATTCGGGAAGACGGGAAAATTGATGTTTCACTGCAGCCTGAAGGTTTTGAAAATATCGATGAATACAGACAGAAAATTCTTAACAAACTTGAAGAGAACTTCGGATTATTGCACCTTTCAGACAAATCTTCACCCGAAGAAATAAAAGATGAACTCCAGATGAGTAAAAAGAATTTCAAAAAAGCCCTTGGCGGTTTATATAAAGATAAAATCGTTGAGATTTTAGAAGATAAAATTAAATTGGTTTAAAAAATAAAAGAGCAGAAATTTCTGCTCTTTTTTGTTTAGTTTCGGTTCTTGATCAATAGCCATCCGTTATACACCCTGCCGTCTGACACTTTGATCGTGTACCAGTAATTTCCTGTGGCAAGTGGAGCAGAATTGTATTTTCCATCCCATTCAAACGGCTTTTTACCTATGATCTTTCTGAATACAATCAGGCCTTTTCTGTCATATACCAAAATCTCAGTCCCTGAATAATTTTCCAATCCGGCAATACGCCATTGATCATTTATTCCGTCTGCGTTTGGACTGATCATATTGGGTATATTAAATATAGAAAAGTTTTTCTCTCCAATGATACATCCAGATTTTGTACGGACGTATACTTTGTATTCTCCTAAACTTAGATTTGTGAATACATTAGAGTTCTGCCAGTTTTGATTATCCAGAGAATATTCATAGTTTCCGGGAGATGACATGATCACCGTTGCTGTACCGTTACTGATCGTGATGGAAACGATTTCTCCCAAAACTGAATAACTTAACTGAATATCATCTGTATTTTCACATCCGAAGCTGTTGGTTACTTTTACCCAATAATTCCCCGGAGCAGAAACTGTGATGGTTTGGCTGGTAGCTCCTGTATTCCATAGATAGGCTGCAAAACCTGATCCTGCATCAAGTACAACTGTTTTTCCTTTACAGAAATCGAAGTCTTCAGGAAGAGTAATAACAGGTTTAGGATTTACATTCAATTCTAAAATTATATCTTTAAAACATCCGTCTGCGGTTGAAACTCTGACATTGATGATATTTAATCCGGTAGTTAGAGTGTAGTTTGAAGGATTTGTGATCGGATTTCCTGATGAAGTGGTATAGGTGAAAATATAGTTATTGGGATTTGCAATGATATTTGACTGATAAGACGTTAAGTCTACGATCATTGTATTTCCTGTAGTACTGTTACACAGAGATGTTCTGTAATTACCTGCCGGAACATTGTTTTGCGATAATGTAACTGAAATGCTTAATTTTTCCGATTCGCAATTATTCAAAGTCTGAGTGACAAAGTAAGTCTGTCCGTTGACAAGTGGAGTATTAACCGGAAGAATATTTCCTGCTGCATCATAATAAATCAAAACTGTTCCGTTGACTGCCAAATTTAATATTTTGGGATTGGAAGAAGCACAGAAATCCTGAACTGAATTTGCAATTGGTTTTGGAGTATTGTTAATAATGACCTGAACAGAAGTTTTTATGCTTTCACAATTATTCACTGTCTGTGAAGCATAATAAGATTGCCCGTTCGTCAGAAGGGTGCCTGGTGTCAGGATATTTCCGTTCGCATCATACCACTTGATATTTTGCCCTGTAATCTGAAAATTTGCAATGGTGGGTAGACTTGTAGCACAGAAAATTTGATTTACATTTCCTGTAGTCGGGGCAGAAGTGGAAGAAATGATTACATTTTGATTCTGAGTTGATGTATTTCCGTTCCCGTCATTATACGTCCAGTGAATAATATAAGTTCCGGAAAGAGAGTAGGTAAGAGGGTCTGTCGTTGTGGCAGTAACCGTACCCGCACAGATATCTGTTGCAGTCGGATAGGAAGAAACGATGGTGTTGCAGTCTCCGGTAATATCCGGAAGATTGGTAACATTCGGAATTGGTGCAGCAGTATCTCCAACCACAACGTTTACCGTAAAACTTCCGTCGCAATCTCCGGAACCGGAAATTTGACAAGTATAAGTTCCTGTATTTCCTGAAGTAGCATTTGGAATGCTTGGGTTTTGCTGAGTTGATGTGAATCCGTTTGGACCTGTCCAATTATAAATTGAACCTCCGGTTGCATTTAATTGTAATGTTGAGCCGGAACATACCGGAGAGTTGGAAGTTATTGTTCCTGCAGATGAACAATCTTTAAATTTTGCTATAAATACATCATTGGAAGGATGTCCTCCTGTTTGTTGGAAAGTTCCCGGCGTTGCAATACCTGTTGTGTTATTACTGGACATTCCCGTAAAGTAAATATAGTCTTCATTGTCTTTTGTAACATAGCCTAATTGCGTTCCTCCATTCCCACCGTAGAAAGTTCCCCATTCTTTTATATTATTTTGATTATACTTGATCATATAGGTCTTTATTCCAGGTCCTGTACTAGTCATATATGCATTTGGAGTGGCAATTCCTGCTTGATTTATTTGAGCGGAAAGCCCTGCCATAAATACATTTCCTGTTTCATCAATATAAGCTGATAATTGAAGCTCATGCTGAACCGGGTAAGCCGCTTTTACAATAGTGTTGTTACTCAGGTTTATTCTCCATATACCTGCAATAGTGTAGGGATTGGCATTTACATCGGGAAATTCACCGGCAAGAATTAACGTATTATTTACAATTCGCGCTTCCCATACACGTTCTTGTATAGAATTCCCGTAGTAACTTGACCTTAAAAGTGCTCCTGATTTTGAAAACCTTAAATACAATCCATCGCTTAATCCCCCAAAGGTCGGTTGAAACGGATTGATCATGGGTATATTTTGTGATCGGGTCGCTCCGATAACTTCTAAATCCCCAGTAGATGAGAATATATTGAAAATTGAAGTTGAATGATCTGAGCCACCAAAAAATGATGACCAGAGAGTATTTCCTGTTGCGGCATCTAATTTAATAATGTATCCATCGGTATAACCATTGGGACTCAGTTTAGTTGGTTGCGCAGCATTTAAAATAGGGAAATTAGGACTCATTGTTTGTCCGCCTAAAAATACTTCGTTATTATTATACGATACCGTATAAACCTCATCAGGTGAGTTTCCTATGAAATGCTTTTGATATATCAGAGCACCGTCCGGATTAAATTTTGCTAAAAAAGCGTCAGTATTGCTTGTGATTCTATTAATCTTGCCTCCTGCGTATATATTAAAGTTTTCATCAATATCAAAACTTTCAAAACCATCATCCCTTTGTGTTCCGTAATACGTGCCCCAAAGCTTTTGTCCGTTCTTTGTTATTTTCATTAGAAACGCATCAAACGCACCAATTATGTTGTTTTGAGGAACTCCGGAGGTTGCTATATTTGTACTGCTGTTAGTAGCCCCTGCAAGATAGCCTGTATTTTGACTGTCGGTTTTATATCTTCCGTAATCTTCACCAAAACCACCCGCGTAGCTTCCCCAAATTCTCGTAGGTACCGGATCAATTACAATTGTTTTATTTGAAACATCAATTTGAGAATGAAACCCAAAGATTTGGTGGCCCAAATCTTTAAACGATACGGTAATATTTTCTCTGACCTGTCCTTCAATCCAACTTTGGGGAATATTTTCCTGCATATTCCCGAAACGAACTTTCATTAACAGTTTGTTGTTTTCAATAGAAGTCAGAGCACCGTTAAATTTCATTTTTATATCCGAAACTTTTCCTCCCGGATGTAGAATAAAATTATATTCTATTGGTTTTAAACTGTCTTTAGGTTTAAAAAATACTAAGTCAATATTATTGTAAATGTTTTTGTAGATAATTTTTTGATAGCGGTGAACGTTTGTAATTCCTTCGGGTTTATCAGTCAGGTTATAGTAGTTTTCGTAATCAACTGATTTTCCATGCGCAATTATTTTGGTGTTTTTATTTGAGTTAATAAGCTCAATATCTACTCTGTGAAAAAGGTTTTCATAGGTGTATTCCTCAATATTAAATTCCTTTCTGTTTACAACATTATGTTCTCTGCCCTTATTAAATTTAGGGTTGATTGTTTTCTTCGTTTCATAAATATCATAAGAAAAACCGGTAGAACGTAACTGAACATTTAACCCTGCAGAATGAAACAGATATTTTACCTCCTTATTTTCTTTTCCGTCTTGATTGAGAATCTGTCCTTTATTTTCATAAAAATAATACTCATTACACTTCTGAAACTTCGTCTGTCCAAACGAAAATACATAAAAGAAAAGTGACAGAAGAAATAATTTTTTTTGCATCGGTTATAAATTTCGGCAAATATATTAAAATCATTGTCTTTATCATGTTTATAAATCATTAACTCGTGACAGGTATGAAAAACATGATGCAAATCATAACAATTTTATTAATTATTTTGTTTAACAATTTTGTCAAAACAAATGATTGGTTTAAATTTGCACAAAATTGTTTAACAAAAATGTCAAAACAAGAGAAAAAAGACCAGACACAGGAACTAATAAAGGAAACGGCAAAGAATTTATTTTTTGTCCAGGGTAAGTTTAATGCAACTACACAGGAAATCGCTGACGAGGCAGGGGTGAACAGGACGCTGATTAATTATTATTTCCGTTCCCGGGATAATCTGATTCAGATCATTTTTGACGAAGCTCACAGAGTGGAAAAAGAAAAATCTGAGATCATTATGAATTCTGATCTTCCTTTTAAACAAAAGATCGCCAAGTTTATCGATGGCAGTTTACAGACAAGTTTACAGTATCCTTATCTGGAAACCTATATCGTTTCTCAGATTAATAAAGGAAGCTGCCACAAAAGAGATGTTGAGGAAGAAGAACTGAAGAAACTCTATGCCGATATCGAAATAGAAATGCAATTGGGAAATATTGAAAAAATGGCACCTGTGCAGTTTGTACTCAATATGATATCGCTTCTGGTATTTCCAAGTGCTGTCCGTCCCTTATTCTTAGAAAATATGATGATCGATGAAAAGGAATTTGACCTGCTCATTGCCGATAGAAAAGACATTATCCTGAATATGCTTTTTAAAAAATAATTAAAAAGTGTTAAGGTAATTATAAAACTCAATCGTCCTTTAGCAATAAAGTAAAATGAAAAATCAATATTATAAAAATAAACGAAGTACTAAATTATGAAGAGAAAACTTATAACTGCAAAAAAGCTAAAAATTGGAATAGCTGCAGCATTTATGATTTTAGGCTCTACATCTGCTTTTGCCCAACAAGAGGTTTCTCTGCAGGAAGCTATCAAGCAGGCTTTGCAAAATAAAGCAGAAGCCAAAAAAGCAGCTTTGCAGATCAAAAAGGCTGAATATAAAATTGCAGAGGCAAGAGCAGGTGCATTGCCCCAGGTGAGCGCAACTGCGGGATTAACGTATAACCCCATTATTCAGGAGTCATTATTGGAATTTGGTGGTGAAAGAATTCGCGCCAAACTCGGACAGCCATGGACATCAAGTGCTGTTGTAACGCTGAATCAGGCGATTTTTGACCAAAGAGTTTTTACAGGTCTTAAAGCGGCAAAATCTACAAGGGAATTTTATGTTTTGAATGCTCAGCTTTCTAATGAGCAGATCATCGAGAATGTTGCCACTGCCTACTATCAGGTTTTTGTACAGGAAGAAAACCTTAAAACATTAAACGTAAGTTACACCAATACAGAAAAAGTAAGAAATGTAATTAAAAGTCTGGTAGAAAATGGATTGGCAAAAGGAATTGATCTGGACCGTACCAATGTGCAGTTAACCAATATCAGTGCCAGCAGACAACAATTGGTAAATGCAGTAGAGCTTTCAAAAAACTCTCTGAAATTCTACATGGGAGTTCCAATTGATACACCGATCGAGCTTGAAGAAAAGAGTATCGAACCGAAGCCTGAGCTGATCGCCGGAACTGTAGATCTGGATACCAGAACAGAAGTAAAGGTTCTCCAGAAAAACAGGGAACTTCTGCAATTCAATAAAAAAGCAACCGAAGCGTACCTTTATCCTACAGTTGGTTTGCAGGCAAACTATGGCTGGGCTGGTCAGGGAGGTAAATTTCCTTTAACGAACGGTCTTAACAACGGCGTTCTTTGGAGTGACTATTCAGCAATCGGTTTAAATATCAATATTCCGATTTTTACCGGTGGAGCTACGAGGTCTAAAATTCAACAGGCAGAAATTGATATCTTAGATTTAGACCAGGATATCCAGAACACTCAGCTAACCTTAAGTTTAGATTATAAAAATGCAGTCACCAATATTGAGAATTCCCTGATCAACATTGAAAGCATGAAAAATAACGTAACGCTGGCTGAAAAAGTTCAGAGAGATACTCAGGCTAATTATCAGTATGGTTTGGCAACATTGACGGAAGTTTTAGACTCTGAAAATGCCCTGACAGATGCAAAACAGAATTATACCACTGCTCTATTAGACTACAAACAGGCTGAAATTAAATTAATTAAAGCTAAAGGCGAACTTAATACTTTACAAAACCCATAATTAAAATGAAAAAAACTTTAATATATATCATCGTAGCTGCAGTACTGATCGGCTTAGCTGCATGGAAAATTGCGGATAACAAAAAGAAGCAGGAAACTGAAGTAAAAGAAGTAGCAAAACAGGTTGACAAAATCAATGTTAACGTTATCACAGCTTCGAGAGAAAATATCAATACAGATTACTCTGCAAACGGAACTTTTATCCCAAAGCAGGAAATGAATCAGTCAGCTGATATTTCCGGTCGTGTAGTCAGTGTTTTTGTTAAAGAAGGTTCAAGAGTAGGGGCAGGCCAGGTTCTGGCAACCATTAAAAGGGATGCTATCGAAGTAGATGTTACGCAGGCTCAGAATAATTTACAGAATGCCATTGCAGACAACCAGCGTTACGAAAATGCTTTTAAAACAGGAGGTGTTACAAAACAACAGCTTGATAACTCACGATTACAGCTGAAAAATATGCAGGCTGCTGTAAGGGCACAGGGGGTCAGAGTAAACGACACAAGCATCAGGGCAGGAATCAGCGGTACCATTAATAAAAAAATGGTTGAGCCGGGAATGGTTGTTGCACCGGGAACAGCATTATTTGAAATCGTAAACATCAATTCACTGAAACTGTCCGTTTTAGTTGACGAAAGTCAGATTGGAAAAATTCAGTTAGGTCAGGAAGTTTCAATTAATGTCAATGTTTTGCCTGAAGATTCTTTCAGCGGGAGAATTACATTTATTGCTCCAAAAAGTGATGCTTCTTTAAATTTCCCGGTAGAAATTGAAGTTCAGAACAGAGGAAACTTAAAAGCGGGTATGTATGCAACAGCTTTGTTTAAAACTAACAACGGTGCCGAAACTCAGAATATGCTGACAGTTCCTGCTCAGGCATTCGCAAACGGTGTAAGCTCAGGTCAGCTTTTCATCGTAAGCAATGGTACAGCAAAAATGATTACTGTAAAAACCGGGAAAGTATATGGTGACAAAGTACAGATCATCAGCGGGCTGAATGGTGGGGAACAGGTTATTACCAGCGGACAGATCAATCTTGACAACGGCTCTAAAATCAATATTATTAAGTAGCAGAAGATGAAGTTAGCAGAAATATCCATTAAAAGACCGTCACTGGTTATCGTACTGTTTACGATATTGACCTTGGGAGGTTTGTTAAGCTACTCCATGATGGGGTATGAGTTGATTCCAAAGTTTGAAACCAATATGGTAACGATTTCTACGGTTTATCCCGGAGCTTCGCCCGCAGAGGTGGAAACCTCGGTGACCCGAAAGATTGAGGATGCCGTAGGTTCTTTGGAAAACGTAAAAAAAGTAGAATCATCTTCTTACGAGAGTTTGTCTGTGATCATGGTTCAGCTGAACACCGGTGCCGATGTCAACTACGCGTTGAATGATGCACAGAGAAAGGTAAATGCTATTTTGGCAGACCTTCCGGAAGATGCAGATCCGCCATCACTTCAGAAATTCTCTTTGGATGATTTACCGATCATGACGTTGAGTATTACGAGTAATAAGATGAACAATAAAGATCTTTATGATCTTTTAGATAAAAAAATTGAGCCCGTTTTTTCCCGTGTTAACGGTGTGGCTCAGGTGGACCTTGTGGGTGGACAAGAAAGAGAAATTCAGGTTAATTTAGATGAAAAGAAACTGCAGGGTTATGGTCTCTCTATAGGAGATGTACAGCAGGCAATTCTTTCTTCTAACTTAGATTTCCCTACCGGAGCTTTGAAGACGAGAACTTCAAGATCTACCATCAGACTTTCCGGAAAATACAGGGATGTTGCTGAAATGAACAGTCTGGTAGTTTCAAACAAAAATGGAGTTCAGGTACGTCTTTCTGACGTGGCAATGGTTTTTGATACTCAAAAGGACGTTGAAAAAGTGGCTAGATTTAACCAAAATCCTACTATTTTACTTCAGGTAAAAAAACAGTCTGATGCCAATGCAGTATCGGTTTCCGAAGCGGTTCAGAAAACTATTGAGCAGGTTAAGGAAAACTATAAAGTTCAGGGTGTAAACGTAACAATCGTTGATGACAATACAGATTTTACCCTTGAGGCAGCCGATCATGTAATTTTCGATTTATTTTTAGCGATTATTTTGGTGGCAGTCGTGATGTTATTATTCCTTCACAACATCAGAAACGCATTTATCGTAATGGTTTCTATTCCGGTATCATTGATTGCTACCGTAATCGGGATGTATTTGATGGGGTATACTTTAAACTTAATGAGTTTATTAGGACTTTCACTCGTGGTAGGTATTCTGGTGGATGATGCGATTGTGGTATTGGAGAACGTTTACCGTCACATGGAGATGGGTAAAAGCAGAATCCGTGCTGCGTATGATGGAGCTTCAGAAATTGGATTTACCGTAACGGCGATTACCATGGTAATTGTGGTGGTATTCTTACCAATTGCAATGAGTTCAGGTTTGGTTTCAGACATATTAGCACAGTTTTGTGTCACTGTAGTTATTGCGACACTGTTCTCATTATTGGCTTCATTTACCATTATTCCCTGGTTATCTTCAAGATTTGGAAAGTTAGTTCATCTGACGGGTAAAAATCCTTTCGAGAAATTTATCCTTTGGTTTGAAAAGCAATTGGATAAATTCACACACTGGATTACCGGAATTCTAGAATGGGTTTTAAAATCTGGTTTAAGAAGAATTATGACTGTTGTTCTTACATTTGTACTTCTGATTGTCGTGACAATGGGATTAATGGGTGGCGGATTTATCGGTGGAGAATTCTTCCCTAAAATGGACAGAGGTCAGTTCCTTGTTCAGATGGAATTACCTAAAGATGCCTCTGTAGAAAAGACCAACCAATTAACTTTAGCGGTTGAAAAATACCTTAGAGATGATAAAGATGTTGTCGATATGATTACAACCGTTGGTCAGCAGTCATCAGGTTTCGGTGGTGCGCAGGCAACTTTGTATCAATCAGAAATTCAGGTAATTTTAGTTGATAAAGCTGAACGTAACGAAAGTACAGACATCAAATCTGCTAAAATTAAAAGAGCTTTGGAAGAAAAGTTCACCGGAGTTGAGTTTAAAACCGCACCAATCGGATTAATGGGAGCAGATGCTGCACCAATCGAAATGGTTGTTACCGCTCAGGATAATGCAACAGCAAATAAAGAAGCGAACAGAATTCTTGCTTTGCTTAAAAAAGTTCCTGGAGCTGTAGATGCTGAATTGTCATCAGACTCAGGAAACCCTGAAGTTCAGGTAAATATCGACAGAGATAAAATGTCTTCTCTAGGTTTAAATCTTTCAAGTGTAGGACAAACAATGCAGACTGCATTCAGTGGAAATACAGACGGGAAATTCAGAGCCGGAGAATATGAATATGATATTAACATCCGTTTTGGTGATGCCAACAGACAGTCGATTGATGACGTAAGAAACTTAATGTTTACCAATACCGATGGAGAACAGATCAGACTGAGTCAGTTTGCTGATGTGAAAATGGGTTCAGGGCCTAGCTTGTTGGAGCGAAGAGATAAAACAGCTTCCGTAAAAGTAAAATCTAAAGTGGTTGGTCGTGCGATGGCAGACGTAGCCAACGAGTGGGCGGATCAGTTTATGAATAACGAAAAAACAAAACCAGCCGGTGTCACTTACATCTGGAGTGGAGATATGGAGAACCAGACAGAAGGTATGGGTACGTTAGGAATTGCTTTAATGGCTGCTATCGTATTGGTTTATCTGGTAATGGTTTCGCTATATGACTCATTTGTATATCCGTTTGTGGTATTGTTCTCAATTCCTTTGGCATTGATTGGGGTAATGGTTATCCTTGCAATTACAGGAAATACCATCAATATCTTTACCATGTTGGGGATGATCATGTTGATTGGTTTGGTAGCGAAAAACGCAATTATGATTGTCGATTTTGCCAACATGAGAAAAGCTGCTGGAGCAAGTACCCATGACGCTTTGATTCAGGCAAATCACGCACGTCTCCGTCCGATTCTGATGACAACCATTGCGATGATTTTCGGTATGATCCCGATTGCGATTGCAAAGGGAGCAGGAGCCGAGATGAATAACGGTTTGGCTTGGGTAATCATCGGTGGTTTGACTTCATCGTTATTCCTTACCTTAATTATTGTACCAACGGTTTATTCACTATTCGATTCAATGTTGAGAAGAATGGGTAAGCATGAAACAGTGGATTATGATGCTGAAATGAAAGCTGATTATGAAGAAAAAGAACTAAGTGAAGACGGTTACACCCCGAAACACATAGATTAAATGTAACAACCTTAATTAACCTGAAGCACATCAATTTATTGATGTGCTTTTTTTAATACCAAATGATATTGATCTATAAAAACAGATCTTGTGATGTCCTATTTAAATCATTACAACTAAAAAGAAGCAGGAATCGGAATGGTTCGGCTTTAAATGAACAGTATTCTACTATAAACAAATTTTGTAATGGAAACCGGTGACTGAGGCTCTGTAATTATCGGTTATTGAATATTCGAAAACTGTTGGTTTCTGCCGACGCTTTGATTCAGACAAAAACACACGTCCTAGTCTAATTTAAATAACCAAAATTAGAAAGAAGAGTGATGGGAATGGTTTGGCTTGAATTGAATACTATTCTACTGTCAACAGATTTTGTACTGTAAACCGGTGACTGAGGCTCTCGAAGTCACCGGTTTTCATTACAAAATCAAATTGTAAGTTGAAAACCAAGCCAAAGCCAAAGCAGATACTTCAGTTTATGAAATAAAAAAAAGTTAGATTCTTCTGAAAATTTCAGTAAGAATCCAACTTTAAAAAGAAACTATATAAAAATATTTTTGTCAGTTTAAAACAGAAAATTATTTCAGACTGATTATTTTATTAAAAACATGATCATTTTCTTCCACAGTGATGATATAAGTATCGGCTGTTTTTTTACTGAAATCAAAAGTAAGTTCAATCTCGCCGTTCGTTGCAGATTTTGTTGCGTCGTAATAGATCGTTTCGTTAAAATCGGTTACTGAAATCCTGGCAGTGTTTTTTAAACCGGATAAATGTAATTTAACCATGTTTCCGTTTATCAAAAATTCAGGCTTTATGATTTCTGAAACAGGTTCCTTTTCAATCAAAGGCTTTTTATCAGCGTCTACATTAATTTTGTATTTCTGTATTTTCTGATCAGATTCTACGATTAAATAATAAACTCCTGAATCCAGATCTTTAAAATTGTAAGATTTAATTACACTCTTTTCTGAATTTAAATCTTCGAAAAGTAGTTCACCATATTTATCACTGTAAATTGCTATAGAAACATTCTTTGCATTGAATACCTCAAAACTGACCGTCTCTGCTTCAGTTTTTCCAAATGAAAGAGAAAAGTCCTTTTCTTTACTCATGGCACTCATTGAAATAGATAAGAAACCGATCAGTAGAACTGATTTAAATACTTTTTTCATAATATTGATTTTTCATTTGTTAATACTGCAAATCTACTATACATTATAACGCTGTTCTACTGCACAATTTTCTTATTTATGTTTTATTTTAACTTTAAGATTAACTATATGAATAATCTTTGTTAATTTTGTGTATGATTCAATTGCATAATTTAACCGTATGATATGAAGCACTCTCATCCATCTTTCGAAGCTGTGAAACCCAATATGGGAAGTAGTTTTACGAGTTTAAAATTTTTAAAAAATGAAAATATCAAGTCTCATGTATGGCACTATCATCCTGAAATTGAGTTGATTTTTGTCTGTGGAGGTTCAGGAAAAAGACAGATCGGCAGTAATATATCTTATTTTTCTGATGGTGATTTGGTTTTAATGGGAACCAATCTGCCGCATTGTGGAATGACTAATGAAAATACCAATAACGATTCTGAAATGGTCATCCAGTTTAAACCTGATTTTTTAGGCGAAGAGATCTGGGCCTTACCCGAAATGCAGAAAATTGCCAATCTGTTGGAAAAGGCAAAAGCAGGCATTGTATTTTCGGAAAATATAAAAAAGGAAATAGGATCAAAAATTCTGGAAATGCATGAATCGTCTTCTTTGGATAAACTTATGAAGTTTATTAAAATTTTGGATGAGCTTGCTTCAACTCAGGAATACCGAATTTTAAATGCAGGAAAATATTATCTTCAGACACAGGTAGAAGATAATGAAAGAATTAACCATATTTTCAACTATGTAAAAGATCATTTTAAGGAACAGATTACTTTACAGCAGATTTCTCATTTGGCAAGTATGAAAGTACCATCATTCTGTCGTTATTTTAAGAAGATCACCAATAAAACATTTACTCAGTTTGTAAATGAATATAGAATAACCCATTCTTTGAAACTGCTTGCCGAGCAGCCATTAAGTATCACGAATGTCTGCTTTGAATCCGGTTTTAATAATTTCAGTTATTTTAATAAGACCTTCAAAGAATATACAGGTAAAAGTCCTTCTCAGTACAGAAAGGAATTTAATTATTTAATTGATTAATCTGTAATGAATCAGTCAGTCTGTAAATAGTTAAAGCATATTTTGAGTGAATTTTTGATATGCTGATCGAGTAGTTGGCTGTCCTCCAATGGATAGTAAAATTCTTTAGGATTTACAAAAACATTGTTGTACCTGGTTCTTTCACTTGCGCCGTCGACATCAATAAGCAGGGGTTGAGTTCCATTTTTTCGCTGTACAGTAACCAGTCCCTGAGATACAATTTTAGATTCAACACATCCCACTAAAGCTCCTCTTCCCAGAATGTCAAAGCACAGGGCGGTATAGATTCCATTAGGAACATATTGGCCGGGAGGAAGTATGCAGGCATATAATACATTGGGGAAATTGCTGAAGCCTTTTGAAATACTGACAGAGAGATCATGACCTTCGAAATCAGGATATTGATTTTCAAGGAAGGTTTTAAAATCATGAAGAGTATCCCGGATATTTCCTAAACCTGGGTCATTAACTCTCAGAGACTGTCCTTTTACTACGGGATTGATCTGTCTGAATTCACAGATGGAATTAAAATAATACGTCATCAGCTAAAATCTAAACTCTAAACTAATGTAAGGTTTACAAATGATACAGCCTGCAAAATTCTGAAATTTTATAAAACTATTCAGAATTCTATTTTCATTCTGAAAAAATCTCAGTAATCAAAAAAGTTCCAAAAAAAAGCTTCCGGAGTAAACCGGAAGCTCTGTTTATTTTTTTAATGAAGAGATTAATCTGCCATTACTTCACCTGATTTTCTGAAGATAAAATTTCCGTAGATATGTCTTCTTGCAAAACGGCTTGGCGAATCAGCATTCACCATTTTGATATAGGTATTTCTTGGAACTCCGATGTATTCAAACATTTTCCCGTTCAGATGCTGAACCTTCAGAATCGATTTTTCAAGATAAAAATCCTGAATATTTGATTTTGTGATGGTTTCAGTATATTCCTCTTTGTACTTTTCCTGGGTCTCCGGGTTGATGCTTACCAGAAAATGATAGGCTTCAATAATCGATTTGCTTTTTTCTTCAGCTGCCAGTTTCCCTTCTTCATCATTGACAAATTTATCAGGATGCGTATCTTTCATCGTATTCCTGTATATTGTCTTTAAATCTTTTAAAGTAGCAGTATTATCTACTCCAAGAAGTTTTCTGTGTTCGCCTATTCTTTTCATAAGAAGATATTTATCAAATTTTTAAAGGCCATATGCAATTGCGATGTCATAATGGATGATCCTTTTTACGGGATGCAAAATTATGCTTTTTAATTGAGAATAGCGTAAGTTTTTGATTTTTAATTTGTTTGATAAGCCGAAATCTATTATTACATAAATAACTAAAACGATAATCTCTATGTATCTGATTTGCATTGATGATAATGAAACTGATATATTATACTGTAATGATCTAATTAAGTAGGACTTTTCATTTGTTAAAATGTTTTCCTTCCAGAAATCACAAAACCTCCCTCTTCAACTCCCCGATTTTCTCCTCAATAAATCCGGCTTTATCCTTTTTCACCGCATTCAAAATCATCTTTTGGCTTTCAGGAATCTCAGAATATTTTTCAGCCCAAAGATTAATTTCTATTAACAGAGGAAGTAGATTAATCCCTTTTTCTGTGAGTTTGTACAAAACTTTCGCTTTGCTGTCAGGATGATCCTGCTTGCTGATAATGCCGTTTTCTTCTAGCATTGAAAGACGCGAAGCCAGAATGTTGGTTGCTATTTTTTCGTCAGATTTAAGAAATTCTCCATACGTACACTGTTTGGCAAACATAAGATCTCTCACAATCAGCAGTGACCATTTATCTCCCCACACGTCTAATGAGCTGCTGATAGGGCAATCCGATCTTTTTTTTGAACTCGACATAAAATTATTTTAAATAATTAAATAAAAACACTTGCATTTTGAAAGTAATAGTATAGATTTGTACTTGCAAAACGCAAGCAAATTTACAGAATTTAATTTAAAGTATAATGGAAAACATTCTTTTTGATGCTTATAAGAGCAAAAACTTAGAACTTAAAAACTGTATTGTGATGGCACCGATGACCAGAAGCCGTTCAGATAATCAGGAAAATAAAGCAACCGAATTAACTGCACAATATTACAGACAGAGAGCTACCGCAGGTTTGATAATCACAGAAGGTACTTTCATCAGTTCTGAAGCGGTTGGCGTAATAAACGTTCCCGCAATCTACAGTTCAGAACAAATAGCAGGCTGGAAAATCACTACAGAGGCTATTCACAGAGAGGGCAGCAAAATTTTCGCCCAGCTTTGGCATACAGGTGCTTATTCTCACCCTGATTTACATAACGGTAAGAAGCCTTTAGCGCCTTCAGATATCAATCCTCAGGTGCAGGTTTTTACAGCAACAGGTTTTCAGAATAGTGAAGAACCTCAACCGATGACTACAGAAGATATTAAACAGACTATAAATGATTTCAGTCAGGCTGCAGTCAATGCTTTTGAAGCTGGTTTTGATGGAGTAGAGCTTCACGGGGCTAACGGTTATCTGCTTCAGCAGTTTTTCAGTAAAAATTCAAATCTCCGCACTGACGAATATGGTGGTTCAGTAGAAAACAGAGCCAGAATTCTTTTCGAAATTCTGGATGCGATCAGAGAAGTTGCAGATTTAAATAAGGTGGCCATCCGTCTAAATCCTTCGCTCAACGGAATTATGGGGATTTTAGTTGATGATGAAACAATTGAACTGTACAATTATATCGTCAGCCGTCTCAACGGTTATGATCTGGCGTATCTTCATTTGATTGAACCATTTACGGATGTTTCAGGTAATTCTGATGCTGTTCAGGAAGTAGCAAAACATTTCCGCAAAATTTATAACGGAACGATTATCATCAACAGGGGTTTTGACCAAGAAACTGCCACAAAAGTTTTGCAGGATGGCGATGCAGATCTGGTTTCTTTTGGAACCCCTTTCATTGCCAATCCTGATCTGGTTGAGCGTTTTAAGACCAATGCACCACTTAATCAACCGGATCAGGCAACTTTTTACACGCCTGGCGAAAAAGGGTATATCGATTATCCCATGCTAAACAATTAAAATAATTAGGGCGAACGGCCGGGCTTTCCACTCTATCTTTTGTTTCACAAAAGGATGCCGTTGCAATCCCTGTCGCAAACCTGACCATCATAACAATACACAACATTTAAACAAAGAAAAAATGAAAACAACAGGAAATACAGTATTCATCAGTGGCGGAAGTGCCGGAATTGGTTTAGCCATCGCTAAAAAATTAAGCACAGAAGGTAACAAAATCATCATCAACGGAAGAAATGAAGAACGTCTCCAGGGTGCCTTGCAACAATTGGAAAATGCTGTAGCCATTCAGGGTGACCTTTCTATTGAAACAGACCGGGTACGCATCGCAGAAGAATTAAAAACCAATCATCCGGAAGTTAACATCATCATCAATAATGCGGGGGCAGCATTTGCTTATTTACTGGATGAAACGCAGAATGCACATGAAAAAGCAGCTGTTGAAATGAATACCAATTATTTCAGTGTTATTCATTTTACAGAGTTGTTAATTCCTCATTTGGTTCAGAAAACGGAAGCAGCGGTGATCAATATTTCTTCAATTTCAGTTTTCGGAAGTCATAAAATGCTGCCGACGTATGGTGCAACAAAAGCGGCATTACACAGTTACACGGCAGCTTTGAGACAGACTTATGAAGCGAAGGGGAGTATTTATATTTTCGAAGTATATCCACCATTGGTCAATACCGAATTTTCTGCAGAAATTGGTGGTGTAGAAGGAATTCCTCCTTCCGAAGTGGCTGACGAATTGTTTTTGGCACTTCCAAAAAACCAGTTTGATGTTCCTGTTGGCGATTCTAAACAGTTTTTCCCAAATGAAGCTGCTTATCAATAATATTTGAAATTAACTGCAAAATGTCAAACTTGTATAGTGAATAATCTTTGAAAGACCCTGTTAACTTCTATAAGTGAAACGGCTCTGCAGGACAAAACTCAGTGTTCTTCGTGTTCAAAAAACATTAAAATAATCTTCAGATAGACCAGTAATTAAAAAATATAACCTCATGGAATTAAAAAGAAAAACAATATTAATCACCGGTGGAGCTTCCGGGATCGGATTGGAAGCTGCAAAGCAGTTTTTAGAAATAGGAGCAAAAGTAATCATCACCGGAAGAAGTCAGGAAAGACTGGATGCTGCAAAAAATAAACATCCTGAGCTTGTTACCATAAAAAGTGATGTTTCTGTTGAAGAAGATGTGCATATGCTTTTTAACAGGGTTTTGCAGATGGGGGGAATTGATATCCTTTATAACAATGCGGCTGTGTTGGTTCCTCCTCTCAATTTAGGTGTACCGAATGACAGACACAGTGCAAATGCTTCATACGAAATGGAAGTGAATTACCTTGGTGTCATCAGAATTAATAATATCTTTATGGATATGTTGAAATCAAGAAGAGAAGCGGCTATTATTAATACAACATCAATATTGAGTATGGTTCCGTCACTTATTGAAGCAACGTATTCCTCTTCAAAAGTTGCCCTCGCTTTTTATACAGTTTCCCTTCGTGAACACTTAAAAATTACAGAAAGTACGGTTAAAATCTTCGAATTGGTTCCACCGCTTGTCGCTACTGAAATGACCGCTGAAAGAAATGATAAGAAAATATCTACAGAAGAAATGGTTAGAGGTCTTATCAGAGGATTAGAAAGAAACCGGGAAACCATACGTGTGGGAGATGCCAAAACCGTTGATATAATCAGAAGGTTCTTTCCGAAAACAGCTTTCAGGCTTATCAATCCGAAAACAGCTAATCAATTTATAAAATAAAATTTAAGATATGAGAGCATTCAGTATCAGCCGTTACAGCAAAGAGAGCGAAATAGAACTGGTAAATTTGGCTGAGCCAACGATAAAAGATAATGAGGTTTTGGTTGAAATTCATGCTGCGAGCGTGAATCTTTTAGACTCCAAAATCAGGAGTGGTGAATTTAAACTGATTTTACCTTACAAAATGCCGCTGGTTTTAGGTCATGATCTTGCAGGAGTTGTCGTAAAAGTTGGTGAAAAAGTGAACAAATTTAAAGTAGGGGATGAAGTTTATGCGAGAGCAGCCGATTTTCATATCGGGACTTTTGCAGAATTTATTTCTGTTAATGAAAAAGATGCTGCTTTGAAACCCAAAAACCTAACAATGGAAGAGGCGGCGTCAATTCCTTTGGTTGGTTTAACAGCCTGGCAGGCTCTGGTCGAAAAATCCAATGTTCAGAAAGGTCATAAGGTTTTTATCCAGGCGGGATCTGGTGGAGTGGGAACGTTTGCGATCCAGTTGGCAAAACATCTTGGTGCCACAGTCGCCACAACTGCGAGCGAAAAAAGTTTTGAACTTCTGAAAAGTCTTGGTGCTGATCTGCTTATTGATTATAAAACGCAGGATTTTGAAGACCTCCTGAATGGCTATGATCTCGTGTTAAACAGTCAGGATGATAAGACTCTGGAGAAATCCTTTAATGTTGTAAAATCTAACGGTAAAATAATTTCGATTTCCGGTCCTCCAACTCCTGTATTTGCCGAAGAATTTAATCTGCCCTGGTATGTGAGAATTGCCACTAAGTTGCTGAGCAGTAAAACCAGAAGGAAAGCAAAGAAACAAAATGTCAATTACTCTTTTCTTTTCATGAAAGCTGATGGGAAGCAGTTGGCAGAAATTACAAAACTGATAGAATTTGGAAAAATTAGACCGGTCGTCGACAGGATTTTTTCATTCGAAGAGACCAGTGACGCTCTGAAATATGTAGAAAGTGGTCGTGCAAAAGGAAAAGTTGTAATAAAAATAAAATGATTTTTTTGATGTTTAAAATATAAAGCAGGAGTTAGAAACTCCTGCCTGAATATATTTACTAAACCGGGTTTATTTCCTTATCGAAAGTTTCTGCAGCTTCTTTTGCAGCATCTACCATTGCAATCAGTGCTTTTTCCGTTTCATCCCAATGACGGGTTTTCAGGCCGCAATCAGGATTTACCCAAAGCTGCTTTGCGGGAATGACGGCTTGTGCTTTTTTCAGTAATTCCACCATTTCTTCTTTTGACGGAACTCTTGGTGAATGAATATCGTACACTCCCGGTCCGATCTCATTCGGATATTTAAAATCGGCAAAAGCATTCAGCAGTTCCATCTGGCTTCTGGAACATTCTATCGTGATGACGTCGGCATCCATATCGGCAATATTCTCAATGATGTCATTAAATTCAGAATAGCACATGTGTGTATGAATTTGTGTTGCATCTTCTACACCGCTTGCCGAAATCCGGAAAGCTTCCACTGCCCATTTAAGGTAATTTTGCCAGTCAGATTTTCTCAACGGTAGTCCTTCACGAATTGCCGGTTCATCAATCTGGATGATTCTGATTCCCGCTTCTTCAAGATCCCTTACTTCGTCGCGGATGGCGAGGGCAATCTGTTTACAGGTTAGCGAACGCGGCTGATCATCGCGTACAAAAGACCATTGAAGAATGGTTACCGGTCCCGTTAACATCCCTTTTACCCAGTTTTTTGTCAAAGATTGGGCGTATTCCGACCAGTACACGGTCATAGGTTTTGGTCTGTGAACATCTCCGAAAATCACAGGAGGTTTCACGCAGCGGCTTCCGTAACTCTGAACCCAGCCATTTTGTGTGAAAGCAAATCCTTCCAACTGTTCGCCGAAGTATTCCACCATATCATTCCGCTCAAATTCTCCATGAACAAGAACATCAATTCCAATTTCTTCCTGCCAGCGAATTGTTCTTTCAGTTTCCTGTTTCAATAATAGATCATATTGTTCAGGATTCAGTTCACCCTTTTTGAACTTTGCTCTCCAGGTTCTCACTTCTGCCGTCTGTGGAAATGAACCGATCGTTGTAGTAGGAAACAGGGGTAGCTGAAGAATCCTCTGCTGTTCTTCTTTTCTTATACTGAAAGACGAATTTCTCCGGGCATCTTTTTCAGTTGTTTCCTTACTGCGGTTTTTAACATTCTGATTGTGAATTAATTCAGAAGTTTTACGATTTTCAATGGCCTTTTTGTTTTCTGCTAAAACCTGTAAAACAGTATAATTTGGATTTTCTGAAGCTAGTTTTTTTAAACTGACAATTTCATAGACTTTCTGCTTGGCAAAAGCCATCCACTGTTTGATTTCAGGAGAGAGGATGTCTTCATTTCTTTCAGAGTCCAGATCAAAAGGAGCGTGGAGGAGTGAACAGGAAGGTGCGATGAATACCCTGTCTGTACCCAACTTCAAAACAGCCTTTCTGATCAGCGCAAGTGACGTGCTGAAATCATTTTTCCAGATATTTCTTCCGTCAACAACTCCCAGTGAAAGGCTAAGCGTATTTGGGATCGTATCCAAAACCTCATCCAGCTGTTCGGGACAGCGGACAAGATCAATATGTAAAACATCGACCGGAAGAGCAAATGCTAAAGAAAGATTGTCTTTTAATCCTTCAAAGTAAGTCGCAACAATAAATTTCAGATTGGGAAAATGATCTCTGATTTCAGTATACACATGCTGATAAGCTTCTTTTGCTTTTCCGTTTAGGTCTAATGCTAAAAATGGTTCATCAAACTGAATGTATTCTGCTCCGTGATTTTCAAGCTCTTTTAAGATCTGGATATAAACAGGAAGTAAATTTTGCACTAAATCCAATTTGTCAAAACCTTCTCCCTTTTCTTTTCCCAGTAACAGATAGGTGAGTAATCCGATGATCACAGGTTTTGCAGTGACCGCTGTCTTTTTTGCACTGATGTATTCCTGAATGATTTTATTCGAGAATAATGTAAACTCCTGGTTTTTCCGGAATTCAGGGACAATGTAATGGTAATTCGTATCAAACCATTTGGTCATTTCCATCGCAGTAATATCCAGACCGTCTTTCTGGATGCCTCTGGCCATTGCAAAATAAAGATCAGTTTCAGATTTTTTGAAAGCAATTTCCTCATACCGTTCAGGAATTGCTCCAACGGTTAACGTCATGTCGAGAACCTGATCATAATAGGAGAAATCATTACAGGAAATAAGATCGATTCCTGCTTCATGCTGGAGTTTCCAGTTATTTTCCCTGATGGTATTCCCAACTTCCAGCAGTTCGTCTGAAGTTATTTTGCCTGACCAATACTGTTCACAGGCTTTTTTGAGTTCTCTGTTGCTGCCAATACGCGGGTAGCCAAGTAAGTGTGTTTGCATTTTTTTTAACTTTTAATTAAATAATAATCATAAAGTTCTTTTAGGATGCTTCGTAATGCTTTTGCTGAAAGAGTTTTTAGAATTTTAGATACATTGGAAATGGTTTTTGACTTAAAATTTAAAAATCCCAGTTAAGTCTGACATAAAATCAAATTTTAAATGGCTGTAACTTTTCATTGCAAAATTTAATTTGAACTTGAAAACAGTTATAAAGGCAAAGAGTTAATCAATAAATTGATTTCAAAGCTTAGCAGTATTCATAAGCTGTTTATTGCAATTCTTTGCTTTCTGAATCAATTCATCAGCAACAAAATCTTTGCGTTTACATTCCACAAAATATTAAATCAAATAAACCAAAATGTATCATCTGTCAATCCAAAAACTCCAGTCGCGGGAGCATTGATCATTCGGAACAGGCAGGTCTCCTGACTTGTAACAGTTTTTGCCATCCTTCCCGTTTTCACAGTGGATATTTCAAGGACAAAAACTTTTGGTATATTACTTACAGTTGCGCGACAGCTCGTGATTTGCACACGATTCCCTATTAATCTGCTTTATACAGAACCTTTTCCGTTGATGAAGTATGTGAAAGAACAATTTATGTGTCAAAGATATAAATTGAAGCTGAATCATTGGATTTAAACTGAAAATTAAGCATATAATTCTTTTAAAATTTATTTTAAAAGTTAAATATTCTGTATATTTGAAAATTGTAAATTTAAAAAGAATATTATTCTGTGGAAAGACTTGATGAAAAGGATCTTCAGTTGCTTCGAATCCTGCAAAAGAATGCGAAATTAACAGTCAAGGAATTGGCAGCTGCTGTTAACCTGTCTACTTCACCTGTTTTTGAGCGTGTCAAAAGACTTGAACAGGATGGCTACATTCAGCATTATGCAGCAGTTTTGGATGCTGAAAAACTGAATCGCGGTTTTACGGTTTTCTGCCAGGTAAAACTGAAAATTCATGACCGTTCCGTGGGGAATCAGTTTGTAGAAGATATTCTGAATATAGATGAGGTTGCAGAATGTTATAACATTTCAGGTGATTTTGATTTTTTACTGAAAGTTCAGGTAAGAGATATGAAACATTATCAGGATTTTGTTTTTAATAAACTCGGTTCCGTTGATTCTATAGGAAGTACACACAGCACTTTTGTAATGGCTGAAGTGAAGAATACACATGGATTAAGTATTTAAGAAATTTAAAATAGTGAGAATAACTTCCTAAAATGCTAAATCATAAATGTTATCAATTAGCAGAACTCTTACACTAAGATTTCTCGACAGGTAATACATCCTTTTTTAATTTAATAAGATCTTCATTCTTCACCTTATTCCTGATCAAGATACGTCAGTTTAGCATCTTTTACAAATTCCTCTATGCTCAGATTTTTGACCGCTTTAGAATTGGTCAGTTCGATAAGATAATTTATCGAATTGGGGAGGTTTTTGTTTCTTGTAATAAGTCTGAATCTTTTGACTTTCTCATTAAACTGTAAAAAAGGAAGTTCAGAAATTTTTACATTGATATTATTAACATCAAAAGAAGCTTTCGGATCCTTCTGTAATTTTAAAAATCTTTTCTGAGTTTTATCCGTCGTCTCATCCAGAAATTTCTGCATCTGATAATCTGTGAGAAGCTGCGGATAAATGAGTCCCTGCTGCAGTATTGAAATTGATGTTTTATCAGACTTATCAAAAAAAATCACTTTATCATCATAGCTGATTTGATTGTCTTTTAAGCTGATCTTACCTTCAAATTTCTTGTGATTTTTCTTTTTATATTTATTTTTAAAATGCTCGACAGCATGTTGATCCTTTGTACTCAAAATTTCATTTTTCTGACCCGGTAATGCAGTAGAAAAAACAAGAAAAAGGATAATCAAAAATTGAAATTTCATAATTTTTATTTTAAATAAATCTATACTAAGTTTTTGATACGCAGATGTTGAAGTAACATGATGGTTTTTGCATCTTTAATTTCACCAGTATCAATCATATCAAGAGCTTTTTCGAAACTGATCTCCAGAACTTCGATATCTTCCCCCTCCTCTTCAAGGCCGCCACCATTGGTCATCTTCATTTCAATGGAATATTCAGCGATGAAAAAATGTAGGATTTCTGTAACGGATCCGGGTGACATATACGCTTCAAAAATTTTGTGAGCCTCTTTTATTTTATACCCCGTTTCTTCCTCAGTTTCCCTTTTTATACATTCTTCAGGATGGTCGTTATCCAATAAACCTGCACAGGCTTCAATCAGCATTCCTGTTTCATTTCCGTTGATGTAGGTAGGCATCCTGAATTGCCGGGTTAAAATTACTGTTTTTTTATCTGTATTGTATAATAAAATCACCGCCCCGTTACCCCTGTCATAGGCTTCCCTGCTCTGGGTTTCAACGGTACCGTCTTTTTTCCTGATATTGAAGGTGATCTTTTTTAATGTGTACCAGTTTTGGGAAAGAATTTCGGTATTTTCGATATGTACATTTTTATTTTGCATAGATGAGGCAGTCTTTTTAAATGATTTTTTTTTGATTAATTTTTTTTCAGAAGATCTCCCAGTGCATCTTTCAGATTCGGGAACTTAAAGTGAAAGCCTGCATTCTGAAGCTTTTCAGATGAAGTTCTTGAGCCCTCTAGCAATGCTGCAGACAGTTCGCCAAAAATCAGTTTTATTACAAATCCGGGAATATTAGGCATAAACATAGGTTTTTCTAAAACCTCTGCAATTTCTTTTGTGAAATTTTCATTATCAGTATGTTGTGGTGCTGATGCGTTATAGGCACCTTTCATGTCTTCATTTTTCAGAGCAAATTCAAAAACAGAAGAAAGATCATCAATATGAATCCATGGGAGATATTGTTTTCCTGTTCCGAGTGGTGATCCCACCCCCATTTTTATAGGAACAGCCATTTTTTTCAAAGCACCCTCTTTTTCGGAAAGAACAATGGATATCCGGATTTTCACTACTCTTTCAGCTACTCCTTTTTCTGAAAATTCATCTGCTGCCTTTTCCCAGAGAATCACTACTTCACTCAGAAAATCATTCCCTTTCTGATCTTCTTCTTTAAATATTTTCTCCGAAGTAACTGCACCGTAAATTCCAATGGCAGATGCTGAAATGAAGGATTTCAACTGAATGTTTTTCTTTTGTAAAGTTTTTAAAATCAATTGTGCAGAATCAATACGGCTTGAGACAATTTCCTTCTTTCGCTCAGCAGTCCACCGCTGATCAGAAATATTTGCACCCGCAAGATGAATAATGTGGCTGACGTTTTCAAAAGCCTTTTCATCAACAATTCCATTCTTGATATTCCACTCAAACTCATTTTCGTTTTTGGGGGTTCGGGTCAGAAAGCGAACCAAATATTCGTTTTCCAGTTTCTTTGCTAAAACCTTTGCAACAGATCCGCCGGCCCCGGTGATTAAGACAATTTCTTTCATGTATTGATTTACTTTAACTTAGTTAATGATTCTGACGTAACTGTTAAATTTGGGTATTCTATCTTTTTAAAATTGGCTTCTTTTCATATAGGGAAGAAAAAACCGGTTTAAAACAAATTTCGATCAACCTTATAGTATAGTCTTTAATTCCCTCAATTTTTAACAATCAGAATATAATCATCATCCAAAATTTTGTAGCCCTGGTTATAGACAAATTTATACTCAGAACCATTTTTATAGACTTTAAATTGTGTAAAATAATTAAAATCAAATCCCAAGCCATCAAGTTTGGATCTGGCGGCTTTCGTTTTGCCTTCCACATTAATGTCACTCAGAATCCTGTAGTTTCGGCGGAGTTTATTGTTGACATTCCGCATAAGATTACTGGAGTCTTTGTTCTGTTTGTTGTTATAAGAATTCCTACAGGCGTCATTGCAGAATTTTTTATCTGATCTTCCAATGATTTTTTCGCCGCACTCAAGACAGTTCATAGCAATTAATTTTTCAAAGTGTGTTTGTGTTTTTTATGCAGAAGTTTTTTCCATTTTGAACTCGTTGGATAACTCCTGTTTTTAGTGATATTATTAAAGAACAACGCTGCTAAAAGCAGAATGATACATCCGGATAAAACAGGAGACAAAACATACCAGTATCCTAAATCTGCAATTTTCCCCGGAGAGGTTACCGCAATAAGAGCCGTTGCACCACCAGGAGGATGCAATGTTTTTGTATACTGCATCAGTACGATCGAACAGGCAACAGCCAGTGGCGCGGAAAGCCATAAAATATCAGGGACGATCTGATAAACTGTGACGCCTACAATGGCCGAGATCACATGACCGCACACCAGATTTCTGGGTTGTGCCAAAGGACTCTGGATAGCACCGTAAATCAAAACGCTTGAAGCTCCGAATGACCCGATGAGAAATACATTCTCCTGTTGCAGTAAGTATTGGGACTGTAAAAAAGCAATAATTCCTATACCGAAAAATGCACCGACAAACGACCAGAAATGTTCCTTATAATCAACAAGAGTTTCTTTGTAAATAACATATTTTGATACACGGTATGTTCTTCTTAAGGTCTTCTTCAATGCTTTGGTATTAAAAATTAAATATACGAAAATTATCCGCTTACAAACGGCTGTTGCTTCAACCCAATTTTCGCTGAATAACTGCTTTCAGTTTTGGGAAGGTCTTTAATCTGGTTAAGACTTTGACTTAATTATAAACTTATGAAGTTTTTTCAAAGATTACAAACTGCTGACAGCCGGAAATTTAAAATATCTGTAAATTTTTCAGTCATTTTTCAGGTCTGTTTTTGATTTAAAAAATGACAGTTTAATTTTTTATTTCAGAAAAAAAACATCAATTTTGCTCCATCAATGGGGTGCTGCATAATCGCAGCTGAGATGATACCCGGGAATCTTCCACACCTGATCCGGATAATGCCGGCGTAGGGAATTTGATTTATCATCTCATCATTTAATTTTATACAAGTTAATTTGATGCAGGAATTTTTACAGCATACGACCTGGCCGGAGTGGTTTGGCGTTTTCTTTTCAGTAATTCAGGTGCTGTTGGCACGGAAAAACAATTCTAATAACTATCTCTTCGGAATTGCAGGGATTTCGCTCACCCTTTATGTCATGGTGACGGCTAAACTGTATGCAGAGTTTACCCTTAACCTTTATTATCTGGTCATGAGCATCTACGGATGGCTTTACTGGAAATTTGGCAGGCAAAAATCAGAAGCCGTGATTTCAGAAACTACAGGTCAGGAAAAAATAATCACCATTGGGATTGTAGTGGTGTCTTTCTGTATCTTTTACTATTTTCTGACCCATCATACTGATTCTGACGTTGTGATTTTAGATTCTGTAGTCAGTGCTTTTGCATGGGCGGGAATGTGGCTGATGGCACGAAGGAAAATTGAAAATTGGATACTACTGAATATCAGTAATATCATTGCTATTCCACTGCTGATCCATAAGAGCCTGTATCTATATGCGGCATTAACAGCTTTCCTGTTCATTGTTGCTATATCAGGATATTTAAAATGGAGGAAAATAATCAATGAAAGGAGAAATGCTTACGCCTGAAGACATCAGACAAGAGATGTCAGGAGCTTCTGAGATTTCTCCAAAAATAATCAGCATCATTCATGAGCAGCGGTTGCTTCAGATTTGGGTTCCTGAAATATACGGAGGATTGGGACTTCGCTTGAAAGAAGGATTGTCCGTTTTATTTGACTGGTCAAGAATAAACGGAAGTCTGGGCTGGATGCTGACCCTGTGTTCAGGGGCGAATTTTTTTTCAAGAAATCTCAAACCATATATTGCTGAAAAACTCTTCATCAATTCCAGAACCTGTTTTGGCGGAAGCGGAATGATTGGCGGAACTGCTGAAAAGAATAACGACGGAACTTTTGTTATCAACGGACTCTGGCATTTTGCAACCGGAGCACCACACTTAAGCCATTTTACATTAAATGCTGTACTGACTGAAAATAATAATCCATTATTAGATGAATCGGGTTCTGAAATCATTCGTTCATTTGTTATTTCTAAAGATCAGTCAGAAATCATTCCCAACTGGAAATCGATGGGAATGAAAGCTACCGGAACATACTCTTTTAAAGTTAATAATGCGGGAGTTTCTGAAGATTACAGTTTTATTTACGACGAATTTTTCACTGATGACCCTATTGACAGAATTCCATTCAGGATTTTTGCAGATCTGACTTTGCTGATCAATTATCTCGGGATGGCTTGTCATTTTTCAGAAGAAGCACTTAAGATTCGTCCACAGCTCACTCTAAATGCATTTGATGAAAGGATAGATCAGAAAAGGAAAGAAACTGTTTCGTGTTGCCGGAGAAATTGAAAATTTACTGAATGATTTTAAAACAATCTCTCCTGAAAAACAATCAGAAATTCACAGTTTTTCGACGGAAACAGTCAGGAATTTATCTCATCATATCTTAGAAATCTACTTTCAGTCAGGAATTAAAGCCACCCATACAGACTCTGAATTACATCAGGTTTTCTGTGATTATTTTACCGCAACCCAGCACGCTAACTTTACACCTGATTTTCAAAATGGGTACAATTTTTTCATAAACGGTTAAAAATTTAAAAATTATTTTTATAAAAGGCTTTCACAGGTGTGAAGGTCTTTTTTATTTAATAATGGGACATTGTGAACAATTTGAGACTTTTTTTATCCGTTTTCAAACGACTACAAACGAATTTAAATAGTTTTATACCGATTAAATTTTCAAGACTGATGAATCTTTGCAACAGAGATTTGAGAAACCAGTGAACGTCTCTGATCAGAATTATTAATCATTAAAAATATAAAGCTATGTCACTAAGAAACAAAGTAACATTAATCGGTTACACAGGAAAAGAAGTAGAAATAATGACTTTCGATAACGGAACTCTGAAATCAACGGTATCATTAGCTACAAACGATCACTACACCAATGCAAAAGGTGAGAAAATAGAAGAGACCCAATGGCACAGCCTGGTCGCTTTCGGTAAAACGGCTGAGATCTTTCAGAAATATGTTCCCAAAGGAAAAGAAATTGCCATTGAAGGAAAAATTACCTACAGATCGTATGATGATAAAGACGGGGTGAAAAGATACATTACCGAGATCAGAGTGGAAGAACTTTTACTGTTAGGAGGAAAATAAATGTCAGATTCTAAAATTACAAATGATGCAGATAAAAGTTTTAAAAGTAAGAATAGCAGAAGAATTTCTGTATGATGATCAGCGGATGATAGATAATTTCCTTGAGAATAATGACATTGTAAAAGTGGAAACCGCTTTTGTCAGTGAAGATCAGTTCTGGTCTGTAGTACTTTATTTTAATGAAAAAAAATCGTTGGGTAAGAATACGGTGAAGGAAGCTAAACCAACAAAATATTCAGCAGAAGATGAAATGCTCAGTGATGACGAGATCAAAATTTTGGACGCATTAAAACTTTGGCGTTCTGAAAAAGCAAGGGATCAAAAGCTTCCGACCTATTTTATTGCAACCAATAAAGAGCTTGCTTCGGTCGCTAAATATAAACCTGCGAAAAAAGAAGAATTACTGGATATAAAAGGTTTCGGAAAACATAAAATTGAAAATTATGGTGAAGAGATCCTCGAAATCCTGGAAAGCGTATGAAAAGGATATAAGGCAGAAAACACAAATGATTCAATAAGGCCGGAGAAAACTCAATCTCCGGCTTTTTTATTGATTTAAAAGTCCTTTCAATTCCTTATTTTTGCATCTCATATCATTTATCAATCATCAATTATCATTTATAAAAATGAAGCCAAGCTTAGCAAAAGGAACGAGAGATTTTACCTCACTGGAAGTTTCGAGAAGAAAATACATCATCAATATTTTACAGAAGAATTTCGAACTGTTCGGATTTCAGCCTTTGGAAACACCAAGTTTTGAAAACCTATCCACCTTAACAGGAAAATACGGTGAAGAAGGAGACCGTTTGATTTTTAAGATTTTGAATTCGAGTATCAATGAAGCGAAAGAGGACAAAAAAAATCAGATGCTGAATGATTTCCAAAAAGCTCTGGATCAGCCTTTCAGCACAGAAAGCCTCACTGATAAAGCCCTTCGCTATGATCTTACGGTGCCTTTTGCAAGATTTGTTGCCATGAATCACGGAAAGTTGACATTCCCCTATAAACGATACCAGATTCAGCCGGTGTGGAGGGCAGACCGTCCTCAGAGAGGAAGATTCAGAGAGTTTTATCAGTGCGATGCCGATGTTGTAGGGAGTGAAAGCCTTTGGCAGGAAGTTGAGCTGGTACAGCTGTACCTAAAATCTTTTGCCGAACTGAAAACTTCTGTAACCATCCATATCAACAACAGAAAAATCCTTTCAGGTCTCGCAGAATATGCAGACATTACAGATCAGCTGATTGATTTCACCGTGGCTTTGGATAAATTAGACAAAATAGGGAAGGATGGAGTAGTCAGAGAACTTTTAGAAAAAAATATTGCTCAGGAATCTATTGATAAATTGGACTTCCTGTTTAATCAGTCCAGTGATGCCTTAGAAAACCTTCTCCAGCTGAAAGAAAAATTTGTCGGAAATGAGATCGGGTTAAAGGGAGTTGAAGAATTGGAATTTGTAATTACCCAGTCACTGAATTTAGGTGTTGATATTCAGAATTTAGTCTTTAATGTTACACTGGCCCGCGGTTTAGATTATTATACAGGTGCGATTTTCGAAGTGAAAGCTGATGAGGCGCAGATGGGTTCCATCGGCGGCGGTGGAAGATATGATAACCTGACTGAAGTTTTCGGTGTTAAAAACGTTCCGGGAATCGGAATCTCTTTTGGGCTGGACAGAATTTACCTTGTTCTGGAAGAACTTAATTTATTCCCTGAAGAAGCAACATCAAACGTTGAGTATCTCTTTGCTAATTTTGGAGGTGAAGAAACCATCGAAGCTTTGAAACTAATCATTCAGCTAAGAGAAAAAGGAATTTCTGCTGAGCTGTATCCCGAAAATGCAAAAATCAACAAACAATTTACCTACGCAGAAAAGAAAGGAATCAAAAATCTTGTGTTCTTGGGCGGGGAAGAAATTAAAAACCGAACCGTAACTTTCAAAAACCTTGAAGCCGGAGAACAGAAAACAGTTTCTTTAGAGGAATTTTTAGGTTAACCATTTTACTTTAATTGCTTTCAGACCGTAAAAAATATTACAGTAACAATCACTTTTTCTTTACAGGAATGGTGATTGTTATTTTGATATATGCATGGTATTCTGATAAGAAATATCACGAAACTACTGAAGACGGGATGAGGAGCTCACAGACGGTTATCAGACAGTTTTGTCGGAATGGATCCAGATCAAATTCAAGGGTAATGATTCATGTGATTGACAGGGACTATTCAGTAAAACTTAATTATGATATCTGTCTGCAATTTCCTGTGGGATCCTCCATTAATGTTTATTACCTGAAAAAATACAATGAGTATATTTATAAGGTCAGCGACTATCATGACAGACTGAACGGTATGATTGTGATACTTATGATCTCTTTACTTCCCTGGACCTATGTTTACAACCGCTGTTTAACACAGATAAAAAAAAGGACTGAAATAGAATTTAGAAAGTAGAGTAAGAGGGTAGGCGTTTGGGAGATCGTGACTGCTTTCTCCATTCCCAGGGAGCAACAGGATATTCTTCTTTCCATAGCCCTATTTTCTCTCTCCTCGCATTGGATTCAAGTTCTTCATAAGACGGGTCTTTAGAATATTTTTTATAATGCCACGCCAGTCCGTTTCTGACAAGTTCTTTATTGACGTTGGTTCCGTCTGTCAGAATGATTTCACTGATGATTCTTTTATTTCGGTCCCTCTTAAAATGTTCATTAATCATCACATATTTTCCAAAGCACAGATCAGAGATAAACTGTCTCGCATTATTACCGTAAGGCTGTTTTTTCTCAGGACAGTCAATGTCTGACAACCGTACGACCTGAGATGTTCCGTCCATGAATAATTCTACCGTATCCCCATCTTTGATGCCAATGACTTTGTAGGTCTTACTCTGCGAAAAAAACAGGATAGGGAAGATGAGAAGTAAAAACGTTTTAAGGATCATTTAAAAATAATTATATTATTGCTGTTATCAATCTCAATATTTCCGAATTTTTCTAAAACAGACTGTCCTAAAAGAAGAGGTGCATCGGCATTATCAATTACAGTAGCCTTTACATTGTTTAAGGTAATGTCTCCAACCCTTACTGTTCTCAGATTGATTTTTGTTCCTTCAGAGATCGTTCCTGTCGCATCCTGAAAATATTCGGTTTCTACGATATCTTCTTTTCTCAGTGTTCCCTGTCGGTACATCACGCTGGCTTCTGCTGATGAAATACAGATGCTGCTTGCTCCCGTATCAAAAATAAATTTAAGCTTCAGCCCATTGATTTCAATCCAAACGTATTTTACACCGTTTTCATTTTCCATGGGAAGAATATTTTCAGAAACAGATGACTCTTCAGTTATTTCCTCGTAAGTTACGGCACTGTCGGTGGAAATAAAAGTATTTTCTTCAGGATAATCCTCCTCAGGACTTTGAACAGAAACGATTTTTCTTTCATCATCTTTACTGTCAGGATGTTTACAGGCTGAGAGTAAGATGAGAATGAAAAAGGAAAATAGTAGTTTCATGGGTTGGTCTTCAATACAGAATCAGGTGAAGGGTTATTTTTTAAGGAATCTGACGAGTACGACGGAATTTTCTGTAAAAAAGATTTTTTTACTAAAAGTTTATTCGAATCGAACGCACCCGGGTTTTCCCTGATAAGAAGTAAACCGTAATCCTCTTTTTGAAACCGGTAATATTTTTTGATAATTTCATTCTTTTCAAAAATGATTTCTACTGTCTGATCAATATTGGTGATATTCTCTGTCAGCTGATCCAATACCAGGATTTTATTTTTTTCATCCTTTGCAAAACTGTTGGGGAGTGGATTGAGATGATTCTGTATAATTATGGTGTCTTTTTCCACCATAGGTTTTTCTTCATCAACAGAACCGGCAATCTCTGTAACGGCGACTTTTTTCTCTGTCGGATCATTTAAAATAAACAGATATACAACAGCACCGATTAAAAGTATATTTAAAATTACAGATATAATTGTTAAGATTCCGGTTTTAGAACTTTTTTCGGTTGTTTCAGGATCTTCATCATCAAAACGATTACGATACGGATTAGTATAAGGAGTTACACTGTTTACAGGCTTATGGCCAATTAAAGATGAAATTTCAACAGTTGTGCTTAATCTTTTCTTTTCTTCCTTAAATTTTCTCTCACACTGTTCGAAAGACTGATTGATTTCTCCCAGCTGCTTTCCTGACTCTAATCCTGCAATAATGACATCATATTCCTCAGAATGTTTCTGATAAAGCTGTTGCAGAGAAGCTAAACTGTTTTTAGATTTTTCAATATTTGCACTGTTTTCACGGTGTCTCTCCGTATTTTTATCAATCTGCCTTTTAAGAATTTCAGATTCTTTTTTGCCTTCCTCCGTAATTTTTTCTTTCTGATTTTTAAAATTTCTCAGGATGTTTAAAGCATTCTGCTTCTTTTCCTCCTGCAGGCTTTGAATTTCCTGATCGAGTCCGGTGATATCAATTAACCTGAAAAGTCTTTTCTGAGATACAAAATCAGCTATTTCTTTACTGTCAATAAAAAACAGGGTATCGTATTTAGAGAGTATCTGTAATGACTTTTTAAACAAATTCTGTATTTCACTATTTTCAAATTTTGATGTAAAAATGACCAGGTTTTTCCCGGAATTTTCCCAATCAGGAAAGCTGATTTTTGCGTTCTGATGTTCCAGTTTTTCAAAATCTTTTGAAAAAATATTCTGAATATTAAAATCTTTAGAATGGTTGATATTTAAAATATTCTGACTGACATTATTGTTTTTCAGCTTTTGATGGATATCGTGAAGGGCAGTTAAAACTGAATTCTCAGGAATGATCTCATTGGTAAAGACCAGGCTTGTCCCTATAAAAGTTCCGCTTCTGTTAGAACTTTTTTCTTTTGCGTACGTGTAGACAGAATAGGATACGATAACAGTATTCTGCAAAGATTCTTTTCTGATTGAGTAAATACGGTCATTAGGTGAAAGTAACTGTATAGCATTTGTTTTGAGGTCAAATGTTTTTAAAACTTTTTCCAATCCCTGATTTCCATAGATGCAGGACTGGGTAAAACCATTGGGAGTTCCAAAGGTCGCATATCCGAATACATTGATGTTTTTCATTATTTAGAGATGCTGAATTTTATTTTTTCCCAGAATGTTCCTTCGTAATCCAGATCATAGCCTGCGATGTTATGATAAAGCCATTTGGCAATCACTTCTGCAGAGTCAAGATTCAGCAGGGTTATTTTTTCCATTCCACCCTGATTCTGTACATTTCCTATGGTAAAGTACGTTTTATTAAGATTATAGGTGTCAAGTCTGTTATTGGTCATGCTTAACCTTTCACTGATGAAATTTTCAAGTTGCTGTTCATTATCAATACCAATATTTCCGGATTTGTCCCATTTGGAAATGACTAAGAGTACATTGACATTGCTCAGGTTCTTACCTTTTCTTTCAAGGTAATCTAAAAACTCTACAATTTTGGAATCTTCACTGTGAGCTCTGTCATAGCTTGTCACAATAATGAAATTCAGCGGAATATCAGAGTTCAGATAGGCGTCAATACTGTCATGGTATTTACCTCCTCTGGAAATTTCATTGTGGTTTTCTCCGTTGGTCTCTAGAAATGATAAACTGACTGGCGGTACTTTTTTAGATTTGTTATTGGGATCAAATACGAAATCCAACCGTGTAACCTGATCTCTTGTGCTTCTGTTAGGGAGAATGCCTCTTTTTATATTTTCAAAGAAATCTGCAAGCAAAACATGGGCTTCTCTTGAGTTTGGACTTCCCAGTTTAGGCCTCAGAACTCCGGCAACAGAATTCATGTAATATAAAATTGCAGACAGGATTACTGATTTTCCTGATGCTGATGTGCCATAGAAAAAGATGAAGTTGCTGTCTTTATTCTGCACCGTCGTTGAACTTCCGTTGGAAGTAGGAACAAAGCCGTCATCTTCTATTTCAGGAATTGTATAAGTGACAGGATGCTCAATTGTTTCGTGATTTATTTCCGGATAATTATCTTCATAATCATCAAATGAAAATGGTTTGTCGTTGTTGGTCATCTTTTTATCTGTTAGGGATTAATGTTCTGCCTTTTTTTCTGTTTAATACACTTCCATTATTGCTGTTGCGATCGGGGTTTGTTACCAGAAGAATTATAATAACAATCACAAAATCGAGCAAAATACATCCTGCTAAAACAACAAACTGATACATTCCGAAATTTTTGACAGCATGTTCAAAAGCATAACCAATTTTTCCCACATCCTGTGTCTTAGAAAGTAAAGGTTCAAATTTAAATTTGTCTTCGCCCAGAACATTGGTTCCCCTGCTTCCTAACTTATTGTAATCAGTCAGGGCATTGTCAATAAGGCTTTGTGCAAAATCATCTTTGTCTTTTTTAGGAAGCAATAAAAATTCCTGTACTTTTTTATTCCATTTCAGAACAGAATTGTTGATATCAGATTTTAAATTCCGCTCATCCGGAGACAGATCCATGACCATATTGTCAATCTGAGTTCCCATTCTTACGGCTAAATCATCATAATCATTACCGACAGGAGTTAAAAGATCGACTTTCTGACCTGTCATTTTTTCAATATCTCTTATCAGCGACTGTGCTCTGCTGCCGATTCCCTGGTTGGCAGGATCAATAATCTTAGCCATTAGCTGTTTTTTCTTAATCTCAATATTCCTGGTCGTTTCTTTTGGGTATTTATAATTTAATTTAGATTCTACATTACTTTCTAATGTGTTGAAATCTTCATTGATCGTTCGCAGTTCGTTGGTATAAATATCAGTACGCATAAATCTGGTGTACAGAGCATTAAAATTTGCAATGAAACAGAATGAAGCAATAAAAATATAAATACCCACTAAGCTTCCTGTTGGTTTTCCCTCCAGTTTGGCAGCTCTCAGCATCCAGCAGAGAAATAACAGAAGTAATGAAAGAACCAGGGCGATCACAAAAGAAGCATTTCCGAAAATTTGTTCAAGCCCAAGCCAGGTCTGATAAAAACTAACGCTGATCAGCATTATGGCAAGCACGCCTAAAAATAGGTCCGGTGCTCCTAAAGAAGAATTTTTACTCATTTTTATAATTGTTATTAATTTTTATTTTCTCTGTAAATAAGTTTTGCATCATAAAAGAACAGTTTTAAACCTTGATCAGTGCATTACTTAATATTTGATTAATTACCTGCTGCAAACCTACATAAGCTATTTAAAACTTTTTTACGGGAATCCTCAATTTGAAGATTTGGTTCAAAAAAAATATATTTGCAGAAAATAAATACCAATGGAAAATTATCTGGAAATCAATAAAAATTCATGGAATGCAAGAGTAGATCCGCACTTTGAGTCTGACTTCTATTTTGTCGATGAGTTTTTAAAGGGAAGAAATTCGCTGAATTCTATCGAACTGGATTTACTGGGAGATATAAAAGGAAAAAGTATTCTGCATCTCCAATGTCATTTCGGACAGGATTCTGTTTCGCTTTCAAGAATGGGAGCAAAAGTTACAGGAATTGATTTATCGGATAAAGCCATTGATAAAGCCAAAGAGTTAGCTCATCAATGTGGAACTGATACCCAATTTATCTGTACTGATGTGTATCATCTCCCAAAGGTTTTGAATGAAAAATTTGATATTGTTTTTACAAGTTACGGAACAATCGGTTGGCTTCCGGACTTAAAACAGTGGGCAGAGGTGATAAATCATTTTCTGAAACCCGGAGGAGCATTTATTATGGCAGAATTTCATCCTGTAGTCTGGATGTATGATGACAATTTTGATGGGGTTATTTATAATTATTTTAATGAAAAACCAATTATTGAAACTTCAGAAGGAACCTATGCTGATGCTTCAGCAGCCATTGTTCAGCAGTATATTTCGTGGAATCATCCGCTGTGTGATGTTCTGCAAAACCTGATCGATGAAGATTTGATTATAAGAAACTTCAGAGAATTTGACTGGTCACCTTATCCCTGTTTCAGACATCTGGAAGAATTTGAAAAAGGAAAGTGGAGAATAGAAAAGTTTGGCAATAAAATTCCAATGGTCTATGCAGTACATGCAAAAAAGAAGTCATCGTAATGATGACTTCTTTTATATGAATGTAAAAATATTAAAATTTGTTTCAGGTCTTAGATATTGGATGCAGTATCTTCAACTTTGGTTTTTGCTTCGTCAAATTTATTCTGAGCCTGTGAAGCTACATCATTTGCTTTTGACTTCAGGTCATTTCCCCATTTGTTGAAATTATCCTTTGCATTGTTAATCTTATCCTTTACAGCCTGCTGCTCTTCAGGAGTTGATTTTTTGTATTTCCAGTAAGCCAAAGCACCTAATCCTAATAAAGCTAAAATACCGTTTGTCTTATTTCCCATGATTTCTGATTTTAAAAGTTATATTAAATTATTTATACCAATAACTATGTAAAATACGTGCCAAAAAATATAAGGGATTAATAAAAATATGTTAAACTTTAATTAAATATTTCAAAATTTTCTCCGTCGAAAGATGCAAATACCATCGTTGGATAAGAATTCTGATTATAGAAATTTCCGTCTTTGTCGATAGCGATAGCACCTGCAAAACCGTCAATCGTTTTTAGTTCATCGAAAGTTTTTGTAAATGCTTTTTCGAGATTCATTCCGTCACTGACTCTTGTAACAATTTTTGTTGCAGTGGCATTACTTACAATATCTTCACCTACACCTGTACAGCTCACTGCACAGAACTGATTGGCATAATTTCCGGCCACGGTCGCAGAATCAGAAATTCTTCCCGGAATTTCAAAACCTTTGCCACCGGTGGAAGTTGCAGCAGCTAAATTTCCATCCTGATCCCAGGCAACACAGCCTACCGTTCCTTTTCCACCATTACTTAATTTGGCTTCATATTCTTTTCTTCTTTGAGGAATTTCTGTCGAAAAGTTTTCAAAACCATGTTCGGAAGCGTATTTTTTTGCACCGCTTCCGCCTAAAACCCTGTCATCTTCAGAAATAAGGTCTTTAGCAACGAGAATAGGATTTTTCACATCTTCAATATTGATAACTCCACTCATTTTCTGAGTAGTACCGTCCATGATGGCTGCACTCATCCGGATAACCCCATCGCCTTGAATTTGTGAACCTGTTCCTGCATTATACAGTACATCATCTTCAAGAAGAGAAACTGCATAAGCCACGGTTTCAAATGCTGAATGAGATTTTAGATACTGATAAGATTTCCTGGCGATATCCTTTAAAGAATTTTGCTTGGCAACTTTCACCTCATGGCTCTGGTCACTTTCAGAGAAAAAACCTCCGTGAATGATGATTTTCATATAGCTGTTAGGTATAATTGATGATTGATAAATGATAATTGATAAGTGGATGATTGATGGAGTGACGAGTGATTTAGACAGTCAATAATCATCAGATACCAAAATTGTTTTTACGTGAGTGGAACCGGATTAAACTGAGAGTTTTCTATCGTTAATTTTCTTGTGGTCAAATCATAATGGTCATTCATGGACATGACGTGAACGGTAAGATTATCAATCGAAATAGGTTCTCCCAGATTAATGTTGGTAAGGTTGGTGTCTTTGATAAACCGTCCGTCTACAATAATCACAAGTCCCGATCCTACTGCTGTCATGGTATCATTATAAATAAAAAGTCCGGTATCTTCTCCTAAGCCGATTCCTAAAGTTCTCGGATTGTTTACTACAGCCTGAAACAGACGTCCTATTCTGCCACGCTGTACAAAATGAGTATCAACAATCACATTGTCGATTAACCCTAATCCCTGGGTCGTCTTTATTTCTCCTTTTAAAAGAGCTTCAGAGCTGCTTCCCTGATAGATCATATTTTCTGAAGCTGCAGCAGCACCTGCAGAAGTCCCTGAATAAATAAAATCCTGTTCCATATATTTCAGAAGGATCGTATCATGAAACCGAGTTCCTCCAAGAATAGAGGTCAGTCTCAGCTGATCACCACCGGTGAACATCACAACATCCGCTGCATTTGCTCTGGCGACGACGGCATCCGAATTGGCTTCTTCACGGTTTTGAATATTGAGAATATTGACATTCTTAGCTCCTAAAAATTCAAAAGCTCTTTTATATTCTGCACTTACGATTTGTGGTATTTGTGATGCTGTAGCAATCACTTCGATCACAGAGTTTTCTTTGTTTTTAGATTCAGTAATGATTTTTCTTAAAATTCCTCTTTCAAAAAAATTAAGATTTTTTTCAATATTCTGATCGTAATCGGTTTCTGAGAAACTGCCTTTATTAACAGCTCCACCGATAATAATTAATTTTCCAACAGGTTTCATATCCCACAAAGTTAGAAAATAATTAGCTGTCTACGAAACATTGAGGGTTTTTTAACGTATTTGCTTTGATTCTAAATTGATTATAAATAATGAACTTTTTTAATAAATCTTTAAACGTCCTGAGGTTTTTGTTCGTGTTTTGCATTATCTTTGATTCTAAAAGATATTTTTACTAATAAAAATTACGTCATTAAAATATGAAAATTGAGAAGATACAAGCTTTGAGGGGTCCTAATATTTGGAGTATTAGAAGAAAGAAGCTGATACAGATGCGTTTGGATCTTGAAGAGCTGGAAAATTTTCCTACCAATAAAATTGAAGGCTTTCGTGAAAGAATAGAAAAACTGATTCCGTCACTTATCAGCCACCGATGTTCTGAAGGCACACACGGTGGTTTTTTTCATCGTGTGGAAACAGGCACCTGGATGGGGCATGTCATTGAACATATAGCCCTGGAAATTCAGACCCTTGCAGGAATGGAAACCGGTTTTGGAAGAACACGCGAAACAAAAACTTCCGGCGTTTATAATGTCGTATTTGATTATATAGAAGAAAACACAGGAATTTATGCAGCCGAACAGGCTGTTGAAATTGCCCATGCACTGATCAATGGAGATGATTATGATATTGAAGGCTGTATCCAGCGTTTAAAAGAAATCAGGGAGCGGGTTCGTCTCGGACCTTCTACAGGGAGTATCGTACAGGAGGCAGTTTCCAGAAAAATCCCATGGATCAGATTGGGAACAAACTCTTTGGTTCAGTTAGGATATGGTGTTAATCAGCAAAGATTCCAGGCAACCATTACAGGAAATACAAGTTCGATAGCAGTAGATATTGCCTGCAATAAGGAACTGACCAAAAGAATGCTGAATGATGCAGCAATTCCTGTCCCGACGGGTGACGTAATTATCAATGAAGAAGAATTACAGAGTGTCATTGATAAAATTGGATATCCTGTCGTGATCAAACCCCTTGACGGTAATCACGGAAAAGGATCTTCAATTAATGTGACCGACTGGGAAGTTGCAAAAATCGGTTTGGAGCATGCTCAGAAATATTCGAACAAAGTTATTGTTGAAAAATATATTACCGGATATGACTTCAGAGTTTTAGTCATCAATAATAAAATGGTGGCTGCAGCAAGACGCGTTCCTGCTCATGTAGTGGGAGATGGCGATATGAATCTCCAGCAGCTGATTGATAAGGAAAATCAGGATCCGAGGAGAGGCTACGGGCATGAAAACGTCCTGACAGAGATCGCTGTAGATAAAGATACGACCGAATTACTGGACAAGCTGAATTATACTTTAGTAACTGTTCCTCAAAGAGGTGAAGTGGTTTATCTGAAATCAACTGCCAACCTCTCGACAGGCGGTACTTCTATTGATGTCACCGATATGGTGCATCCGGAAAACATCACGATGGCAGAAAGAATTTCGAAAATCATCGGCCTGGATGTTTGTGGAATTGATATTATGGCTGAGAATCTTACACAGCCTCTAAAAGAAAGCGGAGGAGCAATCATTGAAGTGAATGCTGCCCCGGGTTTCAGAATGCACCTTGCGCCAAGTGAAGGTCTTCCTAGAAACGTAGCAGCTCCTGTTGTGGATATGTTATATCCCCAGGGAAAACCGTTCACGATTCCGATCATTGCGGTAACAGGTACTAACGGAAAAACAACGACTACAAGACTGATCTCCCATATTGTTAAAAATAATGGATACCGTGTAGGTTTTACTACTTCTGACGGAATTTACATTCAGAATACCATGCTGACGAAAGGGGATACCACAGGTCCCGTTTCTGCTGAATTTATCTTAAAAGATCCGACAGTCGAATTTGCTGTTCTTGAAACTGCCAGAGGAGGAATTCTCCGTTCAGGTTTAGGTTTTTCCCAATGTGATATCGGTGTTCTGACCAATATCAAAGAAGATCATTTAGGACTGAATGATATTCACAATCTGAAAGATCTGACCAAAGTAAAAAGAGTAGTACTGGACAGTGTAAAGAAGAATGGATGGAGTGTTTTGAATGCAGAGGATGAATATTCAATGAGGATCATCAATGATTTACCGAGCAATGTTGCCATTTTCAGTATTGATGAAAACAATGAACACATTAAAAAATTCGCGAAAGAGGGCAGAATTACCTGTGTTTATGAAGAAGGTTTTGTAACGATCAAAAAAGGGGACTGGAAAATCAGAATCGGAAAAGCGAAAGACTTCCCGATTACCATGGAAGGAAAGGCAAAATTCATGATCGATAATGTTCTGGCAGCTAGTTTGGCCTGCTACTTACAGGGATTTGGGATAGAAGATATTTCGAATTCTCTGAGAACATTTATTCCCAGTGCACAGCTTACTCCTGGAAGGTTGAATATATTTAATTTCAAAAACTTTAAGGTCCTAATTGATTTCGCCCATAATCCGGCAGGGTATGAAGCGATTGAAGATTATCTTAAAAATGTAGAATCGACCAAGAAAATCGGTATTATTTCCGGAGTGGGTGACAGAAGAGATGAAGATATCAGGCTTTGCGGAAAAATTGCAGGCAGAATGTTTGATCATATCATTATCAGAAATGAGAAGCACCTTCGTGGAAGGACTGAAGAAGAGATCAACGGATTGATCATCGAAGGAATGCAGACTTCGGGAAGAGACGTAAGCTACGAGACCATTCCTAAAGAAATAGAAGCGTTGAAACATGCCATGGGGATGGCAGAAGAAGGAACCTTCATTACAGCTTTGAGTGATGTGATTTCAAATGCCATTGATTTAGTACAGGAGTACCAGACGAGAGAATTACTCGAAGGTGATAAGTTTTAATCAGGCCTAAATTCATAGAATAATAAAAACCTCAGAAAATTCTGAGGTTTTTGCTGTTTACAAGTATGATTTCAATTTTAGAAAATGGAGCTTACTGACCTCAACCTTAAAATGAAAACTGACTTTTATGATCATTTTGATTTATTCTTCCGCAAAAAAAGCATTGGAACTTCCGATCCAGATGGCATCTTTCTTATTAAAATCTACATTGACCATCGAAGCTTTGGTCATCCGTCCCAGGTTTTCCAACAGAATGGGAAATTCATCCTGTTCTCTCCAGATATAAAGCAAACGGATTTCAGCTTTTGAAAAATCCCCGTTGATATCTTCAAACGCAGGTTCGTAATTTACTTTTCGCTGCAGAATATAATTCTTTTTATCATCAATTGAATCTGTGATTTCCTTTGTTGGATTTAAATTCACTCCGCTGCCTGCAAACGAAAATAAAGGTTTCAGCACAAAATTTTCAAGATGTTCATTTTCAGGAAATTCATGCAGGAAATAACTTTTCGGAACATACTGATGCTTCAGCATCGGTAATAGAAATTTTGAAATTTTGAAAAACCAGTTGGGGTGCGTGATCCATTTTACATCCGCTTCTTCACGAAAGTCAAATTCAAGCTGAAGATCAGGAATACGGTCTAATTCATCAAAGATCACACGGTTGTATATTCTTTTGATCTGCGTTTTTCTGCCTTCATTTTCATAAAAGAGAAGTGTTCCTTCTTTCCTGACCTTCGTAAGACATACCGTTTTTATTCCCAGCAATTTTTCAGTTAATGCAAAATCAATAGCGGTTTTTTGTTTTTCAGGGAAAATTTCCAGTAAGATCACCTGTTCGGGATTTTCATCACCTACAATCAGTTCTTTAAGATACTTCTGGATCTCATGCTGAGATATATTGTATTTAATTTCATCCAAAAAAGGGTACACCTCACAGAATGTGTCTTCATATACTTTCTGAAAGGCATACAGTGAAGGGAAAGCCTGAAGTTCGATCAGCTGGGGCTCAATTTCTCCGTTTTCACTTTTACAGATTCCGAAATCAATAGTGAAAAAATGAGGTTTGGCCGTGTCGTTGGGAACTTTACAGTCTGAAGGGATTGCTTTTTCTAAAGTTTCCGGGGATAAATCTTTGATCTGATTGATAATACTTTCACTGGCATCAATCAGTTTGCTTTTAAATTCATTCGTAAGGAACATCGGACTTTCAGAAAGCCTGAAAGAGGGCAGCAAACCACTCTTTTTCTGTAGTATTTCTTTACAACGCCCATATTTTTCCTGAGTAAATTCCTGATTGAACTGTTTTCTGTATTTTGGAATCATATTTTTTTCTTTGTGATTTTAAAAAAATCGGGCATAGAACACCCGATTTTCAATTTTATTCTTTTAGCAATTGTAAAAAGCAGGAGCTTATATGGCGTTTATACCATTGCTTCAACATCTCTTAAAATGTTATTTTTTGCCGAATTCAAAAACCTTGGCAGGATCTGCGTCTGTGTGAGGAGGATCTTTTCTTCATCATCCATGCGGTCAACAGTCTCCAGGTATTTTTCCATTCCGTAGTTTTCAATCATTGCCTGTTTGTTTTTTTCATCTTTAAGGTTTTCAATCATTCCTGCAGGATTGGCTTCAGGATGAAACTGAGTTCCGAAAATTTCGTCCGAAAAACGAATCGCCATTATAGCTCTTTCCAGATTAATATGAGGACGGAATTTCTCTATAGCAACAATTTTCATCCCCAGTTCTTCAAAACGTTCCGCATCAGGTTCTATAAACTGGTAAGCTCTTGAGTCCACCGCATAGAACGGTTCAGGAAGATTTTTAAATAAAAATTCTTCCTTACCCTCATCTGTCTTATGCATGGGCATTACTCCAAAGGAATAGGAATTTCTTTTACAGATGTTTCCCAGTTTCCAGTGAATACTTGCCAGCTGAAAAGAATGGCATATTAAAAAAAGATATTTTTTAGTGTCATTCTTTTTCAGATTATGCTGATATACTGAATCTAAAAAATGAGCATATCTATCTTCCCATTCGAATCCTTCCCGATGAGGATTTCCGGGACCTCCTGAAGAAATAAAAATATCAAAATCTTCTACGTTTGGAATTTTATTCTTAAACCGGACATCAAATACTTCAATACTGATGCTTTCTTCAGATTCTTCCCTTAAAGCTTCTGAAATTTCTTTTATATTTTTAAAACCCTGATTGACGTGATTGTTGTTCATGTCCAGTAAAGCAATTCTTACCTCTTTCATAACTTCATATTTTGTGCAAAGTTATTAAAATATTACGATGCGTTTTCACTATGCGTAATTCCATATTCTGTCTCAGAGATCATGTAATCAACGACTTTCGTTAAATCTCCGGTTTCCTGAAAGACTTTTAACTGTCTGTCTGCTCCCGTCCCGTTTTCTAAAATCGTCCAGGCGTATTCCACTTCTTTTCTGCATCCCAGATCGTCTACAACATCATCAATAAACTCAAGCAGTTCTTTCAGCAAATCGGGATAAGGTACGGATTCTTCCTTGCCAAAATCAATGAGATGAGAATGGATACCATCTCTGGAAGCACGCCATTTATTTTCATTAAGCAATAATCTTCTGTAGCTTCTGAAACTGAGGTTCTGCTGGTGCAGTTTATAAATTTTAGCAACTAAGCTTTGCATAATGGCTGCAAGACACACTGTTTCGTCAATTCTCAGAGGCATATCGCAGATCCTGAATTCTATAGTAGGGTAAAAAGGATGAACGCGTAAATCCCACCAGATTTTTTTTGCGTTGTCAATCGTTCCTGTTTTTACAAGGAGATCAACATAGCTGTCAAATTCTGCAAGAGAATTAAAATAACTTGGAATTCCGGTTCTTGGAAATTTTACAAAAATTTCCTGTCTGTACGATCTGAAACCTGTATTTCTGCCAATCCAAAACGGTGAATTCACTGAAAGTGCATAAACATGCGGCAGGAAATAACGCATCACATTCTGTATTCTTACTCCTTCTTCACGGTTGGGAATTCCGATATGGACGTGCAGTCCGAAAATAAGGTTTCCACGGGCCACATCTCCCATATCATCTACGATTTTATTATATCGCTCACCATCTGTTATGGTATTGTGTTCCCAGTTTGAAAAAGGATGCGTACCACCTCCTGACACACGAAGCCCCTGCTCATGTGCCGTTTTGATAAGGTGTCTTCTAAGGTTCGTCAGTTCAGTACGCGCCTCCTGAATATTCTGACAGATTCCGGTTTCCATTTCAATCATGGATTCGTGCATTTCATGCTTTAAGTTTTCACTTAGAACAGCCTTGCCTCCCTCAATGATTTTTGAAACATGGGATACCAGATCCCTGCTTTCTAAATCGATGATCTGATATTCTTCTTCAATACCAATAGTAAACTGATGCATTCTTTTCCTGTGTTTTGTTGAGTTTATTTTACTGAATCCTTCACAAAAGTTCCCCAGGAGATATTCTGTTTTCCGGGAACGTATTCTTTTGCTTTTTCGATAGCTAATTTTGCTGAATGCTCTACGATCCATGCGAAATTTTCTTCACCTACAGATTTTCTGTCAGCATCCGGTGCAGGATTACAGAAATCTATTGCATAAGGAATTCCATCTCTTACTGCAAATTCTACCGTATTGAAATCATATCCTAAAGCTTCATTCATTTTAATCGTGTAATCATGGATTACTTTTAACAGTTTTTCCAAATCTTTACCCTCCGTCTGATGGGTGGTCGCATATCTCAAATGATGCGGATTTCTTGGCTCGTAAGGCATGATATGAACATATTTCTTGCCCAGACAGTATACCCTGTAGTAATCCTGAAAAACAATTTCTTCCTGAACCATCATCACCAGCTGTTCTGTTTCAGATAATTTATCCCAAAGATCCTGGGGACTTTCCACTCTGTAAACACTTTTCCATCCTCCGCCGTCATGCGGTTTCATATAAGCCGGAAAACCTACATAATCAAAAATGTAGTCCCAGTCATGAGGAAATTTAAGATTTCTGAATGATGTTTCCGACGTATCATCAGGCCTTTCGTAGGAAGGCAGTAAAACAGTGTTTGGTAAAGGAATTCCAAGTTTCGACATCAGAGCATTATTAAAAAATTTTTCGTCTGCACTCCACCAGAAAGGATTATTGATGACGTACGTGCCATTCAGAGCTGCATTTTTCAGATAGGCTCTGTAGAAAGGAACATCCTGAGAAATTCTGTCAATGATTACAGCGTATCCATAATCTGCTCCCTGTTCCAATTTATCAATCGTAACTGCTTCTGCTGTGATTTCTCCTTTTCCCAATTCGTTGACCCTGTCGATAAATGCCCATGGAAATGTATCTTCCATTCCGAATAAAATTCCTACTTTCTTTGCCATAATTTGTCTTTTTAGTTTTTTAATATAAATATTTGATTTGTTTGGATTTTAAGAGAAGAATGTTCCTATGAAATTAGGAAATGCCATTCTCCACAGTGGCCAGTCGTGGTTGATCCACTTTTTTTCATCATACCAGAAATCAATTCCCTTTGAGCGGAGAATTTCTGCCATTTCAACATTTTTATCCCTGCAGATATCCTCATCTGAGGTACTCAGAACGATGTGCATATGTCTGTATTTCCAGGCGTCATCATTTTTTACAAATTCTCTTGGACAGTTGAAATAGACCAGTTCATCGGAATATCCATCCATGAAATTCCTGATACTGAAAGCTCCGGAAAGACTGAATAAATGAGAAACAACATCCGGAAACCTGAAAGCAAAATTAGCAGCGTGATAGCCTCCGAAACTTGCCCCGGCAACGGCTACGCGGTGAGTATTATGAAGTTTCTGTATGTAAGGAACAAATTCCTTAATCAGAAACTGAACATATTTTTCATAATTTTTGATTCTCTGTTGAGGAGTTATTTTTTCGTCATAAAAACTCCATGCATCAATCGTCTGAATATTATATAATTTTACTTTACCCTGCTCGACAAACCAGTTGATACTGCCATTCAGGTTAAAATCATTGTTCTGGGTATACTGTCCCTGTGAAGTCGGAAACATAATGATAGGGTAACCGAAATGTCCGGTGACTTCTACTTTAAGGCTTGTTCCTAATATATTTGAGTAATAATCGGTATGTTCTATTTGTGGCATGTAAGATGGATTTTAATTTAGGTTTAAATTTTTAAAAAGAAATCCGTATAGTCGGATCATAAACCAATTTCTAAATTCATTGATTTTAAGTTGATAAAAATCAGATATCAGTGAATCAGGCATTCTATTATTAATGCTGTAAGATTAGGCTGTTACTATTGCTAATTTGTTCTATGCACTCGGTTTTTCCTGAGGCGGAATAATATTCAGAAGATTCTTATGGATATTTTCTGCAGCGCGGTCTAATCTTTCTGTGATTTTATCAGAATCTTTTGATTTGTAAACAATTCCTACGTGATAATCAATCGGAAGAAATTTGAGTGCTTCTTCACATTCAAACTGATTATAGTCAGGTTGTCTATCTTTAATTAAAGCGATAATCAATCCTGAATAGTACCCTGTAGGTTTAGAAACTTCATAGTTTTTGCCTCTCAGAAGTGCATCTTCTATTTTTGCCCATTCACGCCAGATATTGATATTGCTTGATGCTTCCACCAAATCAGGAATATGTGCACCGCCAACTCTTGATGAGGTTTCAAGAAAATACCACTTACCGTCTTCTTTACCGCGGATAAATTCTGTATGGGTGGCACCGTTAAGCAAGCCGAAATTTATAAGGACTTTTTTATTGGCATCATCCAGCGCCTTAAATTCCTCCGAATAACGGCCTAATGTTCTGGTTCTGAAAACACCTCCTTCATGGGAAACCTCCATGGGTGGTGCTAAATATTTTGAAGCAGAAGTGAAAACAATTTCCTTATTAAAGGTTAAGCTGTCAACATGATACACATCACCCGGCTTAAAGCTTTCCAAGAGAAAAAGATGACGTTCTTCACCCAGATTTTCTAAGGCTTTCCATAGTTCTTCTTTGGTCTTAAGCTTTTTGATTCCCGATGCTGATGCTTCGGAACGGGGTTTTAAAACCCAGGGAGCAGGTATTTTATCAATGAATTTTTCAACTTCATGATCATTAAATACGGCAGTGAATTCCGGAACATTGATGCCTGAATCTTTTGCTTTCTGGCGCATAGCCAGTTTATCTCTGAAATAACGGTGCGTAGTCTGTCCCATTCCCGGAATACGAAATGTTTCACGGATTAATGCCGCTTTTTCAACGTCATAGTCGTCAAGTGCAATGACCGCATCTACCTTTCGGGTCTTCATTAAATGAGAAAATCCCTGAATAAGATGATCAAGATTCCAGACAGATGGTTTTACTTCAGGCATATAGAAAACCTCGTCAATAGCTTCCCACGGCCAGTTTTTTTCTTTAAGGTTTTCTGATGTTATAAGGATAACTTTATTACCGAGCTTTTTCATCTCATCCATAAAATCATAGCCTTTGTAATAGCACGAAATGCATACAATGGTTTTCTTCTCCATATAATGTTTTTTAGTTTTTGGTGAATATTCAAAGATAAAATATATTTTTTATTGATGTTTTAATGTGTAAAATCAATAATCGATGAATATTTGAAAATCACTAATCAATTATACAGAGAAATTTTTAAATAAACTAATTTTTAGTAATAATTTTCAATTAAATCAGCCAGTAATTGTACTCCATATCCTGTTGCAGCTTTATCTTTGGCATATCCTACGTTTCCAAATGCAACTCCGGCAATGTCAAGATGCGCCCAGTTAGGATGTCCTTCAATAAACTGTTCTAAAAATTTTGCCGCAATAATGCAGTCTCCGATAGGTTTCATAGAGATGTTTTTAAAATCAGCTACGTCAGATTTAAAATCATCCTTCCAGATATCCCACAATGGGAGGTTCCACACCCTCTGATTTGTTTTGTCTCCTGTTTTTATCAGACGGTTTTTTAAATCTTCACTGTTAGAAAACATCGCACCACAGGTATCACCAAACATTCTTACCGAACTTCCTGTAAGGGTGGCGAGATCAATCAGAACATCTGTTTTATAGTTCTTGGAAAGATAGGAAAGTCCGTCTGCAAGAGTCATTCTTCCTTCAGCGTCGGTATTGAGGACTTCAATGGTCTTTCCGTTGTAGGCTGTAACAACATCACTCGGAAGATAGGCATTTTCGGAAACAGCATTATCTGTAATAGGTAAAATGGCAGTAATATTTACCGGCAATTTCATTTTCGAAGCATAGATCAAAGCTCCGATAACTGCTGTTGCTCCACCCATATCAGACTTCATATAATGCATATTGTCTGAGGCCTTGATCGAAATCCCACCGGTATCAAATAAAACGCATTTTCCTACCAGACCGAAAGTTTTTGCATTTTTGACGTTGCTTTTATATTCCAGGATAGTAAAAGCGGCATCATAGGCACTTCCCTGATTGACTGCAGCAAAGGCTCCCAATCCCAGTTCTTCACATTTTTTTCTGTTGAATACAGTATAATTAAGCTGGTTTTTCTTTGCCAGGTTTTTCAGATATGTATTTACATCTTCAGGTCTTTTTAAATTTGCAGGTTTGTTGAGCCAGTCCTGACAGGCGGTCTGACCTTCGCATAAGGCCTCAGTTCTGCTTATGACGGTATCTAATTTTTTCTGACTTATATTTCCAAAATGAAGTTCAAAATTTTCATTCCAGAAAACATGTGTTTTCTGAAACGGATACTGATAAGTTCCTAAGAAAAGACCTTTTATAAATTCTTCAAACTGGCTTTCAGTAATCAGATCTGCAGAAATTAAGGTTGGGTATGACTGAAAATTTTTCCGGTTGGCCTGAGAAAATTTAACAGCAACCTGCTGGAATTCAAAATTCTGAAGATCAGATTTTCCCAATCCGATAAAGTAGGTGACAGATTCATCTTTTGCATCGATAAAAACTTCATACTTCTTTCCTGAGAAAAGCAACTGTATATTTTTATTATAATTTTTACTGTTTTCGGCCCAAGATTCTTCTGTAAATAATTCAAAAATCTGTGCGTAACTTTTATTTCTTTTGTTTAATAATTTCATATTGTTTAATTTTTGGTTTCCTGATGCGGTGTTACCTCAACAGGGTTTTCTGTGTTGTTGTAAAAAAGCCATTCGATAGCTCTCGGGAATTCCTGTGACCAGTAAAATTCGTTATGAGAGCCTTCGGGATTGATATTTGTTTTAAATTCAAAATCAAACAAATTTTTCTTTTCCCATCTTTTCAGATAATTTTCAAAGACCTGTATTCTCTTAACCATTTTTGATCCTTCCTTTTCGCCACCGTAGAGATATATTTTAGTTTTGAACGGAACCCTGAAGCTCATCATAGGAAAGTTATTATTAGGCTCTACCCAGAGAGACGGAGAGAAAATGAGGAGTTTTGAATAAACTTCAGGATATAAAAATCCACTGTAGATACTGATCAGTGCTCCTAATGAACTTCCACCGATTCCGGTATTTTCCCTGTCTTTTTTGGTGCGGTAGTTTTCATCGACGAAAGGTTTTAAAGTATCTGTAATAAAACGGATGTATTTTTTTCCCTCAGAACCGTTGGCTACGTTGTCATTATCAAAAATATATTCTTTGATTCTTTCTTCGCTTCCGTGTTCAATAGCAATGATGATGACATCGCCGCGCCCATATTCAGCAAGTATTGAAAGTTTTTTATCAATTTCCCAATTTCCGTACGGACTACCTTCATTGAATAAATTTTGAGCATCCTGAAGATAAAGAACCGGGTAATGTCTGTCAGAAACATAATAATCGTAAGGGAGCAGAGCCCAGACCTTGCGGTACCTTTCCAGCTGAGGAATGTAAAATTCTTCAGAAATGATTTCAACAATAGGATAAAACTCCTCTTTAAAAGGTCCCCAGTTATATCTCCATTTTTCTACAAGAGAGGAAATGACTTCTGAAGACTTTAATGCTTTTCTATTGGGAGTGATGCTTCCGTACTGGTCAAGTTCTACATTCTCCCAGCCTCCTTTTGTATACTTGAATTCAATAACATCCGGGAGAAACTCCTCAAATATTTCAATGTAGTAATTATGGGAATCTGTTTGTATCAGCAGATACCGGGAATCTTTTGGATTCCACATATTAAAGTTTCCGGTTATAAATATAGGCCTTTCGTCGGCTTCACCCGTGTAAAGTATAAACTTCATATTTGTGTTTAAAAAAGAATGTATTTTATTAAACTCATAAAAGTATAAAAAAAACTTTTTATATAGGTTAATTAAAATTAATAAAAAACAGCCTTTAACAAAGTAAATATTTATATATTTGATAGTCATCGATACTTATTAATAAACAGTTTAGCACGAAATATGCTTCGGTGTTTTTTGTAATGACTGCTTATGACCAATCTGACTGAAAAAACACTATGATCAATTCGGTAAAAACCTTTACACTTTTCACAGACCATGACATTTATCTTTTTCGTGAAGGTAAACACTATCGTCTTTACGAGAAATTCGGAGCACATTCTGTAGAAATGGACAGTGTGAAAGGGGTCTACTTTTCAGTTTGGGCTCCCAATGCAAAAAAAGTTTCTGTAATCGGAAATTTTAATAGCTGGAATCATACTGAGCATATTCTTTTTCCACGCTGGGACAGTTCCGGTATTTGGGAAGGTTTTATTCCCGGGATCAACTGGGGTACGCTTTATAAATATGCCATAGAAAATCAGGGAATGATTTTAGAAAAAAGTGATCCATATGCACTTAGCTGGGAACAGAATCTTCAGGCTGCTTCATTAGTTTCTACTAATTGGTATGAGTGGGATGATGAAGAATGGATGAAAAAAAGGTGGAAAAGTAACAGCTTAGAATCTCCTGTTTCTGTGTATGAGATGCATCTGGCATCATGGCTCAGAGATGCAGAATCTCCTGAAAAATTTTTAAATTACAGAGAAATTGCTGGAAAGCTGGTACCTTACATTAAATATATGGGTTTCACTCATGTGGAATTTATGCCGGTGATGGAATATCCGTATGACCCAAGTTGGGGATATCAGATCACAGGTTTTTTTGCGGCAACTTCACGCTTCGGATCGCCTCAGGATTTGATGTTCCTGATCGATGAACTGCATAAAAATAATATTGGAGTTATTTTGGATTGGGTTCCTTCCCATTTTCCGGGAGATGCCAACGGACTTCATCTTTTCGACGGAAGTCATTTATATGAGCATGAAGATCCAAAAAGAGGTTTTCATCCCGACTGGAAATCCTATATTTTTGATTACGGGAAAAATGAAGTTAAGTCTTTTCTCATCTCCAATGCGATGTTCTGGCTTGACCGCTATCATGCAGACGGCCTTCGTGTAGATGCAGTGACATCGATGCTTCATCTTGATTACTCAAGAGATGAAGGTGAATGGGAGCCTAATATTTATGGGGAAAATGTCAATCTCGAAGCAAAATTGTTCCTGCAGGAATTCAATACCGCCGTTTACAAAGAATTCGGGAACAGTATTATTACAATAGCCGAGGAAAGTTCGGATTTTCCGATGCTCACAAAACCGGTTCACGATGGTGGAGTAGGTTTCGGAATGAAATGGATGATGGGTTGGATGCATGATACTCTAAATTATTTTAAAGAAGATTATGAAAACAGAAAACACCGACACCATAAACTGACATTTGCCTCCATGTATATGTATAATGAAAATTATATGATGCCATTGTCTCATGATGAAGTCGTACATGGGAAAGCAAGTCTGATCTACAAGATGAAAGGTGATGAGTGGCAGAAGTTTGCCAATCTGAGAGCTTTATTCATGTACATGTTTACGCACCCCGGAGCGAAATTACTTTTCATGGGCGACGAATTCGGACAGACGGCGGAATGGAATTTTAAACAGAGTTTAGACTGGCATCTGCTGGACTATCCGGTACACAAAGGCTTACAGAATCTGGTCAGAGATCTTAACCATCTTTACAGACAGGAAACGTCCCTTTATGAAAATCAGTTTAACAGTTATGGTTTTGAATGGGTGGAAGCGAACGATGAAGAACGTTCAGTTTATACCTATCTGAGAAAGGGTAAAAAGAAAAATGATGTTTTAATGATTATTCTGAATCTTACACCTGATGTATTTAATTACAGGATAGGAGTCGACGAAGATACTCAATGGCAGGTGATTTTCAATTCTGATGATGAAGTCTATAACGGAAGCGGAGTGAACTCCACTGTTTTTAAAGAAGAAGACGAAGGGTGGATGAACCGTCCGAAATCTATTTTTCTGAAGCTGCCTCCTCTCGCAGGAATTGTTCTGAAGATGAAAAAAAATAAAAGATATAAACAAAACAGAATAAAACAACATAAAAAATAAAATGACGATTTATCACCTTAGCACAGAATGTTATCCCGTTGCGAAAGTCGGAGGACTGGCAGATGTTGTCGGAGCTCTGCCGAAGTACCAGAATAAAATAAAAGAGGTCAATGCAAAAGTTGTAATGCCTTGGTATAACAAGTCTTTTGTCTATGATCACCATTTTGAAGTGGTTTTTGACGGGTTTATTCATCAGGGGCAAAATATGCTGCAGGTGCAGGTTATGAAAGAGAAATCCGACACTTTGGGGTTCGAATTGTTTATGGTGAAAATTCCCGGACTTTTAGATCGCGAAAATCCTTACGGATATCAGGACGAAAGTTTTCAGTTTTTAGCATTTCAGCATGGTGTTCTGCACTGGCTTTCTGCCATGCAAATCCGCCCGGATGTTCTGCACTGCCATGACTATCATACCGGTCTGGTTCCGTTTATGGTAGAACACTGTCCGGAATTTCAGTTTTTGAAAGGAACAAAAACGATAGGAACGATTCATAATGGTGAATATCAGGGAATGATGCCTTGGGAAATGATACATTTTATGCCCGCTTTTGACCATTATAAATGGGGACTGCTGGATTGGAATGGACTTATTAATCCTTTAGCAAGTATGATCAAATGTTCACACGCTTTCACAACAGTTTCTGAAGGGTATCTTGAAGAACTCTTTGTGAGCTTCAGAGGTTTGGAGAATCTGGTAAGGGATGAATTTGGAAAGGCGTACGGTATCATCAATGGCATAGATACTGACGTCTGGAATCCTGAGACTGATTCTATGCTCGATTTTAACTTCAGTAAAAAGAATGTTCTGAAAATTAAAAACAAAAATAAACAGAAACTCTGCCGGGAATATGGTTTGAATCCCGATCTGCCTCTTTTTGCATTCATTGGAAGGTTTGCAACTGAGAAAGGTGCGGACTTATTGCCTGAAGTTATTTGGAAAAGTATCAGACAGACTTACGGAAATTTGAATATAATTGTTCTGGGATCAGGTAATTCTTATCTTGAAAATCAATTGAAAGAATTGAATTATGTGTACTCCAATTTTGCGACAGATATCGGATATAAAGAACATTTATCACATAAAATCTACGCTTCGGCAGATTTTTTGTTGATGCCTTCGAGGGTAGAGCCATGCGGTCTTAATCAGATGTATGCGATGAGATACGGGACAGTTCCTGTAGTGAGTTATACCGGTGGATTGAGAGATACGGTAAAAGATATCTCTACAGGTGGCTCAGGATTAAATTTTACGTATCCGGGTGTTGATGATGTTGTTCATTCGATGGTTCGTGGACTGGCCATTTACAATCAGAAAAAGGCAATGGAAGATTTAGTTCTTTCCAACATGAATTTTGATTTTGCATGGGAAAAATCGGCAGAGAAATATATCGCTTTATATCAAAAATGATGATATTGATAGATTTCCCCGAAATAATTTTTCGGATAGATCGAGAATATAATTATACAAATTAAAATAGAATACTAATAATAGATAAATCACAAATTAATTTATGAATCCAGATGTTATTTCAATCGTCTTGGGGGGAGGCAGAGGTACAAGGCTTTTTCCATTAACTTATTCAAGATCAAAACCGGCTGTTCCTATTGCAGGAAAATACAGATTAGTAGATATTCCTATTTCAAACTGTTTAAATTCAGGACTGAATAAAATTCTTGTATTAACGCAGTTTAATTCAGCTTCATTAAATGCGCATATCAAAAATTCATACCATTTTGATATATTCAGTAAAGGATTTGTAGATATTTTAGCAGCTGAGCAGAATGTAGAAAATGACAGTTGGTTTCAGGGAACGGCCGATGCTGTCCGTCAGTCAATGAAACATTTGGAAAAATACGATTATGAATATATTTTGATTCTTTCAGGAGATCAGTTATATCAGATGGATTTTAATGCCATGCTTGATTTCCACATAGAAAAAGGAGGAGATGTCACTATTGCCACCATTCCTGTCAATGCTAAAGATGCTACAGGTTTCGGAATTTTAAAATCAGATGATCAGGGAAATATTACTTCTTTTATTGAAAAACCGGGTTATGAAATTTTAGACGGTCTGCAGTCAGAAGTATCTGATCAGAATAAAGCCTCAGGGAAAGAATACTTAGCCTCTATGGGAATCTATATTTTCACCAAATCCATTTTAAAGAAAATGTTTGAAGATGGTGCAGGTGATGATTTTGGTAAAGATATTATTCCAAGCTCAATAGGAAAATACAATACTCTGAGCTATCAATATGAAGGATATTGGACAGATATCGGAACGATAGAGTCTTTTTATGAGGCTAATCTTGATCTCTGTCAGGATTTTCCACAGTTTAATCTGTTTTCATCTTCACCTATTTTTACAAGAGCAAGAATGCTTCCGCCATCAAAAATCAACGGATCTTATGTAAGCAAAGCAGTTTTTGGGGATGGATGTATCATTTTAGCAGATAAAGTTGAAAATTCCGTTATCGGGCACCGAACAAGGATTGATAAGGGAAGTACAATTGTTAATTCTTATGTTATGGGTGCTGATTTTTATCAGAATACAAAAGAGATAGTGCATAATGACAGTCAGGGACATCCGAATATGGGAATTGGAAAATACTGTTATATAGAAAGAGCAATTCTGGATAAGAACTGTTATATTGGTGACAATGTCAGAATTATTGGAGGAAAGCATCTCAATGACGGAGATTATGGAACTTATTCTGTGCAGGATGGAATTGTTGTTGTAAAGAAGGGTGCCGTTTTACAGCCGGGAACTCATATTGGATAATAATTCAAATTACATAAAATTGGAGTGATCAATATATTGGTCACTTTTTTTATTTGTATTACTTTTGTGCGATGCGTTTTTTCAAAATCATAGGATTAATTATTGTTTTACTTGTGGGAGCATATGCCGCCTCCATGTATTATCTGGTAGATGAAAGTAAAAATTTTACTGTCGAAAAAGAAATTGATTATCCATTGGATAAAGTCTTTAACCAGTTTAATAACCTGCAGCATTTTACGAGATGGAATAATTTTTTTACTAATTCGAAAACAATTACCATTGACTATTATACGCCTTATGAAGGGCAGGGAAGTGCAATCAGCTATAACGATCCAAAAAGTGAAGACGGAGGCGAAATGTTTATCCGTTATGAAAATCCGGGTAAAACTTTGAGGTATCAGCTTTTTGAAGATGAGGATGAAAACCCGACTGTAATTAATGTTAAATTTAAAGCAGTCTCACAGGTAAAAACAAAAATTACCTGGGTTGTGCAGACTCCGAAATTGTCGGTCTTAACGAGAGCGCAGAACTTCTGGACTGAAGATAAATTCACTGATAATATTGATAAGAGTATGGTGAATTTAAAAAATGTGCTTGGGAATAAGGTTTCAAAAGACAATCAGATGGCTTCAATAAAATACGACAGCCTGATGATAGAAAAGGAGGAAGCAAGAATGCTTCTGGGAATCAGTGTAAGTGCTTCCAACAAAAAAGATGCATTGTACAGGAATATTGTAATGAATTACAATAAAATTTACAATTTTGTTACCATGGATCTGGGCAAAAAAGAAGACGAATTCGGTTATCCGATTCTTATTACTGATGCTGATAACTTTAAAGATAATGAAGTTTCCTACTATTTTGGGATTCCACTTTCCAAAAAATTCGGAGTTAATGACAATAATTTCAGTTTCAGATCAGTGAGTCCTACTCAAAATTATGTGATTTATTATAAAGGGTCTTACGCCGGAAGGGTGAAAGCAATTCAGCAGCTGATTAAAAGAGCCAAAACAGACGAAATGAGGTTTGGCGATATTTATCAGACTTTCATAGAACAGCCATTGGAAAATCAGGATGTGAATATGAAGCTTTCCCTATCTGTTTATAAATAAATTTAATATAAAAAATTCCTTTAAGTTTTTTTTAATAGTCTGAGCCTGTCCCAAGTCGGTTTTTTTTATTAAATTTGAAGATTAATACGACTAACAAAATTTAATAAATAGACCAACTGTAATAATGGACAGATTTTCATTCCTAAACGCAGCTCATTCTCAGTTAATTGAGGATTTATACCAACAGTATTTAAAATTCCCGGACTCTTTGGAACCATCATGGAAAGCCTTTTTTCAAGGCTTTGATTTTGCGTTGGAGAACTACAGTGATGACGACAGCACACAGATTGTACAGGCTTCTGTAAACTCTGCTCCTGCTGTTCAGCAAATTTCCCAGGCAGCTGCCAATGGTGAAGTTCCTGAGCACATCAAAAAAGAATTTAAGGTAGTAAATCTGATCGAAGCTTACAGAACGAGAGGCCATTTGTTTACAAAAACCAATCCTGTCCGTGAAAGAAGGCATTATACGCCAACCCTGGATATAGAAAATTTTGGTCTTGACCAATCTGATCTGAATACAAAATTCAACTGTGCTGTTGAAACAGGCATGAAAGGTCCTGCGACATTACAGGAACTGATCAGACACCTTGAAAATATTTACTGCGATTCAATTGGTGTAGAATATACGTACATCAATAATGTTGAAGAAAAAGAATTTATCAAGCAGTGGCTTCAGGTGAATGAAAACCATCCTAATTTATCCGCTAACGAAAAAACTGAGATTTTACTTAAACTGAATCAGGCAGTAGCTTTTGAAAACTATCTTCACACTAAATTTGTCGGTCAGAAAAGATTTTCACTTGAAGGAGGAGAGTCTCTTATTCCTGCACTTGATCAACTGATCTCAAGATCTTCCCAGCTGGGAGTTGATGAAGTTGTTTTGGGAATGGCTCACAGAGGAAGACTGAATGTTTTAACCAATATTTTCGGGAAATCTTACAAACAGATTTTCTCGGAATTTGAAGGAAAAGAATTTGAGGAAGATGTATTTTCAGGTGACGTAAAATATCACCTGGGTTCATCAAAAAAAATAAAAACGGCATCGGGTGAGGAAGTATCAATCAATCTGACTCCTAACCCTTCACATTTAGAAACAGTTGCTGCTTTGGTAGAAGGGATCTGTCGTGCTAAGGTAGATGACCGGTATAAGGGAGATTACTCCAAAATTTTACCGATTGTCATCCATGGTGATGGTGCTCTTGCTGGTCAGGGTATTGCTTATGAAGTTGCCCAGATGATGACTCTTGAAGGGTACAAGACAGGAGGAACTGTTCATATTGTTGTGAATAACCAGGTTTCATTTACCACCAATTACATGGATGCAAGATCTTCTACGTACTGTACAGATATTGCAAAAGTAACGGAATCTCCGGTAATGCACGTAAATGCTGATGACGCGGAAGCTGTTGTTCATGCTATTCATTTTGCAGCTGATTTCAGAGCCAAATTTGGCAAAGATGTATATATTGATTTATTGGGATATAGAAAATATGGACACAATGAAGGGGATGAGCCTAGATTTACGCAACCCAATTTGTATAAACTAATCTCGAAGCATCCCAATCCAAGAGAAATTTATAAAGATCAACTGTTAAAAGACAGCATTACTTCAAATGATGTAATTGCAAAAATGGAAACAGAATTCAAAGCACTTTTAGATAAAGACTTTGATGCTTCAAAGGAGATCGAAAAAAATGTGATGGATATTTTCATGGCAGACGACTGGACTAATTTCCCTATAGCAAAAAGAGGAGCTGTTCAGGAAGCTGTGAATACAGGCTATGATTTAACCAAATTGAAAGAATTGGCAGTCAAAATGTCAACACTTCCTGCGGATAAAAAATTCCTGAATAAAATTACCAGACTTTTTGAAAACAGATTGAAAGCTATCGAAGGAAATTCTTTAGACTGGGCTTTAGGAGAGTGGCTTGCCTATGCAACGCTTCTTGTTGAAGGTCACAACATCAGAATCTCCGGTGAAGATGTAGAAAGAGGTACGTTCTCTCACAGGCATGCAGTTGTAAAAACTGAAGATACAGAGGAAGAATATGTTCCTTTAAAAGAAGTTTCGGACAGCAGGTTTGATGTTTTCAATTCTCATCTTTCTGAATATGGAGTTTTAGGCTTTGATTATGGATATGCAATGGCATCTCCCAACACTTTAACTATCTGGGAAGCGCAGTTCGGAGATTTCGTCAACGGAGCTCAGATTATTGTTGATCAGTATCTGGCAGCCGCTGAAGAGAAATGGAAGATTCAGGATGGTTTGGTGATGTTGTTGCCTCACGGTTCTGAAGGGCAGGGAGCAGAACACTCTTCGGCCAGATTAGAAAGATTCCTTACGCTTTGTGCCAACGAAAATATGGTTGTGGCGAATATTACTTCCCCTGCCAACTATTTCCACCTGTTGAGAAGACAGTTGAAATGGTCATTCAGAAAGCCGCTGATTGTGATGAGTCCAAAATCATTATTAAGACATCCGAAAGTTGTTTCTCCATTGGAAGATTTTGCAAATAAAGGATTCCAGCCTATTTTAGATGATCCTACTGCAGATCCTCAGAAGGTTGAAAAATTGGTTTTATGTTCAGGAAAGTTATACTTCGAGTTACTGGCTAAAAAAGAAGAGCTGAATGCTGAAAATATTGCATTGGTAAGATTCGAGCAATTGTATCCGCTTCAAAATGATGCGATCGAAGCGGTTTTCGCAAAATATGAAAATAAAAAATCAATTATCTGGGCTCAGGAAGAACCTGAAAATATGGGAGCCTGGTCTTACATCTTAAGAAATTTCAGGGATACAGGAATACAGGTTATTTCTCCTGTGCCAAGTGGTGCTCCTGCCCCTGGAAGTCATAAAATGTTTGAGAAAAACCAAAACCTTGTTATTAACAGAGTTTTTGATACGGATGATGCTCCGGCAAAAAGACCTGTTACTGCTTAATTTTAAAATAATATTCAATTAAAAAAATAAAATATACTCAATATGTCAATTTTAGAAATGAAAGTTCCTTCACCGGGCGAATCAATTACAGAAGTTGAAATTGCAACTTGGCTTGTAAAAGATGGTGATTACGTAGAAAAGGATCAACCTATCGCTGAAGTAGATTCAGACAAAGCAACTCTTGAATTGCCTGCAGAACAAAGTGGAATCATTACTTTGAAAGCTGAAGAAGGTGATGTGGTACAGGTAGGTCAGGTAGTTTGTTTAATTGATGTAGATGCTGCTAAACCTGATGGTGGTGCTGCTCCTGCTGCCGAAGCTCCAAAAAAGGAGGAAGAAGCACCTAAGGCTGCCGAACCTGCAAAACAGGAAGCTCCAAAAGCCGCTCCTGCTGCTCCTCAGTCATATGCAACAGGTTCTCCATCTCCCGCTGCAAAGAAAATTCTTGACGAAAAAGGAATTGATGCTTCTCAGGTTTCAGGATCCGGCAGAGACGGAAGAATCTCTAAATCTGATGCTGAATTGGCTGCTGTTCCTGCAATGGGCGGAAGCTCTTTGACCGCTACAGGTGCAAGATCTACGACGACTACAAAACTTTCAGTTCTTAGGAGAAAAATTGCTCAGAGATTGGTTTCTGTTAAGAACGAAACTGCGATGTTAACGACTTTCAACGAAGTTGATATGTCTGAAATTTTCAGACTGAGAAAATTATATAAAGAAGAATTCGCTCAAAAACACGGAGTAGGACTTGGTTTCATGTCTTTCTTTACAAAAGCGGTTACAAGAGCATTACAGATGTATCCTGACGTGAATGCATCGATCGATGGAGATTTCAAAATAAACTATGATTTCTGTGATATTTCAATTGCCGTTTCAGGTCCTAAAGGATTAATGGTACCGGTATTGAGAAACGCTGAAAATATGTCTTTCAGCAGTGTTGAAGCAAATATTAAAGATCTGGCAATCAAAGTAAGAGACGGTAAAATTACTGTTGATGAAATGACAGGCGGTACTTTTACCATTACAAATGGCGGTACTTTCGGATCAATGTTGTCGACTCCGATTATCAATCCTCCGCAATCTGCAATCTTAGGGATGCATAATATTATCCAGAGACCGGTAGCAGTTGACGGACAGGTTGTCATCCGTCCGATGATGTATGTTGCCATGTCATATGATCACAGAATTATTGACGGTAAAGAATCAGTAGGATTCCTTGTTGCGGTAAAAGAGGGCATTGACAATCCTGTAGAAATCCTGTTGGGTGGAGACGAAAGAAAAGGTCTTGGATTATAATAATATTTTTTGTAATACCACATATCATCTCGCCTTCTGAAAAAGGCGAGATTTTTGTATCACACTACAAAACGAACAAAATGTTTTCAAAAATTACTTCGAATATTAAGGTATCTGTGATGCCGGAATATGACAGCAAAAATTCGTATCCCTCTGAAAACCGATTTGTTTTTAAATACAATATCGTAATTGAAAATCAAGGGAATTTTCCTATTAAGATTCTAAAAAGAAAATGGCTTATATTCGATGTAGGGTTTGGTTTTACTGAGGTGGTAGGAGACGGTGTAATCGGCCTTACTCCTGACATACAGCCAAATGATCAATTTGCCTATTTTTCGAACGTAATGCTAAGATCCGGTGTCGGAAACATGAGCGGAATGTATTTGGTTAGAAATGAAGAAACACATGAAAATTTTGAAATTGATATTCCGAAATTTAATCTTCTTTCTGCTGTATTGATCAATTAAGATAGTTTCAGTTTGTCCAGTATTAAATCCAGATTTTATAAGTGAAATGGTCTGAATAGATTTTGGATAATGAGCAGATTATCATTCTATAATTTTTTCAGTTTGGTCTGGAAATTTTCATTTACTTCTTCATTATTGGTAATAAATAACTTCTCAAAACCTAATAAAGCAATACGTGCACAAGCTTCTGCATCATCACCGGCTCTATGATGATTAAATTTAATCTGATGGTGTTCTGCCAGATGTTTTAAACCATATTTCGGAAGATAATTCCATGATTTTTTTGCTACCTGAATGCTGCACAGATAATTTATATTGGGCTTAAACATACCATAATAATCCAGGCAGCCTCTTAAAACTCCAGCATCAAAACTCGCATTATGCGCAATCATGAGCATGCCGTACATCATTTCCTGTGCCTCATACCAAATGTCGTTAAAAGTCGGAGCGTCACGCACATCATTGGGTAAAATGCCGTGAACATCAATATTTCTCTGATTAAAATAAGGAAAGCTTGGAGGTTTTATCAGCCACGTTTTAGTAGAAATAATCTGTGAGTTTTCAACTACGCAGATTCCAAGTTCACAGGCAGAATGTCTTTCATGAGTAGCGGTTTCAAAATCAATTGCGCAAAAGTCCATTATAATGTTTTAGTAATTAAATCTTATGTATGAGTATATTGAGCTTTTTACTGTTTTTTGCTGCTTAAAAAATGTTTGAAAATTAACCATTTGGTTTGATAGTATTTTTTAACAGGATGTTTTTGGCGAAGTTTCAGTGTTTCCGGTATTTGTGCATAGAAACCAAAATGTCCCTGTAACACTGCCCAAAGATGTGAAATTCCGTTTTTATATGCAAAATAAAAAGCAGCTGCACCATCAAAAATCATTCTTAAAAACAGCACCCACAATAAATTTGGGAAAGGGAGGTTTTTCAGCATCATTGTAAGGTTGTTTCTGATGTTGAGAAATGTTTTTCGAGGACTCTGCTTATTTAAAGTTCCGCCGCCAACGTGATATACTGCTGATTTACCTGTATAAAAAATTTTTCTCCCTGAATTTTTTAACCTCCAGCAGAGATCAATTTCCTCCTGGTGCGCAAAAAATCTGTCATCAAAACCTTTTTGAGCCCAATAATCATCATACCGGATAAAGAGACAACATCCTGATGCCCAGAAAATTTCAGTTTCGTCATTATACTGACCTAGATCTTTTTCCACATCATCGAAGACACGTCCCCTGCAGTAAGGATATCCCAGATTATCAATTAGTCCACCTCCGGCTCCCGCATATTCAAAATGATCCTTATTGCTGTAAGATAGAATTTTCGGTTGAACTGCAGCAATCTGAGAGTCTTTTTCAAACAATAGCAATACAGGTTCTATCCAGTTTTCTGTAACTTCAACATCTGAGTTAAGCAGGCAGTAATAAGATGCATCAATTTTTCTTAAACCTTCATTGTATCCACCTGCAAAACCGTAATTTTTATCATTTTCAATAATTTTAACTTCAGGAAATTCTGATTTTAAAAAATCTACTGAATCATCGTCAGAAAAATTATCAATGACATAAATTTCAGCATTCTGAGAATGATCAATAACATTAGGAAGAAATTTTTCCAACCAGTTTTTTCCGTTCCAGTTGAGAATAACAATAGCTAAATTTTCGGACATTAATTTAAATTTTTTCAGAATCAAAAGTTTTGATTGAATCTTGGTATTTCCATTTTCTGTGTGACCAAAGATAATTGTCAGGTCTTTTCTTAATAGTATTCTCTAATAACTGATGAAATCTTTTAACTACTTCATTCGCTGCAAATTTTTCACCCTCCGGCTCGATCTTATGATAATTGATCTGGTAATGACCCCGTTTTACCTTTTTCATTTCTGAATAGATAAACACCAGATCCATTCTTGTTGCTAATTTGTCGTAGCCGATAAACGCAGGTGTCTTTTGATTAAGGAATTCCAGTCCGTAATTTACATGTGAAGAATGCGGGGTCTGATCCGCTACAAAAAGATATACAGAATTTCCGTCATTTTGGTTTCTGAAAATATTTAAAATGACTTCATTAGCTTCCAGTGCGTGATTACCAAATTTACTCCGCACTTTTTTCATCTGCTTTTCCCAAAAATCACTGTTAACTTTTCTGTATACAGGATGGCAGTTCATCTGTGGAATAATTGTCGCGAGGGCATTCATCCACTCCCAATTGAAAACATGACCTGCTAGAAGGATAATGTTTTTTCCTTCCTCTTTGGCTTCTTGAAAAAGGTGCTGGTTGATATGCTGCATTCTCACTCTCGTCTCCGTTTTTGACATAGTAAATGACTTTACTGTTTCGGCAAGATAATCTGAAAAATTCAGATAAAATTTTTTTCTTATTTCAGCAATTTCTTCTGCTGACTTTTCGGGAAATGAGTTTTTAAGATTTTGAGTAATGATATTTTTCCGGTACCCTACAAAATAGTAGTTTAGAAAGAAGATGATGTCCGAAAAAATATATAATATTCTCAGCGGCATTTTTGAAATGAGGTAAAGTATTTTTATCAGAAAATTCATAAAGTCTACAAATTTAGCAATAATAAAATTATGGTTTCATTTTTGCTGACACTAAGTATTATTTTTTTAATTTTATCTCATGAAAAAAACATCAAAAATCATAGCTGCCTTTACTTTTCTTTCACTGGGAAGTTTAGTATTGGGTCAGAATATAAAGGAAATCCCAAAAACAAATGATTCCGGGAATAAAGTTCTGACAGCAACGGCAGAACAGGAAGCAAAGAAGAAAGCGGCATTGGCTGAAAAGGCGAAACTTCCAAAGCCATATGATGCCAAAGCTGACGCAGAAAAAGATATAGAAAATTTAGTGTTGAAAGCGAAGAGAGAAAAGAAAAACATTATGATTCAGGCAGGAGGGAATTGGTGCATCTGGTGTTTAAGGTTTAATCAATACGTGCAGACCACTCCTGAATTAAAAAAAATGGTTGATGATAATTATCTGTACTATCACTTGAATTATTCTCCCGAAAATAAAAACGAAAAAACATTTTCCAAGTACGGAAATCCCGGAGATAAATATGGATATCCCGTATTTATTGTGCTGGATCAAAACGGGAAAATGATTCATATACAGCAGAGTGATGTATTGGAAGAAGGAAAAGGATACAGTCTTGAGAAAGTAAAATCATTTTTTAAAGATTGGAGTGTAAAATCATAAGTCAAGCCGGGATAATCCCGGTTTTTTTTTGAAAATTATCAAAGTTTTAAAGATGATTTTAAAACAGATGCACTGATTATTTCTGATTCAGTATATTCTTTATTAAAAGGATATTCTACCTACCTATAGAGGATGGCAGAACTTCGTTTTAATTTACTATGTTTAATCGTTTTTTCAGACCTTTTAGCGATTGTCTGTGATATTGTTCACATTATTTAATTTTAATCAAGCAGTAATTCCTTAAAGAACATATAGATATCAATCATAAAAAAACCACTTCAAATTTGAAGTGGTTTATATATTTGAGGAAATTCTCAGGATGTCTTAAGCTTCTTCAGCAGGAGTTTCCTCAACTTTAGCTTTTGGAGCTGGTTTTGGAGCTGCAGGAGCTGGCGGAGCATCTGATACAATATCGAATTCGAAGTTATATTCAACGTTTCTGTGCAATCTGATGATTGACGTTACTTTACCAGTTCTCTTAATTGAATTTCCTGGGATTTTGATATATTTCTTCTCAACCTGTACACCAGCTTTTGCTAATGCTGCAGAAAGGTCTGCGTTGTTGATTGATCCGAATAATTTGTCTCCTGAACCTACTTTTGCAGGAATAGTGATAGAAGTTTTTTTCAATTGATCAACTACCGCATTGGCAGCAGCAACTAATTTTGCTTCTTCTTCTTTTCTTGCCTCCAAAGTAGCTTCTAAAGTAGCTTTGTTTTTTGGTGTAGCTAAAAGAGCGATTCCCTGAGGTAGCAAAAAGTTTCTTGCGTAACCTGGTTTTACATTTACTGTATCGAATTCAAGACCTAAATTTTCTACGTCTTTTTTAAGGATAATTTCCATTGTTGTTGTCCGTTTTAGAGTTCAGAGTTCCTGTTTTTTGGTTTCTCTTTACTTCGTTAGAATTTAATATTAATTCAGCAACAAGTTTTTACTTGTTTCTTTTGCCTTTAAAGGCTTCTTACTTTAATAAGTCAGCTACGTAAGGCATCATGGCAAGGTGTCTTGCTCTTTTGATAGCCGAAGAAACTTTTCTCTGGTATTTTAAAGAAGTACCTGTGTATCTTCTAGGTAAAATTTTACCTTGTTCGTTAACGAACTGTAATAAGAAATCAGCATCTTTATAATCTACGTGCTTAATTCCGAATTTTTTGAATCTACAGTACTTTTTATCAGTTTTAGTATTGATATCAAGTGGAGTAAGGAATTTTACTTCAGATTCACCTCCAGCAGAGGCTTGTTTAGCCATATCATCTATTGCCATGTCTTTGTCTTTTTGTTTGGGTTAATAATTAAGCTCTTGAAGCTTTAAGTTTAGTTCTTCTAGTTACAGCGTACTCTACAGCATGCTTGTCTAGTTTTGTAGTAAGGTAACGAATTACTCTTTCGTCACGTTTGAATGCCAATTCTAAGTCAGCAACTACAGTTCCTTCACCTTTAAATTCGATTAAAGTGTAGAATCCATTCTTTTTAAGTTGAATAGGATAAGCTAATTTCTTTAATCCCCAGTTCTCTCTAGTGACAATTTCACAGTTTTTTTCTTTGATAAGATCTTCAAATTTTTTCACTGCTTCCTCCACCTGAGCATCAGATAGAACGGGAGTTAAAATGAAAACAGTTTCGTAATTGTTCATAATGTAAATGAATTTGTTAATTATTTCGAGGTGCAAAAATATGAATTATATTTATAATACACAATAAACCGAAGATGATATGTCAAAATTAATCAATATTATCTCCAAAATGCGTGGATTAGGCTCTTGTTCGTTTGAAATTTCATTTTTACAGTGGGAATTGATTAGAAATTAGAATTTCGGATAACCAAGCTTACAAAATTTTTTAATCAATAATTTTAATCTTCATTATTTCTTATTTCCCTTAGAAAATTCATTTTCAGAACATCGTAAAGCGAATGTCTGCTGACCAGAATTGATGCGATCGAAGAAACCATTCCTGCAAGCATAAGGTGGAAAATCAGTGAATGCCTGTCTGTCATTTCCAAAACAATAATGGCTGAAGTAAACGGTGCTCTTGTAATTCCGGTAAGGAAGGCTACCATACCTGCAAGAATGACGACATTCGTTTCGTTGGGGGTCAGATGGATGGCTCCGGAAATGACTGAGCCAATACTTGCACCTGCTGTTAGTGCAGGAGCAAAAATTCCGCCTGCACCGCCGGAAGTAAATGACAGGGCAGGACCCAACATTCTTAAAACCGGAACGTACCAGTCTTCATGCTTATCCTTAGTAAACAGTACCCGCTCCATGATCTCTTTACCTGAGCCTAAAACCTCTCTGCTGATAAAGAAGGAGATGCATGCGATCAGTAAAGCACAGCCAACAAGAAATAAAACGTTGGCTTTATCAGTTTTTAATTTTCTTTTTTTCCAGTCATTCATTTTTAACATCGTTACGGAAAGCTGACTTGCAAAAATTCCTGCAACGCCACCCACCAGAATAATCGGGAACATGACCATTAAGGAAACGTCATTGGTTTTTGGGTATCCTAAATAGAGATAGGAACCTGCCAATGTCTGTGCCGTCAGACCTGCAATGATTACTGCTGTGAAAAGTGCTGTTTTAAAGTAATTGATGTGAGTTTTTGACAGTTCTTCAACGGCAAATACAATTCCTCCGAGAGGCGTATTGAACGCTGCTGCCAGTCCGGCAGCGGCTCCTGTCATAATCATATTTTTCTTCGAAATTTTCGGCCACCATTCCGGAAGATATTCATTGACTTTTCTGAATATGGAACCTGCAATCTGTATCGTAGGGCCTTCACGACCTACTGCACCTCCACCAATGACTAAGACAACGGATGAAATAATTTTAAAAACAATGATCTTTAGACTTAAAAGGCTTCGTATTTTTTTATGTTCCTTAGGATTTGCAAGTTCTACAGCTGCCATTACCTGTGGTATTCCGCTGCCTTTTGCGTAAGGGGCAAACTCTTTCACCAGCCACCATGAAAGTACAAAACCAGCCGGTGCAATCAGGAAAATCATCCAGTCGTGCCAGTTGAGGATGAAGTGAAGCAGATTTTCTCCCCATGCGAAAATCTTTGCGTACATCACGGCAAAAAATCCAGTGATCACTGAACCTATCCAAAAAGGGATCGCCTGAAGCAGATTATGTTTCAGCTGTTCATTCCGGATATTGTCGAAAGATTTTTTTAACCCTTTTCTGAAGTAGATAAAAATTCTACGCATGTTTCAAATTTATGTTAAAAATTATGAAAATGAAAATTGTACATTTATATTAACAGTAAAATTTTAAATTATTTAGGAAGTTTAATCCAGCTTTTTATTTATGTTTGTTTTTCTATTTTAAAAATTTATTTAAATGTCTGAAATCAGTAGGAAGATTTTTGGAATTTTACAAAAAACATCTGCAACCATTGTACTGGTTCCCGTGGTTTTTTTATTCTCACATCTATTCTTTTTACAGCGTTCTATTCTCTTTGATGATCTTTCTTTCAAGGATTATAAGTTTCTTCTAATAACAAATATTTCTCTGATCTTTATTACTGTTCTGATTACCGAAAATAAAATTTTCAAGATTATTTATTCTATATTTTTAATTTTTCTAGTCATATTTTTGATAGTCTTAACTTTCGCTGTTATATGGTTATCAGGAATGGCAAAAGCCTTTAATCATGCTTAATAAAATTTGGAACAGTATTTTGGTATTCCTTGTAATGATAATTATCGCAGGGATTATCTATAACGAATTTTCTTACAGGCGTTTTTCGAGATTTGATTATCGTATCAATGTGACCAACGAAGCAGATGTTTTTACAAAAACCATTGAAAATGAGTTTTTTACAGACGATGAAACTATAGATGTTCCGGATCCGGAAAATACATGGTCATTTGAAAGAAAACATATTCCTACACAGATACATTTAGTTTGGTTCTGTTTCAATGATGATTCATTCTATGAATTTAAAGGAAATATTGATGATGAAAAAATTAAAGAATATATAGAAAAAGAAAATGATATCAGTGTATATTTTGCACTCAATGGAATTCTGTCACTGAAGGTTGGAAACAATACGATACAACAATTTAAAGGAATTAAAATTTCACGATCTTGGTTTGATAAAAATATTGGAAGAGATAAAATAGTTTTTTTTGCACGTCAACAAAAGAAAATTACTCCATACTTAAATTTGGAAAGTGATTCTAAGTTTTCAGAAATGTCAAGTGAGCCGGTAACCTTTTATTACTTATCAAAACGTCCGGATGATTACGCTGACTCGCTTTCAAACGGAAAATTATTACGTGAAAATATTCCCGCAGAAATAAATCTGATGGAGCACATCAACCTTAAACTGCTTAAAACTAACAACGCAAAAAAAGGAACAGTAGAATCTTTTCGCAAACTGAGCATGGAATTAAAAATTGGTTTTGATACTGATCAGTTATATGAAGTTTTAAAGTCAAACCCTGGAAATAAATATGATCTGATAATTAATCTTGATAGGAATGACAGTTTAAAAAGCGTTTATCTGTCTGATAAAAATGAAAAATTTAAATTGAATGTAAGTACAGATTATAATCTAAAATCAAGTTATTAAACTTAAAAATAGTACTTTTTATAAAAAAACCTCCGAAAATAAAATTTCGAAGGTTTAATAATATTTGATTGGCAAAAATTACTCATTACCAATTACTCATTACTTATATTTCCGTGTTCAAATCCCAGTTCTGAAGGTAGTCATGCACATGTTTCAGCATCATTCCACCTAAAGAACCGTCTACCACTCTGTGATCATATGAGTGAGACATGAACATCAACTGACGGATTGCGATAACATCACCATCCTTGGTTTCCAGAACTGCTGGTTTTTTGACAATAGCTCCAATGGCCATAATCGCAACCTGAGGCTGTGGAATAATAGGCGTTCCCATCAGGTTTCCAAAACTTCCTACGTTTGAGATCGTATAAGTAGCTCCCTGAGTGTCTTCAGGTCTTAATTTTTTATTTCTTGCTCTGTATGCCAGGTCATTGATTGCTTTTGCCAGTCCTGATAGAGAAAGCTGGTCTGCATTTTTGATTACCGGAACGATTAGGTTTCCGTCAGGAAGAGCAGTGGCCATACCGATGTTAATGTTTTTCTTTTTGATGATATTATCACCGTTGATAGAAACATTAATCATAGGGAAGTCCTGAATGGCTTTTACGATCGCTTTTACAAAAATAGGCATAAACGTCAGTTTTTCGCCTTCACGTTTTTCAAATAGATCCTTGTTTTTAGCTCTCCATTTCACAACGTTGGTGACATCGGTCTCGATGAAAGAAGTAACGTGAGGGGCAATGTGTTTTGCCTTAACCATATTTTCTGCAATGATTTTTCTCATTCTGTCCATAGGAATGATTTCGTCACCGGCAGCTGTAGAAATTGTAGAAGCAGGTGCTGAAGTTACAGATGGTGCAGGTGTCGCTGCCTGAACCTGAGCAGCCGGCTGTTGAGTTGCCTGAGGCTGATTTCCCCGGTTAGCTACGTGGGATAAAATATCTTCTTTGGTAATTCTTCCTTCTAAACCGCTTCCTTTGATGGTTTTAAGCTCGGACTCATTTATATTTTCCTGTTGGGCAATAGATTTTACCAGAGGAGATAAATAAAGATCTCCCGAAAATTCTACGTGAGAAGTAGCTGTTGGGTTTAAAGGTTCTTCAATTGCTTTAATGGTTTCTGTATCCGGAGCTGATACTTCGCTTTTCACTTCTTCAGATGATGTACTTCCACCTTCTCCTTCAATTTCTAAAATAGCGATGGCTTCTCCTACTTTTGCAACTTCATCTTTCTGTTTAAGGATTTTTACAATTTTCCCCGAAACCGGTGTTGGTACATCCGAATCTACTTTGTCTGTTGCAATTTCTACTACCGAATCATCTTCTTTTACCTGATCGCCTTCATTGAATAACCAGGTGATCACTGTAGCTTCCATCACGCCTTCACCCATAGAAGGAAGCAATAATTTGTATTCTGCCATTTTCTAATTTTAGATTTTGACAAATATATAAAAAAAATCGGTTTTTTTATGAAATAGATAATTTTAGAAAAATTCGATGTAAATATTTTCACCGACATTCAGACCAAAAAGGGTTTTGGCACCATTCTTTTTACTCCCCTTGTAAATGGTAAGTTCCAGTTGCTGACTGTCATTGAAAATAGCGGCAGACTGTCCGTGGTATTCAGTTTCTCTGTCCCAGTCAGTTACAACCTCAGTATGACTTGAGTAGATTTTTGACAAACTCAAATTTCTGAACTTGATAGTGAATTTTTCGAAACCTTTCGCCAGAGTTTCAAAAAATTCTTTACTGATATTGGATATAATGTTTCCGAAATTATCAATGTACATCACTTCACCGATAATCATCTTTTCCGGTTCGTTATAAACAGGTTTTGGAAAAAGGAGTTGCTTGGCACTGTCTATTTTTCGTCCAATTACTTCGGGAAGACCACCTTTAGCCAAATGGACTGCTACAGGAACAAAAACATCGGTTGAAGTGAAATTGACGATATCATCAAATCTGTTATTAAGAGTGATCTCATAAATTGCTTCAGGTTTTATGTCAAAAAATATCAGACTCAGTAAACCGTTGTCGGCAGCGAGAAAATATGAACCGTCAGCTTTATATAAAATATTTTTTCTTGATTTATGAAAAAAACTGTCTACTGCTAAAATATGGATCGTACCTTTTGGAAAATACCGGTAAGCATTTCTTACAATATAAGACGTCTGAATAAGGTTATATGCCTGAATATCATGACTGATATCGATAGTGTTGACTTCATGATTCAATGACAGGATTTTCCCTTTCATAGCCGAAACTCTGTAATCTAAACGTCCAAAATCTGAGGTAAGGGTAATAATTGACATGAATAATCTGATAGAGGTGCAAATTTATCTAAAATAAAAGAAAAGAAATAAAGAATGTGGATAAGAATTTGATTTAATTCTGAAAAAAAACTTTTAAATTTAAAATCTAAATTATAAAAATATCTGCATGTTTGAATTAACGTACGATTTAGAGGGCATTGATGCGAAAAACTTTTACGGGGTCAACAACCAATATTTCAATTTAATAAAATCCAGCTTCCCGACAATTAAAATTACAGGAAGGGATCATCATATTTTTGCTATGGGCAATCAGGAAGCCCTTGATATATTCAAAATAAAACTGGATGACATCGTGTCGTTTATTTCAAAAAACAATTCAATAGGACTTAAAGACATTGAGAACTTTCTGAATCTGAAAGATGAGAATGAGAGACATCTTGTTTTTGATCAGGATATAATTGTAAAAGGAGTTAACGGGAAAATCATCAAAGCAAAAACAACTAATCTGAAAAGGCTGGTTAAAGAAACAGATAAAAAAGATATGGTTTTTGCCATTGGTCCTGCGGGAACGGGTAAAACATATACCAGTGTAGCTTTGGCTGCCAGAGCTTTGAGGGATAAAGAAGTTAAAAGAATTGTTTTGACAAGACCTGCAGTTGAGGCAGGGGAGAGCTTGGGGTTTTTACCCGGAGATCTGAAAGAAAAGCTTGATCCTTATTTACAGCCATTATATGACGCGCTTCGCGATATGATCCCACATGAAAAGCTGGAAGGCTTTATAGAAAAGAAAATTATTGAGGTAGCACCGCTGGCATTTATGCGTGGAAGAACGCTCGATGACGCATTTGTTATTCTTGACGAAGCCCAGAATACTACCCATGCTCAGATGAAAATGTTTTTAACAAGGATGGGAATGAATGCTAAATTTATTATTACAGGAGATCCCACACAAATAGATCTGCCTCCCAAACAGCATTCAGGTTTAAAAGAAGCCATGAGAATTTTAAAAGATGTCAAGGAAATTGGTTTTGTGTATTTAACGGAAGAAGATGTAGTACGTCATCCTGTAGTGAAAAAAATTATTCTCGCTTATAATGAAGAAGATAAAAAAGCAAGAGAATAATATAATAGTCCAGTTTTTTTTCATAAATGTTTAAAATTGTTTTGCCATTCCATGAGAAGTGATATATTTGGGGTCTTAAAATTTGTTAAAACTTATAACTATGAAAAAATTACTACTGGTTGCTTCAGCAATTCTGACCGGAGTTGCTTTGAATGCTCAGGAAACCCGGTTTGGTGCAAAGGCGGGATATTCTATGTCTACTATCAAGTATAAGGATAATCAGAATGTCGAAAATACCGACCCCATGCATACCTTTTATGTTGGTGGTGTTGTAGAGCATAAACTGAGTGATACTTTTGGTATTCAGGGAGAAGTTCTTTATTCTCCGTTAGGAGGTAAGATCAGCGAAAGCGTTGAGGATCCGGATGATGTAGTGAACTATATTAAAGTACAGAATAAAACTACATTCGGAACTTTACTGATCCCGGTATCTGCAAAATATTTTATATCAGAAAGTTTTTCAGTTTCTGCAGGTGCAAGCTTTGGGATTATCCTTTCAGCAAAAACCAAAACTGTTGCAGATCTTGGTTTAGGGCTGATTCCGGGTTTGGAAATTTCTGCTGACGATGAGAGAGATATTAAAAATGATATTAATACGTTGAATATTGCTCCTTTTTTAGGGGCAGAGTTCGCTCTTGAAAACGGACTTTTCTTCGACGCAAGATATAATTACGGGGTTTCTAACCTTGCTAAAGATTCCGGAGACGGAAAACTGACCAACAGCTTTTTACAGGTAGGAGTAGGTTTTAAATTCGGAGGAAACTAATCAGAATAAATTATAATTATATAATAGCAGAACAGTTTGTTCTGCTATTTTTTTTATCATGTGGTACGTGCGGCATTGTGTTTGCTTATGATGTGAAATCATTATGTTAATAACAAAATTTTAATTAATTGAAAATGAAAAAATTATTGATACTAAGTGCATTTGCATTTTTCGGAGGAGCAGTACAGGCGCAGGAAGGTTTTAAGTTAGGTGGACATATTGGTGCGCCGGTAGGTGACGCTGCAGATTACGCATCGTTTACTTTAGGGGTGGATGCAGCTTATATGTGGAATATCACTAAAGGGTTAGATGTTGGTATTGCTACAGGATATTCACATTTTTTCGGTAAAGACAGATGGGAAGATTTTGGATTTATTCCATTAGCTGCTTCCGGTAAATACAGGTTCAGTGGTCTGCCTTTATTTGTAGGTCTTGACCTTGGAGGTGCTATTTCTACTAAAAATGGTATTGACAGCGGCTTATACGTATACCCAAAAGTTGGTTTTCAGTTACCGAAAGCTGAACTGTACTTAGGATATCAGAACATTGGCAGTGAGCGTGATTTCGACAGAGACAGAAGGATAGACTCTAATTTTGGAGCTATTAACTTAGGTGTTAATTTCTTTTTAAAGTAAAATATTTAAAATACAGGTCATATTGAACTCCAGTTGAAAAATTGGAGTTTTTTTTTGAATATTGTTGAATTAAAAATATTTAATTCTCCTCTATGCGATTTTAGTCCGAAAAAGTCAATATCCATGGGTGATATTAATCATGTTAACAAATTTTAATATTGAATTGGGTCATTATACCTTTGCGCCAAGAAAGTATTAAAATTATTCAAAATGAAAAAATTACTAATTGCAAGTGCTGTGGCACTTTTCGGTTTATCAAACGCTCAGATTGCTAAAGGAACTGTATATTTATCAGGATCTGTTGGTTATTCTCAACAAGAAACTAATAACGGAAATTCTAAAGTAGAAAACTTTAACGTACTTCCTACAGCTGGATTTTTCGTAGCGCCAAACTTTGCAGTAGGTTTAGGAGTAGGTTTTCAAACTCAAAAAGATACTAATGTTACCACTACAGTATTTGGTCCTGCTTCAACGACAGTAAACACAAGAGAAGTTAAAAACCCTGCTTTTGTTGTGGCTCCTTTCGCAAGAAAATACTGGACTTTATCTGATAAATTGTATTTCTTCGGACAGTTAGCTGTACCAATGCAATTTGGAAAAACTCAAACTGAAAATTCTTCTGTAAGTACAACGACTACTGCAGCAGGAACAACCGTATCTTCTACTTCTGTTTCTTCAGAAGCTAAATATACTTCAGTAGGGGTAACAGTAAAACCAGGTTTAGATTATTTCTTAAACAAAAACTGGACAATCGAAGCTACTATCGGAGAATTTGGTTATAATAACTTCAAGCCAAAAGACGGTGATGCTACAAACAACTACAGCTTTGGTTTAAACCTTGCGAATGTTGGAATCGGTGTTAAATATGTATTTGCTAAGTAATTAGTCAAGCACATTACAATGATACAAAACCTGAGATTTTTCTCAGGTTTTTTTGTGTTTTAAATCGAGAAGCTTATTCAGTAATATATAAAAAAGCTCTCAGAAAATTCTGAGAGCTGTATATTGAAAGCGGTGTCTTGAATTATTTTCCAAACATTCCACCCATTCCTGGCATATTCGGCATTTTGCTCATCATCTGCATCATTTGTTTTCCCTGTGGGCCCTGCATCATTTTCATCATTTTTCCCATTTGGTCAAACTGTTTCATTAAAGCATTGACATCTTCAATTTTTCTTCCCGCTCCTTTTGCAATTCTGCTTTTTCTCTGCGTATTGATGATTGAAGGTCTTCTTCTTTCCTCAGGGGTCATTGAATAAATAATTGCTTCGATATGTTTAAATGCGTCATCGCTGATCTCAACATCTTTAATGGCTTTACCAACTCCGGGAATCATTCCCATTAAGTCCTTCATATTACCCATCTTTTTGATCTGGTTGATCTGCTTTAAGAAATCGTCAAAACCAAATTCATTCTTCGCAATTTTCTTGTGGAGTTTTTTAGCTTCCTCTTCATCAAATTGTTCCTGGGCTCTTTCTACCAAGGAAACAACATCTCCCATTCCCAGGATTCTGTCAGCCATCCTTTCAGGGTAGAAAAGATCAAGAGCTTCCATTTTTTCTCCTGTAGAGATAAATTTAATTGGTTTTTCAACAACGGAACGAATCGTTAAAGCCGCTCCACCACGGGTATCACCATCTAACTTAGTTAAAACAACACCGTCAAAATTCAAAGCATCGTTAAATGCTTTTGCCGTATTCACAGCATCCTGACCTGTCATTGAGTCAACTACGAATAAGGTTTCGTTCGGTTTAATGAAATAATGAACAGATTTAATTTCGTTCATCATCTGCTCATCAATAGCGAGACGTCCTGCGGTATCGACGATGACAACATCATGACCGTTAGATTTTGCAAAATTAATTGCATTTTCCGCAATAGTAGAAGGATTGGTTGCGCCGTCTTCTGTATAAACCGGAACACCGATCTGTCCGCCAAGAACTTTCAGCTGATCGATTGCAGCAGGACGGTAAACATCACAAGCGACCAGTAAAGGTTTTTTATTCTTTTTAGTTTTTAAATAATTAGCAAGTTTTCCAGAAAAGGTAGTTTTACCGGAACCCTGAAGACCAGCGATCAAAATAACAGATGGTTTTCCTGAAAGATTGATCCCTTCCTGAGAACCTCCCATTAAATCTACCAATTCATCATGAACAATCTTAGTCATCAACTGTCCCGGAGTAAGTGATGTAAGAACGTTTTCACCTAATGCTTTATCCTGAACTCTTTTAGTAAGATCTTTGGCTACCTTATAATTAACGTCGGCATCTACCAATGCTCTACGGATCTCTTTTACGGTTTCCGCAACGTTGATTTCGGAAATTTTTCCACGTCCGGAAAGATTGTGAAGTGCTTTGTCTAACTTATCCTGTAAACTATTGAACATATTGATTGTAAATTATAGGGTGCAAAAATAAGGAATTTTTAATAATTTATCATATTTAGTATAAGGAGATTTATTTTAGATGTGAATTATAATCTTATTTTTGCAAAATGAATTTCTCAGACAGCATCATCGTCATATTTTTAATAGCCGTTCTCAATCTGATTGTATACCGGATATTTAAAAAGTATCTTTACAGTAAACCGGATGCGGGAATGAAATTTCTTGCGATCAATATTTTCAAAGATTTATTATGGCTTGCTGTTTCGCTGTCAATCGTTGATAAGACAAAGTCCAATTTTTTATTGATTGTAATTTGTTTTATTATTGCATCTGTCCTTATATATAGTGCAGTTATCAGGCAGATTAACAAATCGTGATTTTTTTGATGATAAATATCAATTTTTACTATTGGTAAAGTTTAATAAAATCAATATATTTGCACACGATTAAAAAAGAGATATGAACAGAAAAGTTTCTTCATTATTTTTCGCATTTTTATTTGTGTTTACGAGTAGTTTCGCTGCTGCACAACACGAGTCTGAGGGAGAAAAATCAGCTGAAAAAGTAGAGCATGCAGAAGACGGTAAGCCTTTTAATGCTACCAAAATGATCATGGAGCACATTGGTGATTCTAATGAATGGCATTTATGGACTACTAAAGATGAAAATGGAGAAGAGCATCATACTTCTATTCCATTACCTATCATTATTAAAGACAAAGCAGGATGGCATACTTTCTTGTCGAAAGATATTGCTCATGGTCACGAACATGAAGGTTATACATTGCACGATGGTCAGGTGGTTTCAACTGAAGGTACTGAAAAAGCAACTCTGTTTGCACTTATCGGTGGGAAACAAAAATCTGAAAATGTATTTTTTGATATGTCAATAACGAAAAATGCAGCTTCCATGTTTTTATCAGTTATCTTCATGATGGTGATATTCATAGGAATGGCAAGAAACTATAAAAAATCTCAACTGCCTAAAGGAGCAGGGAAATTATTAGAGCCTGTTATTGTATTTATCAGAGATGAAGTGGCTATTCCAAATATTGGTTCGGTTAAGTATAAGAGATTTATGCCATATCTGTTGACCGCATTCTTCTTTATTTGGTTCAATAACTTATTTGGCTTGATTCCTTTTTTTCCCGGAGGATCTAATCTTACCGGAAATATTGCAATAACAGCAGTGTTAGCAATCATTACTTTATTAATCACATTATTCAGTGCCAATAAAGATTACTGGAAGCATATCTTTATGCCACCGGTTCCGATTTTATTGTATCCTATTATGGTTCCAATTGAAATCATCGGGATTTTTACAAAACCTTTTGCTTTAATGATGCGACTTTTTGCAAACATTACTGCAGGACACATTATGATCTTAGCGATTATCTCTCTGATCTTTATCTTTAAATCACCATTCTTAGGATTTGCATCTGTACCATTGGCATTATTTGTTTCAGTATTGGAACTTTTGGTTGCAGCTCTACAGGCTTATATCTTTACCGTATTGTCAGCATTGTTTATCGGTATCGCAGTTGCAGAACATGATCACGATCATGCGCATAATGATGATGACAGTGTAGGTCATGACACAATGGTAGCTTAATTAAACGAAAATAATTTTAACTAAATATTTATTTATTATGGACATCACAACTGGAGCAGGATTAATTTACGTAGGTATCGGTTTGGCAGTATTAGGAGTAGGTCTTGGTATTGGTAAAATCGGTGGGCACGCTATGGATGCTATCGCTAGACAGCCGGAACAAGCTGGTAAGATTCAGGGAGCAATGCTTATTGCTGCTGGTCTTATCGAAGGTGCTGGTCTTATCGCGATCATCTTTGGTGCTTTCATCAAGTAATTATCCTCAAAAGAAAAATATTCTTAGCAGTGAAGCGGTTGGCTGCTGCTAAGGATTTTTAAAAAAGATATCCATAAATTATTACATTAAAAAAAGAATTACAGATATGGGAATTATAGAACCTGGAATTGGACTTTTGTTTTGGATGACGCTTACATTCGCTATCCTATTATTTATCCTTGCTAAATTTGCTTGGAAACCAATTGTAAACGCAGTGAATGACAGAGAAGCTTCTATCGTTGATGCTTTGAATCAGGCTAAATTGGCTAAAAAAGAAATGGAAGATCTTAAATCTGATAACGAAAGAATTATCCGTGAAGCTAAGATTGAAAGAGATTCTATCCTTAAAGAAGCAAGGGAAATTAAAGACAGAATTGTAGGAGAGGCTAAAGATGTTGCTAAAGCTGAAGGTGATAAAATGATTGAATCTGCAAAACAGACTATTCAGACTGAGAAAAATGCAGCAATGTCAGAAATCAGAACTCAGATTGGTGCTTTATCTGTAAATATTGCAGAATCCATCCTACAGAAAAATTTAGAAAAAAGCGAAGCTCAGGACGAGTTGGTTCAAAATTATTTAAACAAATCTAATCTTAACTAAGAATGCTTACATCTAAAGTAGCTAAAAGATACGCACAGGGTCTACTGGATTTCACAAATGAATCCGGACAGACTGATGCTGTATTTTCTGAAATGAAAGATGTTAAGAAACTGATGTCTGAATCTGAGGATTTAAACAAATTTTTCAAGACGCCTTACATCGATGCAAAAAAGAAAGAGGACGTTGCAAAAGAAATCTTTAAAGGCTTTTCACCGGTTTCTCAGAATTTGATTACTTTAGTGATCAGACAGGGGCGTGAAAGCCACATAAAAAATATTGCTCAGGAATTCATTAATAAGGTTGAAGATATCAATGGAGTACAGAGAATCACTCTGACTACAGCAACTCAGCTTTCCAGAGAGAACGTTGACCAGATCTTAAAGTCAACAGACCTGGTAAAAGCAGGTTCAAACTTTGACTTAAATCTTACCATCAATCCTGATATTTTAGGAGGATATATTTTAAGAGTAGGTGATCAGCAGATCGATGCATCTGTAAAATCCAAGCTCAGCAATATCAAAAAAGATTTTCATTTAAATTAAGAAAAAAACAACCATATAATGGCAGAAATAAATCCGGCAGAAGTATCTGCGATCTTAAAACAACAGTTGGCCAACTTCGACACTCAATCAAACGTTGAGGAAGTAGGTACAGTTTTAACCATCGGTGATGGTATCGCTCGTGTATACGGGTTAGAAAATGTACAGTACGGTGAGTTGGTAAAATTTGCCAGCGATGTAGAAGGTATCGTACTTAACTTAGAAGAAGACAACGTTGGTGTGGCTCTTTTGGGTGAAAGTAAACTGGTAAGAGAAGGAGATACAGTAAGAAGAACAAACAGAATCTCCTCTATCAAAGTAGGAGAAGGAATGTTGGGTAGAGTAGTGGATACTTTAGGTAACCCAATTGATGGAAAAGGACCTATCGGAGGTGAATTGTACGAAATGCCATTGGAAAGAAAAGCTCCAGGTGTTATCTACAGACAGCCGGTAACTGAACCTTTACAAACCGGTATTGTTGCAATTGACTCAATGATTCCTGTAGGAAGAGGTCAGAGAGAATTAATCATTGGTGACAGACAGACAGGTAAAACCACTGTTGCGATTGATACCATTATCAACCAGAGAGAATTTTTTGATGCAGGTAATCCTGTATATTGTATATATGTTGCAATCGGGCAGAAAGCTTCTACAGTAGCACAAATTGTTAAAACTCTTTCTGATAAAGGAGCTTTAGCTTATACTGTAATTGTTGCTGCTAATGCTTCAGATCCGGTTCCGATGCAGGTTTATTCTGCAATGGCAGGTGCTTCTATCGGTGAGTTTTTCAGAGACACTGGTAGACCGGCATTAATTATTTATGACGATTTATCTAAACAAGCGGTGGCTTATCGTGAGCTTTCTCTATTATTGAGAAGACCACCGGGCCGTGAAGCTTATCCTGGAGACGTTTTTTATCTTCACTCAAGATTATTGGAAAGAGCGGCTAAAGTAATCGCTGATGACAAGATTGCCAGCCAGATGAATGATCTACCTGAATCGTTAAGACCGATCGTTAAGGGAGGTGGTTCTTTAACTGCACTTCCGATTATCGAAACTCAGGCTGGTGACGTTTCTGCATATATTCCAACAAACGTGATCTCAATTACAGACGGGCAGATCTTCCTGGAGTCTGACTTGTTCAACTCAGGGGTACGTCCTGCGATCAACGTAGGGATCTCTGTATCAAGAGTTGGAGGTAACGCTCAGATCAAATCAATGAAGAAAGTTTCCGGTACATTAAAACTTGACCAGGCTCAGTATAAAGAATTGGAAGCATTTGCTAAATTCGGTTCTGATCTTGATGCTTCCACTTTGGCAGTTATCTCTAAAGGAGAAAGAAATGTTGAATTGTTGAAGCAGCCGGTAAACTCTCCACTTCCTGTAGATACTCAGGTTGCTATGATTTATGCAGGTACAGAGAACCTGATGAGAAACGTTCCTATTAAAAAAGTAAAAGAATTCCAGGTTGAATATATTGCTTTCCTAAGATCTAAGCACCCGGAAACTATGGCTGCAATCAAAGCTGGGAAAATCGATAACGATATCACAGGTGTTCTTAAGCAGGCAGCTAATGATTTAGCTTCTAAATATAACTAAAATTAGTTGATGATTGTTGGTTGATAGTTGACAGAATTTTCTAAAACTAGCAACCAACAACCGACAACCAACAACTAACCCAATATGGCAAACTTAAAAGAAATACGAGGAAGAATCAGTTCAATTTCATCTACGATGCAAATCACACGTGCTATGAAAATGGTTTCCGCAGCGAAACTGAAGAAAGCACAGGACGCCATCGTAATGTTGAGACCGTATTCTGAAAAATTGCAGGAAATCATCCAGAATGTAAATTCAAGTTCAGATCCTGATCAGGTTTCTGTTTATGCTCAGAAAAGAGAAGTTAAAAAAGTACTCTTCATTGCAGTAACTTCAAACAGAGGTTTGGCAGGTGCATTTAACTCAAATGTAATAAAAGAACTGAATATTCAGTTTCAGAATAATTCTCAGTACGAAATTGAGGTTCTTACCATTGGTAAAAAAGCTTATGATGCAGTTAGAAGAGGACGTACAGTATTCTCTAACGAAAGCAGTGTATTTGACAAATTAAGTTTTGATGTAGTTTCAAATGTTACTGAAACGGTAATGAGCAACTTTAAGGAAGGTAAATTTGATGAAGTTTATGTAATTTACAATAAATTCATTAATGCTGCTACACAAGAAGTAATGACAGAAAAAGTTCTTCCGATTTCTATGACAGAAACTGCTGCTGCAGAGACTCATGTAGAAACAGATTATATTTTTGAACCGGACAGAGCTGAAATTTTAGATAATCTGATTCCAAAATCGATCAAAACTCAGGTTTTCAAAGCTGTTCTGGACTCAGTAGCTTCAGAGCACGGTGCCAGAATGACAGCCATGCACAAAGCAACCGACAATGCGCAGGAACTGAAGAATGATCTTGTGATCTTCTACAACAAAGCGAGACAGGCTGCTATTACCAACGAGATCTTAGAAATCGTTTCAGGAGCAGAAGCTTTGAAAAATTCTTAAGAATATATTCAAAAAATATTAAAGCATCGATAACGTCGATGCTTTTTTTGTTAGTTTTATTTTGTATATCTTTGCATTATAAATTATAATTTCTAAATGGACTCTGACATAGTCAGGCTTTTACTAGCCGTATTCCTTGTATTATTAAATGGCTTTTTCGTAGCCGCAGAATTTTCAATTGTTAAAGTTCGTTATTCTCAAATTCAGCTGAAAGCTGCCGAAGGTGATTCGATGGCCAAGCAGGCTGAGCATATCATTAAACATCTTGATGAGTACCTTTCAGCAACACAGCTCGGTATTACCTTGGCGTCACTTGCTTTAGGTTGGGTTGGTGAAAGTGCAATGCATCATGTTATTGATAATCTGTTTCATTCTCTCAATATTAATTTCAGTGAATCCACGGTTACAACAATTTCTGTAGTGATCAGTTTCCTGATAATCACAGTAATGCATATTGTTTTTGGTGAATTGATCCCGAAATCTATTGCCATCAGAAAGGCTGAAGCAACAACAATGGCAACTGCTGTTCCGCTTAGAGTTTTTTATACGGTTTTTAAACCGTTTATCTGGTTGATGAATCTGATGTCGAACGGAGTTTTACGATTAATGAAAATTCATCCGGCATCTGAACAGGAAATTCACTCAACCGAAGAACTTCAGCTGTTGGTTAAACAAAGTGCTGACAGTGGAGAAATTGAAGAAGAGAACTATGAGATCATAAAAAATGCATTTGATTTTACAGATCATTCTGCCAAACAGATCATGGTACCAAGGCAAAATATCACGTCAATTGATTTTGCTGATGATCTGAATGAAATTATTAATAAAATAATGGAAAGCGGATATTCAAGAATACCCGTTTATGAAAATTCAATTGATAATATTATCGGTGTTTTCTACACTAAAGAAATTATCCGTGAATTTGTTAAGAGAAAAGGAATTTTGAGTCATGAAGATTTAAGGGAATTGATGCGTGAGTCATTCTTTGTTGTAGGAAGCAAGAAAATTTCCGATTTGCTGAAGATTTTCCAACAGAAAAAGCAACATCTGGCAATTGTTATTGATGAATTTGGAGGTACTGAAGGAATTATTACTTTAGAAGATATTTTAGAAGAACTGGTGGGCGAGATTCAGGATGAGGAAGATGATGAAGAAAAACTGGTAGACAAGGTCGGACATAATACATTCTGGGTTAAAGCTACACAGCCTTTAGATGAAATCAACGAATCTCTACCAAAAAAGCTGACTGTCTCTGAAGAAAGTGAATATAATACTCTGGCAGGATTTATTCTCCATGCCCTAGAAGATATCCCTGAAGAAAATCAGGAGTTTGATTTGGAAAATTATCATTTCAAGATTTTAAAAATGAATAATAAGAGCGTTGAAATGGTAGAACTGATTTATAACGAATCTAATATCGTTGATGATATTTTAGACAAATTAGGAGAAGATTAAAATTTTACAAAATGATTTTTTATAATAGCATAAAAGATTACGAAGATCCAAAACGTCAGTATGAAGAAGAAGTTCTTGTTTTGGATGAAACTGATGAAGTATACAAATTGATTTTGCATAATGATGACATTCATACATTTGATGATGTTATCGAAGCATTGATAGAAATTTGCAAACATGACCTGATACAGGCCGAGCAATGCACAATGCTTGTTCATTATAAAGGCAAGTGCACCGTAAAAACCGGATCTATGGATCTTTTGAAACCGATGCATGAAAAATTAATTTCAAGAAGCTTAACAAGCGAAATCATATAATAGAAACTCTAACATTTGTTAGAGTTTTTTGTTGATATTTTACTAATTTGTTGATTTTTGATATAAATTTTCATTGATTAGATTATAATTATTATTTTAGCGAAAACGGTTTTAAGATTGTTTATTTACTTTTTTACTGTGAATATCAACTTATTTCTGGATTTAAATTTAAAGATTTTATCCGTTTTTTATTAAAATTTAATTTATATAAAAAGAATTTTCTTTAAAATAATCATTTAATCTTGTCTTCATATGAAAACAAAACTATCTTTTTACAAAGGAAAACAGCGTGCATTATTCTTTTTCTTCTCTGCTATTTTCTTTTTTTCTTATTCAATAAAAGCTCAATCTACTATTTCCTGCACAGGAAAATGGGGTCCGCCGATTTTAAATCAAACTTTTGGACAGGGAAATGCATCAAGTAATTGGTATGGTCCATTATCCGCTTATGCCCCCGGAGCGAGCACATCCACTATTTTTGTAGGTGCTGCCGGACCAGTCGGAGGCCAATTGTCCGATGGATACTCGGGATTAGTCAAAAGTCCGATTACCGGTGGTAACGGTTTTTTAAACTTACCTGATCATACCGGAAATCAAAACGGGTTAATGATGCTTGTTAATGCTCCGTCGACTGCTGCTACTGTTTTTTTTGAGTATGTGATGAATAATCTCTGCTCTAATACCACTTTGAGACTGTCACTGTGGATACTTAATGTTAATACTCCCGGTACATGCGGAGCCGGATATCAATTTCCCAACGTTACACTTCGTGCAGTCGACAATAATACAGGAAATGTATTAGGTACTTCTACAACCGGAAATATTCCAATCAACAGTGTATGGACAGAATATTCTGTTGTTTTTAATAATGCTTCAAGTTCATCAGTAAAGCTGCAGATTGTCAATAACTCTGTTGGTAACGGCTGCGGTAATGATCTTGCAATAGATGACATCATGATATCTCCCTGTATTCCTGAAACAATAAAGGCAATACCCAATTCCGCCACAACTATATGTGCAGGTCAGAATACGCCTATAAATTTTACTGCATCATTAACAGGAAGTTCATATAATCCTGCTGAATACCAATGGCAGGAAAGTATTGACTCTGGTATTACATGGTTGGATCAGGGAGGTCCGACGACCAATCCTAATTATACCTTTAACCCGGCAGGTAAATCTCCGGGGAGTTACTGGATAAGATTTAAAGTAGGACCCCAGGGCTCTGCATTGAATGCCCTTTGTAACGCTGTAAGTGAAACTGCTATTGTAAAAATAGTACCCCTCCCTGTGGTAAATGATGCTGTCATGGAATCATGTTTTATCGAATCTAATCCTGTAAGTGCCGTATTTGATTTAACATCTGCCAATGTGACTTCTGAAACTATAGGTATTACAAAAAAGTTTTATCAAACTTTAGCAAATGCAGTGGCAGGAACAAATGAGATTCTACCTGCTGGGACATTTATCAGTACCAATACTGACGTTTATGTAAGAGTCATCAATTCGAGTGGATGTTATTCAATATCCAAAATTACACTGAAAGTTATACCATCTGTAAAATCTGCAGTACTTAAGGATAAAACCATTTGTATTGAAGATAGAACAACATTAGATGCAGGGCCTGGATTTGACGGATATGAATGGAGTACCGGCGCTGTCACACAAACTATACAAGATATTGGAGTAGGTGCTTATTGGGTAAAATTAAAAACGAGTAAGTGTTTTACACTGCAAAAAGTCAATGTATATGCTTCCAAGCAGCCTGTAATTGCGAGTTTAGATATTAAAAATAATACAATCACAGTAAATGCGTCTGGCGGAACTGCTCCCTATCAGTATTCATCAGACGGGATAAACTGGCAAAACTCTAATGTATTCACAAACTTGCCGCGAGGAGAAAATAAAATCTTTCTTAGAGACTCTTTTGACTGTACTCCTATAACTGTTCAGGTTACTGTTCCTAACCTTTTAAATGCAATAACTCCAAATGATGATAATCTGAATGATGAAATTGATTATTCAGCATTGGCTTATAAGAAAAATCTTGTATTTACTGTTTATAACAGATACGGAAACAAGATTTATGAAGCTGATAAAGTGAGAAATTACAAATGGAACGGAACCTCCGGAGGTAAAAAAATTGTTACAGGAACATATTGGTATACCATCATCTGGAACGAAAATGATAAAAATAGTACCCAGACAACTTACAATGGATGGGTACTCGTGAAAAACAGAGAATAAACAAACATTTTATTATAACACCTTGGCAACAAGGTGTTTTTTTATTTAAGATCATCAAAACTATATGACCTGTCTTATCGTACAATGCGAATAACAGTGCCGTTTAATGAGAAGCTTTATTCAATAAATCATTAGAGCAGCCTTTTATTATATATTCATTTTGAAAATTGAAGGAATATTTTAATCTTTCAATTCTTTAATCTTTTAATTATTTATCTTTGTACAAACTATATTAGAATGCTTGTAATAGGAATTGCGGGAGGAACAGGATCCGGCAAAACTACAGTTGTTGATAAGATCATTCAGCAGCTAGACATTGAAGGGATGAATATATTATCTCAGGATAATTATTATCACGATAATCATAATCTTACGCTGACAGAGAGAGAAGCACTGAATTACGATCATCCCAAGTCTATTGATTTTGAACTGATGCTGAAGCATGTCAAAGCATTAAAAAACAATGAATCAATTGAACAGCCTGTTTACAGCTTTGTGACGCACTCAAGAACGGGAGATCATGTTAGCGTTGAACCGAAAAATGTATTGGTTGTAGAAGGTATTCTGGTTCTGACCAATAAGGAATTACTGAAAGAATTTGATCTCAAAGTATTTGTACATGCAGATTCTGATGAAAGGCTGATCAGAAGGATCAGAAGGGATACCCAGGAAAGAGGAAGAGATCTCAATGAGGTTTTGCATCGCTACCAAACTACTTTAAAACCCATGCATCAGGAATTTATAGAACCTTCTAAAAATGATGCTGATCTGATTATTCCTAACATGAAACAAAACTCTGTTGCAATAGACTTTTTAACAACAGTTATTAAGAATTCACTTAGAAAACATTAAGAAAATGGCTGAAAAAGAATTAATTAAAGACATTCAACCGAAATCAGAAACCATCAGGTTCCTTCAGCATTATGTATTGAATAAATATGTGATTGCAATATGTCTTTTTTTAGTATGGATGGTTTTCTTTGATAAAACTTCCTTTTTGGTGATCAATGAACTCAATGGTGAGATCAATAAATACGAGGAGCAGCTTGATTATTACAAAACAGAATATGAAAAGAATGATCAGTTCTATAAAAAACTGATGAATAATAAGTCTGAGAAAGAAAAATATGCCAGGGAAAATTATTTCATGAAAAAACCGAATGAAGAAATCTTTATTTTGGTGGTAGACAGTGCAAATATTGCCAAAAAATAATTCTAAAGTGAATTGTAAATAGTCAATGACCTTCGCTGCCAATTTTAAATGAGTCTGCGAATCAAAATTGCTCATTACCCATTACTTATTACTTATGTCAAAAAATACCTTTTCAAACTGGGAAAATCTCGTTAAAAAGCAGCTTAAAACTGAAGATATTTATACTGCTCTTAACAAAGAAAATTTAGAAGGAGTTACCGTAAAGCCTTTTTATAACAGCGTTGAAAAACCTTTGGTCAATCTTCCAAAAGTAGAAGAAAGTACCCATCTGGTGGCAACCTATCATGAAACGCTTGAAGAAGATGTTTTTGCGTTTTTACTCAATGAGAATGTTGAAAATCTGGTTGAAAAAACGGTTTTTATTAACAACCGGGAACTTGCAGAGCACATCAGTCCTGCCGACGAAGACCAATATTTTTCCCTCATTGATGTTTTTGATGAAAATAATGCATCGATCGATGATCAGCTTGTCAAAGAATTATTAGCTAAGGACTTTAAAAGAAATATATGTGTTGATATTTCACTTCATCAGAATGCAGGTGCATCGATTGTTCAGCAGCTGGGAATTGCTTTGGCCAAGGCAAAAGAGCTTATAGAAGTGTATGGAATTGCTGTTTCAGATAAAATACTCTTCAGATTAGCTGTGGGAGGAAATTACTTTTTTGAAATGGCTAAAATCCGTGCGTTTAAACTCCTTTTTAATCAGTTATCAAAAGAATACGGTCTTGATGATATTCCTTATATTTTTGTGGAGACCTCTTTAAGAAATAAATCTGTTTCGGACAGTGAAAATAATCTTATCCGTTCAACTTTAGAACTGGCAGCCGGAATGATTGGAGGGGCAGATGCAGTTTTCAGTACCAATTATCAGATAGGAAACAATACCGAAAATTCAGAAGAAATTTCATTTAAGCAACAGATCGTTCTGGCTTATGAAAGTATCATCAATGTTTTTGAGGATGCTTCAAACGGAAGTTATTATATTGAAGATATTACACAGCAAATGGCTGATAATTCATGGAAATTCTTTTTAGAAATTGAAGAAGCCGGTGGTTATCTGGAAATGCTGAAACAGGGAATTCTCCAGAAGAAAATCTATGATCATGCTGTCAATGAGCAAAAATGGGTGATGGAAGGAAAAATAAAACTGATTGGGGTTAATCTATATCCAAAATTGGACGCAAAAAAGTCTGTCGAGGAACTTTATGATGTAAAAAAGATCAGAGCGGTTCGTTGGGCTGAAATGTTTGAATAATCTTTCCTACACATTCACAAATCTCCACGGATGATTATGCTGAAATAGTATTTCACTTTTTAAATAGGAACACAATAAGATGCCGGAAAGCTTTTATGTCAGAAAAGAGGTGTTTTTCTTTTTCCAATGAACCCGGCGCTTGTATTTTCGAGAAATTTTATGAAAAAGTTTAGAATATGAAAAAATTGAATGATTTATTTGAATATACTTATCATTTTAACAAAGAAATGGTGAAGATAATTTCTGATAATCTTTCTAAAACAGACGATAAAACAGTAAGTCTGATCAACCATATCTTAAATGCACAGCAGATTTGGAATTCAAGAATTTTAAATGAACAGCCTTTTGAAGTCTGGCAAATTAACCGGATTGAAAATTTGGAAGAAATTAATTCGAATAACTTTAAAAAAACGGTTTATATTATTGGTAATTATGATATAGAGCAGAAAATTGAGTATCAAAATTCAAAAGGAATTATATTCGGGAATACTGTTTTCGAAATTCTTTTTCATGTAATTAATCATTCAACATATCATCGCGGACAAATCAATTCCCAGTTGAAAAACAGTGGAATTGAACCTATACTGACAGATTATATTTTTTATAAAAGATAATTTTTGGAAATTCCCATTTTAAATAAAGAAATTCAAAATTACATCACTGCAAATCTCAAGACAGATCTGCATTCTTTACTGTTGAAAAAATCTCCGTTTCCCGAAATTTCCATGCAGGAAATTGTACAGCAGATTAAAGGCAGGCAGGTAGCACAGAAAAAATTTCCGTTTTTAATGAAGGAGGGAATCATTTTCCCGCCTCAGCTCAGTTTAGAGCAATCTTCATCTGATAAAACTGCACTATATAAATCGGCACTTTTGAAGGGAAAGAAATTTATTGATCTCACAAGTGGCTTTGGCATTGATGCCTACTGTCTTTCCCGAAATTTTGTGGAGATTACTCTGGTCGAACAGAATTCCGAACTTCTGACCATTGTAGAACACAATTGGAATATTTTGGGTGAAAAAGCCCATTTTATCAATCAAAAGCTTGAAGATTTTTTAAATCAGAATACTGAGCATTATGATGTTGTTTATCTTGATCCTGCAAGAAGAGATCACCAAAAAAACAAAGTTTTTCTTTTGGAAGATCTGTCACCCGATATCCTTGGGATTCAGGAGAAATTGCTTCTGATTTCTACACAGGTAGTGATCAAACTCTCGCCGTTGATTGATTTAAAATATCTTGTGTCTGTTTTAAAAAATATTTCCGGAATAGAAATTATTGCCGTCAAAAATGATGTTAAGGAGATTGTCGTTTTTATGACGAAGGAAAATCAGGAATCGATTCACTGCCATTGTATTAATCTGGAAAGTGAAGAATCAGACTTTCGTTTTACATTCGGTGATGAAGAATATGCCTGTCCTGAATATGCTGAGCCCGAAAAATTCATTTATATTCCCAATAATACAATCTTAAAAGCAGGAATTTTCAATTTGATTTCAGAAAAATTTAATCTTAAAAAACTGCATCCCAATACACATCTCTATACTTCAGATCAGGTCGTTGAAAATTTTCCGGGAAGAATGTTTGAGATGGAACTGATTGATGGTAAGAGTATTAAAAAGAAAGATCAGTTTAATATCATTTCAAAAAATCATCCGCTGAGACCTGAAGAGATCAAAAAAAAATATGGTTTGAAAGACGGGGGAAGTGACTATCTTATTTTTACACAATCCAAAAAAGGAAAATTAATATTAAAATCAGTCTGAAAATGTTGCCGAAAAATGCAATATTTCTTACTTTTGGGCAATCAAAAATTTTGATACGAAATCGCCCTGTCTGTAGGCAGAATACAATCGTAAAAACGGGCGATTCCAGATGATCCTTTAAAAAATAAAAAAATCATATGAAAAAAGTAATTTTATGTTTGGCCATTGCGACATTAGCAGTAAGCTGTAAAAAGATTCAGGCAGGTGGAAACAAGAATACTTTGAAACTTGAAGAAGGAGTAGAGAGATATTCTGATGATCATCAGGGTGGTCATGACGGGCACAGTGCTGAACCGGCGCATGCAACTCCCGCACATGGTGCTCATGAGACAGAAGCGCCTAAAACAGACAGCGCTGCAGCAAAACACTCAGATTCTGCAAAAGTAGGACATTAATCTGTCCTTAGCGATATATCATGATCCTGCACTTGTGCGGGATTTTTTATTTAAAAATATCTGTTAGTGATAAAAACTTCCTTTTGCTTGTTCACGCAGATCAATTTTTTTAAATTTAACCAAATTAAAATTGACAATGCAAGAGACATTAAATTACATTACCGAAAACAAATTCCGCTTCGTTGATGAATTATTTGAATTACTGAAAATAGCATCAATTTCTGCTGATCCTGCTTACAAAAAAGAAGTTCTTCTGTGTGCAGATAAAGTTTCAGAATATTTGATCAATGCAGGGGCAGATGACGTGGAAGTTTGCCAGACCAAAGGTTATCCCATTGTTTTCGGACAGAAACTGATTGATAAAAATCTACCGACTGTTCTTGTATATGGTCACTATGATGTACAGCCGCCTGATCCATTGGAATTATGGAGAAAACCGCCTTTTCAACCTTATATTGAAAAAACAGAACTTCATCCTGACGGAGCCATCTTTGCAAGAGGTGCTGCCGATGACAAAGGACAGTTTTTTATGCAGATCAAGGCGTTTGAAGCAATGATGAAGACCAACAGCCTTCCATGCAATATCAAGTTTATTTTTGAAGGTGAAGAAGAGATCGGCTCCGTAAGTTTAGGTGATTTTGTCAATGAATTCAAAGAAAAATTAGCCTGTGACTGTATTCTAATTTCCGATACCCATATTTACAGTAACGAACAGCCTACTGTAACGACCGGATTAAGGGGTCTGAGCTATGTTGAAGTAGAAGTTGAAGGTCCAAACAGGGATCTGCATTCAGGTCTGTATGGTGGTGCTGTGCCGAATCCAATTCATGCACTTTCAAGAATGATTGCAAAATTGATTGATGAAGACGGGCAGATCACGATCGACGGATTTTACGATAACGTGGAAGATGTTTCTGAAGATGAGAGAGCTGAGATGAATAAACTGAAAGATAATCCTGAAGAATTCAAAAAGTCAATCGGACTGAATGATGTCGAAGGTGAGACAGGATACACAACTTTAGAAAGAACCTCAATACGTCCAACTTTAGACTGCAATGGTATTTGGGGAGGATATACAGGAGAGGGTGCGAAAACTGTCATTCCTTCAAAAGCTTATGCTAAAATTTCGATGCGCCTGGTTCCTTATCAGACTCCTGAAGAAATTACGGAAAAGTTTACGAAATATTTTGAAAAAATAGCTCCCGATAATGTAAAGGTTAAGGTAACGCCTCATCATGGAGGTATGCCTTACGTATTACCAAGTGATACCAAAGAATTCCTGGCGGCAAAAAAAGCAATGGAAATTGCTTTTGAAAAAGAGGTTTTACCCTATAGAAGTGGTGGAAGCATACCTATTACAGCAATGTTTGAAAAGGTATTAGGAGCTAAATCGGTGTTAATGGGCTTTGGTCTGGATTCTGATGCGATTCATTCACCGAATGAGCATTACGGTTTATTCAATTTTTACAAAGGAATTGAAAGCATTCCTCTGTTTTTTAAGAATTATTCTAAGTATTAAACGATAATAATTGGTTATATATGTGTGTTTTTTTTAAAATTAACATATAAATGTTTTGTTGAATAGTTGATTTTTATATATTTACGGCACTAAATTATTAAAATAAATTATTTATCATGAAAAAAATCTTTACATCATTAGTTGTAATCTTGTCAGCAAGTTTAGCAACTGCACAAGTTATCACTCAAAATTCAACACCTAATACGGTTGATGCTACAGGATCTGTTGCATGTGGAAGTCAGACTGCAGGATATACTGCTGATAATTATTATACTAGAGTTTTTAATTTGGCAGATTATGGAATCACTTATAATTATAATGTTACTAATGTAGCATTTGGCGTACAAACTGCTAATCTTTCTTTCCCTGTTGCATTATCTCTTTCTACATTTGTAGGTAATTATCCTACAGGTGTTGAAACTCCACTCGGTGCATCTGTTAATGTAAATGTTGCTACGGCTAATCAAGGGGCAATGGTAAGTACAGGTACAACCCTTACTCGCCTTGTTCCTGCTGGATCAAAACTTGTAGTAAAAGTCTTTCACGATGGTTCTGCAGCAATACCTCCGCAGGTTTTTTATATGGGAATAAATTCTGGAGCACAAACTGGTCCTTCTTATTTAGAGTCAGCTACTTGTGGTATAACAACTCCCCTTGCCACTGGGACTGGCGGATTGGCATCTTTTGCTTCAGCAAGATGGGTAATGACTATTACTGGTCAAAATGCAACTTTGGGGACAACGGAAGTAATTAACTCAAGAGATTTAAAAATTTATCCAAATCCGGTAAAAGATATACTTAGATTTAGTTTTTCTAATAATCTAAAATCTGAATCTATAGAAATAAATGATATGAATGGCAGAACAATAACCTCTGTATCAAATACCAAAAATGTAAATGAAATAAATATGTCATCATACGCAACAGGAAATTATATTGTAAGAGTTAAGGCTAATGATGGTAAAATATATATTCAGAAAATCATTAAAGAATAATTAAGTAGTTAAATATTACTGAAAAATGACCGAAATCTTATATTGTAATTTTAATTCTACAGATATTAATAATACGATGAGGGATTCAATTTTATAAATTAACATTTCAGAATATTCTTCTAAAAAAAACGCTTCAATCGGAGCGTTTTTTATTGTTATCGTATATAGTTAGTTGATCCTTTATATCTGTATAATGTATTGTTTATCATTTTTTTTTATATTAATTTATTTGTTTTTTCTTGTGAGTTTCTGTATTTTATAAATGTAAAACCCTGCAAATATGTTGGGGGAAAATCCAAAAAGACTGACAGAATTATTCCGTCCGATGTTGGCGGATTTATTGATAATAAACACGGACTCGTTTTGTTTTCAGAAAAGATTGATTGGAATTATTTTGAAGAAAAATCTCTCATTTATATTCTAAAGTAGGCATCTTTACAATCTGGGCGATTAAACAAAAAAATCAACAATCTAAAGTTAGGCATATTTTAAATGTACAACAGGTAATTTCATAACAAAATTTGCCTGAATAACACAAAAACTAAGAATCTCTCCTTGTCGTTGATAATTATATGAAGTTTGAAGCCATGAAACCAACCCATTTATAGATTTTCCTGTAGCAGCAATGTCTCTGAATACTTTTATTTCACTTTATTCTCTTGTTTTTGTGAACTCTGATTGGGGTGCTGTCCACAAGATATATTCCTATACATTTCCTAAGCAACGACTCAATGCGAACTGCATTAATTTTACAAATCTGTTGTAGGAAAATGTTTTGGGGAATTCGGATTGCATGTGTTTCTGCACATAATAGATATAAAATGTTTAAATATTCTAAAATCGTTCAGCTAAAAAAGGAATGCATGGTAATAATTTAAAAAGTTGACGTTCTTAGTTTTTTCTCGGTTTATTCCCGATAAGGAAAGGCTTAAAAAATTCTCAAAGTTTTTGAAGAACTCGTCAGCAATTGAATATATCCGTAATTTTATCAAAACAAAATCATAGGGCAGTTTTTGGCTAAAAAACTAAATTTCAGAAGCTTAAATATGCTAATTTCTTGCCTTCTTTATAAAATTTTTATTCTGAATTTATAATCGAACTCCGGTTAAAGAGGCTTAACAGAATTTATTCAAAAAATCTATCCCATATTTAAAAACACTCTTTTTTTAATTTTGTTTAATATTTCAAGTAATTATCCCGTCAGATCTGCAATACTTCATTCAGATTGATAAAAAACGTAAAAATGAGTTTTATTTTTTGTGATTTTAAGGCCTTATTTCAATCAAAATATGTAATTAAATATCAAAATATCGTTATTATACAATAAATAATATGATTTATATTATATTTATAATAATAGTAATTATTAATAAATTTTAAAAAATAATTATGACTGCAATTAAAAATGATAATCTTTTTTTATCTATTATATGATTTTTTTTGATTAAATTGATAGTTGTTTTGCTCGTTTTATTATTTTTTTCATAATTATTTTGTTTTTTCATTAAAGATATTATATTTGTAAATGAACAATTAAAACAAAACTAAAATGAAAAAGACTTTATCAGTTTTCTTAATTTCGGCATTGTCTTATTTTAATGCCCAGATAACAGTTTTTAATGAAACTTTTGAATCATCAGTAGTTCCATTACTTCCAACAGGATGGATCAGTCAGGATCTTGATGGTAACGGAAGCGGATGGGTAACAGATGATGGTCCGGCAACAACTGATCCTATGGGGTTTTCCGGAAAAATATGTGGTGGATATGAGTCCACACCAGACAATTTGCTTATATCTCCATCGATTTCAATACCAGTGGGAGGCTCTGTAGCCCTGAATTTTAAAATAGGAACTTATACTGTTGGTGGAATATTACCTTTCGATAATCGATATGCAGTTTACGTATTACCTGCTACAGATACATTTACGACTGCTGCAGTTCCGGTTTTATCTGAACTGACTATCGCAAATGATATAGCAAAAGCAATGTTAATTGATCTCTCAGGTTTTGCCGGACAAAATATAAAAATTTATTTCAGACATTTCAATAGCGTAGATAAAGGAATTATACTTTTAGATGATATACTTATTGCTCAGAATGTTTTGTCAACTTCTGAAGTTGATTATTTTGATAAAATAATTGTTTCTCCGAATCCTGTCGTTGATGTTTTGTATTTAAAAACTAAATCTAAAATTCGCAGTGCAGTAATCTATGATCTTTCCGGAAGAAAAATTAATTCTAAATTGAATGATAACAAAGTTGATGTTAGAGACTTAAATTCTGGAACATTTATTATCACCATTGAAACTGATAAAGAAAAAATAACTAAAAAATTCATAAAAAAATAAACACTGATAAATTTTAGTATGTTTAAACGCTTCAATTGGAGCGTTTTTATTATTTTAGGAAAATAAATAGTAACAGATTATGACAGATAATAAAGTCGCTTATATAACAGGCGGAACAAAAGGGATTGGCTTCGGCATTGCTGAAATTTTACTGAAAAGCGGGATATCGGTGGCATTTTCAGGAAGAAATGAAGATGACGTGAAAAAAGCAGAAAATGAGTTGAAAAAACATTCTCAGAATGTATTGGGTTTGGTTTCTGATGTAAGGCAGCTTCAAAGCGAAGAAAATGCAGTAAAACGTATTGTAGAAAAGTTCGGAAGATTAGATTTTGTAATTGCCAATGCAGGGCTTGGAATTTTTAAACCTGTGGATGAACTGACCTCCGAAGAATGGAATTCCATGATAGAAACCAATCTGACAGGAGTTTTTCATACCCTGAAATCTTCACTTGATGAACTGAAAAAAAGCGAAGGATATTATATTACTGTTTCGAGTCTGGCAGGAGCTAATTTCTTCGAAAACGGAACAGGTTATAATGCTTCCAAATTTGGTGTTGTGGGTTTTACACAGGCTGCAATGATTGATTTGAGAAAATACAATATCAAATCAACGGTCATTATGCCTGGCTCCGTAGCAAGTCATTTCAACGGTAATGAACCTTCTGAAAAAGACAACTGGAAAATTCAGCCGGAAGATATGGGAAATCTGATCCTGGATATCCTGAAAATGAATCCACGCGTTTTACCAAGCAAAATAGAGTTTAGAGCAACTCAACCAAAGAGTTAGAAACTTATAATGCGCTGAATAATAATTAAATAAGTATTATGCATGCATAATATATTTTTTATTTATATTTACAACACTTAACAAACAGAATTGCTTCCCGATTTTTTAACGTTGAAGCAAGAGAAAAATATAATATACGTATGAAAATATTAGTTTGTATTAGTAGTGTTCCTGATACTACTTCTAAAATTAACTTTACAGCAGACAAATCTGCTTTCGACAAAAACGGAATTCAGTGGGTGATTAATCCTCTTGATGAATTTGCACTGACAAAAGCAATTAAATTACAGGAATCTCAGGGTGCAACAGTAACGGTGATGAATGTAGGAGATGCTTTGACAGAGCCTGTTATCAGAAAAGCACTTGCTATTGGAGCCAATGATGCGGTAAGAGTGAATCTTGACCCAAAAGACAGTTATTCCACAGCAAAAGAGATTGCTTCTGTAGCACAAAACGGTGGATATGATTTAATCCTGTGTGGTAAAGAATCCATCGATTATAATGGAGGTTCTGTTCCCGGTATGGTGGCTCAGTTATTAAACCAGCCTTTTGTCAATGCTTCTGTAGGTTTAGACGTAAACGGAAGTGAAGCGACCGCCGTGAGAGAAATTGAAGGAGGGAAAGAAACTATCTCTGTTAAATTGCCTGCAGTCATTGCAGGGCAGAAAGGTCTGGTTGACGAAAAAGATCTGATCATTCCTAACATGAGAGGAATTATGTCAGCAAGAACAAAACCGTTGCAGGTTGTTGAGCCTGTTTCATCTGAGGTAAAAGTTCAGGGGGTTTCTTATGACAGTGTTCCGCCAAGAGCAGCAGTAAAAATGGTTTCTCCGGATAATTTAGATGAATTGGTAAGATTACTTCACGAGGAAGCGAAGGTTATCTAATCTTTTACTTATTCAATTTTTTAATTTTAAATTCAAGAAAAATGGCAGTATTCGTATACGCAGAAAATATAAACGGAATTTACAAGAAGGCAGCTTTTGAGGCAGTTTCTTATGCTAAAGCAGTTGCAGATCAGGCGGGAGATACCGTAACAGCAATCTCTGTAAACCCGACAGATTCTTCAGATTTATTATATAAATACGGAGCATCGAACGTAATCAATATTAAAGACGAAGGTCTTAAAAACTTTTCAGCAAAAGCTTATGCTCAGGCAGTAAGCGAAGTAGCTGAAGGAAATATCCTTGTTTTTCCTCACACAACAGATGCTTCATCCGTAGCACCGATGTTGGCTGTAATGAAGAATTTCTCATTAATCACCAACGTTTTGGAAGCACCGGAAAGCCAGTCTCCATTTCAGGTGAAGAGAAAAGCTTTCTCAGGGAAAGGCTTTATGCATGCGAAAGCTGAAGCTGCAGGGGTAATCCTTACTGTTTCTCAGAATGCTTTTGGTGTTAAAGAAAGTGCAGTCAGTGGTTCTGAAGAAGTGAAAAATCTTTCAGTTGCCAATGAAGATACTAAAGTCATTTCTCATGAGCAAAGTTCAGGTAAATTAGACTTAAAAGAAGCAGAAGTAGTGGTTTCTGCAGGCAGAGGTATGAAAGGTCCCGAAAACTGGGGAATGGTAGAAGAGCTTGCAAACGTTTTAGGTGCTGCTACAGCATGTTCAAAACCAGTTTCAGACATTGGATGGAGACCTCATACAGAACACGTTGGACAGACCGGGAAAGCGATCTCTCCCAATTTATATATTGCAATCGGTATTTCAGGAGCTATTCAGCATTTAGCTGGTGTAAACTCCTCCAAGACCATTGTTGTAATCAACAGTGATGCTGAAGCTCCTTTCTATAAATCAGCGGATTATGGTGTAGTTGGAGATGCTTTTCAGATCATTCCTGCACTGACAGAAAAAATCAAAGCAATTAAAGGATAAAAAAGGGAATTGGCGATAGTCAGTTCGCTCCGCTTGTCAATTTAAAATTCACTTGCGATGCAAGATTGACAACGCATTTAATTTCACAATTTATATATAAAAGCTCGGCTTCCGGGCTTTTATTTTTGTCTAAAAAGTAAAACCTACAATAAAAAATTAATTTATATTTGTAGCCATGGATTATAAACAGCTAATCATTCGCGGAATATCGTACAGCCAGACCCAATCGGGAGCTTACGCTTTATTATTGGAACATGAAGAAACAAACGTTAAATTACCCGTTGTTATCGGGAATTTTGAAGCCCAATCCATCTCATTAGGATTAGAAAAAGATATTCATCCACCCCGTCCGCTTACCCACGATTTATTTACAAAATTTATAGTTTCTGCTAATTTTGAGCTGGTATCTGTCATCATCTATCAGATTGTAGACGGCGTATTTTTTTCAAACATCAATTTTAAAAACTCAGCAACAGAAGAAGAATTGATTCTTGATGCGAGAACATCTGATGCCGTTGCAATGGCAGTGAGGTTTGACGCCCCTATTTTTACCACTCAGCAGGTATTAAGTGAAGCAGGAATATTACTGGAGCTGGAAGATACATCCAAAGAAGAAGAGGTTTTTTCTGAAACCGTACAGCACGAAGACAGTCTTAAGAGTGTTTCTATGGAAGAATTGCAGAAACTGCTGGATGAAGCAGTCAAGGAAGAAGATTTTGATACTGCTCTTGAAATTCAGGAAGAGATCAAGAGAAGAAAAAAGAAAATTGATTAAAGATTTATAAAATAAACATGAGTTTAAAATTACGATTGACCGTCCTCAGCTTTCTGCAGTTTGCAGTATGGGGAGCTTACTTAACTTCCATGGGAAATTATCTAGGCTCAGTTGGCTTAGGATCTAAAATAGGACTTTTTTATGCAATGCAGGGAATAGTTTCTATTTTCATGCCCGCTATTATGGGGATTATTGCAGATCGGTGGATACAGGCTCAGAAACTTTTAGGAATCTGTCATTTTTTTGCTGCTGTTTTCCTTATAGCGGCAGGCTATTATGGAATGTCTGCTGGTGCTGATGTAGAGTTTTCCAAACTATTTCTATTATATAGCTTAAGTGTTACTTTCTATATGCCGACCATTGCTCTTTCAAATTCTGTTGCGTATACTATTTTGGTTACTAATAATTTTGACACGATCAGAGCATTTCCTCCTATTCGTACTTTTGGAACCGTTGGTTTTATCTGTGCGATGCTGTTTGTAGATTTTACGGGTTTTCAGAATAACTATTCTCAGTTTTTCGTTTCCGGGGTTTTAGGAATTATTTTATTTATATATTCTTTTACTTTACCACAATGTCATGTTAATAAAAGAGAAGAAAAAAAGAGCTTTTCAGATGCTTTAGGTTTAAAGGCATTCAGTCTTTTCAAAGACAGAAAGATGGCTGTTTTCTTTATTTTTTCAATGCTTCTGGGAGTTTCATTACAGATAACAAACGGGTATGCGAATCCTTTTATAACCAGTTTTAAAGATATTCCTGCGTTTCAGAATACATGGGGGGCCAATCATGCCAATGCTTTAATATCGCTTTCTCAGGTTTCAGAAACTTTATGTATTCTTCTGATTCCTTTCTTTTTAAAAAGATTTGGAATCAAAAAAGTAATGCTGATGGCAATGTTTGCATGGGTCCTTAGATTTGGGTTATTTGGGTTAGGAAATCCTGGTGGAGGAGTCTGGATGTTTGTACTTTCTATGATTGTCTATGGTATCGCATTCGACTTTTTCAATGTTTCAGGATCACTTTTTGTGGATAAAGAAACAGACAAAAGTATCCGTTCAAGTGCCCAGGGTGTATTTATGATGATGACCAATGGTTTTGGAGCAACCATCGGAATGCTTGGAGCCCAGGAAGTGGTGAATCATTATGTGTTTTCACAGACTGATCCGGCTCTTCAACTTGCAGGATGGCAGACATCATGGTATATCTTTGCAGGCTATGCTTTGTTGGTAACAATACTTTTTGCCATAGTTTTTAAACATAAACATGATCCCAAAGCCCTGAGTAAAATAAATCACTAAATTATTATTCATTATTAAAATATTAGATTGCACTTTTTGAATAAAAAGTGCAATCTTTTTATTTGTAAGGCAACCATTTCAAATTTCTGCTGTCTTATATACAGAAACTGATCCATGAAGAATTTAGAAGAGTATTTTAAACTTGCCAAAAAACAGGACCGAAGAGCCCAAAAAGCGCTCTATGAAATGTTCTCAGCAAAAATGCTGGCAGTGGCAAACTCTTATACCAATAATATTCATGATGCTGAAGATATTTTATTGAATGCTTTTCTGAAATGTTTCACTAAAATAGAAGACTGTAAAGAATGGAAAAGTTTTCCCTACTGGCTGAGGAAAATCGTCGTCAATGATTCAATAACTTTTGTCAGGAAAAATAAGAATATTCTGTATGCTGATATTGAAACTGCCCCTGATTATGCCGAAGATGAAATTGACGAAAGGCTTGAAGGGATTAATCTCAATGAAATATTTTCGCAAATGCCTCCGGGATATAGGTTGATTTTTAATCTTTATGTATTTGAAGACAAAAAACATCAGGAAATTGCTGAAATCCTGAATATTTCAGAAGGTACAAGCAAAAGCCAGTTAAGCAAAGCCAAAAAATGGATAGCAGATTATTTAAAAGCAAAAGAAAATGGACAAAAAAATACTGAAACAGCTAAAGTCTGATTACGAAGAGCTCGAAATGAAGCCTTCAGCAGGTTTGTGGTCTGAAATTGAAGCAGGAATCGATCAGGCAGCTGATCGTACTCAAAAGCCAACTTTTGCATGGTATAAATATGCTGCGGTCATTATTCTGCTAATCACTGTAGGTGGTTTGTTATATTTAAATGATGATCATCCGTCAGTTAATCATCATTTTACCGAATCTGAAAATACTCTGTCTGGTGATTTAAAATTAAAAGAGTATGCGAAATATATGATTTCCGGTAAAAATGAGATGAAAAAATCATCTGTACCTGAAAAGTTCACGATAGAAAAATTAGATGCGATAGTACAAGATAAAGATACTATGATCAGATCTGAGGAGAGAGTAGTACTTGATGATAAAGAAAGTACAATCGTAGATTTTCAGAAAGTTCCTGCAGAAAAAATAAAAACTTCTGATGTACGAGCGGTTACTGCAGAGCATAAACAATTATCCTACATTAACGCAGAGGATTTGCTTTTAAGTAGAGAACTTGATAAGACAAGAGAGGAAAATTACAGTGATCAAAGAAAATTTGGGGTCTTCGACAGGAACAAAATTAAAATCAAAGGCCCAAGCTCTCTGAAAATTTTAGGATTTACAGTGATTTCTGATTCTATGGAGACCAATTAACTTTTAATTTGTCAATTCCACTCATAACGGAATTAACAGTCGTTCCTGAAAATTTGAACGGTCGTATAATAATGTCTAACAATAACCTCAATATGAAAACAAAAATTGCTTTAATTTCCGCACTTATGGGTATTTTCTATGTTCATGCCCAGGAAAAACCATACACAGATGTCCAAATGAGAAACTATTCTAAAAAAATTGACAGTATTATTATATCTGAAAAAGAGAAGATGAATAATGAATTGGATGAACTGGATAAAATATTTAAGGAAAAAAGATTTTCACCGGAAGAAAAACTGAAACAAAAGACTGAAATTGCTGAAAAATATGAAGATGTTATCAATAAAAAGGTAGGTGATCAAAAAAACAGTCTGGAAAATGCGACCAGAGAATTGGTGAAAAGTTCTGTGATGGGAAAAGGGAAAGTTTTCGATCAGGTAGGATTTGCGCAGAATAATGCTCTTTTAAGTTTTAAAGATTCTAAACGCACAAAAAAGGAATTGCTGAAAGGAGATGATCTGAATATTTCTTTTGGATTTACCAATCTTACAAAATCTGCCGGTTCTTTAGATCTTATCAATAGATCCTCCGAAGTAAGATTCGGAAGGTCTACATCCCTGGTTTTTGAATATCGTGCAACAAGACAGTTTGGGTCACTGACCTCACCTGTGTTTTACCGTTTCGGTTTGGGGTTAAGAAATGATAATTACAGAATAGGTGATTCTAAAGTTATTGTCCAGCAGGACCGTCAGATTTACCTTGATGATTTTACTGAGGGAAGTTTACGAAATTCAAAAATTTCAAATAATTATATTACTATTCCTGTTGATTTTGTTTTTGTTCTGAATCCTAAATATATCACTGAAAATAATGTCAAAATGCTTGACAACTCAAAAGGTAATTTTAGAATTTCAGCCGGAATTTATGGAGGTGTAAGATATTTGAGCCAAAATCAGATTATCTATAAAGATGAAGAAGGTCACAGAGTGAGTTACAGAGAAAATATTAACGGTTCGCTTAATAATTTTCTTTTCGGGGGGAAGCTGTCTTTAGGGTATGGTGCACTGAATGTATTTTTAAAGAAAGATTTTACGCCTGTATTTAACAACAATGCTCAGATCGACAATAAATATGGGATTCAGATTGGGTTAGAATTATTATATATAAATTTTTAATTAATAGTATAATTTTAATTTTATTAAGGATTTGTTAATTTTTTATTGCATTTTTTATTAATTATAATTGTGGCAGTGAAAATTATTATTTTGAAAACACATTTATTTTGAATGTGTTTTTTTTCGTACTTTGGCATTCTTAGAATGTAATTAGGAAATGAAAAATATACAGTTAGTTGGTTTTATCCTGGTGATTATAGGGAGTTTCCTGCCCCTTGTTCATGTGCCAATCATCGGAAATTGGAACTATTGGAAAGTAGATCACTACTTAGCAGTTTCATGTTGGGCTTTCTCAGCAGTTGCCTTGTTTGGAATCATGAACAACAATCCGAAAATCGTGAGAACTTTTAGTATTTTATTAATTCTGTTATTTCTTTTTACCATTTTTGCTACAAAATATCAGGCATTCAGTTACTTCAGTTTTCTTCCTTTTAAATCATGGACAGAAACTTTAGCAGCAACAGTAAAACTAAAATGGGGCTGGGCTGTAGAATTTTCAGGAGCGATCATTATGCTCATTGCAACAAAGAAAAAAGTATGAGAACATATTCATTTATATTGATTGTCTTTATTTTCTTATCCGCTAAAGTAAAATCTCAGGAACATTTCTTATTGCCTGACACACGTCCAAAATGCCATCTTATCAAAGAAGGAAAGTTTATCAAAGAAGGTGGATCAGCAAAAAATTGGAATATAGTCATCAAAAAAGATTCTCAGAGAGAGTATACTAATAATGGCAAAGATTACATAAAATACAAAATTCAGTTTCTTGACGATTGTACTTATAAAACTACAGTTGTTGGGAAATCGGACGGTAAAAACCCAATCAGAATTGGAGATTCTATGACCAATACAATTATAGAAACAGATCATCAGTATATAAAAATTTCTTCTCAGTATTTTAACAAAACAAGTGAAATTATCCTTGAAAAAGTGGAATGATTTCTTTGTCAGATGTTTACTGTAGACTTTAAAAAAATAAAATTTTAAGTATGAAATCGTACGTTCGGTTTTTGTACATAGGATTAATAAAGATTAGCGAAAATAATACTTGTCCCGACTATTCGGGATGACCTTTAAAAAACAATAAAAATTTACATATGAAATCGCATGTCCGGTTTTCGTACTACTGATTAGTAAAGATTAGCGATACCATATGACCTTTAAAAAACAATAAAAATTTACATATGAAAGAAGTATTCATCGTTTCTGCAGTTAGAACCCCTATGGGAAGTTTTATGGGAAGCCTGTCAACAGTACCGGCGACAAAACTGGGAGCAACAGCAGTAAAAGGAGCATTGGATAAAATAAATCTTGATCCGAAAAATGTTCAGGAAATTTATATGGGTAATGTATTACAGGCAGGTGAGGGGCAGTCACCAGCCCGTCAGGTTGCCTTAGGTTCCGGACTTTCAAACCAGACTTCTGCTACGACGATCAATAAAGTATGTGCTTCCGGAATGAAAGCAGTGACAATGGCTGCACAGGCAATCAAAGCAGGTGATGCAGAAGTAGTTGTTGCCGGAGGTATGGAAAACATGTCTATGGTTCCGCATTATTATAACGCCAGAAATGCTACGAAATTAGGGGATGTAAAAATGCAGGACGGAATGATATTAGATGGTCTTACAGATGTTTACAATAATGTTCACATGGGAGTTTGTGCAGAAAAATGTGCCACTGATCACAATTTTTCAAGAGAGGATCAGGACAATTTTGCAGTAGAATCTTATAAAAGAGCAGCAAAGGCATGGAGTGAAGGTAAATTTACTGAAGAGGTAGTTCCTGTTTCTATTCCACAAAGAAAAGGTGATCCTGTTATTTTTGCTGAAGATGAAGAATATAAAGCGGTCAATTTTGACAAACTTCCTTCACTTCCTACCGTTTTCAAAAAAGAAAATGGAACGGTAACAGCTGCCAATGCATCTACTCTAAATGATGGTGCATCTGCATTAATCCTTGTTTCTAAAGAGAAAATGGAAGAATTAGGTCTGAAGCCTTTAGCCAAAATTATTTCTTATGCTGATGCGGCTCATGAACCGGAAAACTTTACTACAGCTCCGTCAAAAGCATTACCCATTGCGCTTAAAAAGGCAGGTTTAGAAATTTCAGATATTGATTTCTTTGAATTCAACGAAGCTTTTTCAGTAGTAGGTCTTGCAAACAATAAAATTTTAGGGCTGGATGCTGCCAAAGTAAACATACATGGAGGAGCAGTAGCTTTGGGACACCCGCTGGGAAGCTCAGGATCAAGAATTATTGTTACCCTGATCAATGTCTTAAAACAAAATAACGGAAAATACGGTGCTGCTGCAATCTGTAACGGCGGCGGTGGAGCTACTGCGATTGTTATTGAGAATCTGTAAAATAATATCCATGAAAGCAAAATATGCCATTTTCATATTTTTGACAGGGTTTTTACTAAATTTAGCAGGAGCCTGGTTTAAAATTACTCACATCTCATTTGGAGCTGTTAATGGAAGTACATGTTTAACTATGGGCTCTGTTCTTCAGAGCTTAGGTATTATACTAGTAATCTACAAAGTTTTTACCTATCCTAAATTCAGGGAATTTCTGAATAAGTAAAAAATTTCAAATAAGTAAAAAACCAAAAGCATTTTGTTTTTGGTTTTTTTTAGATAGATAGTACATCTAAGATTTCTAAATTGATCATAATTTTTGAGTTACCAAAATAATTTTACGCACAAATTTTTAGTTTAATCAGTATTAGATTATGCAATATGATTTTTTATTCCAGTTTCAATTAAAATCTTTAAAGTGCATATTTTAATGTAAACCCAACAATAAATTTCTCTTAAACAAAAGAAAAACCTCAGAATGTTCAGCGGTTTTTCTATTTTTGTGCAACTAATTCATCTGAAATGTCTGAAACTGAAATGCAACAAACCCAAAATATAAAAAACAATCCCAAGATCATGAAAGCCTGGGCGGTATACGACTGGGCGAATTCGGTATATTCTTTAGTGATTACTTCTGCAATTTTCCCTATTTATTATACCATTATCACTACTGCTTATAATAGAAAAGAGTATGTTGCTGCTGCTAACGAGGTTCAGGAAATTCCTGTAAGAAATATGATCAAGGTTTTCGGAGAAGCCTACGAACCTGAAGCGGTACTTAGCTTTTCCTATGCGATTTCTTTTTTCCTTGTTGTTATTTTATCTCCGTTTTTATCTTCACTGGCAGATACGATCGGCAATAAAAAATCATTCCTTCAGTTTTTCTGTTACCTGGGGGCAACTTCATGTATGGGTCTGGCCATGTTTACGGGCATGGAAAATATATTTCTTGGGTTGCTCTTCAGTATTACTGCAAGTGTAGGTTTTTGGGGGAGTCTCGTATTCTATAATTCATTTTTACCGGATATCGCAACCCCTGAAAAACAGGATGCACTGTCCGCAAAAGGATATATTTACGGGTATCTCGGATCCGTTGTTTTACTGATCATTTGCCTGGTATTGATCCAGATGGTTGCCAAAGGTCCGGAACAGACCAATACCTTTATCAGAATCAGCTTTCTGTTGACTGGTGCATGGTGGTTTGGTTTTTCACAGTATACATTCAAACATCTTCCTCAGTTTGGTGATATCAAAGAAAAACTTCCGAAGGATCTGGTGCTTCTGAACTATAAAAATATTTTTAAAAGACACGAAGAACAGGGTGGGTTTTTTGAAGTTTTAAAAGACAATATCAGCTTTTATAAAGATATCGCCAAAGAAAGTTTCAGAGAATTGTTCAGAGTGGGAAGCAAACTGTTTGCAGACAGAAGTTTAAAGTTTTTCCTGCTGAGTTTCTTTTTCTACAGTGTGGGAATGCAGACGATTTTCCTGATGGCTGTACCTTTCGGAAGTACAGATATTTTCCCAAAACAGGCTGATAAATATAAGCTGATCATTACGATTTTAGTGATACAGATTATAGCCATTTTCGGAGCTTTTCTTTTTTCAAGATTATCAAAAAAGATTGGGAATAAAAACGTGATTACTATTGCCGTGGTTATATGGATCATCTGCTGTGTATCAGCTTTTTCCCTTAACAAGGAAAATCCTAATCTTCAGCTTCAGTTTTACGGACTGGCAGGTCTTATCGGTTTGGTAATGGGAGGGCTGCAGGCAATGTCGAGATCTACCTACTCGAAACTTTTACCGCAAAACTCAATGGAAAATACAACCTATTTCAGTTTTTATGATGTGCTTGAAAAGATTGCTATCATTTGCGGAATGCTTATTTTCAGTGTCATTATTCAGAAATTCGGGAATATGCAGTACGCATTTATTGCTATGTCCACGTTTTTCGCTGCAGGAGCGGTTACGATAAGATTCTTAAAATCTAAGGTCTAAATCACTATTTGGCTTAAAATTTGTTAATATTCGCAAGAATGCATTAACTTTGCACTAAACAATTACTGCACAATGACGAACCCTCTATTTTACGCAAAAATCCTTCTGTTCGGAGAATATGGAATCATTGAAGATTCTCAGGGTTTGACACTTCCTTACAGCTTTTATAAAGGGACATTAAAGTTCTCAACCTTAGATTCTGATTTTGAAAAGAAATCTAACGGACATTTGATAAAATATGCTGAATATTTACAGAATCTGGAACTTCCTGAAGGTTTTGACTTAAATGTATCTGAGTTTAAAATAGAAATCTCAAAAGGTTTGTTTTTCGACAGTAATATCCCTCAGGGATATGGAGTCGGAAGTTCAGGTGCTTTGGTTGCTGCGATTTTCGAAAGATATTCTGTTACAAAATATACCCCTGAATCTGTTTCCAAAGATCAGCTGAAAAATCTGAAAAAGGTTTTCGGATCAATGGAAAGCTATTTTCACGGAAAAAGTTCGGGTATCGATCCTTTGATCTGTTATATGAACCTGCCGATCCTTATTGAAAACAGGGAGAGTGTAGACAAAGTGGCCATCCCGAAAAGTGTTGAGGGAAAAGGGGCAATATTCCTGATCGATTCGGGAAGTATAGGAGAAACAGGACCCATGGTTCAGATTTTCTTTGAAAAAATGAAAACTGAAGGTTTCCGCAAAACACTGAAAGAAGAATTTATCCGTTACAACAACGCATGTATAGAAGCTTTTCTGAAAAAGGACATGAATCCTTTTTTCAGAAATCTAAAAAAACTTTCTCACTGGGCATATGAGCATTTCCGTCCTATGATTCCTGAAAGCATTTTTAATGTATGGAAGAAAGGACTTGACTCAAACGCTTATTATCTGAAACTCTGCGGAAGCGGAGGCGGAGGCTACATTTTAGGATTCACACAGGATTATGAAAAAGCTGAAAAAATGCTTGAAGGGTTCCATAAAGAAGTGATTTACAGATTTTAAATACCGTGAATGAATTCTGAAAAAGAAACTTTCCGGGAAAAGGGTTTTGTATCAAAATCCCTGTTTTACCGGTTTTCACAATTCATTGGTTTTCTTTTAGGAGCAAGGTTTTTTGTAGCATTTTTACTTACTTTTGCATTATATGTCTCTACATTTTTCCTTTTTAATCAGGAAGAATCTTTTTCAAACTTTGTTTTTGATTTTAAAGTCCACGGAATTATTTTCTGTACTGTACTGTCCATACTCGCCGGAGGCATCATCAATCAGTTCTATGATTTTGAGAAAGATCACATCGTAAAACCTTTCCGGACAAGAATTCAGAGTTTCATTAAGCAGAAATATTTTCTTTACGCATACATTGTGTTAACTGTCATTTCTTTAGGTACTGCAAGTCTGATCTCCTACAGGGTTTTCATATTTTTTATGATCTATCAGTTTTTTATGTGGTTTTACAGTCACAAACTAAGCCGAATGTTAATTCTGAACAATCTGACTTTTGTAAGCCTCACGCTATATCCTTTTTTTGGAATGATGGTCTATTATGAAACTTTTTCCAAAAAAGTTCTCCTGATGGCTATCTTTCTATTTTTAATACTCTTATGTATAGATATTGTCAAAGATACCCTGACAAAGAGGGTAGACAAGACTTTCGGCTATGTAACGATCCCCAATTTTTTTAAGAGTCAGACCACTAAAACGATCATTATTTCTTTACTTATCATTACTATGGCAGTTTCGATGAAATTGATTGCAAGAACAGGAATTTCCGGTTTTATGGCTTATTATTTTACATCAGGATTATTGATTATGATCGTGTGCATTTATTTACTTCTGAATTCCTCAAAGAAATCTAAGTTTTTCACCCTCAATATTTTACGTTTCTGGGTTTTCGTCGGAATTATTGCAATGCTGCTGAATGGAATTGAGGGCAAATTGTAGAAAATATATTTTAAAAAGATTCAGGTTATTCTTACATTTGCCAAAATAAAATTTAATAAAAGGAATGCCCATTTTTAACGATACCAAAGTCGCATTTGCCGACAAAACAGATGCACAGTTAAGAAAAGCGTACTGGATGTTTAAAATGATTGAACAGCCTGCTTTGACCAATCTTGGAACTTCTGTTCTTAATTTTACGGTTCATAATAATTTTCCGTTTGTCAATGGAATTGTAAAAAAAACTTTATTTGAGCAATTTGTAGGTGGGGAAACCCGTGAAGAAAGTATGAAGGCTGTGAAACAGCTTTTTAAAAGAGGGGTTGGAAGTATTTTCGATTATTCGATTGAAGGTAAAGAAGATGAGGAAACTTTTGATTCAGTTTGCCAGGAGATAAAGGATATCATCAAGTTTTCCGTAGGAAACCCTGCCATTCCTTTTATTGTTTTTAAACCTACAGCTTTCGGAAGGATCGATCTGTATGAAGCAGTAGGTAAAAATACAGAACTGACGTCAAGTCAGAAAGAAGAATGGGCAAGGGTCGTAAAGAGATTTGACGAGGTCTGCAGACTTTGCCATGAGCATGATAAAAAAGTGATGATCGATGCCGAAGAGTCATGGATGCAGGACGCAGCAGATCAGCTTTGCGAGGAAATGATGGAGAAATACAATCAGGAAAAACCGATTGTCTGGAACACCATCCAGATGTACAGAACCCATCGCCTGGAATATATGGAAGGCAATCTTCAGCGTGCACGGGAAAAGAATTATTTTATAGGTTACAAAATCGTCCGTGGCGCTTACATGGAAAAAGAAAGAGCAAGGGCTGCAGAAAAAGGATATCCTGATCCCATTCAGCCGAATAAAGATGCTTCAGACATAAATTACAATGCCGGAATTGATTTTGTTATGAATCATTTGGATAAAGTTTCCGCATTTTTCGGAACGCACAACGAAGTTTCATCAGAGTTGGTAATGGATAAAATGAAAGCCAAAGGACTTGATAATGATAATCCACACGTCTATTTCGGACAACTTTACGGAATGAGCGATAACATTAGCTTCTATCTGTCTGATAAAGGCTACAACGTGGCAAAATATCTGCCTTACGGACCCGTTAAAGATGTTGTTCCGTATCTTACAAGAAGAGCGCGAGAAAATACTTCCGTAGCAGGACAGACGGGAAGAGAATTAGGTCTAATTCAGAAAGAGCTTCAGAGAAGGAAAAGATAATTTTATCATAAGAAAAAATTTGCTGCGTTCTTTATACCGGAAAGCAAATTTTTCAGACAGCAAGCAATCCTGTGGACAGCAGGATTGCTTTTTTGTTGCTTCAAATACATGCGATTACATTTTATTATAGAGCGCTTTTGCCTTTATAAACGATATGCCCATTATCATATCAATTAATGTATAAATGGGTTATAAAAAAATCTTCTCTCACAAATTCTTTTACAATATCATATTAGGTATTTCTACTCAAGACAGCAATTGGTTATTTCTACTCTATAGGAAATATTTTCTTCTTTGTTACTTTGAACAGCTTATGATTGAACCGCAGTATTCTGATGTACAGATAAAAGTTTATCAATATATCTCAATATTCACTTCTACAGGATAAGAGGTATTTACAGATGGTACATCAGGTCTGTTACTGTCATTTTAATTAAGTAAAAAACTGAAAATAATATCATGAATACAGAAAACTATGACGTCATCGTTATTGGTGGCGGAGCTATCGGTCTTGCTACCGCTTATCATCTTGGTAAGAGAAAAGCAGGCACGTTAGTTCTTGAGCAGTTTACTTTTGCCAATCAACTGGGAAGTTCTGCAGGCGTTTCACGCCAGTTCCGAATTCCCTATCCGGAGGAATATATGGTAAAGATGGCTTTAGAAGCTCAGCCTTACTGGGATGAACTGGAAAAAACAACCGGGGATCAGTTACTGGATAAAGTAGGTACCCTGTGGTTTGGAGATCCTGAAGTACATTCCACAGAAGGAAATATCGCTGAAGCTGAGGAAGCATTAAAAGCTTTAAACGTTCCTTATACCACTTTAACAGCAAAGGAAATAGAAGAGAAGTACCATTTCAGAAACTTACCTGAAACCTACACCGGCCTTTTTCAGCCTGATGGTGCCAGTATCAATTTTAAAGCAACAATCGATGCGCTTCTGGAACTGTGTAAAAAAGAAGAAACCGTTCAGCTGAGAGAAAATTCGCCAGTTCTCCAAATTAAACAGACCGGTGAGCTTTTTGAAGTCACTACGCCCAACGGACTTTATATCACAAAAAAACTGGCTATTATTCCAGGTCCTTATATCAACAGTGTCATCAACTTACTTGATTTCAAAATAGAAGCAACCTATTGGAATATGTCGTCAGCCTACTTTAAGAAGACTGATCCCAACATACAATACCCGACCTGGTTTGTATTTCAGAATGCAGCCGGTGAAAACGGCAATCAGTTTTATGGTTTTCCTTCCGTTGACTGGGATCACCCGGAATACATCAGAGTCGCACCTGATTTCGTGATCAATCCTTTGGAAGAACCTGGTGACAGAACATTAATTCCAAATCCGCAGGAACTTGCCTACACTTCAGAATGGGTAGAAAAGCATATGACCGGATTACAGGCTGAACCTGAATATACTTCAACCTGTCTTATAGCTTTAAGTAAAATCCAGAACAAGGAACTTCTGATCGATTTCGCACCGGGTTATGTTCCCAACCATAAAAATATCGTGCTGTATGCTACAGGATGGGCAGCCAAGTTTACTCCTTTTTTAGGAAAAATCATGTCAGATCTTGCATTAGATGGGCATACAGATTTTGATATTACACCTTTCCAGTTAGGGCGGAAATATTTTAAAGCACTTTAATAAAACTAAAATATCATGAATAAAAACACTCCATTAAATTCAGGAAAACATCCTGATTTAAAGATTGAAGTTGCCATCATCGGAGCCGGAACTTCAGGATTATACACAGCATATCGCCTGGTTACGGATCAAAAATTCAAAGCCAGTGAAGTGCAGATATTTGACATGAACAGTAAATTGGGAGGAAGACTGGAATCTGTTATCATGCCGGGAATGAATTTCTGGGGCGAACTGGGTGGGATGCGCTACCTGACTTCACAGAAAATTGTAACGACTTTAATTGAAGGTTATACACCTAAAGAAGATCCGGATAAACGTATCCCTGTTTTAAAAGATACCATGACTCCTGTTCCGTTTCCAATGGGTGAAGCGTCAAAATTGCTAATGTATCTCAGAAAGGACCGGTGCAAACAGGATGCGTGGAACAAAGCTCAGGCTAAAGGTGAAAAACTGCAGACCCGGTATTACCTGAATGATGATGACTATGGTTTCAGTTCGGACCAGCTTTTTAATAAGATCATTTATGAAGTTCTGATGGCTGATCAATGGGTGGCTGAAACCTATAAAAACAAAATCATAAAAGGCAAAGACTCTGAATATGACTACTCTTTTGAATTAACCAGTGAAGATTGGGACGTTATCAAACCCCGGCTGATATACAGTTTCCCAAATTCTCCTTATGATCAGCGTAAAGTAAATGATATCGGATTCTGGAATTTGATCAAAGATCAGGTCTCACAGGAAGGTTATATGTTTTTGGCGAATGCCGGAGGTTACTATTCAAATACGATCAACTGGAACTCGGCAGAAGCATTTCCGTATATGGTAGGAGATTTCTCAGCAGGAACGATTTATAAAACCATTGAAGAAGGATATGACAGTATTGCCTATGCTCTCGCTAATTCTTATATGGATCATGAGGGAGCCTGTATCTGGTCAGAGAATAAACTGCTTACTTTTACGAAAAATCACGGTCTGGCACAATCGCATAAATATGAATTGGTTTTTCTAAATCTCAGAACCAACACGAAATGGAAAGTATATGCGAATAAATTGGTTCTTGCGATGCCTAGAAAATCCCTGGAACTTTTGGATCAGAACAATTTCTTTTTCGATGTAAACGAGAACTCAGTTCTAAGTGAGAATATCCGTTCTGTTATTATGGAACCTGCCTTTAAAATATTAATGGGTTTTGAATATCCATGGTGGCAGAAACTTGGAATCGACTCCGGACATTCTATTACGGATCTGCCGATGAGACAATGCTATTATTTCGGAACAGATGAACATACTGATAATTCGATGTTGCTGGGAAGTTACGGGGATATGGAAACGGAGACATTCTGGAAAGCACTCAGCGATGACAAACTGCTTTTTGAAGTAAAGCCTGCTAAATCTGCATCTTTAAAAGAGCTGCATCAGTTAGATGATGTTCAGGCAACAAAATTGATGGTGAATGAATTGATGAATCAGCTTCGTGAGCTTCACGGTGCTGAAGTCACTATTCCGGAACCTTATGTAACCTATTTCAGGGACTGGTCTGAAGAACCTTTTGGAGCCGGTTATCATGCATGGAAAGCCGGATATTCAGTAGAAGATGTCATGAAGTATATGAGAAAACCTGTAGCTGATGAACAGATCCATATTTGCGGAGAAGCTTATTCTGATCAGCAGGGCTGGGTAGAAGGCGCATTCTGTGAAGCTGAAAAAATGCTGCAGGAATATTTTGGAATGCACCGGCCTCACTGGTTGAGCAAGGATTATTATTTAGGATGGTAAGGTAAGCACATGATATAAAGCTTCAGACTTTTTCTGAGGCTTTTTTGTTTAAATGAAATAGAGTCAATATCTGATAATAAAAACATTAATAATAATCAAAAATATTTTGACTTTTTATTGCAAAATAAATAAGTAATTTGGTTCCTGAAATGTACGAACTTCAGAAAGAGACTTATTTAGGCAACACCAAAAACTGCTTCAGTATCCAGCAGGGAATTGCTGTTGTAGAAACAGAGTATCAAAAAAAAGTATATGAAGGCTGGCATTCTCATCATAACGCACACATTACTCTTTTTTTAAAAGGGGGAACCACCGAAAAACGAAAAAATTACAGTGAAAATGTTGGGCCTGGTTCACTGTTATTTTACCACAGTGATGAACTGCACTTGAATCATAATACGCTTTTCCCATCCCGGAATATTAATATCGAAATCCAAGAAAACCTTCTAAAGGAACTTGATGTAAGTGAAGAGATCATCGGAAAATCCATTCAAAATACCGTTTCTGCTAAATTTTTGATTCTGAAAATTTTTAAAGAAACCCTTACGGCTGATTCATTTTCCGGGGATACAATAACCATGCTGTTTTCTCAGCTATCCGATAACCATCAACACGTAGAACAGTTCAATAAAGGTCCGCTCTGGATAAAAAGTTTAAATGAACTATTGAATGACTGCTGGAATGAAAATCCAAATCTGCAGGATCTGGCGAAAATTTTACAGTTAAATCCAATTACAATCTCTAAGCATTTTCCGAGATATTTTGGCTGCACTTTTGGCGAATATATGAGAAGATTAAAAATAAACCGGTCACTTACTTTAATACAATCCAATAAACATACTTTAACAGAGATCGGTCTTGAATGCGGATTTGCCGATCAAAGTCACTTCATCCGGACTTTCAAAAGCCAGACCGGATTTTTACCTAAGCGATTTCAGAAATTATAGAGGAGGCAAATTTCATTCTATTTTATGTTTTTAAGACGATTTATATTTGCAGCAATTAATCCTTAAACCCAATAAAATGGAAACTCTTACTCTAAAACAAAAAATATTCAATTCTTCATTTACCAAAATCATTCTTGCCATACTGGTATTTATGACAGTTGTAGTTATAGGACAGCAGATTGCATCAAAATTACTTGGTTTGACATCGCTGGATAAAAACTACAGAAACCTGTTAAAGGGACTTTTTGTTTCCACAGCAGCTGTGCTAAGTTATATCTTTTTCTTTAAAAAGTATGAAAATAGAGAGGTAAAAGAATTAACATCAAAGGGATTGGCTTTAAATATCATTACAGGTGGCATAATCGGTTTTGTGTTGCAGTCTCTTACAATTTTAGTCATATATCTTAACGGAAATTACAAGATTATTGCCTTAAATCCGATTTCTTATATCCTCATCCCTTTTGCTCTTATGTTTACAGTAGCTGTTATAGAAGAAATACTGGTGCGGGGAATTATTCTGAGGATTATAGAAGAAAAGCTGGGAAGTTACATTTCCCTTATAATTTCATCTCTTATCTTTGGAGCATTACACCTGGCAAATCCGAACAGTAGTTTTCTTTCGGGATTATGTATTACTACCGCAGGATTTTTATTGGGCGCTGCTTTTATTTATAAACGTAACCTATGGTTCCCGATTGCGATACACTTTGCATGGAATTTTACACAGACAGGAATTTTCGGAGCAATAACATCAGGGAATGAAAAAACGGGTAGCCTGCTCACTGTAAAGATACACGGTCCGGAAATAATTACCGGGGGAGCATTTGGTCCTGAAGGCAGTATCCAGGCAACTGTAATTTGTTTTATTGCAACTGTTGGACTGTTAGTTTTAAGCCGTAAAGAAAATAAAATTATAAAACCATTTTGGGAAAGAAAATAAAAATTTAAATATAAAATTTTTGATTGTCCTTAATCTGTCATAACTGAAAAAACTTTGTGAGCTTACATAGTGTTAAAATTATTTACCGGATATTCAATATAAATTAAAGTCTGATCAAAAACTGGTCAGACTTTAATTTTTAAGGTTCAAAACTTTCAAATTTTCCGTTTTCATAAAATAGAACGATACGTTTTATCTTACTGGTTTGATTTTCAATAACTTGATTAATTATTTCTTCGTTTGATTTTTCTAATGGCTGAGAATCGGATATTTTTGACTGAGCTTTACTTGGCTGAGGAATATCAGATTCTCGCACGATTGGGATTTCTTCTGATTCAGGCTCTTCAATTCCAAAATCTTCATCAGTGTTCATCATCGTGAATAAATCAGGAAGTGATGTAGGCCTGGTCTTTTCTTCTGAACTTTCGTTTTCAGGTATGAACTCATTTTCCGGTAAATCTGATTTCAGCATTTCACCGTCACCGTTCACAAGCCAATCCCAAAGAATCTCCGGAAATCTTGATTTTATCTTAATGATAAATTCTAAGGAGGGCTTATTCCTGCCGGAAGTAATGTGTGAGATCGAGGAACGCTGTACGTCAATTTCATCAGCGAACTCTGAAGAGCTTAGCTTAGAATACTCGATAACTTTTGAAATTCTCTCATTCAAACTCATAAATAATAAGCTTTAATTAAGTTACAAATGTAAATATAAAGTTTACAATTGCAAAATACAAAAGTAAACAATGTGATCAATTGTTGATATACAAAAGTAAACTAATGTAAATATCTAATTATCAGTATTTTAAATTTATAAGCATCATATAATTGTATTTTATCCACAAAAGAGATAAACAGATATATTGCTACTTAAAGTATAACTCTACATAGAATTTTTAATAAAAATTATGGGGCCTAAGTTTTATCTTTAATAAGCCCATATTTTACCTGATTGCTTTACTGCAGGTATTTTGAGACCTGTCTCAGGTATATGGAGTGGGAGAGTGGTTAAATGACTGATTTAGACCGATATTTTGACTGACTGATCCGGTTAGTATAAATTACTTCGCTTAAAAAACCCTGCCGCAGGTGTTTTTAACAAAAAATTAAGAAGGGAATCACATCGGATTATTATAAATATTTGCATTCATCTTATGACAATTACTTCAATCAACTTTAAGGCTGAAAAACTGTTGATAACAATTTAATTTTACTCGATTTACATTTGTATAATATTGTAAATATAGTAGTTAATCCACAATTTACACGTTTAGTATAATTACGCTCAAATGAGATGAAACCTACTTATCAACACTTAAAGTATATATTAACTATACATTGAGATAGTTTTTTTAATTAATTGAATATAAGCAATTTAAATACAATGTATTAAATTATTATCAATCCACATTTTAACTAACAGACTTTATGGCAATTCTTTATGTTTAACAATGTTACAAATGTAAATTTTATTTTATCCTGAAAAATTGCTAATTTTGACTCTTGTAAATTTCTCATAATGAATTTTGAACATTTGTATATCCCAAATCCCAGATTCTCTAATCGCTATATTTCTCCCGAAAAATTATTTTCCTATCTTCAGGCTGATCTCAGCGATTACATTCAGGAAATCGGTAAATCATATTTAGGAAAGCCTATTTACAGGTTATGTATTGGGAAAGGTGATATAAATGTTCTTGCATGGTCTCAGATGCATGGTAATGAATCTAATGCTACGCATGCCATGCTTGACCTTTTAACGACTCTTGATCACCACCATGAACTCAAAGAAGATCTTTTCAGTATCATTACTTTAGAGTTCATATTTATGCTAAACCCAGACGGATCAGAAAAATGGACGAGGCTCAATGCCGCTGATATTGATCTTAACAGGGATTTTCATAATGAAGCAAGTACAGAGATTAAATTTCTCAAGAAAATGGTTTCTGAAAAAAAATATGATTACGCACTCAACCTTCATGAGCAGAGAACCATTTTTACAACAGACGGAATCCATCCTGCTACACTCTCTTTTTTAGCTCCCTCACAAGATGAAGCAAGGACAGTTACAGAAAACAGGAAAAAATGTATGGCGGTAGTCAGTCAAATCTATGAGAAGCTGAAGGAGATCATTCCAAATCAGATCGGCAGATATTCTGATGAGTTCTATCCTACCTCTACAGGCGATAATTTTATTAAAGCAGGAATGCCGACAATTCTCTTTGAAGGAGGACATTTTATAGACGATTATACGAGAAAAAATACCAGAAAATATTACACGGTTGCTTTATATTATGCCTTAAAATCAATCAGTGAATTAAGATCTGGTACGTTAGGATGGGAGAAGTATCTTGAGATCCCCGAAAATCAGGAAACACATTATGATATTGTTTACAGAAATGTAAAACTGAATACCGATCACGAATGTATTCTTGATATTGCCGTTCAGTACAGAGAAATTCTTGAAGAAGGAAATGATGAAATATCTTTTATCCCCTTTGTGATGGAAGCAGGAGATGTTTCGGAAAAGAAAGGATGGCTTGAAATTGACTGTACCGGTAAAAGATTTGTCAGCGAAGCAAAGTATCCTAAATTGGATGCTCAGGTCAATTTTAAAATAGAGGAATAAAAAACAAGGCTGTCTGTACTTTTAGGATAGCCTTTTTTTATTTAAGATAATCTATCTAATTTTCTAAATATTTTTTTCCCCACGCTCAGCCCTGCCAGCGTTCTAAACGCTGGAAGGGTTTTCCAACATAAAAAATTTAAAGTGTTTTAGGCGATATCATCTTTAACAAATGAATTAATCTTTGTCAATGTTTTATTTCCAACGCTCAACCCTTCCAGCATTCTAAACGCTGGCAGGGTTTTCCAATATAAAAAGTTTAAAGTGTTTTAGGCGACATCACCTTCAACATATCAATCGCATCTTCTCAATGTTTTATTTCCCATACTCAACCCTGCCAATGTTCTAAACGCTGGCAGGGTTTTCCAACATAAAAAATTTAAAGTGTTTTAGGCGACATCATCTTTAGCAAATGAATAAAGTTTTGTCAATGTTTTTTTACCCACGCTCAACCCCGCCAGCGTTCTAAACGCTGGCGGGGTTATCCGATATAAAAAATATAAAGTGTTTTAGACGACATCACCTTTAACATATCAATCTAATCTTCTTAATTTTTTCCCCCACGCTCAACCCTGCCAGCGTTCTAAACGCTGGCAGGGTTATCCAATATAAAAAGTTTAAAGTGTTTCAGAGGAAAGAACTTTCAATAAATCTCATCAGGAATAACATTGACTATTCTGAACTTGTGAAAACGGTATGGAATCCGAAAGGAGAAAGTAGGTGATTTTTACGAAAAAAAGGCCAATTGTGTAAATTTTATCTAATGAGCAAAAAAAGTGTATCGTGTAAAGAATCCTACATGAGGTGTACAGGTCAATTTTAAAATAGAAGAATAAAAAAAGCGAAACATCACGTTTCGCTTTTTTTTGTTTTATCTGATATCAGTTAACGACCTTAATTCCGTTAGCTACAAATCTGATTTCTTCTTTTGGCTTGGTGATCGCATCAATTTCTGTCTGAGGTTTTTTAGCGTCCTCTGCATAATGTTTCTGCTCGTCAACAGAAGTTACTTTTCTTTCCGCATTTCCTTCCAGAACTACATTTTTACCTTTCAGAGCAGTTGGTACGAAAAATCCATAGTCTTTCATTTTTACAAAAAACTGAGTGTCATCTTCAGTCTGGATTGTTAACCAACATCCTTTTTTGTCACAGACATCAATTACTTTTCCTTTGATCGCAACATTCTCGACTTTTTTGTTGTCTTTTTTAAGTTTTTTTGCGAGTTTCTCTACGCTGATAGCCTTAGATTCCGGTGAAGTTACGGTAGAACCGTAGGTGTCGCCAACGATAGCGTTTCCGGCAGGAGGACCGTTCTTTTTCTGTTCCTGTGCAAGTACCAGTGTTGAAGCACTTACAGCTAATAAAAATAACAGGGATCTGAATTTCATTCTTAATATTTTTTCCAAAATTAATAATAAAAATTGAATTTAGAATTAATAAAAACTTGATAAAAAACAGTTCGTTTCATTATTCAAAACAAAAGTGAAAAAGAATTACAGATTTATCTATATTTGAGGGGAATATTCAGATATGCAGAAAAAACTAAAACTTTGGGATGCTACGATGCTCGTTATGGGTTCTATGATCGGTAGCGGAATTTTTATTGTCAGCGCAGATATGATGCGGAACCTCGGTTCAGGATATTGGGTGATCGTGGTTTGGATCATTACAGGAATCATGACAGTGGCAGCTGCTATCAGCTATGGCGAACTTTCAGCATTATTTCCCAAAGCAGGTGGACAATATACCTATCTCACAGAGATTTTCGGAAAAAAAATGGGGTTTCTTTACGGATGGGGACTCTTTACGGTAATTCAGACCGGTACCATTGCTGCGGTTGCAATGGCCTTCGGTAAGTTTACTGCTTATCTTGTTCCGTCACTCAATGATGCTGCTCCTATTTTTCAAAGTGGCGAATTCATGATTACCTGGATTCAGATGCTCGCTATCGCTATTATTCTTCTTCTTACCTACATCAATACCAGGGGAGTCGAAAGCGGAAAAATACTTCAGAACGTTTTTACAGGCTCAAAGATCTTAGCTTTACTCGGGTTAATTGCGGCAGGTTTTATTTTTGTTGATTTTTCACATCTGGCAGAAAATTTCAGTTTCGGAAATAATGCATTTAATAATATCAATAAAGATGCACAGGGAAATTTTCTTAAAACAGGATGGGAATCCATTGACGGGATGACTTTGATGGGCGGAATTGCTGCTGCCATGGTAGGATCGGTATTCAGCTCTGTAGCCTGGGAAAGTGTAACCTTTGTTTCCGGGGAAATAGAAAATCCAAAGAAAAATGTTGTCAAAGCAATGATCTTAGGAACCTCCGCAGTAATGCTCTTATATATTGCGGTGAATTTTGTATATCTCAATGCCATAGACCGTGATTCCATTGCTTTTGCGGTTAATGACCGGGTTGCTGTAGGAGCTTCACAAAACATTTTCGGAAGCGCAGGAACAGTGATTATTGCCGTTCTCGTAATGGTGTCGACGTTCGGATGCAACAACGGACTGATTCTGGCAGGAGCAAGGGTTTTCCAGACTATGGCAAAAGACGGTTTGTTTTTCAGATCAGCCATTGACAACAATAAAAATGATGTTCCTTCGAATGCACTCTGGATGCAGGGAGTATGGGCATCAGTTCTTTGCCTGAGCGGACAGTACGGAAACCTTTTAGATATGATCTCATTTGTTATCGTTCTGTTTTACATGATTACGGTTTTCGGAGTGATTTATCTGAGATTCAGACAGCCGGATCTTGAAAGACCATATAAAACATGGCTGTATCCTGTGACACCGATTGTTTATCTCGTGATAGGAACTGTTTTCTGTGTTCTCCTCCTTATTTATAAACAGCAATATACATGGCCGGGCTTCCTGATTGTTCTGCTTGGACTTCCCGTTTACTATCTCATCAACCGGAGTAAAAAGACAGGAGAATAACACTTAGGAGCTTAATCCCGCTTTCACTACTCGCTTTTTCTTATTTTCGCATGGCGAAAATAAGAAAAGAGCTCAAACATGTCGTTCAATCGGGGCTATGAAATTGAGTATCGGTAAAACATTCTGATTCTTCGATCAATTTAGGCGTGTTCTTAAAATATTTATTTTTTGAAAGGCTATCAGAAGGTTATGCGGAAATTAGATTTTTTAAGGTTTATTAAAAAAGTCTTCTGCAGCCAGTAGCTTTAATCATGCCTTACAACTTTTATCAAATTCAATAGTTTTCAGGAAAGTTTCAAAATTTTACCATACATTATTTCACGAAAATGATTAATTTGGTATTTCATTTTAAATAATGACACCAAAAAAAATAAAATAGAGAAACAAATCTATGGACACACCAAATTACAGAATGCCCTTCGTGCCGTCAACACTGATGTCTGAAGGTGGAAGTATAGACACCTGCGATATGGGTGAAAGTATTGCCCACAACATCATGTTGTTGATCACTACAAAAAAAGGGGAAAACAGATATGATGAAAATTACGGAAATGATGTTTGGAACCTGGAATTTGACAACGGAGTTACCTCTGCTGTATGGGAAAATGTTTTTATCAAAAGCCTCAAGAGGCAGATTCTGGAATTTGAGCCCAGAATTGTACAGCCACAGGTTGATGCCCATGTAGAAATCGTAGAGCACAATTATGACACCAAAGAACATACGGAAATCAAAAAAAAAGTAAAAATAGCCATCAACGCAAAAATGGAGGCTACCGGGGAACGCTTCAGCTTTTCCACCGAGCTTTTTTTAAGCCCGATGTCCATTGATTAATCACGCACCTTATCACAAATATGAATTTAGATCAGAATATATATTCCAAAGAATCTGTAAAAGCAAGAATGCTGCAAAATGCAACCAAAGTGTGGGGACTCAAAAGTCCGCAGTCACTGGATCCTTTTGTAAAACTTTTAATTGATGCATTCAGTACAGAAGTTTTCAAAGCCAATAATGAAATTCAGACCGTCAACGCGAGAATTTTGGAAAAACTGGCAAAGCTTCTTACTCCTTCCATTTATACCCATCCGATTCCGGCACATGCTGTTGCTTTTACCGTGCCCTTTGAGTCCTCAGAGATTCTATTGGATCATACCGAATTTTTCTTCAGAAAGCAGATGAATTCAACAGTTAAATCAGAATCAGACAAACAGCTGAATATCCCCTTTACACCGATTGGAAGCGTAAGGACCAACCAGGCGCAGACAGCCGTCATGTTTGTTGGGAATACCTGTTACAGTGTTGATGAAAGATTAAATAAGATTCCGATTTCAAGATTTCAGGGCAGACCGTCAGATTACCGGAAAGTGACCATTGGGATCAATGTTTCAAAATATTCCAATGAAAAATTCCCCAAATCATTAAGTATATACTGCTCAAATCCTGCATTTGAACATCTGGATTACGTATATAAACTTCTTCCCTATACGAAGGTGTCCAGTAATGGCAATCCTCTGTTCGTAAAAGAAGGAATCACTTATCTTAAAAAAGATCAGCCCGAAGGATATGAACAGCTCTTTCATGAGCAGTCGATCCAGACTAAAATAATAGAAGATATTAAAAGTATTTATCATCATAAATTCATTGAGGTTACCGGTCTGTCAAGAGATCTGTTTTCAGAAGCAGGAGCACTGCCTCAGGATTTAGATTTCCTTAACGGCAGGGAAGAGATCCACAAATACATAGACGGCAAGAATTTCCTCTGGCTCACATTTGAATTTCCTCCTCAGTTCTCTGCAGAAATCCTGGATAATTTTACCTTCGTACTTAATGCATTTCCTATTTATAACCGGGGCTGGAAAAAAACAGAATACAGCCTTGATATTATGGGAAATAATATTCCCCTGATTACAGAAGAAAGTGAACATTTCCTGTATGTCGATGAAGTGCAGGACGGAGAAGGAAGAAAATATACCGAAATCCCTTTTACCCCGTCAGATGATCTCAAGAAAGGTCTTTATACGGTTCGAAAAGGCGGTATGGAAAGATTTAACAACAGGAATGCCGTTGATATGATCTCCAATGTGCTGGAATTGACAAGGGATGAGATTGCCGCCTTCTCCTTATTGAACCGTGACAATGTAAAAGGAATGCTCAGTGAAATGTCTGACAAGATGAAATCCATGGTGCAGAAGGTCAACAATGCAAAAAGAAATATCAGGCAGGAGCTTAATTATGTGATTATGGAACCTGTTGAAAAAACAGATCATACCTATGCATCATTCTGGATTACCCACTGTACTTTTGCCAATCACATGCGTCCCGGAACTGAACTGACCAACCAGTTAAAATCACAGTCTCTTGTACTTTTGACCGAGACCATCGGCGGAGCTGAAGAACAGAAAGGTTCAGACAGTATTCAGGCATATAAATATGCGCTGACTACAAGAGACAAGATCATTTCTTTGGAAGATGTAAAAAACTATTGCAGAATGATTCTGAAGGACGAACTGAAAGATGTCCGTGTAAGAAGAGGAACCATGATCAGCAACAAGCCCAAAGAAGGATTTGTCCGCACTGTTGAAGTAGAAATTATTCCTCAGAATTATTCTTTCTACGGCAGGGTGTACTGGGAAAATATGGCGAATATTATCCGTAACCAAATTATCGCCAAAGCCATTGACGGAATCGAGTACCTTGTAACGATCAGCAATGAAGATGTAGATTTTTAAAAAAAGGTAAGATTTTTATTAATATCCTTTTTTCAAAATCCATTTCATTAAGGCTCTTTCATAAGAATTCCCCTCCATCGGAGGGGTGTGGATCCGGCCAAAGCCGAAGACTGGGGTGGTTCAACAAATCACAAATAGCTAAACTTCAACCTCTGGTGAAAAAAACTATATTCCCAATTAAATAATCTGATCCATGATTAAAAATTCCCTGTTTTCCAATAATGGAACCACTTCTTTTACAACCAGATTTTGATAATGTTCCGAGTTACGGTGGAATTCCAGGGCAGTTTCATCTTCATACCCTTCAAATAAAATAAGTGTATTTCTGTCCGTCTGGCTCTGATGAATTTTATAAAAAAGATTTCCTATTTCCCGGGAACTTTTTTTGCGCAGCTTCCTGCATGATCTGTACGACTGTATCCAGTTCTCCTTCTTTGACCTGCCATTTGGCATAAACGTATACTGCTTTTTGACTCATCTTTTTTTATTAAATTGTTATGTTTGGCCAATCAGCTTATGTTGCTTATTGAAAAAGCCTCTAAATGTTTACAACAAATTTATCAGACTTTTCCGTAAAATGCAAGGAGGGAAGTCACAGAAAAAGCGTGACCCAAATCACACTCAACTATTTGCTGACATGAAGCCTGCTTAACGTTTCCCTGCTCACTCCAAGATATTCTGCAATATATTTTTTGGGAATGTGAAGGATCAGATCCGGATATAATTTTGAAAATTCTTCATACCGCTGCTGAGGGCTACCCGATAAAAGAAGTCTAATTCTTTCCTGTAAAGCGACATATCCATTCGTCAGTTTGACTCTGAAAAAATGTTCCATGGAATGAATTTTTGACGCCAGCTGCTCTCTGCCATCCAAACTGAGACACAGAACCTCTCCCTCCGACAGGCATTCGACAAACACCGTAGAATGGGTCTGCTTAAAATAACCCGTGTAATCAGTCATCCACCAGTTCTGTTTGGCAAACTGTACAATGTGTTCCTTCCCGTTCCCGTCAAGATAAAATACTTTATAAATGCCGTCTAGTACCATATACTCGCAGAGTACCTGATCTCCCTCGTGGAGCAGAAACTGGTTTTTACGAACTTTCTTAAGCGTGAAAAATGTTTTGATTTCATCAAACTCTTCATCAGTGATGGGAGTTATGTCTTCGATGTGTTTTCGCAGTCTGTCCATGAATGTTGAGTAAATACCCTGTAAAAGTAACTAAAATTAATCAGGATCAGGATAATCTGACCGCAATAGCGGGGTTCGAAATTTAAAAAACTGATATGCTTAAACTGTAATTCATGGTATTTTTTAACCCAATAAATTCCATAAAATTCCGTAATTTTGCAAATCGTGATTTTCATGTGAGATCACCCCAGATTATGAGTGAATCAAAAGAATATATAGAAGTTTACGGAGCCAGAGAACACAATCTTAAAAACATTGATGTCAAAATTCCGCGCAACGAGCTGGTGGTTATTACCGGGCTTTCCGGAAGCGGAAAATCATCATTGGCCTTTGATACGATTTTTGCTGAAGGTCAGCGTCGGTACATCGAAACTTTCTCAGCTTATGCCCGCCAGTTCCTGGGAGGCCTGGAACGTCCGGATGTCGATAAGATTGAAGGACTGTCTCCCGTTATTGCCATCGAGCAGAAAACGACCAATAAAAACCCGCGTTCTACCGTAGGAACAGTGACTGAACTGTATGATTATCTCCGACTTTTGTTTGCAAGGGTTTCAGATGCCTATTCATTATCATCAGGAAAGAAACTGGTCAGCTATACCGAGGATCAGATTCTTGATACCATTAAAGAAAACTATAAAGGTGAAAAACTAATGCTGATGGCCCCTGTGGTACGTTCCAGAAAAGGACATTATCATGAACTGTTCGTTCAAATGGCTAAGAAAGGATACGGACAGGCGAGAATTGACGGCGAACTGCAGGATATCGAATATGATTTAAAACTTGACCGGTATAAAACCCATGATATCGATATTGTCATCGACCGTTGGATAATCGGTGAATCTGCTTCTGAAGCCAGAATGGAGAAATCACTGAGAACGGCCATGGAAATGGGTGAGGGAGTCATAGGAATTCAAAAACTGGGAAGTACGGAGATAGAATATTTCTCAAAAAATCTGATGGATGCTGAAACCGGTCATTCATTAGCCTTGCCTGAACCGAATACCTTTTCTTTCAACTCGCCTAAAGGTAGCTGCCCAAGCTGTAAAGGTTTGGGAACAATCAAAAAAATCAACACTGATTATTTCGTTGAAAATCCTAAATTATCCATCAACCAGGGAGGTCTTCTTCCTTTGGAAGATATCAAATCGAATAAATGGATTCTGGCGCAGATCAAAAATATTCTGGAGATTTTTGGATTGGGACTTACAACTCCTTTTAAAGATATTCCGGCAGAAGCGCTGGATTACATGTACAACGGATGTCATAAAGAATTTAACAAAGACCTGAAATACGCAGGAATTACCAAAAAAATAAAAATCAGCTTTGATGGTCTGATTCCTTTCATGGAAGAGATCATCGATGAAAAAGAATCGTACGAAGGTGTTTTGCTCGAAAGACATTTCACGACTGAAGAGACCTGCCCGGACTGTAAAGGGACACGTCTTCAGCCGGGGAGTTTAAGCTTTAAAATCGATGGAAAAAACATTGCTGAAATCAATGCACTAAGTTTATCGGATCTGAAAGACTGGCTGAGAGACGTAAAAGATAAATTTTCAGAGAAAAACGGTATTATTGCGCATGAGATTTTGAAAGAGATCGAAACCAGGCTTCAGTTCCTGCTGGATGTCGGTCTGGAATATTTAAGTCTGAGCAGAAGCTCAAAAACCCTTTCCGGAGGAGAATCTCAGAGGATCCGTCTCGCAACACAAATCGGTTCTCAGCTGGTGAATGTTCTCTATATTCTTGATGAACCGAGTATCGGTCTGCACCAGAGAGACAACGAAAGACTCATCAATTCATTAAAGAATCTCCGCGATATCGGAAATTCAGTGCTGGTGGTTGAGCACGACAAAGACATGATTATGGAAGCCGATGAGGTTCTGGATATTGGTCCGAGAGCCGGAAAATTCGGTGGCGAAATTCTTTGGCAGGGGAAACCGGAAGAGTTACTGAAAGCAGATACCATTACCGCAGACTACATCAATGGGAAAAGAAAAATTGCCATTCCGGAAGTAAGAAGAGAGGGTAACGGAAAAAGTATCTCACTGAAAGGAGCTACAGGAAACAATCTTAAAAATGTAAACCTTGAAATTCCATTGGGAAAACTCGTGGTGGTGACAGGAATTTCAGGAAGCGGAAAATCTTCCCTGATCAACGGAACATTATATCCGATCCTGAACAAACATTTTTACAGAGCGGTTCAGGAGCCTTTGCCATACAAGAAAGTAGAAGGGCTTGACAATATAGATAAAATTGTAGATGTAGACCAGACTCCGATCGGAAGAACGCCGCGTTCAAATCCTGCAACCTACACAGGAATGTTCACCGATATCAGAAATTTATTTTCTGAACTGCCTGAAAGTAAAATCCGTGGCTATAAGCCGGGAAGATTTTCTTTCAATGTAAAAGGCGGAAGATGCGAAACCTGCCAGGGAGGCGGGCTGAAAGTCATTGAAATGAACTTCTTACCCGATGTTTACGTGCATTGCGAAACCTGCAACGGAAAACGTTTCAACAGGGAAACGCTTGAAGTCCGTTACAAAGGAAAATCGATTTCCGATGTGTTGGATATGACGATTGATGAAGCGGTAGATTTCTTCCAGCCGATTCCTAAGATTTTTGCGAGAGTGAAAACTTTGCAGGATGTCGGTTTGGGTTATATTACCATGGGACAGCAGTCAACTACGCTTTCCGGAGGGGAAGCACAACGGATCAAGCTAGCAACAGAACTCGCAAAAAGACAAACCGGAAATACTTTATATATTCTTGACGAACCGACTACAGGACTTCATTTTGAAGATGTGAAAATTCTGATGGACGCTATCAATAAGCTGGTAGAATTAGGAAACTCTTTTATCATCATCGAACATAATATGGATGTCATCAAACTGGCAGATCATATTATTGATGTAGGTCCTGAAGGTGGAAAATATGGTGGAGAGATTATAGCTAAGGGAACTCCGGAAGAGATTATTAAATCGAAGAAGAGTTTGACAGGGAAGTATTTGAAGAAGGAAATGTAGATTTATCGGATGACTGTACTAAAACAAAAAGATGGAAGAAACTCCAGGTATTTTGAGATTCAGGAAGATGGAGTTTTTGTAAAAAGTAATTTTGTAAAAGAATTAAATGAATATAAGATCTATTTTCCGGATATCCAGTTTGATGAAACGGTATTCATAAAGAAGAAAGATCCTGTATTAATTGGGATCTCAGTTTCTATGGTTTTCAATTCAATATTATTAAGTATTGTTATAAATGACGGTTATCAGCTTTCCTATACTATGGGTATGACCGTTTTTATTATTGCGTTGATTCCTTCTTTAATTGTCACTGCTATTTGTAACAGTGAATTCAGAAAAGAAAATTCTAAAAGTCTTACAGCTGCAAAGCCGCTTATCTTTTCTTATAAGAAAAAGGAAATGAAAGAAGTTGATGCTTTTATATTAAATATAAAGGAGGGTAAAAAACAGTTTTTCCTAAAGGAATATTATAAAGTTGATAATTTAATTCCGGTTCATATACAAATTAGTAGAATTCACTGGCTTTATGAAAATAAATATATTAACGAAAGTGATGCAAAATTTATTATTGATGAATTAGAAAATAAAAGAATTATTGAAGGACTTTAAACATCCATTCAATTATTAAAAGAATCTGTGAATGCAGATTCTTTTTTAATTTTATACAAACAGACTTTATGAAAAAGCCAAACGAAATTATAGCTCTCGAAAAAGTTCATAACATAAAACTTAACCAGGTATTTGATAAAGTTGATATTGTAACTGGCGAACACACCAATCTATTTCTTACCGATAAGAAAAATAAGGTTATAGGTCTGAACCTCTCAAATAATAATATTGAGAGTATTAAAGGCTTTGAAAACTTCAAAGAATTACTTTATCTGAACCTATACGGAAATTCATTATCGGTTACTGATTTTCTGCAGGCATTTTCTAAATTAGAAATACTAATTATTGGCAATAATAAAATTGTAAAGTTAAATGAGTTTTCAAATCCCGATTTAAAAATATTGAATCTTTTCAAATAATTATATAACTAAAATAAAAGGATTTGAAAATCTTAAAAATTTGGAAGAACTATATTTAACGAGAAATCAGATTAAAGAGATTAATGGCACAGATCATCTGAAAAGTCTTGAAATTTTGAAAATTGAATTTAATGCTTTAACAGAGGTTGATTTTCAAGTATTGAGTAATTGTAACCTAACTCATTTAGACTTACGCAATAATTGGATTAACAAATTCAGGAATTTGGAATTTATTAAAGAAATAAAGCATCTAAATCTAACTTATAATCAGATAGATGAGGTTGGAATTATTAAAGAAATTTTAAATTTCAAGCAGCTGAATTTTATAAATGTTGAAGGCAATCCTTTTTTAAACAAAACAGATTTGGGGTTATGTGGTTATGGTTATGAGAATCATTTAGAAGATTTACGCAAGTATTTTATCTCCCAATATTAACAATTCAACTATTTTTAAAATTTAATAATCTGAATATCAATAATTTAAACTCCAATGTTAACCCAATGTTAACTCAATGTGAAATTTGTATGAATAATTTTTTATATCTTTGGTTAAGAAATCAGAATACATCTGATAAATACTATATAACCAGAGACTTATGAAGTCGGTTTTTATGATTTAGATGTATAGCAAAACTGGTAATAACATTTAAACAATTAAAAAATCTACATTATGAAAAATAAAATTCAAATATTTGTTGCCTCTCTTTTCGCATTGGGATTAACAGCAATTGCAGGAAATGTAAAAGCTCAAACTACTTCTAATAATACCATTCAGGAGGTTCAGGTAGGTAAAAATGATGCTTTCAATGAAATCAGGAGTTTATTGATTCAGAATTTTGATTTTACCAACTCTGACTATAAAACTGGAATTGTTAACTCAGAAGTAAAATTTGATGTCAACGAAAATGGTAAAATCGTGAATGTACGTTCCAAAGGAGACTGTAAAAATGTGAGTAAAGAAATTGAAAGCGTTTTAAGCCATCTTCAATATAAAATTGATGCAAATAAACTGAATGAAAACATGATCGCATCATCTTATGTTATGCCGGTAAGAGTGGATATCGACAATAGATAATCAAAAAATAATTGATCAGAAAAAGGAATTCAATTTCCAATGAACTGCTTGAAAAAGCAGTTTTTTTATTTCCCGTAATTCCATACATTTGATGTTAAATTTTCATCCTTTTGAATCCTATTCTTGATGTTGTCATCCGCTCGCTGTGTGTTTACCTCTTTATGGTAGCAGCCATTCGCCTGTTTGGAAAAAACCAGCTCTCACAGCTCAATGCAGGAGATGTCGTTTTACTGCTTCTGATCTCTAATGCAGTACAGAACGCCATGGTAGGAAATAATACTTCGCTGGAAGGTGGCATCGTGGCCGCACTCGTTCTCTTCGCTGCTAATTTTACGGTTAAAAGATTTATGTTTTCCAGTCGGTCTTTTTCCAGTTTTATGGAAGCGGATCCGGTAATTCTTGTCAGGGACGGAGTGGTGGATTATGTGGCTTTGCGAAAAGTAAAAATTACTTTTGACGAACTGAACGAATCCATCAGGGAACACGGGATAGAAAGCATTGAAAATGTAAAACTTTCTATCCTTGAAGTTGACGGGAACATCAGCGTGATCTCTGAAGATCAGAAAGACCGGCAGACCCACTATTCAAGGATCAAAAGAAAAAACAGAAGAAAATATCATTAAAAAAATGAACTACGAAATAAGAGAAATGCTTCCTAAAGATCAGACCCGTGTCATGGAAATTTTTCAGCAGGGGATTGATGGCGGGATTGCAACTTTTGATACTGAACTTCCTAACCCCGAAGTATGGGATACAAGTTTTATCAATGACTGCCGATGGGTGTTGGAAGACGAAAACAGCTTAGTGATCGGATGGTGTGCGTTGAAACCGGTTAGTAAAAGAGAATGTTTTAAAGGTGTAGCTGAGGTAAGCATCTATTTTGATCAGAATTATTTGGGGAAAGGCCTTGGTACTCTTTTGCTGAGAAAACTCATAATAGACAGCGAAAACCACGGATTCTGGACTTTACAGTCTAATATCTTCCCTGAAAATGAAGCGTCCATAAAATTTCATTTAAAAAATGGTTTCCGAAGCGTCGGAATCCGGGAGAAGGTAGGGAAGCTTCACGGCAAATGGAAAGACCTTGTGATGCTTGAAAGAAGAAGTAACAGTCTATTTTAGGATTTAACATAAACACTTCTTTATATTTTACATTTACCTGAACCTTACTGAAAGCATGCATTACGTCGCCCGGAAATGTACAGTGAGTTTTAATGCGACGATTTTGGCATTTTGATTGTATCTGAACAGGTGACCAATCTAAAATTATACAATATGAAACTTCTGAAAAATACAATCTTAATGGTAACCGCAGCCGCATTTCTTTCCTCATGTCTTCCACATCCGGGACGCAGACCAATGCCACCTGGGCACGATAAAAAAGTGGAAAAAATAAAGGAACACCGAAACAGGTAATAACTCACGGATGATACCTGCCGTACTTCAGCTATTTTGAATTCTTTGGCATTAACATTGTTTTAAGTACGCCTGGAAATTAAAACAGAAAAAATATGAAGATTTTAATAAAAAGCTTAGGTATATTTTTAACCGTGATTATGCTGGCATCATGTGTAGCTCCGCCCCATCATGGACGGAGACCGGGACCGCCGCCGGGTCACGGCAGAAAAATGCATGGCCCGAAACATCATCATCCGCATCCCGGTAGAGGACATCACCGCGGAAGACATTAAAAATAAAATCCCCAATCTGAATTGGGGATTTTTTACTGTTATATCTAAAGTCTTGTCTTTTTTGGATTCAGAAAAGTATTGAATATCATGACTTCCTGACCGAACTTTTTCTCAATGATTTCACTGATATTCTTCAGTTCGCTCTCCATAAACTCACCCCGTTTTTCATCATTGTCAAAAATCAGGAGAAGGTTATAGTTTTTACCATCTTCAACGAAGTCACTGTGGACCTCCGAAAGAATATATTTCTCTACATCGAGCAAATTTTCAGTCATCAGGACCAATGTATCATCAACGTAATTTTCCCATTCTCCGATATTGTCTTTGGTACAGTGAAAAGTAATGCTTAATACGCTCATATTTTTAAGAATTTTTAAGATTATTTGAATAAATAGTTCCGCAAAAATCGGTAAAAATTTCGTAAATTAGCCCGTTATTAAATATTCAAAATTAATAGTTTTCAGGTTGTTTTTTAAATATCTGATTATCATTACAATAAAAGTTATATATGCAAAGAGAAGGAGAAAGATTGATTCCTATCAACATCGTTGATGAAATGAAGTCATCTTATATTGATTATTCAATGTCCGTTATTGTTTCAAGAGCTTTACCGGATGTAAGAGATGGCTTGAAACCTGTTCACAGAAGAGTACTTTATGGTATGTATGGTTTGAACGTTTTTTCAAATAGAAAACACTTAAAATCTGCAAGAATCGTAGGGGATGTTTTAGGTAAATATCACCCACACGGAGATTCTTCTGTATACGATGCTATGGTAAGAATGGCTCAGACATGGAGTCTGCGTTATCCACAGGTAGACGGGCAGGGTAACTTTGGATCAATGGATGGTGATCCGCCTGCAGCAATGCGTTATACCGAAGCAAGATTAAAGAAAATTTCAGACGAAATTTTATCTGATCTTGATAAAGAAACGGTTGACTTTCAGAATAACTTCGATGACAGTTTAACTGAACCAAGCGTAATGCCTACAAAGATTCCGAATCTTTTGGTGAACGGTACTTCAGGTATTGCAGTAGGGATGGCAACCAATATGGCACCCCATAACCTTTCAGAAGCGGTAGATGCCATCACGGCGTACATCGATAACAGGGAAATTACCATCGACGAACTGATGCAGCACATCGTTGCTCCCGATTTTCCTACAGGAGGAATTATCTACGGATATGATGGAGTGAGAGATGCTTTTCACACAGGAAGAGGAAGAGTCGTTCTCAGGGCAAAAGTTAACTTTGAGGAAGTGCATAACCGAAATGCAATTATTGTAACTGAAATTCCTTATCAGGTTAACAAAGCTGAAATGATTGCCAGGACAGCGGAGTTGGTAAAAGATGAAAAAATTCCGGGTATCTATGAGATCAGGGATGAATCAGACAGAAACGGGATGCGTGTGGTTTATGAATTGAAAAATGACGCCATTCCGAATGTTGTTCTCAATTTATTATATAAATATACTTCACTGCAGACTTCTTTCAGTGTCAATAATATTGCCCTGGTACACGGAAGACCGGAACAGCTGAATCTAAAAGATATTATTCACCACTTTGTTGAGCACAGACATGTGGTCATTGTAAGAAGAACCGAATACGAACTTAGAAAAGCCAGAGAAAGAGCCCATATTCTTGAAGGTTTCATGAAAGTGATCGGGACTCAGGATTCATTGGATAAAGCGATTGCGATCATCCGTCACAGTGCCAATCCACAAGCTGCAAAAGAAGGAATTATCCAGGAATTTGATCTGTCTGAAATTCAGGCTCAGGCAATTCTTGATCTTCGTCTGGCCCGTTTAACGGGAATGGAACTGGATAAGATCCGTGATGAATATGAAGCAATTATGAGAGAAATTAATAATTTGGAAGATATCCTGGCTAATGAGCCGAGAAGATTTCAGATCATTAAGGATGAATTGATTGAAATTAAAGAAAAATATGGTGATGAAAGAAGAACGGAAATCGATTATTCAGGAGGAGAAATGTCTATCGAAGATATTATCCCGAACGAAGCCGTAGTTCTTACAATTTCTCACGCCGGATATGTAAAAAGAACCTTACTTTCCGAATACAAAATTCAGAGCAGAGGTGGTGTCGGAAACAAAGCGGCTACAACAAGAGATTCAGATTTCCTGGAGTATATTGTGTCTGCCACCAACCACCAGTATATGCTGTTCTTCACAGAAAAAGGAAAATGCTACTGGTTAAGAGTATTTGAAATTCCTGAAGGTTCAAAAACCGCAAAAGGAAGAGCAGTACAGAACCTGATCAACATCGAGCCGGATGATAAGATTAAAGCATATATCAGAACCAACAACCTGAAAGATGCTGAATATGTCAACCAAATGAGTGTTGTAATGGTTACTAAGAACGGAACCATTAAAAAAACTTCACTTGAAGCCTATTCAAGACCGAGGATCAATGGAGTTAATGCCATTGAAATCAGGGATAATGACATGTTGTTAGGAGCCTATTTAACCAATGGAACTTCTCAGATTATGATCGCTACGAAAAACGGAAAATGTATCCGTTTCCCTGAAGAGAAAGTAAGAGAAGTGGGAAGAGGTTCGATTGGTGTTCGGGGGATCAGTATGGAAGATAATGATGAGGCAATTGGTATGATTGTTGTGAACGATCTTGACAATGATACTGTACTGGTAGTTTCTGAGAAAGGATATGGTAAAAGAACTGCTGTACTGGACTACAGAGAGACGAACAGAGGTGGAAAAGGAGTTATTACCCTAAATATCACAGAAAAAACAGGTAATCTTATCGCTATCCAGAATGTTACCGATGAAGACGGACTGATGATCATCAACAAATCAGGAGTTGCCATCAGGATGAATATGAACGAGATGCGTGTCATGGGTAGAAATACCCAGGGTGTAAAAATGATCAATCTGAAAAAGAATGATGAAATTGCAGCCATCGCAAAAGTTGAAATGGATAAGGATGTAGTAGAAGAGGATGAACTTACAGAAGGTTCAGAAACTGCAGTTTTGCCAACTGAAGAAGGTGACGCTCCGGAAATCGAAAACAATTCAGAAACAGAGAATTCAGACGATCAGACTGAAGAAAGTTCTGAAGAATAATTAAATAAAAATAAAATTGTTATTATTATGAAAAAGCTAATTTTAGGTATAGCAATCGTTTCATCGGCATTCGTTTTCGGACAGAAACAGGATGCTAAGGATGTAAATGCGCAATTACAGGCTTCTAATAAAGCAGCAATGGATGCTTATCAGGCGAAAAACTATTCAGCCGCAGCACCTAAGTTTTTAGAAGTTTATAACCTGATGAAAACAAGCGGTCAGGATGATAAAGTGTATATGTATTATGCAGGGTTGAGCTATGCTTTGGCTAATAATGTAGACGAAGCTATTAAGATCTATACTGATTTGATCAATTCAGGATATACAGGAGTACAGACTCAGTACACGGCGAAAGAAAACAAGACAGGACAGGTAGCTACTTACGATAAAAATACCTGGGAGCTTCTGAAAAAATCTTCTTCAAAAGATTATTCGGATTTTAAAAGTGAACAGACAAAAAGTGTAGAGCCTGATTTATACGAAACATTGTCAACATTACTTTTAAATGCCAAAAAGAACGATGAAGCTCTGGCATTGATCGAAAAAGGTTTAGCTAAATATCCAAATAATGCTAAATTAAAGGAATATCAGGGATCTGCATTATATGCATCTGGAAATACGGATAAATTTATGGCAAACTTAAAAGAGCAGTTGGCTAAAAATCCTAATGACGGAACCAATTGGTACAATTTAGGAGTACTTCAGTCAAAAGACCCGGCAACAGCAAATGATGCGATTGCTTCTTTCCAGAAAGCCATCGAACTTTCTTCCAATAATCCGACTCTTTCTAATAACGCTCATCAGAATTTAGTATATACAACACTTGGAGATGATGCTAAAGCAGTTGAGAGTATTAATGCATTAAGAAAATCTAATCCGGACGAGGCTACCAAATTAATCGAAGCCCGAAAAGAAAGGTTTAATAAGGCACTTCCATTCGCTGAAAAATGGTATCAGACTAACCCTGAAAGCAGGGATGCTGTTTCTGTTTTAAGAGAAATTTATGCCATTACGAAAAACACGGCAAAAATGAATGAAATGAAAGCTAAAGAAGCTGAACTTGAAGCAAAACAGCCAAAGTAAGACCACACTTTTAATTATATGGAACCGGAACATTTTTGTTTCGGTTTTTTATTTTTATTAAAGGAATTAATCTTCTCATTTATTTATATGAGTATTTTATACCTGAAGTTGATAATAAGATCCTATATAAGTGATCTATTTTCATAATATTGTTAATGAGTTTTGAAACTACACAGATTGCAAAGCAGGCAAATTCAGAAGGTCCTTTTTCTGAAAACAGCTGATCCCGTTTCTTTAAAATTTCAGGTGATTATCCAAAAAAGGACTGTTAAAATTCTCTGCAATTCCTTATCTTTGATAAAAATTTTTACAGAATGATCGAGTGGAAAACCGTCAGAGAATACGAAGATATTACTTATAAAAAATGTAACGGCGTAGCGAGAATTGCCCTTAACAGACCTGAGGTCCGCAATGCTTTCAGACCCAAAACAACTTCAGAATTATACGATGCTTTTTACGATGCTTACGAAGATTCTTCGATAGGCGTTGTATTGCTTTCCGGGGAAGGACCAAGCACCAAAGATGGAGGCTGGGCTTTCTGCAGCGGAGGTGATCAGAATGCAAGAGGACAGCAGGGATATGTAGGTGAAGACGGAAGACACCGCTTAAATATTTTAGAAGTTCAGCGTCTTATCCGCTTTATGCCAAAAGCTGTCATTGCTGTAGTCCCGGGATGGGCTGTAGGGGGCGGTCATTCACTGCATGTCGTTTGTGACTTGACTTTAGCAAGCAAAGAGCATGCGATTTTTAAGCAGACCGATGCTGATGTGACCAGTTTTGACGGTGGATACGGTTCTGCATATCTGGCGAAAATGGTGGGACAGAAAAAAGCCCGTGAAATTTTCTTTTTAGGAAGGAACTATTCTGCTCAGGAAGCACTGGAAATGGGAATGGTCAATGCTGTAATTCCTCATGAAGAACTCGAAGATACCGCTTATGAATGGGCTCAGGAAATTTTAGCTAAATCTCCTACATCCATCAGGATGCTAAAATTTGCGATGAATCTTACGGATGACGGAATGGTTGGCCAGCAGATCTTTGCCGGTGAAGCTACCCGTCTGGCTTACATGACAGAGGAAGCAAAAGAAGGGAGAAATGCATTTCTGGAAAAAAGAAAACCGGATTTTGGAAAAGATCAGTGGATTTCTTGAATATGAGTAATGAGTAATAGATAATGGGTAATGGGTAATGAGTAATTTATTGCCTGTTGTTTTTTTGAGCTGTTTAATATAAAAACAAAAGAAATGAAAAAACATAAAAGAATATATTATGTTAGCGGAATTATCAGTGCGGTTTTAGTTCCTCTTTTGTTTGTTTATTATGCTGCTCCTGTTTACAGTCAGATGAACATGAGAGTGATGGATATCGGACTTCCTGCGAAAGCTAAAAAAGGTGAAAAAACTCCGGAATTCGCAAAGATTCCAACCGAAGGATGGACTTATAAGACAATTAATGTTAAGCCCGGTTTTGATCAGAAAACAGAAGACGATTTTATTAAAGAAATAGATCAGCTAAGGGTAAAAGATGTTGATTTTACCGGAATCAGATTTCAGCTTTCTGATGAAAATGTTTATGCCGATTTAGTTCATCTGTTAAATATTGTAGAGAAAACAAAATATCAGCAATGGGGCTTGGATACCGGTAAAACGAACAGCCTGTATTTACCTTACAGAAAAATAATCAATGAAAGCCATTACGGAGTAGATGGAAATGGAGACTGTGGGATGGGATATCTTAAAATAAACGATTACAATTATGCTCAAGCCAGCTTCTGGAAAAAAATGATCTGCTATTCTCCTAAAGAATCCTATTATCTGATCTTTGGTTTCCTGATGCTCATTTACTGCGTTATGTTAAAACCTAAACTCAGTTTTAATATCTGATCTATGGAACAAAACTTTAAAAACGACCAGATTTTTGACCTTGAGATTCCGGATTTCAGTGATTTGAAACTGATGGATGTTTCACCAAAATACCTTCAGATCATCTTATTGAATCTCGGTTTATTTTCCGTTTTTTTGATCGGGGTTGTAGCTTTTGCCTTCTATTTTTTTTATTTCAATCTCAATTCCCTGCAGATTTCAGCTGTAATTACTGTTGCTGTTCTGTTCATTTTTTTTCTTTTTCTCAATGCTGTGATCGGTTTCAGATTCAGGAAATATGCTGTCCGTGAAAAAGATTTGGTGTATCAGTATGGCTGGCTGAAACGCAGTATCATTATCGTCCCTTTTAACAGAATTCAGCATATTAAAGTTGAGCAGGGCTGGTTTTCGAAAATATTAAATCTAAAATCTGTTTCTGTTTTTACCGCAGGAGTTAACGGTGGAGATATCACCATCAATGGTCTGCCGGAAGATATTGCAGAAGGAATCAATCATCATGTCAGAACCGCAATTTCGATAGAAAAAAAAGAAGATGGAGGAGAAGCGTAATTCTTTTTTTCAGCCGCAGCGACAGTCTAAAACGGGAATTGTCCTGCTTTTTCTGTATAATATCGGAATGGTGATCAAAAATTTATGGGTTTTCGTTATCCTTTTTTTTGTCAGAAACGAAAAAATGCAGTTATGGATGATCATTCCCTCGGTGATAGCGGTTCTTTTGATTTTAATCGGTTCCGCTGTTCTCCAGTATTATCATTTCAAATATTACATTGACGAAGAAAATGAAGAGTTTGTCATTCATGAAGGCATTATCAATACTTCCGTAACTAAAATTAAAAGAGAAAATATTCAGGAAGTCAATATTTCACAACCCTTTGTTCACCGTTTCTTCAATATCTATAAACTTGAAATTGATACTCCCGGAAGTTCGGGCAAAGAAGTGAAGATTTCAGCATTGACTAAACAAAATGCGGTAGACCTAAAAAAATATCTATTAACAGAAAAAAAGATTGCTGAAAAGTCAGAAGAATCTGATGAGACACTTCAGGATAAAGATATTCAACTCATCCGTTCCATCAAAATATCTACCCTGAGCATTTTAAAATACGGAATTACTGCAAATTATGTTCAGAGCTTTTTAGCATTGGTCAGTTTAATCATTTATGGTTTTTCCGAAATTACCAACCTGCTCAGAAAAGCAGAATTTGAAACACCGTTAGATTATGACACGGTGGAATCCCATTTTTTGGCATTTTCGGTTCCGGTGATCCTTGGAATTGTTTTAGGTGCTGTTATTATCGGTATACTGATCAATACAGTCCGTACGCTCATTAAATTTTTCAACTTTAAAATTACAGAAAACAATCAGAGTTTTTCTTTTGAATACGGTTTATTCAATACCCGGAATTCGATCGTGAACAAGTCTAAAGTACAGGTGGTTACCGAAACGCAGAACTGGATCCAGAAGAAAATGAAAATTTCGTACGTGAAATTTCTTCAGATAGGAAAGAATGAAGAGGAAGATCATAAGAATGCTGCAGCCGTTCCGGGAATTGATAACGGTGAAAAAGTAAAACTGACGGAAGCGGTCTGGACAGAAAATCCTGTTTTTGAACATTCTTTAAAACCAAATTTCAGATTCATTCTTTTAAGTACTTTTCAGTGGATTGTAATTCCCCTTTTTTTAATTTTCCTGATTGAAAAAGAACTTTTGGTAAACTATTGGTTCATGGCAGTCATTTACAGTGTTTTAGCTGAATTGTTTATTTTGATTTATTTCAGAAATTTAAGATTGTTCTATAACGAAAGATTTATCAGGCTAAAATCAGGGATCTGGGATGTAGATAACCGAACTTTTGAGGTCGAAAAACTTCAAACTGTGAAAATTTCTCAGTATTTTTGGCAACGGAAAACAAACTTGGGAACAGTCACTTTTTATACCTCTGCAGGACACTTTAAAATAGCTGCGTTAAACTATTTAAAATTGAAAAAACTGCTGAATTACTGTATTTTCAAAATTGAAAATTCTAAGAATAATTAAAATAAAATTTAATGTCAGATTGGATAAAAGCTGCAAGGCTGAGAACATTACCGCTTTCCCTGAGCGGCATTATTATGGGGTCATTCATTGCAAAATGGCGCCTTTGGGGCGAAGGAGGAACCTGGGACTGGAAAATTTTTGCTCTTGCCCTTTTAGTTACACTGCTATACCAGGTGCTGTCAAATTATGCTAATGACTACGGCGACGGAGTGAAAGGAACCGATGCAAAAAGAATCAACGAAGCCGAATCAAGAGCAGTGGCATCCGGAAAGATTACCGCACAGCAGATGAAAAACGCAGTCATTATTTTCTCAGTTTTATCTTTTGCAGCGACCCTGGCACTTTTATATCTGGCCTTTATCCCGGATTACATGAAAGAATTTTATCTTTTCATCGGTTTGGGAGTCGCGAGTATACTGGCTGCCATCGGTTATACAGTAGGAAAAAAACCTTACGGATATATGGGATTGGGAGATCTCTTTGTCTTCATCTTTTTTGGCTTGGTTTCAGTGTGCGGAAGTTATTTTCTTTTCACAAAAACATTCAGCTGGGATATGCTTTTACCCGGGGCAGCTGTAGGTATGATGAGTATGGCGGTTCTTAACCTCAATAATATGCGTGATATTGAAAGCGACAGATTATCAGGTAAAAACAGTCTTGCTTTAAGAATCGGATTTAAAAATGCAATGATCTATGAGATGGTTCTGCTTCAGTTCCCCCTGATCCTGATTCTTATTTTTCTGGGTATTAACGGCTTTATTCAGTCTCAGCAATATTACGTTTTTATTGTGATGATCCTTCTGATACCGCTTGCTAAACTTAGAAGAAAGATCATGGCGGTAAGAGAACCTAAACAGCTTGACCCGTTCCTGAAGCAGGTAGGAATTATCACTTTTATGATGGCAGTACTTACTGCTTTCGGACTAAATTTTTTCAGTTAAAAAATCTAGTTTTATTAGGTTCTAAATAAGGATAAATCTATTTTGAGAGATAAATGGTAAATAATAAATTTTACATAATTATCACGTGGATATCGGTAATAATCCTAATTGGTTTTTTTATTTTATTAGGTAAAGAATTGATATTTGAAGAATTTTCTATATCTGAAATTGCTGTTATACCGATTGTTTTAGGAACAGTGTTGTTAATAGATTTTGTTATTTCTTTCATAATTTTAAAACGGAAAATCGAACCACCTATTGTTATTGTTATTATTCAAATTATAATAATAGTCTTTTGTTTATACTTGATCTATTATTACAATAGTGGGGTATCGGTAAAAGCAGACAGTGTTATAAGTTCATATTAAATATTTAAAAATAAATAAAAAATGAAAATACAATTTTTAGGACAAAACTGTTTTTTGTTCACTTATCAGGAGACAACTATTTTATGTGACCCTTTCTATAATTTTAAAAAAGCAGAATCAGGGTTTGATATTTCGGCTCAGAAAATAGATTACATTTTACTGACGCATGCGCATGGCGATCACATTGCTGATGTTGGAGAGGTTTTACAGCACTATCCTGAAGCAACCATTATCGGGCAGCCGGAAATTTGTGCTTATTTCAAAAATGCTAAAAATACGAACGATGTAAACCTTGGAGGATCTGCAAAAATCAATGATCTTAAAATCTCTATGGTTCCGGCTCATCATACAAGTTCATTTCCGGACGGAAGTTACGGCGGTGTTCCTGCAGGATATATTTTCAGACTTCCTGAAGGTAAAAATGTATACCTGGCAGGTGATACAGGAGTTATGGCAGATATGCAGCTGTTTCCGCAGCTATATGGCTACTTAGACCTATCTATTCTTCCGGTTGGAGGTCATTACACTATGTGTTCGAGAAAAGCAGCATTTGCAGCATCAGAATTATTAAAAACGCCTAAAGTGATCGGATGTCATTTTGATACTTTTCCGGCTATTGAAATTGATCATGAAAAAGCAGTTAATGATTTTAAAGAGAAGAATGTAGAACTCGTCCTTCCAAAAGTAGGAGACAGTTTCGAGATATAACAAAAAAATTAAGAGATTAAGTAATTTATATAAAATCATCTTAATCTCTTAATTTATAAAAATAAAAAAATGGCAAGCTACCTAAATCACACCGCTACGACCAATTACCTTTGCTGCGTTCCCACCCTGGAGGGTTCTCAGGAGCTGGTTGTTTAGGACTTGCCGTTGCAAAGATAGGAATTAATTGTAAACTTAAAAATATTATTACAGAAAAAATCTCTAAAAAATCCTCTATTGAAGCTAAAAGGCTGACATTTAGACCAATATTTTTTGAAAATTTTTCTAAAAAATTAAATTATGACGAAAAGTCCAGTAACCTTAGGAATTTTACTTTACGCAGCTACCATGTTGATTTTTTTTGGTGTGTATTTTCTTTTTTCCGGTGTTGAATATTTTGATACTTCATTGAAAGTCAATGCATTCGTTTTGCCAATATTTTATGCTTTAGCAGCATTCTGGTCTGTAAAATCCCGTTGGAATACCCATCGGATGGGCTTCAGAGAAGCGTTTAAAAGAGCTTTCATTCCCATGTTCATCGGTGGAATTTTATCCATTGTCAGCATTTTTTCTTTCTTAAATTTCATTGATACTGATGCGAAAAAGCTCCTGAATTATCAATATGTTCAAAGACAGAAATCAGAATTGGACAAAGAATACCTGTCTGCTAAAAAAATCCTGAAACACCAGAAAGATATTGATGAGCTTGAACAGAAATACCAGGAAGGACTGCAGAGATTTGATCCTAAAACAATTAAAGGAAAAGATATGCTGACTGCAAGTCATTTTTCAGGATATTTTGCAGCAATTCTTATATTTTACGTAGTTTTGTCAGTATTTTTCGGGGCATTTTTTAGAAAGAAAACCATCCCTCAGGAAATTATTGAAGAATAATATTTTATTGAAATTAAATGAATGTATCTATAGTTATTCCGTTGCTTAACGAAGAAGAGTCTCTCGAAGAGCTTTTTACGAGAATTGATAAGGTCTGTACAACCAGCAGTTTATCCTATGAAGTCTGGTTTATTGACGACGGAAGTACCGATTTATCGTGGAGCATTATTGAAAATTTAAAAATCCAGCATCCCCAGATCCACGGAATAAAATTTTCCAGAAATTACGGGAAATCTCAGGCTTTACACGCTGCTTTTGCAAGGGTAAACGGTGATGTGATCATTACGATGGACGCTGACCTGCAGGATTTTCCGGAAGAAATTCCTGAACTGTACCGGATGGTGATCGAAGATAATTATGATATTGTATCCGGTTGGAAAAAGAAACGTTTTGATAACGTTATGACTAAAAATATTCCTTCGAAACTCTTCAATGCTGCGGCTAGAAAAGTTTCAGGAGTGTATCTTCACGATTTCAACTGTGGTCTGAAAGCATACAAAAAACAGGTCGTCAAGTCAATTGATGTATATGGAGATATGCACCGTTACATTCCTGTTTTGGCTGCGAATGCGGGATTCAGAAGAATTACAGAGAAAGAAGTTCCGCATCAGGCAAGGCCTTACGGTACTTCAAAATTTGGTACTGAAAGATTTGTCCGAGGATTTTTAGATTTGGTAACTCTTTGGTTTGTAAGCCGTTTTGGCGGAAGACCCATGCATTTTTTTGGAGCTGTAGGAACTTTAATGTTTATTGTAGGTTTTCTCTCAGCATTTTGGTTGGGAGTTTCAAAATTAATTGATGTTGCAAGAGGAATTTACGGACATTTAATTACTAATAATCCTTGGTTTTTCATTGCTTTAACAATGATGTTGATGGGAACTTTGCTTTTCATTGCAGGGTTTTTGGGCGAAATGATTATCAGAACTAATAGAGAACATAAGAATTATAATATTGATGAAGTAATCTAGAATGATCAAAAAAGTAATTCTGATATTAATAAATATTTTAGTTATCTTTTTCTTGATAAGATTGTATTGGCAGTATTTCAGAGTAATAGAATCTTTTACAGAAGTTGCTAAAAGAAAAGCTTTTATATTTTTTATACCCGTTTTACTTTTTGTATTCAACTATTATTTTGAAAAGCATATCGTAAAAAGTCAGAAATTTATTTTAACTAAAGTTTTGATAACGATAGATTTGGTTATTCTTTTTTATTTAATAGGATATCCAATATATTTAGAAAATTTTATCTGAATGAATTAAAAATGAGCAATAAAACTTGTCTGAACTGCGGTCATTTTCTTTCCGGTGAGTTTTGTGCTCATTGCGGACAGAAAGCAGACACGGCAAGAATTACAGTTAATTCGCTCATTAAAAATGATATTCTCGGTTCGATTTGGCATGTTGAAGCTAAATTTTTCTCAACTTTACAAGATATCTTATTCAGATCCGGCAAAACGGCGATGGATTATATCTCAGGAAAAAGAATCAGATACAACAATTTTATTTCGTTGTTACTGATTCTTTTTGGTTTTAATGTATTGAGTTATCATTATTACGAGCAATTTGCTCCGGCTCCGGTTCTTTCGGATGATGTTTCAGATGTAAAAGATTTTTTCTCAAAATATTCCAAGGTAATACTGTTTGTCATCATTCCGATGTTGGCAATTAACGGATATTTGATTTTTAAAAGATTAAAGTTCAACATTGCCGAGCATTTTATCATTGCAACAGTGAGTCTTTTAGGAATTTTAATCTTATTTTTGTTGAGCGATATCGTAAGTCTGATTGGTTTGTGGAAACCGATTTCAAAGATTTTCAATTTTATCGACAAAATCATATTCGGTCTTTCTATTCTCTTTCCGGCAATTGCTTTTTGGAATGCTTTTAAAAAATCATACTCAAAACCAGGTCTACTCTGGAGAGTATCGGCTTTGTATGTTTTGATGGGAATAGAAAGTTTTGTGATTTTTGCAGTTTTATATCAACTATATTAGTTTGAAATGAAAAATACAGTGTATACTTTATTATTATTGGCGGTGGTTTCTTGCGGAAAAATTTCTCCCAAAGGAAACTTAGAAAAAAAAGAAATTGATGTTGAAGAATTTGTCAATCTGGATTTAAAAGGAAAATTCAGGGTGTTTTACGCAAGAGGGCCAAAAAACTTTGTTGAGATCGAAACCTACCCAAACGTAGCTGATAATCTGGATATTGATGTAGATGAAAAAACACTTTCGATTAAAGAAAACAGGGGGACGAAAGGGGTAGATTTTTATAATGTAACAATTTATTCAAAATATAATTTAGAAAAAATGGCTCTTTCAGATTCTGTTGAAATGAATATTTCAAGCGAAATTAAAACCGATAATTTTAGACTTAATTTAAAAAATAATGCTACTTTTATGGGTTCGGTCAACACAAGAAGAGCAGAAGTAGAAATGATGAACAGGAGCCGTGCAAATTTTTTGGGAGAAACCAAAGATGCTGTGATAAAGATTTCTGATACTGCAAGCCTGATCGCTCCCTACTGGAAAATTGTTAACCTTACGATTGATTCAAAAAACGGGAATTATGCAGAAGTTAACGTAATCGATTCATTAAAAGGAAATATACAGAATACCGCAAAATTTTTGTATTATAATGATCCGATCAGAGCTTTTAAAGTTGATAAAACAACGAAAGTTGAGAATAAGAAATTAAATTAGTGGAGAACTTCTTTAATCTGAATAATCTATGAGATAATGAAAATTACAGAATAAGATTTCAGATTTCAGAAAATTAAATAAAAGAATAATAAAAAACAAATAGGCAGTAAATTGGAAGACCTCCAACTTTCAGCCGTAAACTTACGAATACTATATGACAACATTAGAAAAAGCGAAACTTTGGTTGAGTGACACTTTCGATAAAGAAACAAGAGATGCTGTTCAAACATTAATCGACAGTAACTCACCGGACCTTGAAGATTCTTTTTACAGAGAACTGGAGTTCGGAACAGGAGGAATGCGTGGGATTATGGGTGTTGGAACCAATCGTTTAAATAAGTACACGTTAGGCCAGGCAACACAGGGACTTGCGAATTATATGCTGCAGCAATTTCAAGGCGAAAGTATCAGTGTTGCGATCGCTTATGATGTCAGAAATAACTCAAAAGAATTCGGAAAATTGGTGGCAGATGTCTTAACGGCAAACGGGATCAAAGTTCTTTTGTTTAAAAATCACAGACCAACTCCCGAATTATCTTTCACTGTCCGTGAAAGAAAATGTAATGGAGGGATTGTATTGACAGCTTCTCACAATCCACCCGAATACAATGGATATAAAGTCTACTGGAACGACGGTGCACAAATTGTTCCGCCTCATGACGAAGCAATTATTAATGAAGTTTACTCCGTAAAATTTGAGGAAATTAAATTCGACGGAAACGATGATCTGATCGAATGGATCGGAGAGGAGCAGGATGAAGTATACATCGATGCCTGTATCGAAAATTCAACATATCAGGATGTCGGAAAGGGTAACTTAAATATTGTTTTTACCTCTATTCATGGTACAACGTATACAACAGTTCCTCAGGCTTTAGAGAAAGCAGGTTTTAAGAAAATCGATTTGGTTAAGGAACAGATGATTCCCAGTGGAAATTTCCCGACAGTAGATTCTCCGAATCCGGAGGAGCCCGCAGCTTTGGAAATGGCAATGGATTTAGCTAAAATCACCAATGCTGATATCGTCATCGGAACAGATCCTGATGGAGACCGATTGGGAATTGCCGTTAGAAACCTTAAAGGAGAGATTCAGTTACTTAACGGGAACCAGTGTAATACGATCTTAACGTATTATATTTTAGATCAATGGAAAAAACAGGGTAAAATTACCGGAAAAGAATTCATTGGTTCAACCATCGTAACTTCTGATATTTTCTTTGATATTGCATCGAAATTCGGTGTTGAATGTAAAGTCGGATTGACAGGTTTCAAATGGATCGGAAAAATGATCCGTGATGTTGAAGGTGAAGAAAAATTTATTTGTGGTGGTGAAGAAAGTTTCGGATTCATGACCGGAGATTTTGTTCGGGATAAAGATTCTTGCGGAAGTATTGTATTAGCCTGTGAAATTGCTGCATGGTGCAAAGCAAATGGAAAAACCATGTACGAATACCTGATCGAGATTTACGGGGAAACAGGGATGTATTATGAAGGTCTGATCAATATCACCAAAAAAGGAAGAGACGGAGCGGAGGAAATTCAGAATATGATGAAGAATTTCCGGGAGAATCCTCCAAAATCTCTGGCTGGTTCTGCAGTTGAAGAAATAAAAGATTTTAAGGAGCAGACTAATTTTGTGGTTTCTGAAAATAATAAAAAAGTAATGGACGATATTCCGAAATCGAATGTATTGATTTACTATACTCAGGACGGAACAAAAGTCTGCGTAAGACCTTCAGGAACAGAACCTAAAATTAAATTTTATGTTTCTGTAAAACAAAATTTAAATTCTAAAGATGATTTTGAATTGACATTAAAATCTTTAGAACAGAAGATAGAAGAAGTAAGAAAAGATCTTCAGTTAAATTAAATAAGGCATCGGGAATTAGGTTGTATATAAAAGTTTGCTTTGTGTCTGTAATATCAGAATTATGACAGATAACGAATATCCTTTAATTTAATTCCTTCAACCCAAATATAAATATCTTAAAAGTAAATAAAGTGAAAGTTTCAAAATTAGCGGCGAACCTGATTGGTTCTGAAATTGTAAAAATTGGTAATGAAGTAAATGATTTAAAGGCAAAAGGAGCAGAAATAGCCAACCTTACCATTGGCGATCTGAATTCTGATCTGTATCCGATCCCGGCACAGCTGAAAGAAGAAATTCAGAAAGCGTATCAGAATAATTTAACAAATTATCCGCCTGCAAACGGACTTTTATCTTTGAGAAAAGAAGTTTCAAATGACCTTAAAAGGAGATGGAATCTTGATTATGATGCCAATGATATTCTGATCACGGCAGGTTCAAGACCATTGATTTATGCCGTTTATAAAGTTATCGTTGACGAGGGTGATAAAGTAATTTATCCAACTCCGTCATGGAATAATAATCATTATGCATACCTTACTTCTGCCGATGCAGTTGAAGTAAAGACAACTCCGGAAAATAATTTCCTTCCGACAGCAGACGAACTGAGACCTCATTTGGACGGGGCTGTCCTTTTAGCACTCTGTTCTCCATTAAATCCTACCGGAACAATGTTTACAGAAGCTCAGCTGAGCGAAATCTGTGAAATGGTTTTAGAAGAAAATAAAAAAAGGGGAGCAGGCGAAAAGCCGTTATACCTCATGTATGATCAGATTTATTCTAACCTTACATTTGGTGCTAAACATGTAGATCCTGTATCTCTTTTCCCTGAAATGAGAGAATATACCGTATACATCGATGGTATTTCTAAATGTCTGGCTGCTACAGGAGTGCGTGTAGGCTGGGGATTTGGTCCTGCGCATATTATTGACAAAATGAAAGCTCTCCTGACCCATGTAGGAGCCTGGGCGCCAAAACCGGAGCAGGAAGCTACAGCAAAATTCTATGCCAATGCAGAACAGGTAGATACTTTTGTTGATGAGTTTAAGGATAAGCTGGAAGCAAGTTTAAAGGTTCTTCACAAAGGGATTCAGGACCTTAAAGGAAAAGGCCTTGCCGTAGAAAGCATAGAACCGATGGGTGCACTGTATCTGACCATTAAAATTGATTATATAGGAAAAACCAAACCGGATGGATCTGTTGTTGAAAATTCTTCAGATCTTGTATTTTACCTGATCAATGATGCAGGAGTAGCACTTGTTCCTTTCTCAGCATTTGGTGAAGCCAAATCCGAGCCTTGGTTCAGGGCTTCCGTAGGCGGGCTGGATATCAGTGAAATTGAAGCTATGATGCCGAAGCTTGAAAGTGCGCTGAACAGTTTAAAATAATTTTTCAGTTAATAATAAATAAATGCTTCGACTTAACGTAGCGGGACATCAATTATAAATCTGTGAAATAACAGAGTATGTAAAAAATGTCAAGCGAGGGAAAGTCGAAGCATTTTACAATCCAGTAGTTAATTTTTGACAACCGACAAATTCATAACTTATGAAAATTATCGCCGTTATTCCGGCACGTTACGAAGCAAGCCGTTTTCCGGGAAAACTGATGCAGATTCTGGGTAAAGACCCTGTGATTACCACAACCTATAAGAATGTTGTGGAAACAGGATTGTTTGATGAAGTATTTGTAGCAACGGATTCTGAAATTATATTTAATGAAATTCAGGATCAGGGCGGAAAAGCTGTGATGACCGGTTCACATGAGACCGGGAGTGACCGTATCGCAGAAGCTGTTCAGAATATTGACTGTGATATTGTCATCAATGTTCAGGGAGATGAACCGTTCCTTAAAACAGAACCTTTAAAACAACTGATTGAAGTTTTTAAAGAAGATGACAATCAGGAAATTTCGTTAGCGTCACTTAAAATTAAGCTTACTGAAAAAGAAGAGATTGAAAATCCAAATAATGTTAAAGTAATTACAGACAACAATGATTTTGCCTTGTATTTCAGCCGTTCGGTAATTCCTTTTCACCGTGAGATTTCTTATGATGTGAGCTACTTTAAGCATATAGGTGTTTATGCATTCAGAAAGCACGCTTTGCTGCAGTTTTCAAAGCTGGAAATGAAACCTTTGGAAATTTCAGAAAAGATCGAATGCATCCGCTATCTGGAATATGGTATGAAAATCAAACTGATAGAAACCAGTTTTACAGGAGTCGGCATCGATACGCCGGAAGATCTCGAAAAAGCAAGAAAATTACTATCCGATAATTAATAAATTATAAAAAACGGATGCATCGGTAAAGTAATAAAGCCTTATATTTGAATTTATAAATTGATTGAATGAAGAAATTATTTTTAGTTTTCGTCCTGATATTTTCCCCTTTTTTTTTAGCGCAGACTGCTAAAGAAATTATTGATAAAAACATCGAATTATCCGGAGGACTAACGAGTTGGAAACTTTTAAATTCAGTATTGCTTCAAGGAAAAGTAATTTTGGGAATAAAAGATGAATATCCGATCAAAATTTATCAGCAGCGTCCGAATTTAACCAGGACTGTTCTTACGATCAACGGAAAAGATACTGCAATTGAAGGCTATGACGGAACAAAAGGGTATGCCATGAACTACGCAGCCAATAAACTTCAGGTATATCCGGAATATGTCTCAGAAAGTTTTGACAATGATTTTATAGACTGGGAAAATAAAGGTTTTGAAGCTAAATATCTGGGTAAAGAAAAAGTAGGGGATATCTATTGTCATAAAGTTGAACTGACCAAGAATGTCAATAAAAATCTATATTATTTTGATACTAAATCTTATATGCTTCTGAAAGAGGTGAAAAAAGAAGAAACATTAAATTATTCAGATTATAAAAAAGTAGGTAACTTGCTGATGCCTTTCAGAATAGAATCATCAAGTTCCAAAAAAGATGGAGATTACGTTATTCTATTGAATAAAGTGGAGATTAATAAAGTATTTCCTGCCAATAGTTTTAAATTTTAAATTTCGCTAAAATCACAGCAAAGCTGTAAAATAAATAAAAAATGAAAAAAATATTTTTAATATTACTTTCTTTCGTAGCATTTTTTAACAGCTGCGCTCAGAAAAAGACCAGTGCTTCTAAAGCTAAAAGTAAAGAACTTATGGGAAAAACAATTTATGATTATAAAGTTGCAGCTCTTGAAGAAGGGAAAGAAATCAACTTTGCAGATTTTAAAGGAAAAAAGATTTTGATTGTCAATACCGCTTCAGAATGCGGATTTACTCCACAATATGCTGACCTTGAAAAATTATCAAACGAATACAAAGATAAATTAGTTGTCATAGGATTTCCTGCAAACAATTTTGGAGGACAGGAGCCGGGTTCCAACGTTGAGATCGGTGCATTCTGCCAGAAGAATTATGGAGTAACATTTCCTTTAGCTGCAAAAGTATCTGTAAAAGGTGATGATACTGCACCGGTTTTTAAATACCTGACTGAAAAAGAACTGAATGGAGTGAAAAATACAACCATCCTTTGGAATTTCACTAAATTTTTGGTAGACGAAAACGGTAAGTTGGTAGATTCTTTTATCAGTACTACAAAACCTACTGATAAAGCAATTACGAAATATTTACAGTAAAAATTTTTAAGATCAATACAGTAAACTCCGCTTAGAAAAAGTTCTGAGCGGAGTTTTAAATATATAAACTGAACAAATTATTCATTACTTTTCTCTGCAAAACTGAAAATATTTCCCAGTTCAATGCTGGAATAGCCATTGCTTTTTATCTTGCTTGAATTGATCATAGCTTTTGCCAGAATTTCTGTAGGTAAAGGTTTCTGGCTTTCAAAAAGTCCGATTTTGTTTGCGAATTTTATGATTCTGCTTCCCAGAACTTCTCCGGATCTTTCCGAATCTTTTCTTTCCAGCATTCCGGGTTTGAAAATGGTAATTTTATTAAAATGAAGTTTTTTTACTGCATCTTCCAGTTCGCCTTTCATTTTAGAATAAAATATTTTAGATTGAGGATTGGCTCCGTAGGAAGAAACTAAAATATAATCTTCGACATTATTTTCTTTAGCTGCTTCTGCAAAATGTAATTGATAATCATAATCCACTTTTCTTTGTGCTTCTTTACTTCCTGCATCTTTTAACGTAGTTCCAAGACATGAAAATGCCACATCACCTTTTACAGAATTTTTCCATTCTGCAGGCTTTTCAAAATCGATGATATGTGTTTTCAGTTTTTCATTCTGAATGGATAAAGGTTTTCTAACAAAGACATTTACTTCCTCAAAATCTTTATCATTCAATAACTGGCTGACCAAATCTTTTCCTGTAGCGCCTGAAGCACCTATAACTAAAGCTTTCATAATAATTTAACTTAGATGTTGGAGAGATAATCTTTGTTATCTTTTCTTAAATTTACTAAATTTAGACCAAAGTTTAAGATTAGTAACCAGCAATTATTATTTACTATTAAAATTATTGCCCCATTACCCATTACCCATTACTCATTACCTATATATACCTATGAACGCCAACGAGATTTTAGATTACTGCCTTACTAAAAGAGGAGTTACAGAAAGTTTTCCATTTGATCAGGAAACACTTGTGATAAAAGTAGGAACAAAAATGTTTTTACTGATGTCTTTAGAAAGACAGCCTGTAGGGATCAGTGTGAAAACAGATCCTGAATGGAGTGCAGAACTTCGCGAGCAGTACCCACAGATTACAGGAGCTTTTCACATGAATAAGACCCACTGGAATTCTGTCTCTCTGGACGGTCTGAAAAAAGAACTTGTTTTAAAAATGATTGATCATTCGTATGATCTTGTATTTAAATCTTTAACGAAAAAGGCGAAAGAGGAAATTGAGAATTCCTAAATTATTTTTCATTTAATATAATATGATTATTTTTATTATAATAATTACATTTATCACGGAAACAGAAATTTCAGACAGAATAATATCGGATTCACCGTTTTATCGGCTTACCATTTTGGATTAAATTATAATTTAGGTGAACAGACATCTCAATATCTTAATTTTAGCGTAAATTTTTTCGGAAGTGAAGATTACCTTTCAAATAATATGATTGTAAATCCTGATTACACTTTTAATCAAACGATTCTGGTTAAGAACAGCAGCAGCTTATCTACCAGTTTAGAATTAAGAAAATATCTGAAATTTTTAAAATCAAGATTGAGTCTATTAAGTTCTTATATGAGCTCTGATTATGAAAACAGTATTAATAATCAGCGATTAATCAAAACTAAATTTACCAGTTTTAAAACAGGATTTGAAATGAAATCAGGATGGATGAAATCTATCAATTACGAAATAGGTTACGAATGGAATTTCAACAGAATTTCTTCTGATATAAATTCGAATCGTTATATAGATCAAAAAGGATTTGCAAATATGTATTTTACAGTACATCCACAATTGAGAATAGAATCATCTGTAGAATATTATAAATTCGGAAATACCAGTCAGAGAACTACTCAGTTCTGGGATATTAAAGCAGATTACAGATCAAAAAAAATACAAGGTAAATATTTTTGTGCAGGGAAATAATCTTTTGAATTCAAATAGTATTCAGCGGTATTCGATATCCAATATTAGTGAGAGCCTGTACACTCAAAGGCTGATTCCACGTCACATCGTTTTAGGAATTAGTAAGAATTTTTAAAATTTAAAAATTTCTGTCAGCCTTCTATCTTCATCCAGCCTTTCAACAAGCTTTTCAATACCTTCAAATTTAATTTCCTCATGAAGGAAATCCCTGAATTTAACCGTGATTTTTTTATCATAGATATCTTCATTAAAATCAAAAATATAAACTTCAACAGTTAATTTCTCACCATTGACAGTGGGGTTTGTTCCTATGCTCAACATTCCTTTGTACTGTTGGTCATTGATTAAAACTTCTACGATGTACGCACCTTTCTTAGGCAAAAGTTTAATAGATTCAGTTTCAATATTGGCGGTTGGATAACCAATGGTTCTCCCCAATTTTTTTCCGTGGACAACTTTTCCTGAAACAGGGTAGGCATAGCCCAGCATTTCGTTTGCTTCCCTGATATTTCCTGATAAAAGAGCATTTCTGACCTTCGTAGAACTTATATTGTTCTCATGAATGTTGATGGCTTCCATTTGTTCAACCTCAAAATCAAGTTCGGCAGATAATTTTTGAAGCAGTTCAAAGTTTCCGCTTTTATTTTTTCCGAAAGAATGATCGTAACCGATGATGAGATATTTTACATTTAATTTTTCAATTAAAATCTGACGGACAAATTCTTCACCGGTAAGATTTCTGAATTCATCATCAAATTCTTTTAAGAATAAGTTCCTGATGCCGTATTTTTCCATCAATAATTTCTTTTCCTCAATGGTATTCAGAAGCTTTAACTCTTCATTGGGATTAAAAACAAAACGGGGATGCGGCCAGAAAGTGAGGACTGCCGTTTCCAGATCATTCACAGAACCTGCTTTTTTCAATTCGTTAATAATGTATCTGTGACCGAGATGTACACCGTCAAACATACCGAGAGACAGTGCTAAAGGCTTTTCAGAGCGGTAATCTTTAAAATTTTTGAAGATATTCAAAACAGAAAAATTTTGACAGCAAATATAAGTATAATGTAACATTATTACTGTAACAATTTACTAATGTAATAACGTGACGATAAAATTACCTGTTTTCCATAGTCATTTATTGATAAATTGTCAGATTGATCTATAGCTGCATTGTGTGAAAAAGTATGATAAAAATCTTTTTTTTAGCAATTGCAGGTTTGTGAAGATTCATTATATTTGCACCAAGAAAAAATTTAGCAATGGCAAACCAAATTAAAGGAAAAATTTCTCAAATTATTGGTCCTGTAATCGACGTAGTTTTTAATAATGTGGAAGCGATTCCAAGTATTTATGACGCGTTAGAGATTATCAAAGGGAACGGTGAAAAAGTAGTCTTAGAGGTAGAACAACATATTGGTGAAGATACAGTAAGATGTATCGCAATGGATGCTACAGACGGTCTTCAAAGAGGGCAGGAAGTGATCGGATACGGAAATCCTATTACAATGCCAATCGGTGAAGCTGTAAACGGAAGACTATTCAACGTTGTTGGGGATGCTATCGACGGGCTTCAAAATATTTCTAAGGAAGGTGGTCTTCCAATTCACAGACCAGCTCCTAAATTTGATCAACTTTCAACTTCTGCAGAAGTTTTATTCACAGGTATTAAAGTAATCGACTTGGTTGAGCCTTACGCAAAAGGAGGTAAAATCGGATTGTTCGGTGGTGCGGGTGTAGGTAAAACGGTATTGATCCAGGAGTTGATTAACAATATTGCAAAAGGGCACGGTGGTCTTTCTGTTTTTGCCGGAGTAGGTGAAAGAACGAGAGAAGGGAATGACCTTTTGAGAGAGATGTTGGAATCAGGAATTATCAAGTATGGTGATGATTTTATGCACTCTATGGAAAACGGAGGTTGGGATCTTTCTAAAGTTGACCTTGAGGTAATGAAAGAATCTAAAGCTGCATTCGTTTTCGGACAGATGAATGAGCCACCTGGAGCAAGAGCAAGAGTTGCCCTTTCAGGTCTTACATTAGCTGAGTACTACAGAGATGGTGGTGAAAGCGGACAGGGTAGAGATGTATTGTTCTTCGTAGACAACATCTTCCGTTTTACACAGGCAGGTTCTGAGGTATCTGCACTTTTAGGCCGTATGCCATCAGCAGTAGGTTACCAACCAACATTGGCTTCTGAAATGGGTGCGATGCAGGAAAGAATTACCTCAACTAAAAATGGTTCAATTACTTCAGTACAGGCGGTTTACGTACCTGCGGATGATTTAACTGACCCGGCTCCGGCAACTACGTTTGCCCACCTTGATGCGACAACAGTATTAGATAGAAAAATTGCTTCATTGGGTATTTACCCGGCAGTAGATCCATTGGCTTCTACATCAAGAATCCTTGCTCCGGAAATTATCGGTGAAGAACATTATAACTGTGCTCAGAGAGTAAAAGAAATTCTTCAGAGATACAAAGCACTTCAGGATATCATTGCAATTCTAGGTATGGAAGAACTTTCTGAAGAAGATAAATCAGTAGTTTACCGTGCAAGAAAAGTTCAGAGATTCCTGTCTCAGCCTTTCCACGTAGCAGAACAGTTTACAGGTCTTAAAGGATCATTGGTAGATATCAAAGATACTATCAAAGGATTCAACATGATTATGGATGGTGAATTGGATCACTTACCGGAAGCTGCTTTCAACCTGAAAGGAACGATCGAAGAAGCGATCGAAGCCGGACAAAAAATGTTAGCGGATAACGCTTAATTAGACGTAAAGATATTAGAACAGACATGAGACTTTAGTGTTGTCTGAAATCTGAAATCTGAAATCTTCAAATCTAAATTAAAATGAATATAAAAATTTTAACACCAGAATACGTAGTTTTTGAAGGAGAGGTAAACTCTGTATTGTTGCCTGGGAAAAATGGTGAATTCCACATCATGAAAAACCACGCAGGAATCGTTTCTTCATTAGTTGGCGGTAAAGTTAAATTGTATACAAATTCTGTCAACGAATCTTTTGCAAAAAACTTTACTAAAGAAAATGAAAAAGACTCTGTTTTTTCTTACCCTATAAAAAGCGGTGTGATAGAATTTAATCACGATAAAGGAATTATCCTTTGCGAATAATTAAATTATAAGCTAAATATATTTTCAAGAAAGTGTAACTTTGTTACACTTTTTTTATGCCCTGTGAAATCTGATTTATGCAAAAATGTTTAATCTTATTCTTTACAGCTCTGAGTTTTATATGGAATGCTCAAATTATTAAAACTAAAAGAGGAATTGTAAGTCTCGACGGAACTCACGTAGCCAAAATTACCAATAAATCTAATGAATATACATTTATGGATTTAAAGGAAACTCCCATTTTTACTGTTGAATTTGTTGATAAAAGTGTGGTAGACTCTGTGCGTGACAGTTATGTTAAAATCAACAGAGTATACAACCGTGAAAAAACATTGGATTTAGATTATATTTCACCATCAGCATTTTCGGGTGATGAGAAATCTGCAGTCTATACCTGTATAAAAGGATTAAAGATCATTGATGAAAGAGGAATCAATATCAAAAATCTGGATGAACTTTTTAAAAACATGCCCAAACGGAAACTTGACAGTAAAACCAAAGAAGCGTATACAACAAAAACAAAAATTGATAAGCTGAATCTTGAAGTTAACAGTGTCGGTGAAATTTTAAGCAATGGAGTTCCGGTTGGTTACTTTACAAATTTACCGGTCAGTTTCGGTTCTGATGACAGGATAACAGACAAAACTTTTGTTGATATTGAAATATATGATGCGAAAAGCAAATATATCGGGAAATATATCACCACTACAAAACAGATCAAAACTGCAGGTGGAAAAACTTTTACGTTATACAGAGAGATGTCCGGAAGAGCTTCCATTTTAAAATATCCCACCTATAAAGCAATTGCTGAACGCATGGCAATTATGGATCCTAATTTTATTAAAGTTCAGGAAAAAGTAATTGTTGGAGATGTTGTTAAAGATGGAATTGAAAAAGATAAAAAATAAATGAATGTACGTAATTAGTAATAACTTAGTTTTTAACGCTTTGTTTGTCATTCAGAAGGAATCTCAACATTTTGAAAATAAAGCAGTTTAAATTCCTGCGAAAATCTAAGATTCAACGTAGTCAATGACAAAAGGACTGATGATCTTAGTATTATGATTAAAAACGGACATTCGTAAAATGAATTTTTCAAATAAATTTTAATGGAATTGAAATAATTGTTCAATAGAAAAGGGCAGGTTATCTTGAGCCTGTCGAAGGAAGCCTGTTTTATAAATTAAAACCTCTATTAACTTTAGCCAAAACTTAAAAAATCCTGAGAAATTACTCTTCAGGATTTTTATTTATATTTTTACAATAAGTTTGTAATTTTAAAAACTAAAACCAAAATATCACAAACTTAAAATCACTCCATTTTCTTTCAGCTGCTGCATTGGTTTTGAAAACCAGAATAATTCAAAATCTTCAATACTGTTTTCAAAATCAGTTTTCAGCTGTTGCAGAGTGATGCGTTTAGGATTTTCAAAAGTATTTTCCTGGAGGACTTTAAACAGCCATTCTCCTTTTTCCTGTTCAAAATCTACCGTAACAATATTTGTTTTTAAATGGAACGTAATTCTTGTGTACGGCCAGGAGTTTTGTTTTTTTGTTTTTATGTAATTCTCAGCGATTACGTTTTTTTCCAGAAAAACAATTTTTGAATTCCCTTTGAAACTAAACTGGTCATCTTCTAAAAGTGAATCATGAATATAGTCAGGATGTATGGTTGTTTTGGGAATCTTAAAGTCAAACCAATTTTGCAGGGGCAATTCAAAATTGATTCCGTGCATAAAATTAAAGAGTGATTTTTTAAGACCAAAACTGAATTTGCTGTGATCGATACCCGTTTTATCTGTGAAATCAATATCATTGTTCGCAAAATTAATTTCCTGTCTGATCGGAATAACGCCGTATTCTTCAGGATTTATTCCTACTGGTGAGTGTGCAGTCATCGCAAACTGATGCCAGAAGCCACTCTGCAAAATTCCCATTTCGAAAAGCTGACGGACCATCTCTAAAGAATCGACTGTTTCCTGAATGGTCTGAGTAGGGTAGCCATACATGAGATAAGCATGAACCATAATTCCTGCTTCCGTAAAATTTCTTGTTACCCTTGCTACCTGATCTACTGAAACACCTTTTTCAATCAATTTCAGCAAACGGTCACTTGCCACTTCCAATCCTCCGGAAACAGCTACACATCCGGAAAGTTTTAAAAGAAAACAAAGATCCTGAGTGAAACTTTTTTCAAATCTGATGTTGGTCCACCAGGTGACTACGAGATTTCTACGTAAAATTTCAAGAGCAACTTCACGCATTAAAGCCGGTGGTGCAGCTTCGTCTACAAAATGAAATCCTGTTTCTCCCGTACTTTGGATAAGTTCTTCCATCCGGTCGACGAGAATTTTTGCAGAAACAGGTTCATAAAGCCGGATGTAATCTAGAGAGATATCACAAAAAGTACATTTTCCCCAATAGCATCCATGCGCCATAGTCAGTTTGTTCCATCTTCCGTCACTCCATAAACTGTGCATGGGATTCGCAATTTCAATAACAGAAATGTACTGATCTAATTTTAAATCAGTATAATCCGGCGTTCCGACCTGTACCTGTTTGTAATCGTGTTTTGCAGAATTATTTTTGTAGGTGACTTCGTCATTTTCAATTAAAAAGGTACGTTTGGCTTCTATAGGTTCAGCCAACGGATTTCTGATCATTTCATAAAGAAGTTCAAGTGGAACTTCGCCGTCATCCAGAGTAATAAAATCAAAAAATTCAAAGACCCTTTTATCTTTTACTTCACGAAGTTCTGTGTTCGGAAAACCTCCGCCCATTGCTGTTTTAATATCCGGATAATTTTCTTTGATCAATTTTGCACAACGGAAAGCTGAATATAAATTCCCAGGAAAAGGAACAGAAAAACAAACCAGTTTAGGTTGAACTGATTCCAGTGTTTCATGAAGAATTTTTAAAGTGATGTCATCAATAAAAGTTTGATCTGAATTTAATTTTGCATACAACTCGTCAAAAGAATTGGCAGATTTCCCCAATCTTTCAGCATATCTGCTGAAACCGAAATCAGAATCAACATGCTCAACGATATAATCAGATAAATCTTCTAAATACAATGTTGCCAGGTGTTTAGCTTTATCCTGTAAACCCATGTTTCCAAAGGCGAAATCCATATCATCAAGCTGATTGAAACGGGAAGCTTCCGGTAAGAAATTCATGGAGCAGATCTGTCTCGCCAAAGTAGGGTTTTTATTTTGCAAAAAAAGAATAACCTGATCAATGGTTTTAATGTATTCATTTCTTAAAGCATAGATCCGCTGAGTATTTTCTGAGCTGTTTTTAAGATCAGGATCTTTTGAAAAAATATTCTTAATTCCTTCTTTTGAAAATAGCTCCAGAATCACTTCAATCCCTAAATCGATCTGGAAGCTTGAAATATTTTTGGTATTCAGGAAACCTTTAATATAAGCTGTCGCCGGATAAGGAGTATTGAGTTGGGTGAAAGGTGGAGTAATAAGAAGAAGATCTTTCAAAAGTAATTTTTTGCAAATTTATGGGTTTAAATGGAAATGGAAGAAAATTTTTTGAATAAATAATTATAAAGCGATGTTTGTCCGTCCGTAAGAATTTCAACAAAGGACATCAAAACTTAAATTCCTACGAAATGGCAAACATATCACAGATCGTTGAAAAAAATACGTAGAGAATAAGTTTTATGATGATGATGATAAAAAATAAAAAACCGCCAGAGAACTCTAACGGTTTTAATTATTCAGTTGAAATCGAAATTACATTTGCTTGTACTCGATATTCATTTGTTTTTCCATTTCTGCGTAAGCTCCGGATTCTAATTTTTCCTTGATTCCTTCAAACGCTGCCAAAGTTTCATTGATTTCTGAATCGGTGTGGGAAGCTGTTGGAATTAATCTCAACAAAATCATTCCCTTTGGAATTACAGGATATACTACCACTGAAGTAAATACACCATAATTTTCTCTTAAATCTTTAGCTAATAGGGTAGCTTCAATTGTTGTTCCCTGGATGAAAACAGGTGTTACACAGGTATTTGTATTTCCAAGGTTAAAACCTCTTTCTTTTAATCCGTTTTGAAGTTTATCGACATTTTCCCACAATTTAGCTTTAATTTCGGGACGTGTTCTTAATAATTCCAATCTCTTCAATCCTCCGATTACCATCGGCATTGTTAAAGATTTAGCGAAAATCTGAGAACGGAGATTGTATTTTAAGAACCTGATAATGGTTTCATCTCCTGAAAGAAATGCTCCGAAACCGGCCATGGATTTTGCAAAAGTTGAGAAGTACACATCAATCTGGTCCTGACATCCCTGCTCCTCACCAGCTCCGGCTCCGGTTTTACCCAAAGTTCCGAATCCGTGTGCATCATCTACAAGCAATCTGAAGTTGAATTTTGATTTTAATTCACAGATTTCTTTCAGTTTCCCCTGCATTCCTCTCATTCCGAAAACCCCTTCAGTAACTACAAGAATTCCTCCTCCGTTTTCTTCAGCTACTTTAGTTGCTCTTGCAAGGTTTTTTTCTAAACTCTCAATGTCATTATGTTTGAATGTAAAGCTTTTTCCCATGTGAAGACGCACTCCGTCAACGATGCATGCATGAGAATCTGCGTCATAAACAATGACGTCATGTCTTGTTACCAATGCATCAATTGCAGAAACCATTCCCTGGTAACCGAAATTTAAAAGATAAGCGGCATCCTTTTGAGTAAATTCTGCCAATTCTTTTTCCAGCTGCTGATGTTGCTGAGTTTCACCGGACATTGCTCTTGCGCCCATCGGATAAAACATTCCAAATTCTGCTGCAGCTTTAGCATCCGCTTCCAATACTTCAGGATGATTACACAATCCTAAATAATCGTTGGCACTCCAGAAAATCACTTCTTTACCCTGAAATTTCATTCTCGGACCAATTGGCCCTTCCAATTTTGGGAATACAAAATATCCTTCGGCATAATCTGCAAACTGACCTAATGGTCCGGGATTTTGTTTTATTCTTTCAAAAATATCTACCATTGTATGAGTACGTTTTATCTAAAAAAGCCTTTTGTGATTGACTAAAAGGCTTGATTTTTATTAATATATTTTTCTTATTTGATGAATTCTGTTTTGAAAACTTCATCGTAATTATGGAAACAGTTATTGATGAAGCCCTGCTCTTCCATCCATTTGTCGCTATATACTTTTGTAATATAACGTGAACCGTGATCAGGATAAATCATTACAACAAAATCATTTTCTGTCAGTTCATGGGATTGGGCATACTGGATTAAACCCTGAGTAACTGCTCCTGTAGTGTAACCTCCCAAAATAGCTTCCTTTAAAGCAATCTCGCGGGTTCTGTAAGCAGACATTTCGTCATTCACTCTTACAAACTCATCGACTTTATCAAAAAGAAGGGCAGAAGGGATTAAATTTTTTCCCATTCCTTCAATTTGGTAAGGGTGAACGTCTTCTTTATGTATCTCTCCGGTTTCGTGATAACTTTTCAGAATAGATCCGTCAGCATCTATACCGATGATTTTAATATTTGGATTTTTTTCCTTTAAGAATTTTGCAGAACCGGATAATGTTCCTCCAGTTCCTGTACAGGCAAAAAGATGAGTAATTTTTCCTTCAGTCTGTTCCCAGATTTCAGGTCCTGTAGTCTGATAATGGGCATCAACATTCAATTCATTAAAATACTGATTGATATAAACAGAATTTGGGGTTTCGGCAGCAATTCTTTTTGCTACTTCATAATATGATCTCGGGTCATTCGCAGGTACATTCGCAGGACATATATATACTGTGGCACCAAGAGCTTTCAGATAAGCTATTTTTTCAGCTTTTGTTTTGTCACTTACGGCAAGAATACATTTATATCCTTTAATGATGCAAACCATTGCAAGTGAAAAACCCGTATTTCCGGAAGTTGTTTCTACAACTACAGAATCTTCCGTTAATAAACCTTTTTTCTCAGCGTTTTCAATAATATGAAGTGCGATTCTATCTTTTGTGGAATGTCCAGGATTATATGATTCTAACTTGGCATAAACTTTTGCAGGAATCTCTTTAGTTACCGTATTAAGTTTTACTAAAGGGGTGTTCCCAATCAAGCCAAGAATATTATCGTAAACATTACTCATTATTTGTTATTTTTCAAATAAAAATCTGACCGCAAAAATACAAAAAAATAAATAATTCTTAAACTTTTCAGAAATTATAAGTGTTGAAAGTAGAATTATCTGTTTTAAGCTTTCTGTAACAGCCGAAAAACGCCGACAAAAAGCACGCCAGTTTTTTAAATTTTGTTAAAATCTATATAAAATGAAGTAAAAACCTTATTTTCGCACTAATTGATTTTATACTATGAAAAACTGGACTTTTAGGCAATGGAACACCCTTCTCGGATGGGTGATTTTCGTCGTTGCATTTTTCACGTACTTATCAACAATAGAACCCAATTTTAGTTTTTGGGATTGTGGTGAGTACATTTCCTCAGCCGTAAAACTGGAAGTGACGCATGCACCGGGAGCAGCCCTGTTCCAGATTGTAGGTGCCGTTGCCGCAATGTTTGCATTTGGAAAAGGTGAAAATTATTCTGTTGTTATTAATGCAATGTCTGCATTATTCAGTGCATTTACCATTCTGTTTCTGTTCTGGACGATAACTCATTTTGTACGGAGACTTCTGAATAAAGATTTTGAAGAAGTAACAAAGCATCAGGAAATTGCTATTCTCTTTGCGGGAGTGATCGGATCGCTTTGTTTCACCTGGTCGGATACATTTTGGTTCTCCGCTGTAGAAGGAGAGGTGTATTCTATGGCTTCCCTGTTTATTGCCATTTTGGTGTGGCTGATCACCAAATGGGAAAATGAATATAAAGAGTCTGACAATGAGCGTTGGATTATTCTGATCTTCTTTGTTGTAGGGCTTTCTGTAGGGGTTCATATGATGTGTATGCTGGCAATTCCTGCAGTATGTTTAATATATTATGCAAGAAACTACGAGTTTACATGGAAAAATTTTTTATGGGCGAATGTGATTACTCTGGGGATTCTGATCATTGTTTTTAAGATTATTTTCCCGGTGATCATGTCATTATTCGGGAAACTTGAGATATTCTTTGTGAATGGGGTAGGACTTCCTTTCCACTCAGGAACCATTGCCGGTTTTATTATATTGGTTGCTCTCTGTTATTTCATCCTGAAATATGCGAGACAGGCAAAGCAAAATATATATCAGACAGTTGCGTTATCTGTTGTTTATATGATGATTGGTTTCTCCTGCTGGATGGTAATTCCGATCCGTGCCAATGCCAATCCGCCGATGAACTTAAATGATCCTGATACGGCAATCGGTATGCTTGATTACTATAACAGGGAACAGTACGGAGACTGGCCAACAATCTACGGTCAGAACTATACTGCCTTTTTAGATAACAACGGGATTGAAAAGAATGAAGACGGAAGTTTTAAAACGACAAAAACCGGTGAAGTTTATGAAAAAGATGAAAAGACAGGGACTTATTTAAAGACCAGCGACCGTTTTAACTACGTATTTAATCCTTCGCATGTCAGCTTGATGCCGAGAATGTTTAATGAGGATAAAGGAGTGATGGGTAATTATATCTCGATGTATGGAGCTCCAGATTTCCAGTTTAATTATGGCAACGAAAATGTAGCGGATGATCCACAGGCTAAACAGATTTTTGACGAACTCAGAGCCAAATATGAAGATAAATCAATCACAGTTCAGGATTATTTGAAAGTAAAGCCTTACGAACTGATTACGGTTCAGCGTCCTTCATTTGCGCAGAACATGGATTATTTCATTACTTTCCAAAACGGATACTACTTTATCAGATATCTGCTTTGGAATTTCGCAGGAAGACAGAATGATCTTGAAGGAAGCAGCGAAAATACAAGAGGAAACTGGATATCAGGTATTTCTTTTATCGATAATACCATCCTGGGAAATCAGGATGCGATGCCTTCTAAATTTAAAAATGAAAGTACGGTAGCCTTCTTCTTCTTACCTTTACTGTTAGGAATCGTTGGATGTTATTTCCAGTTTATGAGAGATTTCGGAAGATTTTACGCCTTGTTGTCTTTATTTATCTTAACAAGTGTGGGAATCGTTTTCTATACCGGAATGAAACCTTTCGAACCCAGAGAAAGAGATTACGCAGTAGTCGGTTCCTTTTATGCCTTTGCCATCTGGATAGGTCTGGGTGCAGGAGCAATTCTCTGGTATCTGCAGTCTAAAGTAAAATCTAATGCTGCGAATATCGGTTTTGGAGTTGTTTTAATGGCTATTCCATTGATGATGGGCTTTCAGAATTATAATGTTCACGACAGAAGCGGTAGATACACTGCTTATGATTACTCATATTCTGTATTGAAGTCTTTACCCAAAAATGATATTCTTTTTGTATATGGTGATAATGACACCTATCCGGTATGGGCAATGCAGGAAACTGAAAGATTCCGTGATGATGTAAAGGTTGTGAACTTTACACTTCTTTCAACCCCATGGAATATTGATCAGGTTAAAAGAAGAACGTACAACGCCGCTGGGATCCCAAGCCAATTAACTCATGAAGATTACAGGGACGGTGTGAATGATCAGATCTATCTGATGAAAAAAGACGACTGGAAAAATATTCTAGCCAATCTTAAAGAATCAGGAGCTCCTGATAACCTGTTGCAACCGTTTGAGAAATATTTGGTTCAGGACTCAATGACCTTAAAGGAAGCAGTGAATTTCCTGAAGGTAAAATCTCCTGAAAAAGATGAAATTTTAAAAATGATCTTTGGTGAGGCGCGATATGAAAAGTACAATTTCCTTCCGGTATCCAAATTTATTTTGCCTGTCAATAAACAGAATGCTCTTAAAGCGGGAATTATCAATGCCTCCGATCTACCCAATACAGTTGATCAGATTATGATTGATTACAAATCAGGAACGTTATACAAAAATAACCTGATGATGTTTGATATTCTGGCCAACTTCGACTGGAAACGTCCAATTAATTTCTCTTCCGGAGGAGTTTATGAGAGTGAGAACATTTTCTTTTTAGATGATTATCTTCAGTTTGACGGTTTCAGTTACAGGTTGATTCCTGTGTATACACCAAGAAGCAGTGACGGAGAGATGGGGAGAGTAGATGCCAACTCATTATACAATGTTGTAAAAAACTTCAGGTGGGGTAATTTTAAAGATTTGAATGTTCATTTTGATGAAACGGCCACTTCAAATATCATCAGCTACAGAAGTTCTGCGAGCAGGGCAGCTGCGGCTTTAGCATTGTCCGGACAGAAAGCCAAAGCGATCGAAGTTCTGGATCTTGCAGCAAAAGAGATTCCTGCAGAAAAATACAATGATCCGCGATCATTAAGTTCAATGGTTTACGGTTATATCGTTGCCGGGCAGGAACAGAAAGCGTTACAGCTGGCTGAAATTTTAAAGAAGGGAATTTTTGAAGAATATGATTATTATTTAACATTAAGTAAATCTGAACAGGCCTTTGCAGGAAGAGAGATGAGATCAAAGCCGATGGAATATTCTTTAGTAGTCACTGCAGTTACAGATGCTTATAAAAAAATAGGACAGAACGAAAAGGCATACGCCTATCTTGTAAAATCTATTGAACCGATCGATAAAAAATTCAACGTTTTTGTAAAAGATCTGCAGCAGATGGGTAAAGAAAAAGCGATGAAGGAGTCTGAAAAAGTGCAGACCATCACTCCTTTCTACCAGTATCTGTTTGATATTATGGAACCGTTTGATTCTACTTATTCAAAAGAAAAAGAGGATCAGATTACTTCATCCATAATCAAAGCAACACAATAAAACAAGTACATAAATACTTCAAAGCGGAACCTCGGTTCCGCTTTTTTTTTATTTTTGATATTCATAAATAATAGAATTATATTTGTGCATCAAAAAAACGCGATGGACGAAAACACAGGTAAAAATCTCCCGTTGTATGCGGTAATCTTTGCAGTGATTGCAAAACTTTATTTTCTTTTAACCCATCATATTCAGGAAGATGCATTTATCACCTGGAGGGTCGCTCAGAATTTATTGGATTACGGGGTAATCGGTTTTAATGGTGAAACTAAAATTTCCGCTTCTACGACCCATCTGTACGTTTTTGTTTCTTATTTTTTTAATTTAATTTTTGGAAAAGAAAATTTCATAGAACCCCTTTTGGTGCTGAACACCGTTCTGTTTACAGTGGGAAGTCTGTTTTTATCTCATCTTTTGTTAAAAAATCCATGGCATAAAGCAATTTTTATCTTTCTGTTTGGTCTTTTACCACCGGCTATCAAGATCTCGATCTTAGGAATGGAATACGGAATTCTTTTTTTCCTTGAAATGGCTCTGCTTTATTATGGCTTTAAAAAAGAGAAAAAATGGGCGCTGATTGTACTGCCTGTTTTGATTTTATTTACCAGAATTGATACGGTTATTTTTTTAGGAATTGTCTTTTCAGTTGATGTGTTTTGGAACAGAAAAATAAAATGGGCTTACATTTCAGGTGGAATTTTAGGGATTTCTGCAACACTGGCGTTCAATTGGTTTTACTTCGGTGAAATTGTCAATAATACAATTATTGCTAAAAAACTTGCCTATGACAGAGTATATACGCTGCATCAGGATCTTGAATATTTCAGGTTAAATTACGGAAATTTCTGGGGAATGCTGAAGCTTCCGGGAGATTTTAATCCGTTGACTGTAGTTATTGCAGTTTTTGAACTGCTTTGTTTTGTTTTCCTTATCAGACAGAGAAACAGACGAAATTATTTTCTGTGGATTATCTTCCTGTTTGCATGGTCGAAACAAATCATTTTTATTTCACAGAAAAGTCTTTTTGACTGGTATTACTGGGTTCCGCAGATTCTGCTTTTTGTTCCCGTTCTCATATTTGTTTTAGAACAGAAAGTTAAAAGAAACTTGTGGCTCTCTGCACTGATCATTTTCTATATTTTTCCGATGCTGGCCTTCCAAACCATCCATTCTATTGCAACAGGAAATGCTGAGTGGAATTACAGACGATCTATCGGCTTGTTTCTTAATATGTACGAGAAAGACAAGAAACAATGGATTCTGCTCGAACCGGCAGGTTATATTCCGTATTTTTCAGGATTGAAAACCATTGATGAAGTAGGACTGGTGGACAAACAAATCCAGCAGGAAATCAAAAAAGACAAACCTCATTATTGGCTGAATACGGTTAAAAAGAGAAAACCAAAATACCTGCTCTCTTATAATAATCTGTTTGAAGGAAAAGATGCCTATTATTATAAAACGCATTACAAACTTCTTAATGAATTCCGGATCAAAAATCACTTACAGAGTGACAACAGGATTTTAGAAAAAATTTACATGCTGAAGCCGTCGGGAAGTGATTATAATTTGTATGAGAGGGTGAAAGGGAGGGATTGAAAGGATTTAAAAATTTAAAGATTGAAGGATTGAAGGATTTAAAGATTGAAGGATTTAAAGATTGAAAGGATTTAAGTATTAAGATTGAAAGGATTTAAAGATTTAAAGATTGAAGATAAATATTTTACATTCTGAAATTTATAACTTTAACTGAACGGTAACTTAAAACTAAAATTATGAAGTATTGTGCTTTTCTGCGTGGTGTCAATGTAAAAGGCACTAATATGAAAATGGCAGAAGTCTCTAATGTTTTCAAAAAAGCAGGGATGGATGATGTTGCCTCAGTTTTGGCATCAGGGAATATTATTTTTACTTCTGATATAAATGTCAGTCAGCTAAAAGTAATTCTCGAAAAAGCAATGTCAGAACATTTCAGTTATGAAGCTTTTCTTTTTATTAAATCTAAAGAAGAAATTGAATGTTTTTGGAACTCTAATCCTTTTGGTAAAAATGAAGATTTGCATGTGTATACATTTATCGGGAATCAGGATGTTGAAAATATTTTGATGAATGAATTTCAGAATGCTTTAAAAACTGAAAATGAAGATGCAAAAATCGTTAATGGAAATTTTTACTGGCAGGTTCCCAAAGGCAATACTTTAGATTCTACTTTCGGGAAAATTTTAGGCAGAAAAAATCTGAAAGATCAGTTGACAAGCAGGAATATCAATACATTTGAGAAAATTCTGAAGAAGCAGCCATAGATTTATGAACTCAACTGTCTTCTTTTTCTAAATTAATTTTTTAGTCCTGCGTCGTATCTGTTAAATTTTTGAATTAGTGAGAAAAGTATTCGTGAGAATCCTTTACACATTATAATATTAGCAGAATAAATAATTTCGAATTCTGAAACTTTATAAGTATTTTTACTGAACTTTTTAATTCAAATATAAATGATTCAGTACTTAGACAACATACGCCACAAAGATTCAAAAAACTTTTTTTTAATTGCAGGACCATGCATCATCGAAGGTGAAGATATGGCATTGAGAATAGCAGAAAAAGTACTTGAACTGACAGACAAATACAATATTCCTTACATCTTTAAAGGAAGTTTTAAAAAAGCCAACAGAAGCAGAGTAGATTCTTTCACATCTATTGGTGAAGAAAGATCTTTGGAAATCCTTAAAAAAGTAGGGGAGACCTTTACTATTCCGACTACTACAGATATTCATGAAAACGACCACGCAGCTTTGGCAGCACAGTATGTTGATGTGTTACAGATTCCTGCATTTTTAGTCCGTCAGACCGACCTGTTGATCGCTGCAGCAAAAACAGGAAAATGTGTTTCACTGAAAAAAGGACAGTTCCTTTCTCCGGAATCGATGAAATTTGCCGTGCAGAAAGTAACGGATTCTGATAACCAAAAAGTAGCCATCATTGAAAGAGGAAATTCTTTCGGATATACCGATTTAATTGTTGATTACAGAGGCATTCCGACGATGAGAGCCTACGCTCCTGTAATTTTGGATGTCACCCATTCTCTTCAGCAGCCTAATCAGAGTTCAGGAGTTACAGGTGGAAGGCCGGATCTGATAGAAACCGTTGCCAAAGCCGGAATTGCCGTCGGAGCAGACGGGATCTTCATCGAAACCCATCCTACACCTGAAACCGCTTTATCTGATGGAGCCAACATGCTTCGACTGGATTTATTGGAAGATTTGTTACAAAAATTAACAAGAGTTAGAGAATCCATTTTGTAATTGTTAAAAAATACTTAATTTTAGAACTCTAAATAATTTCTTTTGAAAAAACTAGTTTTACCACTGAGCCTCATGGTTCCGATGTTAGTATTCTCCCAAACCAAAAAAAGAGATACAACAAGAACAACAGATATTGAGGAAGTCGTTTTCCAGAAAAAGGTTACCGGAAGCACGAATGACCTTACGACTATAAAAATATCTGCTAAAGATGCTCAGAATGTTGCAAGCATTTCCGGAGGTATTGAAGGAATTATTAAAACTTTACCCTCTGTCAATTCGAATACAGAACTTTCTTCGCAGTATATGGTCCGTGGCGGAAACTACGACGAAAATCTTATTTATATCAATGATATTGAGATTTACAGACCCTTTCTGATCAGAAATTCACAGCAGGAAGGTTTAAGTATTATCAATCCTGATATGGTATCTACAGTGAATTTTTCTGCCGGAGGTTTTGAACCGAGATATGGTGATAAGATGTCTTCAGCTTTAAATATTTATTACCGCGAGCCGGAAAAATTTGAGGTTGCAGGTGAAGCCAGTTTAATAGGAGGAAGATTAACAACAGGTCTTGCTTCAAAAAATAAGAAATTAACAGCTTTATTTTCAGGAAGATACAGGAATACCAATTTAGTATTGAATACTTTGAATGAAGATACTGATTTTAACCCTGTTTATTATGATTTTCAAACCTTTCTGAACTATCATGTAAGTGATAAATTTACCATGTCGTTCATCGGATACTACTCAAAGAACGATTACGAAATGGTGCCAAAAGAGCGAAGTGTAGACTTCGGTTCTCTGCAGAGGCCAATCAATCTTTCGGTGTTTTATAACGGTAAGGAAAATGACCAGTATAAAAACATGATGGGCACGTTCTCAATGAATTATAAGCCCTCAGATAAATGGAGATTTACTCTGGACAGTTTCTCATATCAAAACAGGGAAAAAGAATATTACACGATCGCATCAAGCTATATTTTGCAGACTTTTGACCCGATTACAGGAACTCCTATTACGTCTTATGATGTAGGAGGGCAGATCGAACATGCAAGAAATGACCTTTTTGTAAGAACCTACGGAACGCAGTTCAGAACCCGTTTTTCACCCAATGTCAATACGGATATTGAAGTCGGATTTAAATTTGAAAAGGAAAATCTCCGCGATCTGACCAATGAGTGGAAATTGGTTGACTCTTCAGGGTACAGCATACCGCATCCGGTTGATGATCCAAGATTTCCTGATGCTTCGGAATTAGATCTGTTTTACAGTATCGCAGGAAATAATCATATCGAACCAACAAGATTATCAGCATACGCACAATATTCCCAGAAGTTTTTCTGGGGTTCAAGCAAGATTTTTGTAAATGCAGGAGCGAGAGTTGCACACTGGAGTTTCAATGATGAAACAATCTTCTCACCAAGAGCACAATTCGCCATAAAACCGGAATGGGATACAGATATGTTATTCAGGGTCTCCGGAGGTATCTATTATCAGGCACCTTTTTATAAAGAAATCAAAGACCTGAACGGGAATTTTAATAACAATATAAAATCTCAGCGTTCGATTCAGGCAATTGTTGCCAACGACTTCGAATTTGAGTTTGACAACCGTCCATTCAAGCTGACAACAGAAGCTTACTATAAGAAAATGGATAATCTGATTCCTTATTATATGGATAATGTAAGAATCCGTTATTCAGGTAAAAATAATGCATCCGGATATGCTTATGGAATTGATACCAGATTATTCGGCGAATTTGTTCCGGGAGTAGATTCTTGGTTATCTGCAAGTTATGCCAGGGTTTATGAAAATATTGATGGTAGAGGAAATATTCCAAGACCTACGGATCAGAGATTCAGATTTGCTATGTTCTACCAGGATTATATGCCGAAATTTCCACAAATGCGTGTAAATCTTACATTAACGTATGCTATGGGGCTGCCCAACGGAGCGCCTGTTTTCACAGATCCTTATCAGTACCAGAAAACTTTACCTTCTTACAAGCGCGTAGATCTGGGACTTTCTTATGCATTTGTCGATGCAAAAGTAAAAAAACAAAGCTATGGCTTCCTGAGTAATTTTGATGAACTGACTTTGGGTGTTCAGGTCTTTAATGCCTTTAATATTAATAATACCGTAGCCAATCAGTGGATCACTGATGCCAATACCAGTTTGATGTATCCTGTTCCCGTACGTCTGACAGGAAGATTTTTTAACGTAAAACTCGAATTTAAGATTAAATAACCGTAACTGACTCCTGAAATTTTCAGGAGTTTTTTTTATTCATAATTTTATAACAATATCACCAAATTCTGTAACAATCATTCAGCAGATATTTTTACCTTTGTTTCAGCTTATGAAAAAGATTCTTGCAATAATATTTTCTGTATTCTACTTTGGTTTTTCTTCCGGAGCCGTTTTCAGTATGCATTATTGTATGAAAGAATTGGTTTCAGTAACTCAAAAATCTGATGATACCTGCAGCAAATGCGGAACGAAAGAAAAAAAAGACTGCTGCAAAACCGAAATCAAACTTGTAAAGGTTGATGATTCTCAAAAATCAGATTTTTTGAAAAGTATTTCAGAGGTTCAGTATCATCACTTTTTCTCCACAGACAAATCATTTTCAGCTACAAAACTCACTCAGATTAAGATCAATGCACCACCGGGAAACCGTTCGGTTCCGATCTTTGTTCATCATTGTAATTTTAGAATTTAAAATCTGTCAGTCGTTTGATAATCATATTATAATTAACGACAGGCTTCGTCGCATCATGCGATTTTCAAATTATTATTTATTCTAAAATTTTAAAACAATGAAAAATTATATCATTACAGCCCTATTTTCTTTATTTGCTGTCATTTCTTTCCATGCTCAGCAAAAATCTGATGTTCAGGTAACAAAGCTTTATCAGAACTATATTACAATTAAAGACGCATTGGCATCAGATAGTGCCGATAAAACTTCTCAAGCTGCAGTAGAGTTTATTAAAACTGCTTCAGCTATAGATTACAAAGTTCTTTCTGAAGGGAATGTAAGTGCCCTTAAAAAAGATGCAATAACAATTTCAAGTACTAAAGATATTGCAGTTCAAAGAGAGAGTTTCTTTAATCTTTCAGACAATATGATTACTTTGGCCAAAGAGTTCAAAGTTTCAGTAAGCCCGGTTTTCGTTCAATACTGTCCCATGGCAGACGGAAGCTGGCTGAGCAACGAGAAAAAAATCATCAATCCTTATTACGGAAGCTCTATGCTTTCCTGCGGTTCTGTGAAATCAGAAATCAAGTAAATATTTGCATTCGTCTGTAAAATAATCAGTTGGGTATTTTTAATTAAAATTTACTTTAAAAATCTTGATTTAATATTCAGCTGGAAAGAATTTTGAAATATTATGAAAAAAATAATAATGTTTCTGATGCTTTTATTTTCTGTTTTCAGTTTTTCACAATCAGTAAAGATGCAGTACATATGTCCAATGGATAAAGATGTTGTTTCATCAAAGCCCGGTGACTGTCCTAAATGTGGAATGACTTTGGTACGGAAAAAAGTTGCTGTAAAAACAAAGGCAGCAGAAAAACCACCAATACAAAATATACCGAAAGCAAAAAAGTCAGAAATAATAATCAAGATTGAGCCTGAGATTGAGAAAAAAGGTGAGATTAAAAAAGTAAGCAGTGATAAGAAATCTAAAAAGATCAGTAAAACTCTTATTGCTGTTCAACCTGTTTTAAATTCAAAAATTCAAACTAAGCCTCAGTCTCAACCTAAAAAAAACTACACCTGTCCAATGCATCCTGAAGTAATTTCCGGCAAGCCCGGAAAATGCCCTCAATGCGGAATGGATTTGGCGGAAGTTGAAAATAATTCTCAATCTGAGTCTGAAGGTAAACCAAAACACTCTTTTTTAAAAAGAAATTCTGAAAACGGAAAAGTGTCTTTTGGCGGAAAAACGGTTCGTTATGATTTGTATGTAAAAGATACGATTGTCAATTTTACTGGAGAAAACCGCAGAGCAATCGCCGTGAATGGGAAATTACAAGCTCCGACTTTATATTTTACTGAAGGAGATACTGCGGAGATTTATCTTCATAATAGGCTGAAAGAGAATACAGGTTTCCACTGGCATGGTGTTATTTTACCAAATGAGCACGATGGGGTTCCTTACCTGACAACGAAACCTGTTAAGCCGGGAGAAACTCATCTGTATAAATTCAGAGTGTCTCAAAACGGAACTTATTGGTATCATTCACATGAAGGTTTACAGGAGCAAATCGGGATGAATGGAATTTTGGTTTTCAATAAAAGAGAAAGCGAGCCTAATACCCAATATACAAAAGAAATTCCTGTGCTTTTAGGAGAGTGGAGTAACGAGAAACCGATGGAGATTGCAAGAAGACTTCATATGGCGAATACGGATTGGTATGCAATTAAGAAAAATGCAGTCCAGAGTTATTGGGAAGCGATAAAATCCGGAAACTTCGGAACGAAAGCTCTTAATGAATGGAAAAGGATGGAAGCAATGGATGTTAGTGATGTTTATTATGATAAATTTCTGATTAACGGACTTCCGGTTTCCGAATATCCAAATCTGAAAGCGGGAGATAAAGTCCGTTTGAGAGTCGCCAATGGCGGGTCTTCTACCTATTTTTGGCTGAATTTCGGAGGCGGAAAAATAAAAGTGATCGGAAACGACGGTAATGAGGTCGTGCCTGTAGAAGTGGACCGTCTTATTGTAGGTGTTTCGGAAACATATGATATTGAAGTGACGATTCCGGAAAACAGAAGTTTTGAATTTCGGGCGACTTCAGAAGACCGAATTGGTTATGCATCACTATGGTTAGGTTCTGGTGAGAAAATTGAAGCGCCGAATTTACCCAGATTAAAGCTTTTTGAAGGGATGAAAATGATGAACAGCATGATGAAGATGAGCGGAAATATGAAACCGATGAACATGGTCATGGGAAATCAAATGATGGACATGAATGAGGTAATGTACCCTGAACTTTCTGAAAATCAGCGAAAAATGACAATGAAGCACATGAATGAAATGATGGGAATAAAAGAAAAGAGATCAGATAAAAAAGAAGATCATTCTCAACACTCGGGCATGGAAGGAGAGAAATCAATCAAAAGATTATCATATAATATTTTAAAATCTCCTGAAAAAACGATTCTTCCTACAGAAAATGTGCGTGAAATGAAATTTGTGCTGGAAGGAAATATGAATCACTATTTGTGGACCCTGGATAATAAAACAGTTACTGAAACAGATAAGATTTTAGTGAAAAAAGGAGAGGTCCTGCGAATTACAATGTACAACAATTCGATGATGCGACATCCTATGCATTTACACGGTCACGATTTTAGGCTGATTAACTCAAAAGGAGAATATTCGCCATTAAAAAATGTTGTAGACATTATGCCGATGGAAACCAACACGATTGAATTTGCTGCCAATCAGGATGGCGACTGGTTTTTTCACTGCCATATTCTGTATCACATGATGGCGGGAATGGGAAGGATTTTCAGTTATGAAGATTCAAAACCCAATCCGCAGCTGCCCAACAGAAAATTAGCATGGAAAAACTTTTTAAAAGACAATAGAATGATCAGCTCGATGGCGATGGTCGATCTTCACAGCAATAAAATACATGCGGAAACCATGACGATGTTCGGACCTAGATGGGCAAATCTGAATGAGTTTCATTCGAATTGGGAATTTGATCATTTTGACGGAAACTTCAAAGTGGGTAGATTTTTAGGAAAATTCCAATGGGCAATACCATATGCCGGTTTGAGGATTCAAAAAAATCATGAAATAATGGAGCGACAGATGGCTGAAGAAATGGGAGAAGATTTTAATGGAAAGAAAACCTGGTTTAGTCAGCAAAAAGCTTCGGAAAATAAAGCTGTTTTTATCATTGGTGCCCAATACATTTTGCCGATGCTGATCACAGCTGATGCAAGTGTTGACCAAAATGGAAAAGTACTGTTGGAATTAAGTCGCGAAGACATTCCGATTTCCAGAAGATTGAGAGGGAATTTTAGTGTGAATTCTGATGGAGAATTTACCTCAGGATTACGATATATTTTACAAAAATGGTTATCCGTTTCCGGAAATTACGATAACGAAATGGGATGGGGAGGCGGAATTACGCTGACTTACTAAGACAAAGGCTGCTTTGATTTTTTAGCAGCCTTTTTTATTTATCTGTTTAGAAACTTTTAGTCAGCATTGGAAAACAATTACATTTCCAGCTGTAGAATTTTCTCAATCATTTTTTGATTAAAACTTTCAGGAATTGATCTCATCAAGAAATTCCGGATTAAGTTTCCATTTTCCCATTGAGAGAGTTTTCCTATTTTCCAACTGGTATTGACGATATAATCAACTTTTTTTCTTCTGATCTTTTGAAATTCTTCAAAAACTGAATTGAAATTTGTATCATTCTGTAATAGCTGACCGATCACATAAGCATCCTCTATGGACTGGCAGGCACCCTGTCCAATATTCGGAGTGGTAGCATGAGCAGCATCACCAATCAGACAGAGATTTTCAGAAAACCATTTTGGACCAGGAGCAAGGTCGATAATATCATTTAAAATAATATCTTCAGTTTTTGTCGTGGCTAAAATCTCTACAACTATTGAATCAAAATCTCTGAATGTTTCTATTAAATTAATGCTTTCTGTATAATTACTTTCGTTGATTAAAGCATACCAGTAGACCTTGTTTCCAGTAAGCTTTACGAAACCGAAACGTTTTCCTTTTCCCCAGATTTCTAAAGCGTGATGAAGATATTTTTCAGGAAGATCAAAATTCGTCAGTCCCCGCCAGCATTTTTGTTTTGCATTTCTGACGATTCCGGTTTTTAAAATCTGTTTACGTACTTTAGAATGAATTCCATCTGCTCCGAAAACGATTTTACTTTCAATTTCGGTTCCGTCTTCAAACTTTAAACGGTAATTTTCATTTTTCTCAATAAACTGCAGGCTTTGATTCAGTCTGATATTTTCAAAACCGATATTTGAAGCTAAAATATGCTGTAAATCTGCCCGGTGGATAGCAACATTGCAGGAATTGAATTTATTTTCCAGAGCCAGAACATTGGTTGTTGAAATGGTTTTTAGTTTTTCATCCGTAATAAAAATCCCGTGAATCTTGTTTCCTGCATTTTCAATTTCGTCCTTTAAACCTAACTTTTCAAAAATCTGCATTGCGTTGACTGCCATCATAATTCCGGCTCCGACAGGTTTTATTTCCAGTGCAGATTCATAGATGCTAAAATCTAAATTCTGCTGCTTAAGAATATTTCCTAAGGTCAGACCGCCGATACCGGCTCCTATGATTGAGATGGGATTCATTATGAAATAATAGAATTTATATCAAAATTTTTTCCTTTAAAATTTAAAACGATTTTATAAACACCCTGTATAAAACCTTGATGAAGATTTCCTTTTATTTCCAGTCGGTCATTCATTTTCACCTTCGAACTGTAACTTAAACTTTGAGATACCCCTGGAAATATCTCAAAAGATGTTCTGATTTGTATGGTTTGCTTATTCCAGGAAAGTATAAAGATTTCCTGATCTAAAAAAACAATATCAGATTTTCTATACATAAATTTGTAGTTTATTTTAGAGCTTGTCTCAATATCTGTATCGACTTTTTCAATTAATATATATCTTCTGTTTTGTATATAGATAAAAAACTTTCTACGTTCACGTTTTATGTAAAAGTAGATCGCTGTATTAAGTGTGATAAAAAGAATAATAAATCCGGAGATTAAAATAACAAAATCATTCATTGAATTTCAAAAATACAAAAAAGCGGAGTCTGAAAAATCAAACTCCGCTTAATACTTATTAAAACTAAATTATTTACCTAAATAAGACTTCAAAATCTTACTTCTGGTATTGTGCTTCAGTCTTTTGATCGCTTTTTCTTTAATCTGACGAACTCTTTCTCTTGTAAGGTCAAAAGTTTCACCGATTTCTTCCAGAGTCATTGGATGCTTACCGTTCAGTCCGAAATAGAGTCTTACCAAATCTGCCTCCCTCGGCGTCAGCGTATTCAAAGCTCTTTCAATTTCAATCTGAAGAGATTCCAGCATAAGATCTTTATCCGGGCTTGGAGATTCCCCTGAACGTAATACGTCATACAAGTTAGAATCTTCACCTTCAACCAACGGTGCATCCATCGACAGGTGTCTTCCGGAGTTTTTCATTGATTCCTTGATGTCTTCTTCACTCATGTCAAGAACTTCTGCCAATTCTTCCGGAGAAGGTGGTCTTTCATTTTCCTGTTCAAGGTGAGCGTATGCTTTATTGATTTTGTTGATCGAACCAATTTTGTTCAGCGGTAATCTTACAATTCTTGACTGTTCAGCCAATGCCTGTAAAATTGACTGACGAATCCACCATACGGCGTAAGAGATAAATTTAAAACCTCTTGTTTCGTCATATCTTTTTGCAGCTTTCATCAATCCTAAATTCCCTTCGTTGATCAGATCGGGAAGAGAAAGACCCTGGTTTTGGTACTGCTTGGATACTGAAACTACGAAACGAAGGTTGGCTTTGATCAGTTTTTCCAGTGCGACTCTGTCGCCGGCGCGGATTTTTTGTGCCAAATCAACTTCTTCATCTGCGGTAATCAATTCTACTTTACCAATTTCCTGCAAATACTTGTCTAGTGAAGCGGTTTCCCTGTTGGTAACCTGCTTGGTTATTTTTAATTGTCTCATTTATTTTTATTCTCAAAAATAGAGTTACTATATATTATACGTTTGAAACAATCAAAAGGTTACACATGTTTTAATTATTTTTTATTTAATTAAAATAAAGCTGGATTTTTAGTTGTAAATTATCGCTCTTGTTTTTATACATTCGAAATGATGTATTACTTTTAGCAAAGTATTTTCAGTTACGTCACTTCGAGAGCTTTCAAAGAAAGCGTATCTAGAAGTTGTTGATCAATGACTGAATTTATTCGAAGTTCACGGGTTCTCGATACATTTTTTTCCGCTTTGCTTCAAAAAACACTCGAACTGACGGAATAAAAAAAAGTGAAACTTCTGTTTCACTTTATATATATATGTAATTTGAAAATTGACTTTCAGAATTCACTTATTTACGATTGACTCTAAAAAAGGTCATTCAATACTTTTGCAAGTCTTAAACCTCCGTACAGAAGCTGTCTTTCCACAGTGTCATTAAACTTATACTGATAATCATAAGCAAGCTTTGATCCATCAGGGGTCTGTGCATAGATCTTATTGGCGATCTGATGTGAATCATACAGCCAGTTTTCTAAAGTCCCCGTCTGTATCTGCTTCACTTCGTCTTTTGTTTTAATATCTAAAAGTTTCGCATATTCTGTGTAACTGTATTTTTGAGAGTCCACCAATTTCCCATCCCAGACAGAATGCAGGTTTGTTTTTTCTCCGAAATAAGTGACATTGATTTTGTTGCCTCCCAGATCCTCTGATCTTCCGGTGTGCATAGGCTGTGAAAGATCTCCCATCATATGAATCAAAAAAATCAGGGCAATTTTTCTGTCCTTTTCAGAAGTTTTCTCGTCTTTGATCTGTGCAGATAAAGTTTTAATCTGAGAATATAAACTCGCTCCGGACTGTGCTTTTAAATTTTTTTCAAAAGACGGAAAATCTGTCTGCGGATCGATATTCACATAATGCCATGCAGAAGTCTGCTTCCATACACCCGTTGTATCCGATTTAATAAAATCAGGCCAATTGGCCCAATAAGCAAGACGTTCCTGTCCCATCATTTTCCTTATTTCTCTTTTTGCTTTACCGGACAAGTGGTTTTCTGCAATTTCTGCGATCACACGGTGACCTGTCAATCCCCATGCAAATGAATAGACAGAGCTGGAGATCATTAATAAAAGCAGCATTTTTGAATAAATACTTTTCATTTTTTCAGTAATAATTTTAGATAGACAAAGATAGGATAGAGTTTTCAAAATCAAGTGAAAATAAGGATCTTTTCTCATGATAATTATTGATTGTTAAATAAATTTAATCTGTCCATGTAAAAAAGAAAGTTTCAATTTTCAGTATGCCTGAAAGACTTATTCATCTCCCATCCATCCTGTTTATTTAAATTCAACAGATCTTTATATAAGGAGAGTCGTCCGGTAGTATACAGTTTTTTTTAAGAAACATGCTGAAGTAAGGATGAGAAAACATGTTTTGTCTGAAGATCATATACATGCTTTCATTAATTATTTTGTCTTATTTTAGAGATAAATTAAAAAAAAATTAATTTTATACAACATAAATTTAAAAATTTAAAAAACTCTGAAAAAATGTGCCTGTTTTTATTCGCTAATTCTAAATTTTATTCCTAAATTGGATTGACAAAATATTAAAAATAATTTATCAAATTTGAGAGATATATTATTCTTATACAGGCAACCGTAATCACAGAACAAGAGTATGTACGACAATAGCATTGTAGATATGCATTATAACAAACTGCAGACAGATTTTAAAGCTGAAGCAGTTGCAGTAAATCTTCTTAAATATCATCGGTCAGTGAGTAATATTTTCATTGACAGGATTGGAATTAATGACAGGGCATATCTGAAAGACATCAAAAGTATTTCCAGTCATTACCTCGGTTTTGATGAAGAGGTTCTCAGCATAAAAACTTACAGGGAAGGTATTTACGACTATCTACCTGAAGGTATTTTTCACCCTCCTTCCCTTAATACTTCAAGAAAAAATGTTGAGAGTGTTGTTAACGAAATCAGAAAACAGAAAAGGGTAGAAGAAGATGCCAGAAAGTTCTTTATGCCTTTCGAACTTGAGATATTCTTTACAGAAATTGGTGCTCTGCTGAAAGAGTATGATTTTGATCTTGCCAGTGAAACAGATTCGCTGCTGACCGTTTTTTCTGAACTCTGGCCGGTTGTGAAAATGCTTGATAAAAAAAATGCTTACATTTTCATTCATATCTTACCGTTTTTTCACCAGATACGAGGTGATAAAAAATGGTTTGAGCGATGCATGACTTCTTTTCTGCAGGTTCCCGTCGAAATCACTTTCGCTCCCAATGTTATCGACAGGATCGAAGATGAGGATGATTCTATCCTGTTAGGGAATTCAAGACTGGGTGTTACTTTTATCCCAAGCGGAAGACACATGGACGGTGAAAGAAACTGGGTAGTGAATGTTGGGCCGATTCCTTACCATGAAATGAAAAAATATATTCCTGGCAATCCTTTCAGAAAAGTCCTTCAGGCTTTATATGATTACTGCCTGCCTGTCAACGTAGATATTGAAGAAAATTTTGTAACCGAAAAAGAAGAATATTCCTTCATGCTTGAAGATGATGAAAGAAATTCTAACAGGTTAGGTTTCTCTACTTTTCTGTAAAATATTTTAGTTATATTTACAATCATCATTCACAATCATTATTAATTAAACTCAATGGAATTTTCATCAGTAAAAGGGGTGTTTTTAAGGTATATATTAGTACCACTGCTTGCAGTCATTATGGTGGGCATTATGGGCATTATCCGAAGAAATCAGCCTGCAATCAAAATTAGGGTTATAATCATCTATGTCCTGCTTTGCAGTTTATGTCTGGCAATTCCGGGGTTTTTCGGGTTTTCGGGAAATCTATTTAATCCGTATTGGTATCTGATCTCACAGGGAGTTTATCTTTTACTCGGCATCATCCATGTTAATTTAATGCACCGGTTTTTCCGAAAGCATATTCAGTCTTTTGGATTAAGTGTACTGTTTGAATCTGTACTGTCTGTAACATGTGTTTTATTAGGGGCTTATCTGTTTGTTCTTATTTTCAGATGGATCAGTAAGGATCAGGGATATCCGGTGATGTCTGCAACAAGTGCACTGGTCTTTTTTGTACCGATGGTCTTTCATTACTGCTATATCCAGTTTATCAGTATTCCTGTTGACATATACAAAACATGGAGGTATTCTCCTGATCAGAAACCACCTGACTTTGAAGGAGCAGATTTTGACCGTCTGATGGTCCTGAATGTGGAATTGAGCAAAAACCTTGAGGATGCCAACCGCTTCAGAATAAAAGCTAAAACTTTACCTACCGGCGTTACTTTCGGAGACTGGTTTTTCAGAGTGGTTGACGATTACAATCATAAAAATCCAAAATCAATCATTCATCTGTCAAATGAAGTGAGAGAACCCTATTATTGGATATTTTACACCAAAAAATCTTTTTTCAGTTTCAGAAAATACATCGATTTTGATCAGGACATTACAGCAAACAGTATTTCTGAAAATGAAGTAGTTGTCTGTAAAAGGGTCATTCAGCATGAAGAGGAGGGAAGAAGAACACAATCATAATCACAAATTTTAAAAAGTATTACTATGATACAGCCAATCAGACATTTTGCGATCAACTGGGTAGACGGAATGAAAGTTTCTCAAAGACATCTCAATGATCAGGATAATTTTTTAATTGATACCATCAGGGATGCCAATTCCCTGGCGATTACAACATATAATTTCGGTTTACTTCCGATTCCAAATGAATTTACGGATAAAACAATATTTGACGTTCATAATACGGCTACCAATGACGTACAGCTCGTCATTAAACATTGCAGTGCCGTTACGCTTGCAGGTTACCGGATTGAATTAAGAGACAGGAGAGTCAGTGTAAAATCGCTTGCAAAGTCCATGAATATGGAGGAAGATCATATTGACGGCGAATATTACATCTTAATTTCTGTGAATCCTTTTGATAAAGTTCCATTTGGAGATATAGATCCTGAAGAGATTCCTCCAAGGCATCCTAATGCCCATGCCAACTATCATATTGAACTTCTGCAGGTTTCTTCATTGAACAGCAGTTATTCCGGAGGAAATTATCTGGTCGTAGGAAAAGTTGATTTTAAAGGAAATATCACCCAGGTGAATACCAATTTTATTCCTCCGTGTACTTCAGTACAGAGCCATCCTGCACTGATCGATTATTATAACGGTTATGCAAAGTCAATAGGCAACCTGCAGCAGTATGCTTTTAAAATCATTCAGAAAGCTTCCCATAAAAATCAGAACACGGCTTTAGCACTGAATGTAAAATCGCTGTGTACGGTATTGGTGAATACTTTTGGTGATATGTATTTCCAGTTCAGAAATGTCATTCCGTACCAGCCGCCTGTATTCCTGATTGAATCTTTTGCGAAACTGGCCTTAAGAATGTACAACGCAACACAGGTTCTTGTTCCTGCAGAACTGGAGGAAATGCTCAACTACAGTCTGGAATGGAGTGAAATAGCTCCACATACATTACTCAATCAGTTATCAACGGTTGCAGAAACCAATTATGACCACCATAATTGCGGTGAGCCGCTTTTGTATATTCAGCAGATGCTCAGAAGTCTTGAAATTATTTTCTCCAAACTGAGCGAACTGGATTATATAGGTCAGCGAAAAGAAAATATCATCGTCAACGAACAGGAAGTTTCTTCGAATACCAATCCGAAAAGAGGCTGGAGCGTTTTAGATTAACATCCGGTTTACAAATATCTAATCCCGTTATTCACATTTCGGGATTTCTTATTTAAAGTTTTAATTAAAGACTGATGTCTTATCCTCTCTTTGAAGTCATTTTTTCCAGGTATAAAAGACTTTCATAAAGCGGATAACTGTTGATCAGAATATGAAAATTTAATACAGATTTCATCGGCAGTTGTAATCTGTAAAGCATCTGTTAAAAGCAAAAAAATGAATATTAAAAAAGTAAGACAGGATACAAAAGGCCTGTCAGATAAAATATTTTTAAACAGTGCAGGATCATCACTGATGCCGGGCATCGTTGTTAAATCAATGATTGACTATCTTCTGCAGGAAGAACAACTTGGAGGTTATGAAACGGCAAACCGAAATGCTGATCTGCTTGAAGAATTTTATCAGGAGACCGCAAAATTAATTAACAGCAAAGCTTCAAATATTGCCGCTACTAACAGCGCTACTGATGCCTTTGCAAAAGCGATGTCTAGTATAGTTTTCAAAGATGGGGACTGTATTATTACAACCGCCGACGATTACGTATCTAATCAGATCGCTTTTATTTCTTTACAGAAAAAAATGAATATACGGATCATCAGAATGAAAAACCTTCCGGATCACGAACTGGATCTGGAAGACCTTGAAAACCTGATTAAAACCTATCATCCCAGGCTGGTAGCAGTGACCCATATTCCCACCAATTCCGGATTGATCCAAAATGTAGAAGCGGTAGGAGATATATGCAGTCAGTACAATATTCTTTATCTGGTGGATGCATGCCAGTCGGTAGGACAGATGCCCGTTGATGTTGAGAAAATTAAATGTGATTTTCTGACAGCTACAGGCAGAAAATTTTTACGTGGACCCAGAGGAACAGGTTTTCTGTATGTATCAGACAGAGTTCTTGAGCAACAATATGCACCGGTGTTTCTAGATATGAGTGGGGCTAAATGGTCAGAATATAACGATTATCAATTATTTAAGACAGCAAAAAGATTTGAACATTTTGAAACCTCATACGCATCACTTTCAGGTTTTACAGAAGCGGTAAAGTATGCAAACACTGTAGGACTGGATCATATTAAAGATTATAATAAAAAACTTTCCGAAAAACTGAGAGAAAATCTACAGAATTCAGGTTTTAAAATATTAGACCGTGGGAACCGCCTCAGCAGTATCGTAACATTCTGCAGTGCTGACCGAGATCTGGAAAATATTCAGAAAGTTTTGAAAGAGCATAATATTCTCTTCTCAGTAAGCTATAAATTCGCTGCACTGATTGATTTTACAGATAAAAATGTTGATGGAGCCATCCGTTTTTCACCTCATTACTTTAATACAATGGAAGAGATTGAGGAAGTTTCGGGGATTTTGAGGTGACTTCGAGAGCCTCAGTCACCGTCGAGAGTTCAAGTATGGTGGCTTCGAGAGCCTCAGCCACCATCATCGAGAGCCTCAGCCACCGTTGGGAGATTCAGTTACCGTCGAGAGCCTCAGCCACCATTGCGGTTTTATTTTCTGACCAATATTTTTTCTGTAGCTTTTTTACTTAATACTTCCTGTTTTCCGTCAACTTCCACAGTAACCGATCTGTCAAAGTCTTCGATTTTAATTATTTTAATCTTAGTATGAAGAAGTAGCTTTCTTTCGGTAAGATAATTCAGGAAAGCATCATCTGATAGCGTAACAGAAGCAAAAATCACATTTTCGCCAACTTTGCAGTCACTAAGCTTCTGTAAATCCTGGGAAATAATATTTCCGTCTTTATCGGGAATAGGTTCACCGTGAGGGTCAAATTTAGGATGATCTAAAATTTCATCCATCTTGTCAAAGAATATTTTAGAATGTACGTGTTCCAGCTGTTCGGCAATTTCGTGTACATTCTCCCAGCCAAAATTCATTTTTTTAACGAGGAACATTTCGGTTAACCGGTGCTTCCTCACAACGAGAGCTGCTTCACGCCTGCCTTTTTCTGTAACTTTCAACGGTTTGTAGGTTTCGTAAATAACCCATTTCTTGTCTGAGAATTTTTTCATCATATTGTTAACGCTCGGCATTTTCACATTGAGAAATTTGCTGAGTTCGTTAATCGTTACTTTTCCTTCATTGTCAACTAAATGAAACAAAGCCTTCAGATAATTTTCTTCTGTTAATGTTGTTTTCAAAATGTTAGATGATTTTCATTACAAATCTAACAAAATAATATTTAAAATTCAGGCTTGCTGTTTTAACTTTTTTTAATTTTGCATCATGAAATTTTCATTTAAAAACGATTATTCTGAAGGTTGTCACCCCAGAATTCTTGAAGCATTGTTACGTAATAATCTCGATCAGCAGGCAGGATATGGTGAAGATCAGTATTCATTAAAAGCCAAAGAGGTGATCAGACAGAAAATAAATAATCAGGAAGCTGACGTTTATTTTGTATCAGGAGGCACTCAGGCAAATCTTATTGTGATCTCGTCTGTTTTAAAACCATATCAATGTGTGATTTCATCTTCAACAGGGCACATTCTGAATAATGAAACCGGAGCTATCGAGGCAACAGGACATAAAATTCTGAATATCGAAACGAAAGACGGAAAATTGAAGCCGTCAGATATACAGCCGGTATTAGACAACCACCAAAACATTCCGCATCAGGTAATGCCAAAATTGGTCTATATTTCTAATTCAACAGAACTCGGAACCATCTATAGCAGGCAGGAGCTCACAGAACTTTCTGAATTTTGCAGAAAGAAAAATCTACATCTTTTTATGGATGGAGCAAGACTGGGACATGCCCTCACCTCAGAGATCAATGACGTCAAGCTTGAGGACTTATCGAAATTAACGGATATTTTCTATCTGGGTGGAACGAAAAACGGGGCTCTGATAGGGGAGGCGATCATCATCAACAACCGGCTTCTGCAGGAGGATTTTGCTTTTAATATCAAACAAAAAGGGGCATTGCTTGCAAAGGGAAGGCTATTGGGAACACAGTTTTTAGAGCTGATGCGGGATGAGCTGTATTTTGAGTTGGCAAAACATGCCAATCAGCAGGCAATGAAAATAAAAGATGCATTATTAAAAAAGGGAGTGCCGTTTCTTTCAGATACGTATACCAATCAGATCTTTCCTATCCTCAGTCATCCTATCATTGACATCTTATCCGAAAAGTTTGAATTCTATATCTGGAAAAATGTGGATCAGGAATCTTCAGCAATCCGACTCATTACTTCGTGGAATACCGGTGATGAAGCGGTCAGTGATTTTATAAAGATTATTGAGAATCATTAATCATAAACAGGTTAAGAAGTATTTTGTATTGTATAGTGGAAAACCCTTCCAGCGTTTGAAACGCCGGAAGGGTTTGTCTGAAAATAAAAAGCAGTAAATTGATCACAGTCAGAGTTATTATAAAATTTGGCGCAAAAAAAAAGACTGTCCTTTTTTTGGACAGTCTTCTTATATTTCAGAAAAAATTTAATTTAAAATTTCTTTGATCCCTTCAAGAACTTCATCTTCCAGATCTTTTATTTTCTGTTTTTTTGCCCACACATACATTCCGATAGGAAACATAATGATCAAAAACGGCATTGAATCAAGCTGAGTCGTGGTTGTGATTTTACCTGTTTCGGGTTTTGTATCTATTTTTACATTTCCGGTCAGTGTAAAACCGCTCGTTCTGACCTGTAGAGCTCCAAAGCTCGTTTGAATTTTGTACTGTGGAAATTTTCTCCTTAAACCTTCAACAAGGTCATTTTTTGAAAATGGCTCAATATTTAAATTTTGCATAAAGATTTGGCTTATAATAAATAATTTCTGCTGTGACAGAATTTTTTGATGTCTTCTTACTTCAACGCTTTTGAAACCATTGCGCAATCGGCAGGTTCAAGTTTTTGCCCGTCTTTGTAAGCAATTTTATTTTCATCTGCATATTTCATTGCACCGTTTTCATCTTTTTGATTTCCAATGCCTTCTGAAAGATTTCCGTCTTTCTGGATGAAGAAAATATCTCTTTTGCTGGTTCTGCCTTCAGATGCAAATTCGTAAGTGAGTTTAAGGGTATCACCTGATCTAAAACCAGTCAGATCACCTTTCGAACTGTCTTTCTCACTGTTTTTATATCTCATTTTTCCAGTGATCGTACCCAGATTGTCATCAATATTTACAAAAACACTGTCTTTTCCGGTTACGCCCAGATAACAGAAAGATTTCGCTCCCAGAGTATCAACAGTTTGAGCTTGTGCAGTTGTATCTGTTAATGAATCTGTGCCGGAGAGAGGCTGGTTCGTTTCAGTTTTTTTATTGCAGTTCATTAAAAAAAATGACAGCGAACCTAATAAAATGTACTTCTTCATAAATTTTATATTATGTTAAATTGTAATGTAGGGCTAAAATAGGAATAGTTATCTGAATCATAAAATTATAAAGGAAAATAACGTATTAAATTCTACGTTATTTAACTCTACTGTAGTTTTAAGTAAGACATCATATCATCTATTGCATTTATCTTTAATTATTCCTTATCACCTCCTGATTTTCTTGAAGTAAAATACATATAGGCTAAACCTAAAGTAACTCCGGCTGCCAAAGCTACTTTTGTTTTTTTACCGGGAACAGGAATACTGGTCTCTCCGTAAATCTGATGGGGTTCCGGTGATGACTGTAGAACGTTTCCGGAAGTAGGTTCTCCATTTTTGATTTTCATCATCAGTCTCATCCCTGCGGAAGCGGTGTTGATGATGAACTTGGGAAACAATTCATAGATATTGACCAAAGCTCTTGAAGTAAAGTCAGGGAAAAGGTCTTTTTTAGGCTCTTTTGCCAACTGGACTATTTTTGCTGCAGTATCTCTCGGGTCTGCTGCGAATGGAGGAACTTTAAAATCCAGTCCAGAATATTTTGCAGAATGTGCATTTCCTGTCGAACGTTGGATCTGCGGGTAAAGATTGGCAATATGAATATCAGCAAAGTCTGAAATTTCACCCTGAAGACATTCCATCATCCCGCGGATACCAAATTTCGTTGACGAATATACAGCGCTGTAAGGTGCAGGCATAAATCCTCCGATAGAAACATTATTGATCAGGATTCCTTCATTCTGTTCTTTGAAAATAGGAAGTACACTGTACGCTCCATGCATATAACCGAAAAGATTGGTTTTGATGACCTGCTCATGAAGTTCCATAGGAATTTCTTCAAACTTTCCGCTTGCCATAACTCCGGCATTGTTTACCCAGATATCAATACGTCCAAATTCGGTAATCGCTCTTTTAACGAGATTATCTACATCATCTGCAATTGATACGTCAGTAGATACAGCGATGGCTTTCACTTCAAGTTCCTGACAAAGATGCAGCGTTTCATCTAAAGCTTCCTGTCCGCGTGCTGCAATAACGATATTACAGCCTTCCAGAGCAAACGCCTCAACGGTTGCTCTTCCGACTCCGCTGCTTCCTCCGGTTACAACAACGGTTTTACCCCGCAGACTTCTTTTTTCTAAAATATTTTCTGATTTCATATGGTGATGTTTTAAATGAATAGTACTGTTTATTACGTATCTATTTTTACACCAAAGACATAGGAATGAGAATTTATTTTAAAGAAAATAGATAGGTAGTATTTTTTTGAACTACAACAAAGTCTATGCGATGTTACCAGACTCTTATTTTTCCGCTGATAAATTTTCCATTTCTGTTTCGTGCTCCGTCAATTTTTATGATCATGGTGTCATGCAACTCCGTATTTTTAAAGTATGCCCAAACGACGTCTGCACTGTCAGCATCTTCAATATTCATGATCTTCAATGCGATGGAATCATTTTTATTGCGGTCATAAGAAAGATTGAAGGGAAATTCACTTTTTTTTATAATATTCGTTTCTTCACTGGTGTGTAATCCTACTTTGAACCCTTTTTCTAAATAGGGAGTGAATGTAAAATCGTAAAGGTTTTCAGCATCAATAATTTCATATTGCAGGGTTTTCACAAAAACCTTCCTGCTTTTTGATTTTGCGACTGATGCGGTTTTGGCGCGATTTCTCCATTTTTGATAACCATACCATCCACCATAAGCCTGCAGCAGCCAAAATAAAAAAAACAGGATAACCGGAGCTATAATCAGATAACATATTATTTTATATTTCTTCATCACCTGTTATTTAAGATCAGATGTTTTTCCCGATTCCATTCATGCTCAATATTGGTCATTAACAATGCATTATCAAATAAAACAGATCCTTTGGGAAACATTTTTTCATTCCCGAAAAAGCTGGATTTTATATTCGAAACGTTTAACGCTTTCATTTTCCATTCGTAAGCATTAAGCCTTAATCCTTCAAATTTTTCTTTATTGGGAGAATATCCCAAATCTCCTTTTTCAAAAAAATCAGAAGCATTTTCTAAATTTTCAAAAATGGAGTTTTGATTAAATATTGCGGTTTCCTGAGCATCAATTAAAATTTCAGTATTATCTGAACTTTTAAAATCAACATGATAATTTCCGTTTTTTTCATCCACATTAAATGTTGCCAGATAGTGCTTTCCCGGAAATATCCTTCCTCCTACCCAGGTATTCAAAAGCAAAGAGGTATCTCTTCTTGGAATATAGACTCCTGATTTTACTTTACCGTGTTCATCCCATTCAACCGCTATCCTGTGAGCACCGTTTTCAGAATTAATTCCAATAAAATCAGGAAGACCTTTGGGTTTGATGTTTTTCAATCGAATTAGGCAAATACCAACAATGGCTTTATCCTTATAAATTTTAGGACGGAAAGGAGAGGGAAGTATTTTTTCTACATCTTTTGGGTCAGCAGTGAAATTAATCAATATTCTGCGATCGATGTAACCGTGGATAACAGGAATCTTCATTATATGAATTTCTTACAGAGACGTTTGTCTGAAATTTTTTACTTTACAGCAGATTTATTTGATCAGGTTTAAAAAAACTAGTGAGCAGCTGATTTAGAAAAGAAATTGATAACAATTACTCCCAGAATAATCAGGACGATTCCCAAAACTGCCGGCAGATCAAGATTTTGTTTAAAAATAAAAACAGAGACCAATGCGGTAAGAATAATTCCTAAACCTGCCCAGCTGGCGTAGGCAATCCCTAAAGGAATAGATTTTATTGCGATCGAAAAAGTATAGAAACAGATGATCAATGCGATAATACTGATGACCGAAGGAACTAATCTGGTAAATCCTTCAGATGCTTTTAAAAAACTTGATCCAATAACTTCAAATACTATTGCTGCAGCCAAATACAAATATTTCATTTTTTAATTTATTATTGTAAAATTACGAAGTTTGAAATTGTTTTTTGAGATGCATCAAAACTTATCTGTTATTTCTATAACAGTTTCCCTTCCTCATTGAGAATTTCTTTACCTTTTTCTTCTACAGACAGATTTATTTCAGGGGTTTCTTCTGATCCGATTATAAACCTGTTAACAGTATATGTATAGTTTCCTTTTCTGAATGTAAAGGTATGGTTGCCTCCGCTGCCACTGAACTGTAAATCTCCATTGCTGAGAATAAGATCAGGCTTTGAAGATTGTATCCCTTCCTTTTTCCAGGATGCGTATCGGTACTTTCCGCTTTCCAGTTCATCAATTCTGATCAGGTAATGCTTCGTCCTGAAGACATATTGAGGATTTTTGAATGATTTTAAAGACCGGTAAAGATTATTTCTCTGTTCTTCAATTATTTTTAAACGCAGTTCCCGTTCGCTTTCACTCTGATGATTCAAAGCAATTATTTCTCCTTCGCTATTGATCCAGAGCGTTCCGTGATTAAGCATGATACCATGCCAGCCTGCTTCAGACCAATCTGAAATTTCAGATTCAGAAATCTCCTTTATCACCCTTTGATCAAACAAGTTATTGAATCTTTGCAAATTCCCGCTCATTCTTAATATCCGGTATTGGATATTTCCTCATTAAAGGATATCTGACAATTTTTGAAATGGCCAGTACATCTTTTTTCTGAAATAAAGTAATGATGTTCTTAATATTTTCATTTTCAGAAGAATCTGATCCTTTACTTTGCGCAGAAATGAAGCAGTTAAAAATTAAAAACAGGATGACCGGTTTTAGTTTCATCTGAGATCTTAGAATAAGTGGGTTAAAAAATCGCAATAAAAGCCTTCTCCTGAAAAAAGACAGCTGATATATAAACAGGGGATGAGAAAAAGCAGCAGAAAAGGAATGTCTGTCACTGCAATCTTATACTCTTTCCGGACCAGCCTGATAATGAAATCAATAAGAAATATAATAAAAAGAAAAAACAATATTGAAGCAAGCAAAACAGCTATCTCTAATCCTACATCAGTCGGATGCTCTTTGTGACGGTTTTCTTCAAATGCCCATATTGAAAAAAGATAAAGCGCAGTCAGAGGAATTACAACAACTAAAATCCTTATCAATACATGTTTAATTAGTTTCATAGACGGTGGTGCTTCATTCAAAATTAATCATTTTTTTCACAAACACTGGAAAAAAAGTAAGCCTTATCATAACCGACCTTAGTTTTGGCTACAATATTCTTTGATTCGGTTCCATTTGTAAATTTTTCATTTCACAACTTTGCATGGTAATCATTAATCAATTTAAAAACAATTAAAATGGACACAAAAAAAGTATGGTTCGTGACAGGGGCATCAAAAGGTTTAGGATTAACTTTAGTAAAAAAATTACTGGCAGACGGGCATTGTGTGAGTGCAACGTCGAGAAAAATTTCAGAACTGCAGAAAGCTATCGGTGAAGAAGACTCTGCTTTCCTTCCTCTTCAGGTAGATTTGGTCAATGAAGAATCTGTTGCTGCAGCTATTTCAGAAACCATCGCAAAATTCGGAAAACTGGATGTTGTGGTTAACAATGCAGGATACGGACAGTTAGGAACTTTGGAAGAACTGACCGACCTGGAAAGCCGGAGAAATTTTGACATCAATGTTTTCGGTTCACTGAATGTCATCAGAAAATCGATGCCTCATTTCAGAGCTCAGAAAAGCGGATCAGTCATTAATATCGCATCCATAGGCGGTCTTTCCGGAGAGTTTGCAGGATGGGATGTATACTGTGCTACCAAATTTGCCGTTGTAGGTTTTACAGAGGCTCTGGCAGCAGAAGTAAAAGAATTTGGAATACACGCAACGGTGGTTTATCCCGGATATTTCAGAACTGATTTTCTGACCGGAGGTTCACTCGGAACTCCTGAAAACGAAATTGAAGAATACACTGCAGCAAGGCAGCTTCAGGCAGCGCACGAAAAAGACATCAACGGAAATCAGCCCGGAGACCCTGAAAAAGCAGCTCTGGCTTTAACAGAACTGGCAGCAATGGAAAATCCTCCCGTACATCTTGTTTTAGGATCTGATGCATTTCAGATGGCAGGAAAAAAACTGACTGCACTTCAAAGCGAAATTTCTGATTTTAAAACTTTAAGTATATCCACAGATTATTAAATTTGTAAAGGCAACAGTTTTTGCTGTTGCCTTCTCTAAAATTATGACTGACAGAAAATTATACATCATCAATACGGTGTCTGAGTTCCATGCAATTTCGGGATTGCCTAAACCTCAGCATCCGCTGATCAGCCTTGTAGATTACAGTCTGGTAGAATATCAGATTGATGAACCGGAAATCAGCTGGGTACAGAACCTCTATTTCATCGGATTAAAAAGATACCTGCAGGGAAAATTTCACTACGGACAGGGTCCTTACGATTTTGATGAAGGACTGGTTTCATTTATTGCCCCCAGACAGGTTGTCCGGTTAAATATCAGCAAACCCAAAATAAAACCATCAGGTTATGTCCTTGCCTTTCATCCGGATTTTATCTGGAATACTCCTTTGGCCAGGACTATTCATCAGTATCAGTTTTTTGGATATGATGTGAATGAAGCTTTGTTCCTTTCAGAAAAAGAAGAACAGATACTGATGGGAATCTTCAGGAGTATTGAACAGGAATACCAGTCCGGAATAGATCAGTTTACCCAAAGCATTATTATTTCTCAGATTGAAGTTCTTTTAAATTACTGTGAACGTTTTTATCAACGGCAGTTCATTACCCGGAAGAAAACAAATCATCACGTTTTAGAAAAACTCGAGATCTTTCTGGAAGACTATTTTGTAAGTGAAAAGATCACTAACAACGGACTTCCGACTGCACAAAAAGTTGCTGAAGAGATGAATGTTTCAGCCAATTATCTAAGCAGCCTGCTTAAAACGCTAACCGGACAGACAACGCAGCAGCATATTCATGGAAAACTTATTGAAAAAGCTAAAGAAAAACTTTCTACAACTGATCTTACTGTGAGTGAAATTGCTTATGAATTGGGGTTTGAGCATTCACAGTCTTTCAGTAAGCTGTTTAAGGCAAAAACAGAAGTTTCGCCTTTGGAATTCAGAAAATCATTTAATTAAATTTTTCGGCTACAGGAAAATACTTTTTGGCTACAGGAGTGCATCTGGAAAATCTGACCTTTGCTTCATTAAACAACATCAAAATGAAAGTATTTGTTACAGGCGCTACAGGATTCGTAGGAACTGCCGTAGTACAGGAATTATTAGCCAACGGTCATCAGGTTTTGGGATTAGCAAGATCAGAAGAATCAGTAAATAAACTCATTGCAGCCGGAGCAGAAGCACACCGGGGAGATTTAAATGATTTTGAAAGCCTGAAATCCGGAGCTTCTGCTTCAGATGCGGTGATCCATCTGGGGTTTGTCCATGATTTTACAAGGTTTGAGGAAATGTGTCACCTTGATGGAAAAGTAATCAACACCATCGGAGAAGCTTTATCGGGAACCGACAAGCCTTTTCTCATTACTTCAGGAACTGCACTTTTTTCAAAAAACGGAATTACAACTGAAAAAGATCTTTCGGCTAATAACCCACATCCCAGAATAGCAACAGAAAATGCTGCTGATGCTGCGGTGAAAAAAGGAGTGAAGGTTGCTGTTATAAGGCTTTCACCATCCGTTCATGGCAAAGGTGATATCATTGGTTTTGTTCCTACCCTGATCAATATCGCAAAAGAGAAAGGGGTATCTGCTGTGATTGATCAGGGCAATAATTTCTGGCCGGCAGTTCACCGTCTGGATGCTGCAAAATTATACCTTCTGGCTCTGGAGAAACCCTTTGAAAGCGGAACACGGTACCACGCCGTTGCGGAACAGGGAATTCCATTCAGAGATATTGCTGAGGCAATTGCTGGAAGACTTCATATTCCGGTTGTGTCGCTGACAGATCATGAGGCCACAGAACATTTCGGATGGTTTGCCCATTTTGCAAAGCTTGACAACAGGACTTCGAGCGAAGATACCATGACAGCTTTACACTGGAATCCAATACATTCCACTTTAATGGAAGATTTACAGAAGGATGTTTACCTGCCGATACAATAATTAATATCAACGGCTTTAATCCATGCTTAATTTTTACTCATGCAGCAGGCTCTATATGATTTTCAATGTTTTTAAATTGATTTTTGAATCAGCATTGATTATTATATTGACTAAATTTGATTCAATATTCATGATCATAAACTAAAATAATGTCGGAAAATAATCCTCTGAAAATAAAAACCATTTCTCAATTCCACACGTTGCGGGGATTGCCTGCACCGAAGCATCCTCTGATCAGTGTGATTAATTTTGAAGATATGGCACCGGCTTTAGAAAGTGGTAAACAGAGTTTACTGTTTGATTTTTATATGATTTCTGTCAAACGGGATATGAATCATAAATACAGATACGGTCAGCAGGATTATGATTTTGATGAAGGCGTCCTGTTTTGTATGGCGCCTCATCAACTTCTGACCATCATGAGAGAAGAAAATGCTAAAAATCCTACAGGATGGTCACTTTTGATTCATCCGGATTTCTTATGGAATACACCAATGGCAACTGCAATCAAAAAGTATGAATTCTTTGATTATTCTGTTAATGAGGCTTTGTTTTTATCAGGAGAAGAGGAAATAAAAGTTCAGCAAATCATTGAAAATATCAAGCAGGAATATCAGACCAACGTTGATCAGTTCAGTCAGAACATTATTATTTCCCAGCTGGAAACGTTATTGAATTATTCGGAACGATTTTATCAGCGACAGTTCATTACCCGTCAAAAAGCACATCATCAGTTTTTGGAAAAATTAGAAATCCTGCTTGATAACTATTTAGAAAAAGATGATTTTAAGATAAAAGGACTGCCGACGGTTCAATATCTTTCTGCTCAACTCAATATGTCACCACAGTATATGCGCAGTATGCTGAAGTCATTAACGGGTCAAACCACGCAACAACTAATTCACGAAAAGCTGATCGAAAGAGCCAAAGAAAAATTATCTGCAACTGACCTTTCAGTAAGTGAAATCGCTTATGAACTCGGTTTTGAACATTCACAGTCTTTCAGTAAATTTTTTAAGGCTAAAACTGATATTTCACCTCTGGAATTCAGGAAATTATTTAACTGATGGCTGCAAATGATATAATTTTTATTTTCAGTAATCAGTTACTTTTCAGCCATTGATCAACAGTATCAATAAATATATGCTGCTGATCCACAAATAGGTAATGGGAACAGTTTTCGATGATTTTAAAATTCTTTCCAGTGACTGTTTTCCGAATGTCATTCATTTGTTGATCAGAAAATATACCGTCCTGCTGACCGTAAATGGCAAATAATTTTACTTGCTTTCTGAGTTTTTTCAAGATTGGTTTTGTATCAATATTATTTTTGATTTCATTTTTGTAAAATACATTTGAAGCCTGAGAATTTCGTATATTATTTTTATAGAAATCACTCTTCTCATAAATTTTCCGCAGATGATCAGCCTGTCTTGTCGGAAAAGGCATTTTAAAATAATTATTCTGATCAGCCAGGTCAAAACACTGTTTTCTGTAAGCGGCAGAGTTTTTATCCAGATGTTCAATATTAATAATTTTAGAAAGCATCAAGCTGTCATTATTCTTTTTATAGATTGCTTTTGTTGTACTTATAATATGATCATAAGTTTCCTGCTGTGAAAATAATGCTCCGGCCAGGATCAAAGCACTTACTTTTTGAGGATTTTGGTCGGCAAAAATTGTTCCCACTAAACCTCCAAAACTATGAGCAATCAGGTTTGCTTTTGTGATATGGTAAAGTGTGTAAATTTCTTCCAGGTCTTTAATGGCTTCATTATAAGTAAATGTTGCGGTGCTGTCTGCAGAACGTCCCTCACCACGACGGTCATAGGCTATAACGTAAAAACCTTTGTCAGCTAACTTCTGTGCCGTTGTCGCTTCAAAGAGGGTAGAGTTACCGCCCGGCCCGCCGTGAATAAAGATGACTGGAGAATCTGTACTTTTTCCATACGCTTTAGAATATAAAGACAGGCTTTGAGCGTTGACAATACATGTTATAACAGTTGAAAGAAGAAGTATAATTTTAGTCACTACCCAGATATTTATTAAAACCGAATATACATTATAATTTTTGTTAACAGGAACTCCTCATCTGAAAAACTCAGGAAGTTTTTAGTTTTATCATCCGTCAGATTATTGTTAATCCTTATCTTTACTAGGAATTCCACGATACAATATTCAAATTTAACTTCACAATCAGGTGCAAAATCTTTCACGTATCTCAAAAACCGTAGTCTGGCTTATGGCTGTTATTTCCGGACTTGTGGTTGCCAATAATTATTATAACCAGCCACTTTTAGGACTTATCTCCAAGGATTTCGATATTTCAGAGACCGCAGCAGGAAAAATTTCTGTTCTTACCCAGTTGGGATACGCTTGCGGATTATTGCTGATCGTACCTTTAGGCGACAAGTTTTTGCGCAAAAAACTGATTCTGATCGATTTGATCTTGGTTTTTGCAGCACTTTTGTGGATGACATTTGCCACGGATGTATGGATGCTGTATGCCGCGAGTTTACTTATAGGAATCACTTCTGTAATCCCTCAACTGTTTGTTCCGATAGCCGCTGAATTATCTTCTGAAGAAGAAAAATCAGGAAATATAGGATTGGTTGTTTCCGGTTTATTACTGGGGATTTTACTGTCAAGATTTGTAGGCGGAATTGTCGGTGAACTCTGGGGATGGCGTACGATGTATGGCATTGCTGCAGGACTGATGCTTCTGGTATGGCTCTTTGTCTACAAAATGCTTCCTGTATTACGACCGAACTTTAAAGGGACTTACCTTGAACTGATGAGGTCCGTCCTCCATTTGGCAAAAACCCAGCCTGTTCTGCAGCTTGCCTCTTTCCGTGGAGCGATGGCCTTCGGGTCGATGTGTGCACTGTTTACGACTTTGGTTTTCCACATGGAAAGACCTCCGTTTGAAGTCGGAGCTTCGGTGGTGGGAAGTTTTGGCCTCGCCGGAGCGGTCGGTGCTCTAGCTGCTGCAAAAGTTGGGAAACTTCAGGCAGCAATCAGTTTAAACCGTATTATATTGTATGCACTACTGATTCTGATTGGCAGCTGGGGATTTACCTATTTTGCAGGAAACACCTATTGGGGATTGATTGTTGGTGTGATATTGATTGATTTGGGTGTGCAGTCGAGCCATATTATGAATCAGACCAATTATTTTTCACTCAAAACGACCGCTGTTAACCGTTTAAACACCATTTACATGGTGTCTTACTTCATCGGTGGATCACTTGGAACATGGCTTGCATCTTTAGCCTGGGAATATGCACAGTGGAATGGAGTTTGTCTTGTAGGAGTCGTTATGGGATCATTGGCATTGGCTGCGCATTTGATTTTCAGTAAAAAAGTGAGTGCTTGAGGATAGGCAGTTTATTATAAACATCTTTATAATCAACAATCAGCGAAAAGTTTCCTGCTGATCTTTATGAATTTTTTCTTGGGCATTAAAAATCTATAGTAATCAGAGGAAACTCTGGGCGAAAGTTATCCCTCAAATCCGACCGATTTTTATTAACATTAATTTTCTTTTACAGATTGACTGTGAATTAATTCTCTGTGCTTTCTGCCCCATTGATCCAGCTGCTTCCAGATCGGAATCAGTTCTTCAGCAATTTCTGTAAGTTCATAATCAACTCTTGGAGGAACTTCTGCATAGACCGTTCTTTTTACCAAACCTTCTTTTTCCATTTCTCTTAATTGAAGGGTAAGCATTCTTTCTGTGATTCCGGCTATTTTTCTGCGGATTTCACTGAAGCGTAATTTTCCGTGCTCTAATTTACAGAGTATTAAAAGTTTCCATCTTCCGCCAATTTTACAGACGGCATAGGTAAGATCACATTCCTGTGTAATGTATTGCTCGTTAATACTATTCGTTGAATTTTCCTTTCTGGTTCCCATTACTTACAAATTTGTTAGTACCAGACAATTAGCTGTGTACTGTGCAAATTTAACTCTTCGGATTAATTTTGTGGTATAAAAAAATAGAAAACATGCAGAAAATCAGTATTCATCCTAAAAAGAAAGCATACATAGAACTAACACCCAATTAGGTGAATTTTAAATCATTTACAGAAAATATTGATATTTAAGTGCAAAACGCTATTAGGTATCAATAGAAATTACGATCCATGACTTAACATTTTGTAAAAATTATTTTCATGGTTTTGTGCACATGGGAATCATTATTCCTAAAGCACAATCAGTAAAACAAATCACAGAATTTAAAAAATAAAATTTAATAATGAAAAAGTACGCCTACATTGGATGTTTAGGATTTATCGCAGTAATCACAACGGAATTCGGAGTCATCGGGATTTTACCTCAAATTGCTGAACATTATAAAATAAGCATTGATAAAGCAGGGTATTTATTAAGTGCTTTTGCATTAATTATTGCACTTACAGGTCCCTTTATGACTTTGCTTACCTCAGGATTTGACCGCAAAAAAATAATGCTAACGTCTATTTCTGTTTTTTTGGTTACCGGAATTATTTCGTCGTTGTCTCCACCGTTTTGGTTGCTGATGTTCGTACGAATACTTCCTGCATTTCTACAGCCGGTTTACATTGCAACTGCATTGTCTGTTGCCATATCAAAGGTTGATAAAAAACATGAAAACCAAATGATGAGTATCGTTTTCAGTGGAGTTGCTATTGCCATGGTGACCACGGTGCCGTTTGCCACATGGCTGTCTGGTATATCATCATGGGAATCATCGTTTATGGTTCAGACCGGCGTAAGTATCATTGCTCTTGTCATCATTTACTTTTCACTGCCGTCATTACCTGTGAAGGAGAGAAAATCGTACTCCAGTCAATTAAAGATATTATCACAACCTACTTTTATTGTCAGCATCGCCATGAATTTTTTCATGATTACCGCTTGGTTTTCTACGTACAGCTATTTTGCAGATTATCTGAATAAGGCAAAAGGAATGGATACAGTTAGGGTGAGTTATATGCTTTTCGTGTTCGGGATCATTGGCGTATTTGCTAACTGGATAGCCGGGAAGATGTTAAGCAGAAATATTGCCAATACCACCGCATTATTTCTTTCCGGAACAATCATTCTACCTGTACTGTTATACTTTTCAGGAGAAAATCTTACAGTTAATATTATTGTCATTGGGATATGGGGATTTCTGTATTCCCCTAGTTTTCTTAATGCATCAACTTATATGATCTCATCCGTTCCCGGATCAATGGAATTCGCAAACAGTCTGGCAACATCATTTGGAAATTTGGGAGTGACCCTGGGTACAACCTTAGGCGGATGGATGATTATTTCCTATGGTGTCGAGTACAATCCCTGGATAGGTTTTGTTTTCGGAATACTTGCTCTGTTAATGATTTTTATAAGAAAAGCAATAGAACGAAATCAGAAATTACCGTATTTATACCAAGAATAATTCGTGATATTTTTTTTACAATGAAAGAGATCCGCTAACTTTGACAGAATAATTATGGTATTAAAAATTTAAATAAGATGAAAATAGAAATCTGGTCAGACGTGATGTGTCCGTTTTGCTATATAGGAAAAAAGAATTTTGAGCACGCACTTGAAAAACTCCCTTTCAAAGAAGAAGTGGAAGTAGAGTGGAAGAGTTTCCAGCTTGATCCCACTTTAGAACCGTCAGAAACAAAAACTACTGCTGAATATTTCAGGGAAAAGAAAGGTTTTCCTGAAGAGCAGGCTAAGCAGATGACAGCACAGGTTATACAGATGGGTAAAGCTTCAGGCATCGATTTTAATTTTGAACAAGCATTGATCACCAATACTTTTCCTGCGCACAAGCTGCTTCATTTAGCAAAAAAGCACGGAAAGTCTTCAGAGATGGAAGAAGAGCTGTTCAAAGCTCATTTCCTGAATGGGGAAAATATCGGGAATATTGAGGTCCTGTCTGATTTAGCTCAAAATATAGGGGTCTCAAAAGAAGAGGCCATACAGACTTTACGCTCTGATGAATTTGATGATCATGTCAGTCAGGATATCCTGGAGGCCCGTAATAATGGTGTTTCAGGAGTTCCTTTTTTTATTTTAAACGGAAAATATTCAGTTTCAGGAGCACAGCCTTCGCAGGTATTTGAAGAGGCTTTAACGCAGACCTATAATGAAACCGTAAAACCTTTTAAAGGTTCCGGCAGCACTGACTTGTCCTGTGATACCGACGGCTGCAGTATTTAATCTAATATTTTTTAATCGAAAATGATAAAAATAAACGAAGAAACAACGTTTGCCGTTGAGGATACTCTTTTCGTTTTTGCTTTAGGATCTGAAGCGGGAGATGCTTTTGATCATACCCAAAAACTGATTACCGGAATCGGAAAAGTAAATGCAGCTGTTGCACTGACAAAAGAAATTGCAGGGAAAAAACCAAAACTGATTGTCAATCTGGGTTCCGCTGGCGGAGTCGGTTTTCGAAAAGGGGAAATCATCTGCTGTACTCAGTTTATCCAGCGGGATATGGATGCCCGCGGTCTTGGTTTCAGAAAATTTGAGACCCCGTTATCCGATATTCCAATCATTCTTGAAAACGGTTTGAAAATGAGGAAGGTTGAAGAAGGAACCTGCGGCAGCGGCGACAGTTTTGAAACGAATCATATCAATACAGAATATAACGTTATTGATATGGAAGCGTACCCGCTTGCTCTTATTGCTTTGCAGGAAAATATTCCATTTCTATGCCTAAAATATATATCCGATGATGCGGGAAGTGATGCTGCAGATGATTGGGCAGTGCAGGTTCATTATGCTTCTGAAGCTTTCAGGAAGCTTTTATTTGCATAAAATAGGGTTGGAGTTTCTTTCAGAATAAAATGATCAATTAATTCAGATTTTTATATTCCAAAGGAGAAACTCCAACTTTTTGCTTAAAAAGTCTTGTAAAATGCTGAGGATATTTAAACCCCAAATCATAGGCTACCTGGCTGATTGATTTGTCAGCGTCAAATATCCTTTCTTTTGCTACATCAATAACTTTTGACTGAATATATTCCTGTGCCGATTTTCCGGTTTCCTTTTTGATCAGATCACCAAAATAGTTAGCCGATAAATGCAGCTCATCTGCACACCATGCAACGGATGGTAAGCCAATATTGTGAGGCTTATCCGATGAAAAATAATCATTCATCAGTTCTTCAAATTTTTCCAGTATCCCCCTGTTTGCATTATCTCTCGTGATAAACTGCCGGTCATAGAAACGGATGCAGTAATTCAGAAACAGTTCGATATTCGAAGTAATCAGCATTTTGCTGTGTTTATCTATGGACTGCTGTAATTCATGAGAGATTTTATCAAAACATTCTCTAACCAGCTTTTTTTCCTTATCAGAAAGATGGAGTGCCTCACTTGTATGATAAGAAAAGAAACCAAATTCAGACATCCTTTTTCCCAGAGGACTATTCACGAGAAGATCAGGATGAAAAGCCAGCGCTAAACCCGTTGGCTGGTAAATCTCATCGCTTATAACTTCAACGACCTGTCCCGGGGCAAAAAAAACAAGAGTTCCATCCTGATAATCATACGTATTGTTACCATATCTCAAATCTCCGCATTGGGTCTGTTTCAAAACAATACAATAAACATTAAAAGTCATTTTATGAGATGTTCTGGGATCAGATTTTGAAAGATCCACTACGCTGACCAACGGATGTAAAGTCTCATTTTTATTGAACTGACTGTAGTCATTTACTGTACTGAAATTTACAACTCGATCCATATTCTTTTTAATTGTGAACAAAATTAGACATTACCTGTCAATGATGAGTAAAAATTGAATCAAATCAGTAATAATGGTAAGAGGATCCGTAATCTGTATCTTACACCCTCAATTTTCCATTTTTTTAAATGATACCGAGTGACTGAATTTTCTATTTCCAGATAATGGAATCATGTCTGGCTTTATATCCGCTTGATGCAGTCGAGTTTTTATTCAGAACAAACGGATAAAAATAAGATCAGTAAAAATGGTAAGCAATGCAGTAATCGGTATAAGAGAATCCATTAGCAATCGTTGGACATTTGTATTGTCATATCAGTTATATCACAACGTGGTTTTGAACTCAATAAAATTATTGAAAAATGGGAAAGAGGATATGATGGCTACTGCAACATTGGATGCCAAACAGAGCACTTTTTTTGATCACCGTGATCCTTCTTTTGTGAAGTGGTTGGGTGAAAGATAAAATGAGTTTTAAATATTTAATTGAACATGAAAACTTTAAGTACAGACGATGATCAGTCAGAAATTCTGGTGATAACGCGTCAGCTAACACAGTTAATGATTAAAAAAAATACTGACGGAATCAGTGAAATTTTGGGTCATGATTTTACACTGACCCATATTACGGGTTATATACAGTCTAAAAATGAATGGTTGTCAGAAATAAAAAATGAAAGTATGAAATACTATTCCTGCACGGAGGTGAAAACATCAGTGGAGATAACGAACTGTCATGCTACTTTTGTGGGGAAGAATCTTCTGGATGCCCAAATCTGGGGAACACGAAACATCTGGAGACTGCAGCAGACTATGGAACTGGAAAAACAAAATGGAAAATGGATCATACTGAAATCTGTTGCCCAAATATTTTAATTAAAATAATCATATTTAAAAATAAAAAAAAAATGAAAACAAGAACATTAGGAAACCAGGGACTTGAAGTTTCCGAATTAGGACTGGGATGTATGGGGCTAAGCTTCGGGTACGGAAAACCTACAGAAAAACAGGAAGCTCTTGCATTGATAAGATCAGCTTATGAAAATGGGATTACATTTTTTGATACGGCCGAATGTTATGGACCCTTTACCAACGAAGCGTTGGTAGGAGAAGCTTTAAAACCTATCCGTAAGAATGTTTTTATTGCTACAAAATTTGGTTTTCAGGATGGAGATTCTACCAAAGGTCTTGACAGCAGCCCAGAAAGAATAAGAAAAGTGGTTGAAGATTCTCTGAAGAGACTGCAGACAGATTATATCGATTTGTTTTATCAGCACAGGGTTGATCCGAATGTACCCATAGAAGATGTTGCAGGAACAGTAAAAGATATGATTACTGAAGGAAAAGTCAAATATTTCGGTTTATCGGAAGCAGGTGTTGAAACCATCAGAAAAGCTCATGCTGTACAGCCGGTTACTGCTTTACAAAGTGAATATTCGTTGTTTTTCCGGGATGCTGAAAAAGAGATCATCCCTGTTCTGGAAGAACTTGAAATTGGTTTCGTACCGTTCAGTCCTTTAGGAAGAGGTTTTTTGACCGGAGCAATTAATGAAAATACCCGATTCGAGAAAGATGATTTCAGAAATATTGTTCCAAGATTTTCGGAAGAAAACAGGAAAGCCAATCAGACTTTGGTAGATTTATTACTAGTAATTGCCGCTGAGAAAGATGCAACTCCTGCTCAGGTTGCTCTGGCATGGCTGCTGGCTCAAAAACCTTTTATAGCTCCCATCCCGGGAACTACAAAATTGCACCGTCTGAAAGAAAATACGGGTGCTGTCTCTGTTGAGCTGTCTTCTGTAGATTTATCAAAAATCAGAAAATCTTTAGAGGCAATCAAAATTGCAGGAGACCGGTATCCACAGCATTTGCAGAGTAGAGTTGGTAAATAAGATGGGATTACTTCAAGGAATTTAATTTTCATTCACCACAAAACAGTTTATAAGGATAATGCAGCCGGAATTTGATGTGATCAGGAAGGGAATATCCGGTAAAATAGGGGAGTTTTCGAGATGTCTTTAAATACGATAAGAAACACAGTAATCCTTTTCTGTAATTACTCTTTTTGCTTTTGTGGAGTATGGGCTAAAAGAATCTGATAAATTAACAGTGTATGGAAGTAAAGAAAAAACTGTGCTGATGATCCTTTTTCAGTATTAAAAAAATTGAAGACCGTTGTAAACAGTCGGAGTGAGGACTCCGGCTATTTTTATTGTTGCAAAAATTAACATAGTTTTGCGTTTGGATCTACGTACATTATTAATTTTACAGTTGAATATTTTCAAAATAAAGAAAGGAAATGGAACAATTAATTACAGAAATCGAGCAGGAACTTGATTGCGGTCTGAAGGTCTACCTGCATATCAAAGAATTAACTCTGATAACTTTTCCTGATGATTCAGAATTTTTTTTTGTGGATGATGAATTCTGGGAAACTCAACGGGAGAAATTGAAAGGCGATCCTGTACATTATATAGAAATTGAAAAATGGGATTCCTCATATTCTTTTAGATTAATGTCTTCCTTTACAGAAAATATGGATGATCATCCGGTATTGAAAGCTCAATTATCAGAAGCTTTAACAAAACCAAAATCATTTAAAAATTTTAAATCTATTTTGGAAGATTATGATCAGAATCTTGAAGAATGGTACTCATTTAAATCATCACAACAGAAAGAATTCGTAAAAGATCAATTGATCGCATTAAAGATCACAGTTTAATCTCTGTACATCTTTTATACATAGCTTATTTTTTATTTTTTTTTTCTATCTTTTGTGACTTATTGGATACATAAAGACAGAAAATTTACATCATTAAAAACCTTGAATTTTTTGTTTCCTGTGGTACCGGTAAATCAATTAAATTTCACTAATTTTAAGAAATGAAGTGGACGAAGGAACAAGAAAATATTATCAATTCTACAGGAAATATTAAAATAAATGCGGTGGCCGGTTCGGGCAAAACAACGACCATTATTGAATATGCAGGAGCAAGACCTTCAGACAGCAGAATCCTGTATCTGGCTTTCAATAAGTCTGTAAAACTGGAAGCTGCCAGAAAATTCAAAGAAAAAGGACTTCATAATGTTACGGTAGAAACCGCACATTCCCTGGCTTACAAACATATTGTTTATCAAAATAATTATAAAATCAGGGCTCAGGGATATAAAACCAGTGAAATTGCAGAACTTTTAAACCTGCAGGGAAACGAAGAAAAACATACCGAATATATTATTGCGAATCACATCAGTAAATTCATCACTTATTTCTGCAACAGTGATAAAATTAAAGTTCAGGATCTTAATTATCTGGATACGGTTACAGATCCGAATGCGATAATTTTTGTCACGACATTTTATCAATATATCCTGCTACAGACGAGATTGCTGCTCAGTAAGATGGATAAAGGGGAAATTGAAATTACCCATGATTTTTATCTTAAAAAATTTCAGATTTCCAATCCGCAGCTCCCTTTTGATTATATTCTTTTTGATGAGGGGCAGGATGCTTCTCCGGCAATGCTTGAAGTTTTCTTTAAACAGAATGCTGTCAAAGTGATTGTAGGTGATACCCATCAGCAGATTTACGGGTGGCGTTTTGCCGTTAATTCTCTGGAAAAAGCTGATTTTGAAACTCATCATCTTTCTGCAAGTTTCCGTTTCAGTCAGGATATTGCAAATCTTGCGATGGAAGTTTTAAAATATAAAAAATACATCAATGATGATACAATCATTTCTATCAGTGGAAATGGAAAAGAGGGCGAAATAAAAACGAAAGCCATTCTTGCAAGAACCAATCTCGGACTCCTTTTAAAAGCCATAGAATATGTTACGGATAAAAAGAACGTTAAACATATCTATTTTGAGGGAAATATTAATTCTTACACGTATGCCGATGAAGGTGCATCACTGTATGATGTTTTAAATTTAAAAAATGATAAGCGGACTTTTATCAAAGATAAACTTATCAAAGCAATGAAAAACCTCAAAGAACTGGAAGATTATATCGGAAAAACGGAAGATCTTCAGCTGGGCATGATGGTTGAAATTGTAAAAGAGTATGGCAATAAGATACCCGGTATTATCAAAACCATTAAAGAGAAGCATGTTGATGGTGATGATAAAGAAAAAGCAGAAATGATTTTTTCAACGGTTCACCGCTGTAAAGGAATGGAGTATGACCGTGTGATTTTGGCAAATGATTTCATATCTGAAGAGACTCTGGAAAAACTGGAAAAGGAAAAAAAACGGGAAGTCAATACGGCAAAATTAAATGAAGAAATCAATTTGCTGTATGTTGCAGTCACCCGGACTAAAAGCAAAATCCATATTCCTGAATCATTAGTGCCGACTGCTTTTCCTGAATCTGCACAAATTCAGATTATTAAAAATATCACTGAAGATAAGAGAAGCGGAAAATCATACTTGCCGGATAAAATGAGGGAAGAACACAAAAGTGCCCATCAACCCTGGACTCCAAAACTTGATGCAGAACTTAGCAAGATGTTTTCTGAAGGTATCGGTGCAAAAGATCTCGCGAAACATTTCGGTCGTACAAAGAGTTCAATTGCTGCAAGAATCAGAAAGCTTGAACTGGATGATTTTTATTTGTAGTCATATCTGTAAATAATAAAAACCAGTACATTTTACATTCTTAAAAGACCAGGAAAATCGTCCGTACAGATAAGATTATCAGGATCAATGATTATTTCTGTTTTTCGGAATCAGATTTCCGAGAAGACATTTCAGATTTTATTTTATCTCTGTGCTGCATTCCCCATTTTGTCATTGCTCCTACAACTTCTTCCAGCGTGTGACTGTAGGGGAGAAGTTCATAAGTTATGCTTACAGGATAACCGGTCTCGACATTTTTGCAGATAAATCCATTCATTTCCAATTCTTTCAATTCACTCGAAAGGACTCGTGCTGAAATTCCGGTGACCTGTCTCTGAATTTCGGTAAATCTTTTATTTCCTCTTGCCATAGCAATAATGATCATCAGTTTCCATTTACCTCCAATGGCGTATAATGCATCCGAAACTGCCATTAAAACTTTATGGCAATCGTCAGTAAATGCCTTGTTATCTATTTGATTTTCTTTTGATTTTGCCATAGCTGTTATTTTTGTTAGTCACTAACCTTTAGGTAACAACTAATAAATTGTAATCAAATATACTATAATTTTGTCGTGTAATAATCAAAAGAAATTCTGTTATAATAAAAATATTATGAAAATAATTCATTCAAAAATGAGAAAAACATTGACCTTTATTCTTACTGTTCTGGTCACAGTGATGGTAATCCTTAGTGGTTTGATGAAAGCAATTCATCTGCCATGGTCAGTAGAAGGACTTGCTAAATTTAATCTCCCGAATTCAGCTACAGCTTTAGGTTTAATGGAGATGGTATTCATTATTTTATTTGCTTTCCCAAAAACAATGCGTATTGGTTTTCTTCTAATCAGCTGTTATTTTGCAGGCGCAATGGCAACAGAGCTTTCCCATGACGGATCAATTCTCAATCCCTTAATTCCGCTTGTGCTTATTTGGATCACCGCTTTTTTACGTGATCGTTCTCTGTTTTCAGGTACAAAAATGATAACTGACTACTAATTGAAACTGAAAAATTAAATAATTAATTCAAACAATAGAAAAATGACATTAGAAATTTTAAAAACAAAAGAAGAGTTGAGAAAACTGATTGATGACTATGCTTACTTAGGTGACGAATGGAAAATCTCTGAAGTAATGAATTTATTTACTCCGGATTTGACTTATAAAGTATACATGGGTGGAAATTTAGTTGGCAATACCTCAGGAAGAGATACCATGGAAAAAGAGTTCAGTGGTCACGCGGCAAAGGTGAAAAAGTATTTCACCCTAAACGGGCAGCACACAGTAAAAATTGATGGTGATAGTGCATCCGGTACCTCTTACAGTCAGATAAAAATGATTAGAGAAGAGGAGGGAAGAGATATTTTAACGGATTACAGTGTGAAATATGATGACCAGTATATTTTTCAAAACGGAAAGTGGTTTATTAAAGAACGTATAGCTTATTTCATTATTGTTGAATCAAGAGCGCTTTCTTAATCATGAAAATAAAATATCCTAAATCCTGACAACAGAATCCAGGAATAATTACAAGTAGTGAAATCCCATTCAACATTTTGTCGAATGGGATTTCACTACTTTATTTTAGGATGAATTAGATTCTAAACCCTCCGGAAACTTCTATTCTTTGTGCATTAATCCATTTGGAATCATCAGAACAAAGGAATGCAACGACATTTCCGATATCATCCGGAACACCAACTCTTCCGAGCGCTGTTTCAGAAGCAAGATGTTTATTCATGTCTGGTGTATCACGAACTACACCACCTCCAAAATCTGTTTCAATTGCACCGGGAGCAATAGAATTGACCCTGATTTTCCTGTTTCCCAATTCTAAGGCCTGATATTTCGATAATGAATCAACAGCTGCCTTCATTGCCCCATAAGCGGAATATCCTGGAAAAGAAAATCTTGCAAGACCGGAAGAGGTATTCACAATACTGCTTCCGTCTTTTAATAAAGGCAATAATTTTTGAGTCAAAAAGTAAGGTCCTTTGAAATGGATATTCGTCATTGCGTCCAGGATCTCTTCAGTCGTGGTTTCAAAGCTTTGATTGATACCGATTCCTGCATTATTAACCAATGCATCCAGTTTTGCAGAATCGAACTGAGTGTCCAGTATATTTTTTACATCATGTGTAAATTGGTCAAAACCTGCTGTCGTTGAAATATCTAAAGGCAGTGCGAAAGCTCTTTGTCCATTGCTTTCAATTTCTTTCACAACATCGTCCGCCGCTTCTTTTTTGGTTTGATAGGTAAGGATAATGTCAAATCCTTTTTTTGCCAGGGCTATTACTGAATCTTTCCCCAAGCCACGGCTTGCGCCGGTTACTAATCCTATTTTACTTGTCATTTTTTTAATGTTTTAATTAACAGTACAAAGTTGGAAAATCAGCGCATCAGTACATTTGCATAAATCAAATGAAAGTTTATAAAAATCAAACAATTAATAATTCTCTGAAATGCTGCGGAGACTGCCTGCTGTATTTTTTAAAGAAATTGGAAAAATGAGCGACTTCTTCAAAACCTAATGTAAAAGCAATTTCTGAAATATTCCACTGCGTCTGGGTAAGCAGTATTTTAGATTCCTGAAAAATTCTGCTTCTGATGATTTCTCCTGTTGTTTTCCCTGTGGTTTCTTTTAAAACTCTGTTCAGATGATTTACATGAACACCTAAGATCCCGGCAAAATCTGCTGGTGTTTTCAATTGCAGAAGCTGGCTGATATTTTCGATAGGAAACTGTCTCTCCAACAATTCAATGAACAGGGATGTGGTTCTTGAAGCTGCAGTTTTGTTATTCTCAATAGGAAGAACAGGCGTTAATTTCTGACCAAAATGTATCAATTCCATTAAGTAATTACGCAATAAATCATATTTATAAACATAATCAGACTGTATTTCTTCATACATTTTAAGGAAAACTTCTTCAAATTTTTGAAACTGTTCTGTTGATATCTGATAAACAAAATCGCTTTGTGGAGAGAAAACTCCAAGATTATCTAACTCAAATCCTGTTTTGGAAGCAGGTAAAAAATCTTTGGTAAATACACAGAAATGTCCCGACTGTTCTGTACACAGATGCGTGTGGTTGTAAGGTATTTTTGGAGAGGCAAATAAAACTGCACAATCTTCAATATGTACGGTTTTGTCAGCATATTCCACCTTATTCTTGCCGTTAATAAGACTTATTTTGTAATAGGTTCTCCTGTTGTAAGGCATTCCTGTTTTTGATGTGCAGGTTTTAGAGATTTCTGAAATGTCAAAAACATTGAAATGACCAACGTCCTTATGAATGTTGTCATTCAGAAATTGACTGATATCAGGACAGCTTTCACCTAAAATATCCTGATAAAATTCTTTGATGGTGATAGAATTCATTCTGTTTGTAAAAATCAAATATAGTATTAAAAAATAATTTTATACAGACTTTTCCGTAGATATACTTTTTTAATTTTTTACCGATGTAGCAATCTTTGTTTAATCTGTATCCTGGAAATTTAATAAGTCATTCGTATACTGCATGAATAGTAGAATATACTGAGTAATTTTTATTTGAATGTGCCGATTTTAGCGTATGTAACAGAAATTTCACAAAAACCGATACTGCTTGCTACAAGTGAAAATAAGAATTCCAGGTATTTTAGTCAATACATTTTAAAATGCCAAATGAAACCGGGGAATTGATTGTAATTCCAAATGCATTGAATGTAAATCTGTACAATTTTCGACGTAGATTTTGAAATGTCAGTAATCACCGGAATTAGATTTCAGCCGTTAAAAATAAAATATCAGATTGTGAGTAATTGTAATTACAAATTTTCACATTAGTTCTTACAGAAGATTTTACTGATGTCTTAGAATATTCAACTGTCAAAAATTATATAAAACAGTATAATGAGATTTGGAATCTATACTGATAAGCTGTAGAAGGCTACAATTCAGCTTTTCAGAATATGTATTTTTATGCTGCATTTCAATCAGATACAACTCTTGAAAAATTTATAAGTTAACATAATATAAATTATAAGACTTTTTAAAATATAGACTTATACTATAAATTAAATGCTGGCGCGAGCTTCCAGCTCGTGTCAGTATTTATTTAACAATCTACTTACTGAATTTAAAGCAGTAAAATATATAATTATTATTAAGCACGAGCTGGAAGCTCGCGCTAACATGATGTATTAAAAAAGATTTATACTATACATAAATGCTGGCGCGAGCTTCCAGCTCGTGCCAGCATTTATTTATTTAATTATCTATTAATATCAATCTGCAAAACTCCATCAAAATCTGTATAATAGTTTTTTGCACTGCTGTATTTCCAGTCCCAAGGTTCTGTTACAAAACCACCTTTAACAGGGTTTTGATGAACGTAATTGAGCTTTTGCTCAAATACTTTTAGCGACCATAATTCTATAGGATGATTGTTTTGCTGCCAGAATTGATATTCAGTAACATTCGAATTTTTGCTGCCTGCTTTTTTAAACATATAAAGCATCCATTCTCTTCTGCTTTCCCGATAATTTTCCTTAATTGTTTTAAGTAATTTTCTTGAAGTGAATCCTTTAAAATCTCTGATAAGTTCTGAAGGCTGTCCGATACCAGAACGGAATATTAAATGGATGTGATTAGGCATAATGCAGTAACCAAAAATGATCATTCCTTTATTTTTTCTGCAGTAATCCAGAGAATCTATGATAATGTCAAAATAAACTTTTCTTGTAAAGACATCGATCCAGAAAACAGTTGCAAAGCTGATAAAATAGGCACCGTCCTTTTCATGGAATTTATATTTTCTGCTCATTGTGTTTTGTTTAAAATAAAAATACAAATTCTAATTTAAAAACCCAAAATACCGGCGCAGACATCCTGCTCATCATTACTGCATCTGCTTGTGCTAACAAAAAAACCTGCTCAAAGCAGGTTTTTACTATATAAAATAACAAATATTAATGTCCGGATTTAGCGTCAGCATCCTGTTTTACATGTCCCAGATATTTGGTACAGTAGGCACCGAAGATCAGGATGGCTATGTAGCAGAATACAGGAATAATAAATGAATGCTGTACCCCGAAAATATCTGCAAGATAACCCTGGAAAATAGGCACAATCGCACCTCCCAGAATCGCCATTACAACCAATGATGATCCCTGACTTGTATATTTCCCTAAGCCGGAAATGGCAAGCGTATAGATATTAGAGAACATAATCGAGTTGAAAATTCCGATACCCAGAATACTGTACATTGCCAGTTCGCCCTGATTTAGCATTGCCGAGATCAACAGCAGAACGTTGATTCCTGCAAAAATGGATAATGTTCTTGCCGGAGCCGATTTTCCTATAAAGAAAGCAATAAAATTCAGTGCTATGAAAACTAGGAAGAAACTGATTTGTGAAAACGTAAGATCAACGATACTGAAAATGACAAGGAATACCGTAATCGCAGCACCCAGCATATAGATTACTTTTTTACTCTGACTCAGAGACTGATTCAGTGAGATAGCACCTAAGAAACGTCCGATCATGGCACCGCCCCAATATAAGGATAGGTAGTTTTTACTGACTACTTCAGAAAGGTTCATTACCTGAGGCTGCTCCAGAAAGCTGATAATAAAACTCCCTACAGCCACTTCCCCACCAACATAACAGAACATGGCAAACACACCGAACTTCAGATGATTAAACTGCAAGGCGCCCAGACCTTTTACAATTTCTTCTTCTTCAGTCTGGAAAGAAGGCAGTTTTACCCGGGAGATCAATAATGCGACCAGCAATAAGATGGCTGCAAAGATCAGATAAGGAATTCTCGTTGCCACGGCAGAAAAAGAACCGTCTGCAGCGGAAAAGAATTCGAAAATCAGATGTCCGCCCAAAACCGGAGCGATGGTTGTTCCGAATGCATTGAATGCCTGCGTCATATTCAGCCTGCTCGATGCAGATTCTTCAGAACCCAGGAGTGATACATAAGCGTTTGCAGTAATCTGTAAAACGGTAAATCCTAATCCGAGAACGAAAAGAGCGCCTAAAAAAAGACCGTATGAAGAAAATGTTGCTGCCGGATAAAACAGGACACATCCGAAAGCGGCAAGGAAAATTCCAAAGAGAATTCCTTTTTTGTACCCTACTTTATTGATTGGATCTCCGCTGGAGGATGAAACCAGGAAATAAATTAACGAACCTATAAAGTAAGCTCCGAAGAAACAAAACTGCACCAGCATTGATTCGAAGAAGGTCAGTTTAAAGAGTTGTTTCAGGTAAGGGATCAAAATGTCATTCATGCACGTGATGAATCCCCACATAAAAAATAAAAGCGTAATAGTAATCAACGGAATCGTATAATTCCTTTTTGACTGTACTGCATTATCGATCATATACATTTAATTTTAAAAAGAGCCTAAAGATAATCCCTTTTGTTGATAATATCTTAATTTGAGACAATAAATTTGCTTCAGATTCGTAATATTTGATGAAAAAAAGGCATCAATCATGGTAAAATCAGAAACCTTCAATTCGGATTAAATTCAGAAAGAATTCTGTACCGTGAATTTTTGTAAAAAACACTGAAATTCCCGACACATTTTCTATTCTAAAAAACTCGAATTGAAGGTGTTCCGATAAATACAGTTAAGGCTTCAGATCTTCAAACTGCTGATCTGCCGGAAAAACATGCTGCACTTTCTCAACAACCAGTTCCTTTGGAAGTGAGAAATCTGCAGTCTGTCTGATATCCAGAGAAGATGCGCCTACGGAAATTTTATAATTCCCTGCTTCTGCGATCCAGGCAGATTTTGCTGTGATATACGATGCCAGATCTTTCGGATTCAATGTTAAAGTGACGGTTTGAGATTCACCCGGTTGCAGAGCTTTTGTTTTAGCATAAGCTTTTAACTCTGATTTGGGTTTATCAATAGACTGGTTTGGAGCAGAAAGATAAAGTTCTACGACTTCTTTTCCGGTAACTTTTCCGGTATTTTTTACTTGAACTATTACCTCTAAGTGATCGTTGAAAGTTTTTGAGCTGGTTTTAATATCTGAATAGGCAAAATCCGTGTAGGACCTCCCATAGCCGAATTCATAAGACGGTTTTATATTGAAAGTATTGAAATAACGGTATCCGACATATATACCTTCTTTATACGTTACATCTTTGGGGTTATCAGCAGGAACTCCGGGGAAATTTTTTGCGGATGCATGATCAGAATAATTCACCGGGAATGTCATTGTCAGTTTTCCGGAAGGGTTTACTTTTCCTGAAACTACATCTGCTACAGAATGTCCGCCTTCCTGTCCGGGCTGCCATGCCAGTAAAATAGCATCCACTTTATCTTTCCAGGAGGATGTTTCGATTACCCCACCGATATTCAGGATAGCCACCACTTTCTTTCCTTTTGCGTGAAAGGCTTTTGAGATTTTATCCAGCATTTGGATTTCCTCCGCTGCCATATTAAAATCGTTATCCACTACCCGATCTCCGCCTTCACCTGAATTTCTTCCGATTGTTACAAAGGCAATTTCTGAGGTTTCCGCTTTTTTGCTGATAAAGGCATTGTCCATTTTCATTTCAGGAAGTCTTTCCGGCAATGCCAGTATTCCTCTCGACTTTCTTCTTTCCTTTTCTGCAGCAACCTCTTTTTCAGCAAAAGGTTTGTACAGATCAACCAATTCCTTATCCAGTTTATATCCTGCTGCATGTAAACCTTCCAGCAGAGAAACCGTGTGTTTGTTATTTACACTTCCACTTCCCGTTCCTCCGGTAATCCATGCATAGGATGTTACTCCGAATAATGAAACTTCCTTCTGTTTATCGGCAAACGGCAGCGCGCTGTTATCATTTTTAAGTAAAACCATTCCTTCGGTGGCAGCATTTCTGGTTACTTCTGCATTTTGAGCCAGGTCAGGTTTGTTACTGTACTTGTATTTAGCGAAAGTCGGTGTCTTAAAAACGTACTCCAAAATTCTTTTCACATTAAGATTTGCGGTCTCATGAGATAGTTCTCCGGAATTCAATGCTGCTAACAGAACTTTTTTCTGAGCCGGAATTCCCGGCATCAACAGGTCATTACCTGCGTTCATCTGCTTTACAACATCAGAAATTCCACCGTCTCTGATCGATTCAAATCCGGGGAAACCTCCAAACCAGTCAGTCATGACAATCCCTTTGAAGCCCCATTCGTTTCTGAGAACCTGAGTTAAAAGATCTTTACTGTCAGAAGTGTAAACGCCGTTCAGTTTATTGTAAGAGGACATCACCGTCCAAGGCTGGGATTCTTTCACCGTAATTTCAAAATTCCTGAGATACAATTCTCTCATGGCTCTTTCCGAGACATGGGCATTGATCGTCAGACGGTTCGATTCTTCATTATTTGCCGCAAAATGTTTAATGGAAGTTCCGACACCCTGAGACTGAATACCGTTCACGATTGCTGCGGCAGTTTTACCGGAAATTAACGGGTCTTCGGAATAGTATTCAAAGTTTCTTCCGTTCAGTGGATTCCTGTGAATGTTCAAAGCCGGAGCAAGAAGTACATCGACGCCGTATTCCTTTACTTCGTTTCCCATTGCTTTTCCTACCTGCTCCAGCAATGTTTTATTCCATGTCGAAGCTAGAGCTGTCCCAACCGGAAATGCTGTTGCATAATATGTTTTCGAATCACCATCCCTGGTCGGAGCTATTCTCAGACCTGCAGGACCATCTGCAACGATGGTAGCAGGAATCCCAAAACGTTCGAAAGAATCAGTACCACCGGCAGCTCCGGGAACCAGACCCTGTTTTGAATCTCCTACAGGGCCTGTCAGCACTTCTATTCCCGGCATTCCCGTTCCGATCAGTAGATTTACTTTTTCTTCGTTGGTCATCTCCCTGATGATCGCATCAATTCTTTTATCCACGGAAAGGCCTGTGTTTTCCCAGGCTTTTAATGTTCCGTTTTTACTGGTTTTGCTGCTCGTATACGCAGTTTTCCCTTTAGTCTGAGCATTCACAAAAGGAGATGCAACAAATAAAGCAAGGAATAAGCCCGAGTATTTTGCTTTCTGAGAAAGTCCTGTCAATGTTGTTATATTCTTCTTCATAAGTAGAGATTAATTATTTTTTAGTAGTAAACATTTTTAATTTTGAATAGAAATCTTCGAACATCAGTCGTGTATCCAGTTGTGTATAAATCCTTATGTTTCTCCCTTTAGGGTTATATTCGTATAATCCGCTGTCATTAATCTTAGGAGCATTTTTAATTACATAAGAACTTGAAGACGGATCAGCTTCGAAAGATGACTGCAGGGCTGACAACAAAACCAAAGGACTGTCGCCCATAATATACGTTTCACCAATCGGGAAGTTCAGTTTCTCAACCATCTTCATCAGATTTTCAATCTTTCCCGTCAGATATCCTCCGGTTTCTCCTTCCGGTTTTACTCTGGTTAACAGTTCAGCGTACGACATCAAAGTTTGCCGATATGCATTTCTGGGAATCTGCCAGATATTTAAATCAGATTCATTAAAAACAACCTGTGCCGCCTTGATATCGATTCCCAGATTGTATTCCAAAGGGGTATGACCGGGAGGCGGAGCTGCCAGTTCCGGATATTCGGCACCACCGATCCACACGACAATAATTTTGTCTGCAATTTTTGGTTCCATCAGATAAGCACTTGCTATCTCTGTGAGGCCTGCTCCACAGAGCAACAACAGAGGGTTTTTCTTATCGGCTTTCAATGCTTCTGTAACAATTGCTTTTGCGCCATCAGATAGGTTGGGCGTTTTTAAGTCTTTCAATGGATCATTGGATCCCCGGAATACTGAGAATCTGGTTTTCAGATTCATCACTTCTAAAGTTTCATTGATTTTCTTTACTGCATTTTCAGCAGTAACTTTAGAAGAGTCAAACGGATCTCCGGGTTTCAAATGGGAGCCGATAATTCCTTTGATTTCTGTTGAGGGTGAAAGGATCTGATGAACCAACTGAAACAGACCGTCAGGGTCACCGCCAAAATCATTATCGATGATGACACGGTAGCGCGGTTTCACATAGTTGTCCATTTCTGAAATCACGGCTGAAGACTGTGCTGAGACGGCCATTACAGAAAAAAAAGAAATTATATTAAAAACTGATTTCATTACTTTTTTATGGGTTATTAACTGCTGAAATTTTAAGAATCAGTCACATGAGACTTAAATTTCAAGGGTTATAAAAATTTGTGGAATTTTAACCAGTCCAGGTAAACATCAGACCATTTGTCAACCGGTGCATTCTGTATACCCATCCCGAAACCGTGACCGCCTTTTTCATATAGATGAAGTTCAGCAGGTTGCCCGGCTTCCTGCCATTTACTGTATAGCAGAACCGACTTCGGAGCTAATTTTAACTGGTCATCACTTGCCGCACAGATAAACATCGGCAGCGGGGACGAAGGAATCTCAGTATCTAAAATCTCTTGGCTTGGCCCGCCATAAACAGAAGCTGCAAAATTCGGCAGTGTTGATGCATCCTTGCTGTGAAGAACGCTTTCAAGAATTACACTTGCGCCTGCCGAAAATCCGATTACTCCTAATTTTTCAGGGTTGATATTCAGTTCTTTTGCATGGGTTCTGATATAGGAAATGGCGGTCTTTATGTCGTCTCCCGCCATGACTTTGATGGGTGCTGTTTTTGCGTCAAAAGCTTTTCTGTCCTTAATTCCTTCCATCATTTCCCTGGCCGGATCGTTTGATTTTGTTTCAAGCAGTCTGTATTTTAGAACGACTGCTGTGATTCCGTTTGCCGCTAATTTTTTTGCAACTTCGGTACCTTCCCTGTTAATGGATAAGCTTTGAAAACCACCGCCCGGAGCAATAATGATCACGGTTCCGTTAACTTTAGCTTTGTCCGCTTCAAAAAGCAGCATGGAAGGCTGTGCAACATTATAAACCACTTCGGTTTTAAAAAGTTCACTGAACTGCTGAGCTTCTTTCTGTGTCCAGTTCTCAGTTCCCGGCGCTTTTCCTCTGTATAGTGAAATTGACTGCTGAGCGTTGATGGTACTTGAGCCTGCAAGGAATATACTTGCTATGATAAATTTTTTCATTTTGATTTGATTTTAAAGTTTTAATTGCGAAGTGTCGGGACAAAGTTTTTTTGAGTATTAAACTGTCTTTAAGTTCGCTGAGACGTTCCACTTAAATAAATTATAAGGATTTACCCTGTTGAGATTCCTCTGGAATGACAAAAATGCTGTTGATTTTAACATCGAATTACACGCAGCCCGACTTGAACGGAAATCCTTTTTTGCATGAACTTCAAGTTCTGTTTAAAACTGGATCGTCTGCAAAAAAGATTGGGAGTGGAAGGCGGAAAAGCTGCCCGGAGATCTATAAAAGAAGAAATGAGATTGAACATAATGCCTGATCTCAAAACATCAGATAAATCACTTTATTATGATCTATTTCTTTTTATATTTCTCTGTTCTTGCATCTTTGATAACTCCGGACCAGTTCATTCCGAATCCGAAATCGTACTGGTGACCTTCGGAATCTTTATGGGTTTCCATATCATAAGGAACATCCTCTTTTTGATTTTCAACGGTTTCCATATTCGCAGGCATCTGTAGCGGAAGCAATCCGGAAGGTTCATATTTTCCGGTAACAATATCTATCACAGCCTGATTAGACACATTGAAGTTCATCAGAACAGCATCAGCATGTCTTTCAAATTCATTAAAAATCATCGGCTTCGAAGCCGTTACTGAAACAATAACCGGCTTCCCGTTCATTGCCTTGTAAGCATTTTCTATGGCTAATAAATCTGTGAAATTGGTCGCAGTGGAAGTTTTGTTTCTGAAAGTTCTGTCCTGTATATCAGGCGCAATTACAGGATCTCCCGCTGCAATGCTTTTCTCCCGGGCTGCTGTTGCTGTGTACGTCTGATATTGAAGAGAGATCGGCAGATAACCGTTTCCGCCTTCTTTTGCATCAACATCGCTGTACCCCCCTTCTTCACTGTGAGGACTTTTTACGAATACCAAGGCAAAATCTGCCTTTCCGGGATCATCGGTTACATTAAAATTTTTCTTTACTTTTTCAATATCAACAGGATATTCTAAAGAAGGTCCGGTATAAACTCCCCACCAATTGAAGGTTGCCGGAGAATATCTCTTCGGAATGTAAACCGTTTTTCTTTCTTTGACCGGAAGAATATTGGCTTTGTTTTTCAACATTACGACCGACTTTACCTGAGCTTCATAACCGGCTTTCATAAATTCAGGATTTCCAACTGTTTTTTTGGTTTCTTCGGTATTTACATATGGATTTTCAAACAGCCCGATTCTGAAGAAATTTCTCAACAGACGAACAGCTGACTGCTCAAATTTTGCACGGTATGCCTTTTCACCATGTTCCTTTACTCCCATTTGGTACGCTTCAAGTACCGGAGCTTTATCATTATTACCTCCAAACTGGTCAACGCCCGCTTCCATAACTTTATAATGTCTTTCTGCAATTGATAATTTTTCGGCTCCCCAGGGTTTTCCGGCAAAGCCTCCCGGAGATTTGGGTTCATCTGCCGTAATTAACCAATCGGTACAGACTACCCCATCATACCTGTATTTTCCACGAAGCAAATCAGTAATTAAATATTTACTGTAACCGTTTCCTACGTTTTCTTTATTTTTGGTATCCTGATTAAAACTGATGGTGTAATAAGGCATCACCGCAGAAGCTTCTTTAGTTCCGCCTGCCAATTTAAAAGCACCGTCAATAAAAGGCTTTACGTGGTTCTGAAAATTATTTCCCGGATAAACAGCATATTTTCCCATCGCCCAGTGACCGTCACGGCCACCCTCTTCCGGTCCGCCTCCGGGCCAGTGTTTTACCATGGCGTTTACGCTTTTATTTCCCCATCCGTTTTTTTCTGAATCTTTTCCGGTTGTTGTCTGAAAACCATCAATATATCCTCTTGCCATATCTGCCGTCAGTTCAGGACTTTCGCTGAAAACATAAGCGATCCTGTACCATCGGGGTTCTGTCCCTAAATCTATCTGTGGAGACAGTGCTGTTGAAATTCCTAAAGCTCTGTATTCCTGAGCAGCAATGTTTCCGAATTTTTTAATCAGTTCAGGATCAAAAGTTGCTCCCATTGCCAGACCATCCGGCCAAAGGGAAATCTGACCTCCTGCCCCCTCATTAAATTCTGCTGTTACGGTCGCAGAATGTCTTGGGTCTGTACTGTTATTGGCAGGAATTCCCAATCCCAAACCTTCAATATATGCCTGAATATTGTTGCTCCATTTCGCAGCAACTTCCGGAGATTCTACGGTTGTTACCAGGACATGACGGAGATGGTCATCCTTTAAAAATTTTTTCTGCTGGTCTGTTAAATCGAAAGGTCGGGCACCGCTTTCTTTATAAAACATTCCGTTATACTTTCCTGCTCTGAAACCGTCTGCAGGAGCCGGAACCGATTGGTGACCGCTGTAAAGCATCAGTCCTGCAATCTGCTCAACCGACATTTTTGCAGCCAGGTCTTTTGCTCTGTCATCCACCGGTAAACGCCAGTCTTCATATTTGTCGAGCTTCCCGTTTTTATTTAAATCTTTGAATCTTTTTCCGCCTACGGTCAGGATTTTTACCCCTGAATCAGCAGAATACCCTAAAACAGGACCTTTAGAATTTGTTACCGTCCGGATGTTCTGTGAAAATACGGCCACCCCTAAAAATAATGCTGCAATATTTAAAACTGTTCTTTTCATTCTTTTACATTTTAGAAATTAAAGCTTACCGAAAACTGGCCGGTCAAAGGCATAATATAGGTTCCTGTCAACAGTTTTCCGTAATACGGGCTTGCATCTGTAATTAATTCAGCTCCGTTGATCGTACCGCTCGCCCCTCTTTGATTAAGGAAATTGATCACGGTAGCACCAAGATTGATATTCTTATTAACCGTATAACTTACCCCTCCGAAGGTTTCCCATCTTGGAGCAAAATACAATGCATTGGTAAGGTTGGCGTACTGTTTTGAAAAATACCTGAAGCTTGCCCAGAATCTCCATTTGTCAATGGTATAACTCGGGTCGATTTCCATTAAAACTTTAGCGACACCCAACACATTATTGTCGTTGTAATCATAGGCAGTTCCGAAGGCATTGAAATTGAATTTTTTATAGACTGGATTCTGGAATGTTACCAGATAATGCAGATTAAATCCTTTGAATGGTTTTAAAACAAAATCCGTTGTCCATCCGATGGTCTGAATATCATAGTAGACCGTCACATTCTGAGCCTGTGTGGTATTGGCGGGATTAACGAGGTTGTACCGGTTAAGATTATTGTTTTTCTTAAGATAAGTGGCCTGGGAAATTAACTGGATGTAATCTGTATTCCAGAAAACCCCCAAAGCTCCCAACGGACTTTTGATTTTATTGGTATTGGGCTCAAAGGCCTGAGAATAACTTTCAAGCCTTCTGTTTTCTTCAGTGTAAAGTAAATTGGCAATAACCCCAAAATTCTTATTAATGTTGTAAGTAGCATTAAGGCTTCCTCCGATTTGATAAAAGCTCTGGTTGATCTGATTAAACTGGTTATCATTCGTAAAATTAAATCCTACGGTTCTGGGCGTCAAAGAGTATTCGCCGTCAATAATATGATTTCTCAAATGTAAACCATAGCTCAGATTAAAGTTGTCTGAAACCTTCCATTCATCAGTTGCATATACCGAAAGCTTATTTTCTGTTCCGCTGTGGAATTCTCCGCCTGCATTATAATTGTAAAAACCATCAGTATCTGTAGTGGGACCGATCAGTCTCTGAGGTTGTGGTTCTACAGTCTGAAAAAAGAAAGACCTGTTGGAGGTGAATTTGTCTATATGGTAGTACTGCTCTAAAATACCTACGGTAACGTTATGATTTCCCAATTGTTTATTCAGTGAAAAACGTCCTGCTATGTTGGTAATGGGAGTCTCCGGAGTATGCATTGCCAGCTGAGTTCCTACTGCTCCTGAATATGCCTGTCCTGTGGAAGCGATGGTATATCCGGTGCCGGGCGCAGCATTGAAGATACTAAGAGGAATGATATTGGAAGATTTTGCCGTAGCGAAGTGAGCTCTTGTGGTGAATTTGAAATTCCAGCCGTTGCCAAGAAGATAATTCCCTAAAATATCGATATTGTGAGAGGTATTTCGGTTATCATTTCCTGCCATATTTGCCCAGTATGTTTCACCAGAAAAAATATCTTTCATTTTAATTCTTCCGTCATTCACAACATAAGAATCTCTTCCGATTCTGAAGTTGTCCAGCTCCGTCACTTTTCCGTTTTCACCGTATTGGAAAACAGCATAGTTTCCTACGTTATAGGAGTCTGCGTATTTGTATAAAATGGAGATTTTACCCTTATCATCATTAAAATATTTGGTCACGCCTGCTCTGAAAATCTTTGTTTCATCAACATTCCTTGCAAAACCAAGTTTGAAAGTACTTGGGTCATAATTGGCAAATGCTCCGACCGTATAGGTCCATCCATTTTTAGAAATGGGTCCTGAGGCATTTACATCTCCCTGCAGCCATCCGAAAGTACTGGTCGTAAATTTTCCTTTTAACTTAAAATCTTTTGTTCCGGTCTGTGAATAGGAATTAACTGCAAAACCAAGATCTCCCATCGTATTTGCCAGCTGATCCATTTTTAAAAGGCCTGTTTTTTCAAGACCTACACTCTGTCTCCATGTTTTATTCGGAAGTTCCGGCCAGAAAAAGTAAACAGCAGGAAGATCATTTTCGAGAATGGTAATTCCTCCGACAGTAGATGGTAAACCGATGTTTACATCTCTTGGACTCGTATTGTTGGCTGCGTTCAGCATGACATTCCTGTTATTGTCTTCTTTTGAAGATGTCGCAACTGTTTTCACGCCTTCCTGCTTCCCGGCAGCAGCATTGACAGCACTTTTTATGGCAAGACTGTCTGTTTTTTCCTGTCCGAATGCCGCAGTAAAGGAAAGGAGCAGTCCCAAAGCTGAAATTTTAAGAGTAGATTTTCTCATTGTATAATTATATAGTTTGTCTTTATTTCTAAATCTTTCAGATAGCCCTCTTATAAGGCACAACATTTCCTGCACCCGGTTCGGGGTGATTTTCTACATACATTAAAATGATTATGGAATTTTCAGCAGCCTGCTACGTCCTAAGTTCCCTTCATGCAGATCTTGCACTGCTTATCAGAACTGTTATCGAATTCCAAAATTTACTTCAACTTAAGGTGAACAGAATAGCCACCTTCGTTGATCAATGATATTCCCGAACGAATATCCTGAAATAAATAGTCAGTAACAGGTGTGTTTTTATTGCTTCATTATGAAACATTACAATTATACATTCTTTCCGGTTAACAGCAAAGAAAAATATGAATAAAACTTAATATTCGATATAACTGTATCTATATCAGTTATTTAAATTTAAATTTTATTATTATTATTCATTGTTTCACATGGAAACTATGAGATTTATCATTAAAAATAATCCCCAAATTTTAATCCTGTATACCACTTTTAAGAAATTCTTAGTTTTTTAGTATTAAATTTGTAATATCAGTTCATCATAAATAATAATATGGATTTACAGCAACAATTTTTACGAAAATCTGAAGAAGCAAAAGATCTTTTTCTGCCACATCTTTCTGCCGATCCCGTAGTATTCGGTTTCGATAAAAATGAGTTGAAAGTTCTGCTGCTTCAGATGACTTACCGTAAACAATGGCTCCTGCCTGGTGGTTATGTAAAAAAAGAGGAAGATCTGGATGATGCAGCAAAAAGAGTTCTCAAAGACAGGGCCGGAATATCGGATGTCTATCTTGAAGAATTTGCAGTTTTCGGCAAGAATAAAAGAAGTGAATTTTACTTTGAAGATTTTGACGATTCCCTGTGGCACAAGCAACGTTTTGTATCTATCGGATATTATGCTCTCTATAATCCGGATAATGCTCATCTTGTGGTCGACGAATTCAGTGATAAATGCGAATGGATTTATCTAAGCCAGCTTCCGGAAATTGAACTGGCGATGGATCACCGCGAAATTATAGAAAAAGCCTTACTTGCTCTAAGAGAAAGGATTTCTTACAAACCCATCGGTTATAATCTTCTACCGGAGAAATTTACCCTTTCAGAGTTACAGAAACTTTATGAAACTATTCTGGGAAAAGAACTCAACCGTGGAAATTTCTACCGGAAAATCAAAAACCTGGGAATCCTCAAAAAGTTAGACGAACAGCGCCGTGGCGGTGCGCACAAGTCTCCCGACCTGTATTCTTTCGATGAAGAAAACTATAAAAAAGCATTAGAAAACGGATTGAATAACTGGTAAATTCTTTTCAAAACAATAGGATACAGAATAATGTTTCTGATCAGTCCCGAAAATATACATTTTAAAAAAGTGATATCTTCAAACTCAGAGACCATTTAAATTTTAGCAGGGAATTATTACAAATACGGTTATCGATCTATTTTGTTGACAAGACTCAACAGGTTACTTCTGAAATTATTTTTGATTAAAAGATTGTCGCAAAGTTTATGAAGAATTCTACTTTATCTAAGTGGGCAAAGTGATTCGATTTCGTCGCTGATAAAGCTATATGATTCTATAGGCTTAGAAGAATTAACTTCGCTTATTTACCCGTTTATTCCGTAAAATTATATATGATGAAGCTAAAAGATTGATAGAAAAACACGTCATCAGTTTATGATCTTTTTAGTGAAAAGTATCCTTAAAGGATTTGATTTAGATAAAAATTTAAATACTGACCAAAAAATAAAATTTAAACAGTCTCTTAAGTTTCTGTTCAGCTATTCATCAAGTTGCTTCTGAAACTCCTCAAGGTATTTTGCTAAATGAATTCCGTCGGCGAGACCATGATGCGCCTCTATAGAAAGCGGCAGGTATTTTTTACCGTCTCTGACATTAAACCTCCCGAATGCTATTTTCGGAATGCATTCTTTAGGATCAAAATTGGTCGGATGAAGCAGAGCACTGAACGAATTCCAGGGGATCGCAGTGTGCCGGATGTGATTGATCGGTAAGACGTCATTGCTGATTCCCAAACCAACCGAATTCTGTACTGTTTTGATCTGATCCTGTAAACCTGCATTAAAGATTTCAAAATCTTCAGAATAATGGAAAAAAGAAAAACCGAAAGTTCCGTCAGCCCTTCCAATGGTGCTTCCAACATGTACTTCATCATAGAGGATCACCTCATCTCCCACTATTCTGAGTTTAAGCTCGTCTACAGAATTGATGGCAACCATTGACCGGTAAAGGTAGTAGGCAAAGAATGAACAGCCTTTTTCCTTAGCCGTTTTATAGGCTTTTGTACAGTCTACTTCAGTGGTCAGACCAAAATAGGGACTTGCCATTTTAGAGAAAAATTCAAAATGTTCCTTTCTGTTCCAGCTGTCAAGGTCAATAATCTTCATTTTATAAATGGTTTATACTAATGATCACGAAATTTTTACTACATCCCCGCTAAAAGCAGTTTGGAAATATCCTGTAATTCATAAGAACAGATTACGCTTCCAGTGCTTTTAAAAAGGAAATTTCAGTAAATTTTAAAATTGAAATAATCAGTTTAAGAAAGCATTGACTTCTGATTTTTTCTCAGCGATATCAAATTCCCGCTCCCACTCTTCAAGAAGATTCAGAATAGGAAGCAATGCCAGCCCTTTCTCGGTGAGGGTATACTCTACTCTAGGGGGAAGCTCTTTAAATTCCTGTCTGGTGACTAAAATATCTTCTTCCATTTCTCTCAGCTGGTCTGTGAGAACCTTTCTGGAAATGACCGAAATACGCGCTGCAATCTCACCGAATCTCAAAGTACGGTCTTTGATCACCAATACAATGATCGGCTTCCATTTGCTTCCTAAGGCCGACATTGCTTTACCCAGCGGGCAGCTGCAATGTTTAATTTTTTGTTGTCTCAATGTTGGTTACATTTGGGTTACTACTGTCAGTTACTCTAAGGTAACCAGTATTTTCAACTTCATTATACAAAAATAAACTATTATTAGTTACTTTGCGTAACAATTAAAGATTGAAGCACTAAAATTAAATAAAAAAATGAACATAGACTCATTATTTACACCGTTTACTTACAAAAACCTTACACTGAAAAACAGATTGGTGATGGCACCGATGACCAGAGCCCAGTCTGACAACGGTGTTCCTACGAAAGAAATTGAGGATTACTATGCAAGAAGGGCTGCATCAGAGGTAGGATTAATCCTGTCTGAAGGAACAGTGATCAATCGTCCCGCATCAAAAAACATTCAGAATATTCCTGATTTTTATGGAACTGAAGCATTGCAGGGCTGGAAAAATGTGATTGATGCCGTACATCATAACGGAGGAAAAATGGGACCTCAGATCTGGCACGTCGGGGATACGAGAAGTTCTGAAGATTATCCTGAAATACCAATGGAAAAGGCCTCAACGATGACTTTAGAAGATATTCAGGATACCATTGCACAGTTTGCAGCATCTGCTAAATCTGCTAAAGATCTCGGATTTGACTGTCTTGAAATTCATGGAGCACACGGATATCTGATCGATCAGTTTTTCTGGGAGGTTACCAATACCAGAACTGATGAGTACGGAGGAAAAAACATTAAGGAAAGAAGCCGTTTTGCAGTAGATGTTATCAAAGCGATCAGAGCTGCCGTAGGTGAAAATTTTACAATCATCATCCGACTTTCTCAGTGGAAGCAGCAGGATTATAAAAGCAGACTGGTAACGACGCCATCCGAAATGGAAGACTGGCTTTTACCTATGAAAGACGCCGGTGTTGATATTTTTCACTGTTCACAACGTCGTTTCTGGGAGCCTGAATTCGAAGGTTCTGATTTAAATTTTGCAGGTTGGGCAAAAAAAATCACCGGACAGCCAACCATTACTGTTGGATCTGTCGGTCTTAAAGGAGATTTTATGGGCGCGTTTGCCGGTGAAGGAAGCGAAAAAACCGATCTGTCTGAACTGATGAGAAGATTTGAGCGTCAGGATTTTGACCTGGTAGCGGTAGGAAGAGCATTGTTGACTGATCATCAGTGGGTGCAGAAGATCAAAGAAGGGAGAACGGAAGAAATTTCAGATTTTTCAGCTGAAAGTCTTGGCGTTTTGTATTAGTTTTTTCCGGGAATACAAAGTTATTAAATAACAGATCGTATTAAATTAGATTTTAAATAGTTAGAGTAAGCAGCTTCATTTTGAAGCTGCTTTTTTATGCTCTGCTTAAAAGTTTAAAACCGGAAGGATTTATTTTGTTCAAATTTTTAAAATAGTTTGTAAGATGGCTTTCATCCGTAAAACCAAATTCAAAGGCAATCTGCTTCATCGTCATCTGTCCGGACTGAATTCTTCTTTCGATAAGCTTCAGTTTGTAATCAGTGATATAATGCTGATAAGAAACTTCAAAGTTCCTTTTGAAGTAAGCTCCGAAATAGGTTTTTGAAATATTGAAATGTTCGGATATATTTTTGATTCTGATTAATTCTGGAGTATAAATATTCTGATGGATATAGGAAATAAGGTCATCCTTCCGTGGAATTTTTCGGTCAATTCCCGTATTCATCTTCAGAGATGCTTCCCGGATTAGCCCGAATAGGGAAAGTACCTGAAACAATACAACCGGTGAATCTGAAATTTTATAAAAATCATGGTATTGAAATATATTTTCCACTGTTTTTCTGAGGATGGTTTTACAGGGTTCGTCAAAAATCAGCTTATCTTCTTTAAGCAGGTGATTCCGCATGATATCAATCGGTGAAGCCACCGTCAGCTGATCCGGTGATACATGTTTGTTTTCCCTGAAATAAGTGTCATTGAATTTGATAAACCAAAACGTGGTCAATTTTTTGATGTCAAAAAAGTGCTCATCATCAGGAGAAATCAGATACAGATCTCCGGTTTTGTAGGGAATAACAATCTGATTGATGTGATGATTCCCAAGTCCTTTTGAGATATAGACCAGTTCGTAGTACGTATGGCTGTGTCTCGGAAAAGGATAGACGGCAGTTTCAAAAGTATCAAGTTCAAGAGGTTCAAACTGTTTTCGCTTCATCTTCTAAATGTACAATTTGTTAGACGATTTCTGCAAGTGAAAACTTGTTTTTATTGGCAAACTTTGTAGGAATATTGATGAATCACAGATGGTCTTCTGTAAAATAAAAATAACACACTTTAAACATTACATAAAATAACACCATGAACATCATTCAAAAAATTTCAGGACTTTTACTCACTGCAGTGGTTCTTATCTCATGCGGTAATGATAAAAAAGGAAACTCTACAGGAAAATCCGGGACACTTCTTTTTGAAAATGTTACGCTCATTGACGGAAACGGCGGAGATCCTGTTCAAAATATCAGAATTCTGGTAAAAGACGGAAAAATCGCTGCGATTGGAAGTGATGTCTCAGATGATAATGCAGAAAAGGTTGACCTGACAGGAAAAACAGTAATGCCTGCTTTAATATCTGCCCATTCGCATGTCGGCACTCTAAAAGGAACCACTACAAAACCGGAAAATTATACCGAAGAAAATATTCTGTCTCAGCTTAAAAAATATCAGGACTACGGTGTTCTCAATGTCATGTCAATGGGTACTGACCGTCCTCTGCTTTTTGCAGGTAGTTTACGGGAAAAATCGGTAAAAGGTAAAATTGACGGGGCAAGAATACATTCGGCAGGTTACGGTTTCGGTGTTACAGATGGTGCTCCCCCACTCGATTTTGCGATGGATAAAGTTTTCAGGCCAAAATCTGTCAAAGAAATTCCTGCCCAGATGGACAGCCTTAAAAAGATCAATGCAGAACTGGTTAAAATCTGGGTCGATGACTTTAACGGAAAATTTAAAGTAAAAATACGTCCGGAAATATATAAAGCGATAATCAGTGAGGCTCATAAAAGAGGTCTCCGGGTTGCAGCCCACGTTTATTATCTTTCAGATTTAAAACAGCTTATTGCTGACGGAATTGACATTATCGGTCACAGTGTACGGAGTGAAGTAATAGACAATGCGGCTCTGGCTCAGATGAAAGCTAAAAACGTTACCTATATTCCTACTCTGTCTTTAGATGAATATGCTTATGTGTATGCAAAAAAACCGGAATGGGTCAGTAATGCATTCTTTACAAAATCTCTGGAGCCGGGAGTGTATGAGATGATCACTTCTGAAAAATATCAGAACGAAATAAAAAACTCTCCGAATTATGTTTTGAATATGAAAGCCTTCGAAACAGCTAAACAGAATCTTAAAAAAGTATTCGGATACGGAATTCCTGTGGCCATGGGCACGGACAGCGGAGCAATGCCTCTCCGCGCGCAGGGATTTTCTGAACATCTGGAACTGCAGCTCATGACAGAATCCGGATTGACCCCTTTACAGGCCATTACAGTGGCCACCAAAAACTCAGCGAAAGCTTTAAAAATTGACAGGGATTTCGGAACGCTTGAGGTCGGTAAGACAGCAGATTTTATTGTATTGGATGCCAATCCTGCCAATAATATCAGGAACACCCGGGAAATATTTTCAGTGTATAAAGCAGGAAAAGAAGTGAGTAAAGGTCCCTTGAAAAAACAATAATGATGATTATGAATAAATTAATCATAAGCGTATTCGTGTCAGGATTTACACTCTTTGCCAATGCCCAGTCCAATTATGAAATTGTCACAAAAATTTCACCTTCCGATCCTGATCCTTCAGGAATTGCCGTAAGCTCAAAAGACCGGGTATTTTTAGGATTTCCGCGTCACTCAGATGATCATAAGGAATTTGCATTAGCAGAACTGGTTAACGGTCAGTTGATTCCTTTTCCTAATAGAAAATATGTTTATCCAGGCAACAGTGATTATAAAAACCGGCTTATTTCGCCACACGGAATGTATATGGATAAAAATGACATACTCTGGGTTTTGGATGATGGAAAACGTTGTGGAATCAAAGAAATCCATCCAGGGGCAGCCAAAGTTGTAGCAATAGACATTACTTCAGGAAAGATCCTTCATACCGTAGTAATTCCTAAAACGGTACTGTCTGATGACTCCCATTACAATGACCTTCGTGTTGATCTTTCGCACGGTAAACAGGGAACTGTATATATTTCCAATTCGGGATTCGGAGAACGCTTTTCTCTTATCGTTCTGGATGTGTCAAGCGGAAAAGCTAAGGAAGTATTGCAGAATCACTATTCAACTTCTCCTGAACCGGGTTTTATGGGATTTTTGGAAGGACTGCCTTTAACTTATGATTTTAAAGATCAAAAATTTCCGGTAGGCGGCGCTGACGGAATTGCAATAAGCCCGGATCAAAAAACACTGTATTGGACTGCAATAACAGGAAGAAAACTGTACAGTATACCAACTGATCTGTTAAGCCGGTTTGAATCTTCGGAAAAACAAATTGAAGATGGAGTGAAATTTGAAGGAGAAAGACCGGCATGTGATGGACTGGCAGAAGATGAAAAAGGGAATATTTATTTCGGAGCTTTTGAACAGCAGTCAATCATCAGGAGAAATGCTGACGGGAAATATTCCCTGCTGTCTCATGATAAGGAAAATTATGTCTGGCCGGATGGTTTGGCCTACAGAAACGGTTACCTTTATGTAACTCTGGGACAGTGGAACCGGCTGCCGGGCTTTAACGGAGGGAAAGACCTGAGAAAACCACCTTACTTAGTCGTAAAAATGAAAACAAACAATTAATACATAAAAAATGCAATACAGAAAATTAGGAAACAGCGATCTGGAAATATCAGCAATCACTTTCGGGGCATGGGCGGCCGGTGGATGGATGTGGGGAAGTACAGACCGAAATGAGGCTATCGATGCCATAAGGGCATCTTACGATATGGGAGTCACATCAGTCGATACTGCACCTGTTTACGGACAGGGTGTCAGTGAAGAAATTGTAGGTGAAGCGTTGAAAGGATTTTCAAGAGATAAAGTTCAGATTCTGACTAAATTCGGGATGCGATGGGATTTGGCTAAAGGTGATTTCGGATTTAACAGCTTCAAAAACAATGGCGAAGCTATTGATATTTATAAATATGCTGGGAAAGAAAGCATCATCCATGAATGTGAAGAAAGTTTAAAAAGACTGGGAACAGATTACATTGATCTGTACCAGATCCACTGGCCGGATTCAACAACTCCGATTGATGAGACTTTTGAAGCCGTCTCAAGATTAATTGAGCAGGGTAAAGTTCGTTTTGCGGGAGTCTGTAATTATGATGCAGCACAGATGGCAGAGGCTGAAAAAACGCTCAATTTAGTTTCCAATCAGATTCCTTTCAGTATGGTTAACAGGGAAATTGAAAAAGAAACTGTTCCCTATTGTATAGAAAATAATAAATCTATTCTGGCATACAGTCCGTTAGAAAGAGGATTACTGACGGGAAAAATTACTCCGGGTTACCAATTTAAAGAGGGTGATCACAGAGCAGGGCATGCTCATTTTCAACCTGATTTTATTGGAAAAACCAATCAATTGCTGGACAAAATAAAACCAATTGCAGACAGGCATGGGGCATCGTTGGGACAGCTGGTTTTGCGCTGGACGATTGAAAGACCAGGAATCACCATTGCTTTGGCAGGAGCAAGAAATGCCGAACAGGCTGTGCAGAATGCAGAATCGATCAATATCAATTTATCCGAAGAAGAAATAAAAACAATTGATAATCTGGTTAATGCTTTTTAGTTAATTAAATCCAGATCATTTATATCACCGAACTTTTATCTAAATTATACAGATTATTAAACGCAAAGCAAAACAAAGAATTCCGGATATTTAAGGGAAAGAAAGGCGTTCTACTAAAAACAAAATACAAGTGTATTACTTTAATAAGCGAAGCGGTATTGTTTACCTTTAAAAAATTACAGAGAGAAATTAAAAAACTTTATTTACCCTTGTGATCAAATAAAATATCAACAGGACAAAATATTTAAGAATAGATTAAACGTAAAGCAAAACAAAGTAATTTATAAGCTTTCCGGATATTAAGGTAAACAAAGGCGTTCTACTAAAAAACAAAATACAATTGTATTACTTCAATAAGCGAAGCGGCTTTGTTTATCCTTAAAAAATTACAGAGAGAAATTAAAAAAAAACTTTGTTTACCCTTGCGATCAAATAAAATATCATCAGGACAAAATATTTAAGAATAGATTAAACGTAAAGCAAAACAAAGAATTTATAAACTTTCCGGAAATTTAAGGTAAACAGAGGCGTCTCTTGCGGTCAGATATTATCAAAACGACTAAGTATGTAAGAGTTAATAAAAAATCACCAAATCAGGCAACACACAAAATAGTAAAATGGAAAGAAGGACATTTTTAAAAAACAGCGGACTGGCAGCTGCAGGAGTAATGGCATCCTCTGCCGTCCCTGCTTTTGCATCACAATTATTAAGAGAAAACATCATGGAACAATTTGAAAATTCAACACAGCATAAAAGATTCAGACCGAAAAACAAATCAGGTTTCGGAGGGGTCGCTTTAGGAAACGGTTTTAATATCAATCCCGATATCGAATGCTTACAGTCTATAGAAGCAGCATGGAATGCAGGGGTTCGTTATTTTGATACTTCGCCATGGTATGGTCTGGGAATCAGTGAACACAGAATGGGAATGTTCTTAAAAGATAAAAAACGTGATGAATTTACACTGTCTACAAAAATGGGGAGAATTCTGAAACCTCATGATGATTTTAAATTGGACGGTTTGTGGAACGGTAAACTCAATTTTTCTTATGAATATGATTACTCTGCTGCCGGAGCAAGAAAAAGTGTGGAGGACAGTCTGCAGAGGCTGGGGGTTGCATCATTAGACATTGTTTTTATTCATGATCTCTCTCCTGACAATAAAGATATGAAGGAAGACTGGGTAAAATATTTTGATATTGCAGCAAAAGGAGCAATGCCCGAACTGATCAAAATGCGTGAAGAAGGTTTAATAAAAGGCTGGGGATTTGGGGTAAATACCATTGAACCCATTCTGAAGGCTATTGAAGTTTCAGATCCTGATATTTTTCTTTCGGCATGTCAGTATTCACTGATGGATCATAAGGATGATCTTAATAAAGTATTTCCCAAAGCAGTTGAAAAAGACATTTCTATTGTGGTCGGAGCACCACTCTGTGCAGGCTTTCTCTCAGGAAAAGACAGATACCTGTATAATGGAGACTTCCCCTCAGGAGTCAGGGAAAAACTTGCTTCCTTACAGCGTGTTGCCAATAATCATAAAGTAGATCTCCGGACAGCAGCACTTCAGTTTGCAGCGGCACCTGATGTAGTATCAGGAGTAATTCCCGGGGCTCATACCGTGAAGCAGTCTCAGGAAAATGCAGAATCATTCAAGACTAAAATTCCTGCTGGGTTCTGGGCTGAACTTAAAAAAGAAAAATTAATTGAACAGAACGCTCCGGTTCCAAAAGGATAAATAATGGAAAAGAGAAATAACAAATACCAGATCGATCTGAAAGAGTTATCTTTAAAAGACGGCTCAGAAGGATATAAAGGCCTGTCATTTGATTTTGAAAATCATGATGACCTTTTTGAAATTTTTGATTTGATCAAAGCTAAGAATCTTTTTGAAGATGAGAAAACGGCACTTGAGTTTTCACTGGGTCTGAAATTATTTACAGAAGTCCTGATTACGCAGAAAAGTCATCCTTTATTTGAAGAATTAAGACCTGCTATTTCAGAATTTATGAAAAAACTGAAAAGTCAGAACTCCCGATAATGCGTTAGTTATAAAGGTTTTAAACACTTAATACGAAAGGTAAAATGGATTTACAGTTAAGAAATAAAACGGCATTGGTGACCGGTTCTACAGAAGGAATCGGTTTCGCCATAGCCAAAGGTTTACTGAAAGAAGGAACAAAGGTCTATGTTAACGGCAGGCAGCAGGAGAAAATAGATAAAGCTGTTGCTGAATTAAAAAGTGAAATTCCTTACGCAGATGTACAGGGAATTGTTGCAGATTTTTCTAAAGTTGAAGAAGTCAACAGCCTGATCAGTCAGCTTCCGGAAGTTGATATCTTAGTGAACAATGTCGGAATCTATGGAGATCAGCCTTTTGACACAACGGAAGATGAGACATGGTTTCATGACTTTGAGGTTAATGTGATGAGCGGAGTGCGTCTTTCGCGCCACTACGCACCTCTCATGAAAAAGAAAAACTGGGGACGAATTATTTTTCTTTCCAGCGAATCTGCCGTCAATATTCCTGATGATATGATTCTTTATGGTGTGACCAAAACAGCTTATCTGTCATTAAGCCGGGGGCTTGCAAAACATTTGAAAGGAACAGAGGTTACCGTCAATGCAATCTTGCCCGGCCCGACCTGGTCAGCGGGAAACCGTAGGAGTATGCAGAAAATCGCAGATGAAAAGCAGATCACTCTCGAAGAAGCCGGAAATGAATTCGTTAAAGAAAAAAGACCTTCTTCAATTGTAGGAAAGTTTGTAGAAGCAGAGGAAGTTGCAAATCTCGTGGTATATACAGCAAGTCCTTTATCATCCGCAACGACCGGTGCAGCGTTGAGAGTTGACGGCGGGGTTATTGATTCTGCATTTTAATCTTTAATCATAAAAAATTTAATAATGAACGAAAAATTAGGATTTATAGGTTTGGGAAACATGGGACATCCGATGGCGAAAAACCTTGAGAAAGCAGGATTCCCGTTATCCGTATACAACAGAAGTGCTGAAAAAGCAGAGAATTTTTCAGAAAGGTCAAAAGTTTCCGAAAGTGTGAAAGATCTGGTTTCGGAAAGTGACATTATTTTCACGATGCTGACCAATGATGAAGCGGTGAATGATATCTACAGACAAATTTTAGATTTAGATATCTCAGGAAAGCTTTTTATCGATATGAGTACCGTTTCCCCGGAAGCCAGTGGAAAAATAGGTGATGCCTTAAAAATAAAAGAAGCATCTTTCATTGATGCACCGGTAGCCGGCAGTACAATACCTGATGCTGAGGGAACGCTAATCATTATGGCCGGTGGAGAAGAAAAAGATGTACAGAGAGCTGTCCCTTATTTGGAAAAACTGGGAAAACAGATCAGACATTTAGGAAAAAACGGAAAAGGTCTGGCAGCAAAACTGTCAGTTAATTATTTCCTTTCAGCATTATACCAGGGATTGGCAGAAACAATTCTGTTTTCTGATCATCTGGGAATTGACCGGAAAGATATGCTGGAAATTATCAATGAAAGTGCCAGCGGAAGCGGTGCTACAAAAGTAAAAACACCACTTTTGACAGAAAATAAGTTTTCTCCTGCATTTTCTCTGGATCTGATGTTAAAAGATATATTGCTGGCAAAAAATGCAGGTGCTGATTTTCCGTTGGCCCATACGCTCATTGAAACATATCAGTCCGCTCAGGATGAGGGTTTCGGAAAAGATGACGTGATTGGAATTATTAATTATCTGAAAAAGGACAGAAGCTGATTTAAGTATTTTGAATACCTGACAAACAAACTTACAGCACCTATTCCCCCACTTTCAATAAAAATTTAAACGATGAAAGATTTTAAAACTGTATTTTTCTTTTTGAGACTTCCTGTCGCTGTTTCTTTGGCAGGACACGGATTGGTACGATTGCCAAAATTACAGGCGTTCACAGAAGGACTGGTTAAATCCATGGAAAAATCGGCAATTCCTGAAGTGCTGATCATCCCTTTCGGCTATCTGCTGCCCTTTTTGGAAGCACTCGTCGGGATAGCCCTTCTGATCGGTTTCAAACCAAAATTAACAATTTATGCATCGCTTTCTTTGATGAGTATTCTGATCTTGGGAAGCAGTTCGGTTGAAAACTGGTCAGCCATTGAAGCACAGCTGATCCATTCACTCTGCCTTTCTGCGCTTTTATGGTTTTATTTAAAATACAGTTCTGAAGATCATCAACCGGTAAAATAATAAAGTATGAATGAACGAATTTTAGAAGGCGAACTCTGGACCGCCAAAAAAATTGAAAATAATTTTATTGTCAGTATAAAAGATAAATCCAGTATTGTACAGGCTCTGACAGATTTTGTCCTGAATCAGAATATCAAATCCGGTCAGGTGACAGGGATAGGAGCTGTAAGTGAGGCTACGCTGAGGTTTTTTAATTTTTCCACTAAAAAGTATACCGATAAAAAATTTGACGAACAGATGGAGGTTACCAATCTGTCAGGTAATGTATCTGTAACAGAAGACAAGCCTCTTCTTCACCTGCATATCACTTTAGGGAGGGAAGATTATTCAGCGGTTGCAGGGCATTTAAAAGATGCAAAGATTCGGGGTGCCGGAGAATTTTTCTTTTATCCGATGGCAGCAGTGGTGTATAAAACAGCTGATGAGGAAACAGGAATTAATCTCTATGATTTTGAAAAGTCTTTAGAGAAACATTAATTTTGATTTACAATTTTTTTGCATGTTTGACGTCCTTATTTCACATATTCAAAACAAAGTACATCTCCACAAAGAAGAACAGGATCAGCTGCAACCCTTTTTTTCTTTCAGGAAGCTGAAGAAAAAACAATATCTTTTGCATGAAGGAGAGGTCTGTACGCATCTCTCGTTTGTAAGCAAAGGTTTGCTGAAATCTTATTTTGTGGATGAAAAAGGCAGTGAACATATCAACATGTTCGCTTTCGAAGGCTGGTGGATCTCAGATTTTAAGAGTTTTATCAGTCAGGAAAATGCAGTATTGAATATAAATGCCGTTGAAGAAACAGAACTGCTGATGATCACTCTGGAGGATTATAATACGCTGATGCTTAAGATACCGGCAATGGACCGTTATTTCAGGATTTTATACCAAAACAGCCTTGCTACAAAGGATTATCGCCTGATTGCCTCAAACAGTTATACGGCAGAAGAAAAATACCTTAAGCTGTCTGAGAAAAATCCTGAAATGATCAAAAGGATACCCCATAACCTTATTGCTTCTTTTTTGGGACTGGCTCCTGAAACCGTCAGCAGAATTCGCAAAAAAATTTTATTAAAACCCTAAACCTGAACTCAAAACAAATACCTTCATCTATCATCTATTATCAATTATCATCTATCATCTATCAACCATCAATCTTTCCCCTCCCCAAAACTCATGACCCAGATCAAGTGCTTTTGATTAAAACCGCCATAGCTTTGTATTAGAAAATTTATAAAATGGAAAATATTAAAAATATTGCACTGGTCGTAGGCGCTACCGGAATTACAGGAAGCAATCTCGCAAACGAGCTTGTGGCTCAGGGATGGACAACTTATGGGATCTCCAGAAATACAGACCGTACTGTCAAAGGTTTGATCCATGTGAAAGCTGATCTGTTGGATGTCAAAAGTCTGGGAGCTGCATTGGAAAACATCTCCCCCACTCACGTATTTTTTACAACGTGGGTGCGGAATGATACTGAAGAGGAAAATATCCGTGTGAACAGTGCGTTGGTGAGGAACCTGTTACAGGTTTTGTCTCCAAAAAAGTCGGTCACACATGTTGCTTTGGTGACAGGGCTGAAGCATTATCTGGGGCCGTTTGAAGCCTATGCTAAAGAAGGGGTACTACCGGAAACTCCGTTGAGAGAAGAACAGTCCAGGTTACCCATTCCCAATTTCTATTATGATCAGGAAGATGAAGTTTATGCCGCTTCCGAAAGAGACGGATTTACGTGGAGTATTCACAGGCCTCACACGGTTATCGGTTATGCGGTAGGAAATGCAATGAATATGGGAACCACATTGGCCGTTTATGCAAGTATCTGTAAAGAAAAGGGAAGAAAATTGATCTGGCCCGGATCAGCTGCTCAGTGGAACGGTATTTCTGACGTTACGGATGCGCGGATTTTAGCCAGGCAACTTATTTGGGCTTCGACCAGTAAATCTGCTGAAAATAAGGCATTTAATATTACCAATGGAGATATCTTCCGTTGGAAATGGCTTTGGGGAAGATTGGCAGATTATTTTGGAGTAGAAGCTGTAGGCTTTGAAAATGAAATTCATCCTCTCGAAAAAGAAATGGAGAACGATCAGGCTGTCTGGAAAGATATGGTGAGTAAATACGATCTTAAAGAAGGTGATCTGGAACGGGTATCTTCAGCATGGCATACCGACCTTGATCTGGGCAGGCCGATTGAAGTCATGACTGATATGGCTAACAGCAGAAAATCAGGATTTACTGAATATCAGAATACAGAAGACTCTTTTTTGGATTTATTTAAAACACTAAAGGAAGAAAAAATCATTCCTTAAACTTTTATAGAATAGAGCTGTTCAGAACAGCTCTATTTATTTAGTATAGTTCTGGTGATTTTTTTCGAATGTATATAATACTGATTTAAAATCTGTTGGGAGCAGATAAGTCCTAAGAAATCCAAACGGCTTACTGTAAATTTGATTATAGCTGTTTTTTTTAAGATCATTTACTGCCGGAGGTCAATTTACTTTTCTGGTCAATGATGATTTTTTATTAATTTAATTAAAAGCAGAAAAGATTGATAATTTAAAACTGCTACTTAAGATATTTCTGTTTCAAAACCGCAACTTCTCTTGGTCCTATTCCCATTTCCACCTGGAAAAAATTTTCTGTGCTGCCGTATTTTTTATTGATGACTCCGAAGAAATTTCTGATCAATTCTGGTCGCAGTTCCATTTGCTGTTTGATTTCAGTTTCTGTCATTCCTGCCATTTTTGATAGACCGGAATACATTCCGTTCATCGTTGGGTTTTTAGCCAGGTAAAAGTTTGAAGCTACATAATCGCTCTCAATAATTTCTTGGGGAACTCCAAGAATTTTCAGAAATAAAGCAGAAGCCATTCCTGTTCTGTCTCTTCCTCCTGTACAATGAAATAAAAGTGCTTCATCGGGCTTTAAAGTTAATAGCTGAACGAATAATGATCTGTATCTTTCTCCGAAGTAAGGTAATCCGCCGTCACCATACATATCATACAGAAAGTTTTTGTCTTTAAACATTTTTGCCATATCCTGTACTGTCGGAAGATTATTGCTTCCTGCAGGACATAAAATATAATTTGTATCCTGAGGTAAACGATCCTGCGCTTTTTTTGCTTCTTCAATCCCTCTGAAATCTATGACGGTAGCTATTTTTTTTTCCTTAAAAGTTTGTAAATCTCTATCCGTCAGTTTATCGATTGCATCACTTCTGAAAACTTTTCCCAGAACAACTTCTTTCCCATCTTTAGTTCTGTAACCTCCCGTATCTCTGAAATTATAAGCTCCTTCCATTTTTACGACGCGTTTCAGGCTGTCTGCAATCTGTGCATTTGCGGTTACTCCGAAAGCAATAACTGTCATTGTCAATACTGTTTTTTTCATATATAAATTTTAAAATATTTGCCAACGGATTCCTATTTGTCCTCTACTTCCGTACCATTCGTTAGAAGTAATTCTTTTCTTATTGTCACCCATATAAAGTCTTAAGCTTTCATCACTTACATTATTCAGCTCAATAAACATTTTAACTTTTGGAGTAATGTCGTAGCTTGCTGAGAAATCAATTGTAAAGTTTTTATCTGACCAGATATAATAATCAGGTCCGAGTTTTTGATTAATTGTTTCGACAGATTTCCCTCGGTAGTTTCCGGCAATTCGAACCATTACTTTATTACTTTCGTAATATAAAATGGCATTGAACAAATTTTTAGATTGATTTGGCAGAGAAGTCTTATCAAAAATAGTGGGAGTTCTCGGAACCTCAACCTCAGAATTGATATAGGTATAATTGAATTCTATTCCGAAGCCATTCCAGAAGCCCGGTAGAAAATCAAGGCGTTTATTGATTCCCGCTTCAAATCCTGATAATTTTGAATCCTGAAGGTTTTTTGACTGAGTCACCGTATAATTTGTTCCGTCAATATTCATCACAGAAGTGTCTGAGAAAACGATGTCAGAGATTTTTTTATAAAATACACCTCCTGAAAGAATTCCGATATTATTGAAATAATATTCTCCCATCAAATCAAGGTTTTGGCTGAAGGTTGGCTTCAGATCAGGATTTCCTCTCGTAATAACAAAGGAAGAATTGTCAATGCTTGATCCCGGCGACATATCACCAAAGTTGGGTCTGATAAACGATTTTGTATAAGCAAATCTTACGTTGGCTTTTGGTGAAAAATTGTAACGCAGATGAAGCATTGGTAAAAAAGCATCGTAATTACTTTCTACCACAGATGGACTTAAGGTGGAAACAGTTCCTTGTCTGGTTAGTTTTGAACCGTTTAATGTTAATCTTGTAGACTCATTTCTGAAACCTCCGATAATTTTAAATTTTTCCGATGCTTTGATTTCTGCCATTGCATAGGTTGCAAAAACCGATTCTTCGCCTGTATAAAGACTTGTGTTTCTGGCAGGATCATTTAATTCATTAAAACCATTCTGCTGTAAAGTCTGTGGCGAAAATAAATTAAAAAGCTGATCTTTTGTCGGAGGATTTATAACATACTGATCATAATTTCCGTTCATATTTCCTAAAAAAGCAATTCCTCTTGGCGGTTCTGAAGTTGCCAGCTGAGCAAGCGTAAGAGAATTACCGGCTGAAGGAAGATAAACTGCATTGTAACCAAATGTACTTGTACGATCTTTTTCACGGTATTTTGCCCCGGCCTTTATGGTAATATTTGAATTGATGTCATACTTTAAATTTAACCGTCCGATCTTATCTCTTTCGTTATTGTCTAATTTTGAAATCACCAATTGAGAGAGAAGTAATTTATTGGCACTCATCACATCATTCGGATTTGCAATATCTGAACTGTAATCCATATATTCACCTCCAATTCCCGATGGAGAATCAAATCCCCAATAACGTTTTCCACCGGTAAGATTATTAAAACCTCCGTTTATTTTCTGTCGGAACGTTGCGATTGGAAGTCCTTTTGTATCATTTGTAGGAGGAGTATCTAAGAAATATTTTGCAGAATAATCACTCAACATCCAGTCTAAACTTAATTTTGAAGTAAGACTGTGTTCTCCGCCTAGTTCCATTCCGTACAATTCTGTCTGGTAATGAGAATATCGGAAATTGTATTGATAACGGGTATTTGTATAATCTACATAGGTTTCATAAACCGGACGAATGTCGTCAAACTTATTAAACATTCCACGGAAATATACTTTATTGTTGGCGTTGAATTTATATTCCAAACCACCATTCAAACCGATTGTTCTTCTCGTTCCCATGTATCTCTTCATCATGACGGTATTGATTGATTTCTTTTCAATGTCATTGGCTGCATTGGTGTTATAAGTCACATCAAAAGAATCTGCTCCCCACTGTCTGTCCCAGATTGCTCCGGATAAAAGTACTCCCAATTTATTTTTAAAGAAACGATCTCCGTAAACTGCAGATGCATTATAAGTTCCGTCCTGTGAAAAAGTATTATAACCTCCGGCTCCGCTTACACTCAAGGTTTTCTTGGCTGGAGCTGTTTTTGTAATAAAATTGATACTTCCACCAATCGCATCACCGTCCATATCAGGAGTTACAGCTTTGGCAACCTGTACAAACTGAATCAATTCTGAAGGGACAACATCCAAAACGAAAGATCGGTTTCCTAAAACATTGGCACTCGGAAGTCGGTTTCCGTTAAATAAAGCCGAAGTCCACGCAAAGGGAGTTCCTCTTACAGTTGCCTGATCTGCTTCACCGTGATATCTTGCAACAGCTACGCCCTGAACTCTTTGTACAGCTTCTGCTGCATTCCTGTCCGGAAGTTTCCCGATGGCATCGGCTGCAATAACTTCCATGATCGCATTATTGTTTTTTTTTATCTCGTAAGCTTTTGCCTGTGTTAATGCATTTGATCTTGTAATAGTAACTTCCTGAATGTCTTTTAATGTATCTTTACTTGCAGGACTTTCAGGATCAATAGTAATGTAACCGATGTCATTGGTTCCTTCTTTTACCGTTATCAGAAAATATTTTGTTTCATAACCGATGTATTCTATTTTAAGATTAACTTCACCCAATTTTGGAGATAATAAGTTAAAATCTCCGTCTAAAGATGATGAAGCTCTTGCATTTCCATCAACGACAGAAATGTTTGCACCGGGAAGAGCTCCGTTTGTTTTCCCTACAACAGTTCCTTTAATAGTCTGTGCATGAATGGTTCCAAAAGATGCCATCAGAAAAAATGCAGATACCTGAATGATTCGTGACCTCTGTTTAAAAAAACCAGTAGAATTTTTCATTGATTTATTTTTTCTGCAAAATTGAACGGTTTACCATTTGCATTCGTCCTGAGAAAAAAATCATCAGTCAAAGCGTATCACTCGTTGGATTGAGTCTTTTAAGTAATTGATTTACAGATAATTATTTTATTTTAACTATTTGTTATTTATTCATGAACCGAATATTAAATTGTTTTTGAAATGTTTAATAGATATATAACAGTATTCTCAGGGGCAGAATAATGATTTTGTATTTACTTTGTACAAACCTAAAGGAGAAATGCAATATATTGTTTTAATTGGTGCTTTTCAGGCACTTGTTGCACTTTGGCTGCTGACCGTCAAACAAAAAAAAGCACTGTCCAATTATCTGTTTATTTTTCTGCTTTCTGCGATTGCTGTACATCTGACAATTAAGTTTATTATATTTAGATTTATACCGGATGAAAGTATCAGGCAGCAGATGAATACGTTTATTTCAGTGTGTTATGGACCTTTGATCTATTTATACACGCTCACCAAGACTAAAACAGAATTTTCACTTTCTCGTAAATGGTTTATTTTTATACCGTTATTTATTTTAATGATCGCTTACTTCACAATTTCATGTGTATTTATTATTCTTAATAAAGTAGATCATCATCTCTTGAATATTTATAATAATTTCAGTCTTGCAATGATCTTTATCATTAATTTATACTATCCCCTGAAAAGCATATTGATAATTATAAAAAATAAAAGTTCAGTTGCAGATAAAAGTGAGTCTGACGTTATCATAAGAATTTCTGCATGTATTCTAATAATGGAATCTTTGGTGGTAATTTCCAAAATACTGCTTCAGTTATATCCGGAAAGTATTGAGATGTTCAATCTAATTTTACGAAGTGTTTCATACTTTATATTACTTTTCATCTGTCTTTTAATTATAAGAAAAAACTTTAGTTCCGCAGAACTTAGTCATAAAGTTAATGTGCAGTGTAACGACATAATTGATCAGGTTTCTGAAAAAAAAACATTGATTAATACGGTAGATTATGATCTTAAATTTAAAAATACGTGGCAAAAATTAGATCATTTTGTAAAAGCAGAAGAACTTTTTAGGGATTGTGATCTGACTTTGGATCAGCTGGCTTTAAAAACAGAAATTAATAAATATCAAGTCAGTGAAATGTTGAATAACTATAGAAATAAACCGTTTTATCGCTATATCAATGAGTATCGGATAGAATATTTTAAAAGTAGTGTCGAAATGGCAATAAAAAGAAACGAAAACATCAATTTTTTATCATTTGCTTACGAAGCAGGGTTTAAATCAAAATCGTCCTTTAATCGCTATTTTAAGGAAATTACAGGAAAAACACCTTCTGAATACCATAAAGATTTGTTGAGGAAAAATACACTGCAACTTTCAGTAGATCAAGTTTAAAATATCTTCAGTTTGCTGGCGAAATTGGTTAGGTTTTTGAATATTCAAAAACAATAACATAATCTCTCTTGAAACTAATCACATTTACAAATAAAGGAATATACTGTCCAAAGGGAAAATTTTACATTGACCCGTGGCGTCCTGTTGATTTGGCCGTTATCACCCATGGTCATGCAGATCATGCCCGGTGGGGAATGAAAAAGTACCTTTGCCATCATTTTACAAAACCTATTCTTCATCAGAGAATTTCTCCCGATATCGAATGCCAGACTTTACAGTATGGTGAAGCTTTGGATATCAACGGCGTCAAACTTTCTATGCATCCTGCAGGCCATATTATCGGTTCTGCACAGATCCGTCTTGAATACAAAGGCTATGTAAGTGTTATATCCGGTGATTATAAAGTTCAGGATGACGGTTTAAGTACTCCTTTTGAACTGGTCAGGTGTAATGAATTTGTCACTGAAAGTACTTTTGGGCTTCCTATTTACAACTGGTTAGAAGTACCTGATCTCAATAAAAGGCTTCAGAATTGGGTTCTGAGAAATCAGGAAAACCAAAAAACGTCTGTATTTATCGGCTATTCCCTTGGAAAGGCCCAAAGGATAATGAAGGCTGTTGAAGGCATGGGAAAAATCCATGTACACTACTCGATCGGGAAACTTAACAAAGCTTTTGAAGAAGTCGGAATTGTACTTCCTGAATATGAAGTGCCGGATTTCAGGGAGAGTATCAAACACGTTGCAGGCGACATCGTTATCGTTCCGCCCGCTTTGCTCGACAGCAATGTCATCAAAAAAATTCCGGATGCCGCCACAGCGATCTGCTCAGGCTGGATGCAGGTTCGCGGTGCCAGAAGATGGCGAAGTATGGACGCCGGCTTTCCAATGAGTGATCACGCAGACTGGAAGGGGCTGTTACAGGCCATTAAAGCTACTGAAGCCGAGATCGTACACGTAACGCATGGACAAACCGAGGTCTTTTCAAAATACCTGAATGAGCTGGGCATAAAATCTGACGTTGTAGAAACATTATACGGTGACGATGACGAGGAAGTCGTTGAAAAAGAAAGCGCATCAGAAAAAAACGACGACTAATCAGAATTAAACTACCCTTCACACTTCGGGAAGCTCCGTAGGGGCGACCTGTTAATAATAAAGGATGATAATACGTCCAACAAACAAAAAATAAGAAATGAAAAATTTCGCAGAACTCATCAACGGCCTGGAAAGCACGAATAAAACCAATGCTAAAATCGACGCCATCATCGATTATCTTGAGCGTGCCCCGGATGATGATAAGTTGTGGTTTATTGCCTTATTTACCGGCAAAAGACCGAAGCGGAATGTCAATACCAATTATATGAAAGAATGGGCTCTTGAAATTACTCAACTCCCATTCTGGCTATTTCAGGAAAGCTATTCTTCGGTTGGAGATTTAGGAGAAACTATTTCGCTGATCCTTCCTCCGCCAGCCGAAAAAATTGAAAAAACGCTTTCAGAATGGATGAATGAGATCATCGCCCTTAAAAATAAAACTGAAGAAGAAAAGAAGGAGTTTGTTCTGAGCTCCTGGAACGGGTTGGATTATACAGAACGCCTTATCTTTAATAAACTGCTGGGCGGAAGTTTCAGAATAGGAGTTTCTTCAAAAACGCTGATTAATTCGCTTACCAAATTTTCAGGTCAGGAAGCCAGTACTTTAATGCACAGCCTGATGGGAAAATGGCAGCCTGATGAAGTGTCATTCAGAGAGCTGATCTCTGCTGAAAATATCAATCCCGATAATTCCAAGCCTTATCCTTTCTGCCTCGCTTATCCTCTGGAAAAAGAACTGGAAGAACTGGGCAGTCCTGAGGATTGGCTTACAGAATATAAGTGGGACGGAATCCGTGGACAGATCATCAGGAGAAATGATGAAGTCTTTATCTGGTCAAGAGGAGAAGAGCTCGTCACCGAACAATTCCCTGAAATTGCAGAAACGGTTAAATCGATGAAAGGGAACTTTGTCATTGATGGAGAAATACTTGCGGTAAAGGAAAGTAATGTTTTAAATTTCAATGAATTACAGAAGCGGTTAAACCGTAAAACTTTAACTAAAAAAATGCTTTCTGAAATTCCGATCGAAGTCTTTGCTTACGATATCCTCGAACTTGAAGGAACAGATCTGAGAGAAAAACCCATGTCGGGCAGAAGAGCCATGTTAGAGGAATTATTGCTGAACCAGGCTCCGGAAAATATAAAAATTTCACAAGCTATTGATTTTACGGACTGGGGCCAGTTAGATTTGATCAGGGAAAATTCCCGTGAAATCAACAGTGAGGGTCTGATGCTTAAACACAAAAATTCGCATTATCATTCCGGACGAAAAAAAGGAGATTGGTGGAAATGGAAAATCAGTCCGTTAACGATTGATGCCGTTTTAATTTATGCACAGAAAGGAAGCGGAAGAAGAAGTGCGTATTACACTGATTACAGTTTTGCCGTAAAAAGCGGAGATGCTCTGGTAACTATAGCCAAAGCTTATTCCGGACTTACTGATAAAGAGATCATGGAGGTCAGCAAATTTGTCAATAAAAATGCAATTGAAAAATTTGGTCCTGTCCGTACAGTAAAAGCTGAACTGGTTTTTGAAATTGCTTTCGAAGGAATTGGATTCAGCAACCGTCACAAAAGTGGTGTAGCATTGCGTTTTCCAAGAATCCTTCGATGGAGGAAAGATAAGACTGTAAATGACATTGATGATATTGAAGAAATAAAGAAATTGATACAGTAATTTTTAATATCCTATATGTAAAGATTCTTTTAATATTTTTAAATAAATTCAGTCAGCAAAGAAGTTTGACCTCGTATAATATTTGATTTACATACGATTTAATCATCTGAAAAAATGTCTTTACCAATAAAAAAAGAAACAAGGGAATGTCAAAAATAATCAGCATTCCTGGCGTTTAAATACTACAATCAACAAAATTTGAGCAATTACGAAAATACTGAAGGCTATAAAATCATTCAAAACTGGATGATGGAAAAAGGCAATTCTCCATTCAAATTTCAGGTGGATACCTGGAAAAAATTCGGCAGTGGATACAGCGGAATGGTGGTTGCTCCGACGGGTTTCGGTAAAACTTTTTCAGTATTTCTGGCCCTTATTTCAGATTTCCTTACGTATCCCGATAAATATAAAAAAGGGCTTAAAATGATCTGGATCACACCACTCCGCTCTCTGTCAAAAGATATTGCCAAAGCAATGCAGGAAGCGATTGACGAGATTGGGCTTGATTGGGCAGTTGGGGTAAGAAATGGAGACACTGATCCAAAGGTCCGTCAGCAGCAGGTTAAAAACATGCCTGAAATCCTGGTGGTTACTCCAGAAAGTCTGCACCTGCTTCTCGCTCAGAAAAATCATCAGCGCTTCTTTAACAGCATGCACTGCATAGCGGTAGATGAATGGCATGAACTGTTAGGATCAAAACGGGGGGTGATGATAGAACTAGGTATTTCCCAGCTCTTCCATTATGTGCCTAAGCTTAAAATCTGGGGAATTACAGCGACCATTGGAAATCTTGAGGAAGCTCAGGATGTTCTGATTCCCTATGACATAAAAAAAACAAAAATTACGGCTAAAGAACAGAAGAAGATTGATATCATATCTGTGTTTCCTGACGAAGTGGAACTGCTGCCCTGGGCAGGACATCTGGGTCAGAAATTAGCAGATAAAGTGGTGCCGATAATTTTAGAATCCAAATCAACCATTGTCTTTACCAATACCCGGAGCCAAAGCGAAATGTGGTATCAGCTGTTGCTGAATGCCTATCCTGATTTTGCAGGACAGATTGCGATCCATCACAGTTCGATTGATGCCCATCTGAGGATCTGGATTGAAGAAAATTTAAGTTCAGGTAAATTAAAAGCAGTAGTTTCAACGTCATCTTTAGATTTAGGGATCGATTTTAAGCCTGTTGATACCGTGATCCAGATCGGATCAGCCAAAGGTGTAGCGAGATTTCTGCAGCGCGCAGGAAGAAGTGGGCACTCCCCTTTTGAGACGTCTAAAATATTTTGTGTCCCTACCCATTCTCTTGAACTGATTGAAGTAGCTGCTTTAAAGGAAGCGGTAAAACAGAAAGTCATTGAACCCCGTGAGCCGGTGGTTTTATGCTTTGATGTTCTGGTTCAGTTTCTAATGACGCTTGCGGTCGGTGATGGATTTCTGCCTGCTGAAGTGTATGAGAGAGTAAAAACAGTCTACACTTTTCAGGAAATCCGGGATGAGGAATGGAAAGGGATCATCGATTTTTTAACGATCGGCGGCAGTGCATTGAAAAATTACGAAGAATATCATAAGGTGGTGGTGATGGAAGATGGTCTTCACAAAGTAACTTCGAGAAAAATAGCCATGCTCCACAGAATGAATATGGGAGCAATTGTAAGTGATGCAATGCTGAAAGTCAAATTCATTTCCGGCGGATACATCGGTATGGTAGAGGAATATTTTATTTCAAGGCTGAAAAAAGAAGAAAAATTTATTCTTGCAGGTCGGGTTCTGGAAGTGGCAATGATCAAAGATATGACGGTTTTTGTACGTATGTCAAAAGGAAAAGCACAGGCACCGAGTTACCTGGGAGGAAGATTGCCCTTAAGCTCAAATCTCGGGCATTTTCTAAGAGAAAAATTATCAGGTGCACTAAATCCAAAAGCTTCAGAGAAAGAACTGAAATTTTTGCATCCATTATTAGCCAATCAGGAAAAGCGTTCACACATTCCGAGAGAGGATGAATTTCTGATCGAAATGATTAAAAACCGTGAAGGATACCATCTTTTTATGTATCCTTTTGAAGGGCGTTTAGTACATGAAGTAATGGCAGCCCTGATTGCTTACAGAATTTCAAAACTGGCGCCGATCTCTTTTTCGATGGCAATGAATGATTATGGTTTTGAATTGTTCAGTGATAAAGAAATTCCGCTTAATGAAGATAATCTGGACAAAATACTGACAAGGGATAATCTGATGGTTGATGTCATTTCCAGTATTAATTCTGCTGAGATGGCAAGGAGAAAATTCAGGGATATCGCTGTCATTTCAGGAATGGTCGTTCAGAATTTTCCCGGACAGCAGCGTTCGAACAAAGCATTGCAGAGTTCGGCAGGACTTATTTTTAAAGTGCTTGAAGATTACGATCCCAATCACTTCCTTGTCCGGCAGGCCTACACCGAAGTTTTCAATATGCAGCTGCAGGAACAGCGGCTGGTAGAAGCTTTTAAAAGAATCGAAAAATCTAAATTTATTCTGAAACGTTCCAACAAATTTACACCACTTAGTTTTCCGATTAAAGTCGACAGTTTACGACAGACTTTAACGAGTGAGAATCTGGATGCGAGGATTCAGAAATTAATAAAACAGTCCGGAAGAAATATTAAAGACGACTAAATCTTTATCCTCATTCTCCCATTCTAATATCTATTATGAACATAGCTACAAAAAATATATCCATTACCGGCGAAACTTTCACCCTTACCAATCAGCGTGCTTTATTTTGGGAAAGGGAAAAAGCACTCATTTTTTCCGATTTACATATTGGTAAAACCGCTCATTTCCGAAAAAACGGAATTGCTTTGGCAAATCACATCATGAAAAATGATTTAGACCGGCTGTCGGTTCTTATTGCTTATTTTCAGCCGGAAAAATTCATTATTGTCGGTGATCTTCTTCATGCAGGAAACAATTCTGATGTCGATGAATTCTGCACCTGGAAAAAACAGTATACTGATGTCAAATTCTGTCTTGTCGAAGGAAATCATGATCGGATTTCTAAAACCCTTGAACGAAAACTCTGTCTTGATTTCAAATCTGAATCATTGGAATTGGGTGATATAGCATTTGTTCATGACTTTGACCGTTCCAATCCAAAATTTCAGATCACCGGGCATATTCATCCAGGTTATGTCATTAATTCTCCAGTAAAGAAAATAAAACTCCCGTGTTTTGCTCAGACTTCCAGACAGTTATTATTGCCTGCATTCAGCGAATTCACCGGGTTAGATACAAAAAACATCCCTAAAAAAGGAATGTATTTTGTTTTTACTGATTCGGATATCTATGAAATATGAATTAAAATTCATGAAACCATTTGTAGATATCAACTGATGAAGAAATATTCAGTTTTTTCCTGATCCTGTTTTTTCTGTTTTGTATGGCTTTCGGAGTTACAAATGTATACGTTGCAATTTCTTTCGTCGTCAGATTCAATTTCAGATAAATGCAAAATATCAGTTCAGAATTTTGCAGGTTAGGCTGTATTGCTGCCAGTTTTTCAAAAAAAGCAGGATGTGAGACTTTGAATTTACTCAGGAGTCGGGGAGAATTGTCTTTAGCTAATCTTATAATTTCTTCTTCTGCCAAATTTTTCACCATATTTTCTCAATTAATTTTTAACTTCATCATTTAAAAGTTTACAACTTTTTGTTTGAATTTTTAAATCTTTCAATGATTATTCTGCTGATCAACAATTAATCAACCATCAAATATATTAGATTATATCGCTGACTTTTTATGATTGAAATCACGATGGATAAAAATCAAGCTGTCTATTTTTTCAAAATTTTGTGGTATCTGTGTGGTAGGCTATTAATTCACTGTTAACAAAAATTATTTTTTCTTTACAACTTATTAAAACAGCCCTGTTTAAAGTGAATTTCAGGGACATTCATAAATGTTTTAATAGTTATAATGATTTATGATTAAGGAAGACATCTTATTTTCTCACGGTGCAGATTCTAAAAATTTTAAAGCTGGAGAGGTTATTTTTGCGGAAGGCGATACGCCTGCCTATTATTTTCAGATACAGCATGGAAAGGTTAAGATCAATAACATCAATGATCAGGGAAAAGAATTTATCCAGGGAATCCTTTCCGAAGGAGGCAGCATTGTTCCAAACGCCCTTTTTTTACAAAGACCCTATCCTATCAGTGCAATTGCCATCGAAGACTGCAGGCTGGTCAGAATGTCAAAGCAGAGTTACCTCAATCTTTTAAAGCAGAATCCTGAACTGTATGAAACAGTGGTAAGTGACATTTCAGAAAATATGTATTACACATACATCATGATGCAGAGTATGTCGTTTGAAAACCCTGAAAATAAACTGACTACTTTGATGAATTATCTTAAAGAACAATATCAGGATCAGTCACAATATTCATTTCAGATCCCATATACCAGGCAACAGCTGGCCTATCTCACAGGATTAAGTGTAGAAACGGTGATTAGAGTTACGAAAAATATGGAAAAGAATGAGATCCTTAAAATAAAAAGCAGGAAAATATTTTTCTGATATTTCCTGCCCTGTTTTATTTATCTGTTGATTTCATTATCTGTGAAAATCATTCCTCATTTGGAATGCAATACCTGACCCGTCATTCATGCTGTATGAATCCAATTTGCACTGTTTCGCTTTTTCAGCGTGGTTTTCTGCCTATTGCATGAATCTTTACTATTTTCGTCCATAAATTCAGATCGATCAATAGATTGAAGCCCGTTATAAAGTCAGCTTCAGTCGGGAATTTTTTAAATTTCAAAAAAATCAAGGTTCAGTGGGATCAGAAGAAAATCTTTCTTTTTTCAATTTTCACAACACTGTCCTTTTCCATTCTCTTAATGGTTCTGATGACCGTTTCAACCCGAAGACCGGTCAAATTGGCAATCTGCTGCCTCGTTAACTGAATCTGAAATGATAAAGGAATATCGTCATTGTGAAAACTTTTAAGATATTCCAGTAAACCGGTGAGTCTGATTACCGGATCATTCGAAGCAAGATTCTGCATCATAATAAACTGGTAATGCATTCTCTGAGACATACAGGAATTGATCTGAACTGACGTTTCAGGATGCTTCTCAAGAAGATTCAGGAAGTTGGACTTTGAGAGTCTGATCACGGTAAGCCCTGTAATTGCTTCTGCATTGATCGGATACCTTTTGTCGATAAACAGCATAGAATCTCCAAAACTCTGACCGGGACCTAAAATGTTGTGTATAAATTCTCTTCCGTCAAGATCCTGATTGTTTTCTTTTACCTTTCCTTCTGTAATCTGAAAATAATACATCGGAATTTCACCCTGCTGAAAAATTTTATCACCCTCTTTAAAATGTTTTATTTCACCTCCGAAAGATTTTAAAAGATCTTCATCCAGTTTCGTACAGCTAATGGTTTTCATATCATTTATCATGGTTTTAAAGCGGTTTTTATCAATATATCAAATGCCGGATTTTTATTGTATAATTATTTTGAACTGATTCAAATTCATAAGCATTATGATATACTTCATTTACTCTTTCAAAATTATTCGAATATTATGACATCAGCGAAAAATAGATTATGATTTGAATCATAATTTAAGTATAAAATTACAATCTTATATACATAACTTCACTATTTTTAGATTTTTTTTGTGTTTAATTTACATTTGGTTAGATTTTTGACGTTGAACATTCAGTCGGAAAAAGGTCTGACAACAAGAGAAACAACCACTTCTCTTTTTTTATTATCATCACATTAAAATATTAATATTATGTCAACAGAAAATTTAGCGCACGTTGATGCGATTAAAAAAATCAAAGAACTTTCGGAAAAAGCAAAATTCTGTATGTTTGCTACAGATCTTGAAACATTACCAATCACTTCAAGACCAATGGGACTTCAGGAAACAGATGAATCAGGAAATTTATGGTTCATCAGCAGTGATGCCAGCAATAAAAATTTTGAAATTAAGGACGACCGCAGAGTTCAGCTGTTTTTTATGAATAACAGTAATTCTGAATACCTTTCTGTTTTCGGTGAAGCAACTATTTATAAAGACAAAACAACCATTGAAGAAAAATGGTCGGCAATGGCCAATGCATGGTTTGACGGTAAGGACGATCCTAATGTCTCCATTATCAGGGTAGAACCTAAGGAAAGCTATTACTGGGATACAAAAGCAGGAAAACTGGTAAGTATGTTAACTTTTGTAACTGCCGCAGTGACTGGTCACAAAACCGATAACTCTGACGGAGTTGAAGGAAAAGCTACAATATAGGGCTGTCACCTTAAACAATAAAACTATGCAGCCATGATTTTTGAAGACCAACCGCATGCTGTTCGACAGGAATTGAGCAGCATGCCACATGAAAGTTTAAAACTGATCACCAATATCATCAATTTTACCGGTGATCAGTCTTTTATTCTTACTTCTCTGCAAAAAATCCAGAGCAGTACACTCTGTGACCGTAAACGGAATACCATTGATCAGTTTATCAGGGAATACGCTCTTAATTTCGGAGGATTTGTAGAAAATGACATATCTGCACATCAACAGGACAGCTATCAGGTGTGCCCGGTATATGCCAAAAAATCTTTTGAAAAAGTAGTGATGGAGCAGGAATACCTTACCAGACTGATGAATATATTAAATAATGACTGAATTACAGGATCATTTATCCGTTATAAAGTTCTTCTTAGCCAGTTCTTTCCTCACCCTGCTTAAACTTTCCGGAGTAATGCCGAGATAAGATGCTACCATCCATTGGGGAACTCTTAATAACAGATCAGGATACATTCTGATAAACTTTAGGTATCTTTCTTCAGCAGTTTCACCAAGTAAAGAATTGATTCTGTCCTGCAGACTTTTTACATGTTTCTGAAGAACAAGATCACTTTTTTCGATGCTGTTTGGGAATTCTTCAAGAAGTTTATTAAAAAAATCACGAGATAAAACAGAAACCTCCGAATCTTCCACAGCCTCTATATAATAATTGGATTTTTCACTGAAATAAAGACTGCTTCTGTCTCCAATCAGCCAGTTTTCAGGTGCAAACTGAATGATGTGTTCTTTTCCGTTTTTGTCAATCGAATACATTCTTAAAAGTCCTTTTTCTACAAAAAATGTATTCCGGCAGATTTCACCATACTGCAGAAGATATTCTCCTTTGGGTATTTTTTTTATCTCATAATGAATACTGCAGAGATTCAGCCTTTCTGCAGGAACTTCAAATACTTTTGATAAGTACTGCGTCATATTACTCATAGGGTAATCTGGCTTAAAGTGATATCCTGATGAGATGCATTATTGATTTCATTACCGTTTTCGATAACAATCAACTGCGGGCTTTCATGGCGTATGCCAAAATCCTCAGCGATTTTATTGGAAAGATTCCTGTGTGCCAAAAGATCTAAAAAATATAGAGTGGCACCATGTTCGTCGGCTTCATCTATTTCTTTTTCAAAATTTCTTAAAACAGTTTTGCTGATGAAGCAGCTTGTAGAATGTTTGAAAATAGCAATTTTTCCCGAATGGGATTTTTTAATTGCTTCTTCAAGATCCTGTTCAGATTCTATTACATTCCAGAAAGATTTAGACTGAACTTCCTCCTGTTTTCCTCCGAATATTTTATCAAAAAAACTCATACATAAAATTGTTTCAAGTGATGATTGAGGTGCTTGTATTCTAAAAATCCCCAATCTTTTTCATTCATTTGTCCAAAAAGTGCGTGACTGTCCGGCAGCTGATGATTTTCGAAAGCTTTCACATATTCGTTAAGCGTTTTCAGAAGATTCATTTTTGCTGTTTCAAAATCACAGTCAAAATTAACAATTAGTTTTTGAAAACTCGGCATGTTGGGCGGAATTCCGTTATTAAACATCTGAATTTCTTTTTTTGTTAAAATTCCGATTGCTCTTATAACAAAATTTGTTTTGGGAAGAATGATTTTTTTAAGTGGTACCTGAAGAATCAACTCACAATGGGTAAGCATCTGAGCCACCTTCATCCTGCCCCATTTTCTTTGAGAATGTTCAGAAAGTAACGTTATTCTTGCAACAATCTCGTCAAAATCTTTTCTGTTATGAAGACTTTTTTTTACCAACCTTTCTCGATCTTTAAATTTTCAATATGGGCATAATGATGATTGCAGTGCCACGAATACATTGCTGAAAAATACCTGAGATTGTGATCTTTTTCCTGTTCAGGATGATGAAAAGTTCTTTCAAACTGTCTGTTCGTCATTGTTTTCAGTAATACATACCATCGTTGGTGAATTCCTTTCAGCATTCTCATAGCAGGTTTTACCGGCATGTTTGCACTGTCCTGAAGTTCTGCCCACTGAGCTTCATGATAAGGTTTAATGGTTGGGTTTTCTTCTGTCAAAGCAAGTTTGAAACGGATAAAACTGTTTGCATGGCTGTCTGCCAAATGGTTAACCAGCTGCCTTACAGTCCACCCTCCTTCCCTGTAGGGAGTATCCAACTGTTCATCAGAAAAATCTTCGATCAGTTTTTTTAACTTTTCGGGAAAGTTTTTGATGACTTTAATATGCTTATCCAGTTCAATGTCACAATCAATACCCTTTTCCTGAAATTTTCCGATGGGGAATTTTTTATTCTCTAAATTGTTCATTTTAATAATAATTTGAATACTGCTTCGTGATCTTTTATTTCAAGCAGTTTCTGAGTAAAAGTTTTTTGTAAATGTATTGAAAATTTGAGAATTTAAAAATGAAAAAAAATTATATATATCGGAATGTAGAATTTTTCGGATTAAAAAATTCATTAAAAAGCCTTCAATCTACTCAATTGAAAGCTTTTCTTTTAATAGCCATGTAAGTCAATGCCTTCTGTTCTCTGTAAGGTTACTTTCCTGCCCATTTTTTTCTGAATAACTCTGAAGTGCTGCAGCTCATCATCTGTCAGGATAGTGATGGCAGTTCCTTTTTCTCCTGCCCTGCCTGTTCTTCCGATTCGGTGAATGTAATCCAGAGGGGAACGCGGCAATTCGTAATTGATCACACACGGCAGAGATTCAATATGGATACCTCTCCCGATCAGATCGGTTGCTACCAAAATCTGAGCACCGTTCACTTTAAATTCCTCTAAATTATTTCTCCGTGCGCCCTGAGATTTCTGACTGTGAATTCCAACTGCTTTGATCTTATTTTTCTTCAGTTTTTCAACCAGGTTATCTGCTGCTTTTGTAGATGAAACAAAGATTAATGCTTTTTCCACTTTTTTCTCCTTAATCAGGTACCGCAGAAACGGACCTTTATTTTCAGGAGAAACATGGTAGGCCAGCTGTTCAATATGCTCTATCTCAACTTCTTCTTTTTTAATTTCAATAAGTACAGGATTGATAGACAGACGCTGTTTCATTTCAGAAACTTTGTCATCTAAAGTCGCAGAAAATAATGTGGTCTGTTTGATGACCGGCATCATTCCGAAAAGCCTGTTCATCTCATCCCCAAAGCCTAACTGAAACATTTTGTCAGCTTCATCAATCACCAGATGTCGGATCCCTGAAATGCTCAGTGCATTATGCTCAATCAAATCCAGTAAACGGCCGGGTGTTGCGATAAGAACTTCAACGCCAAACATTCCTTTCATCTGGGGGTTGATCGAGACGCCGCCATATACTGCCATCGTACGGACTTCCCTCTTTAGGTTTTCTGTAAAAGCCCTGAAGACTTCATCAATCTGAATCGCCAATTCACGGGTGGGAACCAATATTAAAACCTGGATATTCCTGTCTTTCTTAACTTCCGCGTTTTGTAATTTTTCTAAAATAGGCATCACAAAACAGGCTGTCTTACCTGAACCTGTCTGTGCAATTCCCATCAGGTCTTTGCCCTGCAGAATAACAGGTATTGCCTGTTCCTGTATTGGAAACGGCTTCAGGTATCCCAGCTTTTTTACTGAATGAATAATATTGTTTGATAATCCTAACGATTCAAATGACATAAATACTTATTTACGGCAAAGATAAGCTATTGGGAATTGTTATTTCCAAAACTGAAAATATCTTATTGTACAGCATATCTTATCAATTACAAAAGATTTTATCCTGCTTTCTCTAAAAAACTTAAAATACTGGCAGGAAGGATGGATTCTCAAGGAAAATGAAATCAATATTGACAGAGCCGTTGAATGGTTCCCAATAAAATATTTCACTTTTTTTTGAAATAAGAAAATTTGAAAATACAAGACACATTTAGGAATGATAAAACTTTATTCATCTACATTTTACTTAAAATATAGAAATGCCGTTTTGTCCGATATTTAAAATTTGGATAATTTTTTGAATACTACAATTCATCAATTAGTAAAAAATTCAATCATCATAAATATTTGCAGATGAAAAAGGCATTAATTATAGTAGACGTACAAAATGATTTCTGTGAGGGAGGAGCACTCGCTGTACCGGGAGCCAATGAAATAATTCCGTATATCAATCTTCTGATGGAAGAAAATGAATATGACCAGATCGTTCTGACTCAGGACTGGCATCCGGCCAATCACAGGAGTTTTGCCAGTAATAACGGCAGAAAGGTAGGTGAAAGCATCATCCTGAACGGAGTTCCGCAATTTATGTGGCCTGATCATTGCGTGGAAGACACTTTTGGTGCAGAATTCCATAAAGATTTAAACAGGGAAAAAGTAACGCATATTATACAAAAGGGTAAAAATACTGAAATTGACGCTTACAGCGGGTTTCAGGATAACAATCATTTTATGAAGACCGGATTGGATGATTTTTTAAAGTATCATGACATTAAGTTAGTCGAAATTGTTGGTTTGGCATTGGACTACTGCGTGAAATTTACTGCAACTGATGCTGTAGCCAACGGATATATTACCTGTCTTCATTTTAACGGAACCCGTGCCGTAAACGTAAAACCGGACAACGGTAAAGATGCCATTTTCGAAATGATACAGAAAGGGGTGACGGTTTTGGGGTAGCCTATTGGATTGTCAGGATTAGGTATATGAGGTTGCAGAAACTGATAGGTGTATTTTTTTTGGAGGGTTAAATTCCTCAAAAAATGATATGCTGAACGGATAATTAGAATAAACAGAAAAGACGCAGAAAAATTATCTGCGTCTTTTTTGATTTGTAATGAAAATTTTATTAAAGCATTTTCAAAGTATTCACTTCCAGATCTGTAAGGATTCTCCAGTGTCCTCTTTTGATATTTTTCTTAGTCATTCCGGCGAACATTACTCTGTCTAATGCTTCGACCTCGTATCCTAATCGTTGGAAAATTCTTCTGATCACACGATTCCAACCGATATGAATCTCCATTCCAATCTCGTTTTTAGGTTTTCCTTCAATAAATGAAATCTGGTCTACGACAGCAATCCCTTCTTCAAGGCGAATCCCTTCTACAATCAGTTTCATGTCTTCGTTGGTCAGCTTTTTATCCAAAGTTACGTGATAGATTTTTTTCGCGTCAAAAGATGGATGCGTCAGTTTCTTGGTCATGTGTCCGTCATTCGTAAGAAGAATCACTCCTGTTGTAGAACGGTCTAGTCTTCCCACCGGGAATACACGGTACGGTGATGCATTGGCTACAAGATCCATTACGGTTTTTCTTGCCTTGTCATCTTTTGTCGTCGAAATATACCCTTTAGGTTTGTTCAAAAGGATGTAAACCGGTTTTTCCGGGGTAATACCCTGTCCGTCGAAAACCACTTTGTCGGTTTGTTCAACCTGGTATCCCATTTCAGTAACTACCTGTCCATTTACTTCTACCAATCCCTGAATAATCAGGTCATCAGCTTCTCTCCTGCTGCAAATTCCTGAGTTAGCGATATATTTGTTTAGACGGATCGTGTCTTTGTGAACGTCTTTTTCAACCTTTTTGAATCTTCTTTTCTGTACAAAAGATCTTGCTCTGTCGTCATCTCTGTCAGTTGTGCTGCCAGGTCTTCTCCCATATTTTAAGCTGCCTCTTTCGTATTTTCCTCTTGCATCTGAGCTGCTTCTTCCTTCACCACCTCTTTTGAAATTAGTTTTGCCAAAAGACTTTTTCTCTTCACTTTGGTTGGATACAAATGGTTCTTTTTCAATTTTTGAGTACTTTTTTTCCATTCGACTCTCATAACTTGTATCAGATCTCCTAGAATCAGGCTTTTTGAAAGTTTTAGAGCTTTCTGTATCTCTGTCACTTCTGCTGAAGGGCTTTTTATCAAATTTTGATGAGCCGTTTTCATCTCTGTCTTTTGGTTCAAAAGTTCTTCCACCAGTTTTAGAAAATGGCTTTTTAAAAGATTTTGAATCTGAAGAATTTCCAGATTTAGGAGAGCGAGGACTATCCGAATTTCTTGTTGAAGATCTCGGTTTTTTTGGTCTTCCTGAATTATTATTGTCTCTGCTCATTCTAAATATTTTTGCAAAGATAGTGATTTAGTTACGAGTTAGAAATTAAGAATCATAACTTTGTACAATTGTTTGCTTATTAATTTTTTTAAAAATCAAAAAATGATCACGTTATTAGACCGTAACTTTTCTCAGTTAAACGATTTTCTTACCGAAAAGACTTTCAGCAAAATATTTATTCTAGTAGATGAAAATACACATGAGTATTGTCTTCCTTTGCTTTTGGGCCACCTTGAAACAGAAATCAGTTTCGAAATTTTAGAAGTTGAGCCAGGTGAAGAAATGAAAAACATCCAGACCGTTACCCAGCTGTGGGAAATTTTAACAGAAATGAAGGCCGATCGTAAGGCGCTGATTATCAATTTAGGTGGCGGAGTCATAACAGATATGGGTGGATTTATTGCCTCTACCTATAAAAGAGGAATTCAGTTTATCAATATTCCAACTACTCTACTATCTATGTGTGACGCCTCTATTGGAGGAAAAACAGGAATTGATCTGATGCATTATAAAAATATGGTAGGTACTTTCAGTTTTCCTGAAAAGATCTTTGTATATCCTCAGTTTTTGGAAACTCTTCCTTTTAAGGAACTGAGAAGTGGTTTTGCTGAAATGCTTAAGCATGGACTGATTGCAGATCCTGTACATTGGGAAAATCTTATCCAGCTTCAGAAATTGGATGTCGATGGGATTCTTCCTCATATTCAAACTTCAATGGATATAAAACGGGAGGTTGTGGAAAAGGATTTTCATGAAAAGAATGTAAGAAAGACTTTAAACTTCGGTCATACTATAGGTCATGCCGTAGAAAGTTTATGCTTAGAAAAAGAAAATCCGGTTCTACATGGTGAAGCTGTGGCACTTGGAATGATCTGTGAAACCCATTTATCATTTCTGGAAGGATTATTATCTCAGGAAAATTGTGATATTATTATTACAAACATTCAAAAATATTATTCATTTATAGATCTGAGTGATTTTAAAGATGAAGATATTTTCAGCCTATTACTTAATGACAAAAAGAATGTTGAAAGCAAAATCAATTTTTCATTATTATCGGGTATTGGCAGTTGTATTTTTGATCATGAATGCAGTACTGAAAACATTCAGAAATCTTTAGATTTTTACAGAAAACTCAGCACATTTTAAATTTTAAAGCATCTTAAAATATTAAATATTGATAAATGTTATTTTTAGCATAATAATTATAACACTCATCTAATTAACTGACATTTAATACAATATATAGAATCCATCTGATTATTCAGATGGATTCTTTTATTTGAAAACACTGTTTTTCAACTTTGGCAGACAATTTGAAAGATACCACTCGTCAAAGTTGAAAAACTGACGGTAAAATTAAAATTAGAAAAATAGTAAATATTAAAAATTTAAAGTTATGAAAAAGTTAATTTTAGGACTGGCTGTTACAGCAGGTTCACTAGCATTTGCTCAGACGACAACTACTACAACAACAACTAGATCAATGTCTTCATCAGATGTTAGATTCGGTATCAAAGGGGGAATGAACGTTTCTTCTTTATCAGATGATGGCTCACTGGAAGATCAGGGATCTAAAATCGGTTTCAATGCAGGGGTATTTGCTAATATTCCAATAGCAGAGTCTTTTAGCATTCAACCGGAGGTTTTATATACGCAATATGGAGATAAATATGATTACAGAGCTCCAATTTCAAATGATAGAATCTCTTATGCAAGACATCTGGATTATATAGCTGTACCTGTGATGTTCCAGTATAATTTTATCCCTAATTTATATGTTGAAGCTGGTCCGGAATTTGGATTTTTAGTGAGCGCTAAAAACAAATTGAAAAACGAAAGTAATAATGACCCTTTAAATACGACCGGAGATTATAAAGATCAGTTAAATACATTTAATGTAGGTATCGGTTTAGGTGCTGGTTATTATTTTACAGACAATCTTGGTTTAACGGCAAGATATGTTGCAGGTGTTACGGATATTGCTAAAGACAGACCTTCTAACAGTGATGCTATCAGAAACAATGTATTTCAGGTAGGTTTAGCTTATAAATTCTAAGCTTTATATATTCATTAAACAAATTCTAATTCAATAAAAAGGGGTCAGGTTTTATAATGAGACCTAACCTCTTTTTTATTTAACTTTTATAGCACTTGTACAGGATGAGATTTGTCACTTCGACTGGGTGCTATAGATATTCAATTATTCAATCAGACAAAAAAAGATTGTCAGTCATCCATTAATGAATGATTAGATAATTAAAAACAATAAAATTTAAAAAGAAGATTATGAAGAAGTTATTTCTAGGAATGGCAGTTGCTGCCGGATCATTGATGTTTGCACAGGAAGTAGAAAAAGTATCCGTTCAGCCAATGAAAACTAAGGAACCTGTAAGATTCGGTATTAAAGGTGCTGCCACAGCAACTCAATTCAGCGAACAGCAACTTAATGCCAAAAATCAGAAATTAGGATTCAATGCCGGAGTTTTTGTAAATGTTCCTTTATCTCAGAAATTTGCTTTACAGCCAGAGGTACTATATAACCAGATGGGAGCAAAAAGTGTGATCTCTGATACAGAAGTTACAACAGGTACGACAACTGTAAGAACGAAAAACGATTTTTCTACTACACTGAATTATATTTCAGTACCTGTAATGCTACAAATGAAGCCAGCTGATAATTTTTATATTGAGGCAGGTCCCGAAGTAAGTTATTTTGTTGACGGTAAGAACAAAGGTGAGCAGACTGTTACAACGACTTTAGCCGGTAACACTACCACTCAGACGCAATCATCATCTGAATCAATCAATAAAGATGATATTAAGAAGTTTAATCTTGGATTTGGTCTTGGTTTAGGATATTATTTCACTCCGAATCTAGGTATCAATGCAAGATATGTAAACAGCCTTACTCATATTGCCAATAATTCTGATGCTGCAACCGATGCACAGAAAAATGTAAACACGAACAGAGGATTTCAGTTAGGTTTAAATTACAAATTTTAAATACTATCCTATTTAATAAAAATGTCAGACTTAAAATTTAAGTCTGACATTTTATTTTTATAGAAAGGTTTTTAGCTGAATAATTCTATTTCCTCTCCTTTTCCTACGGGATATTCTTCTGTAAAACATCCAAAACAGTGGTTTGACGATCCTAAGATTTCCTTTAAATTATCTGTACTCAAAAATTCTAAAGAATCTACTCCCAAATAATCTCTCAGCTGTTCTGTAGACATATTTGCAGAGATAAGATCATCTTTGGAAGGAGTGTCTATTCCTAAGTAACACGGTGCAATAATGGGCGGAGATACACTTCTGAAATGAATCTCTTTTACGCCTGCCTCTTTCAGAATTTTGACCAATCTTTTGGAAGTAGTCCCCCGAACGATTGAGTCGTCAATAATGACTACTCTTTTTCCTTTAATCTCAGAAATGATAGGATTCAGTTTCAGATTGACTACCCTCTCTCTCATCTCCTGAGTCGGAACGATAAAACTTCTTCCGATATATCTGTTTTTGATCAGAACCGGGCGGAAAGGGATGCCTGAAGCCTTTGAAAAGCCAATTGCTGCGGGAACTCCTGAATCAGGAACTCCGATCACGATATCTGCTTCCACAGGAGCCTGCTCCCATATTTTTTCGCCGGATTTTTCTCTTATTTCGTAAACATTGATATTTTCGAGCGTTGAGTCAGGCCTTGCAAAGTAAATATATTCAAAAGAGCAGATTCTCTGTTTTCCCCTTTCTTCATTAACCATATAAGAATTCAGCTTTCCAGGTTCATTTTCATTGGTATAAATGATCTCACCGGGTAAGATATCCCTCACATATTGAGCTCCCACAGCGTCTAAAGCAACAGATTCTGAAGCAACAACGTATGTTTTCTCATCTACTGCACCCAAAACAAGGGGTCTGATTCCGTTGAAATCCCTGAACGCAAAAAATTTATTTCTTGTCATTCCTACAACAGAGTAAGCGCCTTCAATTTTTTCCATGGTTGCCTTTATGGCTCCGCGTAGTCCTAAGTCAAGATTTTTCTGGATCAGTCTCAGGATCACTTCAGAGTCTGAAGTGGCTCTGAAAACAACACCTTCTGCCTCCAGTTCTGTTTTTAATTCTCTCGCATTGGTTAAGTTACCGTTGTGAGCGATAGAAAGTATAATCTGGTCATATTCGTTTTTGGCGAAAAACGGCTGGAAATTATATTTCTTTTTGTCTCCTGCAGTGGTATAACGGGTGTGACCGATTGCAGAATTTCCCATAAAAGTTTCAGGATTCTGTATCTCTTTATAAACGTCCAGAACCAAACCTTCATCTTTCATGTTGGTAATTTTCCCGTCTTTAAGAACAGAAATACCACAAGCCTCCTGACCTCTGTGCTGCAAAGCAAAAAGCCCAAACTGCGAAAGAGAAAACGTGTCGAGATCATTATCTGAATACATTCCGAAGATACCGCACTCCTCATTGGGAGCATCAAGCCTTTCTTCTTCCTGTGTTCTGAAAAGATTCCTTCCGTAAGTTTGAGTTTCAAACTGTTTTAAATATTCACTTTTATGAATGTCTAAACTTTTCATTTCTATTTTTTCTATTATAGCTAGCAGAAGTCAGATATTGGATTTCAGACTAAAATCTAACTTCAAATTTATTTTTTGTTGAATAACAAATCATTTGTTCAGCGCTAAAGGTCAGCTCTGATATCGTACATCTGAAAGTTTACTTACCAAGCAGAGTTTTCAGTCTGTTGTAGATCTCAACGTAAGCTTCAGTAACTTCGCCAAGATCTCTTCTGAATCTGTCTTTATCCAGTTTTTTCATGGTATCTTTATCCCAAAGTCTGCATGTATCCGGAGAAATCTCATCGGCAAGAATGATCTCACCTGAAGAAGTTTTACCCAATTCTATTTTGAAATCAACTAAAATTATATTCATTTTATCAAAAAGATCGATCAGGATTTCATTGATGTCTGCAGTTAACGCATACATTTCTTTCAATTCTTCATAGGTAGCAGCACCTAAAAAAACTGCATGGTGATCATTAATCAGCGGATCTCCCAATTCGTCTTTCTTGTAGCAGATATCAAAAATGGTAACCGGAGATTTTATACCTTCCTCAACACCTAATCTCTGTGCCATGCTTCCTGCAGAATAGTTTCTTACCACCATTTCCAAAGGAATAATTGACACTTTTTTTACCAACTGTTCTCTTTCGTCCAATTTCTTAATGAAATGAGTTTTAATCCCTTTTTCATTTAAATATTCAAAAATAAGAGTGGTAATGGCATTGTTCATTTCACCTTTCAAATCAACAGACCCTCTTTTTTGAGCGTTAAATGCTGTAGCATCGTCCTTAAAACGAACAACTACTTCATCAGGATTGTCAGTAGCAAATACCTGTTTTGCCTTACCTTCATACAACATTTCTTTCTTTTGACTCATAATTTTTACTTTTTTTTAAAGGAATCCGCGAATCTACGACTTCCGTTTCTGCATTAGATTTATATTATTTTACTTAATTAAAATTCCTGTTAATACCGCCATCCCAAAACTCAGTAAGGTGCCGATGAGTACATATTCTGTGAGTTTTCTCTGTTTTGCCTGGGCAAGATCACTGAACCTGAACACAGATTTTGCAGCAACCATAAAACCTACTCCTTCCCAATGATTGACCACAATGAAGGTGAATACCAAAAGACGTTCTAATATTCCAATATATTTTCCGGCACTTGATAAAGATTCGGTTTGTACACTGCTCTGTTCTTCAGAGACAGGTGTCCAGGAAGACAGCAGCATTTTGATCATAATGGAGGCAGGACTTGTAAGAAACAATGCGGCTATAATTATTTTTATTATATTCTGATCTTTTAAAATTCCGAAATCAAATTCATTAAAATAAATAGCAACTCCACCTATCACGGCAATGTGCAAAAGCTGATCGATGAAAAACCATCTTTTTTTTGTACTGTTTTTTTGAAAATAAAGTTTTGCTGCATCAATGATCAAATGTGAAATCCCGACTACTGCTGCTATTGGCCACAATTTGAGATCCCACAGAAAAACAAGGCTTAAAACCGTATGAATGAGAACATGAAGGTATAAATATTTACTTCTCAGTTTCCTGTTTTCTTTATCTGAAACCCATGAATTTGGCTGAAGAATAAAATCTCCGAGTAAATGTGCCAATATGAGTTGAGTAAATATCATGTTATAGTTCTGAAATTTTCTTTCTGAAATATTGATTGGTTTCTACGATAAGATCATAGTTGGCGCGTTTCAGCCTCTGACTGATAGATGATTGTGATATCGTGAATTTCTTTGCAAGATCTTCCTGCGTTATATCATTATTCATAATCATTTCATGAATAATTTCAGCAGTTGCCATAGTCCAGGTGTCAAAATCTTTTGATGCCCATTTGAGAAGAATATTAAGATCCCTGTTTAGGGCATCATTGGAGGTTTTGATTGAAACCGTATGTCCGTCATTTTTAAGGTCGTCCAATAATCTTCCTGAATTCACATAGGCTGTTCCATTGGATTCGGTGATTTTTTCTGATGAAAAATTTTCTTCACCAATGCCGATAGCAATTCTCACATCTAAATTTTCCTGACTTCTTATAAGGGATTTGATAGCCAGAAAACGCCAGAACACGTCATCTATACCGCATTTGAACTGAAATTCATCTCCTCTGTAAATTTCCCATGCCTGTGGGGCACTTCCCCACTTTCCAAGAAGATTTTTTAGTTTGGTAATCCAAACTTCAGTGTCTGCATGCTGCGAATTAATAATATCACCAGTGATGACCGCTATCATTTTGCAAATATAAGCATAAATACTTATATATAAAAAATATAAGCAGATGCACTTATAGATATTAATTATTAGTGAATCTGCTTATATCAATACTGTTTGATTATTTACTCAGTATTTTATAAAATGATATGTTTTTCTGTTTATTCTTAAAAGATAATTTCCCTTTTGTAAGTGCTGTACAGAAATCTTGTTATGATTATCAGACATTTTATTCTCTGTGCTGATCAGTTTTCCTGAAAAATCAAGAATCTGTATCTTATCATCATTTTGCAGATCTCCTTTTATGTAGATAAAATCATGGGCAGGGTTTGGATAGATTTCAAAATTTTCCCTTTCTTCATGTAAATTTTCTGATGTAGAAAGTATTCCTAAATTTTGGCAGTAGTTTGCTGCGTAAGAATCCCACTCACTGATACTGAATACCGGGTTTGGCTGATTAACTGTGGATTTTCTATATAATGAAACATTTGAATTGGTATTACTCACAAATTTGCTTCCGATGGCATCTATTGTTGTTGAGCTGTATAATAATTCTACATACTGAGTACCCGAGAAAGCCAATGCTTCTGCAGCTGTGAGAAACTGTGCATCAGTATTCGTATAACAGGACAGCAAAGACTTAGGATTAAGAACTACAAAACTTTGGTTATTGCCGATTTTACCTTCAAGTTCGAAACTGTTTGCGTAATAATAGGTGCCTGAAATACTGTTATAATACTGAGCTCTGATGCTGTATCTGTTCAGGTTTACTTCATGTCCGGTTTTATTGACGATTTCAAGAGCTTTGTTGTTGCCGGTTCCTTCAATATACTTCATGATAAAGAGATCCTTCACACTGTTATCTGCAGCAGGAGTGATCACTGTAATGCTGTTACTGTCTGCAGATTGCAGGTATCCTTCATCGTATGCTTTTACCGTATAGGAATAAGACGTGGAAGGATTCAGGTGATCTATGGTTATGGATGTAGATTTTGTCGAAGTCAGAAAAACACCGTTCTGATAAATATGATATCCTAAAACATCAGAGCTGGTACTGGGAGACCAGGAAATAGTGGCATAGTAGGGACCGGACTGTGCAGAATTTAAATTCAGAGGTGGCTGCGGAACTGTTGTATCCGGGCTCTGTACCCATATTAAGCTGACCCATTGCGGATTGTCAACAAAAGGATTTCTGTTCTTCTGAATTGTATAGACAGCATTGTTCCTGTCAATTTCCCTTTGAGAAACCGGATCCTGCTGATTCCATTGGAGAAGCATAGCAATATATGCGGGATCAAATGCCCGCTCTGCTGTTCCGTCAAGGGCAGATCGGTCAAGGGCAGGATTTATTTGGGTAACATGATTAAAAGAAGGTAATTTATTTTCATACCGCACTGCAAAATAAAGCAGCATTCTGGCAACATCTCCTTTAAATTCATCAATCGGTTCATACACCCTGCTGTTGTAAACATAATTCGGGATTGCACTGTTTGCAATTTTTGAAGTATTGGTAAAAGTGTAGTGGACAGTAGAATTACCAATACCGTAAGGATAATTGCTGCGTAACTGATTAATTCTTGCATCCGTAGGAATAACAAAATGCAGATCAGAATACATCGGATAATTACTGTTAAATGTACTTTGAGGAATTACATGTTCTCTGTTGTAGCCCAGGCCTTCTGCTCCGGAAGTGCTGATTAAGTTGGCAGATGTATATTCGTAAGCATCAGGACCTGATGGGATTTCAGAATAGATATCTAATAAAATGGTCGTATTGGCGGCACCATGATCATAATATTTATCAAGATCCGTCTGATTGTAGTAAGCGGGAAGATCTCCGTAACTCCAACTGACGTTTTTTGTCGAGATGATCTCCTGTATTTTAGATTTCAGGGCGTATCCTGATAACCCTGCAGTACCGTCATAGTATCCTGCCGGAATTTGTGCAAATGTATACGATGAAATTAAAAAAGCAGAAAGTAGAAATTTTTTCATTCTTTAAAAATTGTCCGACTAAAGTAATAAATTATAATAATCTAATCGTTCGTACTCTATTAATGTTATATTAATTTTTATGGTAAAAAACTGATTATTAAAAGACTGAGAAAAGATTTCCCCGGCTATAATTATTTTTTTTTGTATTTCCGCAATTTAAGTATCTTTGAGCACTAACTATTATCTAATATGAATACAGAAACTATCAACAACATTAAAATGATAGCTGAAACAGCAAAAGAATTTGCTGAGAAAAATATCAGACCGAATATTATGGAGTGGGACGAAAGTCAGACTTTCCCAAAAGAATTATTTCATCAACTGGGTGACATGGGGTTTATGGGGATCGTGATTCCTGAGCAGTATGGCGGTTCCGGTCTGGGTTATCATGAATATGTGACCATCCTTGATGAGATTTCTCAGGTAGATCCTTCAATCGGACTTTCTGTAGCGGCTCACAACTCATTATGTACCAACCATATTTATGAGTTTGGAAATGAAGAACAAAGAAATAAGTGGCTCCCGCAGCTGGCAACCGGAAAAGTAATCGGAGCCTGGGGATTGACAGAACATAATACGGGATCTGATTCCGGGGGTATGTCTACGACTGCTGTGAAAGATGGTGATGAATGGGTCATCAATGGTGCTAAAAACTTTATTACCCATGCAATTTCAGGAGATATTGCTGTAGTAATGACCAGAACCGGTGAAATCGGTGCTAAAAATAACTCAACCGCTTTTGTTCTTGAAAAAGGAATGACAGGATTTACTTCAGGTAAAAAAGAAAATAAATTGGGAATGCGTGCATCAGAAACCGCTGAGCTTATTTTTGACAATGTACGGGTACCTGATTCTCACCGTTTAGGAGAAGTGGGAGAAGGTTTCAAACAGGCCATGAAGATTTTAGATGGTGGCAGAATTTCTATCGCTGCATTAAGTTTAGGAACAGCAAGAGGAGCTTACAAAGCTGCTTTAAAATATGCTAAAGAAAGACATCAGTTCGGAAAATCAATTGCTACGTTTCAGGCTATCAATTTCATGCTTGCAGATATGGCAACAGAAATTGATGCAGCAGAACTTTTAATTCAGAGAGCTTCAACTCTGAAGAATGCCAAGCAGAAAATGACTAAAGAGGGAGCTATGGCAAAACTATATGCTTCTGAAGCTTGTGTAAGAATTGCAAACAATGCAGTGCAGATTTTCGGTGGTTATGGATATACAAAAGATTTCCCTGCTGAAAAGTATTACAGAGACTCAAAATTATGTACCATCGGAGAAGGGACATCAGAAATACAGAGATTGGTTATCGGTAGAGATATTACTCAATAGTTTTCTTTAAAATTTATAAAAAACAGCTCATGTCTAATGCATGAGCTTTTTTTTTATATATTGATTGATATTTTTGCCGTATATCTAATGTAATGCATAATTTTTTAAATCAATTATCAGAAATTTTCTTAAAAAAATTTCTTTTTTATAATTAAATTTTTATTAGCTTTGGTATTCCACAATCAAAATGTTATTTATATGAAAAAACAACTATTGGTGATTGGAATGCTTTTCTTATCCGGCATTTCATTCGCTCAGACTGATCGGCTATGGTCTGCAGGTTCTGCAAAAACAAATTCAGAAATTTTAGAAAACAAAACAAACATTCTAAATCCCAAAATTTATCAGCTTGATATCAATGGATTGAAAAATGCCGTTGCAAAAGCTCCCAAGAGATTAGCTGTTGGTGAAAAGTCTGAGATTATTATCTCATTTCCCAATTCTGAAGGAAAACTGGAAAACTTTAAAGTAAGAGAAAATTCAAATTTTGATCCTCAGCTTGCGGCGAAATATCCTGATATCAGGTCTTACATAGGTGAAGGTCTTGATGATCCCAGTGCTACTGTTTATTTCAGTATTTCACCATTAGGTCTGTCATCCATGGAAATTTACGGAGATAAATCTGCCGTTTTTATTGAACCTTATACCAAAGATCTTTCCACGTATGTGGTCTATAAAAAGTCTGATAAAAAAGATGATCTGAGCACTTTCGAATGTACAGTTATTGATGTTGCCCAAAAAGGAATAAGTACAAGTACCCTTGCAGCGAGGCCCAATGCTGACGATGCCAGATTAAGAACATTCCGTCTGGCCCTTTCTTCTACCGGGGAGTATACTTCCTATTTCGGAGGAACAAAGGCACTGGCTTTAGCGGCAATGAATAATACAATGACCCGTGTCAACGGCGTTTTTGAAAAAGATTTTGCAGCACGAATGGTATTGATCGCCAATAATGATGCAGTCATTTATACCAATGCATCTACAGATCCCTATTCTCCTGCATCACAGCTGAACAATTGGAATTCTCAGCTACAGTCTACCTTAACTTCTGTCATAGGAGAAGCCAATTATGATGTCGGGCATCTGTTTGGTGCTTCAGGCGGCGGCGGAAATGCAGGATGTATAGGATGCGTCTGCGTCAATGGTTCTAAAGGCAGCGGATATACATCACCTTCAGACGGAATACCATCAGGTGATAACTTCGATATCGACTATGTTGCTCACGAATTGGGTCACCAATTCGGTGGAAACCACACTTTTTCTCATACAAATGAAGGATCAGGCGTTAATATGGAACCGGGATCAGGATCAACCATTATGGGATATGCAGGAATTACCGCTCAGGATATTCAGGCTCATTCAGATTCTTTTTTTCATGCGATAAGTATTCAGCAGATTACCAATAATATCAAAGCTAAAACATGTCCTGTAAGTACTTCAACAGGAAATTCTATTCCTACAGCCAATGCAGGATCAGATTTCACCATTCCAAAAAGCACCCCGTTTATGCTGACAGGAACAGGAACTGATGCCAATGGTGATTCTCTGACCTATATCTGGGAACAGGTAGACAATGCTTCATCTTCCCAGACAGGAGCGAGTTCAGCAGCAAGTGCAACAAAAACTTCTGGCCCTACATTCAGATCATGGGTACCGACTGCTTCACCGGTAAGATATTTCCCGAGAATGGCCTCAGTCCTTGCCGGCGCAACAACAACGGCCGGTGCAGAAATTACGGTTGAAGCTCTGCCTTCTGTCGCCAGAACTTTAAATTTCAGATTTACCGTTCGGGATAACAGAGCAGGTGGTTCAGGAAATAATTCTGATGATGCGGTGATCACCGTGAACGGGACGGCAGGACCTTTTACGGTAAGCTCTCAGAATTCAGCAACAACGTTTGCAGGAGGAAGTTCGCAAACCGTAACCTGGAATGTTGCAGGTACAACGGCCAATGGTGTGAATGCTGCTAATGTAGATATTCTGTGGTCTTCCAATTCCGGAACAACATGGACTACCCTGCTTGCAGGAACTCCAAATGACGGAACCCAGAGCATAACAATTCCGAACGCTACTACAACGACAGGAAGAATAATGGTGAAAGGATCGAATCATATTTTCTTTGATGTCAACAATGCAAACATCAGTGTGAATGCAGGCTCAGCAGTTTCAGACACTACGGCTCCGACAGCTCCTGCCCTGGCAGCTTCAGGCACGACTTCGACAAGTACCAATCTTTCATGGTCCGGTGCAACAGATGCCGTCGGGGTTACAGGTTATGATGTATATCAGGGTTCTTCATTAATAGGAAATACAGCTTCTGCCACATACACCGTTACAGGTTTAAGCTCAGCAACAAGCTATAGTTTTTCTGTAAAGGCAAAAGATGCAGCAGGAAATGCTTCTGTATCAAGTAATACAGTGAATGTAACCACTCTTTCAGGAGGCGGTACAGTTACTTACTGCTCAGCTGCAGCAACCAATACAGCAGATGAAAAAATCGGAAATGTAACATTCGGCAGTATCAATAATACTTCAACAGGAACAGCAGGTTATGAAAACTTCACCTCTGTTTCAACCAATGTTACCAGAGGAACAGCAAATACGATTTCGATCACTCCTGTCTGGACATCGACCAGATATAATGAAGCATATGCAGTTTATATCGATTATAACGGAGATGGAGATTTCACAGACAGCGGAGAACTGGCCTGGAGCAAAACAGCTTCACAAACAACTCCGGCAACCGGTTCGATTACAATTCCTTCAACTGCTACTTTAGGCAGTACAAGAATGAGAGTAATGATGCAGTATAATGCAGTCCCTTCATCATCATGCGGATCATATACTTATGGACAGGTTGAGGATTACACACTCAATATTGTATCGTCCGTAAGAGGAGAAAATTCAGGAATCAAAGATTTATTAACTGATGTTAAATTATATCCGAATCCTGTAAGAGATATTTTGCATATTTCAAATACAACTTCTGAAGAATATAAAATACTGGATATGGGTGGTAAAGTAATCCACTCAGGAAAACTGGAAAGAGGAACAGTGAATGTAAGTCATCTTATTACCGGAGCTTACATGATCCAGATCGGAGAAATCTCCAAAAGATTTATCAAAAATTAAACATTAAAAAAGTAAATCAGAGAGACTGCCAGAAATGGCGGTCTTTTTTATGGGTAATAATCAGTAAGGATCCTCACTTCCGGCTTTTGGCATTTCTGACATCAAACTTTAACACAGTTTATCAAAATCACTATCTTTGCTTTTAAATTTAAATTTCATGGATAAAATTGACAGTCTGAACCAGGTAGCAGAATTCCACACCACTTTTAAAGCTCCTATTCTGGATGCTCCTCAAATTCCGTCTCAGGACAGATGCAGCCTGAGAGTTGAGCTTTTACAGGAAGAACTTAATGAACTGAAACAGGCAATTGAAGATAATAATCTTGTCGAAATTGCTGATGCACTCTGCGACTTGCAATATGTTTTGAGTGGGGCAGTTCTTGAATTTGGATTGGGAGATAAATTTGTAGAACTGTTCAATGAAGTTCAGCGTTCGAATATGTCAAAAGCTTGCGAAAATGAAGAACAGGCCAACGAAACCGTACAGTTTTACAGAGAAAAAGACGTTGAATCATTTTACGAAAAATCCGGGGAAAAATTTAACGTATACAGAAAAGCAGATCATAAAGTACTGAAAAATAAGTACTACTCTCCTGCTGACTTAAAAACAATTATTGAAAAAGATGAAAAAAATAATAATTAAAACACTTTGGGTCTCGGCATTAGCTTTGTCAGTTCAAAATTTTAATGCTCAGAAGGTTGTGGTTAACCGTGAGGTCGAAACTACTGCTGACGGTAAAATGCTGTTGGGACATCAGCTGAAAGATCAGTTTGTAAAAGAGCCTTATTCAGAATGGTATACCAAAGAATTCAATGAGTATGCTCTTGATCAGAAAGCTGTTGCAGAATTAAAGAAAAATAAAATAAATTCTTACAATCTGATTGTTTTTATGGGAACGTGGTGTGAAGACAGTCACCGTGATTTCCCGAGGTTAATGAAAATTCTTGAAGAGGTAAAATATCCTGACGGAAAACTGACAATCATTGCCGTCAACCGTAAAAAAGAATCTCCTACAGGCGATGAATCTAAATATAATGTTCAGAAAGTTCCCACCATTATCGTTGAAAAATATGGCAAGGAAATTGGAAGAATTATTGAAATGCCGACCACAGGATATATTGAAAGAGATCTTGTTGAAATCTTAAAGAAAGATGATCAGTCGGTCATCAAAGAAATATTTAAAAAATCAAATTGAGAAATTTAAAAATTGTCTTTCCGTTCGTTGCAGGTATTCTGTTGATGCTGATTCTGTTCTTCAGTTTCAGATCATGTCTCAATATAGCTGAGAAAACCGAAAAATCTGATTATTATATTCTAACCAATCAAATTTCAAAAATGAATAAGATGGTTGTTCTTGAACAGGATTTTTCTGCCATGCAGAAAACAAAAATGAGATATGAATTTTTCGGAAAAGAAGTGACCAGCAACAGTATCATTACCTATACAAAAACGAATGCACAGGTTTCTTATGATCTGAATAAAATGAAAATGGAAGTTGATTCTGTGAACAGAAAATTAATAATTACCGATCTTCCCAATGCAGATATCAGAATTACACCAAGTGTTGAAATTCAGTCATTAGATGATTCATTTCTGAACAGGATTTCAGAAAAGGATATTAAAAATGTACAGGCGAAAGCAAAAACTACAGCTGTTAATTCTGTAGATCAGAATAAACTACGAAGTGAAGGACGTCAGCAATTGATGGAAAATCTTAATAATATTTTCGTTTTGGCAAAGGCTTTGAATTATACAATAGAGGATAAAACCGGACAACTCGGTGTTCTCGGACTCTAAATTACAAAGCTATGGATTCAAAAGAAGACGACAAAAAGAAGGGTTCTGCAAATTCCGCAGAAACAAAAAAGCAAAACGAAGATTTTCAGAATATTCCCGAATCATCTAAAAAGGCCAATCCGCCGGAAATTGATAAAGAAGATATTGAAAAAGCTTCTGAAAATAAATCAGGAAAGACGGATAATACTGATGAATAGATCCAAAAAAGTCTGCTTCGAAAGAGGCAGACTTTTTTTGAATGAACCGAAGGCTTTATATGCTTAGACAATCGTAGATTTTCCTATTTTGATATTTTCAAAATTGTAATACGATTTTTCAGAATATTTGATGTAATCTGCAATAAAATCTCCTACCTCACTGGTAGTATAGAATTGTTTTGAGTTCAGATCAGCAGTAACATATTTATTGTCAATGGCATGCTCCACTGATTCTCTCAGCTTACGTGCTGCATTTTCCAATTTTAAATGATCCAGCATCATTGCTGCACTGAGAACAGATGCTACAGGATTTGCAATTCCCTTCCCTTTTGCCTGAGGATAAGAACCGTGAATCGGCTCAAATAAAGCATTAGAATTTCCGATGGAAGCTGATGGTAACATTCCAATTGAGCCACCGATAACGCTGGCTTCATCAGAAATAATATCTCCGAACATATTTTCTGTTAGAATCACATCAAATTGCTTCGGATTAAGGATCAGCTGCATGGCAGCATTGTCTACGAACATAAAATCCAACGTGACATCAGGATACTCTGCCGCAATTTCTTTGCATACATTTCTCCATAATCTGGAAGTATCCAGTACATTAGCCTTATCAATAAGCGTTACTTTCTTTCGCCGTTTCTGTGCATCGTGAAAAGCGAGGTGAGCAATCCGGGTGATATCTTCCCTGCTGTACCTGCATACATCGTAAGCAAAAGATCCGCCCTCTTCCGTATGTTTTTCTCCAAAATAAATTCCGCTGATCAGTTCCCTGTAGATCTGAATGTCTGTTCCCTCGATAATTTCCTTTTTCAACGGGCTCTTTGAGATAAGTGATGAATAGGTCTTCAGAGGTCTGATATTGGCGAAAAGCCCTAACTCTTTACGCAGTTTCAGAAGTCCCTGTTCAGGTCTAACTTTGGCATCGGGATTATGATCGAATGAAGGGTCCCCGATAGCTCCAAAGAGTACAGCATCAGAATTTTTGCAGAGCTGCAGGGTGTCTTCCGGTAAAGGATTTCCGGTTTTAAAAATAGCTTCTGCACCAATGAGACCATACCGGAACTCAAAATTGTAATCGAATACCTGTGCAATCGTATTTAAGATTTTCACACTTTCACCGGTTACTTCGGGTCCTATTCCATCCCCAGATAAAACCGCTATTTTAAAATTGCTTTTCATATATTTTATGTTTTTTCTGTTCAAATTTTTCGATGGCCTCTTTTTTACTTATTAAGAAATCAATATCATCATAACCGTTCATAAGGCATATCTTTTTGTAAGAATCAAGTTCGAATTTCTCAGTGAGGTGATTGAAATGAATGGTTTGACTCACTACGTCAACCGTAATCTCACTTTCTGGATTTTCAGTGATCCCTGCTAAAAGTTTTTTTAAAAACAGTTCAGAAACCTGTATGGGAAGTAATCCGTTATTCAAAGCATTGCCTTTAAAAATATCGGCAAAATAACTTGACACAATTACTTTAAACCCATAATCTGTCAAGGCCCATGCCGCATGTTCACGACTGCTTCCACATCCGAAGTTATTGCCGGCAACGAGAATTTCACCTTTGTATCCTGAATTGTTTAATACAAATTGGGGATTTGGTTCATTAGTGTGCACATCAAACCGCCAGTCTCTGAAAAGGTTACTCCCAAACCCTTTTTTGTCTATACTTTTTAAAAATCTTGCAGGAATGATCTGATCCGTATCAATGTTTTCTCGCGGCATAGGTACGGCAGTCGACTGTACTTTAATTAGTTTTTGCATGAATTAATTATTATGAATTAATGAATCCTGATACCTATCTGTCTTCAATATTTTTTTTAATTTAAATTTTGTGATGCTGAAATTCTACCTTCTATGGCAACTTTAGCAGCCGTCAGCGGACTTGCAAGAATCGTTCTGGCTCCCTGTCCCTGTCTTCCTTCAAAATTTCGGTTCGAGGTAGAGACACAGTACTCACCTTCCGGTATTTTATCGTCATTCATCGCTAAACAGGCTGAGCATCCGGGTTGTCTGATCTGAAACCCTGCCTCATTGAAAATCTTATCAAGACCTTCTTCATATATTTGCTTTACCACAAGCTGAGATCCGGGAACGATTAAAGCCCTAACATCATCTGATTTATTTTTCCCTCGTATGTATTGTGCTACCGACCGGAAATCTTCTATTCTGGCATTGGTACAGCTTCCTATGAACACATGATTTACATTAATATCGGAAAAAGACTGCCCTGCTTTTAATCCCATATAATGCAGTGCTTTTTCTTCGGATTCATTTTGTGGTGCAGGGATCTGTTGATGAACTGAAATTCCCATTCCGGGATTGGTTCCGTAAGTGATCATCGGTTCAATCTCGGAAGCTTCGAATGTAAGCTCCTTATCAAAAACTGCATCCGGCGCGGTTGTAAGAGTTTTCCAGTAATCCAGTTTTTCGTCCCACTCTTTTCCTTTTGGAGCAAACATCTTTCCTTTGATATAAGAAAAAGTCGTTTTATCCGGAGCAATAATCCCTCCTCTTGCTCCCATTTCGATACTCATATTGCAGACCGTCATCCTTCCTTCCATTGACATTTCTTCAAAAACCTGTCCGGCATATTCACAGAAATACCCTGTCCCTCCATCGGTTCCCACCTTCGAGATAATATAAAGTATTACATCTTTTGGCTGGACATTACTGTTCAGTTTCCCATTGACCGTAATTCTCATGGATTTTGGCTTATTAAGCAAAAGGCATTGGCTCGCAAAGACCTGAGCAACCTGGCTGGTACCGATCCCAAAAGAAATGGTTCCGAAAGCACCGTGAGTTGAAGTATGGCTGTCACCGCATACAATACTCATTCCCGGTTGTGTAATTCCCAGTTCCGGTGCAATAATATGTACAATCCCCTGGTAAGGATGCCCTAATCCATACAGTTCGATATTATTTTTCCTGCAGTTCTCAGTAAGGTGTTCTACCTGGTTTTTTGACAGTTCATCCTGTATCGGGAGCTCCTGATGCTGTGTCGGAACATTATGATCAGCAGTCGCCGTAATCTGTTTAGGTCTGAATACTTCGACATTTCTTGCATCAAGTTCTGCAAATGCCTGCGGGCTTGTTACTTCATGAATTAAATGCCGGTCAATATAGATGATCTGCGGACCGTCCGGTATTGTTTCCACTACATGGGCATCCCATATTTTATCAAAAAGTGTATTTCTGTAGTTGTTCATTTTTAATGTATTAGTATGAAATTTCCTATCCGATTTTTCTATTGCAGACTTCCATGATCCTGTGAAGATCTTCGTTATCTATTTCTTTTTTGATATCAGCGGTTTTCAAAAATTCATGGTACAGAAAATCCAGTTCATTTTTAGTAACATCAAAACCAATATGCTTAAATCGGTAGGCCAGGGCCGAACGTCCGCTTCTTGCGGTAAGGATAATGGATGATTCATTTACCCCTACATCTTCAGGATTTATGATTTCATACGTTTCCCTGTTTTTAATGACACCATCCTGATGAATTCCCGAGCTGTGGGCGAATGCATTAGCCCCTACGATGGCCTTGTTAGGCTGTACAGACATCCCCATTAATTCAGACACCAGAGAACTCATTTTATTCAGCATCTTTGAATTGATGTCTGTATATAAATGTAAATCCCTGTGCTGTTTCAAAATCATCACCACTTCTTCCAGTGCTGTATTACCGGCTCTTTCCCCGAGTCCGTTAATCGTGCACTCAATCTGTCTTGCACCGTTGATCACACCGGCAATGGAATTCGCAGTTGCCAGCCCAAGATCATTATGGCAATGGCAGGATAGTACTGCCTTATCAATTCCCTTCACATTCTCTTTCAGGTATCTGATTTTCGCTCCATACTCTTCAGGGAGACAGTATCCGGTGGTATCGGGAATATTCAGAACCGTGGCTCCTGCTTTGATGACTTCTTCGCATATCTGTGCAAGAAAATCATTATCTGTCCTTCCGGCGTCTTCTGCATAGAATTCTACATCTTCTACAAAGCTTTTTGCATATTTTACGGCATCAACAGCCCTCCCGATTATATCTTCTCTTGTGGAATTGAATTTATATCTGATATGAGAATCCGATGTTCCTATGCCGGTATGAATTCTTGGTCTCTTTGCATATCTGAGAGCTTCCGCAGCTACTTCGATATCCTTTTTGTTGGCTCTCGTTAAGCCACAGACCCTGGCATTCTTCACTAATTTTGAAATTTCAGATACAGAATGAAAATCTCCGGGGCTGGAAAACGGAAAGCCTGCTTCAATCACATCAATTCCCAATGCATCAAGCTGTTCTGCAATAATTAATTTCTGCGCTGTATTAAGCCTGCACCCCGGAACCTGTTCTCCATCTCTCAATGTCGTGTCAAAAATTTCAATTTTTTCAGAATTCATATTCATCTTTTTACTTAATTTTGATTCAAAACTAAAAATTGAAATCTTTTTTATTCATTCGGTTTCCCGGAAAAATACAGTATTCAATGGGTAAAGAAATGAGATCAAACAAATGATAATTAAAGACTTAGGTTCGTAAAATTTACAATGGCAGAATTACAGAAAGATTTTTTATTTATACTCATAAAATCATTAAACACTTCAGAAAAACGACAGTTTAAACTCTACGTAAACCGTTTGGGGATCAATATCGATGCGAAATTTTTACTGCTTTTTTCGGAACTTGATAAAATGAACGAATACGATGAAAGGATAATTCTTGAAAAAAAAATATCTACAAAACAGCAGCTTTCCAATCTAAAAGCACATCTCTACAAACAGCTTTTAGTCAGTCTCAGGATGAATCCGAGTCATCAGAATTATCGGATTCAGCTTCGTGAACAGCTGGACTTTGCAAACATTCTTTATCAGAAAGGACTCTATAAACAGGCGCTTAAAATTTTGGACAGGGCCAAACATTCAGCCCTGGAACTGGATGAAAAAAGCATTGCCTCTGAAATCATAGATCTCGAAAAAGTTATTGAATCCCAATATATCACACGAAGTATCGCAGGAAGAGCAGATGAACTCATCAGCCAGTCTAAAGCACTAAGCAGGCAAAATCAATATGCGACACAGCTTTCAAATCTTTCGCTGAAATTATACAGTGAAATGCTTACTCATGGTTATGTGAAAAATGATGAGGGACGCAAAGAAATACTGGAAATTTTTAATGCTGAAATTAAAAATATCAAACCGTCACAACTTAATTTCACGGAAAAATTATGGTTTTACAAAGCGCATGTATGGAAGAATCAGCTATTACAGGATTATAAATACACTCTTAAATATGCTTTCCAGTGGGTAGAATTATTTCACCGGAATCCTGAAATGATCTCCAGCCATCCGGTATGGTATATTAAGGGATACACCTATCTGCTGAAAATTCTTTTCTTGTATGGGCACAGTGAAATGCTGGAAAAAGAATTTAATCATTTTAACAGAATAGTCGGATCTGAAAGTTTTGGAAATAATGAAAATCTGCAGTCGCTCATTTTTCTGACCCAATATAATACATTGATGAATATTCACTTTATCAAAGGTGATTTTTTTACGGGAACGAAACTGATTCCGGAGATCGAACTCAAAATGGAAAAACTCCGGGATAAAATAGATGAACATCATTTTATGATTTTCTACATCAAAATGGCAGCTATGCTATTTGGAAGTAAAAAATACAGTGACTCTATTGTCTATTCTACTAAAATTATCGAATCCAAAGGCAATGTACAGGAAGATTTACTGTTTCATACCCGAATCCTTATTCTGATGTCCAAATATGAATCAGGAAATGATGAGGATTATGACGACTTTATCAAAGCAACCCTGAAATTTACGCAACGAATGAAAAAACCGGAAGCTTTCCATTACGAAAGTATTGAGTTTTTCAAAAACCTTAATAATTTGGTTGCTGATCAAATACAGAAATCTTTCGAATTATTTGAAAAAAAACTGGTTCTGTTTTCTGAAAATGAGTATTACAGAAGATCACTGCTCTACATTGATATTCACGGATGGGTACAGTCTAAAGTACAGAATGTTGATGTTATAGAGACTATAAAGAGAAAAGTAAAATCTAAAAAGAGAAATTGACATTCTGCATTTGTATTATCTCCTCCTCTGAAAAATCAGGTTTATAAACTATATCATTATTATTGTTTTACAAAAGGGCTTTGGAAACTTAATCATTTAAAAATCTTTTATTTTACTGACAGCAGAAAGCACTCAAAATAATAATTCTGAAAAATGAAAGATTGCTTTTCATTAATTCACACAAATTCTTCAATTCAACTTTTCGTAAATACTCATTTTAAATAAAAATTGCGTACTTTTGCAACTTAAAAATTTCTTAGTAAACAATGATAAAAATTACACTTCCAGACAATAGTGTCAAAGAATTTGAAGGAGAAATCACTCCTTTGGATGTGGCAAAATCGATAAGCGAGGGATTGGCAAGAAATACCATTTCCGCAGTTGTAAACGGCACACAAGTCGAAATCACCACGCCGATCACCACAGATTCTACGGTACAGCTTTTGACATGGAATGATGATCTAGGTAAGAAAGCCTTCTGGCATTCTTCTGCCCACCTTCTGGCGCAGGCTATCCTTGAATTTTATCCTGACGCTCAATTAACGATCGGTCCTGCCATTGAAAGCGGGTTCTATTACGATGTGGATTTCGGAGACGAAGTTTTATCTGAAAAGGATTTTGAGAAGATTGAAAAGAAAGTTTTAGAAAATGCAAAAAAAGCATCCACATTCTCATTATATCCTGTTTCAAAGGAAGAAGCATTAAAAACGTATGCTGACAATCCGTATAAAGTGGAATTGATTTCCAATCTTAATGATGGAGAGATCACTTTCGTTACGCATGATAATTTCACAGATCTCTGTCGTGGAGGACATATCCCAAATACAGGGATTGTAAAGGCGGTAAAGATTCTTAATGCTGCAGGAGCTTACTGGAGAGGAAATGAGAAAAATCCTCAACTGACAAGAGTATATGGAATTTCTTTTCCCAAACAGAAAGAGCTGACTGAGTATCTTGAATTATTGGAAGAGGCAAAAAGAAGAGATCACAGAAAATTAGGTAAGGAATTAGGAATTTTTGCTTTTTCTGAAAAAGTTGGTGCCGGTTTACCACTTTGGTTACCGAAAGGAACTGCTTTGAGAAAAAAACTGGAAAACTTCCTTTCTGTAGCTCAGAAAAAAGGAGGATATGAGTTTGTCATGTCTCCACATATCGGATCAAAAGAACTGTATGTGACTTCCGGGCACTGGGATAAATATGGAGAAGACAGTTTCCAGCCGATCAAAACTCCCAACGAAGGAGAAGAATTTTTATTAAAGCCGATGAACTGCCCGCATCACTGTGAGATTTACAAAACTTCACAGTGGAGTTACAGAGACTTACCGAAAAGATATGCAGAGTTCGGAACAGTTTACCGATATGAACAAAGCGGAGAGCTTCACGGTCTGACAAGAGTACGTGGATTTACCCAGGATGACGCTCACCTGTTCTGTACTCCGGATCAGTTGCTTGAAGAATTTGAAAAAGTAATTGATTTAACACTTTACGTGTTTCAGTCTTTAGGATTTGAAGATTTTGTAACCCAGGTTTCGTTAAGAGATCCTGAAAATAAGCAAAAATATATCGGTTCGGATGAGAACTGGGAAAAAGCTGAAAGTGCGATTATTCAGGCTGCAGAGAAGAAAGGTCTGAAAACTGTTATTGAATATGGTGAAGCTGCATTCTACGGACCAAAACTAGACTTTATGGTGAAAGATGCTTTAGGAAGAAAATGGCAGTTGGGAACCATCCAGGTAGATTATAATTTACCCGAAAGATTTGACCTTACCTACATCGGCAGTGACAACGAAAAACACAGACCGGTTATGATCCACAGAGCACCTTTCGGTTCTATGGAGCGTTTTATCGCTATTTTATTAGAAAACACTGCCGGAGATTTTCCACTGTGGTTAAGCCCGGATCAGTTTACGATATTGCCGATCAGTGAAAAATATGTAGATTATGCTAAAAAAGTTTCAGAATTTTTAGAAAATCACGATATTAGCGGATTGATTGACGAGCGGAACGAAAAAACGGGTAAAAAAATCCGTGATGCAGAGTTGAAAAAGATTCCTTTCATGCTTGTAGTGGGAGAAAATGAAGAAAGAGATGGCACAATTTCTGTACGTAGACGTGGAGAAGGCGATCTTGGAGTCATGAGCATGGATGAGTTTACAGCCTACTTCAAAAAAGAAGCGAAAATATAATTGAAGATTTAATGATTTAAATATTGAACTTATTTAAAGATTCATTTTGCGAAAAGTAATTTTTAAATTTTTTAATCATTTAATCTCTCAATTCAAGATAAGTTATTAACCAATAAAATTATAAAGCGATAGCACAAAGATTTAACAACAGAGGCCCACAAAGACGTCCACCTCAGGAGGACTTACACATGATAAACGATAAGATTCGCGTAAGAGAACTTCGTTTAGTGGGCGACAACGTAGAAGCGGGAATTTTTCCGATTGACAAAGCGAGACAAATTGCCAAAGAACAGGAATTAGATTTGGTCGTGATTTCAGACAAAGCTGAACCTTTTATTGCGAGAATATTAGACTATAAAAAGTTTTTATACGAGCAAAAGAAAAAAACAAAGGAACTTAAAGCAAAACAGATCAAAGTGGTTGTTAAGGAGATCCGTTTCGGACCTCAGACTGATGAACATGACTATGATTTTAAGAAAAAACATGCTGAAAAGTTTTTGGAAGAAGGTTCAAAATTGAAAACCTACGTATTTTTCAAAGGACGTTCTATTATTTTTAAAGATCAGGGGGAAATTTTACTTCTTAAACTTGCTCAGGAATTGGAGCATGTAGGAAAAGTAGATCAGCTTCCTAAGCTTGAAGGTAAAAGGATGATTATGATGATGAGTCCAAAAAAACCAGCTAAATAATTTGACATTCAGATAATAAGTGTAATGCTTATTATCATCGGAAATATACAAAAAGAGATTTTCTATTGAAAGTCTCTTTTTGTATGATTATTTTTCGTAATTTTGCAAACCAAATATTTGCGTGCAATATAAAGTGGTAAGCCTACATAAAGTGTATGAAACCATTTACTGCATCCATATATTAAATGTAACATTCTGGTAATTTGCCCAATTAACAATTGATTTTTTGATTGCTCCTATTGATAAAAATTCAGATGTTACCTTAGAATAGTATTGATAACAAAAACATAAAAAAGCAAACAATGCCAAAATTAAAAACGAAATCAGGTGCTAAGAAGCGTTTTAAACTTACCGGAACGGGTAAGATTAAAAGAAAAGGTGCTTTCAAAAGTCACATCTTGACAAAAAAGGAAACTAAGCAGAAGAGAAATCTTACGCAGACTTCTTATGTTGCAAAAGTGGACGAGAAAAGCGTTAAACGTCAATTAGCAATTAAGTAGTTTTTATAAATCCTTTATTCGGTTTATAAGAATAACAATTCAACATTTTAACCCTGAAACGGTGCAGCTAAGAGAATGATAAGTGATTCATAATTTATTATCAATTACAAATCTTCCGCCCTTTTCAAAAAAACAATTTAAATTATGCCAAGATCAGTAAATGCCGTAGCTTCAAGAGCTCGCAGAAAAAAATTAATGAAACAAGCTAAAGGTTTTTTCGGTAGAAGAAAGAACGTTTGGACTGTTGCTAAAAACGCGGTACAAAAAGCAATGCAATATGCTTACCGTGGAAGAAAAGAGAAAAAGAGAAACTTCAGATCACTTTGGATCATGCGTATCAACGCAGGTGCAAGAGAGCACGGAATGTCTTACTCTCAGTTTATGGGAGCTCTTAAAAAGAACAACATTGAATTAAACAGAAAAGTTCTAGCTGATTTAGCAATGAACTATCCTGAAGCATTCAAAGCAGTTGTAGATCAAGTAAAATAATGTAAAATTTTTTGTTATCAATATTAAATCCCGAGTTTTTTGCTCGGGATTTTTTTATTATCTACATTTGCTGAATATTAAAGTATTTTATCTAAAGTGAAAAAATTAACTACTCTTCTGCTTCTTTCTTTAGCAACTTATCAGGTTCAGGGTCAAAGCTTTATTCAGACTTACCAAAACAGGGCAAACCTGGTTACTGAAACCAATATTACTACACTGCTGCAGGAATTTGCTGCATTCGGTGTAAAAACAACGGGTTCAACTGCCAACAACAATGCCTTAAACTGGCTTAAAGCAAAATACCAAGCATACGGGTACACTGCAAATCAGATTACAGAAGACAGCTTTACCGTTGGAGGAAATACTTCAAAGAACCTGATTATTACAAAGACCGGAACCGTTTATCCCAATATCTATGTCATAATCTGTGGGCATTACGATACGATAAACGGGCCGGGAGTCAGTGACAACGGAAGCGGAACTTCTATTCTGCTGGAAGCAGCGCGAATTCTGAAAAATATTCCTACAGAATATTCAGTAAAATTCATCCATTTTTCAGGCGAAGAACAGGGGCTTGTTGGAAGTACACATTATGTGAATAATGTAGTTTTTCAGAATAATATACGTCAGCTGAATCTTAGGGTTGTTTTTAATATTGATCAGGTAGGCGGACAGTTGGGAAATCTTAATGATAATATTAAATGTGAAAGTGACCAAAGCGGGCAGACCGCTAACAATGCAGCATCTCTGGCATTTACCCAGCAGCTGGCAAACTGCACTGCACTCTACTCACCTCTTCAGACAACCATGTCAAATGCTTATTCTTCAGACTATATTCCTTTTGAAAATAAAGGAGATATTATTACAGGTTTTTATGAAACCATAAGAAGCTTCAATGAGCATTCTGCTAATGATACCTTTGCCAATGTCGATCCTACCTACGTATTCAATGCAGGAAAGGCAGCCATCGGTGCACTACAACATTTTGCGGTAGCTAACACAACATTAGCAGTCAATGAATCTCAAACTAATTCCCTTGAGACATTAAAAGTTTATCCTAACCCTGCAAAAAATATGTTAAATATTGAACTGCCGGATCAGATCAGGAATTTCTCCGTGGAAATTAATGACATGAGCGGAAAATCAGTTTTAAAATCAGAAAATCAGAAAGCAGTCAATGTATCCGGTTTGGAAAACGGAGCCTATCTGTGTGTGATAAAATCTGATCATGAGCGTGCGGTAAGAAAGATAGTGATTGCAAAATAATTTAATTCAATAATTAAAAATGATTTCGAAGACTCTTATTCTCCGAAATCATTTTTAATCATGAAAAAAACAGGGTTGGAATACTTAAACCTGCGTTTTGGTATTACAGCATTCTCTTAATAGGTAAAGCTGAATGAGATGGTAAAGTATCTTCCGTTTCCATGAACATATTCTGCATCCCTGGCTGTGAACATCGAAGTGGGTGTAAAGAAAGTCTTATTTAAAATATTTTCAATTCCCAATCCTGCTGTTGCAAAACGGGTAAGTTTACAGCTTCCCTGAAAATTAAATAGTCCAAAATCGTTCACGGGACCTTCACCTTCCCGATATCTTCCGGTTGCATCAGGCTGAAAGCGGTCTCTTTTAAAAGAGTATAAGTGATAAAGCCCGATCTGTATACTCTTGTTCGACGCTTCCCATTTCATATAAGAATTAAGTCTTGCAGGAGCGATTCTAACTCCACTGAGATATTTTTCATAGCTGTTGTCATTTTGAGAATCTGCTTTACCATCCTGATATACATAATTAGCTCCGAAACTTAGATTTTTAAATGGATAAAGATTTAAGGCAACTTCGACACCGCTGATATATTGTGGTGCTCGCAACGGAACCCAAAACCCATTGACCGATACTAAATCAGCTCCTAACCTGGAGTAATTGAAAAAATAGCTTGCAGAAAAGTCAGCAATATTTCCCAACTTACTGTTAAAGCCTATTTCATAACTGTCTACAATGACTGGTTCTGTATCAATTGTTTCCAGAATATTGCCTTTTGCATCCCGCAGTACCCGTCCGAGATCATAAATATTGAATCCTCTGGAGTGGGAAGCGAAAGGCTGAAAAAGATTGATGGCCGTGTAGCTTAATCCAAGATTATAAGAAATATTGCTGTATTTCAATCTCCCTCCGTTTACATTTACAGCAATATCATTACCGGATGGAAGCGTTGTATAATCAGGCACTCTAACATTAAGCTGATCCCAGCGTATTCCTCCTTTTAAAGTTAAATCGTTGGTTAAAAAAACTCTTCCCTGCACAAATGGGGCCGCTGCAATCATGTTAAGTTCAGGTACCCAGATTCTTCCGTCTACAAGTGGTTGACTTGTTTTTTCATTCAACAGATCCAATCCGTAGGTCAATGATCCAAAAGTAGTATCATTCTGTATAAAATCTGTTGTAAAATCGGTTCTCAAACCATATTTTTTTTCTAAAATAGCAGACTGCCCGCCTGTTTTCCAGCGAGGTGGATTTCTGTAATCATAGATCGTATAGAAATCCTGAAAATATAATGTTGCATTCAACGATGTGTTCCTGAAAACAGATTTATTACTATATTTCAGATATCCGTTGTGGTTATAGCGGGTACCTTCTCTGGCACCTTCCCTGATTCCTAATTTTCCGGTAGACGGTATTTCACCATATCTCCCCAAGTCCAGAATATATTTGGAGTCCTGCTGGCTTGAGTAAAAATTATACATGGCTTCCACCCTGTTTTTATTATTAAAATTATATCCAATTTTTGCAAATGCATTGGCTATATCTGTTTCTCCCAAACCATAGCGGGGATTCTGAACCTGTTCTTCACCATCTATTTTAACACCACTTTTCGTGAATGTACCGTTAATAAGATAATCAAACTTACTTACTTTTCCATATAGGCTTTGGGAAATTCTGTATCCTGCGCCTCCATCAGACCTGAACATATTTCTATTAAAGAGATCATGACCTGTAAACCCAAAAACAGTCTTTCCGGATACCTTCTTTTTTGTAGTATTTGAGAGACTGATATAATTGATGATTCCGCCTTCCGCCCCGTTTCCAAAGATAGAGGTTGCTCCTTTGACCACTTCAATTCTTTCCAGTACAGAAGGATCTATAGTTCTGATCTCACGGTCATTATTTCGCAGAGGGCTTGACTGGGGAATACCATCAATTAATACTAGAATATTTCGTCCCCTTAAAGTCTGGCCCCTGTTTCCTGATAAATTATTTCCAAATGCAATTCCGGGAACTGTATAGGAAAGCAGGTTACTTAAATCAGGAGAAATTAAAGACTGCTGTTCAATTTCTTGCTTCTTAATAACATTTACCGTTGTGGTAGCTTTCTTAACAATTTCAGGTGATCGTGCGGCAGTAATAATGACTTCTTCCAATCTGCTGTTTCTTACAGAGTCTTTGGAAGCATCTGGTAACTGAGCTGTTATACCTGCTGAAAATATCAGTCCACCTAAGCTGAAAAACTTTTTTCTCATTATGTATTTTTATTTAGAATAATTATAAACAAATATAAAACATTCCAAATTTTTTGACTTAAGCGAATATTTGATAGTATTCTAAAATAATTGAATAAAAATCTAAATAGTTTACAAGAAAAACATTACGATTGCAATACACTGATGATTAGCAATCTGTTTGTAGAAATTTAAAAATATGATAATTTTTTTCTGTTCATCCGAGTGTTTCAAAAATAATTCAATTATTCATTTTTAAAGAGTGAATCAGTTTTGCTTTTAGATTACAGAGCCTCATATATTTCTATATTATGAAGTTCTTGTAAGCAGTATTTTTTCAATATCCTGCAGGCTCATTTTTTTTATTTTAAGTAAAATGAGAAAGTGATACAATAAATCTGCTGACTCATTTTTAAACAGGTCATCATTATCATCTTTCGCTTCGATCACGACTTCCACCGCTTCCTCTCCTACTTTCTGAGCCACTTTATTAATCCCTCTCTTATACAGAGAATAGGTGTAAGAATCTTCAACTTTCTCGTCAATTCTCCGGTTTATTTTATCTTCCAGTTCATACAAAAACCCTTTGGATTCTTTTTCACCGAAGCAACTGAAACTTCCCGTATGACATACGATGTTTTCCGGAACTACCTTGATCAGTAACGTATCCTGATCACAGTCAATCGCCATATTTTTCACCCTCAGAAAGTTTCCCGACTCCTCACCTTTTGTCCATAACCTGTTTTTTGAACGGCTGAAAAAAGTAACGGTTCCTTCTTTTTCTGTTTTGATAAAAGCCTCTTCGTTCATGTATCCCAGCATCAGAACCTGTCCGGTTCGGTCATCCTGAATGATAACGGGTACCAATCCGTCTGTTTTGTTAAAATCTATTTTCATCGTACGTTAATATTTCTTTCTTTTAATTCCTTTTTTAAATCGCTGATTTTTATTTCTCCAAAATGGAAAATACTTGCAGCCAGTGCTCCCGTTGCTTTTGTCTGATTAAAGACTTGTTCAAAATCCTCTGTCTTTCCTGCACCACCCGATGCAATTACAGGAATAGTAATGTTTTCTGAGATCAGTCGGGTAATTCTCAGATCAAAGCCGCTTTTTGTACCGTCACCATTCATTGAGGTCAGAAGAATTTCGCCTGCTCCCAGATCTTCTGCTTTTTTAGCCCAATCCAGAGTCCTGAAGAGGGTTCTTTCTCTTCCGCCTTTTACAAAAACCCAGTCATCATCATTGACGAATTTTGTATCGACTGCAACGACCACACACTGACTGCCGAATTCTTTTGCCAGATCACAGATCAGATCAGGATTTTTCACTGCAGAAGAATTGATGCTTATTTTATCTGCTCCGGCCTCGAGTAATTTTCTTACATCGTCAACAGATGAAATACCACCACCAACGGTAAATGGGATGCTCATTTCTTTTGCAATGTCTTTTACCAGTTCGGCAAAAGTCTTCCTTTCCTCTACAGTGGCTGTTATATCCAAGAAAACCAATTCATCGGCACCTTCATTTTCATATTTTTTTGCCAGCTGTATCGGGTCTCCGGCATTGATCAGACCTTCGAAGTTGACCCCTTTTACCGTCGTTCCGTCTTTAATATCCAGACAGGGGATTATTCTTTTTTTGAGCATGTCTCTATTTTTTACTTCTGATTTCTGATTTGCGGAGAGTTTTCAATGAATTTCTGTAAGTCAATCATCTGAATTTTACCTTCATAAATTGCTTTTCCTATAATTGTTCCGCTGCATCCGATTTCCTGCATCAGGTACACATCTTCGATACAGGAAATTCCACCACTTGCTACCAATTGAGCGGAGGTACGTTCTAAAATTTCCAGATACAATTCTGTAGAGGTACCCTGCAGCATCCCGTCTTTTGAAATATCTGTACAGATCACATTCTGAATTCCTTTTTGCTGATAGTCAAGAATAAAATCAATTACATTTTTATCACTGGTTTCCAGCCATCCTGAAGTTTTTATATTTCTGTTTTCACAGTCGGCTCCAAGTATGATTCTTTCTGTTCCGTACTTTTCTATTAAGGTATAACAGAATTCAGGATTTTGAACCGCAATACTGCCAATGGTAATCTGTTTTGCCCCTGCATTAAAGGCTGTTTCTATATCGTCTACTGTCTTCAGCCCGCCCCCGAAATCAATATGCAGGGAGGTTTTTGCAGCAAGAGTTTCCAAAATCTTCTGATTGACGATATGTTTTGATTTTGCACCGTCAAGATCTACAAGATGCAGGAACTGAATCCCGGAATCCTCAAATTCCCTGGCTACTTCGAGAGGATTTTCATTATAAATTTTCTTGGTTGCGTAATCCCCTTTTGAAAGTCTTACGCATTTACCGTCTATAATATCTATGGCAGGAATTATCTTCATTTCTATTTGTTTAATTAGGTATGGTCAATAAGGTAATATACTTGTCATTTATTTGTCATTGAAAATGAACTGACCTTGCATTCGATTATTCATTATGTGTCTTTTTTGTTTTAATTGTCAGTAAAGTTTTAACGTTTTTAATTCACCGAGACAATAATTAATGTTTTAAAAACTGTTTAATTACATCTTTAGGAAATTTTCCAGAATTGTACTTCCTGTTTTCCCTGATTTCTCCGGGTGAAACTGCGTAGCAAAGAAATTATCTTTCTGCAATGAGGCACTGAACGGAATAATATAATCACAGACTGAAGTGGTATCCGATGACAGCTCACAGTAAAAACTATGGACAAAGTACAGATCATTTTCTTCATTTATTTCCGCAAACAGAGGTGATTTCAGTCCGGATACCGTATTCCAGCCCATATGCGGAACCAGATCAAGCGGAGGAAATTTTCTTACATTACAGTCAAAAATTCCCATTCCTCTGGTATCGCCTTCTTCATTACTTTTGCACATCAGCTGCATTCCCAGGCAGATTCCCAAAACAGGCTGCTGTAACTCAGGAATAAACAGATCCAATCCTTTTTCCTTCAGAACTTTCATCGTAGATGAAGCTTCTCCAACACCCGGAAAAATTACTTTATCAGCATTTTGTATGAAATCAAAATCATCTGTAATGACAGAATCAGCGCCTAATCTCTCTAATGCATTCTGAACGGAATTTACGTTACCCCCGTTGTATTTTATAATTGCTATCATCTTACAGGCTTCCTTTTGTAGAAGGTAAATTAAAGTTTTGATCTGTCTGGCAAACTGCCATTTTCAGTGCTTTGGCAAATGCCTTGAAAATAGATTCTATTTTATGGTGCTCATTGTCACCTTCCGATTTTATATTCAGATTGCATTTTGATGAATCGGTAAATGACTTAAAAAAGTGATAGAACATTTCTGTAGGTACATCACCAATCTTTTCCCTTTTAAAATCTGCCTCCCAGACAAGCCATGGACGGCCGCCGAAATCTACAGCAACCTGAGATAAACAGTCATCCATCGGAAGTAAAAACCCGTATCTTTCAATCCCTTTCTTCTTACCTAAAGCCTTCAGGAAAGCTTCGCCGAGAACAATACCCGTATCTTCAACCGTGTGGTGCTCATCAACCTGCAAATCTCCATTCACCTTAATTTTCAAGTCTAAATTACCATGTTTTGAAATCTGCTCCAGCATATGGTCAAAAAAATGAAGTCCTGTACTTATCTCGGAGGTTCCGCTGCCATCAAGATTGACTTCAATTTCTATTTCAGTTTCATTTGTTTTTCTTGACACCCTGCCTTTTCGCGGAATCTGCTTCAGATACTGATAGATTTCGGCCCAGCTCAAAGTTGTAAGTTCAGCATTCTCATCTGGAAGTTCACTAATGAAAATGGATTTTGAATTGAGATTTTTTGCCAGTTTAATATCTGTGATCCTGTCTCCGATGACAAAAGAATTTTCCAAATCGTAATTTCCATATAGATATTTCCCGAGCATACCGGTTTCAGGTTTTCTGTTGGGTGAATTTTCGTATTCGAAACTCCGGTCAATCAATATTTCGCTGAAATGAATTCCTTCATTTTCAAAAGCTTTCATCATCTTTTCATGAGGTTTGATGAAGTCTTCATAGGGAAAACTGTCAGTTCCCAATCCATCCTGATTGGTGATCATAACCAGTTCGTAATCTAATTCTCTGACGATTTTTGACAGGTTTTGAAATACCCCGGGGTAAAACTCAAGTTTTTCCAGAGTATCTACCTGAAAATCTTTTGGAGGCTCAATGATCAGTGTTCCGTCGCGATCTATAAATAATACTTTTTTCATTTTTTATAAAATAAACTTATTATAACTGAATTCCGAAAATTACTGTTCTAAAATTTGAATCAACCGGAGATTCTCTTCTCTGTTTCCTACATTGATCCTGATACAATCAGGGATTTGAGGAAATCTTTTACTGGTGAGGATTTCATTTTCCAGCAGCTTTGCATAAACTGCTTCAGCTTCTCTGAATTGAACAAGAAAGAAATTGGCATCCGTTGGAAACACCTTTGTGATACAATTTAATCCGGTAAGCTGCTCTTTCAGCCAATCCCGTTCTTTTAAAATATCATTAAGATTATTCTGAAAATCTTCGATCAGATCTAATCTTTCAAGAATGAGATCCTGACTTAAAACATTCACGTTATAAGGTGATTTTACTGTATAAAAGAGATTTGTGATTTCCTGTGATGAATAAGCAATTCCTACCCTGGCACCCGCAAGTCCCCAGGCTTTTGAAAAAGTCTGCAGAACGATCAGATTTGGATACTGTCTGATAAGTTCAATACACGATTTCTGATCCGAAAACTCAATGTATGCTTCATCCACAACAACAATTCCATTAAAATTCTGAATGTAAAATTCGATGTCACAGACTGCATTTCCGGTAGGATTGTTAGGAGAGCAAATAAATAAGATTTTGGGCTGACTTTCTCCTGTAATTTTTAAAAAATCATCTTTTACAATTTCAAAATTTTCGTTCAGATCAAGCTGTACTACTGTATTCTCGTTGATGGTTGCGTAAAACCCGTACATCGCAAAGGATGGATTCATGACTAAAACCGAATCTTTTTTTGGTTCACAGAAAATTTTAATGATCAAATCGATTAATTCATCACTTCCGTTCCCGATTGCAATCTGAGTAGATGGAATGTTTTTCAGACCTGCTATTTTTTCCCTGATTGCTCTGTGAGTGGAATCCGGATATCGGTTAAAATTTCCGTACGGACTTTCATTGGCATCCATGAGCAAAGGATTTTCAAATAGATTATTGTCTCTGAAGCTGATGTATGGTTTGAGTTCAAGTATATTTTTCCTGACGAAGTTCTGTATGTTGATCGTGGTCATATTTTTTATTTTAATCTGATTGATACTGCATTTTTGTGAGCGAAAAGACCCTCCGCTTCTGCCATAAGTTCTATTGTGTTTCCTAAATTCTGCAGACCTTCCTGTGAGATATTCTGAAACGTAATCTTTTTCACAAAGCTGTCTAAAGAGACTCCACTGTAGTTTTTGGCAAAACCATTGGTAGGCAGTGTATGATTGGTTCCGCTGGCATAATCTCCGGCGCTTTCACAGGAATAGTTCCCCAGAAAAACGGATCCCGCATTCCTGATTTTGGTTATAGTGTTTTCGTAGTCTTTAACTGCAATGATCAGGTGTTCAGGAGCATATAGATTACTGAATTCAAGAGCATTATTCAGAGAATTCATCAGAATAAAATGACTGTTGTTTAAAGACTGTCGGGCAAATTCATTTCTGGGAAGCTCCTGAACCTGTTTTTTTATTTCATCAAGTGTTTTGTTAAAGACCCCTTCGTCTGTGGAGATAAAAATGACCTGACTGTCACTTCCATGCTCTGCCTGCGAGAGCAGATCCGCTGCGCAAAACGCAGGAACCGCGGTTTCATCTGCAATGACCAACACTTCGCTTGGCCCCGCCGGCATATCAATGGCAACACCAAAATCCTGAGCATAATCCTTGGCGGCAACAACATATTGATTTCCAGGCCCGAAGATCTTATAGACGTTAGGAACAGACGGTGTGCCTAAGGTCATTGCTGCAATGGCCTGTGCACCTCCAACTTTAAATACTTTGTCAATACCGCAAAGCTTTGCTGTATAAAGAATAGCAGGATTGACATTCCCGTTTTTGTCCGGGGGCGTACAAAGGACAATCTCTGTACATCCTGCCAGTTTAGCAGGAATAGCAAGCATAAGGACAGTCGAAAATAGAGGAGCCGTTCCTCCCGGAATATAAATTCCCACTTTTTCAATAGCCCTGTTTTCTCTCCAGCAGATCACCCCACGGCTGGTTTCTATTTTCTGAATTTCGCTTTCCTGGGAAGCATGAAATTTGGTTATGTTTTCTTTAGCTACCTGAATGGCTACCTTAAGATCTTCAGCAATCAAATCTACCGATAGATTAATTTCTTCCTGCGTTAAGGAGAGTTCATCAATTTTTACTGCATCAAACTTTTCAGAAAATCTGATCAGTGCCTGATCTCCATCCTGTCCGACTTCAGAGAATATCTCCCTGATGGTTTCAGAAGTTTCCTGCTTTTTAAAGACCGGTCTTTTGGTAAGTTCAAACCATGTTTCTCTGTCTGGATTTATATATGTATTCATCTTAAATAACCATTTTATCAATAGGAATAATTAAAATATCCTGTGCTCCTTTTTCTCTTAATTCATCAATAACATCCCAGAATCTGTCCTGATCAATCACAGAATGAATACTGCTCCAACCCTCTTCAGCCAAAGGAATAACGGTAGGACTTTTTAAAACAGGAAGAACATTTGCTACATCTGTAATCTTATCATTGGGAACATTCATTAGAATGTATTTGGAATTTTCAGCCTTTAAAACTGCTTTAATTCTGAATAAAAACTTGTCAAGAATGATTTCTTTTTCAGAATTAAGCTTTGGATTTTTTGCCAAAACAGCTTCAGATTTCATAATCGTCAGTGTTTCTCTCAGACCGTTTTTAAAAAGTGTGCTTCCTGAACTGACAATATCACAGATGCCATCTGCCAAACCTATATTGGGAGCTATCTCCACGGAACCTGAAATGACATGAATTTCTGCTGATATTTTATTTTCATCTAAAAAGCGGCGTAAGGTAGCCGGATAGGAAGTTGCTATTTTTTTTCCCTGAAAATAGTTCAGGCTATCGGTAGCGACTTCTTTCGGAACCGCTAATGACACCCTGCATTTAGAGAAACCAAGCTGATGAACAACCGTAATATCTTTTTCTTTTTCTGCCAGAAGATTTTCTCCTACGATAGCGATATCCACAACCCCATCTTCCAGGTATTGTGGAATATCAGAATTTCTGAGGAACATAATTTCCATCGGAAAGTTTTCGACGGAAATTTTAAGCTGATCTTTTCCGTTGTTAACAGAGATTCCGCAATCTTTGAGAAGCTGCAGAGATTCATCATACAGTCGTCCGCTTTTTTGAATTGCAATTTTTAATTTACTCATTTCACTTTTTCTTGTGTCTGAGTCTGTAAAAACGATAGGATGTGAACTTTTTCTGTGAAGAGATAAGGAAACAAAAAAACCGCCTGTAGACTCAGACGGTTTAATTTTTATTATATTATTTTAACACAAATATCAATCAATTCCGTCTTAGGAGAAATGATGATAATGATGAAGTGTTAAAAAAGTAGTTGTCATTTTTTGAATATTGTGGTACAAATGTAAGATAAAATTTTAAACTTCCAAATATTTTTCAGAATAATCTATGATAAAAATTCATCAGCTGATTGGCAATAGTTTCATCCGTGAACTTCTGAACAAATTCAAAACCTTTATCAACACGGCGTTTTCTTTCAGATTCGCTGTCCCAGAGAAATTCTATTTTAGACTTTAAATCCAGATAATTGGCAGGATCGATATAAACTGAATCATTACCACCTGCTTCAGGAAGGCAGCTTGTATTGCTCGTTACCGTAACGGTTTTTGAAAACAGGGCTTCAATTACAGGAATTCCAAAACCTTCAAAAAAGCTGGGGTAGACGAAGATATCGGCAAGTTTATATAATACAGCTAACTCATCCACAGAAACACCTTCCAGAAAATGAACTTGCTGTTCCATTTTATTTTTCAGAATAAAGTCCTTTACCTTCTTATAATATTTTGTTTTTCTTCCGACAACAATAAGCGGAATTTCTGTTGTAGAAATTGCTTTTACAATATTGAGAAGATTTTTGCGTTCTTCGATGGTTCCTACGTTGAGGATAAACCTTTTGGGAAGATTAAATTTTTCTCTGGTTTTCAGAATCATCTCTTCAGATTGATTTTCTTTGAACGCATGATGGCATCCCTGATAAATAACATTAATTTTGCTTTCTGGTACGTTTAAAAACCTGATAATATCCTGTTTCGTCTGTTCTGAAATGGCAATAATTTTATCGGCAGCAGCTGCTGCCTTTTTAAACTTCCATAAATGAATTTTCCGGTCAAAAAAAGAATAATACTGAGGATAACGCATGAAAATCAAATCATGGATTGTCACTACTTTTTTGACAGGTGTCTGATCCCATTTTAAAGGAAGTTCTCCGGATAATCCGTGAAAAATATCTGCGTGATGTTTTTGGGCATCTTTTCCCATTTTAAACTGGCGTGAAAATTTTCCTTTGGAAGATTCGATGAATTTTACATTCTCTTTTTCCAAGATATCCTTCCCTCTTTCAGAAGTATTTTTGTTGATCAGAAGATATTCGTTTTCGGGAAAATACTGCGATAAAATCCTTACCAGATCTCTTGAATAATTGCCAAGACCGGAAGTATTGTGAAAAAATCTTTTTGCATCAAATGCTATCTTCATGACGGTATGCTTTTATAAAATTCCTGAAAGGTCCCTAAGCTGTGATTTTTACTTTTCAGCCAGCCTACAAAATCATCAAATCGCTGTACCATTTCATCTCCTGAATTCTTAACGGTAAATCCTGGCAGCTTAAACTCAGTTTTTTTAATTTCAGCAAATTCCCAGGGATGAAAATAGATGTTGAGATAACGGTCTTTTTTTAAAGTATCTGCCGCTATTTTTTTATATATCCCTAAAGGAAAATTGTGAAAACTCAGCCAAAATAAAGGTATTCTGAAATTTGGGGAGACAGATGCCGGAATCTGGGTCACCTTTCCTTCTTTGAAATAGGTCCTTGAAACTTTGAGATTATTGTATCTTCCGGGAAGAAAAGTAGGATTGACCGAGGAGTTGTAAAGATACCCGGCATTTTCAACTGCTTTTTTATCTACCGGCATCATCCTGGGCATTCTCAGGCCTGTTACAGAGGTGGAAAATAATTCTTCAAGTTTTTCTCTTGATTCTTTTAAATGTTTTTCTTCAAATTCTGAATGAAACCAGGTATGTGAAGCCAGCTCATGACCTTCACTGAGTAATCTATCTATAAGATATCTGCTGTTTTCGGCAAAAACAACAGTCGAAAAAAAAGTTGCTTTAGCCTTATGCTTTTTAAGAATATCAAGAATTCTTTCTAAGCCGGTCTGGGAAACCGAAATTTGCTCTTCGAAAGAAATCTGTCCCTGATATTCAAACGGCATATCAAATTCTTCGATGTCAAAACTTAATAAGACCATTTTTTAAAAATTTTTATTTTTGATGATGTAGTTGGGTCTTGCTTTTACCTGTTTAAAGATTTTTCCCAGGTAGATTCCCAGAATCCCCAGCATGATGAGCTGCAGGCCTCCAAAAAAAACGATGGTCATAATCAATGATGCCCAACCGGAAATTTCAGTTTTTTCAATAAAAGAATAAATCACATAGATGCCATAACCGATCACGGATAAACCTGAAAACAAAAATCCTAAGTAGGCAGCAATGTATAAAGGCTTTATACTGAATGCGGTAATCCCTGTAAAAGCAAAGGTCATCATTTTTTTCAGATTGTAGCTGCTCTGTCCTGAAAGCCTTTCGCACGCTGTAAAATCGATACCGGTCTGTTTAAATCCCATCCAGCTTGTCAGTCCGCGCAAAAACAGGTCATCTTCATTAAATTTCCTCATTACTTCCACGACACCTGCATCCATCAGCCTGAAATCTGAACCGCCTCCTTTTGTAAGATTGACATCCGATAAACCTGACAGTATCTTATAAAAAAAATCAGATGTTTTTCTTTTAAAGAAAGAAATTTCCTTAGGATATTTTCTTACTGTTAAAATCACATCATATCCTTCTTCCCATTTTTCAATCATCTGAGGGATCAGTTCAGGAGGATGCTGAAGGTCTCCATCCATTGAAATTACAGCATTTCCGAATGCGCTGTCCATACCTGCTTTTACGGCAGGCTGATGTCCGAAATTTCTTGAAAATTCAATAAATTTAACTTCCTCAAACTGCTCCGATAACACATTCAGCTGCTGCTGGGTAGCATCTCGGCTTCCGTCATTGACAAAAATAATTTCAAAATCATAATGAGGTAATTCTGAAAAAACTTTTTTGATTTTCTGATGAATAGATGCGACATTGCCTTCTTCATTATAAGCAGGTATTACAATGGATATTTTTTTCATCTGTAGATATTATTGCAGACTGTAATCTTTTTCAAAATCTTTGGTCATTAATTCATAAATAATCCTGAACCAAACGAGGATGCAAGGTACAGCTTTTAAAGAATATTTGACGATGTAATTCACCTTAACTGATTTTGGAAACAGATCTGAAGGTGAAAAACAGGTGAGAATGATTACAAAAATAAGCAACCCCCAGATCAGTGGAGTTCTTTTTTTCTGCATAAAAAACCAGATCATTACGCCTGCAACGGCAATGATATAAGTCGGAGATTCTGATCCTGAACTGAACAGTACCAGGAAAAGTAAAGTCGAAGCCAGTATCATCAGCTGAAAAGTATAATTTTTATACTGTTTGATCCGGATGTAAGGCAGCGCAAACAAAGGAAGCCCAAACGCTAAAAATGAAAGATTTGATATGGAAGAATCCCCTAAAATTCTTCTTATAAAACCCATCAGCGATATATCCTGATAACTGTTTAATCCTTGATTCTGTCCGTTTTTTTCTGCCAGTGAAACTGCCCAGTCTTTATAACTCTGAATGACAAATTCAGGGCTTGAAAAGATCATCGGAAATACAAAAAACACCAGTGCAATGATGATTCCTGCAATGATAAATTTCGTTTTATTTTTAATGAAGAAAAACTGGGAAAGTCCGACCACTCCGTAGATCTTGACAAATACTCCTATCATTAAGGAAACCGCAGATTTCACTTCTTTTTTCTCATAAATATACACTGCAGATAACATCAATAACCCGGTGAGAGCAATATTAAACTGTAAACTCAAAGCAGCGGTAATGAATTCCTGTAAACAGAGTAAAGCAAACAGTGCTTTTTTGCCATCTGAAAAGGGAAGCTTATAGATCGCATAAATAAATATAAATGTATTGGCTACATTCCACAAAGAAATCCCGAGCCAATCCGGCATCAAAGCAAACGGGGCTATGAGCACACTGAAAAAGATCCCGTAATGATTGGAATCCTGAAAATGCTCCGGATACTGCAGATACAGATTTTTCTCAAGCAGCGTATTGATGTAGGTATACTTAAAAATCAGGTAGTTATTAATCGCCTGATATCCTCTTGCGTATTTTGAGATCGCAGTAATCATTGCAATCATAAGATAAACCCCAAATATATATCTGGGGTTTAAAATAAACTTTAAAATTTTTTGTTTCAAGGTAATGAGTTTTTGGTTAGTTGTATTTAAACCGCAACATTATTCTCTCTCAAAGCATCATTCAGTGAGGTCTTTTTATCGGTAGACTCTTTTCTCTGACCGATGATCAAAGCACACGGAACCTGAAACTCTCCCGCAGGATACTGCTTGGTATAACTTCCAGGGATAACTACTGAACGTGCAGGAACCCTTCCTTTAATTTCGATCGGTTCGGGACCTGTAACATCAATAATTTTAGTAGAAGCGGTCAAAACAACATTTGCTCCTAAAACAGCTTCTTTTTCTACATGCACGCCTTCAACAACGATACATCTTGATCCGATAAAGCAGTCATCTTCGATGATTACCGGTGCAGCCTGAAGCGGCTCCAGAACACCACCAATACCAACTCCACCGCTCAGGTGAACATTCTTACCGATCTGTGCACAGCTTCCTACAGTTGCCCAGGTATCTACCATGGTTCCGGAATCTACATAAGCCCCGATATTTACATAAGAAGGCATTAAGATAACCCCTGAAGCAATAAATGCACCTTCTCTTGCTACAGCGTGAGGCACTACTCTTACACCTTTTTCAGCATAATTTCTTTTCAATGGGATTTTATCGTGAAATTCAAACGGACCTACTTCAATAGTCTCCATTTTCTGGATCGGAAAATACATGACCACCGCTTTCTTCACCCATTCATTTACCTGCCATCCGTTTTCAGTTGGTTCAGCAACACGAAGTTTTCCGGTATCTAAAAGAGAAACAACTTCTCTGATGGCTGCCTTGCTGTCTTCGTTTTGTAATAAATCTCTTTGATCCCAGATAGTTTCAATAGTTTGTTGTAACGACATGTGTTTATTTTAAATCAGTTTAATAAATTTGAGTTCAAATATACAAAAACTTGTGTAAAGCCCCTGAAACTTATTATTCTGGCAGTAAGTAATTCATATTTAAATCGATGTCCTTATGTATATGGATTCAGTTCAGAATCAAATTTAACAGATCCATTAGAGGTGCTATTGATTTTTTTAACTAAACCTTTCATTAGCAGAGGTCAAAGAATACAGCTGGATTCGTAATTAATACTTTGTATCATGCAATGCCTGCCATTCTATTTCTGATAAGTTTATTTTATCTTATGAAAAACAAAATCATCCAATTTCTGATGGATGTATGGATAATAAATTTGGTTACTCTGTGACAAAATTTTCACACTCTATCAAATTGATAATGATGATTTCTTCTGATTTCCTAAAATATCACGTATTATAAAATTCTTTGTGCTCTGAGATAAGCTTTATTCCAATATTTCTCATTGAGTGAGGAAATGATGACCCCTTTTGAGGTTGACGCATGGATAAATTTGACTTCACCGTCATTTTCTATGGTGTGAACAATTCCAACATGAGAAACTTTAGTTCCACCAGCAGTAGCAAAAAAAAGAAGATCACCCGGCTTCACTTCTTTTACATCAATATTTTTCCCTGCAGTCGCCTGATCAGCTGACCTTCTGGGTAGCTTAAAACCGTTTTCATCAAATACTTTGGTAGTTAATCCTGAACAGTCAAACCCAGATGAAGTGTTTCCGCCGAATTTATAGGGGGAACCCAGATAATTTTCTGCATCCTTTAATATACTCTTTACCGTTCCGGATAGTTTACCGTCAAATGCAGAATCAAGTTTTCGCAAATTTTCTGACTTTGAAACAGCCTTTGAAGTATATTTTTTGGATTTTGAAACATTTTTTGTACTTCCACAGGAAATTGCCACAGAAGAGCAAACTGCCAAAGTAAAAAGAATCCTTACTGCTGATTTGTATTTGAATATTCCCAAGTTCATAATCTGTTGATCTTTAGTTCTGTATCATTACACTTACAAATATAAACAAAATTATTAATTATATCATAACTATACTACAACTATACCAGAATTATATTTTAAAATGATATATTTTGATATTTATTCTTATATTTGAAGTTCAAATACTGAAATGGCAACATATGAAAGCTTAATAAAACTGAACGGCACTTTAGGTGATCTGGTTTTTTACAATCTGAATGGTAAGAATATCGTCCGCAAAAAAAGCGGGTTCAATAAAAATGCCTTTAAGAAAAGTCCTTCTTATGAAAAAGTCCGTCAGAACAGTTCAGAATTCGGACACTGCTCAAAGATTGGGAAACTGATCCGGCAGTGTCTGGAAATCTACATAAAAGAAGCAGAGGATCCCCTACTCTACCAGAGATTCGCTAAGCTGATGACTGAAATAAAAGATCTGGATCTGATTTCAGAAAAAGGAAAAAGAACCGTAATAAACGGTCTGGCAACAGAATCCGGATCTCAGATGCTGAAGGATTTTCAATTTGGAACTATTCAGCCCCTGCAAAATTCTGTAAGTATCACTTCCGGGCTATGGGATCACAGTCTAGTAATTGATAAAAATCCCGCGATCAGTGAAGTGGTCCTTGAGACTTTAAAAATTGATTTTGATGCATATCAATCTGACCATCGCAGAGAAGTAATCGCTGTAGAAAAACCGCTTAATGAATATGTCTTTCAAAAACATTTTGAGGAAAATGAGATGAAATTTTATTTTGTTGCTTTAAAAAAAGGTGATAAAATCATTCGGATGGGGTTTGTGTAGGATTGGTCTCTTCCTCCCTTCATGACTCCTTTAATTTGGAAGGTGAAGGACAAAACTTTGCGTTAAGAAAATCAATTCTGTGATTCTCTTGTAAACAGCAAATATTTTCTGGGTTTAGATTCCTCTGGAATGACAAACTGTGTGCTGAGAATTGAGTTTTTTATGAATGATAAAAAAGTATTCATTGAATCATTTCAATCGCCTACCTGTCATTGATTTAATCTAATCTTTTATTTCGGGAGGAATCTCAATAGCAAATTTTTGATAAAGTTAGATTGGTCAGTAAATAATAAGTGATAAACGGTGCTTAAAAAACTTCACCATTTAAATTGATTCGCTATTTTCAAACGCAAAGTTTTATTTAAACAATGAATAATTAAAGGAGCAAAGAAATGGAATCAATGAATTGATTCTTATAAAGCTAGCTTCATCAGCGGCTTGCCGCCCTTCTTTGCTCCTTAAAATTTAGCAGGTTGCATAATAAAACTTTGCGTTAAGAAAATTAAGTTCTGCAATTTTACGATAAGCCAGAATATTTGGGTTTAGATTCCTCCGGAAAGACAAACTGTGCGCTGAGTTTAGTTTTTTATGAATGATAAAAAAGTATTCATTGAATCATTTCAATCGCCTACCTGTCATTGATTTAATCTAATCTTTTATTTGGGGAGGAATCTCAATAGCAAATTTTTATTAAAGATAGATTCTTTGGAAATTAATCAGTGATAAGCGGTGCGTAAAAAACTTTACTATTTAAATTGATTCGTTATTTTCAAACGCAAAGTTTTAATTAAATAACGCATTATTAAAGGAGCAAAGAAATGAAATCAATAAAATTGATTTTTATAAAGCTAGCTTCATCAGCGGCTTGCCGCCCTTCTTTGCTTCTTAAAACTTAGCAGCTTGCATCATAAAACTTTGCGTTAGGAAAATTAAGTTCTGCAATTTTACGATAAGCCAGAATATTTGGGTTTAGATTCCTCCGGAAAGACAAACTGTGCGCTGAGTTTAGTTTTTTATGAATGATAAAAAAGTATTCATTGAATCATTTCAATCGCCTACCTGTCATTGATTTAATCTAATCTTTTATTTCGGGAGGAATCTCAATAGAAAATTTTTGATAAAGTTAGATTGGTCAGTAAATAATAAATGATAAACTGTGCTTAAAAAACTTCACCATTTAAATTGATTCGCTATTTTCAAACGCAAATTTTATTTAAGTACCGCATCATTAAAGGAGCTAAGAAATGGAATCAATGAATTGATTCTTATAAAGTAAGCTTCATCAGCGGCTTCGCCGCCCTTCTTTGCTTCTTAAAACTTAGTAGCTTGCATCATAAAACTTTGCGTTAAGAAAATTAAGTTTTGCAATTTTATGATAAACCAGAATATTTGGATTTAGATTCCTCCGGAAAGACAAACTGTGCGCTGAGATTTTATTCTGTTATTTTAATATGACTGAAAGTTAAGCGACATTTAAAAATCTGTCAGGTCGAGTAAAATTCTGAAAGAATTTGTATCAAGAACCAGTGAACTTAAAAACAAAATTTGTCCATTGTTCAAAAATTCTCGATACGGTTTTTTCAAAACCTACTCGAATTGACGGTTAGAATTCTTGTATTTCATTGATAAGTTTAAGCCTTTGTTTATCTTAAAAGCGTAAAGCTGTTGAAAAAACTTTGTCTTGCCTTGCGTTAAATCTTGAATCAGTTAAGGAGCAAAGAGAGGAATTAATCAAATTGATTCTTATAAAGCTTGTTATTTACAGGATAAAAAATAATATGAAATGGATATTTTTTTCTGTAGAAAACGATATTTACAGGATATTTTTTAACTTTACCATTCAGATATTTAACGGAACTGCTTATTTGAAGTTTTTGAATTGAATAAACACTATGGAAAAGAAAATACACCACGGAAAAAACGTAAAACGCTTCAGAGAAATGCTGGGAATCAAACAGGAGGCTCTGGCTTTTGACCTAGGCGATGACTGGAATCAGAAAAAAGTATCTCTTCTTGAACACAAAGAGGTCATTGACGACCAATTGCTGAAAAGGATTTCCGAAGTCCTACAGGTTCCTACAGAAGCATTTCAGAATTTCGATGAAGAGAATGCCGTGAATATTATTTCCAACACATTTACAAATAATGACAGCGCTACAGGAGTTTCGACAGGAACTGTAAATTATAATCCCCTTGATAAACTGATCGAATTACATGACCAAAAGATTGCACTCTACGAAAGAATGCTGAAAGAAAAAGAGGAGATGATGGACCGGCTCGAAAGGCTGATTAATAAGTAAAAAGAAGCAGGCTTACCTTTTGGATTGAGCCTTTTTTTTGACCTTTTTTATAGAAGTTTGAATGGTAAGATACTTTGCGTAAGTAAAAAATCTGCAATTTCCTTATAAAAGAAGCTAAGCAAAAATTTTCTGGGTTTATATTCCTCCGGAATGACAAACGTTGTTGTGATTTTCATAACATTGAAAGTTACGCAACTTTAAAAATCCGTCAGGTCGAGTAAAATTCTGAAAGAATTTGTATCGAGAACCAGTGAACTTAAAACAAAATTTGTCAATTATTCAAAAATTCTCAATACGGTTTTCTCAAAACCTAATCGAATGGACGGTTAGAATCTTTGTATTTCATTGATAAGTTTACGCCTTTGTTTATCTTAAAAGCGTAAAGCTGTTGAAAAAAACTTTGTTTTGCCTTGCGTTAAATCTTGAATGATTAAAGAAGCAAAGAAATGAAATCAATAAAATTGATTTTTATAAAGCTAGCTTCATCAGCGGCTTTGCCGCCACTCTTTGCTCCTTAAAAATTAGCAGCTTGCATAAATAAAACTTTGCGTTTAAAAAAAATAAATTCTGCAATTTCATGATAAGCTAGGATTTCTGGGTTTAGATTCCTCCAGAAAGACAAACTGTGCGCTGAGAGTTGAGTATATTTAGTGAATAGTGATAGTAAATTACAAGTATTCATTCAAGAATTCCGACAGCCTTTTTGTCATTCCGAAGGAATCTAAACAGCATATTTCACAGTGAAATTTAGATTCCTTCGGAAATAAATGATGAGATGAAACCAATGACAAGCTACGTACAATGAAGTGATTCTTAAATACCCAACTTCATCATTAGCTTTACCTTTCCTCTTCGTTGCCTTTAATTAATAAAACTTTGCGTTTAAAAAAATAAATCCTGCATTTTTTATAAACTAAACAAAAATTTCTTAAGCATGTCAAATTCTGTCAAGTCACCAATTTATTTTTGCAATTAATATTAAGTTTGGATCAAATATCCCGAATTATCAATTAAGCAATTCAGATCCAGTACGATTGCATCTTATGGCAGTACAAATAAAAAGTACCCTATGAGAGATTTTATTTTGCTGTTTTCTCAAAGAATTCAAAAAAAGTGATACAAGTTTTCAAATTAATGTATTTTTTTAAATAAATTTTAACAAATTATTTGCAAATATGGTTTAATTACTTACTTTTGTACCGCTTGAATGAAAAGCAAAAAGAGATCAAGGGGGAATTAGCTCATCTGGCTAGAGCGTTAGACTGGCAGTCTAAAGGTGACGGGTTCGATCCCCGTATTCTCCACAAGGATAAACTTTATCAACCACATTAAAAGCTATGAAGAAACTTTTTTTATTATTAGTTGCAACTTTTTCATTAATTGGATGTACTGCTGATGATGAGACCATCTATGATTACATCGGAACATGGTCGGGGACTTACGCTGGAAGTGATAAAGGGGTATGGAATTTTGTTGTTGCCAGCGACGGAGATGTTACCGGAACAATGCATTCTGATACCAATAATGAAAACTACAATATTTCAGGTCATCTGGATTCTTCAGGACAACTAACTGCTGAATTGGGTCTGCCGGCTGATGGTCGATTTACAGGAACACTGACCGCCGACAAAAAAGGCAACGGAAACTGGATCAATGCTTTACCAACCCCTGACAGAAGCGGTACATGGACGGGAGAAAAAAATAAATAGTTTTTAAAAAATAAACTAAAAACCTGTAAACTTTTTGTTTACAGGTTTTTTTTATGGTCTTACTATAAAGCTTGATTTGGATTTAATGCTGTGATATTTTTATTTACCCTCTGCAAAAACGACTGAGCAGCAATCTTTTCTTCCGCTTCTTCAATGGCCTTCAACAGATGATGATTGTTGTCTGCGATCTCACCCAACACTTTAGACATCAGTTCCCAGACCGGCTGCATTTTTTCGATCAGGTCTGATCCTTTGGGTGACAGTTCAATCAAACGTTTCCTTTCGTCAGACTTATCTTTTTTAGAACGGATGATTTTCTGTTTTTCCAGTTCTTTCAGTAAACTGATCGTAGAAGGATGGCTATATCCAATTTCATTGGCAATTTCAACGACGCTGAGTGTTTTTTTATGGTGTAAAGTAAAAATGACCGGAAACCACTTGGGCTCAAAATCAATTCCAAATTCTTTATAGATCAGAGCTCCATCTTTACGAAGCTGTTCGCTGAGTCTCTGCAGTCTTGTTGATAAGGCAAGAATACCTGATTCATTGATAATATTCATGATATAGATTTTAAATCACGCATACAAAAAACAGTATCCGCTTTCATTACAGGAAACTTTTCGGGCAATACTTTTTTTTCAATAACGGTGAAATGATTCTTTTCGTAAAATCTTAACGCTGCTTTCAGCACCGCTACCGTACCTAAATAAATTTGATCTATTCCATTTTGATGACAGTAAGAAATTAAATTTTCCAATAGCTTCTGTGCAATCTGATACTCCTTTCCCCTGAATTCCTTTTTGACAAACATCTTTCGGATTGCTCCTGACTTTTCATCAAATTTAATTAAAGCAATCGTTCCTACCAGTTCATCATCAATAAATGCACCCCAGAAATTTCCTCCGGTAGAAAGATAAAAATCATCGATTTCGAGAAGGTCAGGCTGGTCTTCAACCGTAATGGGTATATTGAATTCATTTTGCTGAATATTCAGAATCAATTCGATGACAGATTCTGAAAAATTATTGCTGATCGGACGGATTTTTAACATACAGTTTTATTTATGTACAAAACTACGTAGTTAACTACATATATACAAATGAAATGTACTTTTATTAAAAAGACGTATGCTTAAACAGCATACGTCTTGATCTACATGTAAAAATAAGTTATTATTTATTTCCATCCGCCGCCTAACGCCCTGTACAGGTCTACTGCAGCTTTCATTTTACTGTACTGTGCATTAGAAATATTCAGTTCGGCATTCAGTGAATTAACGTTGGCATTTAAAACTTCAAGATAATTGGCCAAACCATAGTTGACTAATTCCTGAGAGTAGTCAACCGATTTTTTGTACGCATTTAGTTCTTTTGTTTTCAGATCAATAAATGAATCCTGTACTGAAAATACTCGGATCGCATCTGAAACTTCTTTCCCTGCAGTAAGAACCATTTTTCTGAAGTTTAAGTAAGCGGTTTCTTTGTTGGCAAGACTTACTTCGTAATTGGTTCTGATCTGTCTTCTGTTCAGAATGGGCTGAGCCAATCCTCCGATCAAACTTCCGAATATTGAATTGACACTGAAAAGATGATCAATGTCTACTGACTGTAATCCCCCACTTCCTGTCAGTTTCAATGTCGGATAAAACTGGGCTTTTGCAGAATTGGTCAATTCGAATGCGTTCATTAAGTTGTACTCTGCCTGCATCACGTCAGGACGGTTGGCCAATAGATTGACCGGATATCCCAAAGCAAAACTTTCAGGAAGTTTCTGACTGTCTAAAGTTGATCTTTCAATGGCTTTTGAAGGTTCTCCCATCAAAAGATTCATTGTGTTTTCCAGCTGCTGAATCTGCGTATCGATATCGATCAGTAAAGCCTGTGCATTATACACTAGCGCTTCACTCTGCTGAACCGCAACTTCTGTCAGTGTTCCAGCAACCTTTAGCGCTTTGGTGGTTTCAAGATTGTTTTCACGAACTTCAATCGTTTCCTGAATAATTTTTTTCTGGTCATCCAACGTCAGCAACTGGTAATAACTGGAAGCAATTGATGATACCAGATCACTTTTTACAGCTCTGTGTGCTGCCACATTTCCTAAATAAGTTGCCAGCTGCGCTTTTTCCTGAGCTTTCAGTTTCCCCCATAAATCAGCTTCCCAAGCAATACTTCCGGTAATATCAAACTGGTTGACGTATCTTCTTTCCCCGATGATCTGCCCAAACTGGGTATTGATCGACTGCGTCTGAAAAGTATACCCCGGCCCCACTGTCAGTGTTGGCTGATAGGCAGCTTTGCTCTGTCTTAAATAAGCCGCGGCTGAAGTTATATTCTGCAATGCAATCCTGATGTCCAAATTGTTTTCCAAAGCTTTGGAAATGTGTTTCTGAAGAATGGGATCAGTGAATATTTCCTTCCATGAAACATTGGCTGTACTGGTGCTGTCCTGGGGAAGCATATCTGTACGGAAAAGTTTTTCATCCACCACTGCCGCCGGTCGCTCATATTCCTTTCTTACATGGCAGGAAGATATCATCACTGCAGTGAGTACTGAAAAAGCCGTTCCTTTTATTATTATTGATAAATTTTTCATTATTTAAATCTTAAAGATTTCTTACTCAGCTAAATTGATGTCTTCCTGCTTAATAGGTTTTACCTTCTCCTGCAATGTCTGAAAAACGACATACAATACAGGAATTACAAATACCCCTAAAATAGTTCCTATCAAAAGCCCTATTGCTGCACCTGTTGCAATTGATCTGTTACCGACTGCACCGATTCCGCTTGCCAGTACCAATGGCAGTAAACCAAAGATGAATGCAAGCGAGGTCATCAGGATCGGTCTTAATCTCGCTTTTGCAGCGTTGATAGCAGAGTCTACAATCGACTCACCGTGATGCCTTCTCTGAACAGCAAATTCGATAATTAAGATCGCATTTTTAGCCAGTAAACCGACCAGCATGATCAGTGCAATCTGGAAATAAATGTTGTTCTCAAGTCCCATAATTTTCTGTCCGAAATAAGCTCCCATCACCCCTAACGGTAATGATATGACCACGACAAAAGGTAAAATATAACTTTCGTACTGGGCAGAAAGAATAAAATAAACAAATACAAGACTCAACGCAAAGATGAGTAAGGTCTGGGATCCTGAATTCAGTTCTTCTCTGGTAAGACCTGTAAACTCTACATCATAATTCTGATCCAGTGTTTCTTTAGCAACCTGCTGCACAGCAGTAATTGCATCCCCTGAACTGAAACCTGCTTTGTTTGCTCCTGTAATTTTAACAGAAGTAAAGAGGTTATAACGGCCTACGGACTGAGGACCATAGGTTTTGGTCAGGGTCACAAACTGTGAAATAGGAGACATCTCTCCTGAACTTGTCTTAATATAATACTGGTTAAGATTTTCTGCATTGGCTCTGTCCTCGGGAAGTGCCTGGATCATCACCCTGAACTGCTTTCCGTACTTGGTAAAGTCAGCACCGTAAATTCCCCCGATATATCCCTGCATTGTCGCCAGAATATCATTGACAGAAACTCCTTTCTGTTTCGCCAGCGGCACATTGATTTCCATCAGGTACTGCGGATATTTTGTATTAAATGAGGTCTGGGCAAATTCAATTTCAGGTCTTTGCATTAAATTCCCGATAAATTCGTTTGTTTTGGCATCCAACTGGGCAAAATCTCCTCCGGATTTATCTAAAAGTACCATTTCAAAACCGGCACTGTTACCGAATCCCGGTACACTTGGAGGCTGGAAAAATACTACTTTTGCATCAGGAACCTTTCCTGCCAGACCAAATAGTCGCATAGAAATTTCTTCTGAAGATAAACCGTCTCCTTTTCTGTCATCAAAAGGTTTCAGCTTAATGAAAGCAAGACCGTTGTTACTTCCGTTTCCGGAAAGTAAACCTCTACCTGTTGAGATCGTAACATTCTGGATCCCGGGAATCTTCATGGCATTTTTCTGCAGTGTCTTCAAAACGTTGTAGGTTCTTTCCATTGACGCTCCCGGAGGAAGCTGTACATCGGTAAAGATGATTCCTCTGTCCTCTGTCGGTACAAAACCTTTTTTCATGCTGCCATTCGCCCAGTAAATAATTCCTCCTGTCACAATAAGAATAACAAGCGTCACCCATTTATGCTTGATCAGGAAATTAAATCCTCTTCCATAACGGTCGGTTGCTGTTTTGAAACCGATGTTGAATTTATAAAAGAACTTCTGAATGAAGTTTTTATTCTTATAATCTTCATGGTGATCTTCATGAGGCTTCAGGAATAATGAACATAAAACAGGACTCAGCGTCAATGCATTCACCGCGGAAATGATGATCGCAATGATCAGCGTAATCCCAAACTGCTGATAAAATACACCGGTAGGACCGGTAATAAAGGTTACCGGAATAAATACTGCAGCCATTACCAGGGTAATTGAGATGATTGCTCCAGTGATTTCGTCCATGGCCTCCACTGTTGCTTTTTTTGCATTGGAGATTCCGTTCTCCATTTTGGCGTGTACTGCTTCGACGACGACAATCGCATCATCGACCACAATACCGATCGCCAGCACCAGGGCAAATAGTGTTAAAAGGTTTAATGAATATCCGAACAGATTCAGGAAAAAGAATGTTCCCACGATCGATACCGGAACCGCAATGGCAGGAATCAGTGTCGATCTGAAATCCTGCAGGAAAATGTATACTACAATAAATACCAGAATAAATGCTTCGATCAAAGTATGGATTACTTTCTCGATACTCGCATCCAGAAATTCGTTGGTATCAAAGTTAAAAGTATATTTTACCCCTTCAGGATATGAACTTTCGCTTTCCTTAAGCTGTTTCTTAATGTTTTCTATAATCTCCTGTGCATTCGATCCGGGAGTCTGGAATACTCCCATACTGATGGAAGGATAATCTCCGTTTTCACCGACTCCGGTGTATGACAGACCGCCCAGTTCTACTTTGGCAACATCTTTCAGCATCAGATTCTGTCCGTCCGGAAGAGATTTGATGATAATATCATCATACTGTTCTTTTTCACTGAACTTTCCTACATACTTGATAATGTATTCAAAAGAACTTCCGCTGTTCTGCCCTAAAGAACCCGCAGCAGCTTCCCTGCTCTGATCATTGATAGCTGTAGTTACTTCGTTGGGGGTGATACCATAAGCAGCAAGCTTGGCAGGATCCAGCCATATTCTCATTGAATAGTTTTTTCCTCCGAAAACGTTAGCTTCTCCTACTCCGTTAATTCTTTGCAGATTAGGGATGACGTTGATATTCAAAAAGTTCTGAAGATAGACATCATCAATATTTTTATTTTCAGAATAAAAAGAAAGATACATTAGTGCACTGGTCTGCTGTTTCTGCGTTACTACACCTGCACGGGTTACCTCACTCGGAAGTAACGGAGTTGCTCTGGCAACACGGTTCTGAACGTTAACGGCAGCGATATCTGCATCAATTCCCTGCTTAAAAAATACCTGAATCTGAGCTGAACCATCATTTCCTGCTGTAGAGGTAATGTAATCCATCCCTTCTACCCCGTTGATCTGTTCTTCGAGAGGTACAACGACACTCTTCATAACGGTTTCGGCATTAGCTCCGGTATAATTTGCTCTCACACTTACTGTAGCCGGTGCGATATCAGGATACTGGGTAACCGGAAGTGCTGTAAGACCCAAAACACCGAGTATAACGATCATTATGGAGATTACCGTCGATAGAACCGGTCTGTTAATAAAGTTCTTTATCATTAGAATTTCGGTTTTACTGATTGTACAAGACTATCCATACTCACCTTTTTAGGCTTAACGGCAGTCCCCGGTTTTATATTTCCGGTTCCGGCCGCGATAATCATTTCTCCTTTTTTTACTCCTGATTTTATCAGTGCCAGATTGTTGATTCTTTCAATGACTTCAACCACTGAATTTCTGGCCGTATCTTTTTCAACTTTATAAACGTAAACAATACCCTGCTGTTCGTATGTTGCACTTTCAGGAACGACCAAAACGTTGTCGAATCGTTTAGGAAATCTGATGCTTCCACTATTTCCGTTGCTTAACAGTTTCTGTGGGTTTGTAAATCCTACTCTGAACTGTATCGTCCCAGTCGTAGGATCGATTGAACCTGTAATCGCTTCTATCTTACCCTTTTCGGCATAGATACTTCCATTTGCCAGCTGTAATTCAACCATCGGAAGGTTCTTAATTTTTTCCGGAACACTTGATCCGACAGACTTTTCAAGGAAATCAAAATATTCTTTCTCATTCATCGAAAAATAAGCAAAAATCTGTGAGGTATCTGATATGGTTGTCAATGCAGTCTGATCTGTAGGTCCGACAAGACTTCCTACTTTAAGAGGCAACTTTCCGATTACACCTGAAATAGGTGCCCGAATGATCGAATAATCTACATTGGCTGCTGCTCCCTTGTAATTGGCACTTGCCTGCTGTCTTGCTGCAATAGCCTGCTGTACCTGAGCCTGAGCCTGAGAAAGGTTAGCCTGTGCGGTCTGCAGCTGAATGTTACTGATGATATTTTTTTCTACCAGCGGCTTAAGCTTGTTTACTTCTACCTGAGCGGCATTCACTGCTGCCTGGGCTGCTGCAATGTTGGACTGTGCAGCACCTACTCCGGCTTTTGCCGCAGCAGCAGTCTCGTTAAGTGTATTGGTTTCCAGGCGGAACAAAGGCTGACCTTTAGTGACATACTGCCCTTCATCGACCAAGACCTGAGTGATATATCCCTGGATTTTTGGTCTCACGTCATTATTTACCCTTCCTTCAATACTGGCGGGGAAGATGTCATACCCTACCACATTCTGGTTTTCAACCGCAACTACGGGATAAGGTTTCGGACCTTCCTGTTTTGGAGCTTCTTTTTTGCAGGCAGTCAGAAAAAATGCTGCTGTCGAAAACAGTATAAGCTTGTTTGTCATTTTATAGTTTATTAAGTGATTCCTGAATATTTACGATATTTTTATTTAAAAGAGATTTATAAACCTCAGTCTTTTCATCAACCTCTTCATCTTTTACTTTCCTGAACAGTCTGAGATCTTCCAGAAGTTTTAATTCATCCTGCATTTTCTGTACAATTTTTTCAAATCTAATTTTCTTATAGTCGTTATTGGTGAAAAAATAGCGTTTCCTTTCATCCATTTTATTCACGTCAATAATCAACTGAGAACTTAAAAGCAATGCTATATTAGTAGAAACCGAACTTTTGCTTGCAGAAAAAACTTCAACAAATTCATCAAAAGTAATTCCTACCTTTTCAAAATCGAAAATCAGGTAGGAATAGATTTTAGAAGCCAATGGAGGAAGATTAAACATCGTGCTGTAAAATTTCACAGCATCCTGAAAAATCTTATCATCAATTTCTATACTTTTATTCATTGCATATAATTTTGAACAAAAGTAAAACTTAGTTCGGAACTAAACGAACAAACTTAATAGAGTTTATGTATATATAGTTTCATAAAGAATCAATTAAAACATATTTAACTTTCACCTGTTTTTTACATCACCACTTTTTCAAAGGCTTTTCTCATACCTGACGGCAGCAAAACTTCACCACAGTACACATATCCCTTGTATTCAAGAATTTTAAGCATTGCTATATTATCATAATTGGTATCAACCTTTATACTGGCGACTTTTTCTGACTTTACAAAATCTTCAATATGATCAAAAAGTTTTTTAACCAAACCCTTTCCTGAAAATTCTTCCGAAACGGCAACTCTGTGAATCACCACAAATTCACCATCTGTCAGCCATGCTCCTTCTATTGAGCTGTAAGCAGGTTCATCATTAAAAATCAGAGCTACATACACAGCAATCTGATCATTAACCGTCATAACATATCCAAAGTTTTTTGAAATATCACTTTCAATTGTGTTTTCATTTGGATATCCGTTCTGCCATTGGGTACTGCCATCTATTCTCCTCCGTTCGATAGACTGCTGTATAATTTTCCAGATGGTATCTTTATCGTGTATTTCAGCTTTTCTGAAATGAATTGTATTTTGAGTCATCAGGCTTGTTTTTTGAAATTTGACAAAAAAAACCGAAAATTAATTGTGATTAATTTTCGGTTCCGAAGTAGTAAAATTTAAAATTATGAAATTGATTTTATTGATTTTGATTTTGTTGAAGATAAGCGTCAATAACGTCAAATGCTTTCTTCTCATCCTGCAAATCTACCATTACCTTAAGCGATGTTGCGGTAGGTGTTGTCGTGAAAGTAAGATAATTATTTTCTACGGCATTGGTAATTTGCGCCTCTTCCAATTTAGACTTGATCAGTTGAATTTCTGCAGGTTTATCACTTTCAAAAACTGATACTCTCGTGTTACGTTCCATATAATATACATTTTGAGTATCTAAATATAGGACGTTTTTTTCAGAATTCCAAATCTTTATATTTTAAATTCTATTAATATTGCTGTCAATTTTATCTAAAGCAATCTGAATTTCTTCTCTGGTGACATTCAGATGCGGTCTGAAACGAAGGGACTGATCACCGCAGGTAAGGATAATCAAACCTTCCTCAAACAGGATTTCCCTTAACTGATTTCTCTGCTCATGTGTCGGCAGATCTATCGCACACATTAATCCCTTTCCTCTTGCATTTGAAATTTTATCTGGGTATTTCTGAGCTAAATTCTGTAAACCCTGCAATAAGTATTCACCGACCGTTTTAGCATTTTCAATCAGATTTTCTTTTTCAATAACTTCCATCACCAATTGAAAACGGAGCATATCAATAAAATTTCCTCCGAAAGTAGAATTGATCCTTGAACTTTCCCTGAAAACATTGTCCGGAATCTGATCAAATTTTTCCCTGTTGGCTAAAACGCCGCAAACCTGCGTTTTTTTACCAAAAGAAATGATATCAGGTCTGATACTGAGGTGTTCAAAGGCCCACATCTTCCCGGTTATTCCGATTCCGGTCTGCACTTCATCAAAAATCAGCAGCACCTCGTGCTCGTCGCATAACTTTCTTAGCTCAGTAAAAAATTCATTTCTGAAATGATTGTCTCCTCCTTCTGCCTGAATCGGTTCAATGATAATACACGCTACCTTATTAGGATTTGACAGAATCGCTTCACCGATATTCAGCAATGCCAATCTTTCATTATTGATGGTCTCTGCAAGATTTTCTTCAGTAATCGGGAACGTCAGTTTAGGATTTATGATTCTTGGCCATTCAAACATCGGAAAATACTGGTATTTTCGTGGATCCGAAGTATTTGTTAAACTTAAGGTATAACCACTTCTCCCGTGAAATGCCTGTCTGAAATGAATACAGATTCCCGCTTCCAGATCAAGACCTTTTTCAAAATTCTTTCTGGTTTTCCAGTCGAAGCAGGCTTTCATTGCATTTTCGACACCCATGGCTCCACCCTCAATAAAAAATGCATACTGCAGTTCTTCAGGCATCACCACTCTTTCAAAGGTTTCTAAAAATTCTGCATATTCTTTAGAATAAACATCTGCCAAAGTTGGCTTATTGACAGCCATTCTTCCAAGCCACTCAGATCTTTCAATCAGGTAAGGATGGTTATAACCGATCGAAGCAGATCCGAACATTGAAAACATATCCAGATAATTTTTACCGGTAACTGAATCGTGGATCCATGAGCCGTGAGAATTTTCTATATCCATGACAAAATCAAAACCGTCTGCAAGAACATGCTTTCCGACGATCTCTTTTACTTTATTTGAATGAATCTCTATTATATTGTCCATACTAATTTAAATTTTAGGTGGTGAGTTGAAGAAGTTTATAAATCAAATTTAATTCCCTGTGCCAATGGAAGACTGGCAGTATAATTAATGGTATTGGTCTGTCTTCTCATATAATATTTCCATACATCCGAGCCGGATTCCCTTCCGCCTCCGGTTTCTTTTTCGCCCCCAAAAGCTCCGCCGATCTCAGCGCCTGAAGTTCCGATGTTGACGTTTGCTATTCCACAGTCTGAACCTGCCTGGGAAAGGAATAGTTCTGCTTCTCTCAGATTCTGGGTCATAATCGCAGAAGATAAGCCCTGAGGCACATCATTCTGAATCTCAATAGCCTCTTCTAATGTTTTGTACTTAATTAAATATAAAATCGGTGCAAATGTTTCATGCTGTACGATTTCAAAAGAGTTTTCAACTTCAGCAATACATGGTTTTACATAACATCCTGATTCGTAATTTTTACCCTCCAGAACACCGCCTTCGACGACAAATTTCCCACCTTCCTGTATACAGTTTTCAATCGCCATTTCGTATTGATTTACCGCATGAACGTCGATAAGCGGTCCGACATGCATATTTTCATCCAGAGGATTTCCGATTTTCAGTTGACCATACGCTTTAACCAAACGGTTTTTTACTTCATCATATACATCTTCATGAATGATAAGCCTTCTTGTTGAAGTACATCTCTGACCTGCAGTTCCTACGGCTCCGAAAACAGCACCGATGATTGACATATCCAGATCGGCATCTTTGGAAATGATGATTGCATTATTACCCCCTAATTCAAGGATTGATTTACCAAATCTTTCAGCCACTTTAGATGAAACCATTCTCCCTACTTTTGTAGAACCGGTAAAGGAAATTAATGAAACGCGTTTGTCTTCCACTAATTTCTGCCCGATCTCATGATCTGCAACCAGGACGCTTGAAATACCTTCAGGAAGATTGTTTTCTTTCAGGACTTCCATCATGATATTCTGACAGGCAATAGCACAGAAAGGCGTTTTTTCTGAAGGCTTCCAGATGGTCACATTACCGCAGATCCATGCTAAAGCTGTATTCCATGCCCATACCGCCACAGGAAAATTAAAAGCGGTAATGACTCCTACGATTCCGAGAGGATGGTACTGCTCATACATTCTGTGGCCGGGTCTTTCAGAGTGCATTGTATAACCATGAAGCTGTCTGGAAAGTCCCACTGCAAAATCACAGATATCAATCATCTCCTGAACTTCTCCCAGTCCTTCCTGCAGAGATTTGCCCATTTCGTAAGAAACGAGTTTTCCCAGATCATCCTTATATTCTCTTAGTTTCTGTCCAAGCTGTCTTACAAAATCTCCTCTTTTCGGAGCCGGAATCATTCTGAATTCTTTAAAAGCCTGCTGTGCAGTTTCCATTACTTTATCATAATCTTTCTCTGCAGAAGTTTTTATTTTTCCGATCAATCTTCCGTCCGATGGTGAATAACTTTCAATAGTTTTTCCGGAAGCGAAAAACTTACCTCCCATGGAAGTTCCTTTATTTTCATCTTTTATTCCAAGATTTTTTAAAGATTTTTCAATTCCGAAATCTTTGACTTTTTTTGACATACAATGTTACTTTTCGTTTTGCCTAAGATAAAAATAATTATGGGACTGATGAAATTTTTGTGATTTAAAGCTATTTTTATTTGGAATCATTATAAACATCTTTATCTTTGTGAGATAATTGATACACTTTCAGAATGGAAAATAATAAATCTCTGAACGAGCCTGTTGGTGAAGAAGTAAAAAAATCCAGGTGGAAAAAAATGCTGAAGAAATTCGGGATCGGAGGAATCATCTTTTTCACTGTAAAAGGGATCATAACTTCTACCCTGATTTATTTTCTCGGAAAAAACTTCTGGAATGTTATCAGCAGTTATTTTTCAGGAATTTTTCAATAAAAAAAGCAAAGAGACTATCTTTGCTTTCTGTCGAGTATTATTAAAAATCATTCTTTTTTACCAAACATAATATTTTTGAATGTAAAAAAGTTTTAGCTAAAGCCTTTTCACTGGGCAGCTGTAAATTCATTTAAATAAAAACTTCATTAAAGATCACTCAGTACCTCCAGAATATTCCTGTAAATAAAATCGAGTTCGTCTACCGTGATGCAGTAAGGCGGAACCAGATACAAGACATTTCCTAACGGCCGCATGATGATTCCACGTGATAAGAATTTATCATACAGTTTCTTTCCCGTCTCATCAAAATAAGAGGTCTGCCTGTCATTTTTAATTTCCCAGGCGATAACAGTTCCTTTCTGTCTTACATTTTCAACATGAGGATGCTTTTTCAATATATTTGAAAACCGGAAATGCTGATCTGTAATCCGCTGAATATTCTGTCGGGTCTCTTCACTGAGCAACAATTCCATGCTTGCCAATGCAGCTGCACAGGCCAATGGATTTGCAGTAAATGAGTGACCGTGAAAAAGCGTTTTATATTGGTCATCAGATAAAAAGGCATTATAAATCTCATCCGAGCAGGTGGTGATTCCCATTGGCATCGTTCCTCCTGTCAGCCCTTTTGAAAAACACATGATATCCGGCTTTTCGGAAAGATGATCTGCGGAAAATAATTTTCCCGTTCTTCCGAAACCTGTGAAGACTTCATCCTGAATCATTAAAATTTCCTGATTTCGACAGAATTTCATTAATTCATCCAGATCTTCAGCATCATACATCAGCATTCCTGCAGCACCCTGAATCAAAGGTTCGTAAATAAAACAGATGACTTCATTCTGATAACTTTTAATTTGAGACTTTAAGTCTTGCAGATTTTCGGAAGTCGGCGTATCTATAAAAATAACTTCAAACAGCATTTCTCCGAAAGGCTGTGTCCAGGCACTCCTTGCACTCAGCGACATGGCTCCGAAAGTATCTCCGTGATAAGCGTTTTTAAAGGCTAGAATTTTTGATTTCTTATTTTTATTATTGTGAGCATACTGTACACCCATCTTCAGTGCGACTTCAACGGCAGTAGAACCATTGTCTGAATAGAAAACTTTCTGCTGGTTTTCCGGAAGAAGTTTTAATAAATTTTCCGAAAGCCTGATGGCAGGTTCGTGGGTAAAACCTGCAAATATAACCTGCTCCAGAGTATTCAGCTGATCACAGACCTTTTCAGCAATATAAGGATGAGCATGACCGTGCAGGGTTACCCACCATGATGATACAGCATCAATATATTTATTTCCCTGATCATCATAAAGATATACCCCTTTTCCTTTGATAATGGGAACCGCATTGCCGGAGGTTTTCATTTGAGTGTAAGGATGCCAGTTGACAGCTCTGTCGCGTTCCTGTAAATTCATCATTTTTAAAATCAGGTTAGGCATTGGTTTTCCAGGTTTCAAAATGATCCATCATTTTGTCCGCTTGTTTTTTCATAGGCTTCAATCCTAAGGTCTGCAGCATCTGCATATCTTCTGAAACACCGGGATTAGGAGTGACCAGTAATGTTTCTCTTTCTCCTGTGAAGATAGAGTTAGCTCCTGCCATAAAACACCATCCCTGTTCAAATTCTGTCATTTCAATTCTTCCTGCGCTCAGGCGGACCATCGATTTTGGCATAACGATTCTTGCCGTCGCAATCATTCTTACCATTTCCCACGTATCAGTCTTCTCATTATCTTCAAGCGGAGTTCCGGCCACTCTTGCCAATGCATTGATGGGAACAGATTCAGGATGCTTCGGCATGGTTGCCAAAGTTAAGAGCATTGAGATCCTGTCTCTGTGTGATTCTCCCAAACCGATAATTCCTCCGGAGCAAACCGTAATTCCTGCTTTTCTAACATTATTTATGGTGTTGATCCTATGATCAAAAGTCCGGGTTGAAATAATTTCTTCATAATAATCTTCAGAGGTATCAAGATTATGATTATAAGCATATAATCCCGCTTCCTGGAGTCGCACTGCCTGCTCTTCTGTCAGCATTCCCAATGTGCAGCATACTTCCATCCCAAGTTCATTTACCCCTTTGACCATATCAATTACCCGGTCAAAATCACGGTTGTTGCGTACTTCTCTCCAGGCAGCTGCCATACAGAAACGGGACGAACCGCTGTCTTTTGCTTTTTGGGCATGTTCAATCACTTTTTCAGTCGGTAACAGGGCCTGAACTTTTATATTGGTATGATACCGTGCTGCCTGACCGCAGTAAGAACAGTCCTCTGTACAGCCCCCTGTCTTTATCGAAAGCAAAGTAGACATCTGCACTTCTTCAGGATTATGCCATTCTCTGTGAACAGTAGCTGCTTGATAAATCAGTTCAAGCAGAGGCTGGTGGTAAATTTCTTCTATCTGTTCTTTGGTCCAGTCATTTCTGACTTCTTTTTTGTTATCTGTTATCATAAATTTGTCAGTTGTTTTGAAATACTTTCTATACTTTCTTCTGTTATTTTTTCAATATCAGGAATTCTTACAATTTTAGTTTCCCCTATGACGTTCCTGCAGATGATTCTTTCTGTATCCGGTGGAAAATTTCCATTTAAAATTAAATAGTCAAGCCTGATATTTTTCTGTTTTAGAACCATCAGTGATAATAAGGTATGATTAATGCATCCGAGGTAATTTCTGGCTACCAAGGCCACAGGAAGATGTAATTTTTCAATGAAATCAATCATAAATTCAGTTTCAGACAGAGGAACCATCAGACCTCCGGCTCCTTCGATGATCAGGTTATTCTGAGTTTCCGGAAGTTTAAAATCACTGATACTGATTGAGATTCCTTCTTCTGCAGCTGACTGATGTGGAGATGCTGCAAGTTTCAGACAATAGGTTTCCTGATGAATTACAGTATGACCACCTGCCCATTCTTTAATCTTCATGCTGTCTGAATGATGTAAATCACCAGACTGAACAGGTTTCCAGTAATCTGATTGAAAATACTGAGTTAGAATTGCCGAGCACACTGTTTTTCCCACCTCAGTTCCTATCCCGGATACGAAAAGCTTTACTTTTTCGTTCATATTTATTTCTGGTTTCATATTCGTACTTCTCTAATTTTCGTATGGAAGATTATTATTCTGAACAATGCTTTTAAAATCAATGATCACCAATATCGATTTTATACAAAGTCTTTTATAATTCCTGTAAGTTTTACAATTTCTTCTTCTGTATTAAAACTGTGAAGACAAATTCTGAGACGTTCACTTCCTGCTTTTACAGCCGGACTGAAAACAGCGTAGGTTAAGAATCCTTCTTCCAGTAAAGTCTGTTTCATTCTGTTGAGCAAATGATTTTCAGAAACACGGACTGCCTGAACAGGACTTTCAGAAGAAAACAGTGTCAGATTCTGCTGACGGAAAATCTCTATATTTCTTTGTAATCTGATGCTTTCACTCCTGTTGTTTTTTAAAAATTCATACCCTGTTTTTATACTTCTCCACTGAATATCCAAAGCGGAAGTTGTGTAGATAAAAGAGGATGCAAAGTTGATAAGGTAGGAGGTAATGATATTACTGCTTAAAATTGCCGCACCATGAGATCCCAATGCTTTTCCATAGGTAATGACTGTTGCTGCTACCTGATTTTGAAGCTGAAGCTGATCAACAAGTCCATTTCCGAACACTCCAAAAGAGTGCGCTTCATCTACAACTAAAAAAGCACCGTACTGATCAGCAATTTCTGCAATTCTGCGAAGAGGTGCAAAATCTCCATCCATAGAATAAAGACTCTCTACAGCAATGTAGCAATTCCCTTTTTGCCTTTTTAAAATTTGTTCCAGATCTTCCGCATCATTATGTCTGAATTTCAGTTTTCTGGCGTGAGACATTTTACAGGCGTCATGTACAGAGCGATGAATGTTCTCATCAACAATAATGGTATCGTGTCGGGTAGGAAGTGTTGAAAATAAAGCGAGATTAGCAGTATATCCTGAAGAAAAAAGCAATGCCGAGGGATACTGATGTTCTGTTGCGATATAATTTTCAGTTTCAGTCACTTCTGAACTGTTTCCGCTGATCAGTCTTGAACCGGTACTTCCTGATAATAACTGAGGGTTTTCCGTAACTTCCTTTAATAACAGATGCTGCAGTTCAGAATTCCGCGCAAATCCAAGGTAATCATTAGAATAAAAATCAATTCCTTCACTTTTTGTTTTTAATACCCTTAAGGTCCTGCTCTCTTTTCTCTTTTCAAGAGTTTCCTGAAAATGAATGAAATGATTAAGCATGATAACATCCGGCAACTTCTTCAGTGAGTGAATTGATCCATTGGATATGAAGTTCTCTTTCAATGTCCAGAATATTTTCAGCATGTTGTTTCCAGTCTGTAGAAAATTCGTCCAGCTGATTGATCATTTCTTCCAGATGCCCCTCTTCTTCAAGTATAATTGATTTTACCATAACTTTAGAGGCTGTTTTGGTAAGAACATCCTGATAAACAGGATATAATAAATCTGCACGGACTTCAATGGCATACGTTACGAAGAGGTATGCCGCATATTTCAGCTCTTCTGTGTTCATCTTAAAATGGTTTTTAAGATATTTACATGCTTTAATATCCAGACTGTGAAGATACTGTCTTGTTGCAACGGGTGCTAGAAGCTCATTGTTTTCATAGGTTCTGCACAATTCCAAGCTCAGTTTCCCAATCTGCTTTTTAAGATAGTAGGCATGGCGGTGTTCTTCGCAGGCATGCTTAAGCTGAATTAAATTTACTTTTGTGGGATGCTCACAGGCAGAAATTTTTCTGGCACCTACATTTTCCATATAGGAAAGTGTATTAAGCCATTTTGCATGTCTCTCCTGATCTTTTACAATCTCATTTATAAGAATACTAAATTCCATATTTATTTATTTTCAGCCAAAAGTAGTATATTGCCGGATGGTTAGACAGTACCAGTTTTAACATTATGAATAGTCCGGTTGATTTTCCTTACGAAAGTTTCATTGTCATCAATAGAAGTTCAGACCTTCCTGTATATCTTCAGATTTCAAATCAGTTCATCAATGCGATTCAGAGAGGATTGATGCCTTTCGGAACGAAACTTCCCGGAACAAGATCTTTAAGCATCCTTCTGAATATTCACAGAAATACAGTGACTGCCGTTTATGATGAATTATTTGCACAGGGCTGGGTAGAAGTTATTCCTAATAAAGGGACTTTTGTTATCGGAAAGGAGCAGAACGAATCTTCAGGGGTGATCAGCTTTGAAAAAAAGCAACTTGAGAATTATCCGATATCAACGGGCTTTACTTTTAAGACATCCAATATACTCGACAATCCTTTTGATCATTCAGAATGTGAATTTGCTTTCAGTGATGGTATTCCGGATATCCGCCTGACCCAGATTGATCATCATTCCAGAATGTACAGTACTACTTTAAAACGGAAAGCCCATAAAATGGGACACTACAATCATGACGGAAGCGAATTCTTCAAGGAAAACCTTTCCCGATATCTCAACCTTTCAAGAGGTCTCCCTATTTCAAAAAAAAATCTTCTTATCACACGGAGTACAGAAATGAGTATTTATATTGCTTCTGAAATTTTATTATCTCCCGGAGATACTGTTTTAGTTGGTGAATTAAGCTATTTCTCGGTCAACATGATTTTTCAGAAGGCCGGCGTCAATATTCACACCATTCCGATTGATGAAGATGGGATCAATGTAGAGGAAGTCAGAAAAATATGCAGCAGACAGAAAATAAGAATGCTTTATATCACTCCCCATCACCACTATCCTACTACTGTTACATTGAGTGCTCAGCGAAGACTGGAATTGTTGCAACTTGCCAATGAGTATGGTTTTATTATTCTTGAAGATGACTATGATTACGATTTCAATTACGATAAAAGTCCAATATTACCGTTAGCAAGTGCAGACACCCACGGAATGGTCATCTATATCGGTTCTTTTGGGAAATCCCTTGTCCCGGGTTTCAGAACCGGATTCATCGTTGCACCGGAAAATCTGATGACAGAGATGCGAAAATATCTGGGCATCATTGACCGGCAGGGCGACGTTCTGATGGAGCATGTTCTGGGAGAAATGATCGCTGAAGGCGAAATCAACCGGTATCTCAAGAAATCCATAAAAATTTACAGGCAGCGGAGAGATTATTTCACGCAGCTTTTAAATGAAAATCTGGGAGAATACATCGATTTTCAAAAGCCTTCAGGAGGCCTGGCGGTATGGATTGAATGGAAGACACCTTTCAACCTGATGCAGCTCAGTCGTACCTGTGGTCAGAATAACCTTTTCATTCCCAAAACACTGCTCTATCAGAATAAACATCTTACTGCAATGCGTTTAGGTTTTGGAAATTTAAATAAAGAAGAAGCGGATAAAAGCATTGAAATTTTATCTGAAAATATACGACTGATCCTGTAATCTTTGATTTCCAAATGATTCTCATCTGAGCTTCATCTAAAGCCATTTAATAAATATTGAAAGCTTGACATATCTCTTCGAACAAAAAAAGGCTGCCCTTTCCGGGCAGCCTTTTAGAATTATACATTGATATCTATTTTTTCTTCAAAGCTGTAAATTTGAAGTAAGAAATTATAGATAAGGTAAGCATCGAAGCCAGGCCGATATATACCCAGGCAGGAACAGGGACAGGATCACCTGCTGCGTAGGAATGCAGTCCGCTTAAGTAATAATTTACTCCAAAATAAGTCATCACCATTGAGCAGAACGCAAACATCGTTGCAACATGAAATGCCCATCTGCTTCTCAGACCCGGAACCAATCTCATGTGCAGAACAAATGCATACACCATAATTGAGATAAATGCCCAGGTTTCTTTAGGATCCCAGCTCCAGTATCTTCCCCATGATTCATTGGCCCAGATTCCTCCGAGGAAGTTTCCTACGGTAAGAGCAAAAAGCCCGATGGTCAAAGACATCTCAGAAACAATTGCCAGTTCTTTCAATGTCGTATCATTGTGAATTTTAAACTGGGTCTTATCTGAAATAATATAAAATACCAAAGAAATTACTGCGATAATCATGGACAGTGCAAAGAAGCCATAACTTGAGACAATAATGGCAACGTGTACAATCAACCAGTAAGACTTCAGTACCGGAACAAGTGGCGTGATTTGCGGATCAAGAGAAGAACCACCGTGAGCAAAGCCCATCATAATCACTGCAACCATAAATCCTGCAGCAGGAATCAGTGCATTTGCGTTTCTGTATAAAGCCAGACCGGCAGAGATTCCAACCCAGGAAATGAAGATAATCGCCTCGTAACCGTTACTCCACGGTGCATGACCTGAAATATACCATCTTGCGACCAATCCTAAGAAATGAAAGAAATAACCAACTGATCCCAGAATAATGATTCCTTTGATGATTTTACTCAATAATTTTTTAGGTTTAAATAATTCCACAAAACCTAATAGTAAGAGTAAGCTCCCGACAATTGTGTAGAAAATTAAAAGTTTAAAATTAATATTAACTTCATTCATGAAAACTTCCAGGTCCACTTTGTTTTTAGAAGGGACAACACTTTTCCCCCATTTCTGCTGATAATCAGAAAGCTTTGCCAGCTCTGCATCTGCTTTTGTCCAGTCTCCTGTTTTTTCAGCCTGAAGTGCCTCTGCGAAATATGGCCCCATTACTTTCTGGGATTCCATGTCCGGCTCCATTTTTTGGTCGAGCCAGGAATGCCAGGTATGGTTCGGGTCATTTTTTACCGGAACAATTCTCATAAACTGCCCGCTGAAAAATTCGTTAAAAATCTGTACTCTTTCGTTTATTTTGATGACCTGCTTGTCATATTCTGTCTGCAGGGAAGCTTTTTTACGGAACGCCGTATTGTAATCTTCATCTAAGATATACGTTAAATTTCCATTTGCATCAGCAGGGAAAAGGCTCATCAGAGAAGTGTAACCATCCTCGTTTGCTTTTGTTTTCTTTAAAAGTTCCTTCCCTCCTTTCGCATCAATTTTAATCAGCGGAACCATCGTCCAGCTTGGAGTATCCGTATTGATGGATAAAAACCATTGTGCGGCAGTCAGATATTTTCCATCTGTACCCCTAAACGCATCTTTCTGATAAAGCTTTCTTAATACATCCAAAGCCTGCGTACTGATCGGAACAATTCTACCTTCATAATTCTGAACCAGAAGGTAGGCGAATTTATCAGCGTGTTCTCTGCTGATTTTATTTCTTGCAATGATCTCGTCCGGAGAGATCATTTTCATTTTCGTCAAAGGCGCAGCCATTGAATTCTGCTGAACTCCAGGCTGTGCCTGAACAGCTTCAGGAGCTGCTTCATGCGTGTGGCCATCCCCTTCTACATGTACATGCTCTCTGCTTCCGTCTGTATTTCCGTGGGTTTCTATTTTCTGGGCATTGAAACCAAAACTTAAGAATAATAATAAAACTGCAGCCGCTCTTTTCTTGTTGACGTCTTTCAGCATTTTATTTAATTTCCAGAAGTGGGTTCCTTTCCAGAAGAAGATCACAAACATTCCCCCAAATAAAAATGCGTATCCGATATAAGAAATCAGCGTTCCCCAGAAATCATGATTCACTGATAAAACAGTTCCCATTCTGTCCGGTGAAAAACTTGATTGGAAAAAACGGTACCCTTTATAGTTTAAAACGTTGTTCATATAAATTTTATAAGGAGTCTGCTTCCCTTCATCAATAATTTTTACGTGACTTTCGTAAGCACTCGGAGATGAACTTCCAGGATAGGTTTCCATTACGAAATCATCTAATTTCAATGCGAAAGGAGTATTGTAAATTTTAGGACCAAAGCCTACCATAATATTCAGTCCGTCCATCGTTACCTGTTTGTAGGCATTTGGATTCCCTCTTTCTACGGATAAATCAACGATTTGCTTTGTTTTCGGTCCCTGAAGCTCTACCGTCATGACATCCGGAACATTCTGGTCTTTCTTTCTGTCACCTTCAAAAGCCATCAGTTTTCCTTTTCTGAGGCCTTCAGGTACGACCAGTTTTAATTCGTTAATGGTATATAAACTTCTCAGAACCAAAGGCTGAAATTGATCTTTAACCGTAGTTCCTGTAGCCTGGGTTGCCATCGTCATATAATTGGCATCAACGGGAGTCTTAATTAAAATCTGTCCGTTTTCTTTTTTAAACTCTACAGCACCATCTATAGCTCTGTTGAATGTTACCAAAGTTCCGTTGATTGATTTGGTCTCACCTGGTTTAATATAAATATTCTGTCTTCCCGTCTCTGCGGTAGAAACCAAATGCAGGTATTCTGTACCGTTTGGATCAGCAATTAAACTGTCTTTTTTCCTCTGAACATAATCAAGGGTCTTTACCTTCACTTCTTTTCCGTGAAAATCATACGTTGCATTAAAATCTTTATGCAAAGGTGACATCAGGTAAGGAACGTCCTGGTAATTCAGCACATCCCCTTTATCTTCAATCTGAATTTTAAAGAAATGTTTATCAGTAACGATTTCATTTGAAGTCTCGCCTTCCCTGATCACCATCTGACCTTCAAAACTGATATATCTTGTGATGGCACCCCCAATAAAAATAAAAACAAAAGCAAGGTGAAAAACCAAAACCGGCCATTTTTCCCTTCTCCAGAGACGGTAGCGGGCAATATTACCCATGAAATTGAGAATAAGCAGAACCATGATCAGTTCAAACCATTTTGCTTCATAGATTAATGCTTTCGCTGTGGGAGTTCCATAGTCGTTTTCTAAGAATGTTGCATACGCCATTGAGAACGCATAAACCAGCAATAGAACGGCCATTGTCCTGGTTGAAATAAGAATATCCTGGATCTTCTTCATGATTTTTTTTACTTGACATGCAAAAATAAGGATGATTAAACGAAAGGCAGATAAAAAAAGCTGTTTTTTGTCATCAGAACCCTTTTAAACCGTTATTTTGAATCATTCTTAATAGTATTTATTTCTTTGATAAAAATCTAAATTCCCTGTGAATCAGCAGAGAAATGGAACTTTGTTTTTGGCAAAAAAAGTAAGGACAATATTAAAAAAACACTAAATTTGCCAAGATTGACATTATGGAAAAGAAAACCCAAAAACCACAGACTGAATCGCCTGAAAAAGGCAAAATTTTATCGAAGCCCCGCATCTTTTTCGGACTCACTTTTATCGTGTTTTCCGGAGTGCTTGCACTTTCTTTTATTTCATATTTAATGAATTGGAAATCAGATCAAAGCCAGGCCGGAACAATGTTAGATAAAAACATACAGTCTTCCAATATTTTCGGAAAATTAGGAGACTGGCTGGGCAATGTTTTCATTTTTGAAAGTATTGGTGTGGCATCATTCATTGTGGCATTCCTGTTCGTCGTTTTCGGTACCATGATTCTCAAGAAAAAGATCTTTAAAACGTGGATGACTTTCGGGCATTCACTGTTTTTTATCTGCTGGCTTCCCATCCTTTTCGGAGCCATTACAAAAGGTCAGGGAAATGCAGGAGTTTTGAGTGGGGTATATGGATATCAGATTATGGATTCATTAAGTGCCATCATCGGCAGTGTTGGTCTTTGGCTGGTACTTGTAGTCAGTATAGCGCTTTATTTTATTCTTGAATTTAACCTCCGTCCAAGTTCCATCAGATCAAAATTTGACAAAATCAACGAAAATACGATTGGCAGAGTAAAATCAATGATGCCAAATTCAAGCGAAAATTTTGAAGCTGATGAAGAGTTGGAAAATGAAATCGAGGATTCAGAATCTCATTCTGATATTAAAGTAACTGACTTCTCAGAAAACAGACAACCAGCAGAACCTGTAAAGGTTACAAAGGTTATGAATGAACCGGTTTCTTTACATTTAGAAACGATTACAACTCCCAATAACACATCATTCGAAGAAAAAACAACAGATTTCTCATCATCCGTCAGCCTCGATCTGCATACTAAACCTGTCATTCCTGTAGCAAAGCCTGAAGATGCATTTGATATCAAACCTGCTGCTTCAACAGATGATATTAAATTTAATATCGAAGTGGCTCCTCCTGTTGAAATAATAGAGGATTCTGAAAAGCAGTCCAATGATCTTGTCAACCAGCATGGCCTGTATGACCACCGTTTAGATCTCGCAAAATTCCAGATGCCGACTTTAGATCTTTTAAAAGATTATGGAAACGAGGAAATCTCTGTCAATAAAGAAGAATTAGAAGAAAATAAAAACAAAATAGTTGGCTTACTGAAAAACTTCAATGTAGGAATTGCTGAAATCAAGGCAACGATCGGACCGACAGTTACCCTTTACGAAATTGTACCAGAAGCAGGAATCAGGGTTTCTGCAATCAAAAAACTTCAGGACGATATTGCTTTGAACCTTTCTGCTTTAGGAATCAGGATCATTGCACCAATGCCAGGGAAAGGAACCATAGGTATTGAAGTCCCGAGAAAAAATCCTACCATGGTTTCCATGCGTTCGGTCATTGCTTCCCAGAAATTCCAGAATACCGACATGGATCTTCCGGTTGTTTTCGGAAAAACAATTTCCAACGAAGTTTTTATGGCCGATTTATCAAAAATGCCCCATCTTTTGATGGCAGGTTCTACGGGTCAGGGAAAATCAGTGGGTATCAATGCAATTTTGACTTCCCTACTCTACAAGAAACATCCAAGCGAACTGAAATTCGTGATGGTAGATCCTAAAAAAGTGGAACTTTCATTATATTCAAAAATAGAAAGACATTATTTAGCTAAACTTCCGGATTCAGAGGATGCAATTATTACAGATACGCATAAAGTGATCAACACCCTCAACTCTCTCTGTGTGGAGATGGATCAGCGTTATGATCTGCTTAAAAATGCGTTCTGTAAAAACCTCAAAGAATACAATAAGAAATTCAGCGAGAGAAAATTAAATCCCGAAAACGGACATAGGTATTTACCTTACATCGTTTTGGTTGTTGACGAATTTGCGGATCTCATCATGACAGCAGGAAAAGAAGTTGAGCTTCCGATTGCAAGACTTGCGCAGCTGGCAAGAGCGGTTGGTATTCACCTTATCGTTGCAACGCAAAGACCTTCGGTCAATGTAATTACAGGGATGATCAAGGCTAATTTCCCGGCAAGGGCAGCGTTCAGAGTAATCTCAAGTGTCGATTCAAGAACGATTCTTGATTCTCCGGGAGCCGATCAGCTGATTGGAAAAGGAGATATGCTTTATTTTAACGGAAATGAAATTTTGAGGCTTCAATGTGCATTTGTTGATACGCCGGAAGTTGAAAGGCTGGCTGAATTTATCGGGGAACAGAAAGGATATGCTTCTGCGTTTATGCTTCCTGAATATGTGAATGAAGAAGCAACAAGTTCGGCCAATTCATTTGACCCGAATGAAAAAGATGCCCTGTTTGATGACGCAGCCAGAATTATTGTTTCAACACAACAGGGTTCAACTTCAATGCTTCAGAGACAGTTGAAACTGGGGTATAACAGAGCCGGAAGAATTATGGATCAGCTTGAAGCAAGCGGTATTGTCGGTGGATTTAACGGCGCTAAAGCAAGAGAAGTCCTGATCAGCGATCTCAATTCCCTTGAACAGTTTTTAGAAGACCTCAGAAGCTAAAAAAACAAAACTAATACTATTTTTATGAAAATTTTCAGAAACTTCGCTGTTGGAATAATGGGACTGTCATTATTTCTAACCTTAAATTCATGTGCACTAAGATCCATTCCCAGTGATTACAGTGATGTAAAAGTTGAAACGGTAGACCTTAACGCATTAGGCAATGGTAAAATACTGATCTATAATGGAGCAAGTATCCTGCATTCGATGGATAATACCGCAAGATTAAATCTATGGATTGATAAAAAACCTGTAGGACAGATCAGGACTAAAGAATATATGATCATTGACCTTGCCAGGGGAAATCATGAATTTACAGCACTTCACTTAGATATGGTGAATATGAGAAGTAATCACCCGGTCCTCGTTAATGAGTCTACCAAAGTTATCAGAATAGAACCAACCATTACATCAAATAAACTGACTGTAACAAATATGTTACCTGAAAATTTTGATAAGTATAAGAACAGAGTTGATCGTAAATAAACTCTTCTCTTTTTAATGGAACAGTTTTTGAAAGACCTGCGAGATTAAAAATCAAGTCAGATTTACAGTTTAACTTTTGGTATTTCAAAAGGTCTAATGTAGTGTAGATTGACTGCAAGATCAAAAAATAATTAGAGAAACTCATATGAAAAAAATAATTTCAAAAATAGCGTTTGCAGGTTGTATTGCAGGAAGTATTGGTTTTGTTCAGGCTCAGAAAATTGATGCCAAAGCAAAAAAAATACTGGATGATGTTACAGCCAATTACAAGTCTAAAAAGAATTCTTATTTTAAATTTGCTTTTGGAAGCGGTGTAAATGGAGCGGTAAGTAAAAACGAACCTGGAATATATTATACTGCCGGAGATAAATATAAGTTGAAAATCATGGAAACGGAACAGATCTTCGATGGCAGCAAAATTTACAATATCAATACCGAGGATATGGAAGTAACGGTAGCAAAACCTAACGGAAGTGCTACGATGTTCTCCCCTATCAATTACCTTACTTCATACAGAAATGATTATAATGTAACCTATAATGGTAAAAAGACAGTTGACGGCGTAAGTGCAGATTTTATTAAATTAACTCCTGTAAAAGCAAACGGTTTAAAATACGTTTATATTTATATAGACAGTGCAAAAAAACAGATGCTGAAACTGGAGCAACATGGAAACAACAAAGATGTTGCAGTAATTTCTATAAAGGATTATAAGGAAAACCAGCAACTGGATCCTAATATGTTTGTTTTTGATAAGAATAAATTCAAAAATTATCTTGTTACAGAATTATAATTCTAAATATATATTAAAATTTAAGGTCACAAAGGAAACTTTGTGGCTTTTTCATTAATTTTGGCGAATGTTTAAAATATTAGACCGATATATCATTAAAACCTTTTTTGGTCCGTTCTTTTTTATATTCAGTGTACTGTTTTTCATTTTTATTGTAAACATTGTCTGGATTCAGCTTGGGCAGTTTATGGGAAAAGGACTTACAACACTGCAGATCATGAAGCTTCTCTTCTATCTGGGTGTTAATGTTGTCAGTATGGTTCTTCCTTTGACAATACTTTTGGCAAGCATTATGTCTTTTGGGGAATTCGGTGAACGGTACGAACTTGCGGCAATGAAAGCAGCCGGGATATCTCTGACAAGAGTGATGATGCCGCTTTTGGGTGTCGTGACATTAATGGCTGTCATGCTCTATTTTTTCTCCAATAATATCATTCCGGATTTTCAGAGGAAAGCAAAAAATATGCTTTTTAACATAGCGCAGACAAAACCTGCACTGAACTTCACGCCGGGACAGTTCATTGATCAGATCCCCGGCTATATGGTCAAATTCGATAAGATTGAAGGTGAGGACGGTCGTAATTTAGAAGGAATTTTTATCCATAAAAAATCCAGCACTTTTGAAAATCAGAGGTCAATTGTTGCCGAGAAAGGTAAATTTGTAACGCCTCCCAACAAGAATTACCTGCAGCTGGTTTTATATAACGGTTATGTTTTTGAGGATACTTATGCCGGTAAAGCAGAGAATGTAAGATTAAAACAGCCGGATCAGGCTATAAAATTTGATACGCTGGTGTCCCACTTCGATGTCAGTGAAATTATTAATAAAGCTATTGAGCAGGAAAGAATCACTGAAGATTACCGCTTTCAGACATTTAATGAATTATTTACGACTATTGATAAGACCAGAAAAGATAATGCTAAACTGGTCAGCAATATCAGTAATGAAGTCATGTCACAGACAAGTTCTGTAGTGAGCTACATGGATAAGAACAAGACAAAAGCTCCTGTGAAATCTCAATATAAATTAGACACTATTAAGTCTGATAAAAAACTGGAGATGATTTACAACGCGCACAACAGGCTTGATAATCTGAAAACAACATTAGACTCGAAGGGACAGGAACTTAATCCGAGTGTCAAGTACTTTAATAAGGTGGTGATTTATCAGCAGAGAATTATTTCTTATTCATTTACCTGCATTATTTTCTTCATGATCGGTGCCAGTTTAGGATCGATCATCAGAAAAGGAGGAATGGGTGTTCCTGTGATTGTTGCCATCGTTATTTTTATTATATTTTATATTATCAATGTAGGTTTTGAAAATGTTGCATGGTCAGGAAAAATGAGTCCGTACCTGGCTGCATGGCTTCCGAATATGATTTTGTTTCCTTTCGGAGTATTGATGACGTACAAAGCTCTTACAGATTCTCAGTTATTTGATTCTGAAAAATACAAAGCATTCTTCAAACCGATTACAAAACTTTTTATAAAAGATAAAGAACATAAACGATATCAGTAAAATCAATCCGGAGCGAGACTCCGGATTTTTTTGTTTAAATCAGATAGTATGGCAATAGAAAAAATTGTTTGTAAAAGTATTTTCTGAAGAAATTTAAATCATTCAATTTTTAAATTCAAAGTCTCAAAAAAAAATCTCATATTTATGAAATAATTTTAAAATAAATAACAATGAAAAAAATTCTATTCCTCGGTATGGTGAGTCTGATGACCTGCAGTATATATGCACAGGAAGAAAACTCTGATTACGAATTGAGATCTGATGAAAAGTACGGTTATATCATTGATAAAAGCGGAAATAAAATCGAGGGAATCGTTAGGTTGGCAGGCAGTGACATGAGCCCGTGGGTCAATCAGAAAAAAGTAAAATTCGTTGCGGCTTCAGACATCGACAAATCTAAGAAAAAACAGAAGTTTAAAACAATGGATTCTGATGACCTGAAAGAATATGTTGCCTACGATGACAATAATAAAGAAAGACATTTTGAAGTCATTAAATATACCAATACCAAGGAAGGCTTCAATACAGCGACCGGTGGATTAAGCGGAAATATCAAAGCTTTTAATAACCTGACTAAAAGCAACCAGTTTGCAGAAGTAGTAACTGACGGAAAAATTAAAGTTTATAAACTGTATGGTTATCCGACAACATTCTCAGCCGGACAGAGCCAGATTGACAAAGCAGATCAGGAAACAGAAAGAATGAGAAAAAACCCTTCTTATATTTATACAAAGAAAGGGAGTAAACTGAAAGAACTGAATCTTAACGAGTCTAAGATCATTACTGCAGACTGCAGTTATGTTAAAAGTAAGATTACAGACGGATCATACGCTTCGCTTAAAAAAGAAGAAAAAAAGAGAACAGGCCTCGGGAAATTCATCAAAAATCAGATTGACGATGTAATGTCCAATGTTCCTCAGATAGTGGATGAAGTAATTTTAGATTATAACGAAAACTGCAAATAATTTACATTGATAAGAAATTTCGACAACTGCTTTCCGCAGTTGTTTTTTTGTGGATAAATTTACATTGCAAAATTAAGATGATCACAAAATAAAAAATATATCCTGTCACAAAATTCTTAGCAAAAGACCTTGATAATAAAATCTTTATTAAAATCGAAGTAATAATTTTTATTGTTATCTTTAAATTGACAAAAAGCTAACATTATGAAAAATATACTGTCCGTCATATTCATACTAACGGGTATTGTTGGTTTCGCTCAACAAAACAGTAAAGATTCCTATATCAAAAAAGAAAGCGTCGGAGGAAAGCTGGATTTTTCAAAAAGAATTGAAGAAAAATACAGTAATACAACACAGATTAACTTTGTAGATACAACCTTCAGTAAAAAAGAGTATGCTGTTTTGCTTTGGGGGGCTAATGTTCGGACATTAGGAATTGAATCGTTAGAAAATGCTTATAAACTATGGGAAGAAATTAACAGTCGCATTTTAACTGATCCTGAAAAAAAAGCTTTAAAAACCGGTTTTGAAGCTAAATTTTAAGTACGGAAACAATTTGCAGCATATAACATTTCATTAAAAAATAGTCCACAATCTCCATATAATGAAAAAATTCCTATTACTGTCCGGTATTTTTCTTATCATTTCCTGTAAAAAGAATAATGATAAAAAACTCAGTGACAAATCAACCTTATCTGACAGTATTCACTTAAAAACGGTCAAAGGATCTTCACCGGCAGAAGATGACCTGTCTTATGTGGAAGGGGTAAAAAAAGAATATAATCTGTTGAATTCAAAGTTGACGGCTAAGAAACTGGATTCGTTAAATTTCAACTACGAGTGTGAGGAAAGATCCGGAAATGTCGTCTATTATTCTGAAAACGGAACCTTAAAAGTCATCAGGCATTTCACTGCGGACAGTCATTTTTCTTCTTCCGAAAGTTACTTTATACATAACGGTCAGCCATTCTTTATCTTTAAGGAGGAGGCTGTCTGGAGTTTTAATGGCGGAACTCCCGAAAAACCGGAAACGAAAGACGATGTCACCCAACAGCGTATTTATCTTTCAGGTAAAAACGTTATCCAATGTCTAGAAAAAAAGTTTATCCTTAAATCAGATTCTTCCGTTAATCCCGATCCTGAAAAGATTCCCAATGAGGAAAATAAAAACTGTTCTGCGAAGGAAGTCACTGAAACTTTTGCATTACTTCTTAAAAATAAAAATAAGAAAGGAAGCATCAAATGTCTGTAAAAAAAGTGGCTTCGAAATATTCGAAGCCACTTTATTACATAATTAAAACTGAAAATTAAACTTTCATAATTTCAGCTTCTTTCGTTTTCAGGTGATCGTCACAAAGTTTCACATGCTTATCTGTTAATGCCTGAATTTCTTCTTCAACGCCTTTGACCGCATCTTCAGAAACGCCTTCAAGTTTTTTCAGTTCCTTGATTCCATTTTGTCTTGCGTTTCTTACAACAATTTTCGTATCCTCAGTTTCTCCTTTAGCCTGCTTAGCCAGTTCTCTTCTTCTGTCTTCAGTTAAAGGGGGAACATTAAGGATAATATTTTCTCCGTTATTAGAAGGTGCAAAACCTAAGTTAGAATTGATAATTGCTTTTTCAATGGCATTGATTGCAGTTCTATCCCAGGGTTGAATAGAAATTGTCATCGCATCGGGTACAGAAACGTTAGCAACCTGATTAAGAGGAGTCGGAGCACCATAATATTCCACCATCACATCCTGAACCATGTTAGTAGACGCACGTCCCGCTCTGATTCTTTGAAATGCATGATCAAGGTGCTTTATAGCTGCTTCCATATCATGCTTTACAGATTCTACGATAAGATCTAATTCTTCCATTATATAATAAAAATTTGATAAGTTACACATTTTTTATAAGCAATAAGTAATGGGTAATAATTAATATTTTTACTTTTTGCCTTTTATATTTTTTTAAATATTGACTAAAGTTCCTACATTTTCTCCTTCTACAATCTTTACCAGGTTACCTTCTTTATTCATATCAAATACGATAATTGGTAATTTATTTTCATGGCTTAGTGTGAATGCAGTCATATCCATTACTTTAAGGTTTTTCTCAAACACTTCATCAAATGATAATGAATTGTATTTCACTGCATTTTCATTTTTTTCAGGATCGCTGTCATAGATTCCGTCTACTCTCGTCCCTTTTAAGATAACGTCAGCACCAATTTCGATAGCTCTTAAAGTTGCTGCAGTATCTGTCGTAAAATAAGGATTTCCTGTACCTGCTCCGAATATAACAACTCTGCCCTTTTCAAGATGTCTTACAGCTCTTCTTTTAATGAAAGGTTCTGCTACTTTATCCATTTCAATGGCAGATTGAAGCCTTGTTTTGATGCCCGCATCTTCCAGAGCCCCCTGCAATGCCATACCGTTGATTACGGTTGCAAGCATTCCCATATAATCGCCCTGTACTCTGTCCATTCCTTTTGCTGCTCCGGCAACACCACGGAAAATATTTCCTCCTCCAATGACAATGGCAATTTCACAACCTGAGTCAACTACCTTTTTTATTTCCTGAGCATACTCCATCAGTCTTTCGGTATCAATACCGTATTGTCTGTTCCCCATCAAGGCTTCACCACTCAGTTTTAGAAGGATTCTTTTATATTTCATCTTTAATTTTATAATCGTTTTTGAGAATTAATTTCCTCAGAAATTAATTCTGCAAATATAATCATTAAAAATATTGAAAAAAGAAAAATATTTAATACTAAATAATGATATAAATATTTTGATAAGTACGAAAAAGGATTATTTTTGCATTAATTAATTACTGATTTGAAGAAAATTCTAATTTTTTCACTATTTCTTTCGGGAATCGTTTCATTTGCACAAACTGGAACAAATGTATACCCGTTTCTGAATATTCCGGTTTCGGCAAGACAGGCAGCTTTAGGAGGTGATGCAATTACAATGAGAGATTATGATGTGTCTTTTGCAATCGCCAATCCTGCTTTGCTCAATCAGGAATCCGACAAACAGCTTTCCTTAAATGCAACTGCCTACCTGGCAGATTCCAAATACGGAACTGTTGCTTTTGCCAAAGATCTCGATAACGGCCACATGGTCACCGTAAATGCACGGTATATGAGTTACGGAAATATTCCGAGAACAGATGAAAGCGGTTTTGAAATGGGGGAATTTACAGCTTCTGACGTTGCCGTAGGTGGTGGTTATGCATACCAGTTTGAAGAAGACTGGACAATTGGTGGCGGACTGAATTTTATCACTTCAAAGATTGACACATATACATCTTCTGCACTTGCAGGAACACTTGGTGTCACGTATCATCCAAAAAAGAGCAAAGAAGTAGTTTCTGTGGTTTTAAGAAATTTCGGGTATCAGTTTAAATCATTTAATGGAGTAAGAGAAAATCTGCCTTTCAGAATAGATTTGGGATACACCAAAATTTTAAAAGCTTTTCCACTGGCTATTACCGTCACTGCTCACGATCTTCAGAAATTTGATATTTCATCAGAATTGAATGTCAACGGGCAGGAGGTCAATACCGGAAGAAAAATTGCTGATCATTTTTCATTGGGTGCTGAGCTTTTTCCTGAAAAAAGTTTTAACTTCAGATTGGGATACAATGTACGGAGAGGAAACGAACTGGCAGTAGCTGATCAGAGAAATTTCTCCGGACTATCTGCAGGTTTTGGACTTAAAATTTCAAAATTTCGTATCGATTATGCACATGTAAGATATCATAATTCTGCCAACGTAAACCAGATCGGTATTTCAGTAGATCTGAGCGGTCATCAGGGAGAATAATTTTTATGTATTTTAAAGAATAGAATACATATATTTTTTGATTTCCAGAATTTTTTTTGAAATTTGCAGGATGAAAAAACCAGTAATTGCAATTGACGGATTCTCATCCACAGGGAAAAGTTCTATTTCGAAGATTATTGCCAATCTATTGGGAATAGTTCATCTGGATACAGGAGCTCTATACCGTGGCGTTACCTGGTTTGCATTACAAAACTGTCTTAATGAAGACAATACTATTGATTTTCCAAAGCTTTTCAACTCCTTTTCACTGCTTAATCTGGAATTTAAAGAAAGTGACGGAGATCTTGTTCTGTTTTTGAACCACACTGATATTTCAAAAGATATTCGTTCCAATGAAGTTTCCAACAATGTAAGTATGATTGCTAAGCAGAAAGAGGTCAGGGATTTTCTGCTGCAGTTTCAGCGCAATCTTGCTAAAAAAGGCGGAATTATTATGGATGGAAGAGATATCGGTACCGTGGTGCTTCCTGATGCTGATTTTAAATTTTTCCTGACGGCAAGTATCCGGGAAAGAACAAAAAGAAGATATCAGGAGTTATTAAGTTTAGGAATTGATGCCGATGAGCAGCATGTTATGGAAAATCTTCTGGCAAGGGACAAAATTGACAGCGAGCGTGAAATTGCCCCTTTAAAGCAGGCCGACGATGCAATCATAATTGACAATACATTATTAACTAAAAAAGAGACCATACAAAGTATACTTACCCATTTAAAAAATTAATCATTTTTATAGGTGAAAAATGTCATTTGGTATATTAATTGTAACAATTACGGTATAAAATATTTAATAACAATAATTAAAAAACAAGAAATGTCTAGAAAAGAAAATAATACAGCAGGTATTTTAGCAGGTCTCTTAGCAGGTGCTGCAGCAGGTGTAATCTTAGGAATGTTATATGCTCCGGAAGAAGGTAAAGAAACAAGAAAAAAGATTAAAACTAAAGCTAACGATTTAAAAGAAGAAGCAAAAAACAAATATGGAGAGGTTTCTGAAAGAGTAAAAGATCAGTACGGAAACATATCTTCTACTTTTAAAGAAACTGCAAGCAGTGTAGCTCACACGGTAAAAGACGGTTATGATAAATACAAAGATCAGATTGTATCAAAAACCAGTGACATTGTAAAAGATGTTGAAACAGGATTGAATGATCTGAAAAGATAAATTTATTTTAAATCAAAATGATAAAAAGGAACTTTGACCAAATTAAAGTTCCTTTTTTCGTAACTTAAAGAAAAAATAATGATTGAAACTATAAAAGAATATACATCCAAGCGGATTGATCTGCTTAAAATTCAGGCAACAGAAAAATCATCAATTTCTGCCGGAGTTATTGCTTATCTGGTTATTTTATTAGTTGCTTTTGCTTTTTTTATTATCCTTTTTAATTTTGGAATAGCCTTTCTGATCGGTAAAATGTTAAATAATACCTCATACGGATTTCTGATTGTATCAGCGTTTTATTTGCTAATTATGATTATTGTTATTATATTTAAAAAACGTATCGTAAATATGATCGCAAATAAAGTAATCGAATTTTTAAATCACTAAATTATGAGTAGAAACTACAGTAGTCTGGAAGAATTAAGAAGAAAGAAAAAGCTTTTACAGGGTGAAATTGAAGATTTAGAAGGTTTGTTAACCTTCAAAAATACCAAAGAAAGTCTGAGTGCATTTACCAATGGATTAACAGATCAATATTTAAAAGAAAAGATTGATGAAGACGGCGAAGAAAAAACAGTTCTCAGAAAAGATGTTATTGCCAAGCAGCTGACTTCCGAAGTCAAAGATATGTTTCTCAGTAGAAATACAGCAATGGGCATAGCCGGAAGTGCTTTGAAAGGTGATGCTTTGGATACTTTAATAAAGTTGGCGGTTACAGCTTTTGTTGCTAATTATGCGAAAAAGAACATGAGAAGTTCAAACTGGAAAAAGAAGATACTGGGAGCAGCATTAATTTATGTAGCACCTATGGCACTGAAATTTTTGAGATCAAAACTTGAAGCTTATCAAAAAACAAAGAGTGTTTCGAGTATGGAGCAGCTCATCTGATTTTACAGAGTTTTAGAGTTTTGGAATCTGAGGGGTTTATAAGTAATCCTAAATACCGTGACTCTAAAACTCTATTTATATCACATTCTGAAAAGTTGTCCTAAAATAATTCCTGCAGCCATTGAAACATTTAAACTTTCCGTGGACTGAGACTTTCCGAATCTTGGGATTGATACTTTGTTTTGAAGTAATTTTTCGGTTTCATCCCGCATTCCTTTACCTTCATTTCCTAAAATCAAATTAATTTTTTCCGGTTTTTCAAAAGTATAGATGTTTTCTCCATCCATATCTGTCCCTATATTGATATTTTCGGTTTGAGTGAGATATTCAATTAAATTACAATAGACCACATTAACTCTCGTAAAAGATCCCATACTTGCCTGTATAACCTTTGGATTGTAATAATCCACTGTATCTTCACTGCATACAATCTGCTCTATTCCAAACCAATCCGCCAGACGTATTATTGTTCCCAAATTACCGGGATCCTGAATTCCATCCAGAACCAGCTGTATATTCTGATCTTTTAATTTTGAGGTTTCTTTCAGCATACAAACCGCAACTGAATCTTTCGGATGCTGAAGAAAACTGATCTTTTTCAGTTCATTTTCAGTTATTTGGTGTACAGAAAAATTACCGGGATCTAAATTACCGGGATTTGTAGAAAATATTTCTTTAATTTTAAAGTTAGAATTAGGAAGTTCGGAAATGATTTTATTCCCTTCAACCAAAAACAAATTGTATTTTTGCCTGAACTTCTTTTTATCTAAAGACTGTAAAATTTTTATTGTATGAGCTGTAAGCATTTTAAGAATTCTCCTCAAAAATATTATAAAATTCTATCATTTGCAACTGCTGTCGGTGTCCTTTACGCATGCAGTACAACAAAAAAAGTACCTGAAGGCGAATTTTTACTCACAAAGAACAATTTTCAGTTTGAAGATAAGAAAGAGTTTTTTGATGAAGAACTTAAAGACTATGTGCAGCAGAAGCCTAATAAAAAGCAATTTCTGTTTATGCCTTTAAGTTTATGGCTTCATAATGCTGCAAATCCCAAATATGATACATTGTTCAGTGAATATCTTACCTACCCTAGTGAAATGAGAAATCAGAAACTCAGGGATTCACTTTTCATTAAATACAATATGCCTCAGAGTGTAGGAAAAAGCTTGCTTTGGGACAGACTTTTACACAATTGGGGAACACCGCCGGTAATTTTAGATCAGACCAGAACAGATAAAAGTGCAGGATCTATCGAAAAAAGAATGACCTACCGTGGTTTTTGGGATTCTGAGGTTAAATTTAAACATGATCTGGATTCTACTTCGAAGAAAGCAGCGGTTACATACTTTATAACCCACAACAGCCCTACCAATATTAAGGAATATTACTATAATATTCCGGATGCAGGCATTAAAAGCCTCTATCAGCAAAACATCAGCGAAACACTAATAAGGTCAGGTAAAATTCTTGATCAGACGGTTTTGGAAAAAGAGGTTGCCAGAATTAACGATCTAATGCGAAGAAGCGGATATTATAAATTTAATAATGCCAGTGACGAAGTATATTTTGTAGCCGACTCCTTAAAAGACAGAAAAAAAGTACCTCTAACCCTCGAAATCCACAAAGATTCTGTGGATTCTCCTTACAAAGTGGCTACCATTGGCAACATAGATGTTGCTATTGTTGATGAACCAGGTGATTTCGGCAGAAGAACGGTAAAGGACAGCCTCCGGAGAATTAGATTTCATAAGATGAATGAAGATTACAAAACCAATTCAATCTGGAGAGCAATTATCATTGATAATAAATCGGTTTATAATCAGAATAAACTTGATCTCACCAAGAGGAATCTTCTCGCTATGAATAATTTCAGTATTCTGAAAGCCAAAGATTCATTAAGACAGGGTGGCGCTGTAAAGCCTAACGACAGTATTATTGATGTTTTATATCTGCTCAAACCCCTTCCAAAATATGAATTTAAAGTAGGAACAGATATTAATTATTCTCAGTTACTTAATTTAGGTATTTCTCCATCTGTTGACCTGACCACAAGAAATGTTTTCCACGGAGCAGAAAACCTTTCAACAAGTCTTTCCGGGACATTTGGATCTATCCGAAATCCTAAAAATTTAGATAAAAGAATTTTAGCATACGAAATTTCTGCACAGGCATCATTAAGCTTTCCACGTCTGTTACTCCCTTTTGATTATTATAAATTAATCCCGAAAAGATATACACCGACTTCTTCGATTGTTCTCGGTACATCTATCCAGAATAATATAGGTTTGGGAAGAGTGAATTTTAATACCGGATTAAATTATTTCGCAAATGTTAATGATCAGTCTTCACACAGACTTACATTATTTAATACTCTTTTCAGTTTAACAAAAAATAAGGACAGTTACTACGATTTCTTTGTCAATGATGATGTGATCAGAGCCCGTGTTTTCAATGATTATTTCGGTTATAATCCAAATATTAAACAGGAATTTGATTCAGGACTTCTGACCAGGGATCAGGTTTCAGAAAAGATCATTGCTGATCTTGGTTATGCCGGAACACTTGATCCTGAAAAAGCCAATGATCTTGTGGCATTCTTAGGCACCCTTATAAATAAAGACAGACAGACTCAGGATGTGATTATTTCTTCTTTTATCTATAATTTCATTTACAACGAAATCGGAAAGAAAGATTATCCAAATGCATTCTATTTTAACGGGAAAATGGAAGTTGCCGGAAATATCCCAAGTTTATTTAACCAGAAAAGAGTTGATGATGGGGGTGTTTTAAGAAATCCCGAAAGAACGATATTTGGAATTCCTTATGCCCAATTTGTAAAGTTTGACTTCGATGTCAGAAAGTATTTTAAATTTAACGGAAATCAGACTCTTGTTCTCCGTCAGTTTATCGGTTTAGGTATTCCGTATGGGAATTCCTCATCTATGCCTTTTGTAAGATCTTATTTTAACGGAGGTTCCAATGACATACGTGCATGGGTAGCGTTTGGGGGATTAGGTCCCGGAGGTTCTCAAATTGATGAAAGAGTGAGGACCTATCTGATGGGAAATGTAAAGCTGACTACAAATCTTGAATATAGGATACCTTTCAATACGATGTACGAAGGAGCAATTTTTACTGATATCGGGAATATCTGGAATACAGAAAACAATGGTTTTGATGATCAGTTTAAATTTAACAGGTTTATCAGAGAGATGGGTGTAGGCAGTGGGTTTGGTTTGAGAGTAAATGTAGCATACATCACTTTAAGATTGGATTTGGCTTATAAAATTTATGATCCTAATAAACCCGATGGTGAAAAATGGAGGTTTAATAATTTCCAACCTCTGAAGCCTACACTGAATATCGCTTTTGGATATCCTTTCTAATCCGGAGAAATTCCCAGGACAAAATATACTACAGCGATCACTCTGGCGAGAATCTCCCTGGATTGATTTCTGTAGAAACTTTCGGGTTTATTAACATCCTGGGCATCAAATCCTAAGGCATTCATATTGTTATTTCTTGCAAAAAACAGCGCCCTCAGATTGTGAAAACCCTGCGAAACAATAATGACATTCTTCTTTTTATACACATCCTTGCACCGTAGAATACTTTTATAGGTATTAAACCCTTTAGGATCTTCAATGATAATATCTTCCGGGACTCCCTCCTGGTAGATCAGATAGTTTTTCATTGCGGCAGGTTCATTATATCCTCTGCTTTTTTCACCGCTTACAATGATTTTTTTAATTTTTCCATGATGATACAGCAATGCTGCAGCATCCATTCTTTTTGTAAAATAAGGATTTGAAAGGCCTGATCGCATTCTTGGGGAAGTTCCCAGAACCAAAGCGATTTCACGAGGTGGAATTTTTGAAATTTTAGTATATGTCCGTCCATTGGTGATCCCGAAAACCCAGACATTACAGAGACAGATCAAGAGAAAAACCAATTCTATTGATAAAATAATGAATTTAAATATGTTTCGGATAATTCTCAACTGAAATCAAAGTTAAGCTTTATTTTCTTAGTTTTTGCAATTGACATACAGGCAAGAATTCTTCCCTGTTCTTCTTCTTTCTGAGTCAGATATTCATTTTCTAAAAGGTCAACTTCACCTTCTTCCAAAGTACATTCGCAGCTTCCGCAAATCCCGGATTTACAAGAATAAGGAACCTGAAAATTCTGAACTAAAAGCTGCTGCAGAATCTTTTCCCGGTTATCAGGAAGTTCGGTCTTGTAATCCCTGCCGAGCATTTTAAATTCTACCTCCACATTTTCGATTAGGGGAGATTCTTTTTCCACAGGATAAATGTCATCATTAAATTCCTCGAACAATTCAAAATGTATATTTTTTTTAGGAATTCCGTGATGATAACATGCATTGGCAAGCGTTTTTATCATCTCCCCTTTTCCACAGATCAAAACTTCATCTACCGCATCCCATATGGTAGATTCTTCATCGGTGTCATCCAAATGCAGAATCTGATTAATGATGAGATTTAATTTTTTAGCATCTAATCTACCGTAAAAAAACTGATCAGCCGTTTTTTCCTTCGAATAAAAATAGAATATCTGAAGTCTCTCACCGTACTGTTTTGCGAGGTGATCTAAAAGGTCACGATAGATAAGCTGTTCAGAATTCTGATTCCCAAAAAACAGGAACAGTCTTGTTCTCGGTTCTTTATAAAGGATATTTTTAAAATGACTGATGATCGGAGTGATGCCAATTCCAGCAGCAAAACCTACAATAGTTCGAAATTCGCTTGGTTTGGAAACGATAGTGAATCTTCCGCCCGGTTCACTAACCATCAATTCATCCCCTACCTGATAGTTCTTATAAAGTTGAGAAGTTGCTCCTTTCTGACCGTTTACTTTGATTCCCAAAGAAATCTTTTCTTCATGCGGAGCTGATGTCATTGAATAATCATTGATCACATCTACTCCACCGGATCTGAATTTTATACTTACGAACTGACCGGCTTCAAATTTAAAATTTTCCTTTAAACTCTCAGGAATTTCCAATTCCAGAGAAAAAGTATTTTTGGTCAGGTCTTCCTTTTTAGCTATTTTTAGGCGGTGAAACTGCGTCAGTTTTCCTTTATAGATTTGTTGTTCCATACTTCAATTCAAAAATAAATAAAAAATAATTATTAAATTACTGTTGTGGCTATTTTCTTATTTCTAAAACCAATAGGAGATGCCAATCGTATATTTGATCAAACTACAGAATATATACTTATGAAAAAGATAATTTTGTCCATCCTGTTAGCTGCAACTTTCGTCAGTTGTAAAAAAGAAGCTGACAAGACAGAAAATCAGACTGCTGTTAAAGATTCAATTTCTGAAACAAGTTCACAGCCAGTTCCCAAAACGGCGGCTTTAAAAGCTCTGAATACGAAACAGGCTACCGATTTTCTTCAGACTAAAAATGACACACTCTATGTGACTAATTTCTTTGCAACCTGGTGCGGGCCCTGTGTACGTGAAATTCCTCATTTTAAAGATAAGATTGCGGAAGTTAAAAATCAACCCGTAAAAATCACATTCATCAGCTTAGATTCCAAAGAAGTTTGGAATTCTGAGGTACCGGCTTTTGTTGATAAGCAGGGAATCAGAAACAATACGATTCTTCTGGATGGTAGTCAGCTGGATGAAACTTTTTTTAAAAATAATTTTAAAGAATGGAAAGGTGATGCTATTCCGTTTACTTACATGAGGAAGGGTGACAAAACTGATGAATATTTAGGGATGATGACTTCAGAATTACTGAATTCTAAAATAGCATCATTTACTAAATAATTCTTTTTTGAACTGATTTAACGATGTCTTATAAATTTAAAATCCTGTGTTTATCATTATTCATTGCCATTCTTTCACTGGCGGTTATTAATCTGAACACAGGATTTTTAAGTTTAAATATTCATGATTTCTTTCAGAATTCCCCAAACGGACAGATTGCCGAGATCAGAATCAACCGTGTTCTGGTGATGCTATTAGCAGGAATTGCTATTCCGACTTCAGGTTTTCTTATGCAGGAATATTTTCAGAACCCTCTTGCAGGACCTGATATTTTAGGGATTACCTCTGTTGCGAGTCTTTCTGTTGCATTTTACATTTTTTTTTCACACAGTATTATACTCCCGGAATTTTTGCAAAATAGTTTTCTCAGTATGTCAGCGATTGTCGGAAGTATGCTGCTGATGCTTGTTTTGATGTCAATCTCCAACAAATTTCAGGATAAATCTTATCTGATTATCTTCGGATTTCTTGTATCAGCTTTTGCCGGAGCCATTGTATCCCTTCTTCAGTTTTATGCTGAAAACCAAAGTCTGAAGAACTATATTTTATGGTCGTTCGGAGCGAATAACATGGTGTCGGGAAATCAGATTATCGTCCTGTCAATTTTAGTTTTTACAGGATTAGTGATTTGTTTTAAAACGATTAAGCCTTTAATAGGCAATGCTCTCGGAAGTTCCTATGCACAGAGTTTAGGCGTTAATTTAAATCATCTTAAATTATTGATTATTTTTACGTCTTCCCTGCTTTCAGCTTCTATTACTGCTTTTTTAGGCCCTATTTTATTTGTAGGTATCATTGTCCCCCATTTCTGCAGACTGATCTACAATCCCTCCAGGCTTTGGCAGCAGTGGATATTAAATATGCTTTTGGGAATGCTGATGATGCTGATGTTTTCAGTTGCTGCTGAAAAAACTCAGATTCCACTAAATGTGATCAGTTCTGTTTTTGGAATCCCTGTTATTTTAGTAATGCTGCTGAAACAGAATAAAGTATAATTTTAAGCTATGAAAAGCCAATTGATCATTTTCACAAGTACGATAATTAAAAGATAACATTTCTTTGGCCGCAAATAAGAAGATTCCTTATGTTTTAGTAATTGTCATATCTGATAAAGTGATTTTGTGTAAAATTTAAAATATTATTTTTGTAAAACTTATATTCCTTTTCCTTATCCAAAATATATGTACCTGCAGATAAAAAAAGCCGACATCGGTTATGACAAAACTTTAATTTCAAATACCGATGCGTCTTTGAATTTAGGTGAGGTATGTCTTTTAATTGGAAATAACGGTGTAGGGAAAACCACTTTGATTAAATCAATTCTCAATCAGAATCCTCTGCTGACAGGAGAAATTTTACTTAATGGTCAAAACATAAAAGATCTTTCTGTAAAAGAAATTGCGGAAAATATTGCCATTGTTTTTTCTAAAGCCGTCATTCCGCAAAACTTTACGGTGGAAGATTTAATTTCTTTAGGAAAGTATATTTATTATCCTTTTTATTTTGATTTAAAGAATAAAGATAAAAATGAAGTTTCAGACATTATTAAAGAATTAGGTTTAAAACAATACACAGATACACTTCTTAAAAATCTGTCAGACGGAAATCTTCAGAAAGCATTTATAGGAAGAGCCTTAACCCAAAACTCTCCTGTCATCATTCTTGATGAGCCTACAACCCATTTAGATGAGAAAAATAAAATCATCATTCTTCAGACACTCAGAAATCTTGCCAGACAGCAAAATAAGCTTATCCTGTTCTCTTCCCATGACTGGCGGCTGGCAAAAGAATTTGCTGATAAAATCTGGTATGTAAAAGATCATGAACTTTTTGCCGGGCTTACCGAGGATGTTTTACTCAAGCATAATGAGCTCACCGGCTCCGTATTATTTCATTTTAACAAAAATTTCATTGCTCCTTCAATAAACGCTCCTGAGATTCAGAAAGAAATGCTGTACTCTTTGCTGCAGAAAAACTTTCAGAAAGACCTCTCTTCATTCTGTTTTAATTACAACAATTCCATTTGGGAGATTTTATATAATAATGAAACACATCAATGCGAATCATTTGATGAAATCGTTAATTTGGTAAACAAATTTCACTAATACCTTGTTTTAATTATTCAATTCATATACTATGCATGCATAGTATTATGCTTATCATACATTTTAATTACCTGTAAATCATATTGTTAACAAATTTTAACGTTAATAAATGCTATGCATGCATAATATTTGCTACATTTGATAAAACCGATAATCAAAAAATATGATGGATAATAATAAAGAAAAAACAGAAAATGTTGACCTCATTCTTAAACAGACTTGGTTGGCTGTCTCCAAAATGTATACTGAACTTGCACAGGAACACGATTCTACAGCAGTTCAGGCTTTAACTTTATTAAAAATCGACCCGAAAGAAGGTACACGAAGCACGAATCTCGGCCCGAAAATGGCCATTGAACCTACTTCTCTTACAAGAATTATCAAACTTTTAGAAGACAACGGATATATCTACAAAGAAAAAACGACAGCCGATAAAAGGGAAGTCATTATTAAGCTTACAGATAAAGGTCTGAGCTCTAGAAATATGTCCAAAGAAGTCGTGGTAAACTTCAATAAAAAAGTGATGGAAAAAATTGCTCCTGAAAAACTGGAAACGTTCAAAGAAGTGATGACTGAAATTATGAAGATTGCATCGGATATTAATAATAGAAAATAAATAATAAATCAATGAAAAGACGAATCAAACACGTAACAGTTCTAGGTTCAGGAATTATGGGAAGCGGTATTGCTGCACATTTTGCCAATATCGGTGTGCAGGTTTCACTGCTCGATATTGTTCCTTTTGAATTGAATGAAGCTGAGCAGAAAAAAGGTCTGACCAAAGATGACAAAGCCGTTCGTAACAGAATTGCTTCTGAAAACTTTGAAAAACTCAAGAAATCAAGTCCTGCACTACTCTATTCTCCCAAATTTGCCGAGCGCATTAAAGTAGGAAATTTCGATGATGATTTACCGAAAATAAAAGATACAGACTGGATCATTGAAGTCGTTGTTGAAAAGCTCGACATTAAAAAATCGGTGTACGAAAAAATTGAAGAATTCAGAAAACCGGGAACCTTAGTATCATCCAATACTTCGGGAATTCCCATCAATATGCTCGTAGAAGGTAGAAGTGAAGATTTTAAAAAACACTTTGCCGGAACCCACTTTTTTAATCCTGTTAGATACCTTCCTCTATTAGAGGTTATTCCAACCCACGATACAGACCCGGAAATTGCAGATTTCTATATGAATTATGGCGCGAAATTCCTGGGAAAAACAACTGTTTTAGCGAAGGATACTCCTGCGTTTATCGCCAACAGAATCGGAGTATTCTCGATGATGGACCTTCTTCACAATGTACAGAAGTTAGGCTTAAATGTTTCTGATGTAGATAAATTGACCGGTCCGGTTATCGGCCGTCCGAAATCTGCAACTTTCAGAACTGCTGATGTGGTGGGGCTAGACACTCTCGTAATGGTAGCCAACGGCGTTCGTCAGAGTGGTGCTGAAGCTAATGATTTTAATGATGTTTTTGCCCTTCCTGAATACATTCAGAAAATGGTTGACAACAAGTGGCTGGGTTCAAAAACTGAGCAGGGATTCTATAAAAAAGTAAAAGGAGCTGACGGAAAATCTGAAATCCACGGATTAAACCTGGATACTTTAGAATATGAACTTCAGGGTAAATCTTCTTTCCCAACTTTAGAATTAACGAAAAGCATTGATAAACCGATTGATCGATTTAAAGTATTGATTGGTGGAAAAGACAAAGCAGGAGAATTATACAGAAAATCTTTAGGAGCTCTATTTGCCTATGTTTCTCACAAAGTTCCTGAAATTTCTGACGAAGTATACAAGATTGATGATGCTATGCGTGCCGGTTTTGGATGGGAAAACGGACCTTTTGAGATCTGGGATGCCGTAGGCATTGAAAAAGGAATCGAGTTGGCAAAAGATGCAGGTTATGAAGTTTCAGACTGGGTAAAGAATGTAGAATCTTTCTATAAAGTAAATGAAGACGGGCAAAGCATCTTCTTTGATAAAAATTCAGGAAACTACAGCAGCATTCCAGGTCAGGAATCATTCATTATTTTAGATAATATCAGAAAAAACAAAACACTCTGGAGCAATTCAGGTTCTTCGATTGAGGATTTAGGTGATGGAATCATCAATTTTGAGATCCGTTCAAAAATGAATTCTTTGGGCGGTGAAGTTTTAGATGGTCTCAACAGGGCTATTGATCTGGCTGAAAAAGAATACGACGGATTGGTTATTGGAAACCAAGGTACAAATTTCTCTGTGGGAGCTAATTTGGCCATGATTCTGATGATGGCCATTGAGCAGGATTGGGATGATTTGAATATGGCAATTGCCTATTTCCAGAAATCGATGATGAGAGTTCGTTATTCTTCAATTCCGGTGGTGGTTGCTCCTCATGGTATGACTCTCGGTGGTGGTTGTGAAATGACTATGCATGCAGACAGAGTTGTTGCAGCTGCCGAGACCTATATTGGTTTGGTAGAAACCGGAGTGGGTGTCATTCCAGGTGGTGGCGGAACTAAAGAATTTGCTTTAAGAACTTCCAGAGAGTTTCACAGTGATGATGTGAAAAACAACCGTCTCCGTGAAGCTTTCATGAATATCGCAATGGGTAAAGTCGCTACTTCAGCATATGAAGCCTATGATATGGGAATTCTTGAAAAAGGTAAAGATGTAGTGGTCGTTGATAAAAACCGTCAGCTCATGACTGCAAAGATGATGGCCAAAAGTTTAGCTGAACACGGTTACACCCAGCCTATCGAACAAACTGTTAAAGTTCTGGGAAAAGATGCTCTAGGAATGTTTTACGTAGGAACCGATCAAATGCTGACAGGAAATTTCATTTCGCAACACGATAAATTAATTGCCGATAAGTTGGCAAATGTTTTAGTAGGCGGTAATCTTTCTGAGCCAACGGTGGTTACTGAGCAATATTTGTTGAATCTCGAAAGAGAAACTTTCCTGCAGCTTTGCGGAGAGAGAAAAACATTGGAACGGATTCAGTTTATGTTGCAGAAAGGAAAACCTTTGAGAAATTAATCAAATCTCCGTAGAAGCGACCTGTTAATGGATTTCAGAGAGGCACACCTGTCAATAGATTGTTTAACAGATTTTAATTTCAGCTCCGTAGGAGCGACCTGTTAACTTTATGGCAAACACCTATACCCAAATTTATATTCAGATTGTTTTCGCTGTCAAGGCAAGACTGAACCTTATTTCAAAAGAAAACAGAGAAGAATTACATCAGTTTATTACAGGAATTATTTCGAATAGAGGTCAAAAATTATTTGCTGTTTCTGCAATGCCTGACCACATTCATATTCTTGTAAGTATAGGTCCGAGTATTCCGATTTCAGATTTAGTAAGGGATATAAAAGCAGGTTCATCAAAATTTATTAATGACCGAAAATGGATAACAGGAAAATTTAATTGGCAGGAAGGATATGGAGCTTTTTCCTATTCTAAAAGCAGTGTCGACCGTGTTGTGAAATATATTTTAAATCAGGAAGAGCATCATAAAACGAAAACATTTAAAAACGAATATTTAGAGCTTTTGGAAAAATTTGAAATTGAATATGATTCTAAATATTTGTACGAATGGATTGAAGAGAATTGACCGATTTCCTCAATGAGGGTAAAACTTTAAACTAATTTTAAATTATAAAAAATGTCAAAACAAGCATATATCATTAAAGGATTCAGAACCGCCGTTGGAAAGGCTCCAAAAGGTAGTTTGAGATTTACAAGACCTGACGTCATGGCAGCAACTGTCATCGAAAAACTGATGGCAGCCGTACCGCAACTGGATAAGGACAGAATAGACGATTTGATCGTCGGAAATGCGATGCCTGAAGCTGAGCAGGGTTTAAATGTTGCACGTTTAATTTCTTTAATGGGATTGAACACAGATAAAGTTCCGGGAGTTACCGTAAACAGATATTGTGCATCAGGTTCTGAAGCGATTGCCATTGCTTCAGCAAAAATACAGGCAGGAATGGCTGACTGCATTATTGCCGGTGGTACAGAGTCGATGTCTTATATCCCGATGGGCGGGTACAAACCTGTTCCGGAAACAGAGATTGCAAAAACGAATCCTGATTATTACTGGGGAATGGGATACACCGCAGAGGAAGTGGCGAAACAGTTCAATATTTCAAGAGAAGAACAGGATCAGTTTGCATTTGAATCTCATCAGAAAGCACTAAAGGCCAATGCGGAGGGAAGTTTTGCCAATCAGATTGTTTCCGTTCCTGTAGAATATAATTTTTTGGATGAGAACCAGAAAATGCAGACCAAGAAATTTGATTTTTCTGTTGATGAAGGACCAAGAGCAGATACTTCACTGGCAGGTCTTTCAAAGTTAAAACCTGTTTTTGCAAACGGGGGAAGCGTAACGGCAGGAAACTCTTCTCAAATGAGTGACGGTGCAGCTTTTGTGATTGTTATGTCTGAAGAAATGGTAAAGGAATTGGGACTGGAACCTGAAGCAAGACTTGTTGCTTACGCCGCCGCAGGTTTAGAACCGAGAATCATGGGGATGGGACCGGTTTACGCTATTCCGAAAGCGTTAAAACAGGCAGGTCTGGAACTGAAAGATATAGAACTGATAGAACTTAATGAAGCTTTTGCCTCTCAGTCTGTTGCTATTAAGAAAGAATTAAACTTAAACCCGGATATTCTGAATGTCAATGGAGGAGCGATTGCCCTGGGTCACCCGCTAGGATGCACCGGAACAAAGTTAACCGTTCAGCTGCTTGACGAAATGAGAAAGCGTGGAAATAAATACGGAATGGTTTCTATGTGTGTGGGAACGGGACAGGGAGCTGCTTCTATTTTTGAACTTCTTTAAAAATTATAGATTTTAAATTATAAATTTTAGATGAAATGAACTACAAAGAGGATAACTTAATTCAGATAAAAACTTTTGATTTTGCATTAAGAATTATAAAATTTTACACTCAATGTAAAAGTCAAAATGAGTTTATTCTATCGAAACAAATTCTTCGTTGTGGAACTTCTATAGGAGCAAATATAGAAGAAGGAATTGCTGCTCAATCTAAAAAAGATTTTATTTCAAAACTTTCAATTGCAAATAAAGAGGCTAGAGAAACAAGATATTGGTTAAGACTTTACAAATCTTCAAATTTAGTTCAAATTGAAATTGATTCTTATTTGAAAGAAATTGAAAGTATCATCAATATTTTGACTAAAATCATTAAAACTTCGTCCAAAAATTTATAACAAATAATCAATAATTTAAAATTTATAATCTAAAATTTAAAATAAAATGAGTGATACACTTAATAAAACACTAAAAGGAGGTGAATTTCTAATTAAGGAAATTGCGGCTAATGAAATCTTCACTTTGGAAGAGCTTTCAGAAGAACAGAAAATGCTTCGCGATTCTGCGAAAGAATTTATTGACAGAGAAGTTATTCCTCAAAAAGAACGATTTGAGAAAAAGGATTATGCACTGACTGAAGAAAAAATGCGTCAGTTGGGTGAGATGGGACTTTTGGGAGTTGCCGTACCTGAAGAATACGGTGGTCTGGGAATGGGCTTCGTGAATACGATGCTTGCCTGTGATTATTGCTCAGGAGCCAATGGCTCTTTAGCAACCGCGTATGGAGCTCATACTGGAATAGGAACTTTACCTATTCTCTTGTATGGAACTGAAGAACAAAAACAAAAATACCTTCCGGATCTGGCAACAGGTACAAAATTCGGAGCGTACTGTTTGACGGAACCTGATGCGGGTTCTGATGCCAACTCAGGAAAAACCAGAGCAAAATTATCTGAAGATGGAAAACACTATATCATCAACGGACAGAAGATGTGGATTTCCAATGCTGGATTTGCAGAGATCTTCATTGTTTTTGCCAAAATTGAGGACGACAAAAACATTACCGGTTTCATCGTAGAAAAAGAAGGAACTGAAGGACTTACTTTCGGCGAGGAAGAACATAAATTAGGAATCCGTTCGTCTTCCACAAGACAGGTTTTCTTTAATGACATGAAAGTTCCGGTAGAGAATCTTTTGGGTGAAAGAAACAACGGTTTTAAAATCGCTTTGAATGCACTGAATGTTGGAAGAATAAAACTGGCTGCAGCTAACCTCGACGGACAGAGACGAATTTTAAACCACTCATTACAATATTCTAACGAAAGAAAGCAATTCGGTGTTTCGATCTCAACTTTCGGAGCCATTAGAAAAAAGCTTGCAGAAATGGCTACAGGTATTTTCGTTTCGGAAGCAGGCTCATACAGGGCTGCTAAAGATGTAGAAGATAAAATTGCTGAATTGGTCGCAGGTGGAATGAACCATCAACAGGCAGAATTGAAAGGTGTTGAAGAATTTGCCGTTGAAGCTTCAATCCTGAAAGTTTTCGTTTCAGATTTAACGCAGCATACTGCTGATGAGGGAATTCAGGTATACGGAGGAATGGGATTCTCTGAGGACATGCCGATGGAAGCAGCATGGAGAGATTCAAGAATTGGAAGGATCTACGAAGGAACCAATGAGATCAACCGTCTTTTGTCAGTAGGAATGCTAATTAAAAAAGCAATGAAAGGTGAATTGGATCTGCTTTCTCCTGCCATGGCAATTTCTAAAGAGCTGATGGGAATTCCAAGTTTTGAAGTACCTGATTATTCTGAATTGATGAGCGAAGAAAAAGCAATTCTGGCGAATCTGAAGAAAGTATTTTTGATGGTTTCAGGAGCTGCTCTTCAAAAATACATGATGGATATTGAGAAGCAACAGCATTTACTATTAAATGCTTCTGAAATTCTGAACCAGATTTATATGGCAGAATCCGCAGTTTTAAGAGCTGAGAAAAATTTCTCTGCTGATTCTGCAGAGGTTGCTATGGCTCAGTTGAATCTTTACAAAGCGATTGAAAAAATAATTTCTGCTGCCAAAGAAGGAATTATATCATTTGCAGAAGGAGACGAACAGCGGATGATGCTTTCAGGATTAAGAAGATTTACTAAATATACCAACAATCCGAATGTAGTAGCTTTAACTGAAAAAGTGGCAGCACATTATCTGGCTAAAGGGCATTACTAAAACCGTCTTAAAGACATCAAACGCTTTAGACTTCTAACGTGTTTTATAACTTACATAAAATCCTGATATTAGTATCGGGATTTTTCTATTATTTCAGAATCCTTTCCGGCTTATTAAAATTTTCTTTTTGGATTTCTAACGTATTTTTAGAAAGTAGTGTAATATCCTCAGTACAATATTCTTTTATTATCTGATTTGAATAATTTTCATTTTAAATATGATCTGTTTTAGATTTTGATTACAATATTTAAAAATTAATATTTTTTTCCGTTTATCTGTAATAATTATTTTGTTGAATTGAAATATTTTTATAAATTTAAGTCAAACAATTTTTATGAAAATTATTTTCGGTTCACTTTTACTGTTATCAGGTCTATTTTCTGCTCAAACGTCAATTGAGCCATTAAAAACAAGCAGTTTAGATTTTTACCAATTTAATTCACCAATTGCTACCGGAAGTGAGCAGTTTTATACAGACAGCACTGCTGCCAAAGTTTATAAAATGCCTGTTGCTAAACCGGAAAAACCTGAAATTTACTCAAGTTTAAAAACAACGGTAAGAAGCAATATTCAATTTAAAATCCTTAATTCATTAGATTCATTTAAAACTAAAAAAAAGCAGTAAAATATTTTTTAAAATCAATGAGCCGCCTATAAAATATTCTTAAATTATTTTAAAAAATTTAGAATTTATACAGGCTGTTTTATATTTTTGTAGTCTATTTTTACAAGATGACAAAAGAGGAACTTTTACACAAAGCCATAAGAATTGCTGATAAGGCCCATAAAGGTCAGAAAGATAAATACCATGCTCCTTATATAGCCCATGTAATGCGTGTGATGGAATATGGAAAGACAATGGATGAAAAAATTGTAGGGGTTCTACATGACGTTGTCGAAGATAATCCTGAAGACTTCAGTCTCGCTTATCTTAGAAATGAAGGCTTTCCTGAATATATCCTGTATGCAATCAGCTGTCTTACTAAGTATGATACAGACGAAATTTACGATGATTTTGTTAAAAGGACGGAAAGATCTCCTTTAGCGGTAGCCGTAAAGCTAAATGACCTCCGTGACAATATGGATTTGAGAAGAGTTAACCGTGAATTAACCTCAAAAGATATCCATCGGTTTAATAAATACCTCAAAGCCTACCGTTACCTTTCTGAGAAATATTAATCTGCTCCCGGAAAGTGATAGGTCTTTTGTTCATGATCGGTTCCGTCGATGTTGATGTTCAGTGCTAAATAAACGAAATGAACATTTTTGTTTCCTTTAGCATCAAATTCTCTCTGCCAAAGATATCCGCTTACAATTCCAAAAGTTTCGTCTGCCTGATAACCGAAACCTCCATAAAGACGGTTTCTTGCAAATGTTGGTTTAATGGGTGATACAAAAAAAACTTCATCATAAACATTGGCAAAAAGAGTTCCCGGCTCAATTTTTTTTGCATTAAGAGGGACTGAAATGTTCAGACGGTACCGATAGCGCATTCTCTCAGAATTTCTGTCGGTTTTAGGTTCATAAAACCATGATTTTTCTGCTCTGAACCGGTTTTCAAACTTTACAACTCCTTTTTTGAAATCAATAATGTCCTGCAGCCAGACCCTGAATTCTTCTTTGTCAATTGCATGATCTTTATAAGTAGCATATCGTCCTAACCCGACAAATGGTTTATGGCTCTTGGTCAGATTATATCCAAGGCCTCCTTTTATTTCATAATAGTCAGGATAGTCGTAATTTTCTATTCCTCTGCTTTGCCCCTCAGCATATAAGAAAAATTTAGGATGAAATTTATAGGTTACCGTCAAAGCATTAAATGCGGAAATATGCTCCTGAGCATTAAAAAAATTCATCATCAAAACAACACCGAGACTTCTAATCAATTTCATTCAAAAATTTTTGCAAAATTAAAAGATTTAACAATTGCGTAATGTTAAGTTTACTTAATATTAATATTGTAAGTAAAACCTAAGTGAAACCATCGTTGAGGCATAGGTACACCAAATGTTTCTGTGTACACAGCGTCGGTAATATTATTGATCAAAACATATACAGAAAAATCATTTTTAATGTAACTTAATTTTTCATCCAAAAGGTGATAGCTTCCTAAATTCACCCGATCATTGTATCTGTACACGAGTTCGTTTGTAAAATAGTTTAGAAATTTAGTCTGTAATTTTGCGATAACCTGATGTTTTAAATTATCCAGTACATATCTTGAAACCAGCTGATTTGACTGTCTAAACTCAGTATCCAGGTAGGTATATCCCAAAGAATATTTTAACCATGGCAATATTTGGTGATTAATTTCAAATTCAGCTCCTTTAGTATCGACTTCTCCCACATTCTGTGCATACCAGATAGGGTCCTGCAGTGAGTTTTTCACCCAGTCAATGGCATTATTTGAATTTCTCATAAAACCGCTTGCTTTGGCAAGGATTCCGTTTTTCTGAAACTGATATCCGATTTCTGCAGAGAATGCATTTTCGGGAACCAGATTTTCATTCCCCTGTTCGGTCTTGCTCGAATAATAAAGATCGGTAAATGTTGGAACCCTGTGAACTTTAGATACATTTCCATAGATTTTGTGATTTGAATTAAAATCAAATCCTACATCCAGTCCCGGATAAAAAAAGTTTCCTTCATTAGAGTAATTAGCCCAAGAAACTCCCGGGGTAATATTCAGTTTTTTATCCAGTAAAGAAAAGTGATGTTCAAAGAATACCTGAGAAACAAAACGTTCTCTGTGACCTAAATTATTACTGGCCAAAAACTCTTTTCTTAACTCAACTCCAAGGCCTGTAGTTCCCAGACTTGAAGAATAACTTGAATTCACTTCTCCGCCCACATTATTTCCTATGTGCATGTTTCTGTAGATCTCAGGCTTTTCTCTGTTAAAAAGATACATGTCCTGCCCTCTCCGCCAGTATACATTAGAATTCAGTTTGAACTTACCGAAACTTTGCTGATGAGCCAGACTCACAATGGAAGCCTGTAGTTCTTCATACTGTTCAGTGGCATTGGGTGATGAATAAAAACCGTTAGCTCCGAATTTCTTTTCTGAAATACCAGCCTGCAATCTTATGCTTCCGTTTTTTATTCTTAACTGATTCTGATAAAAAACATTCCTCATCTCAAAATCAGTGTTATGTCTGTATCCCTGTGAAGCATTTGAATTGGCCTGTAATAAATTTGAAAATTTTTCATTTCCGAAATTAGCATTCATACCCAGTCCATACGAGCCGTAATCTCCTGCTTCTCCTCTGATTTTCACCCTTTTTCCGGGAGTTGTTTTGGTAATAATATTAATAGCACCGGCAAAAGCATTCTGCCCAAAACGTCTGGCCGCCGGACCTTTGATGATTTCAATACGCTCAACATCTTCCAGATCTACAGGAACATTGAGTGAATTGTGGCCGGTTTGGGAATCATTCATTCTGACTCCATTTAAAAGCAAAAGGACCTGTTCAAAAGAACTTCCCCGGAATCCGATATCACTCTGCACTCCATTGGCTCCTCTCCTTCTGATATCCATTCCCGGAATCTGCTGAAGAACTTCATCAATACTTGTAGCCGGTGAATGCAGAATATCTGCTTTAGTGATCACTGAAATATTTTGATTGGCATTTTTATAAGGGGTCGAAATAAATTTACCCTGAATTTCTACAGAATCAATTTCAGAAATTTTTTCCTGTGCGCTCAAAGCGAATGCTGCGGAAAGAAAAAAAACAGAGAGGAGACGTTTATTCATTTTAGTTTTCAGTATATTTTGAAGTTTCCAAAATTAGGAGACTTTATCAAAAACAAAAAATGATATGTATCATAAAAAAAAGCAGTAATCTCCATTTTAAAGAGAATCTCAAATTCGCTTCACTTTTCCTGATCAGGTATCTTATTTGTTAAAACTGAATTATTAGGATATTTTCAGATAAAGCGATGCAGAAAAATAACAAAAGCAGGATAATATTTAAAAACAACTTCCTGATAAACTATCATTTCTCGATATTTTCGCTCAAAATATAATTTTAAATTCCGACATTAAATACCCCTGTTTTTAGCATTGATTTATTGTATTTTAATCCATCAGAATTTCGTATTTTTGTTGGTCTTAATTTTACTATGGCTCCAATTACAGAAATAGATATAAAAAAACAGGTTTACGTTAAAAATGCACATCTTAACAACCTGAAACACATCGATGTTTTACTTCCGAAAAACAAATTGATTGTGATTACCGGAGTTTCCGGAAGCGGAAAATCTTCGCTGGCATTTGACACAATTTATGCTGAAGGCCAACGTCGTTATGTCGAAAGTTTAAGCTCTTATGCCCGTCAGTTTTTAGGTAAATTAGAAAAGCCAAAAGTTGATGACATCAAGGGTTTAGCGCCATCTATAGCGATTCAGCAAAAAGTGATTTCTTCGAATCCGCGCTCTACGGTAGGAACTTCTACTGAAATTTACGATTACATGAAACTTCTTTTTGCTAGAATAGGACGGACTTTTTCTCCGGTTTCCGGCGAGGAAGTGAAAAAAGATTCGGTTTCTGATGTTATTGATTATATTAAATCAGCAAAAAGTGAAACTGCATTTCTCTTAACTGCACCTTTAGAATACGATACTGAAAATTTTACTGAAAATCTAAATGTTCTGAAACTGGCAGGTTTTACCAGACTTGAAATCAATGGAAATGTAGCAGGGATTGAAGATCTTGAAAGTTTCGGATTCACTCCTGAAAAAGGAATGATCATCAATCTGGTGATTGACCGTTTTTCATATGAAGATGATGAAAGCTTTCTTCAGCGTCTTGCAGATTCAATCCAGATGGCCTATTACGAAGGTAGAGGATATTGTTCGTTGAAGAATATTGAAACAGGAGAGAAGAAAGATTTCTCTAATAAATTTGAGCTTGACGGTCTTGAATTTCTGGAACCCAATGTCCATTTTTTCAGTTTTAATAATCCATACGGTGCCTGTCCTACCTGCGAAGGTTACGGCAAAGTGATCGGAATTGATGAGGATCTTGTTATTCCCAATAAGGCATTATCAGTATTTGAAGATGCCGTTGCCTCATGGAAAGGCGAAACGATGAGTGAATGGAAAAAAGATTTCATTAAAAAAGCCAAAGACTTCCCTATTCACAAGCCTTATCATCAGCTGACCAAAGATCAGAAAAATTACCTATGGAAAGGTGACGGAAGCAAAACATTTCCTTCACTGAACAATTTCTTCAAGATGCTTGAGGAAAATTTATATAAAATCCAGTACCGTGTCATGTTATCCCGTTACCGTGGGAAAACACTCTGCCCTACCTGTGAAGGACTGCGTCTGCGTGAAGAAACGACATGGGTAAAAATTGACGGTCATAATATTCAGTCAATGATTGAGCTTCCTCTGGATGAATTGTCACCGATGGTTAACAGTTTACATTTGTCTGAACATGATAAAGAGGTGGCTAAAAGATTATTATATGAAATCACTACCCGACTTGACTTTCTGCTAAAAGTAGGTTTGGGATACCTGTCAATTAACAGAACATCCAATACGCTTTCAGGAGGAGAAAGTCAGAGAATCAATCTGGCAACCAGTCTGGGAAGTTCACTGGTTGGTTCTATTTATATTCTGGATGAGCCTTCTATCGGACTTCATTCCCGGGATACTGAAAACCTGATCGGAGTTTTAAAAAACCTCCGTGATTTAGGTAATACCGTTATCGTTGTTGAACATGATGAAGACGTCATGAGAGCTGCAGATTACATCATCGACATCGGTCCCGAGGCCGGATACCTCGGTGGAGAATTGGTTTTCGCAGGTGATTATAAAGAATTAAAGGATGCTGACACTCTGACTTCAAAATACCTTACCGGAAGACTGGAAATCAAAGTACCTGAAAAAAGAAGAAAAGCAAAAGAATTTATTCATATTAAGGGAGCCAGAACAAATAATCTTAAAAATATAGATGTTGATGTTCCTTTAGAAAGCCTTGTTGTAATTTCAGGGGTTTCCGGAAGCGGTAAATCTACCCTGATGAAAGAAATTCTGACCAATGATATTCAGATCCAGCTGGGAATGGGAGGTAAGAAAGGGGATTATGATTCTGTGGAATTTCCTAAAAAGCTGGTTAAACACATTGAACTGATTGATCAGAATCCTATCGGAAAATCATCACGCTCCAACCCTGTAACTTATCTGAAAGCCTATGATGATATCAGAGATCTGTTTTCTAAACAGAAAGTTTCGAAAATGATGGGTTACAAACCCAAACATTTTTCTTTCAATGTCGACGGTGGAAGATGTGATGAATGTAAAGGGGAAGGTGTGATCAATGTTTCCATGCAGTTTATGGCAGATATTGAACTTGAATGTGAGGTATGTAAAGGAACCCGTTTTAAGAATGAAATTCTTGAAGTACGTTTTGATGAAAAGAATATTTCAGATATTCTCCACATGACCGTTGATGAGGCGTTATCATTTTTCAGGGAAAATAAGGAAGATAAAATCGTTACAAAACTGACCCCGCTACAGGAAGTTGGTTTAGGGTATCTGCAGCTTGGACAAAGTTCTTCTACTCTTTCCGGGGGTGAGGCACAACGTGTAAAACTGGCATCATTCCTTGTAAAAGGGGTAACGACTGATAAAACCTTGTTCATTTTTGATGAACCTTCTACAGGACTGCATTTCCATGATATTCAGAAATTATTAAAGTCTCTTCAGGCACTGATCGACCTCGGACATTCGGTGATTGTCATTGAACATCAGCCGGATATTATGAAATCAGCAGATCACATCATCGACATCGGCCCGGAAGCAGGAAAATATGGTGGAGAAGTTGTTTTTGCAGGAACTCCGGAAGCTTTGGCTAAAAATAAAAAATCACACACAGCAAAATATATTGCTGAGAAACTGTAGGCTCCTTAAAGCCATTTGCTTTTTGATCCTAATTTTAGTTTATCTGAAGCATAAAGTTTGCAGTTGATCAGTATGCATATTTCTATGAAAATTTTCTATTCAGTAATTATAGCATTTATCTTTTCATGCTGTAAAAATGATAATAAGACAATTGTTGAAAAAAAGATTTTCATCGTTTCACAATTTAACAACAATATTGAAAAAAAGTATAAAGAAGCAAAACTTAAAGACCCGGAATTATCTTTAATACAAGAAATGAAAGAATATGACTATCCGAAGGGAGCTGTCAATTTTATTATTTTAAAAAATCGTACTGTCTACTTTTATAATGAAGAATTAATTGGAAATTGGTGCGGTTGGAATTCAAATCATGTACAACCGCAGAAAAGAAAATTACGAAATGACAGTCTACACCGAATCAATTTTAATCAGATTTATACTCTGCTTCAATCAAAATGTTTAAAGAAAAACATGAAGAATGATTCGCACCGACTTTTTCATTTGTCTTTTTCATTTGAGGACGATACCGTTAAAAATTTCGACATTTACAAGTTACTACAGGATATTGACAGTTTAGGATATCACTCCTATACTTTGAGAAAATTGGCACCTTTTGAAAGGCAAGCAATTAATCATAAAAGATAAACATACTTTATCCACAAAAAAATGTGGATAACCTGTTAATTTTAACATTAAATTTATATTGTGTATTAAAAATATTCTTACATTTACTATGTAATAAAACTGAAATGAAATCGATTTTTGCTCTCTTCGTTTTCGGAATTGCAATTAAATTTGAAATAAAAATTTAAGCACAGCATCGTCGGCTGTGCTTTTTGTTGTTGTCTAATTAAAAAAAATGAGATCTATCTACTGAATCCGCTTCTAAAGGGCGGATTCTTTTTGCAGTTAAAATTAATAGCATTACAGTAAAATCATTAAAAAAACCGGCAGATACTAATCTGCCGGTTTGGAAAAAAACAAATTGATAGGATATGAATAGAGAATTTTATTTTATTTCTTAATTATCTTCTTGATTATTATTTTTTGGTTCTGCGTGTAAATTTTCGTCATGTATACTCCGGGCTGAAAATGGGAAACATCGATTGTTGAAGAATTTCCTTCCATCACTTTTTGACCTGCTAAATTATATATTTCAAATTTTTCAATACGATCTTCAGTTTTAATCTTCACCAGGCCCGTCGTTGGATTGGGGTATATTTTCGCAGTTTCTTTTTTAATTTCATTTACTGAAAGGCTGGAAGGCTGAATATTAATCGTATAATCTTCCACCTGACCAATGAACCAGCCGGAAGGGCAAGGTGAATTTTCAAGAGTTCCCATCCATGAAGAAGATTCATACGCTTTAACCAGTCTGAAACGCGTTTCTCCCGTTAAAGCATCGTTAGGGATGGTTATAAGTCCGGAAACTTTACCGGATTGTTTGCCGGGAACAGGATTAGAATTATCAAGATAACCCAAATTAAACTTTTCATTGTCATCAAACACATTATTCTGATTAAGATCAATATAAACATACATTGAAACCGTTGCCTGACCGTGAGTACCTCCTGTTATACTGATTGGATATGAATTTCCTCTGTTAACATCAAAAATAATATCTGTAAAATTTTCTATGACAGGAGAAGATCCGTCTAAATTACTGTTTCTTGAACTTCCCGCAAATTCTACATTACTGATCTCACTCACAGTAAGTGAAGTAAATGCACTAACACCACAATATGGGGCAGGAAAATCTGTGTTTTTATTTACCACCGTTACCGAATAATCTTCTGACTGACCTGATCTTAAATTCTGGCGTGCAGGTGATATTAAAGATGGAGAATTTTCTACATTTGTGTTTTTAAGCGCTCTTATTTCTTTAATTCCTGAATCTGCATCAGCAGGAATTGTAATGGTACGTAACATGACATCGTCCTGTATTTTACCGGATGGTCTTTGTGCTGAAATAGCAGTACTGTTGCCAGTATGTAATTCAGTAGAAATATTTGCAAAATTCTTATATATCATCAAACCGGACTCAAATGTTGATGTATTTTTTATATTTGAACTAATAACATTCGGTATATTATTACTGTCGGGCTCGTATTGAAATGCAGGTAAATAATATTGCGTTTGTCCAGAGATGGCAAAGGGCAGTGAGATAGAAAACAGTAGATAGATTCTTTTCATTTCGTTATTTTTATTAATGACAAATTTATATTTATTTAGAATTAATAAAAATAAAGGCAGTGATGATATTTATCAGGATATTAAAATTTATTAAAATAGACTAATGATAGTAAATTTTAAACCAAAATAAAAATCTGCCTTAAAAAGACAGATTTTTATAACTAGATAATTAGGTTCATCATTTGAGTAGAATTATTTAAATAGTATTCAAAATACCCCCTGCTCTTCATCCTTTCTGTAAGTCCGCCAAAGTCATCAGGATCGGAAAGTTCAATTCCTACTGTTGCAGAAGCAGTTTCTCTCGAATTCTTTTTTGTGTATTCAAAGAAAGTGATATCATCATTTTCACCTAAGACATGTAAAACAAATTCTTTAAGTGCTCCAGGACGCTGCGGAAACTTCACAACAAAATAATGCTTCAGACCATTGTAAATCATGGCACGTTCCTTAATTTCTTCCGTCCGGGTAATATCATTATTACTTCCGCTGACAATGCACACGACATTTTTACCTGAAAGATTTTCTTTGAAAACATCCAGAGCAGCAATAGTCAGTGCTCCGGCAGGTTCCAGCACCATTGCATCTTTATTATAAACGGTGAGCAACGTATCACATACTTTCCCTTCGTCTACCGGTACGCAATCATAAATATGATCCTTACAGATCTTAAAGGTAAGATCCCCCACTCTCTGCACAGCAGCTCCGTCTACAAAAGAATCGATAGAATCAAGTTTTGTATTGATTCCCATTTCCAGTGACTTTTTCATAGAAGCAGCCCCTTTCGGTTCTACAGCAATAATTTTGGTTTCAGGAGATAACTGAGAAAACACACTGATCATTCCTGCAAGTAACCCACCGCCGCCTACAGGGACAAAAAGGTAGTCAATCCGGTCCTCTGTCTGGCTTAAAATTTCCATAGCGGCAGTAGCCTGGCCTTCAATAATATGAATATCATCGAAAGGATGAATAAAAGCTGCTCCCGAATTTTCAGAAAACTTAACTGCTTCATTTTTACACGCATCAAAAGTATCTCCGAAAAGTCTGATCTCAATAAAATCTTCACCAAACATAGCAACCTGTTCCAGTTTCTGTTTCGGAGTGGTGACGGGCATGAAAATAACTCCTTTGATATGAAGTCTGTTACATGCGAATGCTACTCCCTGAGCATGGTTTCCTGCACTGGCGCATACGATTCCATGAGGGAGTTTTCCGTTTTCATAAAGCCCATAAATTTTGTTATACGCACCTCTTATTTTGTAAGACCTTACCGGCTGCATATCTTCTCTTTTAAGAAATACCTGAGCTGAAAACTTTTTTGAAAGCCTTACACTTTGCTGTAATGGAGTAACTTCCACAACGTTCTGAAGCGTTTTCTGAGCTTTACTGATTGACTCTAAAGATGGTAACATATCAGATTATTTTTCATTTTCAAAAGTTCTGTCAGGCCGTAATGCTCTTACCGCTTTTCCTGCCTGCCATAATTCACTGTCCTTCAACTCTTCCAGTTCTTTCGTGAGTTCTTCCCTGTAATTTTCCCTGCTGTTACTGGATATAGATTTTTGAGATTCATTTCCCTGTTCTACACTTTCGTATAATTCCTCAAAAACAGGTTTTGTAACTTCATAAAACTTTTTCCACCAGTCCAGAGCTCCACGCTGTGCAGTTGTAGAGCAATTTGCATACATCCAGTCCATCCCGTTTTCTGCAACCAGCGGCATCAGTGATTGAGTCAATTCCTCTACTGTTTCATTAAAAGCTTCTGACGGAGAATGTCCTTTTGATCTCAATACTTCAAACTGGGCAGCAAAGATCCCCTGGATGGCGCCCATCAAAGTTCCTCTCTCTCCAACAAGATCACTGTACACTTCCTTTTTAAAATCGGTTTCAAATAAATATCCACTTCCTACAGCAATCCCAAGCGCAATTACTTTATCTCTTGCATTCCCTGTCGCATCCTGATGAATTGCAAAACTGCTGTTGAGCCCTTTTCCTTCCACAAAAAGCCTTCTTAAAGAAGTACCGGAGCCTTTTGGCGCAACCAATACAACATCCACTTCTTTGGAAGGCACTATGGAGGTCTGATGTTTATAGGTTACTCCAAAACCATGGGAGAAATAAAGTGTTTTTCCCGGGGTAAGATATTTTTCCAGGGTAGGCCAAAACTGGATTTGTGCAGCATCGCTTAAAAGGTAACAAAGAATAGTTCCTCTGTCCGCAGCTTCTTCAAGCTCAAACAAGGTTTCTCCCGGAACAAAACCATCGTTGACTGCCTTATCCCAGCTTTTAGAATTTTTTCTCTGTCCCACAATCACGTTGATACCGTTATCTTTAAGATTCAGCGCCTGTCCTGGACCCTGAATTCCATATCCTAAAACTGCAACCGTTTCATTTTTCAATACTTCCTGAGCTCTTTTTACAGGAAATTCTTCTCTTGTTACTACATTTTCTTCTACGCCTGCAAAATTAATTAATGCCATAATTTTATTATTTGATTGTTAAATTTTCTGAAGTTTAAACTTCAATTTATATTGATTTTTATTTAGTAATGATCTGCTTCAAATGCCTGAAGTTTCTGATGAAAGCCAAAGTTTTCTTTGATGACTGCAACCCTTCCACTTCTCACAAATTCAATTAAACCATGAGGCTCAATCACTTTAAGAAAGCTGTCGATTTCTTCATAATGTCCTACAATGTTAAAAACCGTGTAATCTTTTCTTACGCAGACAATGGCTGCCCCATACTGACGTAAGATTCTTTCCACCTGAAATTTCTCTGAGACAATATCTGTTTCAATCTTAAAAAGAGCCATTTCCTGCCAGACAATTTCTTCATCTGTATGATAATATACCTTAATAACGTTGATCATTTTCTGAATCTGCCTTGCTATTTTTCTGATCAGTTCACAGTTTTCATTAATAACAATGGTAAATCGTGAGATGCTGTCAATCTCTGTGGGAGAGACATTTAAACTTTCAATATTGATCCCGCGTCTCGAAAAAACCATAGCAATACTAGTGAGTAACCCTACCTGATTTTCAGTGAAAACACTGATTGTATATTCTTTTTTATTCATCGCTGTTTTATTTTAAACGGATTTCACTCGTACTGCATCCCTGGGGAACCATTGGAAAAACATTGTTTTCCTTTCCTACTTTTACTTCCAAAAGGTAAGCACCCTCTGTTTCCAACATTTCTTTTAATGATGATTTCAAAAAATCTCTTTCTTTTGCATGCTTGCCGTCAATTCCGTATGCTTTTGCCACAGCAGGAAAATCCGGGCTTGTGATATCTACAAAAGAGTATCTCCTGTCATGAAAAAGCTCCTGCCACTGACGGACCATGCCTAAAAACGAGTTATTCAAAATAATTATTTTAACACCGATATTAAACTGAGCAATGGTACCCAATTCCTGGATATTCATCTGAAAACCACCATCACCGGCAATGCAGATCACGTGTTTATCAGGATTAGCTATTTTAGCTCCCATCGCAGAAGGAAGGCCAAACCCCATTGTTCCCAAACCTCCGGAAGTAACATTTCTTCTTGATCCTTTAAACATTGCATATCTGCAAGAAACCATCTGGTGCTGGCCAACGTCTGTACATATAATATATTCTCCACCGGTGATTTCATTTAAACATCTCAGAACTTCTCCCATGGTCAGTTCTCCCGATAAAGGATTCAGTTCTTTTTCTATAACTTCTTCATTTTCTTCTTTCCGAAGATCCGTAAACTGCTTCATCCATCCGTCATGGCTATTTTTATCAAGCAATTTTGTCAGCATAGGCAGAGTCTCTTTACAATCTCCTAAAACCGGGATATCTGCTGTGACATTTTTATCAATTTCTGCCAGATCGATATCAAGATGAATAACCTTTGCCTGTTTTGCATACTGGTCTAATCTTCCGGTCACCCGATCATCGAAACGCATTCCTACTGCGATCAGCACATCACATTCATTGGTCAATTTATTAGGTGCATAATTTCCGTGCATTCCAAGCATTCCAGTATATAATGGATGTTCTGTTGTTAATGCTCCCAATCCTAAAACGGTAGCAGCACAGGGGATTCCCGTTTTTTCGATCAGATTTTTGAGTTCATCCTCAGCTTTCCCCAGAATAACTCCCTGACCAAAAACAAGAAAAGGTTTTTTAGCCTGATTAATTAATAATGCTGCACTGTCTATATATTCATGCTTTACTTTAGGCTTTGGCTGATAAGATCTTATAAATGAACATTTATCATATCCTTCAAAACTGATTTCCTGAAGCTGTGCATTTTTTGTGATATCGACCAGAACAGGTCCCGGCCTGCCGGATTTTGCAATGTAAAAAGCTTTAGCCAATACTTCAGGAATATCCTCAGGATCCGTAACCTGACAGTTCCATTTGGTAACAGGTGCAGTAACATTGATCACATCTACCTCCTGAAATGCATCTGATCCAAGTAATGATGCATAAACCTGCCCGGTAATACACACAATGGGTGTGCTGTCAATCATCGCATCCGCAAGTCCGGTTACGAGATTGGTCGCCCCGGGACCACTGGTTGCTATAACGACCCCTACTTTATCCGAAGATCTTGAAAAACCCTGAGCCGCATGAATCGCCCCCTGTTCGTGTCTGACGAGAATATGCTTTATAGCATCTTTATAATCATATAAAGCATCATAGATAGGAATCACTGCGCCTCCGGGATAACCGAAAACAGTTTGTGTATTTTCTGCTTTAAGGATTTCAAGGATTACTTCTGCACCTTTCAGTTTTTGGGTAACTGTATTTTCTTTTTTTATTGTGTTGACTGCTGTTTCCATTTCATTCTATTTAAAAATCTGTTATACATCCCTGTGAAGCATCAGAAACCAATTTTGCATATTTATAAAGTACGCCGCTTTTCACCTTATAATCAGGTTGTTGAAAACCCGCTTTTCTTTTCTTAAGTTCGTTATCCGGAACGATAAGATTGATGGTATTATTCTCAGCATCAATTTCAATGATATCATTATTTTCAACCAAACCGATTAGGCCGCCTTCAAAAGCTTCCGGAGTTATATGTCCTACAACAAAGCCGTGCGTTCCTCCTGAAAACCTTCCGTCTGTAATCAGTGCAACATTTTTTCCTAAGCCTGAACCCATCAGAGCAGAGGTCGGTTTAAGCATTTCCGGCATTCCGGGAGCTCCTTTAGGACCTTCGTTTTTGATGACAATCACATCACCTTCTTGTATTATTCTATCTTCAATGCCCTGAATAAACTGTTTTTCACCATCAAAAACTCTTGCCTTTCCTTTAAAAAAGTTACCTTCTTTTCCTGTGATTTTTGCTACGCAGCCTTTTTCTGCGAGATTTCCATACATGATTCTGATATGGCCGGTCTTTTTGATCGGATCATCAATTTTTCTGATAATGTCCTGATCCCTTTCAATAATGGAGGTAACATTTTCAAGATTTTCGGCAATTGTTTTTCCGGTTACCGTAAGGCAGTCGCCATGAATTAATCCTAAATCCAGTAAATACCTCATGACAGCTGGAACTCCTCCGACCTTATGCAGATCTTTCATCAGGTATTTTCCACTGGGCTTCAGATCTGCGAGTAAAGGTGTCGTATCACTTATTTTTTGGAAATCGTCCAGTGATAAATGACCTCCTATACTTTTAGCAATGGCAATAAAATGCAACACAGCGTTTGTACTTCCACCCAAAACCATTATCATTCTTAACGCATTTTCAAAAGCTTTTGGAGTCATGATGTCTGAAGGCTTGATATCTTTTTCGAGCAGAATTTTCATGTAATGACCTGCAAACAGGCATTCTTCATTTTTTTCTTTACTTAATGCCGGATATGAAGAAGAATAAGGCAAACTCATTCCCAACGCTTCGATTGCCGAAGCCATTGTATTGGCTGTGTACATTCCTCCGCAGGCTCCTGCTCCCGGACAGGAATTTTTAATAATTCCGTCATAATCTTCATCAGAAAGTTTTCCTGCCAGTTTGTTTCCTAATGCTTCAAAAGCAGAGACAATATTCAGGTCATCCCCTTTGTAATGCCCTGCTTCTATACTCCCGCCATAAACCATAATTGAAGGTCTGTTCAGCCTTGCCATCGCCATTACCGATCCCGGCATATTTTTATCACATCCTGGAACAGTAATCAGCCCGTCATAATACTGACCTGCACAGACTGCTTCAATACTGTCTGCAATGATATCCCTGCTTACCATTGAATAGCGCATTCCGTCAGTTCCGTTAGTCATTCCGTCACTGATGCCGATCGTGTGAAACATCAATCCTACAAGGTTTTGACTGTTCACTCCTTTTTTCACCACTTCAGACAGACCGTTCAAATGCATATTGCAGGTATTACCATCGTACCCCATGCTTGCTACGCCAATCTGTGCTTTACCAAAATCCTCTTTACTGAAGCCGATTCCGTAAAACATCGCCTGAGTTGCCGGCTGTGTGGGATCCTGAGTAAGTGTCCTTGAATATTTATTGAGTTCTTTACACATACTGGAGTTGTTTTTTCATGTACGTATAATCTTCTCCTGCAACCAGATGTCTGTATGCCTTCTGTACCATAAAAGATAAACTTTCTTCCCAGTCAAGGTTAAATTTCACATCATCAAGTGATTCGAGAGCAACGATTTCAGCAGCAGTTCCACAGAAAAATGCAGCATCAGCCTGTTTCATTTCATCAGGAGTAAAGTCTATTTCCTGATAATCAATCCCTAACTGTTCAAGTATTTGAAAAACCGTACTTCTGGTGATTCCCGGGAGGATATTGCCTTTTTTAGGAGTGTAAAATTTAGAATCTTTTTCAAAAAAAACATTTGCTCCTGAACTTTCAGCTACATAACCATTACTGTCTAACAGTAAAGCTTCGTCAAAACCCCTGTCTTTTGCTTCCTGGCATGCAAGTATAGAATTCACATAATGTCCGCTCACTTTCGCTTCTATTTTAAAGGCTTTTGGGTTTGGACGCTCAAATGAAGAAGTCATCACCCTCATTTTGTTTGCCATATATCCATTATCCCAGTTCCATACTTCAATAACCAAGGAACTTTTTTGTCCTTTTGAAAGTGCCATATTAGCTGAGCAGATCACCAGCGGGCGGATATAGGCATTACTTAAGTTATTAGCTTCTAATAATCTGTAGGTAATGTCAACCATTTCCTGAGTAGAATAACTGAAAGGGATCATCATAAGTTCTGCAGACTTTCGCAGTCTGTCATAATGTTCTTCAGCTTTAAAAATTTTTGTTCCTTCTGCAGTTTTATACGCTTTTATTCCTTCAAACACGGCATAGCCATAATGAAGCGATTGTCCGTAAAGATCTGTGGAAGCTTTTTGGGCTTCTACAAACTCCCCGTCAAAGAAGAGTACACTTTTTTCGTTGTAATACATATTGTAGATATTTGAATTTTCAGCATAAAAAAAACCATCCTCATAATGAGGATGGCTGTATTTTAAAATTATATTTTAAATAAATGTAACAATACCATCACTCATCACCGGAATCCGATAATGACAAGAATGATGATAATAATATTGTTGAACATTTTATTCATTTTGCTACTTTAACGTGACAAATGTATAGCTTTTTTTTAATTTGACAAATATTTTGATAATTTTTTTGGAAAATCAGTAAAAACGAGATTCAGTATCTTGTGAGCTGATCCAGTTTTTTGAGTAGCGCAGGGATTCTGAAATTGCCATACCTCTGCTCTATTTTTGGTTTAATTTCATCAACATCAATTCCTTTTGCAGTTAGAAATAATGGAGTTTTACTTTCACCGCGCAAGATAATCCTTCGTTGATCATCAGGAGCAGAAAAATTATTTTTTGCTATTCCTATGACAGAATATTTTTTATCCAAAGCTTCATAAAGATATTCACCTAAACCGATTTTACCTTCATTATTTAAGGTTACGAAACCATCAACAATGATAATGTCATCATCTTTTAAACTGATCTGCTGCAATAAACTTATGATACAGGGCAGCTCTCTTTTGTAAAACGCACCACTTTCATAGTCAGAACTTACCGTTGTTTTGGCACTGTAAATTTCAGTTTCTTTTTCAGAAGCCCAGTCTTCGAAAGCTATACAAACAGTGTAAGCATAGTCTTCATAGTAATAGGTGTCAAAAGCGTAAATCATTTTGAAAGTTATAGTTTTAAGAAAAAGTTCCGAAATGCCACAAAATTCCAGCAGGATCATGAACAAAACATTCTCTCCCCCAAGGCATAGCTTTAATGGGAGTGAGCTTGACTGTACTGTATTTTTCAGTCAAATTCAATGATAAAAGCATTTTCCAAAACTCTTCTACATTTTCAACTTCAACGAAAAGCATGGTGTTTTCAATCCACTCTTTTACATAGGCATTCTGCAGATAGAAAGCTGTTCCTGCCCATTTGAAGAGAGATAATCCCGGGTCTAAAATAATTTCTTCAAGCCCTAAATCCCTGTAAAAATTTCTACTGATCTCAAAATTTTCCGAACCAATGAAAGGTCTCAATGACTGTATATTCTGATTAGTCATATGACTGTATTTTTCAGTTATTGTAAGAAATACTGAATCTTTACTTTATAAATTCTCAACAGATAAATTCCGTCCGTCGTAAAAATCTCATTATTTCTAATTAAATTCAATTGATAAAAAAAGCTTCAATAAAACTCCATAAGCTATTATATAACAATGCCTTAAATTACATTATGGAAAAGCCTGAATTATTTTCGGTCAACAATTATTCTTGCCGGTCTGTTAGTAATTTCCCATGCTGTAGCAAACACAAGCTGTGCTCTTTTCTGCAGCATAGTAAAATCAATTTTCTCTACATCATCAGTAGGTTTGTGATAATCTTCATGTATGCCGTCAAAGTAAAATGCTACGGGAATATTATTTTTAGCAAAATTATAATGATCTGATCTGTAATATAACCGCTGTGGATCTTTCGGATCATCATATTTGTAATTCAGTTCCAGATTGACGGTCTTTTTATTGGCCGCTTCATTAATTACTTTAAGTTCTGAACTCAACATATCAGATCCGATGACATAGACATATTTTTTACCCCTGTTTTCAGGATCATCACGCCCGATCATATCAATATTTAGATCTACAACGGTATTGGCTAAAGGAAAAACAGGATTGTCTGAATAATATTCAGATCCAAAAAGACCGTGCTCTTCTCCGGTAACATGAAGAAATAAAATTGATCTTTTTGGTCCGTTTCCTGCCTTTTTAGCACTTTGAAAAGCTTTTGCAATCTCCATTACCGCAACGGTTCCGCTTCCGTCATCATCCGCACCATTATATACGACTCCATTCTTAGTCCCGACATGATCGTAATGTGCAGAGATGACAATAATCTCTTCAGGTTTTTCACTTCCCTCAACAAATGCAAGAATATTTTCTGAATCCGGTAAATTTCTTCCGCCTCTTTTCTGCATATATTCGGCAGGAACTTTCTGATAATATGATCCTAATGTTTTAGGATATGAAATCCCGATACTTTTATAGTAATTAATCATATATGCTCCTGCTTTCTTCTGACCCGGACTTCCCGTATCACGCCCTTCCATATCGTCTGCTGCAATTACAGAAAGATTCTTCTTTAAATTTTCCAGCGTAATGTTTTGATAGGCAGACTGAAAAGCTTTTTCACTTTGAGACAAACTTGAATTGGATCCATTTGTCATTTCCCGGCCATTTTTGGCAGTTTTAGAAGCCGAACATCCTGTTAAAACTATTGCTGAAAATATCGGAATCAGAATTTTTTTCATGAGTATATTAATTTTTATAAAGATAATATTATTGCCTGCTTAAACCAAGGTTTCAGAGTAAAACAATCAGGACGTTTTATTCCTGAATTATATGTCTAAAATTAACAAAAATTATTTAACGGTAGGTCGGTATCCTTTTTTTTATATATTTGATTACCATTATGAAAAAAAAATACGGGTTTAATGATTTTAAATTTTTCACAGAAATGTCTGAACTTGCTTCGAGACATCAAAGCTACGATCTGTCATTAGGTCTGCCCGATTTTGAGATCGACCCCCGATTACGGCATTACCTTAAAGAATCTGCTGATCATATCAGTCACAGCTATGAATCACTTTCGGGAAGCCCGTTGCTGATTGAGGCTATATTAAAATTCAATTTTCTGAGGTCAGATAGTTTATCACTTAAAAAAGAAGAGGTCAACATTGTTCCCTGTTCTACTTTTGCTCTGTTCACTTCATTAAAATCAGTATTAGATTTTGGAGATGAAGTGATCATTATTCAACCCTCCTATTACACTTATGCTCCATCCATCGTTTTGAATGGCGGAATTCCAGTGTACTGCGATTTGGGTCATGATTTCATCATTGATTGGGATAAACTTCGAAACTGTATTTCAGATAAGACTAAAGCAATCATCATCAATTCCCCACAAAATCCAACCGGGAAAATGTGGATGGCATCAGACTGGGAAAAGCTTTACCAGTTGATTAAAAACCGCGATATCTATCTTATTTCTGAAGAAATATATGATATCTACTGTTATGATAAATCGGAGCATTACAGTCCTTTTCTTCATCCCGGACTTAAAGAAAAAACATTTTCTATATTTTCTTTCGGGAAAATGTTTCATTCTACGGGCTGGAAAGTAAGTTACCTTTTAGCATCAGAAGAAAACCTGGAAAACTTCAGATCCTACCAGCAATATATTTCTTACAGCTCAAATGCTCCCTGCCAATATGCTATAGCAAAATACCTTGACGTTTTTGATCCTTCGGAAAACAGGAAGATCATGGAGGATAAAAGAAATATTTTCAACGAACTGATAAAAGATACCCCACTACAGGTTGAGCAAACATCGCAGGGCGGCTTTTTCCAGTTGGTGAATTTCAGAGATGTTTCAAAAACAATGAGTGATATAGAATTCTCGAAATGGCTGACAGTTGAGAAAAAAGTTTCCTGTCTGCCGCTTTCAGCATTTTATCATTCGAGACAGGACTCTGACTATATCAGATTCAGTTTTGCTAAAAAGGATGATGTGATTATCCGGGCTTTGGAACATTTGAGGAAGAATCTGTAATCTGTATAAATAATTTTGACAGTGTTTTCAAAAAAGTCTTATGTTTATAATTCTTTTGTTGAAGGAGACCTAATTCAGCCTTCTCAATATTTTCATTTCTATCTAAACACAACCCTTTCAGAGTTTGATACGCTGAAAGAGTTTTCCCCAATCTAAAAAATATAAACTGTTTCGGGAGCAATCACGTCAACAAATCTTATACTAATGAAGAGACTGATTATCCTGAACTCCCGATAACGATCATGTGATTCAGCATAAAGTGATTTTATACAAATTCTGGTTATGTATGCCCCACACGCAACCCTTCTAGCGTTCTAAACGCTGGAAGGGTTTTCCTCAAATAAAAAATATATACTTATTTCAGAAGCAGTCACGTCAACAAATCTTATACGAATGAAGAGACTGATCATTCTGGACTTGTGATAACGATCATGTGATTCAGCATGAAGTGATTTTATACAAATTCTGGTTATGTATGCCCCACACGCAACCATTCCAGCGTTAGAACCGCTGGAAGGGTTTTCCGTACATAAAATAGACTGTTTCAAAAGAGATTATCTTCGACAAATCTTATGAAGAAAAACCAATCATTCTGAGCTTATACAAATGATGAACCCCAGAAGTATTTGTTTAACTTTTGGGGTTCATCTTAGTTTTGCGGAAAGCCTGTATAATTTATTCCAGTGAAATATATTTATAAAGACAAAATTCTCACATCAATTCTTCTGTTTTTTGCCATACATTCATCAGTGTCATTGGCTTCACATACGGGATATTGTGAACCGTATCCTTCAGCTTCCACCCTGTCCGCAGCAATTCCCAACTCCAGTAATTTAAGTTTTGTGGTCTGCGCGCGCAGGTTAGACAATTGCCTGTTAGCCTCTTCGCTTCCTGAATTATCTGTATATCCTCCTAATTTTATTTTAAGATTCGGATAGGCATTTAAAATTTCCGCCAAATTCATCAGCTGATTTTCAGAACCTGCTTTCAAATCACTTGATCCTGTTTCAAAATACAGGTTTTCAATTGTATACCATGAATTTGGATCCAGAAGTTTCTGATCATTTCTTTTGATCTTATCATACATTGCAAAAAGCTGACTCTGATTTCCTAAAGATATGGTTTTACCACCTTTCAGTTTGACTTCCTGAGGTGTTCCTGTATTGTAGACAAAATTACCATCTTCGTTCAGCTGACCTGTTATTCCGACAGGGACTGCTGCTGTGTTACTTCCTGCTGTATTTTGATTTGTCTGATGCACTCCTGCAATCCCTGTCAGGCTCTCGATTTTCGCCTGCCTGTTGGCATCAATTTTATCTTTATGCATTACGGCTAAAGTAGGTGCAATAACCAGCGAAACGATCGACATAAGCTTAATTAAAATATTCATCGATGGTCCTGAAGTATCTTTAAAAGGATCTCCGACTGTATCTCCTGTTACAGATGCTTTGTGAGGTTCTGAACCTTTATAATAAGTTTCACCATTGATTTTAGCCCCTTTTTCAAAAGACTTTTTTGCATTATCCCAGGCACCACCTGCATTATTCTGGAACATTCCCATCAATACACCACAAACAGTGGCTCCAGCCAGAAATCCGCCTAATACTTCGGGTCCGAAAATAAAACCGATCAGCAATGGAGAAATAATGGCAATAGCTCCCGGAAGCATCATTTTCCTGATGGACGCATCCGTAGAAATGGCAACACATTTTTCGTATTCAGGCTCTGCCTTACCTTCTAAAATCCCGGGAATTTCTCTGAATTGTCTTCTTACTTCTTCGACCATGGCCATCGCTGCCTGTCCAACTGCTTTAATAGCTAATGAGGAAAAAATAAAGGGAATCATTCCACCAACAAATAATCCTGCGAGAACATCTGCCTTATAAATATCAATACCGTCGATCCCTGCAATCCCTACAAAGGCTGCAAATAAAGCCAGGGCAGTTAAAGCAGCCGAAGCAATGGCAAAACCTTTGCCTGTCGCCGCAGTTGTATTTCCAACAGCATCTAAAATATCTGTTTTTTCACGGACTTCTTTCGGCAGTTCACTCATTTCCGCAATTCCTCCGGCATTGTCTGCAATTGGTCCAAATGCATCGATTGCCAGCTGCATTGCTGTTGTTGCCATCATGCCTGCAGCAGCAATAGCAACACCGTATAGACCTGCGCATAAATAGGATCCGTAAATCCCTCCTGCTAAAACGATAATCGGCAGAAAGGTAGATTCCATTCCTACAGAAAGTCCGCCAATGATGTTGGTTGCGTGACCTGTTGAAGACTGTTTAATAATACTTTTAACAGGTCTTTTTCCCATCGCAGTATAATATTCTGTAATGACACTCATTAAAGTACCCACTACAAGACCTACCATGATCGCACCAAAAACTCCCATTTTAGTAAATTCCAATCCACGTAAAACCATCGTTTCAGGCAACAGATAATTTACAAGAAAGTATGAAGATATTGCAGTGATCACAATGCTTCCCCAATTTCCGAGATTCAGTGCATTCTGAACGCTTGATGTGGAAGATTCATCGTCATCACTGATCTTCACAAATAAAGTTCCGATCATTGAAAAGATAATTCCTGTTCCTGCGATCAGCATCGGCAAAAGAATCGGCGCAAAACCTCCAAATGAATCTTCAGACATTGTCTCACGACCTAAAACCATCGTTGCTAAAACCGTTGCCACATAAGAACCGAATAAATCTGCTCCCATTCCCGCAACGTCTCCTACGTTATCTCCTACATTGTCAGCAATGGTCGCCGGGTTTCTCGGGTCATCCTCAGGAATCCCCGCCTCTACTTTCCCAACCAAATCAGCACCTACATCAGCTGCTTTTGTATAAATTCCGCCTCCGACTCTCGCAAATAAAGCGATTGATTCTGCTCCTAAAGAAAATCCGGTCAGAATTTCAATAGTCCTTTCCATCTCGTGAGAATCAACCATTGCATCGGGAGCGAAAATCTGCTTAATAATAAGATAAAGAGACCCAAGACCTAAAACAGCAAGTCCGGCAACCCCCATTCCCATTACAGAACCACCTGCAAAAGAAACTTTCAGCGCTTTGGATAATGAAGTTCTCGCAGCTTCTGCTGTCCGTACATTGGCTTTTGTTGCAATTTTCATCCCGATAAATCCAGCCAAGGCTGAAAATACAGCTCCAATTACGAAAGCAACACTGATACTCCAGTGAGAATTTGAATTTGCCGTTCCCATCACGGCCAATAATATGGCGACAATGACCACAAAATAAGTTAAAATTTTGTATTCTGCTTTCAGAAAAGCCATCGCTCCGTCAGCAATGTGTCCGCTGATTACATTCATCCGGTCATTTCCCGCATTTTGCCTGGTGACCCAGTTGCTTTGCAGAAATGTATAAAGTAGTGCGATAACACCAAAAATAGGTACTAAATAAAATAAGTTCATAGTTTAATATTTTTTTGGTAATTGATTATTAAATATACCAAATAATTTTATTCATAAAATGAAAAATATAATAAACTCCTGAAGTATTATCTGTTTATAATTAATTGTGATAAATTCTTTACAAAGATTTTAAATAATTCTTCCTTAAAATATTTTTGAAAGAATAGAGGAAGGTCTTATGCTATCATTAAATACAGTACCAAAATAATTTCTGAAAGAAGAATGAAAATAAAAAAAGAGTCCATTTCACTGATTGTGAAATGGACTCTTTTTTTATTTTTAATTAAGAGAATTTTATCCTCCGAATTTACTTGCATAGTCATTTTGAGAAGCTATAATCACTTTTCTTGCGTGCTCTGCTCCGTAAACTTCCTGAATTCTGCATTTTGCAGGCTCATCCGGAAGATTCTTATACGTTAAAAAGTAGTGCATCAATCTTTTTACTTCAGCTTCCGGAAGTTCAGTAATATCTCTGAAATGACCAAATGCATGATCACTTACCATTACAGCGACAATTTTATCATCGGCCTCACCATCATCAATCATTTTAAAACCACCGATGGGAATAGCCTCCATCAACAGTCCGCCGGAATGGATATTGTGTGAACTTAAAACACAAATATCCAAAGGATCATGATCTCCCATTGTTACATCAGTTGCTCCGCTTTCCACAGCTAACTTCATCACCTCTTCGTTACAGTATGTTCTGGGAACAAATCCGTAAAGAGCAGGAATGATATTAGAAAATTTCTGAGGTCTGTCAACCTTCAGATATCCTGTAGCTTTATCAATTTCATATTTAATTGTATCTGAAGGAACAATTTCCACGAACACGTTAACAACGTTTGGCGCATCTTCTCCTGCAGAAATCCCATGCCACGGATGTGCTTTAAAATTTGGAATCATTTATTTATCTTTATTTTTATAGTTTAAGCAATTATTAAAATTTCTCTTCGCAGATCTTCGATGGTTGCACCGATATAATCATCCCCATCCATATAATTCATAATAAAGACTGTTTTAAAGTCATCCAGATTGGGATTGTTATTCAGGCTTTCATACGTTTTATGCAACAGATCAATCAGGGCAATTTTCGAATCAACAATATTCTGCCAGGAATTTTTTGTCAGGTACAGCTGTTGGGACGAGTTGTATTCAAACTCTTCATTGATCGTTCTTTCAGTGAGAAATACAAACTCGTGAGCTGCAAGATCCTTATCAAATTTCAGAATAAGATTGGAAGGTTTTATTCTTTCTAAAAAAAGAGTCATCCTTTCATAGGAATGGGTTTTGTTTTCAGAATTTGACTTTAGGGACAGAAGCTTGATTTCCTGATTTTTTAAATTGATATAGGTATAGACAAATTGTCTCAGCAAAACCAAAAAAGGGATCGCCACAATCAATGCAAATGCATACGGTAAATAATCTGAAAATACTGCCATAATTTGAGGAAGCAAAATTACTAATATTTTCCGAATTTACAGCTCAAATAGTGCAGGTCTTTGGGTAACCTCATGATAGCAGACACTTTCTTCATCAAAATAGTGATAAACAAGGCTTTTTCGGGTTCTTGTTTTATCAATATGAGGTTCACCACCATGTAAAATGTTTGCATGCCAGATCAGTAAATCTCCTTTTTTAGCTTTGAAAATTTCTTTTTTAAGACCCAATTCGATTACTTTTTCTTCTAAAAATTCTTCATAGGCTTTATAACTCTTATTTCCGATCTTAAAGAATGAACCTTCATTATCGTAATCTGAATTTAAGAAATAAGGAAGTTTATGACTTCCCGGGATATAGTGCAGAGCTCCGTTATTTTCATCTACATCCTCGAGAGCGATCCATACTCCTAAAAGTCCGCCGAGCGGATAGGTGGTCATATGAATGCTGTCCGAATGGGTTTTTTGCTGGCTGCCGTTAATAAAGTTGATGCTTTGGAAAAGTTTTGCCTGACCGTCCATCAAAACAGAAAGAAATTCAAGTAACTGTTTATCATTCCCGATATTTTTCACAATTTCAGAATGATGTATCACAAACATAAGCTTTCCTCCATAACGGAATTTTACTGTTCCGGCTTTCATCAGTTTTTCAATTTCGTCATTTATCTGATCAGCCGTTTGTGAGGTCAGGAAGTTTCTCAACACCAAAAATCCTTTATCATCAAATTCAAGGACAGAATTTTGATTTTCTGGAGACAGATTTTTATAAAACTCAGTTTCGGAAAGTTGAGAATAGTCTACTGTCCTTTGATCTGCAGGGAGCTCAGAAAAATCTTTGCTTGAAAGACTTGAAAAATATCTTTTATCAATTCCAAATTTTTTATACAGGGGAATATTATGTTGTAGTTTTTTCTTATTGAAAAAATTATAAACGATGTATGGTAATTTATAGTTTCTGATTTTGTTGAGCATTTTGGTATACGTTGATAAATAACAGTATAAATGTAAGAATAATATTTAGAATGAATCTAAACAGAAATTACTATTAAGAAAATCTTTTTAACAGTTTATTTTCGATGAAACAGTAGTCGTGAAGCTCACTTCCAAAGCTTTTAAAAAAAACTTCAATTCCCCTGATATTGCTCCCCATAAAATTAAATGTATTTTCGGAAATATATTTTTCCAGGATTTTATCAATGAGAAACGATGCTCCGTTTTCTGCCTTTTGCTGTTCATCATTGATCAAAGCCAACAAAGAATACTGACGAGGCTCCTTCGTCAGAACTGCTATATTGACAAAGGTTTCTCCTTTGCAGGCTGCAACGATTTTCAATGAGTCTTTCAACTTTAAAAATCTGACGTAATTTTCAAATTTCTCAAAATCAGCGTCTTTGTACAGACCTTTGAAATTCTGTCTTATAAATGAAGTGGCGGTAGTATCAAGCTCTATTTCTCTATACGTCAGATGCTGGGAACATTTTACGGTAGATTTTCTTCCTTTGAAATATTTTTTCCTTCTGAGTACTTCATAATCGGATATTGGAATCAGGTAGTTTTTTCTTGTTTCCAACTCACAGGTAAATTTATTTGTATCATTGAATGAATACATGAAAATTTTATATCTCTTTTTCAAAAACAAAAGAAAGGCTGTATTAAGTTCCGAATCATCTTTCCTGGAAAAAATGCCCAGCTGTTGACAAAACAGAGGCATATGAACAAATTTGACTCCTAATTTCCTTGTGATGTGAAGAGGCATGACTGCTTCATAGTCATTATTAACCAGCAACTCCCAATTGCCTGACAGTTGGTCTAAAACCTCTTTTTTTGCATACCAGTTACGCTGTTCAGAATTTTCCAGACATTTTGCGTATTTTTCAAAATCTATTTCGTTATATTTTAATCTCCTGATCATAATAGTCCTTCGTCTGCGAAACTTAAATAAGAATTTTGAGTAATGATAAGATGGTCTAACAGCTGAATACTCAAGAGCTCTCCAGCTTCCTTTATTTTTTTTGTAATACTGAGATCTTCAGCACTCGGTTTTAAATTTCCTGAAGGATGATTGTGAGAAACAATGATTCCGGTTGCGAAATGTTCTAAGGCTGTTTTAAAAACAATGCGGATATCCACAATCGACTGATTGATTCCGCCCTGTGTCAGTTGAGCAATATGAATGACTTTATTACTCTGATTTAGAAATACTGCCCAAAACGCTTCTGTTCTGAGATCCGCCAAATGGAGTTTTAATATCTGATATACATCTTTACTTCTTGCAATTTGAGGTTTATCAGGAATGTCCTGTGCTGCTCTTCGTCTTCCTATTTCCAAAGCTGTCTCAATGGACATTGCTTTTACCGGCCCTATACCTTTGAATTTTGTTAAATCTTTTATGGTCAGTAAACTTAACTGATGCCAGTTGTTATCCACTGATGTAAGAATTTTTCTTGCAAGCTCGACGGCAGATTCATCCTTATTCCCACTTCCCATAATGATTGCCAAAAGTTCGGAATCAGAAAGTGAACTTTTACCTTTCTGTAAAAATTTTTCTCTCGGTCTGTCGTCTTCAGCAAGTAGTTTTATAGACATAGGTTCTAAATAACTGGATTAATTAATAAAAGGCATACAAAATTACAGGTTTTTTTGATGAGTCAAGATATTTTGAAGTCTGAAGCAAGGCCATCTCAGAGAGCATAGGACAACCCAGACTCAAGCAAGTGTGGTTATCTGACTCTTTATCAGGGACACAACCGAAAGAATGAAGCACTACAGCACGCTTCATGGCGTTGCTGTTATCATGGTCAAGACCGTGAAGCCTGTAGGATTTGCCATATTTTCCCAGGTAATTTTCACGGATCTCGTATCTTCCTAGAGATGACTGATAAGAACCTTCAGTATTTGAAAATTTTAAAGCGTCAGATTTTGAAATCACGGAACCAGAACCGTGGGAAACAATCGCTTTTAGCAGAATCCTGTTGTTTTTTAAATCATATACAAAATACCTGTATTTTCCTGAATGCGTCTTAAAATTAATAAAGACGGCTAAGTCCTGATTATAATTTTTCCCTTTGACAAAATTTCTTATTTCAGAAACTTTTGATGCAGGCAAATCCAATTCCTTTCTCTGAGATTGGATTTTGGAACATGAAATCATAAAAAGAAACAAGAAAAAATACTGTTTCATCATTAAATTGTGTTTACGGTTAAAATGATAAGCTGTATAAAAACATCAGCAAAAAGCCAAAGGCAGCAGACATTTATTCTACAATCAGTCCGTCTTTCATTACCAGTTTTCTGTCAGTAATTTCTGCTAAATTTGGATTATGCGTTACAATAACAAATGTCTGATTGTATTTATCTCTAAGATCAAAAAACAATCTGTGCAGGTCATCAGCATTTTTTGAGTCTAAATTTCCTGTCGGTTCATCTGCATATATGATTTTCGGGGAGTTGATCAGTGCTCTTGCTACTGCCACTCTCTGAGCTTCGCCGCCAGACAGTTGATTAGGTTTGTGATGTAACCGGTGTGCAATTTTTAAATCCTCAAACAAATCATATGCTTTTTCGGTTGCTTCTTTTTCGTTGGCACCGGCAATTTTTGTAGGGATCAGAACATTTTCCAATGCCGTAAATTCAGGAAGAAGCTGGTGAAACTGAAAAACAAAACCAATATTCTGATTTCTGAATCTTGATATCTGCTTATCTGTCATATTGATAAATGATTCACCGTTCAGAGCAATTTCTGTCTTATGATTTTTAGGAGCACTGGGACTGTCCAGTGTTCCCAGGATCTGAAGAAGGGTAGATTTTCCTGCACCGGATTCTCCCACAATAGATACGACTTCACCTGCTTTGATATGCAGGTCAACTCCTTTCAAAACTTCCAGATTTCCATACGATTTATGGATATTACTTGCTCTAATCATGCTTCAAAAATAGTGATTTTTTTTTGCTTTTCAGGTTCTTACTGTAAGCTTTTAGCTACAGCATCTGTTATCCTTTTTTTATAATAATCCTGAAAGTAGTCCCTTTTCCGATTTCTGTCTGTGAAATTTTTATATCACCGTTATGATATTCCTGTACAACTCTTTTTGCCAGAGACAGTCCCAGCCCCCAGCCACGCTTTTTTGTAGAGTATCCCGGTTTAAAAGCGTTTTGAGCCTGATATTTCGTCATTCCGCTGCCATTATCTTTTACTTCAACCAAAATATTTTTGTTTCGTTCAAAAACAGACATTTGAAGAGTGCCCTGTCCTTTCATTGCATCAACAGCATTTTTAACTAAATTTTCAATTACCCAGCTCATCAGAATTTTGTTGTGAGGAACCAAAATGCTATACGTAGGGAGCAAAAGAGTAAAATCGATTTTTTTTGAGATCCTTGTTTTTAAGTAATCATAGTTCTCCTGGATAGTCTCGTTGAAATTCATGTCATTCAGTTCGGGAACAGAGCCTATTTTAGAAAACCTTTCAGAAATCGTTCGCAGTCTTTCAATATCCTTCTCTATTTCATGAACACCGTCTGAATCTGGATTTTCAAGTTTCATAATTTCCATCCAGCCCATCATGGAAGACAATGGTGTTCCGATCTGGTGAGCAGTTTCTTTGGCAAGACCTGCCCAGAGATATCCTTCGTCTGTCTTTTTCACTGTTCTTAAAAACCAGAATGAAAACAGGAAATAACAAAGTACAAAGAAGCCAAGCAGAAAAGGAAAATACTGTAAATTATTAAGCATTTCAGAATTGTCATAATAAACAAACTGATCATTTCCACCTTGCACTTTTATTTCTATAGCCGGATATTTCTTATCCATTTTTTTCGCCAAATCAATTATGTCTTTTGAATCGTCACCAATTCCCTTTGGTAAGTGTTTATATTCTATTATCTGATCATTTTTATCTAAGATAATTACGGGAATTGTTGTATTTGAACTGTAAATAGCAAGAAGCAATTCCTGAACCTGCAAACTTGGTGTAATATCCTGTTGAAATTTTATAGCCTTAACCAAAATATCAACTCTTTTCACTTCCTCTTTCTTTAAATAATTAACTACTAATGTTGATGCAATCACAATAGCCACAACAACCAAAGTCATCAGTGAGAAAATAAACCAGTTATTAAATCTGGAAAATATGGATCTTTTCTTCAATTTTATTATTTTAAAACGTTCAGTATTTTCTGCAGTTCGCTACCGCCACTTCCCTGATAATTGTTGATAATGGCAGAGTAAACATATTTTTTACCGTCTTTTGAAGTATGATACCCTGCATAGGATTTTGTATCTCTCATTGTTCCGCTTTTCATTTTCATGCCATTATCCTGAGTTGGGAATCCGTCATAATAAGATTCAAACCACGGTTGTTTTTTAGCATAGATCAGAGCCTGAACTTCGGCTTTTGCAGAAACATAATTTTGTGGGGACAGCCCGCTTCCGTCAGCGAAATTGATCATGTTTGAATCAATACCTTTGGATTTCCAGAATTCTTTTAGATAAGCTACACCACTTTTGAAGCCTGGATTTCCTTTTTTTTCTTTTCCTAAAGTTTTAATTAAATTTTCTCCGTACATATTCACACTTTTTCTCAAAAACCAATAAACGATTTTGTCTAAAGTCGGTGATTCGTACGTAAGAATAATATTTGATTTTGGAAATTCCAATATAGATTTTCCATCCAATCGCATCTGCGAAACGGTCAGCACTTTCCCTGAAAATTCAATTCCGGAATCTCTCAGCCATTCCCGAACTTCAACTCCCAATTGTAAAGGAGGATTGGGAACAGACCCGGAAACTGTTGTTGTTTTTCCTGCAGGCAGGCTTCCGTTAATCAAAGCAACATCAGAATGTGGTGCGGTAAAAATCAGGCTTTGATCTGAATTCCCTGCAGCTTTTAAATCATTCAGCCATTTAACATTAACCAAAGGATAAGAAAAACTTTTCAAATCTATACCGTTAATATTGATATCAAACTGATTTTCACGCCAGTTTACCCCCCAGACGCCTGCTCCGTAGTAGTTTCCCAAATCGTCCCACGGCCAGCCTCCGGGAATCGTCTGATGGTCGAAATAAGAATCATCAATAATCAGGTCACCCGAAATCCTTGAAATTCCTGATTTTTTAATGGCGTCAATTAGTTTTTGCGTAAAATTTTCTGGTTTATAGCCTTCGTATCTCCAGCTTCCTAAAGTGGGATCACCATTTGAGGTAATAAAAAGGTCTCCCTTTAGATTTCCATCATAGACTGTTCCTGAATAAGCTGAAGTAGTTTTATAGGTGTAATTTTTTCCTAAAGTTTCCAGAGCAGCGGCAGCCGTGAAAATTTTTTGCGTTGAGGCGGTTGAAAGTCCTTTATTTCCCTGATATTCGTAGATTAAATTTCCGTTTTCGTCTGCAACGTAAAGAGAAAGATTAGATGAAACTGCCAATGAAGAATTCATCAGGTTTTTTGTAGCATCATCTAATTTTTGGCTTATATTTTGGGCAAAAATTAATTGGGTTGAAAATGTAAGTATTACAAATATTTTTTTCATTTTTATTAGCTTATAAATCCTGAAATTTCTTTCTCAAAACCCCAATTATCATTAATTTTCTTTAATATTACTCTTGATCCTTTTCCGCAAAGTCCACCACAATAGTAACCGTAATTTATAACAACTCTTTTTTTATCTAACGAGAATAAAGGTCTTCCAACAAATATAAAACCTTCATCATCATGTTTTTCTTTGAAGACAGACCAAAAACCCTTTCCTAATTTTTTGTAAGCTAACAGCTTATCTAAATGAATAATTTTTAGATCAGTAGTATATTTATAGTTCAGTAAAAAATCTTTCGAAGCTGCAAATTGGCTTAAGATATAATCTGAATCTTTATCATTAAAATACTTTTTAATAATTTCTTTGCCAAAATAATTATCAGTTTTGATATTAGGGTCTTCGGTAATTATTGACAATTTTTTGTGAAATTTTGTTTCTCCATTTTTTAAAACAAAATTAATTACTTCGTAGATTTCTTCATCAGAAATGTTTTTCTCTTGACAATTTAAGGCAATTGATACAATTGCAAAAGTTGTTATCAATATTTTTTTTATCATAAAGATCCTCCTGATTCAATTTCATAAGGCTCTTTTCCTTTTTCAAAAATCCTCGTCAGTTCGCTTCCTTCAACTGTAATTTTATCACCGATTTTTCTGATCCAGTTTCCTTCACGCAGCCCGATAACTTTCATGTCGTTTTGGGTTAAAAATTCTTTGATACGGGTTTCTCTCGTTTCCCCATTATGTTTTAAATCCGGATTTGGATCCAGATAATGCGGATTGATATTAAACGGAACCAGTCCCATACAGTCAAAACTTGAAGGATAAACAATAGGCATGTCATTCGTGGTTTTCATATTCTGCCCTCCGATGTTGCTTCCTGCACTGCATCCTAAATAGGGTTTTGAATTTTCAATATTTTGCTTTAAAACAGTCATCAGGCTTTCTTCATGGAGGGTTTTAACCAGTAAAAAAGTATTTCCTCCACCTGTAAAAAAGCCTTTTGCATTGTTTAGAGCGTCAATTTTATTCTCAAATTCATGCAGCCCTTTAACTTTGATGTTGATGGTTTCAAAAAAAGACCGTGCTTTGCCTGTGTACTCGTCATGGGAAATTCCACCGGGTCTTGCATACGGAACAAACACAATTTCGTCTATTCCCTGGTATAGACTGATTAACTCTTCTTTTAAATAGTCAAGATATGTTCCGCCGAAAAGGGTTGAAGTCGATGCTAAGATAATATTCATGTCGGATAATGTTGATTGTGACAGATTGTTAGTGACAAAGATAAGTTCAAAACATATCGATTCAAAAAAAAAGCTAAAAATTAATGCGCTGTGTTAATAATTTCAAAAAAAACTTAAATGTTCTGAAATTTAATTTTTTATGGAATTATTATTGAACGTTTTATTCAGAATTTTAAAATGTAAGATTATGAAAATGACTAAAATTAAAATTAAAAATCTTTTTGTTGGTTTATTATTTGTCGGTTTTGCCGGAGTGGCAAACGCTCAAACAACTCAGACAGAACCTGCCAATACTTCAACAGAAAATCAGGTTGTCAAAAATCCTGCTATTGAGACGCTGAAAAAGCAGATTGAAGCAAATCCTAAGGATACAGAATCATTGGCAAAACTGGCGACTGCCTATCAGGAGTCTTCAGATTGGGTCAATGCCATTGCTACATGGAAAAAGATCTCTGTACTGCTGCCGGACTGGTCACCATCTTATTACAGTCAGGCATATGCCTACCAGGCTGCAAAGGATAATGTGAATGCAAAGACTTCTTATGAAAAATATATTGCTACGGTAAAACCTGAAGAAGTAGAACAGAATAAGAAGAATCTTGCTTATGCATATTTTTATATTGCCTTCGCAGAGCAGCAGAGTAATCCCGATAAGGCAAAAGAGCATATTGCAAAATCACTGCAGTATGATCCAACTAATCAGGATGCTGTCAAATTAAGCACAGCTTTAAATTCATAAACAGAAAATCCGGAAATTTTTTCCGGATTTTTTTATTCCTGTTAATCATTATTAACACTTATTAAAATAAATGAAGTGATATCGTTTTGTAACATCATCTCGATAGGTAATTACAAAGTATTCGTTATCTTTGTTAGAATAAATCTATTATATGAAATTTTTTATTGACACTGCGAATTTAGAGCAAATTAAAGAAGCCAAAGATCTTGGAATTCTGGATGGAGTAACCACTAATCCTTCATTAATGGCGAAGGAAGGGATCCGTGGAGCTGAAGCGATCAGAGATCATTACAAAGCGATCTGTGAAATCGTTGACGGAGATATTTCAGCTGAAGTACTTTCTACCACGTACGAAGAAATGATCAAAGAAGGTGATGAGCTTGCAGCAATCCATCCTAATATTGTGGTTAAAATTCCTATGATCAAAGACGGAATTAAAGCATTAAAATATTTTTCTGACAAAGGAATCAGAACCAACTGTACTCTGATTTTTTCTGTTGGTCAGGCCCTTTTGGCTGCTAAAGCCGGTGCAAGTTATGTATCGCCTTTCTTGGGAAGATTAGATGATATCTCTACAGACGGTTTAAATTTAATTGAAGAGATCAGATTAGTTTTTGATAACTATATGTACGAAACTGAAATTTTAGCAGCTTCCATCCGTCATTCAATGCACATTATTGACTGTGCGAAGATTGGTGCTGATGTGATCACTTCCCCACTTCCTCCGATCTTAAGTTTATTGAAACACCCATTAACAGACAGCGGACTGGCTCAATTTGTTGCAGATTCTCAGAAACTAGCTTAATTATTCAGGTTTAAAATAGAATCGCCCAAAACTAAAGTTTCGGGCGGTTTTTTTTATTGTAGTAAATCTAATTCTAAAAGATTATTATCTTTTGCATTATTTTCTTTGGCTCTTTTTTCCTGATCACGCATCATTTTATTGGTATCAAGCTCTTTTCCATTTGCATCTGTAAATTTAACGGTTCCGCCTCTGGACATTAACTGCCTCATGCCTTTCGTCGGATTATTTCTGTAATCGATAAACTGTTTTTTATATTTTTCCTGATTAAGAATAACGAGTGGCTGATATCTTTGATGATCATTTTCACTAATCCAAAACTCATCAGCTTTCAAATTTTTCACTTCTTTTAAAACGAATGAATGTGAGTTTGCTTTATCTTCAATTTTAATAATTAAGCCAGGCAAACCATTGAATTTATACGGGCCATCCTGAAAAGGAATGTCTGTAGAACCAGGCAATCCATTTTCGTCCTGCAAATTGAGTTGTCGCTTTTTGAGCATTAAACTCACCGATTTTTTCTTTATCGGGAAGAATTTTCCAATCAAATTTTCTTTCATCGGCAACCTTATAATCATCCATATCTATTTGATTAAAGAAATAAATTTTAAAATCAGGATATACTTTTTCAACGATATGCTGCACTTTTCCAAATTTAATTCCACTGAAATCATTGCTGCCTTTTTTATCCATTTCTTTCATAATGGAATCTGCAACCGTTTTGTCTCTACTGTAAAATTTAGAACCATTTTTAGAAATATCAAGGTACATCAGTTCAGTTTCTAATTTATCTTTTGCTGTAGAATCGCTCACAAATTTGTATTTGTAGCTGAATCTTTGGTTTTGTGCATAAAAAAAATACTTGAAAAAGTAAAAATTGTCAATAGTTGGTTTTTCATTATTTGTATTTAATTATTGTAATAACTCAAGTTCTAAAACATTGTTGTCTCTAGCATTGTTCTCTTTAGCCGCTCTTTCTTTGTCTTTAATTAATTTTTCAATATCTAAAGGTTTTCCAGTCTCATCAATTATTCTTATTTTTTGATTGCTTGAAACTATTTGTCTTAAACTTTTAGCCGGATTATTTCTAAAATCAACAAACTGTTTTTTATATTTTATCTCATCGAGTGGAATTGTTGCATTAAAACTCTTTTTTTTATTGTCACTTTCCCACTGATAATTTGCGGGAAGTTTTTTAATTTCTCTTAATACAAAAGAATGCGACTGGGTTTTATCCTCCAATTTTATAATCAATCCGGGAAGACCATGAAATTTATACGGTCCATCCTGAATCGGGATATCAGTTGCAAACCACGCTGTCCAAGTTCTTCCGGCAAAATTAACGGAAGCTTTCTGAGTATTCAATTCACCCACTTTCTCTTTATCCGGCAGTATTTTCCAGTCTAATTTTCTCCTGTCGGTAACCTTGTATTTATCCATTTCAAAGATGGTGAAGAACTCAATTTTAAAATCAGGATATGTTTTTTCAACCACATCCGGCACCAATCCCCAATCTATTCCTGAAAAATCTTTCGCTTCTTTTTGCACTCTGTTCAGATGTATCGAATCTGCTATGCTTTTTTTCAAACTGTAGAATTTAGAACCAATTTTAGTGGCATCTAAAGCCATTATTTCAGTTTCAGATTTGCTTTTTTCAGTAGAATCTTTTACAAATTTATATTCGTAAATGAATCGCTGGTTTTGGGCGATCAATACAGTTGAAAAAACAAAAGAAAATAATATAAGTGCTTTCCTCATTATTGAATATTTAGAAGTTTAAAGTTTATTGTAATAAGTCTAATTCCAAAATGTTATTATTTTTCTTATTGGCTTCGACCTGCTGTTTTTCTCTTTTTTTCATCATTTCGTTCATATCTATTACCTTGCCTGAAGGGTCTCTCATCTCAATTTTTACATCATCTACCATCATTTGTCTGGTGGCTTTGTTGGGATCTGCTCTGCTGTCCAGATATACTTTTTTGTATTTTTTATCATCTAAAACAATGAGTGCCCCATACCTTTCTTTATCTGTGAAGCTTTTCCATTTACTATCACTTTCCATTTTTTGTATGCCTCTCAATTCAAAAGAATGAGATTTTGTTTTGTCTTCAAGTTTTATGATCAGTCCCGGCAGTCCACTGAATTTGTGAGGACCATCCTGAATAGGAATATCGGTTGTAAACCATGCAGTCCAGATTCTGCCTGCGTAAGTACAGATTGCCTTCTGAGTATTAAACTCACCAACCTTTTCTTTTCCGGGCAAAACTTCCCATTTTTGTTTTCTTGATTCCAGAACTCTATATTCATCTGCTCCAAGTGGAGTAAAGTAACTGACCGCGTAATCCGGATAACTTTTTTCCACCTGGTATCGCACTTTTCCTTTCCGTTGAAATCCTTTTAAATTAATATCTGTATTTCCTCCTTTTGACTGCTTTTCAAATTCGGCGTTCAAAATAGAATCAGATTCAAAGACTTCCCTGCTGTAAAACTGTGATCCATCCGGATAAACATTCAAAAGCATTATTTCAGTTTCAACTTTATCTTTTTCTGTAGAATCTCTTACAAATTTATACTCATAAGAAAATCGCTGATTTTGTGAGTAGGTGCAAATACTTATCAATGAAAGTACTCCGATAATAATTCTTTTCATGGTAATTTTTTTTCACTAAAATATGATATTAATTTTTATTGGCAAAGATTTAGAAGTTAGATGTTAGAAGTCAGATGTCAGATGTCAGATGTTAGATGTTAGATATAAGATATCAGATGTTAGATGTTAGATGTTAGATGTTAAAAGCAAAATTAAGAATTGAACTGCTGAATAAAATTTAATCACAAAAAAACCTCTCGAAGTGAGAGGTTTTTATATGATATAAAAAGAAAATTACAGTAACAGGGTTAGAGGACTTTCTAAATATGTTTTTAAGGTCTGTAAGAACTGAGCTCCCGTAGCACCGTCTACCACTCTGTGGTCACACGCTAATGAAAGTTTCATAATGTTTCCTACTACGATCTGACCGTTCTTTACGATTGGTTTTTCAATAATTGCACCTACTGAAAGAATAGCAGAATTGGGTTGGTTGATGATACTTGTAAAGGTTTCAATACCAAACATTCCTAAGTTAGAAACAGAGAATGTTGACCCTTCCATTTCATTCGCTTTCAGCCCTTTGGATTTTGCTCTCCCTGCCATATCTTTCACTGCAGCAGAAATCTGCGTGTAATTCATCTGATCGGTATTTTTCAGAACAGGAACAACCAATCCATCAGGAATTGCCACTGCTACTCCAACGTTGATATTCCCTCTGTGAATTACCTTATCACCTGCCCAGCTTGAGTTCACCTGTGGATGTTTTCTCAAAGCAACAGCTGTTGCTTTAATAATCATATCGTTGAATGAAATTTTTGTATCCGGTAATGAGTTGATTTCTTTTCTCGCTTCAATGGCTTTATCCATATTGATTTCAACCATCAGATAATAGTGAGGTGCAGAGAATTTACTTTCAGCAAGACGTTTCGCAATGATATTTCTTACCTGTGAGTTTGGCGTTTCAGTATCTTCTCCCTGAACAAAACTTTGAGCAACCTGAGCTGCTGTATTATTCTGTGCAGTAGCAGACTCAGATTTTTGTGAAGGCTGATAGTTTTCAATATCTTTTTTCACAATTCTTCCGTTTTCACCCGATCCCTGAAGGCTGTTGATGTCAACTCCTTTATCCTGAGCCATTTTTTTAGCTAAAGGAGAAATAGCCACTCTGTCTGATGATGAACTGCCTGCAGTTTGTGCAACCGATTTCTCATCTGCTTTCGTTTCAGATTTTTCTTCAGCTGGCTTATCTTCAGATTTTGCTGCCGGTTTTTCAGTACCAACACCAGAAACATCAGTTCCTTCCGGACCGATCATTGCCAAAACGGTATCAACCGGTGCAGCTCCGCCTTCTTCAACACCTTGCTTCAGAAGAATTCCGTTAAATTCAGATTCAAAATCCTGAACTGCTTTATCAGTTTCGATTTCAGCAAGAAGATCTCCTTCTTTTACTGTATCTCCAACATTTTTATGCCACTTTGCAACTTTACCCTCCGTCATGGTATCAGAAAGTCTCGGCATAGTAATCACTTCAACTCCTGCAGGAACTTCAGCTGAAGTCTGCTCAACGCTTGTTGATTCATTTTCAGTTTTAGATTCTTCTTCAGATTTTTTTTCTTCAGAAGCACCTTCAGCTGCCGGAGCATCTCCTCCTTTTAATGCAGAAATATCTTCACCTTCTTTACCGATAATTGCCAGGATCGAATCAACTGCTGCTGCAGCACCTTCTTCAACTCCTACGAATAAAAGTGTTCCTTCTATCTCAGATTCGAAATCCTGAACCGCTTTATCGGTTTCGATTTCGGCTAAAATATCTCCTTCTTTTACTTTATCTCCTACTTTTTTATGCCATTTTGCCACCTTACCTTCCGTCATCGTGTCGGAAAGACGTGGCATTGTAATAACTTCTGCCATAATTTATATTGATTTGAGATTCGAGATTCGAGATTTGAGATTAAAAATTCTCAAAGACCGATCCTCAAATGAATTATTAATTTTAATTTTCTAATTTGTCTAAGAATGGATAATCCTCCTGAGCATAAACATACTCATAGATTTTTTCTGCAGTCGGATATGGGGAATTTTCCATAAATTCGATGCATTCTTCTACGAATTCTCTTGATTTATTGTCTGTTGCTTCCAATTCCTCTTCAGTAGCCCAGCTGTTTTCAAGGATTCTCGCTTTGATCAGTTCGATCGGATCATCTTTTTTGTGAACAGCCACTTCATCTTTAGATCTGTAAGGTTCAGCATCGGACATAGAGTGTCCTCTGTAACGGTAAGTTCTGGCTTCAATGAAAGTAGGTCCGTCTCCTTTTCTTGCTCTTTCAATAGCCTCGTAAGCAGCTTCAGCCACTTTTTCAGGATCCATTGCATCAACGGCAAGACAAGGCATTTCATACCCTAAACCTAATTTGTAGATATCTTCGTGGTTTGCAGTTCTTTTTACAGAAGTTCCCATTGCGTACTGATTGTTTTCAACAACAAATACCACAGGAAGTTTCCAGTTCATTGCCATATTGAAAGTTTCGTGAAGAGAACCCTGTCTTGCAGCACCGTCACCAAAGAAACAAATGTTTACTGCTTTTCTGTCAAAGAATTTATCGGCAAAAGCAATCCCTGCACCTAATGGAATCTGTCCTCCTACAATACCGTGACCTCCGTAAAAACGGTGTTCTTTACTGAAGATGTGCATAGATCCACCCATTCCTCCTGATGTACCCGTAGCCTTACCACAAAGTTCCGCCATGATTCTTTTCGGGTCTACTCCCATTGCCATCGGATGAATGTGACATCTGTAAGCAGTGATCATGCTGTCTTTAGTTAAATCCATTGCATGAGTAAAACCTGCAGGAATTGCTTCCTGACCGTTGTACAAATGTAAAAAACCTCTGATTTTTTGTTTTAAATAAAGAGAACGGCATTTGTCTTCAAACCTTCTCCACATTGTCATATCTTCATACCACTTCAGGTATACCTCTTTAGAAAATTCTTTCATGTGCTAGCTTCTTGCTTATTTATGATGAAATAGTTGAGCAAAAATATAAAAAAAACTTTGTTTTTATTATATATACAGCAATTGTTTTTTTAGTTATAGTGTTATATTTACATCACAAACTTCAATATGGAAGAAAAAAAGACCTCATTACTCTACATTGTCTCAAGAATTATTTCAGATTTTTTTAATCCTCTGGTTTCTCTTTTTATTTATTTTGTGTATTTCAGTATTCAACATTACACTTTCGGTGAAGCTTTTAAACATTTTCTTCCGATTTTACTGATTGCTATTCTGCCTGTTATTATATGGATGGTCTGGAATGTAAAAACGGGACGCTACACCAATATGGATGTTTCCAATCGGATACAGCGAAAAAGTTTATATATATTCATTGCAGTCTGCATTATCTCGTATTTAACTTTCAATTATATTAAAAACGGATTTATTGATTTTGTCATGTTGTTTATTCTGATCCTTCTCTTTGCATTGCAGTTCAGTAATCTGTACATTAAAAGTTCGATGCATACAGCGTTTAATGTATTTGTAGCCTCTTTATTCTTTGCATTTGACAACACGATTGGTTTTGTATGGCTTGCTATTGCAGTCCTGGTTGGCATAACAAGAGTTATTTTGAAGAGACATACCGTGAAAGAAGTATTTATGGGAGCCGGTATCGCTTTTTTGGTTTCTTTTATTTATCTTTATTGCAATAATAAGTATCAGCACAATGACCTGCCTACCGAAGTTATTCCTGTAGAAACCACCATCAATTAAATAAATGGTGATATCATTGTTATGTGAATAGAATCAAAATGCAGGACCGAAATCGGTTGCTTTGATACACAGGCTTGCAAGAAGGCATGCCGTTATATTTAAACAGTAAATATCCAAATATGAAAATAAACCATCTTACGTCAGCAGAAGAAAATCTAATGAAACTTTTTTGGGATTTAAATTCCTTTTATTTAAAGGACGTTATGGAAAAACATCCTGAGCCCAAGCCCCATCAGAATACGGTGTCCACTTATCTGAAAATATTGGTTGAAAAAGGTTATTTATCTACTGAAAAAGAAGGACGAATTTTTAGATACAGTGTTGTTGTTCCGTTTGATGATTATAAAAAATTCTTACTGATACAGCTTTCGCATCAGTTTTTTAATAATTCAGGAAAAGAAGTTTTAGAATTTTTGCTCAAAGAAAATCTTATTTCACAGAATGATCTTAAAGAATTTATCGACCCGTCCATTGAAATCAAACCTGTAAAAATTAAAACACCAACGCTTGAATACGCTGAAGAAATTTTAAACCCTAAGAAAGATAAGAAAGGAAAAGATAAGAAAAAGAAGAAGAAAAAAAACTGAGAGATTTAGTGTGTGTGACTATTGGCTTTTAGTAAAAAACAGGATTGTTGATTTTTACTATATTCAAATAATCAAAGTCAGTTTCATTTTCAACATGACGGAACTTATCAAAACTATAAAAATAAAGACATAAAAAAAGCGGCTTAAAAGCCGCTTCAATTTTTTACCAACGACTTCCGCCGCCTCCGTTACCTCCACGGTTGTTATTGCTTCCGTAACCACCTCCAGAGTTACCTCCTCCACGGTTGTTACCATAACTTCCACCTCCGCTTCTGTTATTATCAAAACTTCTTCTTGGTTTTTCTTCTCTTGGCTTAGCCTCAGACACGTTAAGAATCTTACCGTTAAGTTCTTTCTGATTAAGAGCTTCGATAGCCTGAGCTCCTTCTTCGTCACCCATTTCTACGAAACCGAAACCTCTAGAACGACCAGTTTCTCTGTCTGTTACAATTTTAGCAGATGATACATCGCCAAATTCTGCGAATAGATCGTGCAACTCATATTCTTTAGTTGCGTAATTGATGTTTGAAACAAAAATGTTCATTTTAAAAAAAAATTAAAAATTAATATAAATTCTGGTGTATAAAAGAAAAGCAACATAATAATGAACATAATATTGATTCCAAATATAAACGCTTGCAAGATACAATTAAATTAAATAAATCAAAACTTTTTTTAAAGTATTTCAACAAATCTTGGAAATTTAATATTGATTTAATATAATTTAATGTAAATCAATTATTTACAAAAATTCAAATCCTGATTTGATGCCAGAAATTTGCCCTGCTTCCAACAATTGAGAATGTAAATAACCGTTATAGCTGTAAGAAATCTGCTCTGATTTCAATATTCATTTTTAAACATTAAATTTGCAGTTCAAATAATAATTACATGAATTACCACACCAGAAAATGGGTAAAACCTGAAGATTTAAATCCTAACCAATCCCTTTTTGGAGGAAAGCTTTTGCAGTGGATTGACGAAGAAGCAGCTTTGTATGCTGTTATCCAGCTAGAGAATAAAAAAGTAGTTACCAAATATATTTCAGAAATCAATTTCGTGAGTTCCGCAAAACAGGGAGATATTATAGAGATCGGTATCGAAGTTTCTGCTTTTGGATCCACTTCGCTAACATTGCAATGTGCAGTCAGAAATAAAATGACGCACCAGACGATTATTACCGTAGACAGAATTGTGATGGTGAATCTTGACGAAGAAGGCAATCCCAGTCCACACGGAAAAACAAAAGTTGAATTCGTAAAAGACCGATTGAGTAATCCTCTATGAAAATCTTCATAAAAAATATGGTCTGCAACCGCTGTATTACAGCGGTTGCAGATATTTTTGAAAAATCTGAAATCAGGGTTACCAGCATTCAACTGGGAGAAGTTGAAAGTCAATCAGCTATTTCAGAAAGCAATATGCTTGAAATCGAAACAAGGCTTGAAGAAATCGGTTTTCAAATTATAAAAGATTCTTCCCAACAGCTTGTCGAAAATATTAAAAATCTTGTCATTCTGAAAATAGGAAGATTAGAAACTGATGAGAATTTTCTTTTATCCGGTTTTCTGAGTGCTGCGCTTCATAAAGATTACAGCATCTTATCAAAAGTATTTTCACAAAACGAGAATATCACTTTAGAACAGTATTATATTCTTCAAAAAATTGAGAAAGTAAAAGAACTTCTGTTTAATAATGATTTTACCCTGACTGAAATTTCAATTCACATGGGATATAAAAGCGTCCAGCATCTCTCCTCTCAATTCAAAACCACAACAGGTTATACCCCTACTGAGTTTAAAAAAATGAAAGTTTCTGACAGGAAACCGCTTGATTTTGTCTGAAAATTCGAGATCCGGAGAATTTAAGGATTAAATATATATTTTTCTTCCAGGCAAATCCCTTATGGTAGCACTCTAATTCCAAACCCACTAAATTCTGTAACTATTATCCTTAAATTTATAACAGTCTTCAGTTTTCATTTTGGAAATTTGCAGAATAAATTTAAGAATCATGCAGAAGCAATATAAAATACTGGGGATGACCTGTTCAGGTTGTCAGAAAAAAATTTCAGAAAAACTGAACAGCCTTCAGAATATAAGTGCTGATATCAGCCTTGAAAATAATACTGCGACCATCACTTCTGATCAGGAAATTAATTTGAATAAATTAAATAAAGCTTTGGAAGAAACAGGAAATTACAGATTGGAAGATCCTGATCTTTCTGACAATACTTTTATAAAACCGCAGGACCGTATTTCCCCTTCTTCAGTGTATTACTGCCCGATGGAATGCGAAGGGGACAAAGTATATTTTAAACAGGGCGAAAGATGTCCGGTCTGCAATATGTTTTTAGTTCCGGTAGAAGAAAAACTGGCAAAAGACCCCAATTACAAACCTGCTTTTTCCAAAAGCCATCTTCCTGAAAACTTTAAAGATCACGTTGGGGATTATTATTGCCCTATGTTTTGTGAAGGTGATACTGTATATAATGAAAAAGGAGACTGTCCGGTTTGCCACATGCATTTGGAGGAAATCACTGAAGATCTGCTCAATCATTCAAAATCAAAACATTCTCACCACCATCACCCTCAGGAAACTCTGAAAGTGACCGATGATATGGCGGGCAGGTATTATTGCCCTATGTTCTGTGAAGGAGATAAAACCTACGACAGCAATGTGGGTTGCCCAGTCTGTGGAATGGATCTGGTAAAATACCCTGATAAAAACAGTGATGGTGAGAATGATGAAACATTTCATCTTTTAAAAAGAAAATTTATCACTTCACTATCATTCACGATTCCTGTTTTTACTCTTTCAATGGGTGGAATGTTTATTGATTTCCCTTTTTCACATCAGACACAAGGTTTTATCGAACTGGTTCTGACGTTTCCTGTTTTGTTTTATTCGGGATGGTTCCTGATGAGAAGAGGATTCGTTTCTTTCAGGACATGGAATCTGAATATGTTCAGTCTGATTGCTTTAGGTGTTTCAGCTGCATTTTTGTTCAGCATAACTGCACTATTTTTCCCCAATACGGTTCCCCATGAAATTACAGGTCATGGTCATGAAATCCCTCTGTACTTTGAAGCGGTCTGTGTTATTATCACTTTGGTTATTTTGGGACAGCTTATGGAAGCTGCTGCTCACAAAAAGACAGGAAATGCGATCAAAGAACTCATGAATCTTTCTCCTGACGAAGCCAATCTGATCATGTATGGAGAGGAAAAAAGAGTGCCGCTTTCATCCATAAAAATCGGTGATTTTTTAAAGGTAAAACCGGGTGAAAAAATTCCTGTTGACGGAAAAATCAAGGAAGGAAATGCGCTTGTTGACGAGAGTATGATTACCGGAGAGCCTGTCCCTGTCGAGAAAAGTACTGGTGATCAGGTAAGTTCAGGAACGATTAACGGAAATCAGGTTTTTATCATGAAGGCTGAAAAAGTGGGTGATGAAACATTGCTTTCAAAAATCATCAAGATGGTGAATGAAGCAAGCCGAAGCCGAGCTCCGATTCAGAAATTAACGGATAAGGTAGCTAAAGTTTTTGTCCCTACGGTCATCTTTGCATCGGTCATTACTTTCGCTTTATGGCAGTTTTTTGGCCCTGAAGATAAGAAGAGTCTGTTTGCTTTTATCAATGCCGTTGCAGTCCTTATCGTAGCCTGTCCATGTGCTTTAGGACTTGCAACTCCCATGTCTCTGATGGTGGGAATCGGTAAAGGTGCGAAGAACGGTATATTAATAAAAAATGCTGAAGCACTTGAACAGATGAATAAGGTAAACGTTTTAATTACTGACAAGACAGGCACATTAACTGAAGGAAAACCTTCTGTAGTACATATTGAAACACTTAATAATAATGAAAATTTAATTTTAAAACTTGCGTATTCCCTTAACCAGAATTCTGAACATCCTTTATCCGGTGCCGTGATTAAAAAAGCGAAACAGGACAACATCTCTGCTGAAAAAGTAAGCAGGTTTGAAAACATTTCGGGAAAAGGTCTTAAAGGGATTATCAACGGCAAAACAATTTATCTCGGTAATGAAAATCTTTTAACTTCAAATCAGATTCTTATTCCTGAAATTTTAAAACAGAAAGTTTTGCAGGAGCAGTCAAAAGCGCATACCATTTCTTATCTGGCGCAGGACAATGAAGTCCTGGGTTGGATCAGTTTTACCGATAAAATTAAAGAAAGTTCTAAAAAAGCAATAGAATTACTGCTGAAAGACGGAGTCGATGTCGTGATGATGACGGGAGATAATGAACATACCGCAAAGGCAGTTGCGGAAACTTTAGGAATCAGACATTTTAAAGCCAACTGTCTTCCGGAAGATAAATTAAACGAAGTAAAACGACTGCAGCAGGAAGGAAAAAAAGTTGCCATGACAGGAGACGGAATCAATGACTCGCCTGCTTTGGCGCAGGCAGACATTGGTATTGCTATGGGGACGGGAACTGATGTTGCCATTGAAAGCGCAGAAATTACTTTACTGAAAGGAGACCTTCTCGGTGTTGCGAAAGCAAAAATTCTAAGTGAAAAACTCCTTAAGAACATTAAAGAAAATCTCTTTTTTGCCTTTATTTATAATGTTCTGGGCATCCCTGTTGCGGCAGGTCTATTGTATCCTTTTTTTGGGATTTTATTATCCCCGATGATAGCAGCCGCGGCTATGAGCATGAGTTCTCTATCTGTGATTTTGAATTCTCTAAGATTAAATACGGTGGATTTGAATGTTAAATAAGTCTGTGATTATTTTTATGTCCTTCAATGTAAAATGCCTTAAGAGATCTAATAATTCTTTGATGTCTTCATTTTGAAGAAAACTGATGATTAAAGCTCATTTAAAATAAATTTTCAACATGAATAAAGAAAATACATACATCGGATGTTCTGGCTTTTCAAACAATGACTGGAAGGGGACTTTATATCCTGAAGATGCGAAAAGCAAAGATTTTTTAATGCTGTATTCCCAGCAGTTCAATGCCGTTGAAATCAACTCAACATTTTACAGAAAGCCGACTGCAAAAACACTTCAGAAATGGTTTGATGAAACTCCTCATGATTTTAGATTTTTCATTAAAATTCCAAAAACAATCACGCATGAAAAGCATATGGAAAACTGTACTGAGGACATTGCCGAATTCTACAATCACATTCAACATCGCCTAAAAGAAAAACTTGCAGGATTTTTATATCAGTTTCCTCCGTCATTTAAAAAAAATGAAGAAAATCTGAAACTGATTGTGAAGAATATTGATATCAGTTATTTAAACGTTATTGAGTTCCGTCATGAATCCTGGTGGAATGCTCAGGTTTACAAAAGCCTTCAGGAAAACAAAATTATTTTCTCAGGCGTAAGTTTTCCGGGGAAACTCCCAGATGATGTTATGATCAATTCAGATGAAATACTTTATTATCGTCTTCACGGAAAGCCCATCCTTTATAAATCGGAATATTCTCAAGATTTTTTAGATGATCTGGCTGAGAAAATCAGAAATTCTAATCTGAAATCCTATATTTTCTTCAATAATACCTGGGGAGTCTCAGCGATTAAAAACGGCATCTATCTTCAAAAAATAGGGCGCTAATCATTTTTTATTAAAATTAAATTAAATCTTAAAATTATCACAATTATTGGTACTGGATTTGCTAAATTTAAACCTTGAAAATTAACATTTTTTAACAATTTAATATCCATCAATTTTTATGAAAAAAAACTTTGCGGAAAAGTCTTTTAACCGGACTTTTCTAAGGATGTTTGCCACACTGGGCACAACATCAATCCTACTTACGGGCTGTGGTCAGAATACAGAAAAAAAAGAATCTGAAGAAATGACTACAAAAGATCCTCCCGTCGCAAAGCAAGTTTTGAAAATAGAGGGTGAAAATACTATTTCAGATAAAAGAGTCATCTACCTTACTTTTGACGATGGCCCTAACCGGGGAACTGAAAATCTACTTAAAATTCTTCATAAAAGAAATGTCTGCGGAACCGCATTTTTAGTCGGAGAGCATGCGAACGGAAGTAAAAGACAAAAAGATGATCTTGAATCTCTGAGAAGAGACAGGCTTATAGAGCTTGCAAATCACAGCCATACCCACGCTCATAATAAATACAGTACTTTTTATCAGAATCCGACAATGGTGGTGCATGATTTTGACAGGGCAAAAGACAGCTTAAAATTGCAGAGTAGAATTGCAAGAACACCAGGAAGAAATATCTGGAGATTGAATAATATCACCAGTACGGATATAAAAACTTCCAGTGAAGCAGCAAACAGTCTGAAAAATGCCGGTTACAAAGTAATCGGATGGGATCTCGAATGGAAGCCAAATAATAAAATGCAGCTTAAGGATAACCATCAGGCAATGCTGAAAAAAGTAGACAGCATCTTTTTCAATGACCTTGAAAAAACATCCAGACATTTGGTGTTTCTTACTCATGACCAATACCTAACGGATGCTGATTCGGTTAATGAACTGGATCTGTTTATTGAAAAACTACAAAAAACCAACCGGTTTGTCTTTAGAAAAATCTCAGAATATCCCAGAATTAATGAAGTATTAAATTAATTTTTCACCGCAAAAGAGACAAAAGATTTGATGCATTTAAAGACGTTCAGAAGAATACAATCGTAACCGTAAAAAGTATTTTTACATTTTTCCAACTTTTGCATTTCTTTTTTAATCATGTCTTTTGAAACTTTTGCGGTTAAAAAAAATTCTCAAATAATTTTAATGTCTTTCATTGATGAATAAAATTCTAATTTAAATCGTTTTTCTTTTCTAAATTTCAGAAATTTGCACTTATGAGCATTCAGGAAAATTATAAAAAAATAAAAGATCAGCTTCCTTTATATGTTGAACTTGTTGCCGTTTCAAAAACGCATCCGGTGTCAGCGATTCAGGAAGTTTATAATTCGGGACAGAAAGTCTTTGGCGAAAATAAAGTTCAGGAACTGGCTGAAAAGTATCCGGTACTTCCCAAAGATATTCAATGGCATCTGATCGGACACCTTCAGACGAATAAAGTTAAATACATTGCTGAATTTATTGACACAATACAGAGCGTTGATTCTGAGAAGCTGATCAATGAGATCAATAAGGAGGCTGGGAAACACAACAGGAAAATAAAGGTTCTGCTTCAGGTAAAGATTGCAGAAGAGGAAACCAAGTTCGGACTCGAACCTGCAGAAGCTGAAAATTTATTTCAAAAATTCACAGTAGGTGATTTTCCCAACATAGACATCACAGGTCTGATGGGAATGGCAACTTTCACGGAAGATAAGTCACAGGTCAAGAAGGAGTTTACTAAATTAAAAAGCCTCTTTGATAAATTGAGCAATAAAATTCCTTTGCAAACCTTATCGATGGGAATGAGTGATGACTTTCCTGTCGCTATTGAGTGCGGTGCCAATTCTGTACGGGTAGGTTCTGCAATTTTTGGACAGAGAGATTACCCGATATAGACTTTTGGGAATGATTTTTGCTAATAATCAAGCAAAAAATACCTAAATTTGCGACTATGCAAAAAATCCTTATTGTAGAAGACGAAAAAGCAATCTCCGGTGTACTCCACAGTATTCTTTCGGATGAGCTTACCGATTACGAATTTGTAATTGCGGAAGACGGCCTTGAAGGCTACAAACAAGTTGAGAAAGAAGACTTTGCCTTAGTAATTTCAGACATTAAAATGCCTAAAATGTCAGGAACTGACTTTTTGAAACAAAGTCTGGTTTTAAAGCCTGAATCAACATTTATCATGATATCGGGGCATGCCGATATTGATTCTGCGGTAGCTTGCTTGAAGGATGGAGCTTACGATTTTATCTCTAAACCAATCGACATCAACCGATTGATTACCAGCGTTAAAAACGCTTTAGTAAAAGAAACGTTAAAGAAAGAAAATAAAAATCTTCAGACAGAAAACAAAACCCTTAAAAGAAAAGTCAACAAAAAATACCAGATGATTGGTGAGTCTGCTCCGTTGAAAAAAATTCAGGAGATGATTGAAAAGGTGGCTGTTTCTGATGCCAGAGTTTTGATTACAGGACCTAACGGTGCAGGTAAAGAGCTGGTTGCCCATGCAATTCATAATCTAAGTGAAAGAGCAAGAGGCCCGATGGTTGAGGTGAATTGTGCTGCTATTCCTTCAGAACTGATCGAATCTGAGCTTTTCGGACACGTAAAGGGTTCATTTACCGGTGCCATTAAAGATAAGCAGGGTAAATTTGAGCAGGCAAACAACGGTACCATTTTCCTTGATGAGATCGGGGACATGAGTTTAATCGCTCAGGCAAAAGTTTTGAGAGCATTACAGGAAAGTAAAGTTTCTCCGGTAGGAAGTGATAAGGAAATAAAAGTTGATGTGAGAGTGCTTGCAGCAACCAACAAAAATATGGCTAAGGAAATCGAGGCCGGAAGATTCAGGGAAGATTTGTATCACAGACTTTCTGTAATCGAAATCTATGTACCGCCGTTGGATGAGCGAAAAGAAGATATCAAATTGCTGGTTGACCACTTTTCAGGATTGATTTCTGATGAACACGGTACTGCCCTGAAAAAATTCGATGAGTCTGCGATTGATGCCTTAAAAGCACTTTCATGGACCGGAAATATCAGAGAATTGAGAAATGTTGTGGAAAGATTAATTATTCTTGGAGGAACTACGGTATCCGAAGAGGATGTTGCAAGTTTTGTGAGAAAATAATTTAATTATTAATTAAAATAAATTATAAAAATTTGCAGTAACTATACTGCAAATTTTTTTTTATAAACTATTATGAGCTTTTTAAATAAAAATTACACGAAAGAGGCCCTTACGCTGGCTCTTCCTGTAATGCTTACACAAGTGGGGCAGGTTTCTGTAAACCTGTTTGATAATATTATCGTGGGAAAATTACTGGGTGCTGATGCTCTGGCATCAGTATCTTTGGGAAATGCCGTATTTTTTTCTATGTTTGTTCTGGCACTGGGATTTTCTTTTGCCATTCCGCCATTGGTTTCGGAGGCACATTCTAAAAATGATCATACCACCATCAATTCGGTTTTCAGTCACGGTTTCGTGATTAACATGACTGTAGGGATTATTCTGATGCTTGTCCTGTTTTCAGGATTACCTCTGCTCTATCATTCGGGTCAGCCGGCGAAAATCATTCCGGATACGGTAGATTTTTTATGGATCATGGCGATCAGCATTGTTCCCTTTATGGCATTTCAGACTTTAAGAGAGGTTTCTGAAGGATTATCGTATACGATTGGGGTAACCAAAGCAACAATCATCGCTAATGTGATTAACATTGTACTGAATTATGTTTTCATCAAAGGACTTTGGATCTTCCCTGAAATGGGGGTAAAAGGTTCTGCACTGGCCAGTTTAATTGCGCGGATCTTCATGGTTGTATTTCTATATTTTGTTCTGATGAAAGAACCTAAAACGAGATTATATGTCAAAGAATTTTCATTAAAAATGCAGGTTTTTTCAAAGAAAATGTTTGAAAAAATGGTAAGGTTAGGTTTTCCTACTGCGTTACAGATGTTCTTTGAGGTAACTGCTTTTGCAGGAGCAGCATTTATCTGTGGGTTGATCTCTTCACATGATATTGCTTCACACCAGATTGCATTGAGCATGGCATCATTTACCTTTAATCTTTGTATTGGCTTCAGTGTGGCATCAACAGTGATGATCGGCCGAAAACTTGGCGAACAGAACTTTGTTGAACTGAGAAAAATAGGAATCAACAATCTGAAAATTGCATTTCTCTTTATGTGCTTTTGTGGTGTGATCTTCATTTTAGGCAGAAATATCCTTCCTACATTTTTCACAAAGCCTGAAGAAATTGAAGTGATTATGCTGGCATCAAAATTAATGATCATTGCCGCCCTGTTTCAGCTTTCAGACGGAATTCAGGTAACTGCACTGGGAATGCTGAGAGGTTTGCAGGATGTAAAAATCCCGTCAATCATTACCTTTATAGCCTACTGGCTGATTACAATTCCATTAGGATATTTTCTCTGTGTAACTTTAAGAATGGGCGCCTTCGGAATGTGGATTGCGCTTGGATTGGGATTAACGATATCCGCATTTTTGCTGGTGAAACGTTTTCTGGATATGTCTGCAAGAAAAATAAAGTAAAATTCATAATCTAAATTTAATTGAAATAAATTATTTTTTAATAAGCAGAAAGTTTATCGTTGTGGAGGATCTCAGTCATTTACTTTTGATTTTATTAGGTTTAGATTGATGTAGAATGACAAAACAGAAATTAATAATTATGCAAAGTATATAAAAAATTTTATAAATAAATCTGGATATGCAAATAAAAATTCCAGTATAAGTTAAGCTATATTTTTATAAATTTTGTTTTGATTGTTAAATTCTTCTATTGTTTGGTAATTCAGAGTACTGTGCCGTCTTTTTTTGTTGTACCAGACTTCGATGCGTTCGAAAATTTCCAGCTTCATTTTTTCTTTTGTAATGGGCTTGTTTCCATAAATGAGTTCTGTTTTTAATGATTTGAAAAACTTTCAGCCACTGCATTATCCCAACAATTTCCTTTGCGGCTCATGCTTCTTGTAGCACCATAAAATTCAATGGTATTCGCAAATTTTTTACTTGCATATTGAACGCCTCTGTCGCTGTGAAAAGTTAGTCCATCAATTATTTTCCGGTTTTGACAGCCATCTTCCAGGCTGCAAGGCTTGTTTCTCCGGTGCTCATTCCCTTACTCAAACTCCATCCGATTATTTTTCGGTCGTATAAATCAATCACTGTTGTCAAATATAAAAATCCTTCTTTGGTCTGAATATAAGTGATGTCAGAAACCCAGACTTGCGCAGGTTTCTCTGCAGTGAAATTCCTGTCCAGCACATTTTCTACTAACAAATGATTATGGTTAGAGTTCGTCGTTACTTTAAATTTCCTGCTTAATTTACTTCTCAAGCAAGGCTCTTTCATATATTTAGCCACTGTGATTCGCGATATTTCATATCCTAAAGAATTCAACTCAAATGTAATTCTGGTCTTCCATAGCGTTGTTTGGATGAGAAATAAATCGAAGTTATCTGCTCTTTTATTTTTTCCTTCAAAAGCAATTTCTTGCTAAAGGGTCTGCTTTTCCATTTAAAATAGCCGCTGGAACTTAATTTTAAAACAATACACATCTTTTCAATCGGGAATATATTTTCATTATTTTGTATGAATTTATATTTCATCGACCGCTCTTGGAAATACGAAGTATTCGTAAATACCTTAAAAAGAAATAAAAACTAATGAACAGAAGATGCCGATTGCTTTTTTAAGATATCACGTTCTAACTCTGCATCCTTCAGCTTTTTTTCAAATTCATGAATCTTTTCCTGTTCGCGTGTTAGTTTTAAATTTCCATTTCCCGGAAAGCTGCCTTCCCCAAACTCTTCATATTCTTTGCGCCATTTATAAAGTAATGTGTGTATTAAAGATATTAGGTACATACGAGCATACACAAGAATATCCAAAAGTATATATGAAAAGAAATAATACTAAAATAATTTTGCTCGTTTAATTGTATTCTTAATTTAAACCGTTACCATAAATCGCAATATAATTATCTTCTGCAACACAATCTTCTTTCAAAATTTTTGGTATCATTTCTGATTTACCTTTTTAATAACTAATTATTTTATTTTTTCAAATATTTGAATTCGATATCCAGCAACAGATGGATAATATAATTCCAGTTTCTTTTCTCTTAATCTAATGTAATGAGCACCATCAATTCCGGGACATTTAGATAACTCTAATCTAAGGGTCTTGTCTATTTTCTTGTACTTAGGCATATAGTATTTTCCTTCTGATGTGGTTTCTGCTCCCTCATAGCATAAATTATGATTTGCTGTAAATGCACCATCTTTCGTTAATGTAATCAACAAATCACTTTCAACTTGTTGAGGAACAAGTGAAGATCTGTTTGCATACACATCATCGCTGTTTATTACGCTTGACAGCTTCCACTTTCCAGTAGGTTTCTCTGCAATTGATTTACAACTGTCTAATAATAAAATTGAAAAAATTATTAATGTAATTCTAATTATCATGTACTTAGTTTTAAGTTCCATATCTTTTTTGCAATTTTATTCCAAATAAGGGAACAAACTATATAAGATATTAAGAAAGCGAAAAAGTTTTTATCTACCTCCTCGTTTTTATAAATAAATAGACTTTTTAGCTTAAATATATTTACACTTAACACTAAAATTAAAATAGAAATAAAAGTAAAAAAAATATTTCTAAATCTCCTGTAACGATATGTAATTAACGTATAAGAAATAAAAAAGATCATTAACATAATAATATTATAAGATTCGAAAATATGACTTATAGTTCGAATTAGATATAAGAACCAAAATTTAAAATCTGATTGTGTGATGCATATTAATATACTTGCTAATATTGAGAATAAAAACAATATCAATAAAAATAGAGACAAAAATAAAATAGTGTATAATCTTAGTGACATCCTAGTGCTGTTATTGGTTTTTGACCTTTAAGATAATCTTTTATAAATATATAATTGGGTTGATAATCAACTCCAGAAATAACTGAGGATGTCCCTCCATTATTGTTCACAAATATTTTTAGTTTTTGTTGCATATTTTTCCACATATCTTTTGCTGCAGAGTAACCAAAATTTTCTATAGTATATTGCATTCCATTATTAGAGAATTTTGTTGTAAATCTATCTACACCTCTTGTATAAATAAACATATCTCCATTAGCATCGATAAAATAACCGAATAATCTATTTCCACTTACTGGGTGTTCGCCATCCCAAGGAGATTTAACCGTAGTAAAAATCCAAGCTTGCGAACCCCATCCACTGCATATAACAGTTCCATTGTCTGCAGGAATTTTAATAGTAATTAATGCATTTAAGGGATTGCTAGAAAACCAAAGATTATTATCATCAATACCATACTCAGCAGCAACCACTGGATAAAAATTTCCATGGTTAATATCTGTAAAAATATTTATATTTTTTCTAAAATAATCAAAAAATTCTGCCGGGGTATATCTTACTCCAGAAGGTTTTTTAGGCATATCGGAAATTTTCACAGGATATACATCCATATTTATTGTGTAAGAAGTTGAATAATCCAAATTTTGAACAGCAGCACTACTAAACCAACCAGTAAGATCATTAATTTGAAATATTTTATTTTTAACAGATGTAGGGATAGGATGATTAGCTAACGTTTGCCAATCAGGTAATTGTGAGCAAGGAATATCTAATAATAAATTTGGGTTAATGGCTAAAGCGTTATCTAATGCATTTATTCTATTAATTATCTCTGCTATATTTTGTGTATCAGGATTTTCTTTTACAAAATTTAGCACCGAAATTCCTAAATTGGGATTATACTCAGCAAAAATATTTTTAATTAATGCCCAGTTTTCCTGATAACTTCCATTTTGTTTTAAAAAATTTATAATAGTTGCATATAAAAAAGTGTCTTGTGCATTATTGGATGTTTTCATATAATCAATAACTAATCTAAGAAAATTGAGATGAGGATTAGAATTATCTTCATTATAAAGTTTAGCAAGATCCATTCCTAAGACAGTATGACCATCATACCAAGAAAGTTGTGCAGTGTTTAGTTTTAATCTGAAAACTCTATTCATTTCTATCAACTCTGCCTCGCTTCCTATGTAAGGAGCTGTATCATATGAACCCGAGCTCCCATCATTGGGGAAATTAGGATTACTGTATGGGCTATCTCCCTGGGTACCATAATTACTGCAGATGTCTTTTATGGCAATAATTGTAGGCTTAGGAGCAGCATCATCTCCTGTTAATACACATGTATTATCTCCATAAGCATGGTGCTGACTACTTGAACAGGTTCCTGTTTCCCATGTAATCTCATAGCACCCTACTACATCACTCTGAACTCTAGCACTTAAATTTAATTTATCAATATTAAAAATCTTTATTTTCGACTTGATATCCACATTTTGCCCGGAAATAAAAAGATCCTTTTCCTCTTTTGTTAAATCATATTGTATCAGAAACCCAGAATACGTTTTATCGGTATTCTCTTTAAGTACTAAATTCTCTATTTTACCGGAATTTGTTCTATATACAGGAAATGTATATGTTTTCTTTTCTCCTCTTTCAGCCAAAAGCACTTCATTTGTATTGATAATAACACTTTCAAGGATAGAATCCTGCACAGACCTTCCCAGAATATCAGTGGTTCTAAATGCATTTAATTCAACTTCGGAAAGTTTTGAGAGAAGATTTATCTGTTGATTTATTTGCTCTATTCTAAGTAAAGAAAATTTAGCTTCCTGTTTCAGTATTTCATTTTCTTGAAAGGAATCAAGTTCGGTTTTACAGGAGTTTAATAAAAGAGTCAATGCAAAAAGCACCAAAAGATTATTTTTTTTCATATCTGTATTATTTTAAAAATTACTTTGTAATAATAGAATTATATTTCAAAATAATGCCACAACTTTTTCGAAAAAAATATTACTTTTGCGATATTAATTACAATTTTAGTTATGGACACTATGGAAGCAATTATTGAAAAAATAAAAGAATACAGAAAGAAAAAAGGTTTTTCTCACGAGAATATGGCAGATGAACTCAACATCAGCCAAGCTGCATACAGCAAAATAGAAAAAAATGAGACTAAGCTTACAGTAGACAGATTATATCAGATTTCTGAAATATTGGAAGCTCCAGTATATGAATTATTAGATTCTAATCCCAACAATATCTATAATCAGCAGAATTTTTATGATGCATCTGTTGGATATCAGGATATTCAAAATCTGTATCAGGAAAATAAAGACAAAACAGATAAGATAGAATCTCTGTACGAAGAGAGACTGAAAGATAAGGACAAGATGATACAGCAATTGCAGGATATTATTACCACCCTAAAAAAGTAAAACAAAAAACCTCGCTCAATATGAGCGAGGTTTATCATTTATTTCTTAAGACATTTCTCCAAAAACTGATCCTGTTCCCAAAGAAGGTGGAGGATATTTTCTTTAGCGGCATAGCCATGTGCCTCTTTTGGCAGAAGAACCATCTTTACAGGTGCTCCGAGGTTTTTCAGTGCCTGAAAATATCTCTCGGTCTGCAATGTAAACGTTCCCGGGTTATTATCAGCATCGCCGTGGATCAGCAGCAGTGGCGTTTTCATTTTATCTGCATTCATGAAGGGTGACATGGTATTGTAAATCTCCGGTACATCCCAGTAATTCCTCTGCTCACTCTGGAAACCAAAAGGGGTCAGAGTTCTGTTATAGGCTCCGCTTCTGGCAATTCCGCATGCGTAATCTTTAGAATGAGTCAGAAGGTTGGCTGTCATAAATGCACCGTAAGAATGTCCTCCTACTGCTACCTTATTTCTGTCGATATATCCTAACTGATCCACAGCATCGATCGCTGCTTTTCCATTCGCAACCAACTGTGGAATGAAGGTATCATTGGGTTCTGTTTTCCCTTCTCCGATGATGGGGAACGCTGCATCATCCAGAACGGCATATCCTTTTGCTGTCCAGTATACAAATGATCCATAGTAGGGAAAGGTAAAATCATTAGGATTCTGGGTATTCTGTCCTGCTGTATTTTTATCTTTATATTCTGTCGGATATGCCCAGATCAGTAAAGGAAGCTTTTCCTTTTTAGCCTTTCTGTCATAATTTGCTGGCAGATAAAGTGTTCCGGTCAGTGTAACACCATCATTTCTTTTGTAAGTAATTACTTCTTTGTACACATCCTTTATACTTTCAAACGGATTGGCAAAATTGGTAACGGCTTCGGTTTTATTAGATTTGATGTTTTTCCTGAAGTAATTTGGATATTGACTTGCCGACTGCTGAATCGTCAGAACTTCTCCTTTTGACGGGTTAATGATATCAATTATTTCTTCTTTGGCTCCTTTAAGATTTGAAGTGTACAATCTTTTCTTCTTTAAGGATTTCATATCCATTTCATCGATAAAAGGATGCTGTCCTTCTTTTGTAAAACCGGCTCCGATAAGATAGGCTTTGTCGTTTTTCATATCCAGAACATATCTTCCGAAATCATTTTTGGTGGTATTGAAGCTTCCCGGATCACTATAGACATCCTGATAATTACGGTCTTCAATAATTTGAGATTTTCCGTCATTTAAATCGACAAGATAAGATTTTGTGTTCCTTGTATCATACCAGCCTTCTGAAACAACCGCATAATGGTTATTGGTCCAGCTTGTCCCTTCGTATCTCTGTTTTGTTTTAAAGAACGATTTCGGCTGAGCAGAAAACGGAGCCTCCCATGTGAAAATTTCGTCTCTGTAATCAACTGTTTTCGACTGGTCTCCGCCATCGAGTGCTTCAGCAAAAACCAAAGTTGCGGGTTGGTCAGCTCTCCAGCTCATCTCTCTTTTCCCGGTTCGGACGGAAGAAAAACCTTTAGGCATAATTTCATTCAACGGAACTTCATTTACAGTTTTCACAACATTTCCACTGTTATCGTAAACTGTAGTGGTCATTGGAAACCTGTTTAGAGGGACAATATAAGAAAACGGTTTCTTGATGGTCGTCAGCATTAAATAATTTCCATCAGGAGAATAGCTGATTCCGGAATACATATCCTGATCTTTTATCTTTTTAAGATTTCCGTTCATGTCCACATGATACAATTCTGAGGCAGTAAGGATTTCAAAATTCTTTTCATCCTGCGGATTTTTAAGAAGATCCTGATAGGTTCTGTTCTGAGAAACCTTTCCGTCGGCAGTAGAAACAATCGGTCCTGTGGGCAGATCTTTTGAAGAGTCGGATAATTTGGCTCTGTTCTCAGGAAGAACCTTAATCAGAAAACTCTGAGAATCTTTCATCCAGCTGTATGGGTTTCCTAAATTGGCATTCAGATAATCTTTGGTTATTTTCTTGGCTGTCGCATCTGCAAGATCAACAACCCAGAGCTCTACTCCTTTATCGGTCGTATTTGTAAAGGCTAATTTTTTTTCATCAGGAGAAAAGGAAGTATTGGTAATTTTAGGGTTTGCAGGCAGCCCTTTAACCTGGACTTCCGTTTTATCATTCATCTTTCTTACTTTAAGATTGTAAGAATATGAAGTTGTACTCGAAATATTGGTAACAGGATTGATTCTCAGACCGCCTAATTTCATTTCCTGTTGGTTAAGATCATCAAGGGTTTTGTAAGTCGGGCGGTAGACAAAAACTACCCAGTCTTTTTTTGAATTGGTAAGGACGGTCGGAGGTCTGTCATAATCTGCCAGTTTAAGAATTTCTGCAGAGGGTTTTTGGTAAGAAATATTTTCCTGCGCTTCATAAAAGTTCAGAAATGCCAATAAACAGATGCTTAGTTTGATTTTCATTATCTTTTTGATTTGTTACGAATTTAATGAAAAGTAATTAATCATAAAAGACAGAATAAATATTTAAAATCAAACACCAATTAGTGATAATTATGGTCTGATACCGGTAATCCGGCTGTTAAAAAACCATCTGTTTTATTCATAAAAAAAAGCGGTAATCAATTACCGCTCTGTATATTTAAAAGTATGACCTACCATTCTGATGATCTTCTCTTATTTTCAATCATACCATCAACAGAAAACTTGCCTGCTCCTAAGAGCATAATAAACAGGTAAATGGTGAGATAGAGAAAACTTAATTCCCTTTTATCAAAAGAATCGGCTCCATGTACGAAAAAGCCTGCTACAACCATCGTAAACATCAGAAAGCCTGTTGCTATTCTGGTGAACAAACCCAATATGAGAAAAATAGAACATACAAATTCAGCGAAAACAGTTAAACCCAAAGAAATTTGCGGACCCAATCCTAAGAAATCAAAAAACTTAATATCGCCTCCTTCCAATAACATCTGAAGTTTCGGAAAACCGTGAGACAGCATTGCAAAACCTATAAATAATCTTACTGCCAATAATGTGATGTCTATAAATAGAGGATTAGTTTTTGAGTTGGAATAGCTCATTGAATAAAATTTTAGTTTAAAGTTAATAAAATTCCTGTTATTTCAACGATGATTATTGACTTTTAGTCTATCTGTAACCGAAATTTTTCAAATCTCTGTCGTTCTTTCTCCAGTCTTTTTTCACTTTAACAAAAAGATTTAAATGAATTTTTTTTGAGAAAAATTTCTCAAGATCTATCCTCGCTTCAGTACCTACTTTTTTGATCGCTTCTCCTTTATGCCCGATGATAATCCCTTTCTGGGTATCTCTTTCAACATATATAATAGAATCAATGAAGATAATCCCTTCATTTTCTTTAAACATTTCGGTCACCACTTCTACAGAGTATGGAATTTCCTTCTCATAATTCAGAAGAATTTTCTCACGAATAGCCTCGTTCACAAAGAATCTTTCAGGCTTATCGGTATACATATCTTTATCATAGTAGGCCGGGCTTTCCGGTAACATTGATTTTAATTTTGGCAAAATAATATCTGTATTGAAAGCATTTAGTGCAGAAATAGGAAGGATTTCCGCTTTCGGAATTCTTTCGTGCCATTCTCCTACTAATTTCTCAAGGCCCTCCTGGTTGGTCTGATCCACTTTATTCAGTAACAATAAAACCGGTACCGGGATTTTGTTGAGTTTTTCTATTAAAAATTCTGAAGGTTCAGATTTATCCGTAACATCTACAATGAAAAGAAAAACGTCTGCATCCTGTAAAGAATCTTTTACAAAATCCATCATTTTTTCCTGCAAACCGTATTTTGGATCTAAAACCCCGGGAGTATCAGAAAATACAATCTGTAAGTCTTCTTCATTATAAATTCCGAAAATTCTATGTCTGGTGGTCTGTGCCTTTTGGGTAACGATTGCCAGTTTCTCCCCCATCAATTGATTTAAAAGGGTTGATTTTCCGGCATTTGGCTTTCCAACGATATTTACAAATCCTGCTTTATGCATATAAAAAAATTAAGTCGTTTTTATTACGATTCGCAAAGTTAGTAAAACAAAATCGGTCTTGTGGTCTATATTAAAATTTGATGGTAAAAAAAACTGTTTTTGACTGAAAATTCTTCTAAACCGAGCTCTTACAATAAATAGATTGTTATTACAAATTGTGGATTTTATTCTTTCATTTGTATTTTTGCCGTGATGTAAAAACACCGGAAAGCAGTGGCTGCAAAGTTGACCCAAATTTCAAATATTTTTTTTAAAATTATGAAGATCCAAATAAATCAGGCTAAACTGAATTTAATTGCAAAACAGAGAATGGTACCGTAAATTTAAATAACTTCACCTCTATGAATATTGAAGAAATACTTGATAGCACTTACCTACTTCCTTCAGCTTCCAAAAGAATCTGAAGCAGCATATCACTGAAGTTAAACATCCTAAAGGATTTACTTTAATGGAGTCTGACAAAGTTATTCCTCATATTTATTTTTTGAAAAAAGGAATTGTCCGTGCTTTTGCATCCACGGAAAATAATGACATTACTTTCTGGTTTGGTTCGGAGGGGGACCCTGTGGTTTCAATGAAAAGTTACGTTGAAGACAAACCTGGATATGAAAGTATCGAACTTCTGGAAGACTGTGAATTTTACCTGCTTGAAACTTCAATGCTTAAAGCTTTATTTAATGAAGACATTCATATGGCCAACTGGGGAAGAAAATTTGCTGAAAGGGAATTGATAAAAACTGAAGAACTGATTATTTCAAGACAGTATAAGACGGCTCTGGAGCGGTACAAAGATCTGCTTACAAATAAACCTTATCTCATCCTGAGAGTTCAGCTGGGACATATTGCTTCATACCTTGGAATTACTCAGGTCAGTCTAAGCAGAATCCGTTTGGAAATGAAATAATTGTTATCATACACTTCTAAATTTTGAATAAGGTAAAATGTCAATCAGATGCATTTTTTAACAATTGTAAAATGTATACCGGAACAAAATTCCCAACTTTGCCAGTAAATTATTAATGAATGAATTGGATTATTTTAATTATTGCAGGACTGTTTGAAGTAGGTTTTGCGTCATGTTTAGGAAAAGTAAAAGAAACTTCGGGAAACGAAATGTACTGGTGGTTTGGAGGGTTCCTTGCCTGTCTGACCATCAGCATGCTTCTTCTGATCAAAGCCACTGAAACTTTACCCATAGGAACTGCTTACGCAGTCTGGACAGGAATCGGTGCTGTAGGGACAGTACTGATGGGAATCTTGATTTTTAAAGATCCGGTAAGTTTCTGGAGAATATTTTTTATCTGTACATTAATTGGTTCAGTAATCGGTTTAAAGGCTGTTTCACACTGAGAGAATAAGAAAAAATTCTATATCAATCAGAAAAGTACTGGCTGCAGCAGTAAACGAAAAAACGTCCTCATATTGAAGACGTTTTTTTATTTTTATAAACCACCGGTAAAATCTCATTATGGTTGAGTCCATACTTTAAAATTTCTGCATCGGTAAACTGTTTTGAGTAAAAATTGGGTTCTGTTTCAAAACCTGCTTTTCTGAGGCGGTCAAAATAATCCATTCCATACCAGCGGACATGATCATACTGTCCGAAATGCTTCTGACGTTCTTTGGGATCTCTGATCGTGAAATCTTCATAGGTTTTCTCCAGTGAATTTTTCATCGGAACCTGAATAATCCCCCATCCTCCGGGCTTCAGGACACGGTACAGTTCACTCATCGCTTTGGCATCATCTTCAATATGTTCCAGTACATGGTTGCAGAATATAACATCAAAACTCTCGTTTTCAAATGGTAGATCTAAAATATCTGCTTTCACATCTACAATCGGAGAATATAAATCTGCAGAAATATAGTTGAGATTACTCATTCTCTTAAATTTTCTCAAAAACTCCTGTTCAGGAGCAATATGAAGGACTTTACAGTTTTTGATGAAAAAATCGGTCTCGTTCTGAAGGTAGAGCCACATCTGGCGGTGTCTTTCCAGACTTAAAGTTCCGGGAGACAAAGCATTTTCTCTCTGCTTTCCGTAACCATAGGGTAAAAATTTACGGTACGATCTTCCATCAATCGGATCAAAAAACTGATCCCCTTTAAAAAACTGATAAATCAGAGGGCGCGCCCAGACACTTATCTGAATAAGCATCGGGCGTGGAATTTTGTTTAATAAAAACTTCGTTAGCTTTTTCATTAAAAATCCATTTGGAATGGCTTTTCTTCATCACTTTCTATTCCTAATGCTTCATGAACATATTTAAAGGTAGACAGTAAAACAGGTTTACCGTTCACCACTGCTACATCATGCTCAAAATGTGCTGATGTAAGATTATCCAGTGTTGTTACCGTCCATCCGTCATTGTGAAACTTCACTTTTTCAGTTCCCATATTGACCATAGGCTCAATAGCAATCGTTAAACCGTCTTTGATTATTTTACCACTACCCTGTCTTCCGTAGTTCGGAACATTAGGCTCCTCGTGCATTTTTCTTCCTAAACCATGTCCTACCAATTCTCTTACCACACCATATCCTTCTTTTTCACAGTGCGACTGGATCGCATGGGAAATATCCCCGATCCTTTTTCCTCTTACACATTGTGAAATTCCTTTGTAAAGGGATTCCTTGGTTACTTTAAGCAGTTTTTTAATTTCCGGTTTTACTTCACCGATCTCAAACGTATAGGCATGGTCACCGACAAAACCGTTTAAAACAGCTCCGCAATCTACAGAAAGTACATCACCTTCCCTGATTTCTTCTTTATTAGGGAAACCGTGAACAACCTGATCATTAGGAGAAATACACAATGAAAAGGGAAAACCTCCATATCCTAAAAATGCAGGTTCAGCACCATGATCTTTGATAAAGTCATGGGCTAATTTATCTAAATATAAAGTGGTAATCCCGGGCTTAATTTCTTTTGCCAACATTCCTAATGTTCTGGAAACCAATTGGGCACTTTCTCTCATCAGACGAATTTCGTCTATTGTTTTTAATTGAATCATCTTATAAATTTACCAATGTAAAAAATGTTTCAGTATAACGATTATAGAAAAATCAGTAAATCGTTACACTGATATATTGTCAGGCTATTCTACCAGAACAAACCTTTTTTCTTCTCTTTTTTGAGTTTTGAATAGGCTAAAACTTCTTTTCCGTCAACCCGGAATTCTATTCTTTCATTAATAATATTGTAAATCTCCCCCCATCCCGGGAAGCCCCCAAGGTTTCGGTCGTCAATAAACCAATCTGCATCAAGCTTTCTTGACTGGGTTTCGCTATCAAAGACTTCTCCTTCAAAACTGGAGTTGATGGCATAAAACTCAATCCCGTTCTTTTTGCAGAATTCTACCGCTTCATCAAGAGTTTTGCCGTGTCTGTAGGTCCACAATATTAATCTGAACCCCTGAGACTGAAGTTTTTTCAACGTTTCAAATGCAAAAATTTTAGCTTTTCCAATTCCGGGATATGCATCATCCACGATTGTTCCGTCGAAATCTACAGCAATTTTTTTATTACTTAACATTTTGTTCTTTTTTAGCTTGGCAAAGATAATAAATAAAAAAGAGTGTCGGAAAAACATCCGTCACTCTTCGTTATAATTTATGTTAAAATGCCTTTAAATCAGTTTTAGCTTAGCACAATGACTTAAAAACAGATGGTTAAATCATTTATATATATAGATCACTATTGTTTTACCCAACTGAACTGAAACTGAAGGTCGGGCGTAGAAACACGGTCAGTGATTTTCTGTAATCTGGAGGGAAGCTTCATCAAATATTCCTGGGCTTTTTCAGCTTTTTCAGTAAGACCCGTTATATGTTCGATTTTCCATTCATCCAGCAGGTCTTTCATAATATTGATGTAATCCTGTCCTGTATATACCATACATCTCTGTGCGGCATCTGAAAAATGTCCCCAAAGCTCACCTGCCTTCTGACCGGACTGTCTCATCAAATGCGCAGGCATTACAATTTTCTTACGCATCATATCTTCAAAGGCAATAATCATTTCGGACGGATCCAGTTCAAGAATTTTTGCTACAAAATGTTTATATGCTTTTGCATGTCTTGCTTCGTCTGCAGCAATGACGCCACACATTTTAGCCAGTTTTCCGTTACCGGACTGTTTGGCAAGTGTACCTACTCTTCGGTGAGAAATATTGGTTGCTGTTTCCTGAAAACTGGTATAGACAAAGTTTCTGTAGGGATCCATACTCGTCCCCAAATCAAAACCATCACTGATTAAATACTGAGTAGTGATCTCCACTTCTCTCATATTGACTCTGCCACACAGATAAAGGTATTTGTTTAATAAATCTCCGTGACGGTTTTCTTCACCGGTCCATGATCTTACCCAGTTTGCCCAGCCTACTTTTTCTTCCTGATTAACACCATCTACCCCCATGAGCCATGATTCGTAAGAAGGCAGTGCTTCTTCAGTAATACAGTCACCAATTAAGGTTACGAAAAGATCATACGGCATTTCACGTGCAAAAGTCTGAATTTCATCTAAATCGTATTTAAAATTTTCACTTGAAGGATCAGGTAAATAATCTGAAGGCTGCCAGATCTTTTCGATAGGTGTCAAAAATTTATCAAGAAAAGAACCTACTTCCTTTTCCAAAATACCCATGACCTCTTTTCTTACGAGTTTATTGTACATTCTTAAATACGTTTATAATTTACAAAGATATTAATATTTTATTATTTGGAGCATACTATTAGATGTCTCTCATAAAATGTCTGATCAAAATCATAAAAAATATACCGTTATCTGTAAGGATAACGGTATATGTATAATAATCGTATATTATTTAGCTGACTAAAATATCACCCGTCATAATTGCAGGAATCTCAATTCCCATTACAGATAAAATCGTAGGAGCCATATCTCCCAGTTTTCCGGGCTTTAAATTCCATTGATGATCCTTATCCATAACAATTAAAGGAACCAAGTTGGTCGAATGTTGTGTATTGGGAGAACCGTCTGCATTGATCATCACATCAGAATTTCCATGATCAGCAAGAATAAAGACAGCATACCCATGCTCATAAGCAGTTGTGGCAACTTTTTCAATACACTGATCAACAGTTTCAGCTGCTTTTACTGCCGCTTCAAAAACTCCTGTATGACCTACCATATCGGTATTGGCAAAATTGAGACAGATAAAATCTGCTGTTTCATTCTGCAGTTCCGGCAGTATTGAGTCTGTAATTTCGTAGGCCGACATTTCAGGTTTCAAATCATAAGTAGGAACATCTTTCGGACTTGGACATAACAGTCTTTTTTCGCCTTCAAACTGTTCTTCACGACCTCCTGAAAAGAAAAAGGTAACGTGCGGATATTTTTCGGTCTCTGCAATTCTGATCTGGGATTTCCCATTTCTTTCAAGAACTTCACCCATCGTCTCTTTCAGCACATCTTCATCAAAAACCACTTTTACATTTTCGTAAGTTTTATCATAATTCGTTAAAGTAACATAGTGCAGATTCAGCTTTCTCATAAAATATTCCGGCATATCATGCTGGCACAGAACCTCGGTGATCTCTCTTCCCCTGTCTGTACGGAAATTGAAGCAGATCACAACGTCATTATCCACTATCTTCCCTACGGGAACCTCATTTCCTATTTGAGTATCATTAACCAGTATAATCGGTTTGATAAATTCGTCTGTAATTCCCTCTTTATAAGATTTTTGAATCATTGAATCTACATCGGTGGTTCTCTCTCCTATACCATTTACCATGGCATCGTAAGCCAGTTTTACCCGCTCCCATCTTCTGTCCCTGTCCATCGCATAATATCTTCCCACCACTGTAGCCAGCGCTCCGGTAGTTGTACTCATGTGATCCTGTAGTTCTTTGATAAACCCTAAACCTGAGTGTGGATCGCAGTCCCTTCCATCTGTAAATGCATGGACATAAACATTATCATGCAGTCCGAATTCACCGGCTGCAGTTAAAAGCCCTTTCAGGTGATTAATATGGGAATGTACGCCTCCGTTAGAAACCAATCCTATGAAATGTACGTTTTTATTCTCGGTTTTAGCATAGGCAAAAGCTTCCTGAATGACTTCTTCATGTCCCAAAGTTCCGTTTTCAACCGCCATATTCAGTTTAACGAGATTCTGATATACCACTCTTCCGGCACCCAGATTCATGTGCCCTACTTCAGAATTCCCCATCTGCCCTAATGGAAGTCCTACTGCAAGACCACTTGCCTCTAAGGTGGTGTGCGGATATTTTTGATAACAGCTGTCTATAAATGGTGTATTTGCCTGAGCCAATGCAGAAACTTCAGGATTTTGACCTAAACCCCATCCGTCAAGTATGGCCAGTATTGCTTTTTTTGACATTTTAAATTTATTTTTATACACAAATTTATCTATTTTAAAGTGAATTGAAGAATTTGAGAGACTTAAATTTTCATTAAAAAACTTCATCAATAATCTAAGTTCGGGATAAACAATTTTTAAATAATTGATTTTCGAAATAGTATTATTATATCGCAAAGAAAAACAAAGAAATACTACTTTTTAAAACGCTTTCAGGTTAAACAAGGCCACTTCGTTTATCAAGGTAATATAAAATTCTTGTATTACCTTGATAAATTTCAAACCATTTTATATAATAAATCTTTGAAAATCATTTAATTAATATTTTTATTGAGCTTTACATTTTATGGAACCTTATCCCGAACTGAGATTAAGTATATTAAATGAAATACTATTTTATCAGAACATCGATTATCTTGGGAATCGTTATTCTCCACTGATCATTCCTATTCTCTACAGTTTTTTTAAATAAAGCTTTCTAATGCTTTTGATAAAAAGTAAACCTTTTAAATATTTTATTAATTTTGCGGTATGGATTTACGTGATCAACTCAAGAACCTTTTTCCTGAACATGAAGAACAGGATTTTCAGATGCCTGAAGAACAGTTTAAGCAGAAAGAACCCCTGGTCTGCAAGTTTGAGAAAAAAGGCAGAAACGGTAAACCGGTAACCATCGTTGAAGGTTGGGAAGGAAGCGAGGAAGATCTTAAGAAAATTTCAAAAAAAATAAAAACTACCCTAGGAATCGGTGGTTCTGAAAAAGACAGTACAATTATTATTCAGGGGGATAACCGTGATAAAATCATGGCAATCCTGAAGGATATGGGTTTTAAAACGAAAAGAGTCGGCGGATAGCTTTAAAAATAAATCTGTGTCCCCGGCATTAATTCTTTAAGTTTCTGAATCGTTGACGGATCGATCGGATTTCCCGCCAGGATCAATGTTTTAAGTTTTTTTAGCTGCTGAAATTCCTTTGGAAGGTCTTTCAGCTGGTTATTGGCGAGATTCATGCTGACGATGCCTTTCAACCTTTTTATTTTAAAGGAAATTTCTTTCAGATTGTTATCGCTGACATTTAAAAATTCAAGATTTTCAGAATTAAATAAAGATTCAGGAAGCTTTGTAATCGTATTCTGCTGAAGTTCGAGGTATTTAATTTTGTCAGGAAATTTCACACCGGTCAGATCATTGATCTGATTGGCAGAAAGGTTTAAATATTTTAAATTTTTAATTTTATATAAATCCTGCGAAACAAAACTTATCTGATTACTGCTGAGATTGATTTCTACCAATGCCGGAACTTGTAACAGTGCTTCCGGAAAGACATTCAGATTATTGGCATCGAAATGTACTACCTGCAGTTGCTGAAGTTTTGCAAGATTGGGATTGATCCCGGTAAGACTGTTGAGGTTCATCGAAAAAGTAGTCAGTTTTTTCAACTCACCTATTTCATCAGGAATAAATTTAATGCTGTTGGCATTCATATTCAGAATTTCCAGTTTTTTAAGCCTGAAAATTTCTTCATCCATTTTCTCTAATCTGTTTCCCATCAGGTTGAGGAAAAAAAGTGAATCCAGCTTTACGAGATCAGGAGGAATATTAAACATTCCTTTTTCTCTGAAGCTCATGCTATACACCGTTTTACCACTTTTCAGGGCATCTTCAATGTTGGTATAGGTAGGATATTTAATGGGATCAATCTGTGCTTTACTGTTATAAAAAAGCAGAAAAGCAATGATGATTGTTATTTTTTTCATGTGTGATCTTTGCTTGAAAACAATTGGTTTTACTGTAGATTTTCTATAAAACAGAAAAAAGCCACCGACAAAGAAAATGCCGGCAGCTGAGAAAGAAAATTAGTAATTATTTTTTGAGAATTTTCACGGTTTTACGGAATCCTTCAGCTTCGATATTCAACATCAAAACTCTTGAAACCTGAAGTTGAGAGGTAAAATCTAAATCGAGGGATGAAGTGTTTCCTGTGTATTTCTTCTGATAAACAATTTTACCATCCATGCTGTACGCAGTAACCTCAAGGTTTTTCAGAGCTTTAGGAGCATTGATTTTAACCAATCCTGAGGTAGGATTCGGAGAAACTGTAACCTCTGTTTCTTTGACAGTTTCGGTTGTTCCCAATACGCTGTCAGCACCTAAGAACTGTTGTAAAGCAATTACCATCGTTGCTGATTTTCCTTTATAATTAATTGTATTCCCTGTTGCATCTACATCTAATGCAATGTTTGAGCTCGGATGCTGAACAGAAAAGAACCCAAATTTATGATCCGGTGTAAAGGTAAGACCTGTAGGCTCAGAACCAGCCGGCATAGAAGCAAATAATCTCACTTTAGGATTTGCTGCAGTATGATCAGGAGCCACTACCCAGATATAGTTTTTACCACCATCCTGAAGAACCCAAAGGTTTCCTAATTCATCAAAAGTAAGGTTGTCATTACCGTCACCCCATGTTTCAGTTTTGATTCCCTCTGCTGTGTTGAAAGAATACTGAGTGTTTAATCCACCTACAAAAACTTCCACCTGTGATGCAGTAGTACCGTTATCCTGCATTCTGTAAACTTTATTCAGCCCCTTTGCTGTAAAATAAACCTTATTGTCAAGCGGGCTGATTTCAACATCTTCAATACCGTTGAATGAGGTTCCTCCCAGCGATGCAGCTAAAGAGGTTGTGTTATTCTGATCTGCCTGTGTTTTATTGGGAATCTGAATCCATGTGCCCGTAGTTGCTACAGGATTTCCACTGCTCAGCCCCTGATCTAATTTCAGAACATATAAATTTCCTGACGAAAGATTGTTCGGAGTATCCATCACATATTTATACACCATGTTTGTTCCGCCGTCTTCCCCGTAATAAGCGACAGTTCCTGTATTGTTGATCACCACATTTTCGTGGTTCATAATTCCCATCTGCCACAATTTATCTTTTGTACCGTTGGAATTATGAGAAAGTACCTGTGCAGTTGCAGGATCTATTTCAACCAGCCATCCATAGTCTTTATAACCGTCGGCATTGGTATCATTAGAGGTTACAGATTCTTCTGCCGTAACGATTGTTCCCCATGGGGTAACACCGCCTGAACAGTTTCTTATCGTCTGAACCAGACTTGAAGCAGAAAAGCTTACTCCTCTTGATTTGGTCAGCTGCCAGAGTTTGGTTGAAGCATTGTAGTTAATTTCAGCCATTGTAACTCCACCGGGATTCGTCTCGTGATTCACCGACAGATAACCATTGGTACTGCTTGCATTTTTTGCAACATATCCTGTGAAATCATTCTGTCCTCCGACAAGTCCGCCACCTTCTGAATATGCATCCCCTTCTTTCAGAATCATCTGGAATTTATGTTCTGCAGGAATGATCAACTTTGAAGTCTGTGATGTAGGAACGATAGAGGTAAAACAGCTGATATGACCTCCTGTACAGGTGGTACTTACCGGAGGGGTAACAACTGTCGTTGTATTTTTAAGATAAGCATCTATTGTTAAATCTGAACTTCCTGCGCTTCTGTTATGTAATTCAATTGAAATCCTGTTAACTCCCTGTACAAATTTACTTTTTGGAATAGAGAAGATGTTAATCGCTGTTTCTGCGGCACCGTCAATCGTTGTACTAGAAAAAGTTCCGTGAGTTACCGTTCCTGCAGGCATATTGTCTCTGATCACTTCTTCACCGTTCAGATAAACAATAATACCGTCATCTCTTCTTACTCCAAATTCAAGAGTTGCACTGAGGTCTGCTAAATTTACTGTAAAATCTTTTGCAAAATAAGCGGTAAGTAATCCTGAATTGATGGTTGTGGTTACAGGATCTCCGTAACCTAAAGGTCCGTTTCCTGCAGGCCACGCTGAAATATTGAAGTTGGCATCTTTCCACTGTGGTACGGGTGCAACGTTAGTGTCGTTATAACTCCATGATGATCCCTGACTGAAAATGGTTGTCTGAGCATGAAACGCTGAGCCTGTCATTAATACAAGTGCTGCAACAGAAAGTAATTTTCTTTTCATTTTAAATACTTTTTATTTTTCTGTTGCAAAACTATTTCATTATGCTGAGCCCTCTGTTAATAGGGCTTTAATTAAATCTACCCAAATATTAATTAATCTCAAACCTAATGTTACGGAAATTAATTAATTGTTAAATCACAAAAAGATTTATTTGCTAAAGAAATGATCCGCTACTTATTTTTTGCTTTACTGATATCGGTCAGAGAATTGAGGAATGCGATGATCTGTTTCATCTCAGGCTCAGTAAGGTTCAGTTTATCAGCCGGTAAGGTCTGATTATTAATTTTTATGCCCAGGCCTTCTGCTCCGCCTTCATTATAAAAATCCAAAACCTCTTCGAGTGTATCAAAAGCCCCATTGTGAAAGTAAGGCTTTGTTAAAGCAATATTTCTGACGGTCATGGTTTTAAATGAGTTTTCATAAATCCAGGAATCTTCTTTTTTAACATTGCTTTTTATTCTTCCTCGATCAGAATCAATTTCCATTGGTTTTACCTGTATCGGTTTTTTAGTGACCCCAAGAACTTCTGATTCATTTTCATTAAAGAACGGCGGCACCAATCCTGAAAAATGAGGAGCAAAATGGCAAGTTGCACAATTGGCTTTTCCCATAAAAAGGTTGAATCCTTTTTTAGCATCATCAGAAATCTCTTTTTCATTTCTCATAAAACGGTCAAAGTCACTATTGAAAGAATACAGAGAGGCTACATAAGCACTTAGTGCTTTAGAGAAGTTCTGTTTGTCTGCAATTCCGTTTTTAAATGCTTTTCGGAACGCTTTTTTATATTCAGGTTTCGCTTTGAGTTTCCGGATAATGCTTTCATAACTGGTATTGAATTCCTGATTATTATAAATCACGTGCTCTGCCTGCTGCTCAAGATAAAAAGCACGCATATCATAAAAAAACCTTTTGGCAAAGACAGCATTGTAAAGTGATGGTGAATTTCTTAACACCGTTTTCCCTTCAACATTACTGAGGGATTTGGTTTTAAGATCGGTAAAAGCATTTTCGGGGAGATGACAGGATGCACAGCTCATTTTCCCGTTATCACTGAGATTCTGATCATAAAAAATCTCTTTTCCCAAAAGTCTCAACGCTTCAGAATCCTCAGAGTTTTTCAGAATCGTATAAAAATAAGGATCAAGAAAGTCACTGCTGAAAAAATTTTTATTTGAAACGTTCCATCCTGAAAATTCTTTCAGGTCATCGGGATTGCCGTCCCAGCTTCCCCACTCTTCATACAAAGGCTGTAGATAATCTTTATAAAACTGAATGCGGTCAAATGTTTCAAAATCCCTGTTTTCAGAGAGATAATTAATGCCTTCAGATAATAGTTGATCAGATTTCTGTCTGTCGTAATTTTTAAAATAGATTTCATCCTCAATATATTTTTTCATTCCTGTAAGAGCATGTACTGCTTCTTCGGAAATATTAAGCGATCCGGGAGTATCAAAACCGGTAATTCCAAGGGTATATATTCTGATAAGTTCAACGCGTAAAGGCAGTGTTTTATTATTTCCTTTGCTTAATCCTTTGTTTAGGGTACTAAGATAAAAATCACTGTAATTATTATAGAGATAGTCTGTGATTTCGATGATCTTATCTTTTTGTTCTGTGACCTCTTCAGAAAAAATCAGCTCATCCAATACCTGTAAACCTTCAGGAGGAAGTGTATAGGCTGAAGTGCCGGCGGCTTCTATTCTGAACAGCGGTGCTGCATTGAGGTGTGTTTTGGAAAACTCAGGATAATGATAAGCGATGAAAAATTCTATTTCTTTATATGAATTCCTGGTATTTCTCAGGGAATTCTGAAGCTGTTCTGCGCTGATTTTATCTTCTTTAAATTGATAAACATCTTTTTTTAAAGCCTCAAGGTTATTTTTAAAACCGAATAAGCCCTGGGTTACAAATGTTTTTTCAAATTCAGATCCTTTTCTGACAGGGTTGAATGACATGGCACCGATCCCAATTACTATAATAAGAATAAGCAAAGGATAAGATTTTGTAAAATTTTTCATTTGCAAAACTATCGACCGTATATTACTGCAGTTTTAACGAAAAATTAAATAATGTTTATATTTTGCTTCGTTTAATTTTCATTAATTTTAAATCCCTGAAAAATTCAGGATTACAGATGATCAATCCAACTATATAATAATTGTATGCTGAATAAACTTGCAGCCTCAGAGCTTGTACTGAATGAAGACGGAAGCGTTTATCATTTAAACCTTTTACCGGAAGATATTGCTGATAAAGTAATTCTGGTAGGAGATCCCGACCGTGTTCCCAAAGTCTCAAAATATTTTGATAAAGTAGAGATCAAAAAAAACAAGAGAGAATTTTATACCCATACCGGAACCTTGCGGGGAGAGAGAATTTCTGTGATGTCTACAGGAATCGGAACTGAGAATATTGATATTGTCATGAATGAGCTCGATGCTCTTGTCAATATTGATCTTCAGAAAAAAGAATTCAAAACCGGTCACAAAACACTGGAACTTTTCAGAATGGGAACCTGTGGCAGTGTAAATCCTGATGTGCAGGTTGACAATATGCTGGTCACTCAGAATGTCGTAGGTTTTGACGGCTTAATGCATTTCTACCGGGATCACCGTTTTGAAAATGAATTTTCAAAAAATTTCGTGGAAAAATTCCCCTACGAAAAAATCAAGCCTATGCTTTATTTCTCGGAATGGTCAGCAGATTTGGGAGAGTTTTTTAAAGATGCAAAATATCATGGAAATACGGCGACTTTTCCCGGGTTTTATGCCCCTCAGGGAAGAGAACTTCGTCTGAAAGCATTGGACGAAAAGTTTCTTGAAACTTTAAATGAGCTGGGAATTACCAATTTTGAAATGGAAACTTCGGCCATTTACGCCTTTTCAAAACTGCTCGGGCACAAAGCAGTTACCGTCAATAATGTGATTGCCAACAGAAGACGTGGAGAATTTTCCGCTGATCACCATCAATCTGAAGCAAATCTGATTGAGTGGGTTCTGGAAAGAATAATTAAATAAACAATAGAAAAGGATTTCAAATTATGAAATCCTTTTCTATTAATACTAATCCGTATAATTTTCTGATATCCTTTTATGCTTGCTTAAAGCATTCATCTCATTTAATATTTACTGACTTTAAATCAATCTGCTCAGAAGTCAAAAATCCATAGATGGTAAGGATCGTTAGATAAAAATAATATCACTCCTTTTTTTTGCAGATCTAAAATTCATTAATTATTACATAAAAATGTCCGTGGGTCAATGTTGTTGGGCTGTTGGTCAGGTTGGTGAGATTAATCTTGACACTTGAAACCGAGGTCATTCTCGCATTTGAAATTGCGAGGGTCGTATTTCCGACAAAGTCAGGAGCGGGAGTGACCGTTATGGTTGCTCTGGTGGTGGAAGGCTCAAAACCTGCCGGAACAGAAATATCGAAGACAGTTGTTTCTCCTGCATTTAAAGTATTGGCGCCGCCGGTATATACTTCAAAACTGATTTGATTTTTCTGAATACTTCCTTTCTCCCCCAACTTGTATTGTCCGTACACATCAACCTTCGTATTGATATTAGGAGTACTGGTTCCTATCCCTACGTTAGCAACTGAATTTCCGAGAATAACGGAATTGACCTGACTGGCGGAAGCACCATATCCGATTGCAGTTGCATTATGTGCAGTGGATATAGAACTGATCCCTACCGCTACAGCATTTTCCGCAGTAGACTGTGAATAGGAACCTAAAGCAGCAGAATTTAATCCTGATGATAGAGAACCTACCCCCAATGCCAGAGAGTTTTCACCTGTTGACTGTGAGTTAAAACCTGAAGCCACTGATTTAAGGCCAATGGCCTTTGAACCTGAACCTAAGGCAGTTGAATTTTCGCCGTTGGTCTGGGCATTATGTCCTAAAGCGGTTTCCCCATTGGAATTTGTTTTGGAATTATATCCTAACGCAATAGACTGAAATCCTGAAGCTGAGGAATTAGTTCCAACCGCTGCACTTTCATTCTTGGTCGTTCTGGAATTATATCCTAATGCTACCGACTGCTGACCCGAAACATAAGAGTTAGCTCCAATTGCCGTACTTTCATTCGCGGTAGTTGTGGAATTTGTACCCAGAGCCACCCCGTTTTGGAAAGCACTTGAAGATGGCCCGAAAACGACATTTCCATTGGTGCCCAATCTTCCTGCAAATGAAGAATTAACTTTAAAGATCAGATCATCAAACTGGGAAGTTCCCAATGAGAGGTTAGTTCCTGCTCCACCATAATTTCCCAGATTGTCACCTGAAGTTGACCAGCCTGAAGTGGTGTTTGAAAAAGAGCTGGCGCCGCCGGACAAAGAATTCCATTTAGAATTATTCCAGAAATACAGTCCTGCCGGAATAAATCCTCCGCTCCCGTTATTCCAGATCAGAAGACCGGTGGCAGGAGATGGAATTGTTAAAGCGTCTGTTGCGGAAGTGAGTGCGATGCTGGTGAGCAAAAGCCCTTTTTTAGGATCGTTCAAATGCAGAATTGCCGAACTGTCCGGAGTCGTTGTGCCTATCCCTACTTGAGCCTGCATCTTACTAGATAAAAAAACAGGAAGAAGAGCGATGAGCATTAATTTGTTGTTCATGTCTTAGTTTTTACTCCGCAAAGATATATCTTATTGATACATAATCAATACAATCATTATCATAATTTAATTTTACCATTAATTTATTTTAATATTTCATTATTATTAAAAAGTTTAAACATTTAATCAGAATATCATTTTCGTATAGCTTCGCAATTTAAAATTCAAATAGATGATTCGTTCCGTCAGACAGCTTTGTTTTATACTGTTTTAAGCATAACTAAATTTTATGAAAACTTTAACAATGTCATTTTTCTTTAGGAATAGTTCTTGTTTATTGTAATGTATATAACACTTAAATACTATATTATTATGGACAATCAAGATTACAACAAAGCAGAAAAAGCAGTTAACAATACTGAAGACTCTTTAAGAAGTACTGCAAATGATGCTAAGTGGAAAGTCAGTGATTTAGCTGATAAAGCGAGAGATTATATCAAAGAAAAACGTGATAATGATCAGGAAGCGACTCAGGAAGACTGGTTAGACAGAGTAAAAGCTAATGCTTCAGATACATGGGAAAATATCAAAGACGGTGCAAGTGATGCATGGGAAAAAACAAAAGATGCTGCCGAAGATGTAAAAGCAGAGTGGAACAAGAAAACGAATTAGAAAATTCAGTCTTTTAAATATATTCAAAGAAAACGGAACCTTTTTATAAAGGCTCCGTTTTTTATTATGCCCCAAACATAAATTATTGCTACATTTGTAAACATTAAACATTAAAAAATTATGTCATACGGTTTACTTAAAGGGAAGAAAGGAATTATTTTTGGAGCCCTTAATGAACAATCTATCGCATGGAAAGTTGCTGAAAGATGCCATGAAGAAGGCGCTGAATTTATCTTATCCAATGCTCCTATTGCTTTGAGAATGGGAGAGCTCAACGGATTAGCTGAAAAAACAGGTTCTGAAGTGATTGGTGCGGATGCAACTTCCACTGAAGATCTTAATAAACTTTTTGATGCTGCAATAGCAAAATTCGGGAAAATAGATTTCATCCTTCACTCTATAGGAATGTCCGTAAATGTAAGAAAAGGAAAGCATTACACAGAAATGAATTATGATTGGACAGAAAAAGGCTGGGATATTTCAGCTGTATCTTTTCATAAAGTAATGCGTACGGCTTGGGAGAAAGACTGTATGAATGAATGGGGAAGCATCCTGGCACTTACTTACATTGCTGCACAGAGAACATTCCCGGATTACAACGATATGTCTGATAACAAAGCTTATTTAGAAAGTATTGCAAGAACTTTTGGGTATTACTGGGGTGACAGAAAAGTACGTGTAAACACAGTTTCTCAGTCTCCTACCGTTACGACTGCAGGAAGCGGTGTTAAAGGTTTCGGCGGGTTTTTAGGATATGCTGAAGATATGTCTCCATTAGGTAACGCATCAGCCCTGGAATGTGCAGATTACTGTGTCACTCTTTTTTCAGACCTTACCAAGAAAGTAACGATGCAGAATTTATTCCATGACGGAGGATTCAGCAATACAGGGGTAACTCAGAAAGTTATTGAAAAATATGACATTTAACAGATAAGATTTTATATCCAATCAAAATAATAAAGCCGGAGTATTCAGATACTCCGGCTTTTTTGATTATTTTACCGGTACCTTCAAATTAAAAAAACATAAGTAAAATCGGCGGTACTTGCGTATCGCCGATCCTTAAAAATAAATGTTAATATGAAGTCTATAAAATTACCGTCTGTATGGAATGGGCAGGTGCAGAAAGTTTTGCAGACATTCCTTCGATCCAGAGATTGGTGTCAATGTCTGTTTCAGAGTCATTCATAATGACGGTCACCAGCTGTCCGTTTTCATTCATAAAAGTAGTGGAAGTTAAAGCGGCTCTGTTTGACGAGCTTCCGATTCTCTGAGCGTTAGGTTTGATGAATTTTGAAACATGACCTACATAATAATATTCATACGTGTAATGAACTTCCCCCGTTCTTGTGTCAGCAATGATCGGAGCAAAGCAGAAATTCCCGACATGGTTCGGACCTCCCGTTTCGTCAAGAAGAACGTTCCAGTCGGTCCATAACGCAGTTCCTTTGTTAAAATCATTGATCATATTTTTTCCATACAGTTCGCCCAAACTTACATCGTAAATTTTTGAAAGATCAAACTGCTCTTTACAACCTTCAGTGAATGCTAAAAATTTATCCGGAAAAGCCCTTTGAGTTTCTGATAAGTTGTCAAAAAGCTGGGTCTTATTATTCCATGTCTCATACCAGTGATACCCTATTCCATGCGCATACTTAGACGTTTCGGGGTCACTTAAGGTTGTGGTTGCTCTCTGATAAATCAGATCCCTGTTATGATCCCAGATCATCACCTTTTTATCTTTAAATCCGTTTTTCCACAGTGTGGGACCTAAATTATTTTTAAGAAACTCCCCTTCTTCTTCAGCAGTATAAATACAGGATTCCCAGGTCTGAGTTGCCATCGGTTCATTCTGAATGGTTAATCCCCATACATTGATCCCTCTCTTTTGATATTCTTTTATGAATTTGACATAATAATCTGCCCAGGTCTGATAAAACGGATTTTCCAAACGTCCTCCTTTCAGCATACTTTTATTGGATTTCATCCATGAAGGCGGGCTCCATGGAGAAAAGTAAAACGTAAACTGATTTCCGATGGCCTTCTGGGCTTCTTTGATCATTGGGATTTTAAACTTCTCATCATGCGCAACATTGAAGGACTGCAGACTTTTGTCATTTTCTTTCACATAGGTATATGAGTCACTTGAGAAATCACAGGAATTCATATTGGTACGAACCACTGTGTAACCCAACCCGCTTTTTCCATAGTATGCTTCAATAATTTCTTTCTGTTTGTCCTTTGGAAGCTTGTAGAATGTCTCAGCTGAAGCATCGGTGATTGCACCTCCGATGCCGATCAGTTTCTGATATTTAAAATCAGGATCCACAAAAATACAGGCATCTGTCTCTTTTGGCTGTCCCATTTTTTCAAATCTCACCATTCCTTTATCTACCATTTTTTCATTGGTTTTTGAATTGGTGAAGATTACTTTTGCAGATTTCCCTGCGTTTTTCTTCCAGTAATTCTGGGCATTTACATTACAGGCCATTCCTATGACAAAACAACTTACGATTACCTTTTTCATTATTTCTTCTTCTTTTTTTTTTTATATTTATATTTAGCCACCTCTCAAAAGGAGTGGAATTCAATTGTTATATTATTTATTTTCGTACACTCTAACATAATCTATATAATATTTCTGTGGGAAGACAGAATCGTCAATTCCATTTTTTCCTCCCCAGAAGCCTCCGACCGCTAAGTTCAGGATGATAAAATAGGGCTGATCAAATGGCCATGACTCATAGGTTTTTTCTCTGTTTTCATAAGTGAAAAACTTCTGACCATCAATGTAGACATCAATTTTTTCCGGGGTCCAGTCTGCTTTGTAGATATGAAATTTTTCACTCACGTCTTTTACCATCAGCGTATCGGTTTTCTGTGTCCCGATGATATGATTGTATTTTTTTGTATGCACAGAAGCATGCACAAACCCCTGATTAAAACCAACGTGTTCCATAATATCAAGCTCACCGTCATCCGGCCAGTCTTTCATATTTTCGCTCATCATCCAGATGGCCGGCCAGGTTCCGCGTCCTTTGGGAAGTTTAGCTCTCACTTCGATTGTCCCATACTGAAAGGAAAATTTACCTTTGGTTAAAAGTCTTGCCGAAGTATACTTATTCTTTTCCCAATTTTCTTTTCTGGCCTCGATCACCAGTTTTCCACCTTCGATTCTTGCATTCTCAAGACGGTTTTTTGTGTAATACTGGGCTTCATTATTTCCGTAACCATCACCTCCGACATCATAATTCCATTTTGTAGAATCCGGCAAACCTTTGCCATTAAACTCGTCACTCCAGATTAATTTTCTGCCTGAATCGGGTTTGTTGGATGCACAATTTAACGTGGAAAAAACTAGAGTTCCTCCGATTAAAATGGTGATGATCTGTTGAAATTTTTTATTCAAAGTTTAAATTTAATTTTTAATAGCACTATATTTCAACGCAAAGTTTTTATTTAAATCCATATAATTTTAGGAGATCAAAGATCTGCGACAAGTCGCTGATTAAGCCCGCTTCATAAAATTAATTTCATTAATTAATTAAATCTTTGTTTCCTAAAATCTGTATTCTTAATATTTAACCTTTGCGCTAAAACTTTTTAATTTATTATTAAAGTTGGTATTCTACCGCCAAAAGCGGGTTTCATCCCGCTCTCAGTTTTGTAAAACAAATATTTATTTTTCCCAATTAATTCTCTTTGTCTGAACATTTTGAGAATCTGTTCCGATCATTATATCAAATTCTCCAGCTTCCCAATCATAGTTCAATTCATCATCATAGAATTTCAAATCTTCAGGTGTTAAGGTGAAGCTGATGTTTTTATTCTCTCCCTTTCTGATCAGTACTTTTTGAAAACCCTTTAATTCTTTCACCGGTCTAACGACTTTACCCACCAGATCCCTGATATAGAGCTGTACTACTTCTTCCCCATCAAAATTTCCGGCATTGGATATATTCACATTGATATTCAACACCTGATTTCCTTTCAGATTTGTTGAACTTAATTTCATATCAGAATATTTAAACTGAGTATAACTCAAACCGTAGCCAAAAGGAAATTTCGGGTCGTTATCCAGGTCAATATATGCGGAAACATAATTTCTGTCGGTATTATTTTTCGCAGGTCTTCCCGTGTTGTAATGATTGTAATAAACAGGAACCTGACCCACTGTTCTCGGAAAAGTCATCGGTAATTTTCCTGCAGGATTTACGGTACCGAACAGCACGTCAGCAATTGAATTTCCGGCCTCTGTTCCCAGCCACCAAGTGTAAACGATGGTTGGAATATTGTCTGCTGCCCAATCGAAAACCAAAGGTCTTCCAGCATTGATCATTAAAACAACAGGCTTCCCGGTCTTTGCTATTTCTTTTAAAAGATCTTCCTGAACGCCTGAAAAATGAAGATTACTCCTGCTCTTAGCCTCACCGCTCATTGCGTGACCTTCTCCTAGAGTCATGATCACAACATCTGCTTTTTTTGCAGTTTCTACTGCTTCTGCAAACATTGACCTGTCCTGATCATCTACGTTTGCACCTTTGGCATACAGAAGGGTTGAATTTTTGTCCAGCTGATTTTTAATCCCGTCAAACTGCGTTATAATTCTCTCGTTATCATCTTTAAAGGCAACCGACCAAAAACCGTGATTCGCAACTGTTTCTTTACCGAAAGGACCGATCAGGGCAACCGTTTTAACGGTTTTGGAAAGTGGAAGAATGTTTTTTTCATTTTTGAGCAGTACGATGCTTTTAGATCCAAATTCTCTTCCAAATTTTCTATTCTGCTGATTGTTCAGCTGCTCTTTCTGTCTTTTTTCATTGCTGAATCTGTAAGGATCATCAAATAATCCCATCTCAAATTTTTTAATTAAAATTCTTCTTGCTGCGTCATCAATTAATTTGGGATCTACTTTTCCTTCCTGAACCAATTTTGGAAGTTCAGCCATATAAGCACGGCTTTCCATATCCATGTCGCTTCCTGCAATGATTGCTTTTTCAGCTGCTTCTTTATTGTCTTTTGCATATCCGTGAGGAACCATCTCACCGATACTTCCCCAGTCAGAAACTACAAATCCGCGATAGTTCCACTGCCCTTTTAACATATCTCTTAAAATATACCTGTTTGCGGTTGCAGGAATTCCGTTAATATCATTAAAGGAGTTCATGAACGTTGCAACACCTGCTTCTGCAGCTGCTTTGAAAGGTGGCAGATATGTTTCATGCAACTGCCTTAAGCTCATATCAACAGAATTGTAATCTCTTCCTCCCACTGCTGCTCCATAGGCTGCAAAGTGTTTTGCACACGCCATTATGGCATCATTATTCCCCAGACCTTTTCCCTGAAAACCTTTGATTCTTGCCAGACCTATTTTAGTTCCGAGATAGGTATCTTCTCCTGAACCTTCCATGACCCTTCCCCATCTGGGATCTCGTGCGATATCGACCATCGGTGCAAAAGTCCAGTGAATTCCGTACGCTGATGCTTCTGTTGCCGCAATTCTCTCGGACTTTTCAATCAATCCCAAATCCCAGCTTGCAGCCTGCCCCAGGTTGACAGGAAAAGTAGTTCTGTAACCGTGAATAACATCCTGACCAAACAGCAATGGAATTTTCAATCTTGATCTTAAAGCCAGTTCCTGAAATCTTCTGGTTTCTTCTGCTCCGGCTACATTCAGCATTGAGCCGACTTTACCCTGTTTTATTTCATTTAATACATTGGCAGAATTTGAATTCTGTGGTCCTGTGGCGTACTCAAAACCACTGTACTGTACCAGCTGACCTATTTTTTCCTCCAAAGTCATTTTAGACAAAAGTTCTGACACTCTCTGATCAATTGTTTTTTGCCCGAATGCGTTGAATCCGAATGCTGTAAATATCAGTATGAAATGAAGTCTTTTCATTGTAATTAAATTTTATTACTAAAATTGATTCTCTTTTATGAAATTTGAACACAGAGTTCATAATTTTTTAGCATTTAGTGTTTTTAAGTTTCACAATGCCGTCTTAATTAGAAATTTCCACAATAATTTAAAATAAATGATTTAAAAAAACTCATTTAATTTCAAAAATATATGTTGCAACCGATTTTGCTGTAATATTTACCGGAGCTTTTTTATTTTTAAACTTAATATTAAAATGTTCATCTCTGTCACTACTATTCTGAACAATCAAAACAGTTTTTCCTTCCGGAGTTTTAAAAGCAGCTGTTGAAAGCTCACCTGTTTGAGTGGAAGCTATTCGCTGAGAATCTGCAGGAATAAATTTGGAAGCATGAGCAATGATATAATATCCAACATTTCTCACTAGATGATCCTGATCAGTGATGGTCAGTGCCCCTTTACATTCCGTACAGCCTCCGGGAGTATGTGGATTATATTCAGAATCATTGGCAAGATTCCATTCAAGTGCAATTTTGCTCCGGTTTCTCATGGAGCCGATAACAACGTTTTTGGTATGCCAGTTTAAGTCTTCGCTGAATGTTCCTTTGGCACCCGTCCACTGTTCTGTAAAGTATAGATTTTTATCCGGGTGAGCTTGATATACTGTGCTTAAAGCAGAAATATCGCCTTCATATAAATGGAAAGCTGAGCCATCGATGTATTGATTTGCTTCAGGATCATTTAAAATATTGATCGCATATTCCGGTTTGTTGCAATTGTGATCGTAAATCACAATTTTGGTTTTAATCTTATTTGATTTAAAAACCGGACCTAAACTCTGTTTAATAAAATCTCTCTGCTGCTCTGAGACCATAAGCAGACTCGGATTATTTCCGGGATGTAGCGGTTCATTTTGAGGAGTAACTGCATCAATGGTAATTCCCTCATTCTTCATTCTCTGAATATATTTTACGAAATAATTTGCATAGGTATCGTAAAATTCGGGTTTTAAACTTCCTCCAATTGATTTTCCGTTATCTTTCATCCAAACCGGAGGTGACCACGGAGCCGCAATGATTCTGATTTTCGGATTGATGGCTAAAATTTCTTTTAACATCAAAATAAGATCCTTATCCCTTGCCAGACTGAATTTTGATAATTCAGGATCGGTCTGACCTTGTGGCAGATCGTTATAGGAAAAAACTTCACTGTCCAGATCTGAAGCACCAATGCTCAGTCTTAAATAATTAACTGAAATTGAATTTTTATCATTTCCGAAAAGTTCATGGAGCAAAGCTTTTCTTTTAGATGGCGAAAGACGGTTGATCACTTCAACACTCCCCCCGGTCAATGTATATCCAAAGCCGTCAACATATTGAAATTTTTGAGTATCATCAATTTCAATATCTTGAAAGCCTATAGAATCAGTTACAAAAGTGACAGGATTCTGCTGTTGTAATTTTACGGTTTCATCACCTTTGGTCAGCCAGACCTGAATGGTTTGATCAGTATTGGGTACCGATCTGCATGATGATAAAGGCAAAAGTACCACACCACAAAAGAGTGGTGTGATACTTTTTAAAAAAAAACTATATAAAATTTGAAACTTCATGTTTTAATAGCCGGGGTTTTGTTTTAAAGCTGTATTTGTCAATTCATTAAAAGGAATTGGTAATATTTCGTTTTTTCCAGCGGTAAATCCTTTTGCACCTAATTTTGCAGGAGCATCACCCCACCTTACCAAATCGAAGAATCTGTGCCCTTCACCAGCCAACTCTCTTCTCCTCTCGTCTTTAATAGCCTGCATTGATACAGGAACTGAAGCCAGGCCTACTCTTGCTCTCACTGCATCCAATAACGCCTGAGCTCTTGAGCCTGATCCATTTAGTGCTTCCGCTTCCATCAAATAGGTGTCTGCTAATCTTATTGCTATATAATTCTGGCGAAAGTTGAGTTCTGGTGTTCCTGGTAGAGGAGATTTATCTGCTTCCCTGGGCATATATTTATTCAGGAAATATCCTGTATCCTTAAATCCTCCGGAATAGGTAATCTTACCTTCCTGAACCAATTTTTTAGCATTAAAAACAGTTGCATCCAAACGGGGATCGCCCTGCATAAAATTAAATAAGTCTACTGTCATCGGATTGAAGCCCCATCCCGAAACCATTTCAGGAGCATTATTAGCCGGAGCACCTTGAGGAGGTGCTACTTTACCATAAGAAATAATCCCTATCATTTGATTGACAGAATTTCCTTCATCTTTTCCTGATCCCCAAAAACTCCAGTCTGAGTTCCCTTTATTGGTGTGCATAACTTCCAGGATTGACTCAGTGGTAAATTTGTTATCTATCACCCATAAATCTGAAAAATTACCAACTAATTTGTAACCATACTGGCTTGTTCCACCTGGAGCTCCGTTCACCATTTCAAACTGAGTTGCAGCTTCGCTATATTTTTTATTATATAAATAAATTTTACCCAGAATAGCACGTGCAGTTCCCTGTGTTATTCTGCCTCTGTCATTTCCGGTTGCGGTCATCGGCAAATCAGCTATGGAAGCTACTATATCTGTCTGAATCTGCGTGTAGATATCTGCAACATTTGCCTGAGGAATATTATAGTAGTCATCATTTGATTTAATAGGAGTCAGAATTAATGGAACTCGACCAAACATTCTTATCAACTCAAAATAGTATAGAGATCTAAGTGTTTTTGCTTCTGCAACAAATCTCTTTCTGGTCTGATCATTCATATTTGCATTAGGAATTCTATCAACTAATAGATTTGCTCTTGCAATCCCCTGATAGTAATCCCTCCAATAACTTGCTGGCATAATGATCGGGTTAATGGTGAAATTTGACATTCCCTGAATACCAGCTCCGTCTGTAGAACTACCACCTCCAGAGAAAAAATCATCTGACGCTGCATTGAAAAATGTAATGTCATTTTCAAAACCACCGGAATATTTTCTTAATAAATCATATACTGCCACCAATCCACTGAAAGACTGTTCTTCGTTTTTGAAATAATTTTCTGTGTCAAATGTTCCTGTATTTTTTACATCTTCAAGATTAGAATCGTTACAGGAAACTGCACCGAAAGTTGCTCCTGCTAAAAGCAACACCGATAAACTTTTATATAAAAATCTTTTATTTTTCATTTTTTCTTTAATTAAAATTGAACATTAGCACCAAAAAGGAAAGTTCTTGACTGAGGATAATATGCTCTGTCTATACCAAAAGTATCTCCTCCTGCAATTTCAGGATCATAACCTGTATACTTCGTAAAAGTAATGATATTTTCACCTGTTACATAAAATCTCACTTTACTGGCACCTATTGTCTGAGAAATATTTTTAGGAAGTGTATAACCGATCTGTACTAATTTCAGACGCAGATAATCACCATTTTGAAGATAATAGTCAGACATCCTTGTGTAGTTTTGATTAGGGTCATCTCTGGTAACCCTTGCTATAGTATTGGAAGTACCGGCACCTGTCCAGCGATCAAGAATGGCGGTCTGGTAATTTGCATCCTGAATATCTAACCTTCTTAATCCCTGAAAAATTTTGTTTCCTGCCTGCCCCTGCGCAAAAAGCATAAAGTCAAAGTTTTTGTAATTCATATTCAGTGTAAACCCGAAAGTATATTTTGGAACAGAGTTACCCAAATTTACATAATCATCTTCTGTAATTTTGCCGTCACCATTTACATCCGTACGTCTGAAATCTCCAGGTTTCGCATTTGGCTGAATTAAGCCTCCGTTAGCATTTCTATAAGCATCAATTTCAGCTTGTGTCTGAAAGATTCCTGCATTCTGATATCCAAAGAACGAACCGTAAGGTGCACCAACCTGTAATCTGGAAACAGCTCCCATAGATTGGAAAGATGCGAAATTTTCAAACACTTTACCATCTTCTAATCTCGTTATCTCATTTTTAAGATATCCGAAATTTCCATTAGCACTAATTCCGAAGTCATCCCAATTCTTTTTATATCCAAGACTCAGTTCAAGACCGTCATTGTTCATATCCCCAATATTCCTCCAAGGATTATTGGTAACGCCCACGTAACCAGGGATATTAACTCGTCTCAAAATATCCGTTGACTTTTTTCTATAGACGTCTACTGTTAAATCAAAATTCTTAAATAATTTCAAATCCACTGCCAGGTTTAACTGAGAAGTTCTTTCCCACTTTAAATCTGGATTTTCAAGTGTGCTTGGGGCATATCCTATGTTGATATTATTATTCCCGAATGAATAATTACTTCCCGGTACCAGAAAACTCGCAAACTGAAAATCATCAATACCGTCATTTCCCAGAACTCCATATCCTCCTCTCAGTTTTACGCTGTTAACAACATTATTTTCTCTCCAGAAATTTTCATTAGATAAATTCCAACCTAACGACATTGCAGGAAAATTGCCCCAGTGATTATTTCTACCAAATTTTGAAGAACCATCTCTACGTATTGTACCTGTGAACAGATATTTGTTTCTGTAGTCATAAACTACTCTGGCAAAATATGATGTTTTATGGGTTTCTTTTCCATCCCATGCATTACCCGTTCTGTTTTCCGGAGCTATATCAAAATTAAATGAGGCATCTTCCCAACTGTTCACAGGAAGATTCGTGTATGTGGTATTCTGACCCGATGCAATATTAAATTCATAATATCCCTGTCCTAATAGCAGATTTAAATTATGATCTCCAAATTTGTTTTGATAGTTAACTGTATTTTCAGTATTCCAGTCAAATCTCTTCTGTGTTTCTCTAAAAAGACTGTTGAAGGTGTCATTTTTAAGAGATGGACTCAAATAAAACTTAGGACTGAAGCCTTGATTGCCCCAATATGACAGCTTACCATTTATACTGGATTTGAAAGTAAAATGATTTAAAAATTTCACTTCTGCAAATACGTTGGCGATAAAATCGTCAGAATACCTGTTTCTTCCTAATTGAGTTTGCTGAAATGCTAATGGGTTAGACATTTCTTTATTTACATAGTGTGAAATTCCATAAGGATTACCAAAGTCATCCCGTACTATAAATGGGTTGTTATAGTCACTTGGAAAAGGTTGGTTAGCTATCCCATTTGTTACCGTCAAAGGAGTAATAGGATCCAGGTTAATAGCTGAACTTAACGGACCTCCGAATTCACCGTTTTCATTAATACCTTGTGCTTTAACATGAGTATAGGCTAATGTTTGTCCGACGGTAAGCCAATCAAGAACTTTATGGGTTGAATTGATTCTTGCGTTCAATCTTTTGTAATTAGAAATATCACGCATTACAATACCTTGTTGCTCATAGAGTCCGAAAGATGTATAGAAAGTAGATTTATCACTTCCTCCACTGATACTGAAATCATGAGATGACCGCTGTGCACTGTTAAAAATAACGTCCTGCCAATCTGTTCCTTTCCCATATGATGCCGGATCTGCAAATAAAGCATTTCTTCCGTCATTCATATTGGCTTCATTCATAATTGTTGCATACTGAGAAGCGTCAAGCAAATCAAGTTTTTTAGCAGCACTTCCCACACCGAAAAAACCATTATAAGAAAGATTCAATCTTCCTTTTGCACCTTTTTTAGTGGTAATAAGAATTACACCCCTTGCAGCCGAGACCCCATAAATTGCAGCGGATGCGCCATCTTTGAGAATCTCCATCCCTTCTATATCAGCCTGGTTAAGCCATGCAATATTGTCAACAACGATTCCGTCAACAACCCAAAGGGGATCATTGCTTCCTGCACCAAAGCTGGTGATTCCACGAACCCTTACCGTCGCCGGTGAACCGGGCTGTCCTGAGTTTGATATCACAGAAACTCCAGCTGCACGTCCCTGCAGAACCTGCTCGGGTCTTCCAGCCGGAATATCTTCAATATCTGAAGCCTTTATACTTGATATAGCTCCTGTTACATTACTTTTTCTCTGAGTACCGTAACCAATCATTACTACTTCTTCAATTTTCTGTTCTTTTTGAATTGTGTCAGTAGTCGTGTTCTGGGCATTGAAATTTGCCGTAAAGTACAGTACAGCAACAAACCCTAAACTTCTTGATATTTTTACATTCATATACAGTTAGTTTTTTAATTCTCAAATTGAGACAATAAAAATATATTTTTTTTTGATTAATTAACATTTATTTAATAATTATTTTAATATTTCCACTATTTTTGGGGTCTGAAAGGCATAAATGAGCGGACATAAACTGTTAAATTCAACAAAAAAACAATAAAAAAATCCCCCGAATGAACGCCCGGCAACCGAATATTTCTCTTCCTCTCAAACTTACCTTCCTGATTTTTGCAATGGTACTAAACTGCATGGGGATCGTCATTCTGCAACTTTCCGAACAGAAAATCACCTATGATAAACTGGGTTTCCTGGAATCATTCAAAGATTTACCCATTGCTCTTTTTTCACTTTTTGCGGTAAATTTCATCAGCAGATTCGGAACAAAAAAGTCATTAGTATCAGCCCTTATTCTCGTTGGAGTCTGTTCATTATTTCTGCCCTTCGTTGAAGTATTCTGGTTTTATAAATTATGGTTTGCGATCATCGGCACCTGCTTTTCCATCGGAAAAATATGTGTCTACGGAATTATCAGGAATAACATGACCGAAGAAAAATCACTCGCGAAAACCATGAACAGCGTAGAAGCTTCTTTCATGATCGGTATTTTTGTTGTGAACACGGGTTTTGGATGGCTCATTTCAAGTACGTACGGTGAATATTGGAAATTTGGGTTTATGCTGATCTCTCTTCTTTCTTTCTTTACGGCCTATCTTTTTGTTGTCTCCAAAATCGCAGAGCCTGAAAACAGAAGCAGTAGGATTCTGCCTGACCTCTCAGGATTTGGCAAAACACCTTTCATCTTATTTTTTGCGGTAAGTTTTTTTATTATATTTATTGAGCAGAGTTTTAATTCCTGGCTGCCGGCTTTTTATAAAGATCACCTGAAAGTCAATTCCTTCTTTGCGCTTCAGGCTTCTTCTTTTTTAGCACTTTTTTCCTATACGGGAAGGACGATTACATCAAGGATCATACAAAGGTTTCCTTTATCCAAATATTTTATTGTATGCCTGATGATGATCATCTTTCTCCTGATCACCATCTCGGCCATTCAGTTTTATTTTATGGAAGGTGCAAAAATTTTACTATTTTTATTTCCGGTTATCGGTTTGTTTCTTGCCCCCCTCTATCCGGTGATTAATTCTAAGATGATTGCTAAAATTGACAGAGATAAGATCAATACCTTTACCTCTCTGATAGTTATTGTATCATCAGTCAGCAGTTCAATCAATTCGATAACGATCTCTCTTTTATTTAAAAATCAGATACTTACCTACTACTCACTGTATATTTTAGGAGCTGTTCTCATAGTTTCTTTACTGGCCTATTTTTATTTTAAACTTAGTCATGATAAAATTTAAAAAATAATTTTATTTTTACAGCATGAAAACTGACCATAACAGAAATATAGAAACCCTAAAGCAGCTTGTTGAAAGTAAAGACTTTATTCCCAACCTTTCCGTAGACTGCACCATATTTGGTTTTCATGATAATATTTTAAAAGTTCTTCTTCTCAAATATCATGATCTTAATTTATGGTCACTTCCCGGAGGTTTTGTTTTTATTGATGAGGATCTGAGAGAGGCGGCTGATCGTGTCTTATATGAAAGAACACACCTTAAAGGTCTTTTTTTGGAACAGTTTCATACCTTTGGGAGATTAAACCGTACAGAAAACAACGTTCATAAAACTTTAATTAAAAATAAAGGACTTGATGTGCCGAAAGACCACTGGATCCTGCAGAGATTTATAACGGTCGGGTATTGCAGCCTGATTGATTTTTCACTCACTAATACCTTTCCGGATGCTTTCAATGAAACCTGTGCCTGGTTTGAAGTCAATAAACTGCCTGCTATGGCGTTTGACCACGACCGTGTCATTACTGAAGGCCTTGAATATCTGCGTAAAAACATTGATACCCAGGTTGCAGCGAGCAATCTTTTGCCAGAGAAGTTTACGATGAAAGATCTGCAGTCACTTTATGAAACTATTTTGGGAGAAAAATTCAGACGAAACAATTTCCAGCGCAAAATATTGAGCATGAATTCATTGGAAAGAATGGAAAAACTGTTTGACGGTTCTGCCAATAAGGCGCCCTACCTCTATAAATTCATCAAAAAGTAGTTTTCATATTTTTCTTAAAAAATTTTCCCGGAGAATGTGAAAAGTATTATTTTTAGGAAAATTAAATTACATGTCATATTATCCTCTTACCAGCATTCCCGATTACTTTGGAATTGATGCCTTACTTACCGAAGAACACAAGCTTATCCGTCAGTCAGTAAGAGATTGGGTTGAAAGTTTTGTGATGCCGAATATCGATCAGGCTGCTCAGGATCATACAGATTTACCGGGCTTGATGAAAGAATTGGGTAGCATCGGGGCTCTAGGCCCCTATATTCCGGAAGAGTACGGAGGTTCCGGTCTTGATCAGATTTCTTACGGACTGATCATGCTTGAACTTGAAAGAGGAGATTCTGCCGTGCGCTCAGCAGCTTCTGTACAGAGTTCTCTGGTGATGTTCCCGATCAATGAATTCGGTTCTGAAGAACAGAAAAGAAAATATTTACCCAAATTAGCTTCCGGTGAAATGATCGGTTCGTTTGGTCTTACAGAACCTAACCACGGTTCAGATCCAAGTTCTATGGAATCTCAGTTTAAGGATATGGGGGATCATTATCTTTTAAATGGTGCCAAAATGTGGATTACCAACTCGCCTCTCTGCGATATTGCAGTAATCTGGGCTAAAAATGAAGAAGGAAAAGTACAGGGATTGATTGTTGAAAGAGGCATGGAAGGTTTTACAACGCCGGAAACTCATAACAAATGGAGCCTGAGAGCTTCGAAGACGGGAGAACTGGTCTTCAACAACGTGAAAGTTCCGAAAGAAAACCTTCTACCGGGAGTTACAGGATTAAAAGGACCTTTATCCTGTCTGAACTCAGCAAGATATGGCATTTCATGGGGTGTGATCGGTGCTGCGATTGACTGCTACTGTACCGCAGTACAATATTCCAAGGAAAGAAAACAATTTGGTAAACCCATCGGAGCATTTCAGCTTCAACAGAAGAAGTTAGCTGAATTTTTAACTGAAATTACAAAAGCGCAGCTGCTCTGTTTACAGTTAGGGAATCTGAAAAACGATCATAAGGCTACTCCTGCACAGATCTCTATGGCAAAAAGAAATAATGTAAAAATGGCGATTGATATTGCAAGGGAGTCCCGTCAGATTCTTGGAGGAATGGGCATCATGGGTGAATTTCCAATGATGAGGCATGCTGCCAATCTTGAATCGGTGATTACCTATGAAGGAACGCATGACGTCCACTTACTGATTACAGGTTTAGATATTACCGGTTTTAATGCTTTTTAAAAATCTTTGAATTTTACAATCAAAGATTTACATTGATTATAAAAAAAGGTGACTGAATTTTTCCGGTCACCTTTTTCTCTTAATAGGAATAGGTTTTAATATTTTCAATAAAACTTATCTCAGGATTCAGAATTTCCATAATCAGGCTCTGAACAGACTGCATCGCATCATCGAGATTTCCCTGTGCAAACTCAAGCGATACCACTCCCTTTTTCGCATCTGCAAAGCTCCATATTCCTGTTTCAACAGGAAAACCCCAGAATTCCGGTAAGCTCTGGACAACATACTGATAAATGCAGAGTTGTAATGCCTGCTTGCGGTCATCTTTGTGGAAGTACTGATCTCTGTTTTCAGCATCGATTTTCACACTTAAATTTTTAATTTTTGCCGTTTTATAATCAATGATCCTGACGGTTCCGTTAAGCCGGTCTATCCGGTCAATGAATCCAAAGAAAGATACTTTGTCTTTTGTAGTTTCATCCAGATAAAAATCAACCCCTTCAAATCTTCTTTCGATATCAATAATTTCTAAGGAATTTCCGCCTTTTATCAAATCCAGATCATAATTCAGAATATTGATGACTACTTTTTTAGCAATCGCTTTATGAATAAAATTCATTCCTTTGTTATAGAACTCAGGTTGATGTTTCAGTTTTTCGATAGCTTTGTTAATATACTCATCTATCAGTTTAATTGAATCCTGTAAATCATTTACTTTAAGAATTTTACCTTTTATCACCTCGTAGATCTCTTGAAGAGTGTAATGCACCAGGTTTCCGTAATTTCTTATAGAAAGTTCCTCTTCAATTTCATCAGTTTCCGAAGTATTTAAAATTTTGGAAAGATAAAAGTCAATCGGATTGTAGAGATAGCTGGTAAGATGCGATGCGGAAACTTTTTCCTTCCATTTTTCCAGCTGCTGCATTACAATATCCGTTTTTTTAATTTCAATTGGCTGACTGGAAATCGGCTCCGAAGCGTTCTCCACAATTAAATGCTCGATCTTATGGTCGCTTTCCATCTCAATCTGAGTGATGAAACGGCTTTTTTCACCTGTATTTACTCCTGAACTCAGAGCATTGAAAAGCAAATGAACATTTTCCGCATCCTGAATCAGGCGGTAAAAGTGGTAGGCATAAATACTGTCATTCTCAAGAAAAGTATGCAGGTCAAAGTGCCTTCTGATATCAAAAGGAATATAAGTATTCTGTGAATTTCCAAGCGGCAGTTTTCCCTCGTTTACAGAAAGCAGGATCACATTTTCAAAATTAAGAAGCCTGGTTTCCAGAAGACCCATGACCTGTAATCCTTTCAGGGGCTCTCCCTGGAAATCGATATTCTCAGAGTTGATATGCTGATTGATCAGGATCTCCAGCGTTTCCATTTTTATTTCGAAACCGTAAGGGGTGATCTGGTTTTTGATGATCCTGAATGCATTCTCGAAGTGAGATACATTTTCGTACTGTATATCATCGAGTTCCGTCCATTTTATCTTTTGGCAAAATGTAATAAGCAGATCTAAAAACTGATACCCGGAACCGGCTTTCTGAAGCAGGTTAAAATAAGAAAGATTACTTAAAAGCTCATCCATAAGTTTTGCAGAAATATAGACAATGTTTCTTTCCTCAATCTTTGCTTTAAATTCATTGATAACCGCTTCGTCATTTTCCGCTCTTGGAAGCTCTTCCAGAATGGGAAAGATATCCCTGTAATAGTACGAAGATTTATTTTTTTCCAACTGTTTCTGAAGGTAAAAAAGCTGTCTGACGGCATTCGAAAAAGAAAGGTTTTTTAAAGGAAAACCCATTGTTATATTTAAGTTTTCAATATCATGCATGACATCGAGACTCGCAGGCAGAAGGTTTTCATCCAGAAGGACAACTGCTGTATTGGTATAGGTTTTATTATCAATATCCTTAAAGAGATCAGGAAGAACTTTAGTCTGTGTCACATTTCCTGAAACTTCATAGATTTTGATATTTTTGGGCTGCCTGAAATCATCTTCTATCCAGGTAAAGGCTCTGCTGTCATTAAATTCCTTCCACAGCTTATGACTGCGGAGAAATTTTCCGGCTTCCTGCCTCTCATCATCAAAATAATAATGATCAGCCTGAAAATAACACTGTGCTTTATCCCACTGTAAAAGATTTCTCACGAGTTTTTCTTCAACCGGTGTAAAAGCATTAAAACCGCAAAAAACAAAATGCTTATCTACTGTTTTGGCAAAATCAACGATCTTTGCTTTTGCCGATTCATGGATCATTCCCGGCGTTGCCCAGTTCTTTTCTTTTAATTTCTGTTTCAGGACAGGAAGGAAAACATTCATGTTTCTCCAGAAATTCAGAAACTTTTTTCTGGGAACATCTTCATCATCACCCAGATCCTGCGCCCAGTCTTTGATCCGCTCTTCATCAAACATATATTGCAGAACGGCGCTATCGCTTTCAGAAAATTTAAGAATATCATCCCAGTCCTTCTGGAGGGTAGGAAACCATTTTAGGAATTCAGCAAAATCATCGTTGGGAATAAGATTTAATGTCTTGTACACATCAAATGAAAAGAGCCATAAGGCAATCCCCTGGATCGTCTGCTGACCAACGATATCTACAATGAGTTCTTCAATGGTAAAAAAATTAGGAAGAAATCCGGAGTACTGATGTTCTTCAAGAATCTGCCGGATAAAAACAATGGGTCTTTTACCTGGTAATACGATATTAAAATGAGACAGATCTGCATTCTGTTCCAATAACCTGTCAATTATTTTATTGAGAAACTTCAAAGTTTTCGGTAATTTTTTAATTGCTCAAGCTCTTCACTGATCAGAGCATCATATTCAGCCTGTTTTTCTTTATTCATTCCATGCTCTGTTACACCGTCATAAAGAGCCTGAAAGTTTTTATAATCTTTTAAGATCCTGTTATAGACAGTCTGAAAATACCGGTCGTAATCGCCGGTTGTTTTTATTTTTTCAATAATTTCTTTTCTTATTCTCCGGGCATAGATTTCTGCAATATCAAAATGTTTCTGTTCGTGATTCAGAACATAATCATTTATTCTTTTATCGTCTTTCCATGACTGATCCTCATTGAAAATAGTTTTGATATCTACTTTGGCAGCACCTTTTGGATTTGATGATTTCACTACAGAATAGACCCAGCCACAATGCGTATAAGCAACGATATCTTTCCCTCTCTGATTATTGATTTTACTTTTAAAATTATTCCAGATCAGTTTACGGTCTTCCTTCCACTCGATCCGCTGACTCCATACACTACCGGAAAATAATATAAAAATTAAAAATATTATTCTCATTATTCTACAACAATTGTCTTCGTAATCCAGCTGTTATCCCCTTTCCAGAATCTGAAAGTATAGATTCCTGTCTGTTGCGGACTGAAATTAAACTGATTGGCCGATTGATGTTTTGCCTGCTGGCAGGCTCCATTAGACTGATACTGGTAAGCAGTTACATCCCTGCCGAAATTTCCGTTATGAATATAATCATATCCGTAAAAACCCTGACACCCTGATGCGTAACCTGAATACGTTCTGATGCTCTGTACTGAATAAACATCCATGGTATCATTAACAATGGCTACACTGTCAATTTTTACTTTACCAACTGATTGGATGGTTTCATACTCGTCATCATCTTTACAGGATACTGATGAAACTCCAACAAACATGATCAGAAGGCTTGCACTCAGAAAAGATTTCATAATATGGTAATGATTTATATTTAATGAACTAAAATTATTAAAAAATAGTATTTAAAACGATCAAATTATGAATTAAAATTACCTTTTGATAAATAAACTACTTTTTTAGTATTAAAAAATTCTTCTTCAAAATAATTTTTAAGGTTAAACAGTTCACATTTTAATCCAGCCAGTTCTTCAGCGAGATCCCCTCCTTTCAGGTATAAAACTCCGTTATGTTTTGCATTCATCTGTTCTTTTTCAAATTTCCCTTTCAGCCATCTTAAGAACTCAGGCATCTGCGTTACCGCACGGCTTACTACAAAATGAAATTTCTCTTTCACTTTTTCCGCTCTTCCGTGAATTGCGGCTACATTTGTAAGGCCTACTCCTTCTGCAACTGCATTTACAACAGTAATCTTCTTTCCGATAGAATCTATAAGCGTAAACTGGGTTTCAGGAAATAAAATAGCCAGAGGTATCCCTGGAAAACCACCACCGGTTCCGATATCCAAAACCTTTGTCCCAGGGGCAAACTCCATCACTTTCGCAACTCCCAGAGAATGCAGAATATGCTTTTCGTAAAGCGATTCCATATCTTTCCTTGAGATAACATTGATTTTCTCATTCCATTCACCATACAAACTTTCTAATTTTGAAAACTGCCCGATTTGCTTTTCGGAAAGTTCCGGAAAATATTTTTGAATTAACGCTGCTGACATACGATTTTATATAAAAAGCAAAAATAAGTTTTATTTCAGATTCAGTCTTTATTTTTTGCAGATAATATATCAGTTCCTGTATTTTCGAAGCTCAGTCTTTCAAAATATATGGGTCTTCATTTCATTAGGATTCAGTTTTTATATATATTTGTTCAAACGACAAAAAGAATACATGAACAAACTTTCAGACAGAGTCAACAGATTAGGATACTCTCAGACTTTCGTAATGTCAAACAAGGCCAGAGAAATGAAGGCCAACGGAATAGACGTAATTTCTTTAACATTAGGCGAACCGGATTTTGACGTTCCGGACAATATCAAGCAGGCAGCTTTTGATGCCATTAATGAAAATTACAGCCATTACTCTCCTGTCCCGGGATTCCTGGAACTGCGCCAGGCGATTTCAGATAAATTAAAAAGAGACAATCATTTAGACTATAAACCTACACAGATCTGCGTTTCAAACGGAGCAAAACAGGCCATCATCAATGTTCTGGCAGCCATCATCAATGACGGGGACGAAGTGATCCTCCCTACTCCTTACTGGGTAAGCTATGATGAGATGGTCAAAATGATGGGCGGAAATTCTGTCATGCTTCCTGCTTCTTATGTTACTGATTTCAAAATTACTGCAGAGCAGCTGGATGAAGCAATTACAGATAAAACCAAAGCCGTTCTTTTCAGTTCGCCATGTAACCCTTCCGGAGGATATTACACTTATGATGAACTGAAATCTTTAGCTGCGGTTATTGCGAAATATCCTCACGTAACAGTAATTTCAGACGAAATTTACGAATATATCAACTACGAAACCCAGGCTACTTCTATCGCTCAGTTTCCTGAAGTGTATGAGCAGACCGCCGTGATCAACGGAATGTCTAAAGCATTTGCCATGACCGGATGGAGAATAGGATACTCCGCATGTCCGGAATGGCTGGCAAAAGCCTGTGAAAAAGTTCAGGGACAAATGACCAGTGGGGCCAATACCGTTGCTCAGAGAGCTTCAATTGTTGCGCTACAGACTGATCCGTCAGAATACAGGTACATGATTGACGCGTTCGAGCAGAGAAGAAACGTAATGTTTGACCTGATGAAAGATATCCCGGGATTCAAAGTTCTTCTACCTAAAGCAGCATTTTATTTCTTTCCTGATATCTCCTATTACATCGGAAAAACATTGAAGGGAACTGAAATTAAAGATGCAGACGACTTTGCAATGTTCTTATTAGAGCATGCTCATGTCGGCTGTGTCGGTGGTGTTTCTTTCGGAAGCCCTGAATGTATCAGATTCTCTTATGCAGCCTCTGAAGAAGAATTGAGAGAAGCAATGAGAAGAATCAAAGAAGTTCTGGAAAATTAATCTTAGAATAAATGAACTTATTAAAAAAACTAACCGTAGTAACGAGTATAGCCGCAGCCAGTTTTTGTGGATATGCGCAGGCTCAGGCATTTGAATGGAAAGAAGCTCAATCAAATGGTTATACGTATAAATACGTGACCAATGACCCTACTTCTGCAAGGTATTATAAGCTTAAAAACGGCTTAACTGTAATTTTAAGTCCAACCAATAAAGAACCAAGAATTCAGACTTACATAGCAACAAAAGCAGGAAGTAAGACTGATCCGGCAAGCCATACCGGTCTTGCACATTATCTGGAACACATGCTTTTCAAAGGAACGGATAAGTTCGGGTCAAAAGACTGGTCAAAGGAAAAACCTCTTTTAGATAAGGTAGATGCCCTGTATGAGAAGTATAACCAGACAAAAGATGAAGCCAAAAGAAAAGAAATTTATAAGGAGATCGATAAAGTTTCCGGAGAAGCAGCCAATTACGCCATTGCCAATGAATACGACAAGATGATGGCAGGAATGGGAGCTGACGGCACCAATGCATTTACTTCTTTTGAGCAGACTGTCTATGTGGAGGATATTCCGGCTAATGCGGTTGATAAATTCCTGGCAGTGCAGTCTGAACGTTTCAGAGCACCTGTTTTAAGGCTTTTCCATACCGAGCTTGAAGCTGTCTATGAAGAGAAAAACAGAAGTTTAGATGACGATAACGACAAAGTATACGATAAAATGTTTGAAAATCTGTTCCCTAATAACAATTACGGTAAACAGACGACCATCGGGACAATTGATCATCTGAAAAATCCTTCTCTGAAAGCGATCAGGGACTATTATAATAATTATTACGTTCCCAATAACATGGGCGTGATCATGTCTGGAGATTTTAATCCAGATGAGATGATTGCCAAAATAGATAAGGCATTTTCTTACATGAAATCCAAAGCCGTACCTGAATATCTCATAGGAAAAGAAAAGCCCATTTCATCACCTGTGGTAAAAGAAGTTACAGGGCCTAATCCTGAAAGCCTGATGATGGGATTCAGATTTCCCGGAGCTACGACCAAAGATGCAAGACTGCTAAATCTGGTTGGAAATATGCTGACTAACGGGCAAGCCGGGCTGATCGATCTGGATCTTGTGAAAAAACAGAAACTTTTGGGTGCATATGCTTTCCCGTATGTACTGAAAGACTATTCTGTATTATTATTGCAGGGCAGACCTACAGAAGGACAGTCACTGGATGAAGTGAAAGATCTTCTTCTTAAAGAAATTGAAAAACTGAGAAAAGGAGAATTTTCTGATGATTTAATTCAGTCTATTGTTAATAATGAGAAGAAAAGCATCATTCAGAAAGACGAGAAATATTCTACAAGGGCAGGAATCCTGATGGATGAGTTCACCTCTGATATTGATCACAAAACTTCATTGGAATATGTAGAAGAAATATCGAAGCTTACCAAAAAAGATATTATGGAATTTGCCTCCAAATATCTTCAGAATAATAATTATGTAGCCATCTACAAGAAAAAGGGGGAAGACAAAAGCATTGTAAAGGTTGATAAGCCCAGCATCACACCGGTTTCTGTCAACAGGGAAGACCAGTCGCCTTTTCTTAAAAAGATCGATGAGATGCCGGAGAACAACATCTCACCGGTTTGGTTAAACTTCGACAAAGATATTGCGAAGAACAAACTTGGGAATATAGATGTACTCTCGGTAAAAAACACAGACAACGCACTTTTCAGATTATATTATCATTTTGATTCAGGAAAATGGAATAACAAGATCCTGCCTTTAGCCGCAGAATACCTTGGGTACCTGGGCACTAAAGATAAATCTTCCGAAGCAATCAGTAAAGAATTTTACAAACTGGCATCAAGCTTTAATGTGAGTGCAGGTAATGAGGAAACTTATGTTACTCTTGAAGGGCTGAATGAAAATTTTGACAGGTCAGCAACTTTATTTGAAGATCTTATCAAAAACTGCCAGGCGGACGAAGCGGCATTAACAGCATACAAAGCAAGATTAAAAAAAGCTAGGGACAATGCCAAGCAAAACAAAAACACCATCATGCAGGGATTACGAAGCTATGCGCAGTATGGTTCACAAAATCCGTTCAATAATGTTCTTAGTGATGCAGAACTGGATGCTTTAAAAGCAGAAGATCTGATAAAAGTACTCCACGATCTTTTCAGCTACAGGCATAAAGTTCTCTATTACGGTCCGAAATCCGGAAATGAAATTACAGCATCTTTAACTCCAATACATAAAGTTCCGGCAACGTTAAAGGAAATGCCAAAATCTAAAGTTTTCACTCAGATCCCAACAGATAAAAACAAAGTTTTATTTGCCAACTACGATATGGTGCAGGCTGAAATTTTCTGGGTAAGAAATTCAGGGAACTATAATCCGCAGATCACTCCTACCGTCAGCTTATTTAATAATTATTTTGGTGGCGGAATGGGTTCTATTGTTTTCCAGACCATCAGAGAATCTAAAGCATTAGCGTATTCTACATATTCCTATTTTGCGCTTCCAGGCAAAAAAGAAAATAAAGACATGATCATGGCTTATGTAGGAACTCAGGCTGATAAACTGAATGAATCTACCACTGCAATGAATGAGCTGTTGACAACGCTCCCAAAATCTGAGCAGCTATTTGAAACGGCTAAAAGTGGATTGAGAAAAACAATTGCAGCGGAAAGGATTACTCAGGACGGAATTATTTTCTCCTACCTTTCTGCTCAGAAATTAGGAAACAATTTTGACATGAGGAAGAATGTATATGAACTGTCGCCCAAATTGAGTTTTTCAGATATTAATACATTTCATGACAATGAAATGAAAGGGAAAAATTATACCTACTGTCTTGTTGCTTCACAGGATAAAGTAAAAGATGAAGATTTGCTGAAATTAGGTGAGCTTAAAAAATTAAGCCTTACCGAGATATTCGGTTATTGATATGTGAAAGCGCTTTAAAAAAGCGATGAGCATCAAGGCTATAAACCCACTGATATAAAGAAAAAAAGTTCTTCCTGAGGAAGAACTTTTTTTATAAAATTATTAACAGGATAAACACCCTCCATCTTCCGGTAATTCCGGTACAATAATATAACATTCTACGATGATAGGAACACATACTGCTGCATCGGGGCAGTAGTGATCTCCCGGAGGGCAAACTGCGGTTGAAGCTGCTCCTTTGATGGTTTTCAGTTCTTTTCTTGAAAGACTTTTTAATTTTTTCATAATGATAAGGTTTGGTTGTTGTATAATATTTTGCTTTCTGTACTTCTCAAAGCTAATAAATATTTTCATTTGTTTTACAATTATTTTTTACTGGATAATTATAGATTTTCAGACGGATAATCAAAAACAATTATAGATTTTATTTATCATAAGTTGCAATTTCAATAGATCAAACAGTGTATCTTTGCACCATTAAATTATTAATCAAAAATTTAAAAAATTATGTCTTTAGTAGGTAAAAAATTTCCAAACGTAACGATTGATGCAATGTCTGAAATGGGTGATGATCTTAAGATCAACATCTTTCAGGAAACTACAGCCAACCAGCAGAAAGTTCTTTTGTTCTGGTATCCGAAAGATTTCACTTTTGTATGTCCTACTGAGCTTCATGCATTCCAGGAGGCTTTAGGTGAATTCGAAAAAAGAAACACTAAAGTAATCGGTGCATCTTGTGATACGAATGAAGTACACTTCGCATGGCTGAACGTTTCAAAAGATAATGGTGGTATTGAAGGAGTTACTTATCCGCTTTTAGCTGATACTCACAGACAGTTAGCTAATTTACTTGATATTGTTGATCAGGATCTTGAATTTGACGAAGAAGGCAATGAGTTCTTCACAGGTTCAAATGTGACATACAGAGCTACTTATCTGATCGATGAGACAGGAAAAGTATTCCATGAGTCTGTAAATGATATGCCTTTGGGAAGAAATGTAAAAGAATATTTAAGATTAATTGACGCTTACACTCACGTTCAGAAGCATGGTGAAGTTTGTCCGGCAAACTGGGAAGAAGGAAAAGATGCAATGAAAGCTGACAGAAATTCTACTGCTGAATATTTAGCGAAAAATTAATTAAAACCACTATAACAATGTAGTAATATAACAATTTTACAGTACACTTTTCACTTTGCTCAGAATGAAATGAACGGGTAACTGCTGAATTACTAAAATTGCTGCATTGTTAAATTTCAAATTTAAATTATGTATACAGAATTAACGGAAGATACGCTGCAGAATATCGTAGGCGACAATGAAAAAGTAGTTGTACAGTACGGCGCAACATGGTGTGGAAACTGCAGGATTATGAAGCCTAAATTTAAAAAACTGGCCTCTGAAAACGATGAGATTCCATTTTTATATGTTGATGCTGAAAAGCTGCCTGAAAGCAGAAAACTCGCCAAAGTTGACAACTTGCCTACTTTTGCCATCTTCAAAAATGGTGAACTGGTTAACCAGGTTCAGTCTAACCAGGCAGAAAGCTTAATCAACCTGTTTAACGAATTATAATTTTGAATTTGCCGTAAGGCAGATCCATACAAATTTTGAAAAAAATAAATACTTATGAAATTACCCGTTATAAGACAGTTCTTCCAAAACCAGACTCCCGAAAATCTTGAAAAAACCCTTGAGGTACTTGAAAGCTTTACCGAATTCAGAGGAACAAGTGAAGAAGACCTGAACGTTGCCGGTGAATTGATTACCAATATCTGCGGAGCATTAGAAGTTCACGCTAACGTACAGAACGGAATGAGCGAAAAAGATGCTCTGAACAGTTTTGCTCAAAAGGTTTTAGGATCAATTGACAGATAGTGGCAAACCGGTAAATGACGCTGATCATTACACAAATAACTATTTGAAGAAAAGCCCTATTTGTGTCAATTATATAAAAGGAGTATTTACTCTGAAAACAAAAATCCCGATGAATTAACATCAGGATTTTTTTTGATCTGTGAGGTTTCAGACATCATGTCTGTAAAACTCACTGTTAATATTATATAATCAGCTTCTTCTGCTCATTAAAATTCTCAGGATGTACCAGAACAGCAACATAATAGAAGCAAAAAGCTGTAATGATGCTCCCACGTACTGATCTGTCGTATAGGCATCTTTCAGTTTGCTTGTCTGGTATAAGATGGTAGCAGATGCTAAAATCACCATTCCTACCGAAAACCAAAGCCCAAGATCAAAACCGAAAATCATTCCTCCTGCAATTAATCCCAAAGCAATAAAACCTCCGATGGTGATTATATTGCGTAAAAAAGAAAAATCTTTTTTAGAAGTAAAAGCTACTACTGAAATCCCCGCAAACATCGCTATGGTAAGTGTTGCTGCCTGAAAAATCACCTGTCCTCCATCGGTGTATGCCATAGCAATATACATCATTGGTAAGAAGATCACCGCCTGCAGTAATACATAAAAGGCCAGTCCTAGATACTGGGTCGATCTGCTTTGTGCCATTGACCACTTAGAAGCTAAAAAAGAAGCAAGCCAAAAAACGCCCAGCACCAAAAGCCAGCTGTATCTCTGACCAATCATCAAATACACCATTTCCGCAGGAACGGTCTGTAACAAAAGTGTTTCTACAAGAATAAAAGCTACAATTGCCAAAGCAACGTGCAAATAGGTTTTCCTGTAAAAACCTGCTTTTTCAACGTCTGTTGAATGTGCGACTAAAACATCTGTCATCATATTTATATTTTAAAATTTATTTTGTCTGTTTATACGGTTTTAAACCCATAATTTTCCCGTCTTCTTCAAAGATTGCTGTTATAATCTCTTTAGGATCGGGTTTTGTCTGATCGTCTGCGTATTTATACTGGATCATCGGAAAATTTTCACCCGTCATGAATGATTGGTAACCCGTTTTAAAAATCATTGTTTTTCTTTTAAAATCGATATCACGGCTAAGCTTCTCATAAACTTTATCGGTTACTTTAGATTTCGTCTTATCAGATACCAAACGCTCCATTGCTTTTTTATCAGATATTTTCAATGCATTGATAAACTGTTCAAATTTCCCGTTGAAGAGTTCTTTTTGAGCCTTACTCAATTCCAGTTTCTGTTCGGTCGTTCTGTTATCCCTGATAACTTCCGCTTCCTTTACTTTCTGTGAAAAGCACATCTGGAATGCTAAGAAAGAAAGAATGGCTATTGTTTTTTTCATGATCAATTTTTTCGGTGACAGGTAAATTTAGGAATAAAAATTATACCATCCGCGCAGATGGGCAATATCTATGTTAAAAATAAACTTATCCTGTATATTTCCTATTCTGCAGATTACAAAGCTTCTGCTAGATCACCTCCAGAAACTTCATCGTATCCACATTATCCGCATAGGTAGCAAGTCCGGGATTCTGAGCTTCTCCGAAATATACCGTTTCAATTCCCACATCATCTTTACCGACAACACACTGAATATTTTCTTCGTTTTCCTGAATGAATTGTTTCACATCATCCATTGAAGAATACCTGGTAAAATGAATGACTGAAAGCGGACTGAAAAGTTTTTCATCTTCCTTCAGCATCACAAAATTATTATCCCAGAACTGATCCTGGTTCAGCAAATAAACAGCCCGGTTGTAGTCGTAATTATTAGCATATTTATTATGATTAACGACTTCTTTAAAATCAATAAAACTTTCAAAAATCCGGTCGATCACAAAATCTTCAGGAATAAATAATCGCGTCACATTTCTGCAGCCCAATCCAAAATAACGGAAAATATCCTGGGCAAGAAGTTTTAATTCCTCTTCTGTTTCGTTTCCTTTCAGAACTGCGACTGAAGTTCTGTTTTTCCGGATGATACTTAAGTGATTTTTAAAATAAAACTCTAAGTATCTTGCTGTATTATTACTTCCTGTAGCGATGACAGCGTCAAAATCAGTAAGTCTTTCAACAAATTCGTATTCCATTTCGTTATCCGAAAATTCTTTCCATTTTTTCAAGAGAAAAGGCAGCATCTGTTTGTCTTTGGATGACAGTTTAATCATTGGAATATGATTGCTCAGAACAACTGAAATCACATCATGTAATCCTACCAGCGGAATATTTCCTGCAAGAATCAATCCCACCTTCTTTGAGGTTTTTGATGCAGTGTAACTGCTTAGCCATGAGCGCAGGTTTTCCTCTGTCAGCAGATCTGCCCATTGCTGTAGAGCAAATTTTTGATTTTCTGCCGTGAACCACGGATTTTCTATTTCAGATTTTTTAACGACAGATTCAAATTCAGAATCATTTTCGTTAAAACCATCATTATTTTCTGCTAAATAGCGCTTTATATAATCACTTAATTTAATAAGTCCTAAAACTTGTTTTTCGATATCCATAATTACTGTAAAAGTGGGGAATATTTTGTAATTTTGTGCAAATTTAAAAAAAATTAGCGATGGCTATTAAAATAACTGATGAATGCATTAATTGCGGCGCCTGTGAACCGGAATGTCCGAATAATGCAATATATGAAGGAGCAGTAGACTGGAAAGCTTCTGAAGGTACCGAACTGAGCGGTACCGTGACCTTACCATCGGGATTAACGGTTGATGCGGATGCACCACAGGAACCGGTAAACGATGATGTTTATTTCATTGTTACAGATAAGTGTACGGAGTGTAAAGGATTTCACGAAGAGCCACAGTGTGCAGCGGTTTGTCCCGTAGACTGCTGTGTGCCGGATGAAGATCATGTAGAATCCGAAGAAGCACTGCTAAATAAAAAAGCATTTTTACACGGTGAATAAAAATACACCGTCTCATAGATTATGAGACGGTTTTTTTTTAACTTTATATTTTAAACATATCAATTACGAAACGGCAGATTGACAAATCGGCAAAATCTAAAAACAAAAGTAAAATTATGAGCAAAAAGCACAATTTCAGCGCAGGACCATGTATCTTACCTCAGGAAGTATTCGAAAAATCGGCAGAAGCCATTTTAGATTTTAACGGTATCGGTTTATCCCTTCTTGAAATTTCGCACAGAAGCAAAGATTTTGTTGCGGTGATGGATGAAGCCCGCGCAATTGTTAAAAGACTGATGAAGCTGGGAGATGATTACGAAGTTTTGTACCTGGGAGGTGGGGCGAGTCTGCAGTTTGCGATGGTTCCTTACAATTTGATGAAAGTAGGTGGTAAAGCAGCCTATTTAGATACCGGCACCTGGGCTGCAGGAGCCATAAAAGAAGCAAAAAAAGTGGGAACTGTAGATGTTTTAGGTTCTTCAAAAGAAGACAACTATTCTTTCGTTCCTAAAGATTATACCGTAGGTTCAGAATATGATTATTTTCACTGTACATCCAATAACACGATCTATGGAACTCAGATGAAATCATTCCCTGAAGTTGACACGCTGATGGTTTGCGATATGAGTTCTGATATATTCTCAAGACAGCTGGATTTTTCAAAATTTGATCTGATCTACGCAGGAGCTCAGAAAAACATGGGACCTGCCGGGGTTACTTTAGTTGTGATCAAAAAAGAAATTCTTGGTAAGACCGGAAGAGAAAATATGTTCTCTATCCTGGATTATGCTCAGCATATTTCAAAGGAATCAATGTATAATACGCCGCCTGTTTTCCCTGTATATGCATCTTTACTCACATTACAGCACCTGGAAAACAACGGGGGAATTGCTGCAGCTGAAGCAAGAAACGAAGCAAAAGCAAAACTTTTATATAACGAAATCGACAGCAATCCCTTATTCGAAACGTTCTGCGTAGAAGAAGACCGTTCTGTGATGAATGTTTCATTCAAACTGATTGATGACAGCAAAAAAGAAGAATTTGACGCTGCATGGAAAGCAGCAGGGATCAGCGGACTGAACGGCCACAGAAGTTTGGGGGGATACAGAGCCAGTATGTACAATGCCTTACCGATTGAAAGCGTGCAGGTTTTGGTGGATGTGATGAAGTCAATAAAATAGCTTAAATTAGGCGACGCAAAAATTGAAAGATGACAGGATTAAAATTATTAAGCAAATCAATGAATTTTTAAATAATTAAATCTTAAAATCCTTAAATTGAAAAAATATGAAAGTCTTAGCTAACGACGGAATATCAAAAGCAGGGGAAATTGCTTTACAGGAAGCAGGAATCGAAATTCTTGACAACAGGGTTGCACAGGATCATGTGATCAGTTTTATCAATGAAAATAACGTTGATGTTCTCCTTGTAAGAAGTGCTACCAAAGTAAGACAGGAATTGATTGATGCCTGCCCCGGTCTTAAGATTATCGGGAGAGGCGGTATCGGAATGGATAATATCGATGTAGAATATGCCATCGAAAAAGGCCTTTACGTCATCAATACTCCCAATGCATCGTCAAGATCAGTGGCTGAGCTGGTTTTTGCGCATTTCTTTTCTTTAGCAAGATTCCTGCATGAATCCAACAGGCTGATGCCCCTGGAAGGAGATACCCATTTTAATGCTTTGAAAAAATCTTTCAACAATGCTTATGAACTTTCAGGCAAGACCCTGGGGGTGATCGGATTTGGAAGTATCGGACAGGAAGTCGTGAAGATGGGAATTTCTTTAGGAATGAAAGTAAAAGTTCTGACAAGAAAGCCCAAAACAAAAACAGTAAGCTTACATTTTTTTGACGGACAGACCGTTGATTTTGAAATTACATCAACCAACGATTCCGACGCTTTCTATAAAAACACTGATTTCATAAGCATTAATACGCCTAAAACCAATGAATATGTGGTAGATACCCCTGAATTCGAAAAAATGGAAGATGGTGTATTTATTGTAAATACTGCAAGAGGCGGCGTGATCAATGAAGTCACCCTGCTCGACCACATCGAATCCGGGAAAGTGGCCGGTGCAGCACTGGATGTTTTTGAAACCGAGCCGACTCCCGAACTGATTTTATTAATGAATCCCAACCTGTCTCTCACCCCACATCTTGGCGGAAATACCATAGATGCACAGGAAAAAATCGGTGTAGAGCTTGCCGAACAGATTATTGAGATTAAAAAGAAACTATAAATAATATATGCCAGTTTTTAAACCTTTCCGTGGAATAAGACCTCATAAAGACCATGAGGCTACATTTCCTACTCATCCTTTAGATAATTTCACTCAGGCTGAAATCACCGAAAAAGCGCAAAAAGAAAAGACTTACATCAACATGATCAAACCCTATGTTGTAAGTAAATCTAAAGATGTAGACCGGAATTTAAGGAAGATACGTTCAACTTTTGAGGAACTTTTAGACGATAAAACACTCGTGCAGGACAGCTCGTCTTACTACCTCTATGAACAGATCTACCCTAATAAACAGGTTTTCAGAGGACTTCTCGGTCTGACAAGTATCGAAGATTTCTGGAACGGAAAAATAAAAAGACATGAGAGCACCATTCCTCAGAGAAAAGAGAAACTGGCGCACTATTTAGATAAGGTCAACCTTCAGGCAGAACCGGTCCTTCTTACCTATCAGTCCAATTCAAAGATCGAACTGCTGATGAACCATGAAGAAAAAAATGTTCCGATCTTCAATCATGTGGATACGGTGGGGATCAGACATAAAATCTGGAGAATTGACAACCGTCTTAAGCTGCAGCAGTTTAAAGAAGTGATTGATCAGATCGATTCTTTTTACATTGCAGACGGTCACCACAGAATTGGCTCTACAGCTCTTCATGCAAAACGACTGAAAGATAAAAACAAAAAGCATAACGGTACAGAAGCATACAATTTTGTATACAGTTTCATTGTGTCCAATCAATCGATCAAAATCCATGATTACAACAGGATCGTGAGCAGTATTGGGGATCTTACGACAGAAGAATTTCTTAAAAGCCTGGAAAAATATTTCCTGATTCACGAAAAAAATGAAACGCCCTACTATCCGTCACAGAAATTCCACATTTCGATGTATATTGACGGGAAGTTCTACTCTCTTCACGTAAAGCACGACCTCCGTTCACAGGAAATGTCTTTAGACAACTTAGATCATCATCTTCTGGATAAATATATCATTCAGGATATTCTGAAGATCGAAGATTCTGACAGTTCAGATCAGATCAGCTATGTTAAAGGAAGCTCTAATATCGAAGGCATTAAGCTTTTAAAAGAAAAAATAGACAGCGGTGAAGGAAAAGTAGGTTTCGGAATCTTCCCGGTAAGCTTTAATGATATGATTAAAATTTCTGATCTGAAGCTTCGTATGCCTCCTAAATGCACATTTATCGAGCCTAAATTGGTAACTGCATTATTGATGTACGACATGAAATAATTGGCCCATGGCTTGAGATTAGGAAAAACAATAGTAAAATCCTCAAAACTTGTTTCTGTAAGTTTTGAGGATTTTGCATTACACTCAATACCTGTTCCAATTTTTTGCCGCATTAATTAAATGAAATGCTTTTGCCTGAATTTGAAAATTCTTTTAGCTGAATCAGCGAAATTTTGTTTTGTGAACTTAAAACAGCTGGAATTAAAAAATCTTATTGGACTTTGCGTTAAAAAAAATCAGTGAAAAGTAATATCTGTCATAATTACTTAATTTTTCTTTATTTTTATACACCGAAAAGAAATAGGTCAGTACAATGAAAAAAATCCTGCTCATCATATTTCCACTCTTTTTGAGTGGCTTTTTATTTTCACAGAAGAAGCCCGTCAAAAAGCCGAAGCCTGTTCCGAAATTCAATTATATCGATGAGTTTAAGAAGATCTCAGATGAAATCATTATCAACGGAACTGCGTATGATAATCTGGGAGAGCTTACAAAAGGGGTCGGGCCGCGTTTCAGTGCCACTCCGGGCTACGCCAAAGCCACTGAATGGGCTGAGAAAAACCTGAAAGATGCCGGTGCGGAAAACATTTGGAAACAGGAAGTACGGGTTCCGGTATGGATCAGAGGGAAAGAATCTCTGCAGATCAAAGCAGGAAACGGAGAATGGAAAAACATCCGCATGCTGTCTTTCGGAAATTCTGAAGGCACAGGTGGAAAAGACATGATTTACGATATCCTCCTAGTCAATGATGTTCAGGAACTGGTGAACCTGACAGGTGCACAGGTGAAAGATAAAATCATTTTCGTCAACTACCCTATTGACCAGAAACTGATCAGCACCGTAGATTCTTACCTGATCGCTGCAAAATCTAAACTGCTGTCTGCGTCCGTGATCGGTAAAAAGGGAGCGAGAGGCTTGATCATAAGATCGTTAACAACTGCCTCCGATGATATTCCCCACGCAAAACAGATTTATTATGAGCCGGATGACAAAGTAAAAATTCCTGCCGTAACGATCGGTGTACGATCCGCAGACGAACTGGAAAAACTTCTTAAAAAACAGACTGTAAAGGCAAAACTCAATATGACTGCCGAATCGAAAGGCGAAACGATCAATCACAATATTATAGGAGAAATTCCGGGAAAGAAAGATTCTAAAGTGATTGTTCTCGGTGCTCAGCTCGACTCATGGGATTTTGCAGAAGGTGCTCATGATGACGGTTCAGGAGTGGTTCAGTGTATTGAAGTTTTAAGAACATTCAAAGCTCTGGGTTACAATAACAGCCATACCATTAGAGTGGTATTATATGCTAACAGCGAAAATGGCGGACAGGGTCGCGAAACCTATGCCGCGCAGGTAAAAAAGAAAGATGAAAAACATATACTGGCGTTAGGTTCAGATTCCGGAGGATATTCTCCGAGAGGATTTTCACTTGATATGTCACCGCAGAGGCGCCGTCTGATCTTTCCGTGGAAAGAATATTTTCTGCCATACGGCGTATACGATTTTGACCAGACCTACGCCATTCAGGATATTGCACCACTGAAAAAACTGGATATCCCGTTAATGGAAATGGTGGTTGATACCCAAAGATATTTTGATTATCATCATTCTGAAAAAGACACCTTCGATAAAGTCAATAAAAGAGAATTGCTATTGGGGGCGGTTGTAATGACGCAGATGGTATTTATGATTGATAAGAACTGGTAGCAAACTCAAATTATAAATCTTTACAAAAAATAAAAAATTGAGGAAAGAAAAATTTTTGTTCCGACGAATAACTGCTGGTTTAATAGACTACGCCGTAATATTTTCTGTAATATTTGTTTACATCCAATATTTTGGTGAGGTAAATTCAGAGGGCGAATTTTATGTGAGCGGCATAAAAGTACTTCCTGTTTTTATTTTCTGGTTTTTGTATAATTGCGTTATTGAAGTTAATCTGCAATCAACATTTGGAAATTATTTAGTACAACTAAAACCGGTAGACGAAAAGACTGAACTGGATATAACTATAAAACAGTCATTTTTAAGACACCTTGTTGATCCCATTGACATGTTCTTTTTTGGCTTGGTTGCAATCATCATCATTACAAGCTCACCGGAAAGTAAAAGATTAGGTGATTTGTTAGCCAAGACTAAAGTTGTAAAAATATAATGATTATATGAATGTCCGTTTTTAATCATAACACAAGGATCATCAGTCATTTTGTCATTACGGAGGAATCTAAACTGCTTTATTTTCAATATGTTGAGATTCCTCCGGAAGTCGAAGATTAGAAGTAGACATTCATAAATAATTATTTTAAATTAATATTTCAATAAAAGAATTCATTTTTCTTTCCATCAATATCATGAAAAAACTTGTAGCAACCACCACTCTACTATTGAGCTTAAATATTTTCTCTCAGTCCAGAGAAGACTCCATCCAATTCAACAGAATTTCAACGGAGATTCTCAATAAGGGAAAAGCCTATACCGAACTTAAAGATTTAACAAAAAATATCGGTCACCGCCTGAGCGGATCCCCGGCGTATGAAAAATCTGTGCATTGGGCAGCTCAGAAACTCCGCGAAGCCGGAGCAGATAAAGTCTGGCTTCAGGAAGTGACAATTCCTGTCTGGGAAAGAGGAAAAGAATCACTGCATATCAAAACCGGAAACGGAAGCTGGACAAAGCTTAAAATGCTATCCCTCGGTAATTCTGAAGGTACTGGCGGAAAAGATCTTTCCGGAGAAATCATCATGGTGAAATCTTTTGCAGAGTACGAAAAACTTCCTGCAGAAAAGGTAAAGGATAAGATTGTTTTCTTCAACTACCCTTTCAGCCAGTCGTACATCGAAACGTTCAAAGGCTACAGTGATGCATCTGCATACCGTTCAACTGCGGCTGCACTTACTGCACAGAAGGGAGGAAGATTTGCCATTGTCAGATCGCTTTCATCTGCTTTTGATGATGTTCCTCATACCGGAGCGATGAGGTATAAAGACGGTGTCGTTAAAATTCCGGCAGTTGCTGTCGGAACGACCACTGCTGATGAACTGGAACGTCTTTTACATTCCGGGAAGATTACTGCAAAGCTCAACTCCAACTGTGGGATGAAGGGTGAAAAACAGTCTCATTCTGTTATCGGTGAGATCAGAGGCAAAAAAGACCAGAGCGTGATTGTTGTGGGCGGACATTTAGATTCCTGGGATGTCGGCGAAGGAGCTCATGACGACGGAGCAGGAATCGTTCAGAGCATTGAAGTATTGAGAACCTTCAAAAATCTAGGCATTTCAAACAACCATACGATTCGGGTGGTTTGTTTTGCCAATGAAGAAAATGGCGTAAAAGGCGGACAGCAATACGGAAAAACAGTCAAAGAAACAGGCGAAAAACATCTTTTTGCATTAGAATCCGATGCCGGAGGATTTTCACCGAGAGGTATTGCCCTTGATATGGACGATGCCAAAAGAAATCAGATCAGAAGCTGGTCTCCGCTATTTTTACCATATGGCGCTTATGATTTTGAAGGACGGTATTCCGGGACTGATATTTATCCGCTGAAGGATATGGGGATTCCGACAGCTGAACTTGCTCCTGATTCTCAAAGATACTTTGATATCCATCATACGGAAGAAGATACTTTTGAAAAAGTCAACCGGAGAGAATTGCTTTTGGGAGCAACAGTAATGGCACAGATGATCTACATGATTGATCAGAACTGGTAAATAATAAAGAATACCTACGTAAAATAAAAATATATCGGAAATGGATGAAAATTTTTTAAGTGATATTAAAATCAGTATTCAGTATTTCAATGATTCTTTACGAGCGCATATTCCTGTCATAGAAACCGAAGTCTATACGTTAATTGAAGCAGAAAGCAAGGATCGCAGAGAAATTGAAAATGCGCTGGAAGTACTTTTATCTCTTTCCGTTCACGGAGTCGGAAACGATCTGTTCATTAAGCTTTTGGAATATTACAAAACCATTGATCCGCAGGATGCTGCTTTGTATTGGAATGAATATGATCACAGGGATAAGACTATTCTCTGATGATCTGCGGAATACGAGGTTTTCAATACGATTTTATTCAAAATTACTTAAACGAAGGATTACAGGCAATCAATTGGTTCATATGATCTCATTTTCACTTAAAAAATTAATCTTCAGTATCCATAAAAAAAATGCTATGAAAGTTCCTGACAAAGACAAAAAATTTCCTGTCGCAGGCTACGACAGACTTTGTTTCCTGAAAAATATTATAAAAAATCCTAATATCATTGTTGGAGATTACACCTATTATGATGATTTTGAAAGTGTAGAAAATTTCGAAAAAAATGTAAAATATCATTTTGATTTTATTGGCGATCAGCTCATTATCGGGAAATTCTGTATGATCGCCTCGGGAGTTACTTTTATCATGAACGGAGCCAATCACCTGACGAAATCGATCACTTCATATCCTTTTGCTATTTTTGGAGAAGACTGGAAAGATGCCATGGATGGAAAAACTTATCCTACAAAAGGAAACACCGAAATAGGGAATGATGTATGGATCGGATTTAATTCTACCATTATGCCGGGAATCAGGATTGGTGACGGAGCCATTATTGCGTCCAACTCTACGGTAACTAAAGATGTAGAACCCTATGCTGTTGTCGGAGGAAATCCTGCAAAAGAAATCAGAAAAAGATTTACAGAAGAAAAAATAAAGCAGCTGCTGGATATGAAATGGTGGGACTGGGAAATAGAAAAAATCACAGAAAACATTCAAAACCTTACGGGTGATGATATCAACATGCTGAAATTTTAATCAGGTATTTATTTGATATATTAAATATCTACAGCTAAAGAAACCATGTATCGTGAAAACATTATACTTTTCAGTTTTTATTTTACTTTTTACCGATTTTGATGCTCAAAATAAAATGTACGGAGAGTATACAAATGGTCTTGGAGAAAAACTAATTCTGAAGCCTGATCATACCTTTGAATATTACTGGAATTTTGATCTTGCATCAAGCTGGAATATTGGTACCTGGAAAGTTGAAAATAACAAACACCTGCTTTTAAAAGTAAACGAAGTAAAAGACACTGTAAGATCAGATAATAAGACTGAGCAGGTTCTGTCCTCTGACCAATTATCAAACGAAATAACAGATACTGAAAATATATTAAATTTGATTTCAGGAGGCGGGCAAAGCAGAAAACACATTCCTTACAGACTTATGATTAAAAAAAACAAACTTTTTCCGTTTTCTGACAGTGGAAAAGTAAAAAACAAAAAAGTAAAGTCTCTGATGAATTCTGAAATGATGATGGAACAATGGTTAAAAAAATGATTATTCACCTTTTCGATCATCTTTGACATCAAAAATTCCCTGCACAATTCTTTTCATGGATCTGCACAAATTGCAATTGTCAGGTAAAATTTTAAGTAGAACATAGAAAAACAGAATGAATTCTGAAAGATGAAATAAAACAGAAATTCAATGAATATAAATAAACTGATACCTAAAGACAAAGGCGATCTTTTAGCCGCTTACAGACTTGAGGATTATACGTATGAGCAGATCAAACCAATCATTCCAAAGCTGATGGAATGGCTGCAGGATATGAATTGGCCTGTTGCCGGAATAATTGGAGAAAACCTGCTTCGCTTTCAGGATCATCTGGAAGATGAAATAATGTATGTTCTGAATACCAACGATACAACGTGGAAATATTGGATCATGGCAATTTTTGGGAAATCAACGAAAAGCAAAGTTGTTCAGGACAGGATTCTTCAGATCGCAACTGATCCCACTCTATCTGAAATAAACGATGAGATCAATCTTATAGCCATAGAAATTATCAAATATGCCAAATGGTCGTAAAAAATATCAATCGGACTCCATCCATATCCTTTTATCACCATCAGGTATAATTTTAAAATCAAAATCCTGCAAAAATTAAATTTAGGATGGAAGTACAGTTATCCTGCATCCGATGACTTATAAATATCTAGTTATATAATAAGCTAAAGGATTATTAAAACTCCTCAATTTATCATTATCATTATTTCACTGAATCAGAAAATCATGTTCAGACAGATTGTAAATATCTGTGATATGAAAAAGTTTTTCATATAGCCGAATTGAAAGAGATTTTTAAGTAAATTTATTTTATTATTACATTGATCACAAAAATGTAATCACGACATGTTCTGTCGCATTAAAATTTTAGCTTTGAAAAAAATCCGGTATGAAACTAAAAGCTGTAATACGTGAGGAAGTAAAATCTTCAGACAAATCGATTATTGTCGAATTTTATGAAGATCAGAAAAAACAAAACTTTGAAGTAAAATGTTTATTCAGTCCTTTTTTTAAAGAGATCAGAAAATGGGATTCCTGGCTGCTGAATATTAAAATGGAAAGTGAAATTTTCACTGACAGCAAAACAGGTGAAAAATCTTATTTCACCCATCTGATTTGCAATAAAGCGACTTTAATAACATCACCCTATGGAAAAGATAAAGACTGGCAGGCATTAAGGGAAAACGGTGAGTAAGTGTACTGCTCGAACATATCTGTTGATAAAATACCATGTAAAGCTGAAACTTCGGTAGAGCTCAACTTATTTTTTAATTTGTTGCTTTTTTATATTTCTGTGAGGTTTCCGGAAGAATTGATTTTAAAGATTTGCCATTCATAATATAAAAATGAACACTTTATTTTCGTTTCTGATTTTATATTTAGAAGCATATATAAAAAATAAAACTCACCGTAGCGGTGAGTTTTATTTTACTAATAACAATTTCCATTACAACTGACAGCATTCTGATTGTCCTCAGAAGTTATGGTGTAGGTTTCCACCTGCTCATCATTATATATTGGATTAAAAATATTTCTGGGCTGATTAAAACACTGATTCGATTCTGTACATCCCTGATAAATTACTTTTTTTGAATTATCAAAAACTACTTCCACGTGGGTGATACTTCCAATTGCAGTTTTATTAAATAAGCCTGTCATTGTAAACCCTGCTGCTCCGGGAGGGGTGTATACGTATTTCTTAGTAAAAGTCTGGTTATTCTGTAAAGTTATTGAATTCTCAACTTCCTTATTTCCATTAACATAAGGTATTAGTTTCACGTTTTTACCGGACGCATTCAGAATATTATAAGTATATTCAATACTTTCTCCCTGGTCAGTTCCGCACTGAATAACCAATAGTCCAAAAATTGATAATAATAGTGATTTCATAATAATTAGTCTTGCCAGTTAGCAAATAATTCATCTACAAACGGTCTTGTCGCCTTATTCGGATACATCGCTTTCACTTTATCCCTGTAATCATTCCAATATCTTGCACCGGGCAACGCATTTTCCAACTCTTTTATTGTGTATCCGTTAACCCTATCAATTGGAAACGTGTTTCCGAAGGAAGCTCTTTGATTAACGATGTCAGTCATATCATATATTCCGGAAGTATATAAATTTTCAATCGCAATGGACCTGTTCTGATAGTTTCTGTAATCTAAATTCTGATAGACAGAATAGTTTTGCAAATTATATCTCACTCTGTATCTTTCCAAAGTCATTAAAATCTCAACTGCAGTTGGCCAGCTTTCCAGAAGCCTGCGGTTTCTTTTTCTTACCTGTGAATTGAAGGCCAGGAAAGAGTCCCTCACAATATTGTCATATGAAAATCTATCTTTTACTGAATGTAAAGCATGGCTCAATTCATGAATTGTGGTGCCATACACCTGGTCAGATGATTTTCCGTAATCTTTAATATGAATCTGCGCCGACAGTCCAAATGTGATTTCACTTCTTACATGTGAATAACTGGATGTAGGTCCCGAATTAGTCAGTCTTGCTGCTATTTTGATTTGTGATTGTCTTCCAAAGTTGTAGAAATGATTATTCATCGGAGGAGATATCAGACCGAAGCGGTTTCCATAATAAAAATCATGAGCTGCCTGATGTATTAATGCATGATACTCATCTTTACCGCCACTAAGCAACGGATGCCACGATTGTTGTTTTACATTAGGACCGTGGGTCTCCGCTTGAAAAATTGAGCCGTCTCTCACGCTGTAATGATATCTTTCCCACTGTATTACATACCGTGCTTTTCCTCTCACAGTACCCGTTTGAAAATTACCGTTTCCATCCGTTATCCCGCTGTCAACAGTGAACCACTGTCTCATTAAAATCTGTGCACCGGTGACAGGTCTTACTCCGGCTATATCATCCTGAACTCTAACACTTCCACTCGGTCTCCATTTACTTCCGAAAATCCATCTTGCCTGTGGAGTCGCATTTTCTGTAAGCAGTTCTTCCTCATTTCCTGTCTTCTCAAACGCATAATAAACGAGGTTATTGAAAAGGTCTGTCTTATTTTCAACCTTACCTTTTACTTCATATTCATCGTAATCTTTAATATCAGAAAAGTAAGGATCCTGCTCAGGTATATACAAATCACTTAAAACTTCATATTTTACATCTGGCAAGCTCATTCCTACAGGTACTGCTGTATAGTAGACAGGGATAGAATCTGCGTCAGGACTTCTGTTTGCCAGAAATTCGTCTTTATATTCTGCATCCAGTCTGTAATCAAAATAATGAATTGTAGAATCACTCTTTAATAATCCTACCTCCTCTTCATTTTCAGGTGAAAATTTAAGGTACTGGTGTGTTGTATGGACTTTAACCTCTTTGAATACGGCAGACTGTGGATTATTGTCTTTCAGCTTTAAAAAAACTGCGGTCATATTTTCGGTAGAATATGGATTTTCCAATATTAAAGAATCTCCCGAAAAAGTACGCGAAGCGGAAGAATGACTCATCTCTTCCTTGAAAATTTCTTCATTTTGAACTTCTGATAATTCGTCTTTACACGAGATTTGAAGTGAAATCAGTCCTATTGATAGGACATACAAAAATAATTGCCTCATTTTTAATTGTTTTTTTGGTTTTTTCATAAGTTTTTAGTTAGTGGTCTAAATATAAAATAAAAACTGAATTATGGAGGGAATTTTTTTTATAAAAAGTCATTAATTTTAATTGCGAGATTTTTCAAAGAGAATATTATTCATATGCTATTAGGATATTAAACCGATAATTTTTAACTTTACTCCTCATATTTTAACGGAGGGCTATCTATTTGCCGCTCAGAAAATAACACATATGGAACAGAAAATACATCAGGGACGCAACTTAAAACGATTCAGGGAAATGCTTGGCGTTAAGCAGGAAGCTTTGGCTTTTGATCTCGGTGATGACTGGAATCAGAAAAAAGTCTCTCTGCTAGAGCACAAAGAAATTATCGACGTTTCTCTGCTTCAGCAAATATCTGAAATATTAAAAATTCCTGTGGAAGCTATTCAAAACTTTAATGAAGAACAGATGGTTAGTATCATATCCAATACATTTGGTGATCAGTCAAATGGATATAATTATCATCCTATTTTTAATATAAATCCCATTGAAAAATGGATTGAGTCATTAGATGAAATCAAAAGACTGAATACAGAATTGATCAAAGCTAAAGATGAGCAGATCAGAATGATGGAAAAGCTGATGGATAGAAAATAATTCCGTTAAAAAAAATTGTATCTGACCACAGATCATCATTAATATACTTATTTTTAAAACAAATAAAACACACATGGAACAGAAAATACATCAGGGACGAAACTTAAAACGATTCAGGGAAATGCTTGGCGTTAAGCAGGAAGCTTTGGCTTTTGATCTCGGTGATGACTGGAATCAGAAAAAAGTATCTCTGCTAGAGCACAAAGAAATTATCGACGTTACTCTGCTTCAGCAAATATCTGAAATATTAAAAATTCCTGTGGAAGCTATTCAGAATTTTGATGAGGAAAATGCAGTAAATATCATTGCCAATACAGTAGCTGCAGTCAATGATCACGCAACAGGACAGGTGTTTCAAATAAATCCTACTATCAATTCCACAGAAAAGTGGGTTGAAGCATTAGATGAGATTAAAAGGCTGAATACAGAATTGATCAAAGCTAAAGATGAGCAGATCAGAATGCTGGAAAAGCTGTTAGACAAAAAATAAACCTTTCCGGAATTGTTATAAAAGAAGGATTATTTAGTTTAAATAATCCTTCTTTTCAATCTTAAAATCTAAAATTTCACCATCTCTTTTTACTTTTACCTGCAGGGAATCTGCATTGCTCTCTACCCTGTTGAGCAGATACTGACATGAAGTTTCCTGGTCTAAATCTTCAAAACTCACCTTGTTGATACTCAGAATCTCATCACCGATCTTCAGTGGAATACCGCTGTTTTGGAAAATCAAGACAACCTTGGCTTTAAAGTCTATAAAACGGTATGAAAAACCGAATGACTCTAATTTTGGCACAACTGTTTTTAGGCGGTGCAGATAGATGACATTGCTTTGCCAGTCGATAATGAATGTGAAGTTTTTCAGGAATTCATTCCCCAGGAGACTTGAATTTCCCGTCATTACAATTTCATTGTTAAATGGATGTCCTGCAAGGAAAAGTTCATTGGGTCTGAAATGATAGGAAGCAACTTCTTTTCCTGCACCGAAAGCTCCAACGGAACTGATTCCATAGGTCTCCACAGATTTTACTTCTGTATTTTTAGGATCGTAATTACTCTCTGAAATCTTAATTCCTCCAGTAAATCCTGTATCAAACGTAAGATTGATTTTTTTTCCTGAAATCTGAGATTCTATAATGGGCGTTTTCTGAAGTTTTGTTTTAAAATTAAAAACAGTTTCGTAAGCTTTGGTTGAAAACTGATTCAGATCTTTGGCGGCTTCAAGAATATTTTCAGAATAATTAATCCTCCAGAACAGTTTGGCCATCTGGTTGGCTCCTAAAATCCCATCAATCTTTAAGCATTTAAATTCAGGTCCTTCGAGATCAATTACGACAGCTCCGATATTTTTAAAAACAATCTGCCCTACTTTCATTTCCGGCAGTTGGGTAAAAATCTGTTCTTCCTTATTTTTCTGCGAATCTCCAACATTACGTCTGAACTTCTTCTTAAGACTGAGTTCGTTATAAACAGCATGAGAAATCACGGTTGGTGCGCCTGTATCAAACAGGAATTGGTATTGTTTTCCATTGATGAATACCTGGATCAGCGGAAGATTATTCGCATTATTAAAAATGATTTTTTCGACAGGATTCTGAAGAACCGCTTCTCCACTTTCAAAAAACTTTTTTCCCTGTGCCGGGACTGCTGCCATCCAGAATATAAAAAACAGGTACAGATTTTTCTTCATCATTATAATTTGTACTAAAGTAGTGATTTTTATGAAAGCATCTATCTACAGGATTTTGCTTCCGTCAAAATTGACAGCTCTTAAAAAATAAAATCAATTTATAAAGTGAAACACAGGAATAATAATCCCTGCAAATGTGAATTTCTAATTTTAGAATATATTTGTAAAATGACAGGATGAATAAAGTCTTTATCCCGATCAGATGATCAAAATTTGTTGTAGAGTAAGATTTTTATTATCGTCAAAATCAAATAAGAACTGCTCAGACGGGCTTGAAATAATTATACCTAAATCCTTAAAAACGATATGACTAAAAAGCATCTCTTCAAAAAACTTTAAAAATATGCCCAATCAAAAAAAGTTTCATTATTTTCTACTCGCTATTTATTTTCTGTTATCGTACTCATGCAGTGAAAAAACAGAATCACAGCCTGTATTTACCTACAGAAATCTAACTGACCGCTACAATTCAAAGACCGGAATTTTCACACGGTTTTACGACAGTAATGAATCGGTCAGTGTAAAAGTAAAACTGACGGAAGAAGAAGGAAAACAGATCGCAGATCTATTTCGGGAAACAGGGTTTAAAAACCTGCCGCAAAAAATTGACTGTACGGAATGGGGAGTTCAGCCCGTATTTTATGATGAATTGAGTTTAGACGGATACAGCGTTACATACCAAAGTTCACCTGGCAGTCGATGGTTTTGTTTTAAAGGGGACCGTTTCGAAAAGATCATGTCAACGCTGCAGCACATTGTTTTAGGTAAGCCTGAAGTGAAGAGGCTGGAGATGTCCGATATTTTTTATGAGTAGATAAAAAACGTAAGAGTCAGCAGAGATAAAAGCCGCCTCAAACGAGACGGCTTTCAAATTATATTTTATCCAAAATCTTTTTTGGGAGCACCTTCACCAATTGTGATTTAGCTTCTTTTTCAGCGAAAACAAATTTCCAGTTTTTCCGGTCTTTCGATATGGCGCACACTTTCATAGGAGCGTTGATCACGTAAGCACCTTCGTCTGCAAGATACTTTACATTGGCCTTACCGTATTTTGAATTCAGCATTTCGCCGACCTTCTTTTTCATGTCTTCATTCATTGCGCTTACATTTCCTTTCAGCTTTAAATAATAACCTGCTATTGAAAAATATTCCCCGTTGATGAGTTCCGGTTTTTCAACCGAAGCAAACTTCATATCCTGCACATCAATTTTCACGAAAGGATTGTTGTAGGTCATATTCAGCATTTGGGTCATCTGCTCTTTCGGAACTACGGTAAAGAATTTAGGATAAATACCCTCAACTGTCTGATCTATCTTTTTGTACTTAATGGTATTGACAAAATAGACAAGAGATTTTCTGATCGCCTGATCATCAGTATTTACCTTCGTCTGGGCAAAAGAAATAAAGGAAATGAAAAAGAAAGATAGGATGATAATTTTTGTTTTCATAAGTTGGATTTATTTTTAACTATAACAGCTGTTATGCCTCTCTCAAGAGCACACCAAATATAGGTAAAATTAACGTTTTGATTCCTATAAATCTTATGTGGTAATTCAATCGCAGACCACGCAGTATCCGGATTTATATCTGTAATTTTGCGCCCAAGTATTTCTAAGAGAATGAAAACATTATTACATTATTTAAAACCTCATAAATGGCTGCTGATTTTATCTTTGGTGCTGGCAACGGTCAATCAGGTATTTTCTTTATTTGGCCCTGCGATTACCGGTAACATCCTGGATCAACTGGTAACGCATCCCAATTTTTTTGATAAGGAAAAACTCGTGCCCCGGTCGCTGAATGAATATCTGTACGGAACCGACCTGTATCACGGAGCATTTTACTTTCTCGGGTTACTGATCGGTACCGCTATGGTCAGCAGGATTGCCAAAGCATTTCAGGATTATGTGGTCAATGTAATCACCCAGAAATTCGGAGCCAATATCTTTACTGACGGTCTCCAGCATTCAATGGCACTGCCCTATCAGGAATTTGAAGACCAGCGAAGCGGGGAAACCCTTTCGATCCTGACCAAAGTGAGGGAAGATTCGGTAAAATTTATTACCAATTTCATTAATATCTTTTTTGGGATCCTTGTGAGCATCATCTTCGTTTCAGTCTATGCAATCCGCCTTCACTGGTCGATCATGCCTGTATATGTGGTGGGAATTTTCTTAATTGCCTTTATCACCAATCTCCTGAGCAAGAGAATCAAGAATATTCAGAAAACCATCGTTACAGAAACTACCGGACTGGCAGGGAGCACGACCGAGAGCCTACGTAATATAGAGATTGTAAAAAGTCTCGGGCTTACGAAGCAGGAAGTTAAACGTCTCAACAACAATACCTATAAAATTCTGGGTCTTGAACTGAAAAAAGTAAAGAGCATCCGTTCACTGAGTTTTATCCAGGGAACCATGGTAAACTTTCTGCAGCAGCTGATCACCCTAACACTGTTATACCTGATATTCAGAAACATTGTAACTCCGGGACAGTATTTATCTTTAATGTTTTACGGTTTTTTTATCTTCGGTCCGATGCAGGAAATCGGAAACATTATCATCTCGTACCGTGAAGCGGAAGCATCACTGCATAATTTTGACACTTTGATGCAGAAACCTGTTGAAGAAAAACCCCATACGCCAAAACAGATCGGAGCTGTAGAAAAATTAGCTTTTGATCATGTCGCATTTCAGCATCAGAGTGCATCTTATAAGGCATTGAATAATATCTCATTTGAAGTGAAAAACGGTGAGACGATTGCTTTTGTCGGTCCCAGCGGTTCCGGTAAAAGTACACTGGTGAAATTACTGGTCGGACTGTACCGCCCGAAAGAAGGCTCAATCTTTTACAACGGTATTGACGGAAAAGAATTTGATTTTGATGAGCTGAGAAATCAGATCGGCTTCGTAACGCAGGATACCCAGCTTTTTGCAGGTACCATCAAAGAAAATCTGCTTTTTGTCAACCCGAATGCGACAGAAGAAGACCTGCAGCTGGCTTTACAAAAGTCAAGTGCCACAGCACTGATTGAAAGAGCAGAAAAAGGAATTGACACAGTTATCGGTGAGGGCGGACTGAAACTGAGTGGTGGAGAAAAGCAGAGAATTGCCATTGCCAGAGCTTTATTAAGAAAACCTAACCTGCTGATCTTTGATGAAGCCACTTCTGCTTTAGACAGCATTACAGAGGAAGAAATCACATCCACGATCAAAGAAATCTCCGAAGAGAAAGAACAGATTACCGTCCTGATTGCTCACCGACTGAGTACCATCATGCATGCAGACCGGATCTATGTGCTGGAACGCGGTAAGGTCATCGAAACGGGATCACATGAAAACCTGCTGGATTTAAAGGGCTTATACTACGCTATGTGGAGACAGCAGATTGGAGAGAGAAAGGTCATAAAACCGTCTGTTTAAAGAGATTCGTACATTGGGCTGTGCATATAATTGATACTGTTTTATGATTGAAATCAATTAATAAAATTAAGGATATTCGTATATTTACGTTATGATATTTAGTAAATTTGCAAAATATGTCAAAGTTAAAATCGACAGTAGAGGGGCTCATTTATATTAAGCATTCAATCGTGCTTACTATCAGAAGGGCTAATTCTATTGAAGCAGCAAAAGTATTGGGCAAGCCTGTTATTGTAAATTGTGATCAGATTTCATTTCTGACTCACAATCCGGACGGAAATGTCACTTTTTTTATGACAAATGGTTTTGAGATCACCTTGAATGTGATGTATGATGAAGCTGAAAAGATCTTCAACTGTGCAAAATCAGGAATTTCTTTTGAAGTAGTTTAGCTTTTTTGCATAAAGAAATTTTCTAACTGATCCCCATAAAAAGGCTGTCCAACAAGTAAGGACAGCCTTTTTACTTCGTAAAATATTTTTCTTTAGCTCACTGACCGAAATTCTTCAAAGGCAGAATTTCCCGATTCATTTTTTTATATTTATCAAAACGGTGATCTGTATTGGGTTTTTATTCATTTTGTTAAGTTTATTTCGTACTGAGTTATAACGGTTTTCTATACTGGAAAAACCCTTCCAGCGTTTGAAACGCTGGAAGGGTTGAGTGTGGGAATAAAAAAAATTGAGGTTGGATTTACAACCATTTACCGCATAAAAAAGGCTGTCCAAAAAGACAGCCTTTTTAATTTTTATTTTAAATCAATCGGTTAATTAAGGAACTTTCACAAGTTCCACATCGAAGATCAACCATGCATTTGGCGGGATCACCCCTCCTGCTCCGTTTGCTCCGTAACCCAATGCCGGCGGAATCAAAAGTGTAGCGGTTTCTCCTTCTTTCAGCAATAGAATCCCTTCGTCCCATCCTTTGATCACTCTACCTGTTCCGATAGGAATTTCGAGGGGCTCGTTTCTTTTGAACGAAGAATCAAATTCAGTTCCGTTGGTTAATTTTCCTGCATAATGTACTGAAATGTTGTCTCCTGCTTTAGGAGCTTTCCCGTCAGTCTTTTTAGTGATTTTATAATACAGTCCTGATTCTGTAACAGTCATTCCTGCTTTAAGATCTTCTAAAGCTTTCTTTGCCTCTGCTTCAGCTTTTTCAGCCATTGCTTTGTTATTGGCAGCAATTTTAGATTTTCCTTCTGTAAAAGTTTTAGCAGCATCATATCCTTTGTACTCATCCCCTTTGCTGAAAATGCTTACTTTCTCAAGGACGATATCTGTTTTAGGTTTATCCTGAGCTCCTTTTTCTACATTGGCAATCGTATCGATGACATCGTCACCTTTTACAACTTTACCGAAAATCGTATGTTTTCCATCTAACCATGGAGTAGCGATTTCAGTGATAAAGAACTGAGAACCGTTGGTATTCGGTCCTGAATTAGCCATTGACAGGACACCTTTTCCTGTATGCTTAAGATCGTTTTTCTCGTCTTCAAATTTATATCCGGGATCTCCCATTCCTGTTCCCTGAGGATCACCTCCCTGGATCATGAAATCTTTGATCACTCTGTGGAAAATAGTTCCGTCGTAAAAAGGAACTCCCTTCGCTTTCGCTTTGTTATCAATTTTACCTTCTGCAAGACCAACAAAGTTAGCCACAGTCACCGGTGATTTTTTGTCTTCAAACTTTACAATCAGGTTACCTTTTGTCGTTTGAAGATTAGCATAAAGTCCGTCTTTAAGCCCTTCGTAAGTTTCTTTGTCTACGTTCATTTTTTTATAAATTGGTGTACAACTCAGCAGCGAAGCACTTGCTGCTGCCAGGATTATATTTTTGTTAAACAATTTCATTTTACAGAACTTTTAATTTTATAATTAAAGGAATATCGTTATCTATTTTATTTTCGTCCCCAAATGTTCCATATGCCAGTGACGAAGGAACCAGAAGCGTTACTTCTTCTCCATCATGCATAAATCTCAAAGCATTTTCCACTGCTTTCAGCTCATCAAAATGCCCGAATCTCGCATTGCTTCTTGTAAATGATTTATCATAGATTTTAGTCTGGTCAAAATCATACAGATCATAAGAATATGAAATCGGAGAGTCGTCCGGTCTTCTCTGTCTCTTATCAAATCCTTCTACTGTTGTCCAGTAATTAAGCTGAGTCGGATAAAATTTAATATCCTGACCATTTACCCAATCCTGAATCTGCTGCCTTTCCAGTGTGTTCAGATTCTTCATCCTGTTTCTTGAAACATCAAGATCACTCTGGCTCAGGACACCACCTACCGGAGGATGCACCTGTGGAGGGTTTCTCTTGCAGCTTAAAAGTCCTAATGCGGAGATGAGAAGTATTTTTTTCATAAAACTTTTGCGAAAATACGCATTTCGGTAATCATTCACAAAACTTGATGAATTTATTATTTTTTAAAATATACAGAAGGGTGAACAGTGATAAAATAAATCGCTTCATATAAAGGAAAAGCCGGAAAAAATCCCGGCTTTATATATAGTAACTGATCAGCTTAAATTACGCTGTTTCCAAAACATCTTTTTCAACCAGTACTCTCCAGCCGAATGAATCTTCAGTAAGATTTGTCTGCAGGCTTACCAAATCATTTTTCAACAGTTCCGCATAGCTTTCTTCGGCAGAAAGAGAAGGAAGTTCCAGTTTTTCACCGTTGTATCCCAATGCTTTGAATACTGTTGTCACTACAGCAGTACCCACTCCCCAGACTTCTTTTAAAGTTCCGTTCTGATGCGCTGCTATAACTGATTTTACAGGGATTGGCTCTATTTTGATATCAAGTCCTCTTTTGTTAGCCAGCTGGATAAAACTGTCTCTGGTAACTCCGTCTAAAATTTTCTCTGAAGTAGGAGGCGTATAGATGGTATCGTTGATTCTTACAAAAACATTCATCGTTCCGCTTTCCTCAAAATATTCGTGGGTTGCATCATCCGTCCAGATAATCTGATCGTATCCTTCTTCAATAGCCAGTTGGGTCGGGTAGAAAGAGGCTGCATAATTTCCGGCTGCTTTTGCCGAACCTACTCCACCGTTTGCCGCTCTTGAATAGTGATCAGAAATTTTCACAGATACAGGCTCGGAATAATAACTCTTTGCCGGGGTGGCAACAATCGCAAACATATATTTATTGGCAACTCTCGCTTTTAACGCTTCCTCCGTAGCAAAAATCAAAGGTCTGATGTATAATGACATTCCTTCTCCCTGAGGAATCCAGTTTCTGTCTGTATCTACCAGTGCTTTAAGACCGTCTAAGAATATCTCCTCTGTCAATTCCGGCATGGCAAGACGTTTTGCAGATTTATTGATACGTTCAAAATTCTTTTCAGGCCTGAAAAGGAAAACCTGTCCGTCATTGTCTTTATAGGCTTTCATGCCTTCAAAACAAGCCTGTCCGTAATTTACGCCCATCATCGCAGGTGTAAATAATAAAGGACCGTAAGGAACCAATTTCACATCTCCCCACTGACCGTCTTCATATTCACAGATGATCATGTGATCACTGAAAGTATTTCCGAACGAAAAATTATTGGGATCGAAAGTAGAAATTCTGGAGTTTTCTGTTTTTTGAATTATCATTTCTTAAAATTTTTATGATGTTCTACAAATTTAACATAATTTTCCAAATATAAAAATTTTACATTAAATTTGAAAAAAAATACTTTGGAAAGAGAAATAAGAACTACTAACGATGGTAGCAAAACACTGTTTATCAACGAATTAAATGAAAATTATCATTCACACCACGGTGCACTACAGGAAGCAGAACACGTGTTTATCAAAAATGGATTAAATCTGATAAATGATTACGAAATTAACATTTTAGAACTCGGTTTTGGAACAGGTTTAAACGTTTTGGTGACAATTAATGAATATTTAAAAACTGACAAAAATCATGTTATCAACTATTTTACCCTGGAAAAGTATCCGGTAAATGAATCAGAAATAGAGAATCTCGCCTATTCTGATCATTTTGATAACCCTGAATTAAAAAATATTTATCAGAAAATTCATCAGGCAGACTGGGAAAATCTGACAGAAATCACTAAAGGTTTCCATCTGAAAAAGATAAAATGTGACTTTTTTGACCTGAAAAACATCGACTTACCTAAGATCAATCTGGTATATTATGACTGTTTCGGGGCAAGAGTACAGCCTGATCTCTGGGAAATGCCTCTATTTGAGATGGTCTCCGATAAAATGAATGTAAACGGACTGTTAACAACTTATTCATCCAAAGGGAGTGTAAGAAGAGTCTTACAGGAACTGAATTTTAAGGTAGAAAAAAAACAGGGACCGCCGGGAAAACGGGAAATGATCAACGCTGTAAAACTGCAGCCTGAATTGTAAAAAGCTAAAATCTGAATTTACAACCGTATTTCACTGGTTATATCTCATACCTCCTTTCTGCAGACTTCCGGCAAAAATTCCTAAATTAGCTTCACAAAACATACTGTATGATTAATAAAATCAATGTAAGGGTTTATGCCTGTGCTGTAAAAGATAAAAAGGTACTGACTTTATTTGAAGAATATGCAGGACAGCCTTTACTGAAGTTTCCGGGTGGCGGACTGGAATTCGGGGAAGGTCTTACCGACTGCCTCCACCGTGAATTCGATGAAGAGCTTAATGTAAAAATAGATATTGTAGAACACCTTTACACCCAGGAAGATTTCTTAGTTTCAAGATTCAGAGAGAATGAGCAGCTCCTTACTATATATTATATGGTGAAAATTACCAATGAGGAAGATTTTCTGATCCTTGATCCGTGTATAGAAAAAGCTGAATGGCTTCCTATTGACACTGAAGTAAATCCGTTTTCGTTACCTGTAGACAAAATTGTTTTTGAAAAATTAAAAGAAAAATTCCTGTAAACTAATTTTACAGGAATTTTTTATTATTTAGAAACTTTAAAATCTCTTGCTCCGGGATAAGGCTGCAGATAACCTGAGTTCCAGTTAGACTGTAATAAAGATTCCAGAAACTCATCAGTTCTGTTTTTATGAGGATTATATTTATCCTTTAGATCAATGTCCGCTATCTTTCCTTTAACATTCCACCAGAATGCACTCCATCCACCGCGCATTTCTTTAATGATTTCAAAAACATTTTTTCCGGTTGCCCTGTTCATCAGTTTTGCGAACACCTGACCTTCTGTTGTCGTCAAATCTCTCAGCTGCTTCTCATACTGACTGGCAAGCATATTCTGACGGTCTTTGATATACTTCCGTTTTGCAGCGGTATCCATCACTCTCATTTCTACCTGAATATCCCTGTACTGCTGTAAAGCTGTCAGAAATAACGGGTATACCCTGTAAAGCTTTTTATTCAGGAAGAAGTAATAATTTTTGTCCAGCTGATTGTTGAATTTTGGTTTATTCAGCAAAACCAGCTCATCCATCACCACTACGGTTTCGCCGTTGATTTCATAGATTTTTGCTTTCTGTCTTTCATCATAATAATACTGATTTCCGAATTCATCGGTTTTCAGCTGATCCTGGGGATATTGGTTTAATGGCTTGGCTATAATAGAATCCCTCTGCTGTCCAAAGGCAGCAACACCAAAAAAGAGCAGAAAAAGAAAGGTGATTTTATGAAATTTCATTATTTTTACACGTATTATAACGAAATTTAACTACAAAAATCATTCCTCAAATATGAAATTCGAGAAGAAATCTTTGAAATTTTTAGAAAAATATTTAAACACTTCATCACCAACCGGATACGAACATAAAGGCCAGGAAGTCTGGATGAATTATATAGCTCCTTATGTTGACAAAATTGAAGTTGACCATTACGGTACCTGCTATGGTATCATTAATCCTGAAGCAGAATTTAAAGTGGTCATTGAAGCTCACGCTGATGAAATTTCATGGTATGTGAATTACATTACTGATGACGGATTGATCTACGTGATCAGAAACGGGGGTTCAGATCAGACCATTGCCCCATCTAAAATTGTCCATATCCACGGAGAAAAAGGAATTGTAAAAGGTGTTTTCGGATGGCCGGCCATTCATACGAGAAGTGCCAATCAGAATGAACCGACTCCAAAAATTGAAAATATTTTCATCGACTGCGGTGCAACGACCAAACAGGAAGTTGAAGATATGGGAATATTTGTAGGATGCATGATTACCTATCCTGACGAGTTTTTTGAGATGAACGACCGTTATTTTGTCTGCAGAGCCCTGGATAACAGGATCGGAGGATTCATGATCGCTGAAGTTGCAAGACTTTTAAAGGAAAACAAAAAAACTCTTCCCTTCGGTCTTTATATTACCAATTCAGTACAGGAGGAAGTAGGTCTTTACGGCGCAGATATGATCGCTGACACCATCAAACCGAATATTGCTATCGTTACTGACGTTACCCACGACACGACAACGCCCATGATTGAAAAGAAAAAAGAAGGTGACCAGAAATGTGGTGACGGACCGGTCGTATTTTTTGCACCGAGTGTTCACCATGTGATCAGAGAACTGATCATTGACACGGCAAAAAAGAAAGAAATCCCTTTTCAGAGAGCAGCTGCCAGCAGAGCTACCGGAACAGACACTGACGCTTTTGCACACTCTAACGGAGGAGTACCAAGTGCATTAATCTCTTTACCTTTGCGATATATGCACACTACAGTGGAAATGGTTGCAAAAGAAGATGTAGGAAACGTGATTCAATTGATTTACGAAACACTTCTCAACATAAAACCTGAAATGAAACTGAAATATCATTAAAATAGATCTGAGATGCCAGACACAAATTTAATGATTCGCGTAATGTCTGCTGTCTGACATCTTTTATCTGAAATCTTATAAATAGTAAAAATGAAAACTAAACTCATCGCCCCTTCCCTTTTAGCTGCAGATTTTGGTAACCTCCAGAGAGATATTGAAATGCTGAATAATTCTCAGGCAGACTGGCTGCATATTGACGTTATGGACGGCAGGTTCGTTCCTAATATTTCATTTGGATTTCCGGTCATGAAAACCGTTCAGCAACATACCCGAAAATTCGTTGATGTTCATTTGATGATCGTAGAACCGGAAAAATATGTGGAAGAATTTATAGAATATGGCGCTGATTTGATTTCTGTACATTATGAAGCATGCACTCATCTTCACAGAACAATTAATTTTATTCAGAGCAAAGGAGCCAAAGCAGGCGTTGTTCTCAATCCTTCCACTCCTGTATTAATGCTTGAAGACATCATAGCAGATGTTGATCTCGTATTATTGATGAGTGTCAATCCCGGTTTTGGGGGACAGAAATTTATTGAGAATACCTACAAAAAAATCGCAGAAACAAAAGATCTGATCTTAAGCAACAATTCTACGGCTTTGATAGAGATCGATGGTGGCGTTAATCTGGATAATGCTTCAAAATTATTTGAAGCCGGAGCGGATGTTCTGGTTGCAGGCAATGCTGTTTTTTCGGCAGAAAATCCGGAACGAACCATTGAGCTGATGAAGGTATAAACTGAAAGATATTTTAAAATGATCTCATTTATTAAAGAAAACAACAGATCTAATCATAATAATGACATCAAAAAGGATTTATGAAATTGATAAAATTCAGCAGATTATTTATTCAGTTTCCATTTTCTAAAAAACAGCAATAATTTATTAAAGATATTGTTTTACTGGTGACAAAATGTCACAAAAATCTAAGATTTGATCATAAATAGAAAAATCCGGAAAATTTCCGGATTTTTTATTTAAAAAGAGATTATGATTAAAAAATCTCCTTCCCTGCAAAGTGAAACTGTGCTTCGATCAAAGCGTTCTCATCAGAATCAGATCCGTGTACTGCATTCTCTCCGATGCTTCTGGCAAACATTTTTCTGATTGTTCCTTCAGCAGCGTCAGCAGGATTTGTAGCGCCAATTAAAGTTCTGAAATCCTCCACCGCATTGTCTTTTTCCAAAACCGCAGCAACTATCGGTCCTGAACTCATAAAATCAACCAATTCTCCATAAAATGGTCTCTCGGCATGAACTTCGTAGAATTTTTTTGCATCAGCAACGGTCAGTTGCGTTAATTTCAATGCTTTGATTTTAAAACCTCCTTCTGAAATTTTTCCTAAAATAGCCCCGATGTGTCCATCAGCAACTGCATCAGGCTTAATCATAGTGAATGTAATGTTAGACATAAATGTATATATTTTGATGGCACAAAATTACAAAAAAATTCTAAAGTATAATTTTAATTTATTTTAACACAAAATAACTTTTATTAAGAAATCTGCCAAGAATTTTTGGCACACTATTTGCAATTATTAATTCGATTCTCATGTTTAATTTGAGTTTTCATGGTTATTAGTTTTTACCCAGCTTCGGCTGGGTTTTTTATTTTCAACAATAATGCAAAAAAATTACACATTTCATAAAAATAAAATGTGTAAAAAGTATATATTTTAAATTATTGCTTCTATTTCAATCAATAAAACAAATCTAATTTTTCATTATTGTTAGTTTTGAGCGTTTTCTTCTGCCTCTTCCATCAGTTTAATATAGGTTGAATATCGGGAATATTGAATTTCACCGGTTTCAAGCGCATCAAGAACGGCACATTTCGGTTCATTAATGTGCATACAGTTATGAAATTTGCATTCTTTTCTTTTTCTGAAAATTTCCGGGAAGTAATGCTGCACTTCTTCTTTTTCAATATCAATCATCGCAAATTCCCTTACTCCCGGCGTATCAATTACATTTCCGCCAAAATGCCAGAAATGCATCTGGGCAAAAGTAGTCGTGTGTTTCCCTTTAAGATGGGTATCTGAAATTTCTGATGTACGGAGATTAAGATCAGGTTGCAGCGCATTCACCAGTGTAGATTTTCCACATCCGGAATGTCCGAAAAACACAGATGTTTCATCTTTAAGAAGATTCTGTAAATCTTCCAGATTCAATTTGGAATATGAAGAAATTTCAAGACTGTCATATCCTATTTCCTGATAGAGAAACTGAATATCTTTTACAACTTCTATTTCTTCATCATTAAGAACATCCATCTTATTAAAAAGAATAAGCGGTCTGATATTGTAGGCTTCACAACAGGCAAGAAAACGGTCTAAGAAACCGAAAGATGTTTCAGGATGCTTGAGTGTAAAAATAAAACAGGCGAGGTCAATATTGGAAGCAATAATATGAGCTTCTTTAGAGAGGTTGACGGATTTTCTGATCAGGTAATTTCTGCGTGGTTCGATCTTGGTGATCCATGCGATATCGTCCTGCTCCAGCTGAAACTCAACAAAATCTCCTACAGCCAGAGGGTTGGTCAGCCTGGTTTTTATCAGCTTGAATTTTCCACGAATCCGTGCTTCAAAAATTTTACCGGTTTTCATTTCCAAAACCTGGTACCAGCTTCCTGTAGATTTAATGATTTTTCCTTCCATATATATGACTGCAAATATAAGGAATTAGGATTTAGGTAACAGGATTTAGTTGAAGCTGTTGAACGGCGTTCTTCTACATTCCAAACCCTGTTACCTTTCCTGTATATTACTTTCTGTCGATCATGATATTATTTTGCTTTTCGATAGATTCTTCATGAATCGCCTTGAATACTTTTTCAATAAAATCCTGAGACATTCCTGTTTCTCTGGCTTTCTGTACAGCATACTCAGTAATCACCTTCCAACGTTCCGGCTGAAAGATCGCAATATCATTCTCTTTTTTCAGCTTTCCTATTTTTTCTGAAATCTTCATTCGCTGAGAAAGCAGTTCAATCATCTGAAAATCAAGATCAGAAATCAAAGTCCTGTGTCTACCCATTTCATTGTCAAAACCTGCAATACCGGAATTTCTTATTTTCAGATTAGAGATCAGTTCAGCCAGAACTTCAGGGGTTATCTGCTGAGAGGCATCACTCCACGCTTCATCAGGATTGGAGTGGGTTTCGATAATAGCTCCCTGGTAACCTACGTTCAGAGCCTCCTGGGTAATATCTGCCAGACCAGTTCTGTTCCCGCAAATGTGAGAAGGGTCAACCAACATCGGAATATTCGGAAACTGACTTTTAAAATCCAAAGCAATCTGCCAGTTTGGATTATTCCGGTACTTGGTTTTCTGGTAGGTTGAGAATCCACGGTGAATAGCTCCTAAATTGGTAATCCCCTGTCCCAAAAGTCTTTCTAATGCTCCTATCCACAAAGCCAGATCGGGATTCACAGGATTTTTCACCAGTACAATCTTTTCAGTTCCTTTTAATGCCTCGGCAATTTCCTGAACCGTAAAAGGATTTACTGTTGACCTTGCTCCGATCCAAAGGATATCAACATCTGCTTCAAGAGCTGCAGAAACATGATGAGCATTAGCTACTTCAGTAGCTGTTTTAAATCCGTATTCCTGCTTTACTTTTTTCAGCCAGTTAAGACCAATTACTCCAACTCCCTCAAAACCATTTGGTTTAGTACGTGGCTTCCAGATACCCGCACGGAAAACCGGAACCTGCGCACCCGTATTTTTTAATCTCTGCGCTGTTTCCAGCATCTGTGCTTCACTTTCTGCACTGCATGGTCCCGCAATCATCATAGGCTGCGAAAACTCTTTGATCCATTCGTTTTTTAAATCTGTTAAATTCATATTGTAAAGTTATATTTAATTAAATGTTATATTCATTGACCAGGCCTTATAAAGTTTTCTTTATAATTCCTTTCAAAAAATGATATACAAAAATGTTATGAAATCAGGGATGGAAAATGATTATTTTCCGTTTTTTGAGAAAGAAATTCAGTTAGCTATACCAATAAAATCGATAATAATTTCTGAAATTTCTATAATAAGATGTATAAAAACTAAAATAACTGCTAAAGAAATCAGCAGGTGTAAAAGCAGACAGATATGAGAATACTATTTTCTCCACTTTGATGGCAGAATTGTCTATTTTTAGTTTTTAACAATGATTGAATTTTGCGAAAACAGACATTTTCTGCAAAATTATCTGACAAATATATGAAATTATGTGAGATCAAACTTCATTAAATCGTTAAGATCTTTCAGCAATGGGTTGATCTCAACAAATCTTTCAAACTTTTTTTTGGTCGTAAGCACCTCTATTTTAAGGTTTTGCAGGTCCTGTTTATATTCAATCTTAATTGCATAATTATCTACTTTTCTTTTAAAATGATTGAAAAATTCACCACTTATTTTGTCAAATTCTACTTTTGCAGACTCTGAAGGATACTGAACCTGTATGATTTTTTCGTCAATTTTTTCGAGTTTGAAAGATTTTATGGCATTAAAAACAAACGGATCTTTGGTTCGAAGCTGCATGAGAAGCAGGTTCCATTCAGCCTGAAGATCTGTTTCTGTAAAATGATGTTCCTGTGAGTGGTCATTAACGGCAGCAGATACTTCTTCAACTTCCTGTTTTTCTTCTTTATTAATAAAAGAATTGATACTGAAACCTGATGAAACCTTAGGTCTTGAAAGCGGTTTCGAAGCTGTTTTTACTGTAAATTCCTGAGCTTTTTCCTGGATAATCTCAGGTTTTACAATAACTTCCTTTTTTTTCTCCCTGACTTCGGATGGTAGCTGTACCTCCTGTTTTTCATGAAGAAATGGAGCTAATATTATAAACTTTTTTTTTTAACGACTTCTCCGGCCGTCAGGGAAGCAAGTTGCATCAGTGCAATTTCTACCGTAAGCCTCGGATTTTTAGAATTTTTATAATTGATATCTGCATAATTGCAAATCTCTATCCCGTCAATCAGTTGCTGAGCGTTCCATTTTTGAGCCTGCTCTGTAAACTTTGCCTTGGTCTGCTCTCCCACTTCTATCAAATCAATCGTTGAGGGATTCTGGGCCATCATCAAATCTCTAAAATGATTTCCCAGACCTGCGACGAAAATGTGCGGGTCAAAACCCTTTTTCACAATTTCATTAAAAGCTGAAAGCACTTCCGGAATCTTGTTTTCTTTAGCAAAATCCACAATTTTAAGATACTGATCGTAATCTAAAATATTAAGGACTTCTGCTGCTTTTGCAAGCGTAATATTTTTTTGTGAAAAGGTTGATAACCTGTCAAAAATAGAAAGTGCATCTCTTAATGCGCCGTCAGCTTTCTGGGCAATCAGGTAAAGGGCATCATCTTCATACTGAATATTTTCTTTAGCAGCAATATTCTTCAGATGATCCTGAATATCAAGAATAGTAATTCTTTTAAAATCATAGATCTGACACCGGGATAAAATCGTAGGAATGATTTTATGCTTTTCCGTTGTAGCCAGAATAAAAATAGCATGTGCGGGCGGTTCTTCCAGTGTTTTCAGAAAAGCATTGAATGCTGCAGATGACAGCATATGCACCTCATCAATTATATATACCTTATACTGACCAACCTGAGGGGCGAAACGTACCTGATCTATCAGTTCACGGATATCGTCAACCGAGTTGTTGGATGCCGCATCCAATTCATAGATATTATAGGCAAATCCGTCTTCTGAAACCGAACCGTCCTTTTCGTTAATTTTTCTTGCCAGAATTCTGGCGCAGGTTGTTTTTCCTACACCTCTGGGACCACAGAAAAGTAAAGCCTGAGCCAGTTGATTTTCTTCAATAGCATGTTCTAAAGTATCTGTAATATGAGATTGTCCTACCACAGTATCGAACTGTTGGGGACGGTATTTTCTTGCAGATACTATAAAGTTTTCCATAGCCCAAAAGTAAGAAATATTGTTCTAATTTGAAAATATAAATTTTCAGATCTATGAATGTCAAAAGTCAAAAGTCAAAATTCCCAATAAGGTCTATTTTTTCTCGTAGGCAAAATCGATGATATCTGAAATAGCCTTCTCAATATGTTTTCTTCCTTCTTCAGATTTTGTATCAATACCACAGAATGTGCTTCCGTTATATGCAGTATAAAGGTTCAGGTGATAAATACCTGCAACAAGTAAGGCTGTAATGGCTCTGTATTCCTGAGATTTTTCACCAAAATGAGGATCAGTGATCTGAGTAAAAAGACCTTCGCCTACTTCTTCCCTCTGCTCAAATATCTTTTTAAGGACCGGGCGGCTTTCCGAGAGTTCCCATACGATAATTTTCTGAAGTTCCTTATTTTTTTTCAGACTTTCAAACTGATTGAGCAAAGCCATTTTTGACATTTCTTTTCCTCCGTCTGAAAGATCCACATCCATATCTTTTTCATTTACCCTGCTCCAGTAATCCTGAGACCTGATGTACTCATCAATAAGCTTATCAGTACTTCCGAAGTATTCGTAAATTAATTTTTTGTCGAAACCGGCAACAGCGGCAATTTTACTTACCATCAATCCTGAGTATCCTTTGGTTTTCAAAATTTTCCCAACCGCGTTAAGCAATTTCTGTTTGGTTTTTTCTTTATCCCTGATCGGGCCTTGTACAACTTTTCTAGGCATCGTCTATTATTTAGGATTGCAATAGGCAATCAATTATTCTTAATAAAAAACAGTTTTGCAAAGAGATAAGCCTCTTGATAACCGTTTATTTTTTAATCTTGATCTTTTAATATTGAAACAGAACCATATAAAATGTCCCGATTCATTGAAAAGATTTCTAATAAGTACGATATTAATATTGATTTGGATTTGGCTTACTCTAAAATATGTATTCCGCTGAAAAGATTTGAATTTTATCTGATACACAATCAGTACGATATCAAAATAGTAATCATTAGAACTCAGCCATTGTGATTTGTTGCAGCAAAAGCGCTGAGTAAATTTACGTAATTATCTTTTATACAAAACATTTTTCTCAGTCACTAAAATTATACCAAATAAAATTAGTAATAAAAACCGACTGTTTACTACTTCTTATACAAAATATTAAAAAAAATAAAATAACGGAATAAAAAACTTAAATTAAAAGCAATCACCTATAAAAAATTCATACTAATCATCGAATTAGCTTAAAAAAATTTATACAAATATAAAACTATCTGCGCCAATTTTACAAAAAAAAACCTCAATTATTAAATAATTGAGGTTTTTTAGAGTAGTATTTTAATCATTAACTGCTTTCAAGCACTTCTTCATACGTAACCGGATCTGCTTCTTTCTGATACTCTTCCCATTCAGCTTCAAGATGTTTATTGACCATCATCTCTTCTTCCAGTTTGAGGGTTTCTCTGTATTGCCTAGCCTCTGCTGCCATGGTCCATTTACAATTGATTCCTATCTGGTCAACATAAGTCTTAAGCTCGCTGATCCCTAATCTGAAAAATTCTTTTCTTGGATTTATCTTATTTACCTGACTTTTCAGAAATTTTTTATGAAGCTGTCTTTCCAGAGCCGGAGCATCGTCTGAGAAAATCATTGCATGAACATCAAACTCAAAAGGAACACTTGCATCTCCCAATTCACGGACTCGGTCCAGAGGCTCCAAACGCCTAGTCATGCCTATTTTATATACATTTTCACCAAATGAGCCGATATTTGAAATGATATATACATTGCCGGTTCTGGTTTGTTGCGCCATTGAAATTGCCCTTTGATTTTTCTCTTCAGCCACGTGAAGTTTAGACTGCAGCTCTTCAAGCTGTATCAGAAACTGCAGCTTCTGTTCTTCATTAGCTTTTGCTACCTGCAACTGTGCTTTCTCAATAAGACGCTTCAGGGTCTGCTCTTCTTTTTCTGCATCTCTGATTGCTTTCTCAAATTCCCTGCGTGCTTTTTCTTCTTCACGGATCTGCTCCCGGATCTGCCTCTGCTCTTCCTGTTCCTGCATTCTCAGTTCCTGAGTGACAGAACCCCATTTTAACTCCTGGATTCTTGCCTGGTGATAAATATCTGATATTCTTGCATTCCTAAACGCCTTGCCATTAAAATTAACCAGTTCGAAGGCATCATTCATTTTCTGCTTTAAAATTCCGAAATTATCTTTTTTCACCAATGACAGTATTGATTCAACCTTACCGTTATACGCATCAATCACAAAATCGATGGCAATCGTCCTTCTGTATTCATCGACGTAATCGCACAGCCCGGCCTGTCTGTTAATAATCATTGACCTGTTATTCTGACGGAGTTTTTTCAACTGTTCCCCAGCTTCCTTATGACTGTAATCATCTGCAAGCTCATCAAGCAATGTATAAGATGGAATAATATATTCATTTCCATATCCTTTAATAACATTTTTCATTGCTTTGATGGTTTCTGCAATTTGATCTGCTTCCCGCAAACTTCTGTACGAATCACCTCCTATAGATTCTGCCTTGCTTTCTGCGCTTGCTATGATCCTCTGTGTCTCACGAACTGCATTTTCGTAAAGAAGTTGAATTTCGTAAGTCTTTTTATCGGTAAGTTCTTTAAGGTTTCTTCTTACTTCTTTTGATTCCTTTTGAGAATTCATAAGTTCAAGACCTGCTTCTTCCCTGAGCTTATAACTGTCTTTTTCAGCTTTTTTGAGAAGATATTCACACTCGACTTTGACATTGATGATATCCTGATACTTACTCAGTTCCTCATTATGCTTTCTCACTCGCTGAAGTTTTTCAAATAAAGCTTTATAATTAATCTGATGCGTTGATATTTCATTACTCAGATCGACAATCTTTACCGTCAGATTTTTGATCTGAGCTTCCTTCTGAGCCAGATCTTTTTTAGTGTTATTTAATTTACTGAACACAAAAACAGTCAGAATAATCAAAATGATAATCAGTAGAATTTCCATATTGTCGTGTTATTTAGTTAATAAATGCCGAAAAATAGTTCCAGTAATCAACCTGAGGATCATTTCTGTCAGCATTGAGTTTGTTGACGTAAGCTTCATATTCTTTAAATTTCATATAGCCGGGCGCATCTTCTTTCTTTGGATACCTGATAATTTCCCTGTAATTTTTAATCATTTTATTCAGACACCATTCGTAAGAGCTATTTTCGAAACTTGTGTTTTCAATCATATGAAGATCTGTTTTCCGGACATAATCTGCATAGGAACTGTTTTTCGGAATGACAGGAATTTGTTGTTGTTGTTGTTGTTGCTGTTGTTGCTGTATTGGAACTGATGGTATTGAATTGCTTTGAACCGACTGAACAGGCGGTAACTGAAATCCCTGATTATATCTTATATTGAAACTCCGCTCATCCATCGTAAGAAAAAGAAGAAATTCAATAAACGCAACCAATGATGGTATTAAAGTCCAGCAAAACAAAAGATATATAATCCCCTTTCCTGTATTTCCCAGATAAAACTGATGAATTCCAAGACCTCCCAAAAAAAAAGCCAGAAGGGCTGCACTTGTTTTATTCTTCATAATTATTTAATTTTATTACTACTGCAATGATAATTATAAAAAACACAGGCTTATTACGAGATCCCGTAATCCTGTATAATTAATGATTTTCAGAATAAAAAAATGCCGCTCATCTTTGATGAATGGCATTTCTTACTACTTCAGAACTTCGGGAAAGGAAATTTCGAGAATCTTCTTCCTGTATTCATCCAACTGCAGCTTTATTTTTTCTCTGTCATTCCGGAAAAATGATGAATGTCCAAAAACCGTTTGATAATAGATGATTCCGTCCAGAAGGTTATTTTTAAACATATTCCATTTTTTGATCCTGGCATGGGTTGCATCTTCCGAAAATTCATCGATCTCTTTGATCAGATACTCGATATACATTTTCAGTTCATTGATAAACATATTTGGACGTTCACGATTTGAAAGAACGTTCTCTCTTCCGTAGATATGCCTTATCATTTCTGACAGTGATATCTGCCTGTCAAAATAGGCAAGATTAGGTCCCGGACAAATGACAACTCCTTGTTTTTCTCCTTTTAAAGGAAGATTGTTTTCGATATATGCCGCATTGACCAATCCCACACAGAGACAAGCCTTAACCGTAATATCCGCTACTTTCCGCTTAAACTGTAAATCAGTCATGTCCTGTTTCTGTAATTCAAGTTCTTTCAATTTTAGATCCTGATATTTTTTAGACGCGGTACATATTCCTTTTGGAGAATATTCTTTGCTCAGTGCCAGTAGTTTTTTAGGGCAGGAACTTCCGAATTTGCTTTGAGCAGCTTTGTGATTTTTTAAAATTTCGCTGGATGTACCTTTTACGGTATTAAAAGGAATCCCCAAAGGAGATATACTGCTCAGATAAAAATCTTCTTCCTGCGACCGCGCCAGAAGCTTTCTTGTTTCCTCATCCATTGAAGTTGCTTCGGGAACGAGGAGGAAAGGTGATCCCCACCCCACACTGTCCGTACAATAGTTTTCTAATAAAAACTGGTGCTCTTCGGAGGTTCCGACTCCTCCCTGTACTGTAATTTTCAATGGTAACGGCTGTTTTGGAACCGGTTTTCCTTTCTGTACAAGAGCCTGAATCATTAAAGAATATGCGACACTTATCAATTCAGGTTTTTTCCGCTTAAATTCTTCCATAATGGGCCCAAGAAGTAATCCTTCAGTTGCAAAAGCATGTCCGCCACAATTTAATCCTGACTCAATTCTGTATTCTGAAACCCAAAGACCTTTTTTTGCCAAAAAATTTCCCTGAATCATCGCAGAACGGAAATCGCTTACTTTTAAAATTATTTTCTTACTTATGTGACCGTCCTGATCAGGAAAAAAATCCTCAAATTCCTCTATGTAAGAATAGAGCTTTGGATTCATTCCTGCGGAAAGTACCACCGAAGAACGGAGTTTACTTTCAGCAAAACCTCTGAGGGAAGCATGAGCATCATTATATTTAATGGGAAGCTGAATATCATTTCTGAAATTATCTTTATCAACCTTTGTCATAATATTGACGTCAATACTACCGGGTGAAAGATTTTTTTCCAGGAAATATCTGATCTGGCAGCCAAAGTAATCTCCATTTTCCAGAATTTTTTCAAGCCCTGTTTTAATGTCTGATGTATCAGGAAGCATACTGATAAAGTTTTTAAGGGTCTCCCTGTTTTTCGCCAGTTCCTGTTTGAAAGCTTTAAACTTTTCACTTACTATATCCTCAACAAGATTCAGATAGTCTGTAATTCTTTTCGCCCGGTAATCTTCTGTTTTTATCGATATTTCAGGATAAGAAAATCCAAATTTTTTATTGTAAAATCCTTTTATTTTTTCAATAAGTTCGTCATCAATGATGGATATTACAGAAGAAATCCCGTAGTGTGCAGCCCGTATCGGGCTGTCGATGGTATAAGCCAGTCCCATTACAGGAATATGAAAGCTGTGCATTGGTTTTTTAATCATTTTTAATTGAAATAATAAATTTTCTTTCATTACTAAGAATGAAAGTTAAAATGATCTGAAAACCTGACACCTGATAATTCTCCTTAACCGGCAGATGTAAAATTATCATTTTGAAAAGAATTATACAATTACTATTATTGCAAAATATCCTAAACCTGTCATTTATCATTTTAGTAAATACAGGTTTAATTTATTTTTAATTGATAAATTTGAACTAAATTAGCACCACACTTCACAAAATTCTATTTAAAACATAATCAAATCTGTTAGAATGAAAGGGCTTTTGCTGAAATTTATCTTTTTTTTCACTTTATCATTGAGTATTTGGCCAAAAGCTCAAAAAAATACGGATGTAAAAAAATTCAGACAAAAAGTTCATATCAATTCAGAACTTTTCAATACCAGCATTGATAAAGCCTATCAGCAGTTTGATGTTTTATTGAAAGAATCACGAAGTCTGAAAGATTCCGTTTCAGAAATGAAAATTCTTGACCGCAAATGCCGGTATTTCTACAGCAAAAACCTCACAGACAGCCTTATTGTTTCGTCAGAAAGTCTTCAGCAAAAATCAAGCGAATTCAAAAATGCATATTTTGAAGCAATGGCAAATGTTTACTTAGCTGAGACCTATTCCATTAATAAGTTTCCTGAAAAAGCAATTATTTATCTCAATACGGCCTATGAAATCCTGCAAAATGATCACTCTAAATCAAAAAAAATATTTTACGCTAAAGCAAATATTCTGAACAGCTATTCCAATATTTATCTGGATATTGGTCGGCCCAGAAAAGCGGCTAAAAAAATTCTTGAAGAAATAGAAAGTGCAAAAGAGCTTACAGATCCTGAAGAACGATCAAATTTTCAATACCTGAATTATTCGAATCTTGCAAATATTTACATTCAGTACAATATCGATTCTGCAGATTATTATGTGAAAAAATCTATTGAATTAAAACCTGAAAACCTTCCTTTTGATAAAACGATGATTTCAAACCATATTGTATTGGGAGAGGTGATGAAATCCAGAGGTGATTTTAAAAATGCAATAATAAATTTCCACAAGGCTCTCTTCCTTATTCAAAAAAACGGAATTGAACTTAATAAAAGTAATGTGTATACTGCACTGCAGGAAATTTACGCAAAAACAGGAAAAAAAGACAGTGCAGATTATTATCAGCAGAAACTGAAACAGCTTGATCTGAACATTTTACAGAGTAAGTATAATTCTCTTCAAAAAGTAATTCAAAAAGATAAGATTGAAGACAGTCAAAAAGCGACAAAAAAAATATTATTCTGGATTACCGCTTTTATAATTCTTGCAGGAATTTTCATATCTGTCATTTTAATATTCAAAAGAAAAAATAAGAAAGCACAAGATCTTAATCTACAGGAAACCTATAATCATCTGATTCATCTTCTTAAAAACAAAGATGAATCTTTCATGTTTGCTTTTGAAAACATTTTCCCCCAGTTTTCAGGTAAATTGTTAAAGATAAATCCGGATCTCCAACAATCAGAGATTGAATTCTGTGCACTCCTTAAACTTAAATTAACGACCAAGGAAATTGCTCAGTATACCTTCATTGAGACCCGTACTGTTCAGAATAAAAAGTACAGAATAAGAAAGAAATTAGAAATTCCTCCAAATGATGACATCTATCTGTTTATAGATAATATATAGTCTGTAAAATCATATCGATTTAAACATGCATTACCATTAATTAAATGATAATGCATTTTTTTTTAATAACTAATATACATATAAAATTATCTTTTATATAAACAGTGAACTCAAAACTGTTTATAAAAATCAAACGTCCGGAGATTATTAAATAATCATAAATACAGCACAGAGTACACAGAGTACACAATGAGTATGTAGTTTACCTAACAAATCATCAAAAAAAATTTCGATTTAAGTAAACAACAATATACATTTGTCCCAACATTCCCAATATAAAAATACACTTTACATTCTTTTTCTAAGATGTGAAAAACATGATAATATTTATAAAAAATTAAATTAGTAATTATGAAAAAAAACTCCTTTTTTACTTTTGGAAAAACGCTCATGATCTTTGGAGCTATTCTGAATTTTATCTCTCTGCAGGCACAACAGTGGGAAAATACAGGCTTATCTGCAAATGTTTCTGCAGGAAATTCCAGTTTTAATAATTTGGTAATTGACGGTTCCGGAAATTACTTTTTATCTTATTATGATACAACCGTCACTAAAGGTTCTGTACAGAAATTTGACGGAACATCCTGGTCTTACCTGGGAGGAACTCCCGGGATAACTACAGGAGCAGCATTGTATAACTCATTATCTGCAGATGCTTTAGGAAACATTTTCTATACCAATCAGGGCACCGGTTTAGAAGTACGCAAATTCAGTGGGTCGGTATGGTCTTCCCTCGCAAGTGCCGTGAGTACTACTGTTAATTACCATGCGTCAGCCGTTTCTCCTGCAAATGTTTTATTCACCTATTCATCAGATGGATCCGGCACTGTCAGACGTTTAGTAAATAATGTATGGGAGCAGGTTGGAAATGCTGGTTTTTCCAGTGGCGCATCGTTTGCAGAAATGGTTATAGGAACAAACAACAAAGTATATACCTGTAACATTTCCAGCGGAGTACGGGTTTATGAAAATACCACAACTGCTTCTTCCTCCGATAGCTGGACTATGGTAGGGGGAGCCATTGTAGATGCAGCTTCTTCAGGTGAACAGTACACTTCAGATATTGCAATAGATGGTAATAACAATTTATATGTTGGTTACATTTCAAATTCTGCAAATGGCAGAAAAATCAATGTAAAAAAATGGAACGGCAGCATCTGGAGCCAGGTTGGAAATGCCAATTTTTCGGCAAAAGCAGTACAACATCTCGCAATCGCGGTAACTTCCGGGGGAACCCCTTACGTAGTGGCAAGTCAATGGGACAGCAGTGATGGAAATCATTTAAAAAATACAGTATATAAATTTAACAGCGTATCAAACACCTGGTCTCCATTTGGAGGAAACTTTGTTTCAGATGACCAGGCAGTTTATAATGATTTATCTATAGATGCCGTAAATAATTATTTGGTATTAGCTTACTCACAGGGCTCGACGAAGGTAAAAAGAATTTCCTTAGCAACATTATCCGTTGACGATATTCAAAAAGAAATTGCTGCTGTCTATCCCAATCCAACAACAGGAATTGTCTATTTCAAAGGAGAAGAGAAAATAAAATCTGCTGAGATTGCCAGTACCGAAGGAAGGGTAATCAAATTTCAAAACAATCCTGAACAAATTGACATTTCAAATCTATCTTCGGGAGTTTATTTTTTAACAGTAAAAACAATTTCAGGAAGAACGACTGTCAAAAAAATCATTAAAAAATAAAATTTTATCATATCATTAGAATAAATTTGGAATTAGGATCGTAAGACTTTGTTAAAAAGTCTTACTTTTTTTTGTTATTAAAGATAAAAAATCATTTTTATGGAATCATTTTTGATATCTACAAATTTATAAATAAACCTTTAATTATACAAAAAGGAATATTTATAAACTACTAATAAATATACGGATGAATGTTGACTTAATAAAAGATGCCATTACTCTTCTTGAAGAATTTAATCTGAATAATAAAAATGCGATGTATTCTTCAGATATCAGAGGATTCAAAGCATGGGTGGCTGACTGTGAATCAAAGAAAAATTCACGACTGCCTTTTCCCGCTGAATGGGATGGCAAAAAAAACGGAAGAACTCCGGAAAGTGCCATCAGTACTTTATTAGTTCATCTTTACCGATATGCTAAAACATATTCAAAATCAGCAATCTCAGATACTGAGTTTTCTACCCAGGAAGATTTTATCTATTTGATCAATCTGAAGTCCTTCGGCACCATGTCTAAAATTGATTTGATCAAAAAGAATATACATGACAAGCCTGTTGGCAATCTTATCATCAACAGACTTCTTAAACATGGTTGGATTGTGCAGAACGAATCATTGCATGATAAAAGGATCAAGCTTGTTCGGATTACAGAAAAAGGATGTCAGGCGTTAGAAAGTCAGATGATAAAAATCCGTCAGGCTACCCAGATTGTTTCCGGGAATCTCAATCATTCAGAAAAAATGGATCTGATCCGTATTCTCAATAAACTCAACGATTTTCATCACCCGATATACAGCAAAAATATTGACAGTAAAGACCTATTAAAGACTGTTTACAGAGATTTTTCGTTAGAAAATAATTAATATGAGCAAAATAGCAATCATAGGATCAGGATTTTCAGGTTTATCAGCAGCGTCATATTCTGCTCAGAAAGGTCATGAAGTTCACGTATTTGAAAAGAACAGCAGTATAGGTGGAAGAGCCAGAAAATTTACTACGGATAACGGTTATGTTTTTGACATGGGCCCAAGCTGGTACTGGATGCCTGACATCATTGAAAATTTCTTCTCAGATTTCAACAGAAAGACCTCAGATTTCTTTGAGCTGGTCCCTCTGAATCCACAGTTTGAAATGGTTTTTTCGGATGGAATTATGCAGATTCCGCATGACTATCAGGAGATGAGAGATCTTTTTGAAACTACCGAAGAAGGAGCAGGTGAGAGACTGGATGATTTCATGAAGGATGCTCAGTATAAATATGAGGTCGGAATGCAGGATTTTGTCAACAAGCCATGCCACTCATGGTTTGAATTTGTTTCGCCTAAGATCGCCAAAAGTGCTTTGAAATTAGATTTACTTTCAAACTTTCATAAGTTTGTAAGAAAATATTTTAAAAATCCCAAACTGATCATGCTAATGGAGTTTCCAGTGATCTTTCTGGGAGCAGCTCCAAAAGACATTCCTGCTTTATACAGCCTGATGAACTATGGAGGTTACAAACTCGGAACCTGGTATCCTATGGGAGGATTTTCAAAAATCATTGATGCAATGGCAGATATAGCTGCAGGACAGGGTGTTCATCTTCATGTGAATGCAGCAGTTGAAGCAATCAATATTAAAGACAGTAAAGCTTCTTCGCTTTCAGTAAACGGAACGGATATTGAATTTGATACTATTATCGCTTCATCGGATTATCATCATACGGAAAACAGCCTTCTTCCTGAAAAATACAGAAATTACAGCGAACACTACTGGAAAAAAAGAACATTTGCCCCTTCATGCCTGATCTTCTATTTAGGATTCAATGAAAAGATTCCAAACTTAAAACATCATACGCTGTTTTTCGAAAATGATCTTGATCTTCATACGACAGAAATCTATGATGATAAAAAATGGCCGACAAAACCTTTATTTTACGTATGCTGTCCCTCAAAAACAGATCCCGGTGTCGCTCCTGAAAACTGTGAAAACGTATTTCTTCTGATGCCCGTAGCTACAGGTCTTGAAGACAGTAACGACATGAGGGAAAAATACTTTAATGAAATGATGCAAAGACTTGAAAAGCATACCGGAACTACTGATCTGATCTTAAAAATAGATTATAAGAAGAGTTACTGTATTGAAGATTTCAAAAAAGATTATAATGCATTTGAAGGTAATGCTTACGGACTCGCCAATACCCTTTCACAGACGGCAGTTCTGAAACCTTCCTTAAAAAATAAAAAAATAGACAACTTATTTTATACGGGGCAGCTGACTGTACCGGGACCGGGAGTACCTCCATCAATCATATCAGGAAAAATTGCCGCAAACGAAGCCAACAAATAACCAGGATCAATATGAAAAAACTATTTGACGATTTATCTTATAAAATCAGTAAACAGACCACCAAGCAATACAGTACCAGTTTTTCATTGGGAATTTTGGCTTTATCCCCGAAGATTAGAAATTCAATCTATGCCATATACGGATATGTGCGCCTGGCTGACGAAATCGTGGACAGCTTCCATGATTTTGACCGCACTACCCTGCTTGCGCGTTTCAGAGAGCAGACCAATCAGGCACTTGAAGAAAAGATTTCTCTGAATCCTATATTACAGTGTTTTCAGGAGACTATTCACCGATATGAAATTGATGTAAAACTGATTGACCAGTTTCTTAACAGCATGGAAATGGATCTTCAGAAGATAGACTATAATTCTGATCTGTACAAACAGTATATTTTAGGTTCGGCTGAAGTAGTCGGCCTCATGTGCCTTCATATTTTTGTAGACGGGAACAAAGAGCAGTATGAAATTCTGAAACCTTCTGCCATGAAACTTGGCTCTGCATTTCAGAAAGTAAATTTCCTGCGTGATCTGAAAGATGATTACCAGATATTGGGGCGCACCTATTTTCCCAATGTTGACATTACCTTCTTCGACAATTCTGTGAAAGAACATATTGAAAATGATATTCAGATTGAATTCCGGGAAGCTCTGGAAGGCATTAAAAACCTGCCAAATTCGTCAAGATTTGGCGTTTATCTTGCCTACAGATATTACATTTCCTTATTCAGAAAAATTAAAAGGACACCGGCAAAAAAAATCATCAATCAGCGAATAAGAATCTCAAACGGACGAAAGTTTTCACTGATGATGAGCAGTTATGTTCAATATAAAATTTCTTACTTATAGCATTTATATTTACTTTAAAACAACAAAATGGTACATCAGCTCAGACGCGAACAACAATTAAACTGTGATATAGAAACTGCCTGGAAATTTTTTTCTTCTGCCCATAATCTCTCAAAAATCACCCCAAAAGATATGAACTTTACTGTCCGTACTCAATTGGAGAATGACGAGATTTATGAAGGAATGATTATAGACTATTATGTTTCTCCTCTTTTGGGCATCAAAATGGATTGGCAGACCGAGATCACTCAGGTCATGCATCATAAGAACTTCATTGATTTTCAGAAAAAAGGACCCTATAAGCTTTGGAATCATTTTCATGAATTCATTCCTAATGAAAAAGGTGTTCTAATAAGAGATGTTGTAGATTATGAACTGCCGATGGGATTTCTGGGAGAGATTGCCCACGGACTGTTTGTGAAAAAAAAACTGGAACATATTTTCAGTTACCGGTTTACTATTCTGGAAGAGATGTTTAATTCTAAAAAGAAATAATAATGAATTTTTTGATTGTTGTAGCAACATTTTTCATCATGGAAGGCATTACCTGGATGGTTCACAAATATATCATGCATGGTTTTCTCTGGACTCTTCACCGGGATCACCACGATCACAGCAATGATGGTCATATGGAAAGGAATGATTATTTTTTTGCAATTTTTGCAATTCCTACGATTGCGCTGATGTATTACGGAACTGTGAATAATTTCAATATGTATTTTTACATTGCTATCGGGATTACAATATACGGAATGGCTTATTTCTTTGTTCACGATATTTTTATTCACCAGCGTTTTAAACTTCTGAGAGATACCCAAAATCCTTACCTTTTAGCCATAAGACGTGCACATAAACAGCATCACAAACATACTGGAAAAGAGATGGGGGAATGTTTCGGATTTCTGTGGGTGCCGATAAAATATTTTAAAATGTATTTTAATAAAAATAAAAAATAAATCATGTGGCAGTATACCTATCTTGCGGTTAACTTTTTTACTGTGATCATCTGTTTTCTATTTTCATTTCATCCGAAAATAAAGTTTAATCAATACTTCAAATGCTTTATAATGGCTTCTTCATTAGCTGCCGTTTTTTTCATTATTTGGGATGTATGGTTTACAAAGGCAGGCGTCTGGTGGTTTAATGATCATTATCTGATTGGTATCCGGTTTTTAGGATTACCTGTAGAAGAACTCATGTTTTTTATCTGTATTCCTTTTTCCTGCGTATTTACTTACCATTGTCTTGATAAATTTTTCAGACTCGGCTGGAAAGAAAATACAGAAAGAATATTTGTGATCGTCTCCATTACTGTTTTACTCTGCCTGTCCGTTTATTTTGATCAGAAGATTTATCCTCTGATGACCTTTCTTACAACGGCGATCAGTCTTTTTGTCCTTTATTTCATTTTAAAGGTGCAATGGATTGGTAAGGCATCATTAATTTATCTTATCCTGATGCCGGGATTTGTAGCAGTTAACGGAATTCTTACCGGTACCGGACTTGAAAGTCCTATTGTTAATTATAATCCTGAAAAAATCATTGGAATACGAATTCTGACCATACCTGTTGAAGACGTCATCTACGGTTATGAAATGATTTTATGGAATCTCTTCTTTTTTAAATTGTTTTCGGTAAAGGAAGCTTCAGATGCTTATGGCGAAGCAGATAAAATTATAAAAATCTGATCTATTTTCTTCATTTATATACCACATCAATAATGTAAGGCATAGTATTTGCAACCTATCAGTAGAATCACTTATACCACAAATATTATGAACGTTACAGATTTAAAGATTAAAAATCTGGTAGATTATAGAGGCCAGATTTTCACAATCACAGAAATTTTTCAAAACGATAACAACGATTATTCTGTAAAGATTGAGAATGACTATCAATGTTTGGCTGTACCAGCAGATTCAATCAATCCAATTACGATCAATGAAGACTGGTTGGTTAAATTCGGATTCCTGAGAACATACAGTTCAGATCACAGGATCCGATATGAGAGACCGGAATCATTTATTAAATATGACATTGACTTGAACTCAAAAAAAATAGTTGAAGGTTTAAAAATTTATGGAAATACAATCAAATGTAAATATATCCATGAATTTCAAAATATTTTTTCTTGCCTTTTCGGAAAAGAAACCGGAATTTCAATAAAAAGTATATTTAAAAATGAAGCCGTTGCATGAACTGCTTCTGATAAAAAAAGTTAATATCTTAAATTAATTATCGAAATCCCCTGTTTGCACAGGGGATTTTGTTATTCAAATCATTATGTAATTCTCTTTTTATTGCTAGCCTGCACCCAGTTTTCTTTACCACAGTTTTTACACTCTCCGGCATTTCCTTTTTCCTTTTTTTCTGTATAACCACAAAATGTGCAAGAATAATGGCCTCCGAAGGAAATATTTTTTATAGGAAAATCCAGAGAATCCGGCATTACCGGAAGACCAAACAATATATCTTCATCGTTATAAAAAAACAGGCTGATGTCACCGGAAGTTTCTTCAATTGCCGTTTCGATCTGTCCCAAATGAGAAACTCCTTTTAATCTTAATTCTGAGAAAAATTCATCACTTCCTAAATTTTCTTTTTTAAAGTTGTCTATAGAAAAAATTCCCTGTTGGATAAGGCAGATCGGTTTGCCCTCCAGCATATTTTCGAATTTTTTGAATCTTCCGATCATAAATGTCAAAAGACTGTACACCATGATAATAACCACAAAAACAATGATGGAAGATAAGATTCCCACGTCTTTATAAAACATAGGATCACCGGCAGCTGAACCCAGACCGATAATAACAACCAGTTCAAAAACCGATAGCTGTTTTACTCCTCTTTTTCCTAAAACACGTAAACCAACGATAATGGTAAGAAACATTATTACCGTACGGAGTATGATTTCAAGGAGAAAAATCCAGTCTTCTCCTCCTAACAAAAAATTCTTCAAATTAAAATCCAGGAAGATGGATAGATACATATGTCGTAATTTTAAAATAGTGTTGTCAAAAATAAGCTAATAAAACGGGTGTTCAAATAAAAACCTCCGAATCTAAATTTAAGATTCGAAGGTTCTTCCTTTTAATATAAATTCTCTGAAATAATGATCAGAATTTAAATATATTTTGCATTAAATTCTTTATTTTAAATCAAAATATCTTCCATATTTGCTCTGCTGAATTTTAGCCATAAAATCATCGAATGCAGGATACCGTATTCCGGTGGCAATATCAATAACAATTTTATTGACTTTCGGTTTTAACCTTAAACGGATCTGATCGAAGCTGCGGTTATCAGCTTCATATAAAAATTCTTTAATCTCTTTAAAATTAATGGCATTTTCTGCAACAGTTTTCTTTGACTTCTGAAACGGTGTATCGTCCAGAAAAAATTTAATTCGTTCCATAAATTTTAGATTTGGTAGTAATTGCTAATATACGAAATTTTCTTGAGATAATTATGATTACGATCACATTATCAGAATACTATGAAATTTTATTAAAGTAAATATCTTAATCCGTTCCATTCATCTTCCTGTAAGCAGGATATTTCTGAAACATGGTCTGAATTTTGTCTTATCAGGGATATAAAGCAGTATTATGGATACAAAAAACATAGCAAGAATTGCATTGGGAACAATGCTGGTTGGCGCAGGAATTGCGCATCTCAGTTTTGCAAGAAAGGAATTTAAGGCTCAGGTCCCGGATTGGGTTCCGTTAAAAAAAGATGACACCGTAGTTTATTCAGGTATAGTAGAAATTGCATTAGGCGCAAGTATCATTGCAACTCCAAAAAAATACCGTTCTACCCTTGGGAAAATTACAGCAGCCTTTTTTACAGCTGTTTTTCCGGGTAATATTTCTCAGTACAAAGACAGGAAAGACGGATTTGGCCTGGATACAGATCAGAGAAGAGGAGCAAGACTGTTTATGCAGCCTGTTCTGATTGCCTGGGCATTGGGATCAATGAAAGATTAACCTACAGTCCTGTAGAGAATAAGTGTAAGGTTACTGTTATCCAAACAGTAACCTTAACTTTTTAAGCGTACGCAGTAATTTAATGATCTGCAATCATTGTGCTGATCTGTTTTTCAGCATTAAGAGTAGATTGTATATGTTCTGTAAAATCTCTCAGAGCACTAATACTTTCAATATGTGCCTCCCTCTTTAGTGAAACAGGATCAAAAATATCCCATATTCCACTGTGATGCCAGTCCTCCAGATCATCCCAATCCGGCCGGTCAACAACAGGATAAAAACAGCAGCCTAAAAGGGGAATTCCTGTTTTCAGAATAGAAATGCATTCTTTTTTTATGGAATTAATCCATTTAGCACGGTCTTCTCCCGGATGACTTGTTTCTGAAATAATCATTGGTCTCCCATATCTTGTAAACACAGTCTCCATTAAAGAATGAAGAGTTCTGAATAAAAGATGAGGAGGTTCTTCTGCCCACGGAAGGAATTCATGAGTCTCATTGATCCACTGGTTATTATAATAGTAATTGACGCCAATAATATCAAGATATTCGGGTTTGCCTCTCAATTCGGAGCAAATGGCACCTGAAAGTATATCATGAACCTGAAACTGCTCAAAATGTTTCTGTTCTGCATACAAAACCGACTCCGTATTACCGGGGTTGTCTGATATGATGCTTACTAAAGGTTCAGTTACTAAAATCCTTACAGAAGAATCAGCTTCTTTCATTAATTCTATCCCTTCGATATAAGCTTTCATTAAGGCATATTTCACTTCCCAACCGTGTCCCGTGCAATAAGGTGATGCTCCCCGTACGTCACCGCCAAGCCAGGAAATAAAACTGACCTCATTGATCGGAGTGATAATTAAAAGCCCCTCAGGCACGATACGTCTGTACATGATCACAAATTCACGACATAATTGACTGAATCTTCGTGCAAACATCGGATGAAGCGGCGTAAGGTCGTCCGGAAAACCAAAATGACAGATATCCCAGACCACCTGAATATTTTTACTTCGGGAAACTGTGATGATCCGTATCACTTCTGACCAGTCATACTGATATGGTCTTGTTTCCACTGCGCTCCAACGAATCCCTTCACGGATGGTTTTAATACCAATGTCATTAAGCTGATCATAATCTGCTTCCAGAAAACGGTCATGCCCGGAAACTTTATATAAGTCTACCCGTTCTCCAAATGCATTCTGTTGGTCTGCACATTCAAAACCGCCCATCAGAAAACTTTTGAACGGATTGATATTGGATGGAAGAAAGTCATTGTCAAACATTCTCTTCCCTGCTTTTTATTTTACGGAAAAGCGCCAGTGACTGCGCAACAACCTGATCCATATTGTAATATTTATAAGTTCCGAGACGACCTGTAAAATATACATTCGGATGGTCATCCGAAAGCTTTTTATACTGATTGTAAATTTCCTGGTTCTGCTTTCTGGGAATCGGATAATAAGGATCACCTTCTGCCGTCGGATATTCATATACTACAGTGGTCTTATCGTTTTTCTGTCCTGTCAGAAATTTGAATTCTGTAATTCTTGTATAAAGATTGGAAGTCGGATAATTCACTGTTCCGGTTTTCTGATAATTTTCCTGATTCAGGGTTTCAAACCTGAAATCGATCGAGCGGTAGGGTAATTTTCCGTAACAGTAACCGAAGTAAGCATCAATAGGACCTGTATAAATCAATGTTTTGAATGGAATAACATCAACAATATCTTTATAATCGGTCTGCAGCATGATACTGATGTTTTTGTGGGAAAGCATCTTTTTGAACATTTCAGTATATCCGTTTTTAGGCATTGCCTGAAAGCTGTCTGTAAAGTAACGGTCGTCTTTATTAGTACGTGTCGGTACACGGGCTGTTACAGAAGCATCAAGTTCTGAAGGATCAAGATCCCACTGTTTTTTTGTATATCCTTTGAAAAATTTCTCGTACAGTTCTTTCCCCACTACATTCAGTACGACATCTTCAGAAGTCAGGATCGGGCTTCTCTTCTCCGCCTTAGATGCAAGAAAGTCTGTTACTTCATCAGAGGTCAGGTTTTTACCATATAACTCATTAATCGTGGTCAGGTTAATAGGAATTGGAACAAGAAGGCCGTCCACACTTCCTAAAACACGATGTTCATAAGGCCTCCAGTCGGTAAACTTCCCAAGGTAGCTGAATACATCTTGAGAGTTGGTGTGAAAGATATGAGGTCCGTATTTATGAATCAGAATTCCCTCCTCATTATAATAGTCGTAGGCATTTCCTGCAATATGATCACGCTTGTCAACAATCAATACCTTCTTTCCTTCTTCTGCCAGGCGTTCTGCCAGGACAGCTCCGGCAAAACCGCAGCCTACTATTAAAAAATCATACATGATTGATTTCCTTTTTTACATGATTAACGGTTACGCTGTTGATGAAACTGTTCATTTTACTGAATGTATTATCCCATGAGTCATTCTCCAGAAAATGATCAACTTTTCTTAACCAGTGATCCTTTTCCTGATCATCAAATATCTTTTCAGCTGCATCAATGAACGAAGCTGCATCATCGATGATGTGAACCAGACCAGCATTGCCGTAAGGCTGAACAACATCTCTGATTGCCGTTGATATTACAGGCTTCCCAGCTGCCAGATACTCAGGGGTTTTGGTTGGGCTGATAAATTCTGTTGATTCATTCAAAGCAAACAGAATCAGTGCAATATCCCAATGTGCAATGTAAAGAGGCAGTTCGGTATAGGATTTCGGACCCAGGTAATGAATATTTTCTGCCCTTGGTAAATCATCCGGATTTATTTTAACAACAGGACCAATAATGACAAATTGCCAGTCAGGACGTTTTGCAGAAACTTCACGGAGCAGTTCAATATCAAATCTCTCATCAACAACACCAAAAAATCCTAATCTTGGAAAACCAATCGCTACCTGATCTCCCGGTTCCTGCTGAACTTCTCTGGCTTTTCCGAAATGCAGTTTGTCGATACTGCTTGGCATTGCATGAATGTTGTGATGCCTGTTTTTTTTCGCCTGATAAAGAGAATGGCCTCCTGTGAAAACAACATCTGCCTTACTGAATAATTTTTCCTCCAGCTGTACAAGCTGTGGAGGAGCAAACCTGAATGCAGACAGCTCATCCATAGAATCGTAAATAACCGTCTCGGGATTAAGATCATCTGTAAACTGAAGCGCCATAGGAGTATAATACCAGGTGATATAATTTTCAATATTATACTCTTTTAATAACTGACCGATGAGATTCCGGATTCTTTCATTTGTTGTATCATCATGTCTTGTAACTAACAATTCTACAATATAAACCCCATCCTGTACATTGACAATGTACATATCAGAATCTCCGATCTTTGGTTCTTCAAAATAAAATACCTGATACAGCTTTGAAAACCTCGTTAAAAGGTGTTGAGGGCGCTGATAGACAAAATTCCATGATAAATGACTAAAACATAATAAGTACTTCATTTTTTTAACGTAATTAATTGCATACAATTTAATGAAACGTTTTATTAATTATTATGATCTTAAACATACAATTCAAATTATATATAAATGAAAATTTTACCTTAAAATAATTTAAAAATCAATAATTATATCAAAATTTCTTATATTTTTTCTGACATCAATCCCGGAGGGTTGGATGATATTTTTTTTGCCATTTAAAAACTCAAAAGCAGATAAATTATCAGCAATTTCTGAATGCTCGATTATTTAATGACAAAAGCGTCTCCATTGGAAACGCTTTTATAGTATCTTATTTTACACCAAGTTTACTGCTTGCTGATTTTATAAAGTCTGCCCGCATCAGTAACTGCATATAATGCATTATCAGTTCCCTGGGTTACATCTCTGAAACGTTGATTTTCTTCAGTCAGCAATCGCTCTTCACCAACAACTTTGTTATTTTCAATCACCAGTCTTGCGATATGCATTCCGCTTAATGATCCGATAAACAAATTATTTTGCCATTCAGGCATATTATTTCCTTTGTAGAACGTCATTCCGCTTGGAGAAATTACAGGATCCCAGTAATAAACGGGTTGCTGCATTCCAGCCTGCTGCTGAATACCCCCTCCGATGACTGCACCACTATACTCTATCCCATAAGTGATTGTTGGCCATCCGTAATTGGCACCTGCCTGAATACGGTTGATCTCATCACCACCGCGTGGTCCATGCTCCCCCTGCCACAATTCACCTGTTACAGGATGTATTGCCAGCCCCTGAGGATTTCTGTGACCGATACTATACAGTTCCGGCAAAGCTCCTGACTGCGTAAATGTTGGATTTCCTGAAGCAGGCTGACCATCTTTCGTGATCCGCAAGACCTTACCGATTGCTGCAGTCACAGACTGAGCCAATGGTCTTGTAGACAAATCTGAACGTTCACCAGTACTTACAAAAAGATTTCCTGTGGAATCAAATAATATTCTTCCGCCATAATGAAGATTTCCTGTTGATGCCGAAGGATTGGCTCTGTAAATGACTACAGGATTTTCAATCGTCGTTTCAGAAGCTGACAATCTTCCTTTGGCCACTGCAGTAACAGTACCGCCTGTAACATTTTCAGAAAAAACCCAATAAATCATTCGGTTTGAAGAGAATTGAGGATCAAGACATAATCCAAGTAGTCCACCCTGACCTGTGGAATTCACTGCAGGCAGTCCTGTGATCGGACTTCCTACCGTTCCTGTATTGGTTACTATTCTCATGGTTCCGCTTTTTTGAGTAATCAACAGTCTTCCATCAGGAAGACCCGTAATTCCCCATGGCGAAGAAAGCGCAGAAGTAAGAATGGTTTTCTGATAAGGTGTTGTAGTTCTCACTGCGTTTACTCTTGTCTGACCCGGAAATGCAGGAGCATAACTGGTATTTGCGGGATTGCTTTCTACTGGCGGAAACACCTCTACGTTTTCAAGATCATCTGAACAGTTTGCTAAAAGCATCGACGATGCAATCAATAAGTAATGAAGTTTATCTTTCATAATTAAAATTTTGTTGTTTTAGTGATTTTGGTTCTATTTCAGAATTAACGGTAATCATGAAATACAAAACTGAGAATATCAAAGTTTAAGCCAAGTGATTATTTTAAATACTAAAGTGTGAGTTATTTTCATTTGATCTGTAAATGAGAACCGCCATTTCGAGTAGGTTTTTTGCAGAAACCCGTATCGATAATTTTTAGATAAGTACAGCAATGTCAGAATGCTTTACTAATTTGAAATTTAACGCAAGGCAAGACAAAGTTTTTTCACCAGCTTTAAGTTTTTAAGATAAACAGGGGCGTAAACTTATCTATGAAAGACAAAGATTCTAACCGTCCATTCAAGTAGGTTTTGAAAAAACCGTATCGAGAATTTTTGAACAATGGACAAATTTTGTTTTAAGTTCACGGGTTCTCGATACAAATTCTTTCAGAATTTTACTCGACCTGACGGATTTTTAAATGTCGCTTAACTTAAAATAACAGAATCAATTTAAATAGTAAACAGATTCAACTCTCAGCGCACAGTTTGTCATTGATTTCATCGAATCTTCGATTTCCGGAGGAATCTAAACCCCAAAAATCATGGCTTATCATGAAATTGCATAATTAATTTTCTTAACGCAAAGTTTTATTATGCAAGCTGCTTAGTTTTAAGGAGCAAAGAGTGGCGGCGTAGCCGCTGATGAAGCATACGTTATAAGAATCAATTTCATTGATTCCTCTTTAATTATTCAAGATTTAACGCAAGGCAATACAAAGTTTTGCGCAACAGCTGTGTGCTTTTAAGATAAACAAGGCGTAAACTTATCAATGAAACACAACGATTCTAATGCGTCAATTCGAGTAGGTTTTTGCAAAAAACCGTATCGAGAAGTTTGTAATTCAACGGTTGTCTATGGTTCACTGGTTCTCGATACATTTTTCTCCGCTTCGCTGCGCAAAACACTCGAACTGACGGTGCTCAAACTGACGGATTTTTAAAGTCGCTTAACTTTCAGACATATTAAAATTAGCGTACCGTTTGTCATTCTGAAAGAATCTCAACATCAATTTAAACACTATGGTCGCAAAGTTTTTTTGATAATCCTGAAAATATTTTTCGGTCGCAAGGGCGTTCTACTCAGCAAATGCTAATTGCTAAGTATAATTTTAGTTCTCCTGTAAAATTCTTATTTATCTTTAATAATGTTTTCAAGCTTATCAACCATCTCTTTTTGCTGTAAAAGCATACGCTCATACAACTCAACTATTTTATCAATCGGATTAAATGTGCATTTTATATTTTCAACGGTGCTTCCTACTACGGATTCGTCTCCAATTATCGAATCATCTCCTGCTCTTAAATCGTTATCGTTTCCTATTTTGGAGTCATCTCCCACTGTAGTTTCATCATTGAAGGTATTGGTAATAATACTAATGGCTTGTTCTTCATTAAAATTCTGAATAGCTTCAACAGGGATTTTCAGAACCTCAGAAATTTTTTGGAGCATAGAATCATCAATTTTTTCTTTTTGTTCGAGCAGGGAGACCTTCTTCTGGTTCCAGTCATCACCCAGGTCAAACGCTAAAGCTTCCTGTTTGATCCCCAGCATTTCCCTGAATCTCTTAATATTGCGCCCCTGATGTACTTTGTGTTCCATGTGTTTTATTTTTCTGAGTGATAAAGATACAGCCATTCTGATAACTGTACGAAAAGTAAAGTTAAAAATTATCGGGTAAAAATCCTAATATAACTTTTCAAGGGCATATTTGGAGGGTTTTTTAAGACTTTATAATCAATTTTTTTTGACAATCCTGAAAATATTTTCCGGTCGCAAGTGCGTTACATTCAGTAATAGCGAAGCTTTTTAATTATTTTTTAAATTTATCGCAAGGTTAGACAATGTTTTTTACCAGCTTTGTATTTTAAGATAAACAAGGGCGTAAACTTATCAATGAAAGACAAGGTAAAAATTCCCATCCTATGGAGGGATGGCGAAAATTCGTCAGAATTTTTGACGGGGTCGTTTTACACGCAAAGCCATTAAAACCTATCAATAAAACACAACGATTCTAAACGTCAATTCGCATAGGTTTTGAAAAAACCGTATTGAGAAGTTAGTAATTCAAAGGCTGACCGCAGTTCACGGGTTCTTGATACATTTTTCTCCGCTGCGCTGCGAAAAACACTCGATCTGACGAAACGACTTTGGGTTCGGTAGACAGGGAGTCACTTTGATTAGGTTTTGCTAAAAACATATCGAGAAGTTTGTGATTCAACGGTTGTCTATGGTTCACGAGTTCTCGATACATTTTTCTCCGCTTCGCTGCGAATAACACTCGAAGTGACGGAGCTCGAACTGACCGATTTTTAAAGTTGCTTAATTTTCAGATATATTAAAATTACCGTACCGTTTGTCATTCTGAAAAAATCTCAACATCAATTTTAACGCTACGATCGCAAAGTTTTTTTAATGATCCTGAAAATATTTTCCGGTCGCAAAGGCGTTACACTCAGCAACGGCGAAGTGTTTTAGTTATCTAAATTTAACTTTCTGTATCACCACCCCCGTCTGTCTTCTTCCCGTGGAAGAATCCACTCCTCCAATGGAGGGGAATTACTGTCATGGGTTTAAAAATCAAAATAGAAATAATAATGCCCTCAGAATAATCCTGAGGGCAATGTTTTTATCTGAGTAATCTATGTTTAGAAAAACTGATCCGGAGTAATCGGGAGATTTCTGAAACGCTTACCCGTTGCATTATAAATTGCATTGGCAATAGCCGGTGCAGCACCAATGATACCAACTTCACCCAAACCTTTCGCACCGGTCGGGTTAAGGTTCATGTCAGGTTTATTGATAAATGCCACTTCGACAACCGGTGCATCAGCATTCACAGGAAAGTGATACCCTGCCAGATCATTGGCAATGATGCTTCCGAGTTTTTTGTCCAAAGACATTTTCTCCATCAGCGCCATCCCTATTCCGCCAACTGCAGCACCTGAAATCTGATTGGCAGCAGGTTTCTGATTAACGATCTTTCCACCGTCAACAACAACAACCATTTTATCAACCACCACTTTCCCTGTCTTTATATTGACTTTTACCCTGCAGAAATGAGCGGCAGATGAACAGAATGAAAATTTATTCTTCTCATTCCCGGGGCCTGATGTTGCTTCAACTTCGACTAAAGTTATATTATTTTTAGAAAAGACGTCCTGATAAGATAGAAAGTCACTTCCATCCTTCTGAAAAGAAATCCCTGAATCAGAAAGTACAATATCTTGAACTTCCGCATTTTTAAATTTTTGATTTAAAGACGAAGCATATTCTGCCAGCTTTAGTTTAAGAGCGTCACTCACCGCAACCACTGCTCCACTGATCGAAGACAATCCTGTACTTCCTCCCTGGCTTCCAGCAGCCGGCAGATTAGAATTCCCCAATTCAATTTTTATTTTATTTCGTGAAATCCCTGAAGTTTCGTGCATAATGTTGACCATTCCGGTTCCTGTACCGGTTCCGATATCAGTCATGGCAGTCTGGAGAACGATGTTTCCATCTTTGCTCATTTTGATTCCTGCTCCAGCCTTATTTCGCCCTGCATTCCACATTCCGACCGCCATACCGTAACCAATATTCCAATCTCCCTCTTTTACGGATGCGGGAACAGGATTACGTAAATTCCAGCTAATCATTGCAGCCCCTTTTTCTACTGCTTCTCTCAAAAAATTGGTTGACCATGGCAGTCCAGTTTCCGGATTTGTTTCTGACGCAAGGTTTTTATATCTGAGCTGAACAGGATCCATTTTGAGCTGATAACTCAATTCGTCCAGCGCACTTTCTACAGCAAAATCTCCCGTGCAATCTCCGGGACCACGCATCCAGGTCGGTGCACTGAGATTTAACGGTACCACCGCATTTTCAGTTTTCAGGTTATCAAACTGATAAATTAGCCGGGTTACTCTTGTAATCCCGTCACTGAACTGATCATAAATTGCACAGCCATTTTTTGCCTGATGCAATACACCTGCAATCTTTCCATCCTGGCTGGCTCCCAATTTTATTCTCTGCCAGGATGCAGGCCTGTAACCGACAGAGTGAAACATCTGCGGTCTTGTGAGCATTAATTTAACCGGCCTGTTTACCTGTTTAGCTCCTAACACAGCTGCCAACACGTGGGGCCATACCTTCAAGCCTGATCCAAACCCACCACCTACATATTCACTGATTACATGAATGTTGTCAGTGGGAATTCCAAAAAGACCCGAAAAAGTTTTCTGCACCCCGTTGACTCCCTGGTTTTTATCGTGCAGCCTTAATTTATTATCTGCATACCAATCGGCAATGGTAGCGTGCATTTCCATTGGATTATGAACTTCTTCTGCAATATTATACTGCTGATCTACCACAAAAGGTGCATTGCTCCAGCTTTTTTCATTTCCCCTTTCTTTTCCTGCAGATTTCAATTCTACTTTATTTTTAGCCTGATCAAAGTCTACATCAAATGCTTTGGCTGTGTATTCAACTTTGATCAGTGATGCTGCATAAGTCGCTTCTTCCAATGTTTCAGCAACGACCAAAGCAACCGGCTGCCCTTTGAAATAAACAGTATCAGTATGAAAAACCGGCAGTCCGAATTTTGATTCTTTAATTTTAGCTTCGTCAGCAAATCCGGGAACTGAAGGTTTTTTCAGATGCGAAATAACATCAATAAGACCTTCTGCCTGTTTTGCTGCGTCTGTATTGATTGATTTTATAGTCCCTGAGGCTATATCACTTGTCACCAACACTGCGTAACAGAGATTTTTCACATCATATTCTGCAGCATATTTTCCCAGTCCCTTCACTTTTGCAACAGCTTCTACACGACCTTCGGCAGGCATTACAAAATCAGTTTTATCGTCAAAAAATCCCATGTCTTTAATTTTAAAATTTATTAGAAATAAAACTGTTTACAGATTGACCGCATTTTTCAGCGCAAGTTCTACAGCCCCTTTCAGCATCGGAACTTTATATCCATTGTGAGCCAAAGGTTTTACCTTATCTGTGACAATTTCTGAAGCTTTTTTAAATACTTCTTCGGATGCTTTTTTACCTTTTAAGTAATCTTCCGCCTCATACCATCTCCATGGTTTGTGCGCTACACCGCCTGAAGCAAGCCTTGCATTCTTAATGGTATTTCCTTCCATTTCCAAAGCAGCGGCGGCTGAAATCATCGCAAATGCGTAAGATGTTCTTTCGCGCAGTTTGATATAAGCATATTTTTTATTGAACTGGTTTCCCGGAACCTCTATATGGGTGATCAAAGCATTCTGAGGTAAATTATTGTCTAACCATGGTGTATTCCCGGGTAATTTGTGAAAATCCTTAAAAGGAATCACGAACTTTTCATTTTTAGAACTGAGCCCATGAACATTGGCGTCAAGTGCACTTAAAGAAATACACAAATCAGAAGGATGAACGGCAACACACTGATCACTGTAACCTACAATGGCACTCATTTTATTATCACCCGTTAAAGCACTGCAACCGCTTCCTTTTTTTCTTTTATTACAGGGGGTCGTAAGATCATAAAAATACGGGCACCGTGTTCTCTGCAATAAATTTCCTGCAGTACTTGCCATATTCCTGATCTGAGGAGAGGCACCGGCCAATACTGTTTTTGTGATCAACGGATAGCTTTTCATCAAATCAGAGTTGGTAGCCAATGCAGTATTACGAACCATCGAACCGATAGTTACAGAGTTCTCTGACAGTTTAATCTCAGCCGGTAATGCTGTCGATACATCGACCATTCCATCAGGCTGTGCAATGTTTTTCTTCAGAAGATCAACTATATTGGTTCCTCCTGCAACAAAATCTCTATTTTGATTTTTAAATTTTAAAGCTTCAGCGGTAGACTTTGCTTTTTCAAATGTAAATGGTTTCATAATGCTGCAACTTTTTGTATGGATTCAACAATTCCGTTATATGCACCACACCGGCACAGATTCCCGCTCATAAACTCTTTAATTTCTTCAACTGATCCTGTATGCCCTTCCTTCACACAAGCTACCGCAGACATAATCTGTCCGGGTGTACAATATCCACACTGAAAGCCGTCACATTCAATAAATGCTTCCTGCATCGGATGAAGCTGATCTCCGGAAGACAGACCTTCGATCGTGGTTACTTCTTTTCCTGGAACCATTGCTGCCAGGGTAAGGCAACTTAATACTCTTTCACCGTCTATATGAACGGTACATGCCCCGCACTGACCGTGGTCACATCCTTTTTTAGTTCCTGTAAGATTGAGATTTTCGCGCAAGACATCCAACAATGTTGAACGGCTGTCAGTTTTAATTTCATGTACTTTTTTATTGACAGAAATTTTAATCGGCAGTATACTTTTTTTAGGAAGAATAAAGTCTTTAACATCCTGATAAAAGGCTTTTACAGATGTTGGAATTGAAGCAAAAACAGCTATGACCGCTGTACTTTTTAAGAAAGATCTTCTGCTTTGGTTGGTACTTTCAGACATATCTGATATTTTTTGATTTGGAACCGTGTGTTGAAAAATTGTTTCAATGATATCAAATATAAAGAAAAATCTATGCAAAAGTCACTAACACAATCTCATCAGATTGCTATTTATACTTATTTATAATGATAATAAATTGAGTATTTGATAATTCAAGTTGGAACCTTAGTCTTTTATTTTGTATTTCTTCGTTGTAAGTGAATTTGAATATGCGGTGTTTTGTACTGTATGATTTGAACACAAAGTGCACAAAGATTTTTTATCAAATTTCTGTTTTTAAGGTTCACAAAGCCGTTTCACTTGTATAGGCTCACGAAGTTTTGTTATTACGATTTGTTACAGGTGTTAAATTAATTTTTGAGATCGTTTTAGTAATCATACTGCATATTGAACACAAAGCGCACAAAGATTTTTTATCAAATTTCTGTTTTTAAGGTTCACAAAGCCGTTTCACTTGTATGAAATCAAGAAGTCTCTTTTTTACGAATGGTTACGGATATTAAATTAATGTTTGAGATCGTTTAGTATTCCTACTGCATATCTGAACACAAAGAGCACAAAGTTTTTTTGAATACCCGTTTTTAATCATAACATTAAGATCATCAGTCATTTTGTCATTGACTATGTCGAATCTTAGATTTCCGGAGGAATCTAAACTGCTTTATGTTCAATGTGTTGAGCACTTATATAAGTTCTCAAAGTTTTTTTACGACTATTTAACGATGTCAAAATAATATTTGAGATCGTTTAGTAATAATACAGCATATTTAACACTAAGGGCAAGTAGTTTTATCTGATAAATATTTTAAATTTCATAAAGTCAAAAATTATTTTATATTTGTATAACCGATTATATAAATGATTATTTAAAAGTTTTAAAAATATCTTCAATATGGAATTCTTTAATAAAACAGGTAAAATGGCATTAGGTACAAGGCTCAGGATGCTGACCGCAAAAATGACAGATGATGCTGCAAAAATTTATGAACTTTATCAGATTGATTTTTCTCCAAAATGGTTTCCTGTCCTTTTTATTCTTGCGGAAGAAGGAGGAAAAACCATCACTGATCTTGCAGATGAAATCGGCCACTCACAGCCTTCTGTAACTAAGATCATCAAGGAAATGACTGCTGCAGGATTGATTGATACACATCTCAAATCTGAGGACAGACGAAGAAATACAGTTGGTCTCACAGAAAAAGGAAATGAGATTTCACGGAAAATAATAGAGGTACAGTGCGTAGATATTGATCATGCTGTTGAAGATATGATGAGCGAAGCGAACCATAATCTTTGGGAAGCAGTTGCAGAATGGGAATTTTTACTTGAACAGAAGTCCCTTCTGAAAAGAGTGCAGGAACAAAAAAAGAAACGGGAAAGTAAAGAGGTAAAAATTGTTGATTATCGCCCGGAATATCAGGATGCTTTCCGCTCACTCAATGAAGAATGGATTTCAAATTATTTCAAAATGGAAGAATCTGATTACAAAGCGCTGGATCACCCTGAAGAGTATATTTTAGAGAATGGTGGAAAAATTTTAGTCGCCTTATACCAGAATCAGCCCCTTGGAGTCTGTGCCTTAATAAGAATGAATGATCCTGCGTATGAATTTGAAATGGCAAAAATGGCTGTTTCCCCAAAGGCTCAGGGAAAAAGTATCGGAACTCTCCTTGGTAAAGCTGTGATTGAGAAGGCTAAAGAATTGGGCGCTAAAAAATTGTACCTTGAAAGTAATACGGTGCTGAAACCTGCCATTAACCTGTATTATAAATTAGGTTTTGAGAGAATTACAGGGCGGCCTACTCCGTATGAACGTTGTAATATTCAGATGGAGCTGAACTTACACAAAAATGTTTAATATTATCTGACTGAAGTTTAGTTAATAAAATCAGATATATTCATTCTGAAATATAATTATTTGGAAAACACCGGAATCTATTCTTTTATAAACAGAAGAAAAAGGATTCCGGTGTTTTATTTTAAATAATCCGTAAGATTTACTGAATCACATAGCTTCTTTTACTGATGGTATGTGCCGAAAAGTATCCTAATGCATCATTGCTGATATTGCTGGGAGGATTGGATGGTGTAACCCCTCCACCGGGACCGCCACCGTCAATAATCTGCAGCAAAGCCGTAAAATAAGTAAACACATGGGTATCAATACACTGCATTTCAACATTAACTGTATCACCAACTTTGGCTTTTTCGCTTTCACCGTCTTCATCATCGTTCGGAAGCAGAAGGGGTCTCTGATTGACCATTCCGTTATTGACATTATCAGAAAATGCAGCAAACATTTTATTGGGATTACTATTCAGCGTGTAAGTGAAAAGATACCTGTTTCCTAATGAGGCAGGATCCGTAAATATCGGCAGAAGCGTGTAGGAAAGTTCGCCCGCAACCATGAATGAATCCTGTTGGAGATCCTCCAGTACTACAGGCTGTGGCATTGTACTTTGTGCGGTGTATTGCTTACCTTCTGCAGAAATCTTTAAAGTATAGGTTCTTCCCGGTGCAGTCGTAAAAGCAGTTGTTTCGTAATATCCTTCACCGACATATTTTAAAGTTTCGGTCTGCCCCGCATTATCACTCAGTACAACAACAGCGTTACTTACTGCAGGATAGCTGTTATCTTGTGTGAATGCTACGGATTTAGTAATTTTCACATAATACGGTCCCGCCTGATTGGTTACATTCCCTTCAATGACGATATTTCCGCTCTGATCGTCAAGATCAAGATCAATTTCTTTCTCGCAACCGGTGAATAAAAAGAACGAGATAATTAATAAAAATATATTTCTCATTGAATTAAAATTTAAAATTATAGGTAATATTCGGTACAAAACGGAAAAGTGAAGTCTGCATAGCCCGCGTTGTTCCCGGTTTGTCCGGATTATCTTCAAAAGTAATAGTGTATGCATTTTCTCTTCCGTAAACATTATAGACTCCAAATGACCATGAGCTTTGGAACCGTTTGTTTTTTCCGGGTTCATAGGTCGCACTTAAATCCATCCTGTGGTAGGCAGGCATTCTGTCAGCATTCCGTTTGCTGTACTGAAAAATGGTCTGTCCCTGAAGCTCGTATTTTCCTGTTGGAAAAGTCACTGCATTTCCTGTACTGTAGAGAAACAGTCCTGAGAAAGACCACTTCGGATTCAGCTCATATGTAGCGACCACTGATAAATCATGGGTTTTGTCAACTCTGGCATTATACCAGTTGTTATCATTGATCCCGTTTATTTTTCTTTCTGTTTTTGAAAGAGTATAAGAAATCCAGCCGGTCAGTTTTCCGCTTTTCTTCTTTGCAATGACCTCAAAGCCATAGGCTCTGCCTTTCCCAAACAGCAATTCACTTTCAACATCTGCAGCTCCGTCGAAAACGATCTCAGCTCCGTTTTTAAAGTCAATCTGATTCTGCATTGATTTATAATATACTTCGGCGTTGATTTCGTAATTATTATTGTTGAAATTTCTGCTGTACCCAGCACTGACCTGATCCGCAATTTCAGGTTTTACCGTATAGCTGCTCCCAATCCACTGATCGGTAGGGTTTCCACTGCTGCTGTTACTGAGCAGATGAAGGTTTTGGGTATTCCGTGCATACCCCCCTTTGATACTGCTCATCTCATTAATTCTGTAATTAGCGGTAATCCGGGGTTCTAAATTAACGTATGTTTTCCCGAATTTTCCTTTTTCCAAAAATTTACTGCCGGTCAAAACCCCGTTATCATACAGATTAAACGTATCTCCACCTAAAACACTGAACATAGATAACCTTAAACCATAATTGACCGTCAGTTTTTCTGTTGCTTTGAAATCGTCATTGATATACACTGCATTTTCCCATGAATACCTGGAGTTACGGGGAAAACTGCTTACACTGGTTCCGGAAGCACTGCTCGGCGTAATCGTGTGGTAAATTGACTGCAGACCAAAACGCACAGAATGTTTATTTCCTGCAAACCAGCTGAAATCCTGCTTGAGGTTCCAGTCCCGAATCTGTGAATCAAGACCAAAAGTATTGTCGTTGCTTGTAAGGCTTACTTTGTAATCGTAATTGCTGTAAATAAATGAAGTATTGGAGAAAAGTTTGCTGTTGATGATGCTGTTCCACCGTACGGTAGCTGTTGTATTTCCCCAGTCTGTCGCAAACGTATTTCCCAACCCCAGAACATCCCTTCCGAAATATCCGGACACATAGAGACGGTTGTTTTCATTGATCTGGTAATTGGCTTTCAGATTTAAATCATAAAAGTACAGCTTGCTGTCTTTAAAATCATCTGTTGCTTTCAGAAAAACATCAGCATAGGTTCTTCTTCCTGAAACGATAAACGATGACTTTTCTTTCTGAATCGGTCCTTCAACACTCAGCCGGCTGCTGATAAGACCGATTCCACCATTGACATTATAATCTTTGTTGTTTCCGTCTTTCATCTTCACATCCATCACTGAGGAAAGACGGCCGCCATATTGTGCGGGGCTGTTTCCCTTAATAATGCTTGCATCCTTCAGCGCATCACTGTTGAAGGTGCTGAAGAAGCCTAATAAATGGGATGCATTGTACACCGGTGCTTCGTCAAGCAAAATTAAATTCTGGTCTGTTGCTCCGCCTCTTACACTGAAACCGCTGCTTCCCTCGCCATTACTTTTGATTCCCGGCAAGAGCTGAATTGTTTTTAAAACATCCTTTTCTCCAAACAGAACGGGAAGCTTCTCAATGCTTTTAATGCTAAGTGTTTCCGTTCCCATCTGGGCAGAAGACAGGTTTTTATCTTTTTTAACTGCTGAAATGACCACTTCATCAATCTGTGCCGTCCTTTCGGTTTCCTGGGTAAGAATCAAATCCAATTTTACGTTCTGATCCAGCTGAACCTGCTGTCTGTAAGATTCATAACCGCCATAAGCAACTGCCACCGTATAATTTCCCTGAGGAAGCGAAAGGGAATAAAAACCATATTCATTCGCTGCTACGCTGACCGAAGGATCTTCTTCTACTTTTATGGTGGCTCCGATAACGAGTTCACCGTTTTTTTCGTCCCGGACCGTTCCGCTGATGGTCCGTCGTTCCTGAGCAAAAGCTGTAATGCTGAAAACCGACAGCCCGGCGGTGATAAAAATTTTACAATAGATTGCCTGCATTCTCTGATTTATATATTAAGAATAATCGTTTTAAAAATTTGAAAACGTAAAGATAAGCTTAAATTAACTGGACTCAAAAGTGAATAAACGGATATATACCTTTTAAATTGCCCTTATTCTGTGTGAAATTTTGTTCATAAAAAAATCCCCACTTTTGAAAGTGAGGAAAATTTATATTTTATTACGGTATGAAGTTAAACACCAATCTGATATATCCGTGATTCTTCTTCCCAGGGATGATAGCCGTTTCCAATATATTTAAAACCATATTTTTCATAATAACCGATATGTTCCGTACAAAGATTTAAATATTTAAAACCCGCTGTTTCAGTATCACGTTTTGCTTTTTCTATCAACAATGAGCCGTAACCATTACCCCTGTGCTCCTGATCAATAAAAAGCGCACAGATCCAGGGATACAGATCCATTCTGCTGATAAAATCATTGGTGATCAATCCTGCACAGCCGATTATTTCACCATTCAATTCTAAAAGATACCATTGTGGTAAAAATTGAGATGCATTGATACTGTGATTAATACAGTCTTCATAAATCACAGGTGAAATTTCCGACCAGCTTTCCTGCAAATACTTAATTGCGGTATCCTTGTATTCAGGATTCTGCCTGATTGATATAATTTTCATTTAATCCTTTTAAATTGGTATTCCAAACCGATCCGACAGTAAATTTTGTTCCATATGAATCTACTGTGGTTAATCTTTCACATACTTTGCCACCTTCTCTTCCAGATCATCAAGGTTAAATGGTTTTGCAACATAATCGTCTGCCTGTGCACTTTTGGCTAAAGCAACAATATCATTATTAGCCGTTACGTAGATCACAGGGATGTTTTTGTATTCTTCATGACTTTTAAGAAGCTTCGTTGCCTCTACCCCGCCGATATTGGGGATCCAATTATCCATGAGGATTACATCAGGATTAAACTGAGAAACTTTCTGGATAATATCATGTGATGTCTCTGAAATCTCAACGTCATAACCACCTTCTTCAAAAATGATACTGATCACCTCAAGAATCACCTTATCATCATCAAAAATTAAAATTTTCTTCTTGTTCATATTTTTTGCTTATTTAATTATTATTGAATGGTATTTAACTGATTGATGAGTTCTGCCAGATCTTTGGGATTGACCAGCAGGTCATAATCGACCCGCTCGAATCCCTGCCTCGGCATATAGTCAACTTCAGCGGTTTCCGGATTTTGAATCCAGACTTTTCCATTGTTTTTTTTTATATAATTTAAACCTTCCACCCCATCAGCATTAGCTCCTGAAAGCAGAACTCCGATCAGATTTTCTCCGAATGTTTCTGCAGCAGATTTGAATGTGACATCAATTGAAGGCCGTGAATAATTGATCTTTTCTGAGCTGTCGAGCGAAACTGTATTTTTATTTTCAAACAACAGATGATAATCCGCAGGCACTATATATACTTTATTCCTCCTAATTTCTGTTTTGTCGTCAACCTCAATAACCTCCATAGAAGTAAACTGCTGCAGCAGGTTCGGCAGAATACTCGTAGAATACGCTTTCCTGTGAACCACCAGCATAATCGGAAAATTCATATTTCCGTCCAAATGCCTGATCATTTCCATAATGACCTGAAGGCTTCCTGCAGAACCTCCGATCACAATTAATTCAGTAGTATTCCTCTGTACTGCCATGCTGATTTAATTATGCTCTACTTTTTTCCAGATTTTCTGATCTTCTATCTGATGATAAAATTTATCTAAATTGGAAAACCTCAATGTTTCTTTCGAACCCAAAGCGAGGTAACCCAAATTTTCAAGACTGGCATCAAAAAGATTAAAAACACGTTCCTGCAAAGCTTTTTCAAAATAAATCAGTACGTTTCTGCAGATGATCAGCTGAAAACTGTTAAAAGAACTGTCTGACACGAGATTATGTGTCGATAAGATCAGTTTTTCCTGAAGGCTTTTATCAAAACGCACGCTGTCATAATTAGCTGTATAGTATTCTGAAAAATCTTCTTTTCCTCCTGAAAGCATGTAGTTTTCAGAATATGTTTTCATCTGATGCATGGGAAACACGCCTGATCTTGCCGTCTCTAATACCGAAGGATTGATGTCTGTTCCATAAATCAGGCATTTGTGATAAAGATTGGCTTCTTTGAGCAAAATGGCGATGGAATAAGCTTCTTCACCCGTTGAACAGCCTGCCACCCAAATCCTGATCAGAGGATAGGTTCCGAGCTGCGGCAGAATTTCTTCCCTCAATTTTTTAAAAAAGTGTGGGTCGCGGAACATTTCTGTGACATTAACCGTAATTTCTTCAATAAAATGTTTCAGATAATCAGGGTCATTCAAAATAGTATACCGCAATTCTGCAAAACTGGTAAAACGGTCAATCAGACAGATTCTGTTAACACGTCTTTTAAAAGAGGCCTTACTGTACAAAGAGAAATCGTATCCGTACAATTCGTACACATCTTTGATCAGAAATTCAATTTCTTCATCTTTTACAATACTTGGTTCCAGCATTTAAGACAGTTTTTCTATGGCATTTAACAACTGATCAACGTCAATCGGTTTTTTTACATAATCCTGTGCTCCGGCATCCAGACACTTCTGACGGTCTTCAACCATTGCCTGTGCTGTCACTGCAATCACCGGAACATGTTGAATAGACGGAGTCTGACGAATCAGTTTCACTGCTTCATAGCCATCCATTTCCGGCATCATCATATCCATCAATACCACACTGATATCCCGGCTATTCTCTAAAATATGAATCGCTTCCCGTGCCGTTGTACAGCTTTCCATCTGAAAACCACGGGCTTTTAATGTGAGTCTTAGAGCAAATATATTGCGTGGATCATCATCCACAATTAAAATCTTCTTTTGCATGAGAGAATCTGTCATTTAATTTTCATATAACCATACCCGCAGCAGGGAAAGCAGCTGATCAATATCCACAGGTTTTGTAATATAATCTGAAGCTCCTGCCTGTATGCACTTATCCCGGTCACCAATCATTGATTTTGCGGTTACTGCAATAATCGGAAGCCTTCTGAATTTCGGCATTTTCCTGATTTCCTGAATGGTTTCGTAACCGTCCATTTCAGGCATCATCATGTCCATCAAAACCACATCGATATCAGGATGCTGTTTGATCTGTTCAAGCGCCTGAACACCGTCCATCGCTAAAACGACTTCAACTTTATATTTTTCCAGAGCTTTGGTTAATGAAAATATATTACGGACATCATCATCGGTAATCAGAATTTTTTTACCGCTCAGAACTTCCGTCAGTGAACCCAAAGTTTTGTTTCTGATGGTTTCTACAGAACTGTTTTTTTCTTCGACCAGATGTAAAAACAATCCGACTTCATCTAAGATCCGCTGATAAGAGTGTGCCGTCTTCACGACAATAGAATCTGCGTACTGTTTAATCTGCAGTTCTTCCGATGTAGATAAATTCCTTTCTGTAAAAATGATGATCGGCAAATTTTCTAAGCCTTCATAACTTTTGATTGATTCGATGATTTTATACGCATTTCTTCTGTTGGCTCCGATGTCTAAAATAACACAGTCTACCCGGTCTGTTCTGAATGCTCTTACACTGTCCTCTACATTGTCTTCAACAGATAATGAGATATCAAAATTGCTCAGAAAATAGGATAATGCACTGGCATGTTTGGCATTTTCCTCTACAATCAGTACTTTCTGAGGTGACTTTTTTAGGGCATCCTCAATCTTTTTAAAAACATCGGTCATCTGCTCCATCGCAACAGGCTTATTAATGAAATCAATCGCCCCTTTCATCAGACTTTCCTGTTTTACATGAAGAGATGACATCATGTGTACAGGAATCGGTTTGGTCTGCGGGTTAGATTTTAATTCATCCATTACTTTCCAGCCGTCTTTTACAGGAAGCTGAACATCGAGCAGAATTGCAGCAGGATGATACTGCATTGCTGCTGAAAGTGCATGATCTCCTCTCACAACTACTACCCCTTTATAGTTTTGCATCCTCGCATATTTCAGTAAAGCAATAGCAAAATTGGTATCGTCTTCAACAATAAGAATGACTTTATCATCTTTTGAGATACTGTCCCTGTCATCATCAACATCTTCGGGAATTTCCAAATGTTTGAAAGCTGTTGAAATTTCATTTTCGTGATAATCAATGATCTGTTTGATTTCCTCTACATCTTCTAAAATGACATCAACTAAATTCTGATCTGAATTTACAGTACTGTTACTCTGATTTCCTTTTAATTTTTCACTTACCGGAATAATCAGACTGAACTCACTGCCTTCATTAACTCTGCTTTTCAAATCTAAATAACCACCCAGTAATTTGGCGATTTCACGGCTGATCGACAGTCCCAAACCAGTACCTCCGAATTTACGCTGCGTTGATCCGTCAGCCTGTTGGAAGGCTTCAAAAATAATTTTCTGCTTGTCTTCCGGAATTCCGATTCCCGTATCTTTTACCGAGAAAACAATAAAGTCTTTGTTTTTATGATCTCTTTTGATATTTAATTCTACACTGCCTTCTTTTGTAAATTTCAAAGCATTGGACAGAAGATTTCTGAGCACCTGATCCAATCGCAGACGGTCTGTTTCGAAGCTTTTCTGTACATCTTCTTCAATGTTGATATTAAATTCAATTCCTTTTTCTTTCACTAAAGGATTCATTAAATTTTTCAGGTCTTTTACCACTTCATCGATAGCAACATCCTGGTATTCCAGAGACATCTTACCGGACTCGATTTTAGCAAGATCTAAAATCTCATCAATCAATGTAAGTAAACTGCTTCCTGAGCTCTGAATTACTTTGGCAGATTCAATCTGATCTTCATTCAGGTTTTCATCAGGATTCTCAGCCATCAGACGGGATAGCAGCAGAATAGAGTTCAGGGGAGTTCTCAGTTCATGCGACATATTGGCAAGAAATTCTGATTTATACTGCGTACTTAACGCAAGTTCTTCTGCTTTTCTCTGGATCTCTATATTCCGTTCTGCAATCAGCTGATTTTTTTCTTCCAATAATTTTGAGCGTTCTTCGAGTTCGGTATTGGTCTGCATCAGCTCTTCCTGCTGAACCTTCAGTTCTTCCTCTGAGGCCTGCAGCTTCTGGGTCTGTGCTTCAAGTTCCGTATTCAGATTTTCCAGTTCAGAATGCTGTACCTGCAATTCTTCAGACTGTGCCTGGGTTTCTTCCAGAAGACGCTGTTCTTTTTCCCTGCTTTTTGCAGCCCGTAAAGAGACGGCAATATTTCTTGAACATTCAACAAAATAATCGATTCTCTCTTCATCGAAGTTTTTATCTGAACTCAATTCAAGAACGCCGACTGTATTTCTGTCCGACATTATAGGAACCAGTAATATTGCATTGATTTTAACTTTACTGCTGGCAAAGGTTACGGCAAAGTCATTTTCATCTAAATTATTGTATGCTTTCGGTTTTTTCTGTACGAAAACCTGTCCTACCATGCCCTCACCGGAGTCAAAGAACTGTTTCATATTGTTTTCCAGACCGAAAGAACTGTTCAGTTTCAGTTTCCCGTCATCCATCAGATAAATGGCACCGTTGATACAGTCTCCATATTCAATAAGCTGATTAAGAGAATCGGTAGTCACCTGTTTTACAGATTTGTTTCCCACCAGAGCTTCATTAAGTAAAACCAAGCCTTTCTGACGCCAGTCGTTTTTATTGATTTTATCAAAAGAAATTTTAAGAGAGTCTGTCATGTGATTCAGTGAATCAACCAGATCCCCCAAGTCTCCGTCATAACCGTCGGCAATCCGTTGACTGTAATCACCATGTGAAACACGGTTAGCCACCTGCTGGATAACATTTACCCGCTTGGCAATTTCAAGATCCTTCGCTTTTAATTCCTTTTCAAGTTTTTCTCTACGGATAAGATCATTCCGCAGTTTCACATAGAAAAACGCAGTGACGGCAATGGCCGCAATCGATGAAAAGATAATAAACAGTACAGTTGTACTGGATGAGCTGTCAAGATCCCTGTTTTTCTTTTCCAGCTGTGCTTCTTCAAATTTTACAAAATCCTGAACAAGAGACCGGCATTTGTCCATATACCGTTTGCTCATCTCGATCTGCTGTTGGGTCATCTGAATTCCCTTGCGCCTGTTATCTACAAAAAATTTCAGGTTTTTGATATTCGCATCTACATTCTTTTCGAGATCCCGAAGTCGGTTTAGCTGAGACGGCTCGGTAATGTCGAGTGATTTTGCATTTTCAATGGAATGCGAATAGGCCTCTAAACTTTTATTATACGGTTCAAGAAAGCTTTCTCTTCCGGTAAGCTGATAACCGCGATTCCCGGTTTCGGCATCTAAAAGTGCTATTAAGACATCTTTAACTGCGGTAACAGACCTTCTGCTTTTTGAAACGCTTTCGCGGTGCTGCATCTGATTCCTGATACTCCAATATGATGCGACCGAACTCGCAATTAAAATAAATAAAGAAAATCCAATTCCGAACTGGAGATTTCTTATCACTTTTTTCGGCATAAAATTAATTTAAAGGTAATGTGAAATAAAATGTAGAACCCTCTTCTACTTTGCTCGAAAGACCAATGGTTCCGTGATGCTGCTTGATAATTTCCGAGCAGATATACAGACCTATTCCCATCCCCTGGAACTGAACCGATGATTCTTCTACACGGTAAAACTTACGGAACACTGCATCCTGCTTAAAATCAGGAATTCCGATTCCAAAATCTGTCACGCTTACCTTCACTTCATCTTCATCAACGAATGTGGTCACAATAACCTGATTGCTTTCCGGAGAATATTTTATTGCATTCGTTAAAAAATTGATGAGAACCTGCTCAATTCTTATTGCATCAAAATCAATCCATTGACTGATCTTACCAATATGGCGGTCAATTTTCACATTGGGATTATCATGAGTCTGAAGAATGGTATCAATCGTATTGTTGATCAGTTTCTCCAGGTCTGCAGGCTTTTTGTTGATTTTAAGTTTGCCGTTTTCTATTTTTGAAACATCCAGCAAGTCTGTAATGAGTGTGTTTAACTTTTCAATCTGATCTAAAGCTTTCGTCACAAAAACGGCTTCCTGATTCCCTGCATTGACTTTAAGTTTCCGATCCAAAAGCTGCATATAAGCCTTAATACTGGTCAGTGGTGTTTTAAGTTCGTGACTCGCAATACTCAGGAATTCATCCTTTTCTTTTTCCACCTTTTTCTGATCTTCAATATCTGTAAAAGTTCCTACCCAGTTTTTTACTTTTTCGTCCTGGTAGACCGGAGACATTCTCAGTAAATGATATCTGTAGTCACCTGTATCCCTGTTTTTAATCCGGATCTCCAATTCAAGTGCTTTTCCTTTTTTCCTGCACCGCTGAAACTCTTCTTCGATATTCAGATCATCTGTATGGGTTTCCGGAAAATGCTGGTCAGATTCAGAATACTCATACCATTTTCTGTTGACGAAGTTGACAACTCCGTCTTCATTTAAAGTAAATGCTATTTGGGGTAAAGCTTCCAGCATAAGATGGAAGTGCTCGATTTCAGATTTCATAGAAACCTGTGCTTCCCTTCTTCCTTTCACTTCAAGTTCTAAACTTTGCTGAGTCTTCTTCATCGCAAGATTATTTTCCTGCAGATTGTAAAAGGTCTTCACTTTGAGCATCAGAATTTCCGGATCAATAGGCTTGGTTACATAATCCATTCCTCCTGAACTGTATCCGCGGGTGATAAATCTTTTGTCTGTATTGACCGCAGATAAAAATATGATTGGTATTTCTTTTGTTTTACTGTATCCGGCAAAAGTCTCAGCGACTTCAAATCCGTCCATCCCCGGCATCTGGACGTCTAAAATAATTAATGCATAATTATTTTTTAATGCTTTTCCTAAAGCTTCTTCTCCGGAACTTGCAGTATCCACCTGAAAATCTTTAGATTCCAGTAATTTTTTTAACGAAAAAATATTGTTTTGGTTATCATCAACAATTAGGATCATAAGACATAAAATAATCTGGTAACGGGTTACACTTCATTAAGCTACCAAAAATACTCACAAATTTTCAAAAAACATATTATTATCTTAGGAATATTAAACGCATAAACGATTAATTAGAAAAATTAAGAATAAAAATATTTCACCCGTAAACTTCCGATAATAAGCTTCCTGGCCACTGATTGATACCACACACAGTGAATTATCCTTACTTTTATATTGTAAATTTATAAATTTCCACAAAAAGAGATATACTATAATAACTCGTTTAGCAATATTTGGCACAGTTTGTTCTGTTCAATGAATTATAAAATATATCTTATGACATATCAGGAAGCTGTTCAGCACAAAAAAGAATCGATAGAAAAAGCAGACGAATCTCTGCTAAAACTTTATCACATTGTTATTACCCCGGCAAATACCGACGACAGCTATAAACATATCGAAGATTTCACTAAAAATCCGGCAGCATTTGATGATGAAAGCTGTAAAAAGTACTGTACGGATGATCAATATGAAGTGGTAAGTTTTAAAAAAGAAGACAATAATTAAATATCCCTATATTTCATTTTATTAATGACCGGATTTGCGTACATGGTTAAAAAGCCTGTTTTTAACAGCTCATCAGAACTGTCAATACGCATGACCAGTCTTCTCTCAAATACTTTTTTTTCTCTAACGGAGTAATGATCAGAAAATAATTTGGTTTGATATAACAGATCATAGGCAATATAATTCGTGGGCCATAATTTGTAATTTTGGATCACAGATCTGTCTATCAACTGTGCTACTGCCTGCAACTGTTTATTTTTATTGGAAATTGAGTTGATGATCTCGTCATATTCTGAATTTAAAACATTTCCGGCATGAAGATGAATCCTTTTTTTCTGTCCAAGTACTCCACTCATCATCGTATTAAAATCTTCATCTTTTGTTTTTATGTAGATCTCATCATTGTGTTTTGCCAGAAACTGAGGCATTTTCAGTACATCCGTCGGATCATACTCATACGAAATAGATAATGGAACTATTTTCAGTTTCTTAAAAAATTCAGGAAGTGAGTTTCCTTCAGAAGCCATCGCGATCATTTTTAAAACCCCCTGTTGCGTGGAATCATTACCATCCTTGGTACGGCCTTCCCGTTGAGCAATCCATACTGAACGGTTTTCAACGGTAATCAGTTGAAAAATATATTCAGACATCAGCCTGGAGCTTTCTAACTGCTGGCGTAATGGCAATCCTCTCTGAACCAAAAAATTACGGTTCATTTTTGCCAGTTTATGCAGAAAAGTCTGCTGAACCAGATTGTCTCCGATAGCAGATGCTGTCATTATGTGCCCATTTTCAAGCAATATAAGATTTAGCAGTGAAGTATCCAGAATAATATCCCTGTGATTGGATACAAAAAGGTACGCTGTATTTCTGTCTAACCGGTCAAACCCTGAATGGGTCAATCCCTGTGAGCTCGTTTCCAGTATTTTAATGATTGTTTGAGAAATAAAATTTTTCTGAAAATCATGAATAGACTTCGTTTCTTTTAATTTTTCTGACCAGATTTTATCATTTACACAGGGAAAGGTAAAATTCATCAGCGCTTTCATCATAGGATGGCGGATAATACTGTGCACAGCTTCATTGACTTCGCAGTCTTCAAAAGACCTGATTTCATCAAACTTTGACATGGAACTCCTAAGGTTTTTAAAACAATTTGCAAAAGAACAAAAAAAAATTGAGGTCTGCCTATCAAATCCGGAAGATATTTATGCATTGAATACTGATGTATAACAACATTCTAATGGTATCAAGGACTGTTTCCACTCATTTAAAATCAATAATAAAGCGCAGAAGAAATTAAATATGATTAGCAGATTTATTATTATTTAGTCATTAAGAAGATGATTTCTCATATAAATAGTATTTCATTAAAAATATATTTAATATAATATCATTTTATGAGTAACATTATTGTAAAATGGAATACGTTTTGTTTACTAACGAATCTGAACTAACCTCTGATGGATAAAAACAAAATTAACCTGAAAAATAAACGTGAAAAATGGCTTATAAGCATTTTAGCTGTGATAATTATCCTTATTGTTGCTTTTCCCTTTGCACTGAACTTTTTTTTACAGAGAAAACTTCCTGATGTAATCAATAAAAAAACACCTTATCAGCTTGAACTTAAAAATTTTGATTTAAGTCTGCTGTCAGGAGATTTTACAGCAACAGATCTTAAAATTTCAACTAAAAATCCTGAGGACAGAAAAATTACTCAAATTAAAGGGTCTGTTAAAAGAATTGAAATTCGTGATTTCAGTATTTGGAACGCCCTGTTCAATAAATCCTACCATGCCGATCAATTCCTTTTGTCAGATTCTGATGTGAAAATCCGTCTTGCACCTAAAGCAGATAAAGAGAAAAAAAAGACTGAGAAAACAGACCTGCACATCAATAACATTGTGTTTAGCAATGTTTTTGCCGATGTCGTAAATGCAGAAGGCAAACCTGTATTCACAGGCAAAAACATTAACATTAAGCTTAAAGATATTGAGCAGAACAGCAGTAACTCAAAAATCCCTCTTGCCTTTAAAGAGTTTAAAATCGATGCGACAGATGTTCATATCGGAGTCAATGAATTTTACCAGATCAATGCAGACCGGATCTACGCAGCAGATAAAACTTTAGATCTCAGAAAATTTCATCTTATGCCGATTCAAAAGCCTCAAAACTATAATGCAAAAAACATTTTTGACTTTTCCTCCGCACGTCTTCTGGCAAAAGATTTTAATATCAGTAAAGATTCTCTGATTGTTTCAGATATTATTTTTACACAACCTGATTTAAAAGTGACTTCAACAGGGAAAAACACAATTGAAAAGGATAAAAATCCGAAAGAAATCGAAATGAAAATCGGATTGAAAAACATCGACTTTCAAAAAGGTAAGATTGCAGTCTTGCAGAGCAACAAGGATAAAACCGCCTCGGTAGACAATTTTAATTTTAAGCTGACCAATATTGTTTTTGATAAAAATACGGTTAAAGAAAAAATACCCTTCAGATTTACCAATCATGATATAGAGGCTGACAATATTTATTTTAAAGCCAATAACCTTCAGGCATTAAAAATCAAAAAGATTTCCTCGCGCAATTCCAATATCATCATTGAGAAATTCCAAATGATCGCACTTGGAAAAAGCAGCAGTAAAGACTTGTACAATGTCTCTACTGATGAAATTAAAATAAGCAACAATAAAACGAAGTATATCGGTCAAAAACTGAATATTCAGTTTGATGGTCTGGAACTGAAAAACCCAGACATCAAAATTATTTCAGCTATTCAAAAACCGAAGACGAAGAAAGGAAATTCTGAAACTCCGGAATTCAGTGCAAAACTCGGCTTTATCAAAATTTCAGACGGTAATATTTCACAAACCAGTGCAGGAAAAGAAAAACTTGCAATAGGAAAGCTTGATATCAGGATCAATAATATTATATCCAATAATGAACAGCTTAAGAAAGACCTTCCGATCAATTATTCTACCCATTCGATTAATGCTAAGAAAGTATTCCTTGATGCCGGAAAATATTATACACTGAAAGTAGGTGACCTTAAAAATTCCGGAAAACAGACTGAAATCAGTGATCTGCAATATCTTCCAAAATATTCACGTGCCGGATTCAGCAAAGTGATTGCCAAGGAGAGTGATCTTTATACGATTACTGTAAAAAAAATCGGAATTACAGATTACGACTCGAAGCTTTTTAAAAATCAAAAGATCGATGTAAGTAAGGTAGATATTGACGGATTGAAGTGCAATATCTATCATGATCTGGCACCGCCGGATGACAATGAAGCAAGATATCTTTTCAGCAAAAAACTTCGGGGAATGAAAATGCCGATGTTTATCAAAAATGTTTCCATTAAAAACTCAGGACTCGAATATGAAGAAAATGCAGAAAACAGCAATATCCCGGGAAAACTGACTTTTAATCAGTTTGGAATAAAGATCACTGATGTTAACAACGGAAAAATCAAGGGCCGCCCTACGGTAATTACCGCTGATGCGCAATTTGCTTTTTACGGAACAGCTGACACAAAAATAAACTGGAAATTTGATGTTATGAACCCTGAAGATAAATTTACCATTAACGGGAAAATACTGAAACTTTCTGCAGAAAATGTGAACCTTTTTGTACGTCCCTATTTGAACGTAACCCTTGACGGAAATATTGATTATCTGAAATTTGACTACTATGGGAACAATGCCGGGATTGCCGGAAATTTCTACTTCAAATACAATGATATGTATGTGAATTTTCTTAATAAAAAAGGAAAAGAAAGAAAAGTTCTCTCAACTGTTGCCAACTGGTTTGTAAAAAATGAATCAACCGGTGAACCTGATCATGTAGTGATTGAGAAAAAAAGGGAATCTGACAGAAGTTTTTTCAGTATGCTGTGGCAGGGAATCATGGAGGGTCTTAAAAAATACCTGATTTAAAAAAAAATAAAACCTGTCTTAATTTGAATTAAGATAGGTTTTTATAGTCTGCATCACTCCAAAATTATTATTACAGAGAGCCTCAAATTTTGCAGCTTCTTTTACCGAAGGATGTGCGTTTTCCATAGCAAACGAATATTCAGCTTTTTTCAGCATTTCGATATCGTTCATATAATCACCAAATACCATAGTCTGCTTTGGACTGATATTGAGGGTCTTCTGAAGCTTTTCAAGGGCATTCCCTTTATTAATATCTCTATTCATGATATCTAACCAGTATTTTCCAGAGACCACTACCTCCAGGTTATATTTTTCAAACTGCTGTAATGCAGGATACAAATGTTCTTCAGCTCCTTCAGAATGATAAACAGCGATTTTAAAAATGCTATCATCCAGGCTATCAGTAAGATCATTCACTTTTTGATTTCCAGTATAAAACTGACTTATATAATCAATAAATTCCTGATTTTCAGTTTCGTAGTAGGCTTGTTTTTTACCTGACACGACAACCGCCGCACCGGGAATTTGTCTTACCGTATTAATAATTTCTTCCACATATAATTCTTCAAGCCTGTCGGCAAAAAGTTCTTCATTTTTATAGATCATATAACCGCCATTTTCTGCGATAAATGCCATTTCATTTTCAATAGTTCCGAAATATTTTGTTATTCCCAACATCTGTCTGCCGCTTGCCGGTACAAAAAGAATATCTCTCCTTTTCAGTTCTTCATAAATTTCAGGGAATTCCGGACTTACTTCGTGTTTTGAGTTGAGAAAAGTTCCGTCCATATCAGTCACAATCAGCTTAATATCCTTCATAAATCATATTTTTCTTTACAGAAATCATTCATTAACATCAAATATAGCGGATAATTCTGAGTTAGTGAACTCAAAAAAGAAATGATAACAGTATTTTAACAATAACGGTTGGTAAAAATTGAAGTAATCAAAAGTTCTCATATTTTCTTTTTCTTTTTAGCAGATAATTACAGCGAAATGTATCAGCAGAATTATTAAAAAATTTCAAAATGTATTTAAACAGGAATGACACCCATGATAAATAACAACACATTCAAGAATTTATTCTGAAATTTAAAAAAAGCCAATTAATATAAAGCACAACTAATCAGTTATTTATATTATTTTTACGTACAGATTTATAAATTCCGACAACATAACTTTGTGATTGATGAAAAACTCATTTACCTTTGAAAAAGAAAAAATAAGGAAGATATTTTAACGCAAATAATTGACTTATCTATAGACACCAAACCATCACATTATATTAGCAAAGGCAAAGCATTATGTTTTGCCTTTTGTTTTTACATTATCCTGTTCATTACACAATTTCAGGAATTTGTAATTTAAGCAAGTTCTGCTTGATGAAAAGTTCATTTAAGATCATATATAATATGACAGCAAATAAATGAATCAACAAAACTGATTCATATTAACTAAGCTTTTTTAATTTTCCCAAAGTCATTTATTATTCTCTGAAATATTTCCTGATTAAAATAGATATATTGAAAAATAAAAAAAGATGTCTATGCTTTTAATGATTTCATTAATCACAATTTAAAATTCTGAATCAAAATAACTTTTATGGACTGGTATTTATTTTTCGGACAGCATGAAATAAAATTCTCATTTTAATTAAAATCAGTACCATATATTATTTTATGCAGTCTTACAATGCTATATAAAGCAATTTTACGTACAAATTTATAAATCCTCACTACATCTATTTGTCAACGTAAAAAATCAGGTCTATCTTTGATGTAAGAAAAATAAGAAAATGCTTTTTCTAAAGCAGATAAGCAGACTGCTTATTCACTGACACCAAATTTATCACATCATATTAACAAAGGCAAAGCATTACGTTTTGCCTTTTGTTTTATATAATCATCAATACAAAATTTAATTTAACATCATCATCCGGACATATAGGATCAATACCAAAGCTTGATGCAAATGGACGTCACAAATTATATTTACATATTTTCTATTTACATGGTAAATTAGCAAATAGAAAATTAATTTAGTCACTTTTTGACCAGAAGTCTGACTAATTTATATATAAAACAATTTTATTGTACAAATTTATAAATCCCGACAACAAACATTTGTATTCATTTCAAAACCGTTCTATCTTTGAATAAGAAAAGTAAGAAAGATATTTTTAAAGCAAATAATAACTTCTTTATAGACACCAAACCATAACATTATATTGACAAAGGCAAAGCATTATGTTTTGCCTTTTGTTTTGTATATCTACCATCCTTTTTTAGCTGCCTCTATTTTAGAGACTGAATATAAGATCATGAATTTGAACAAAAACATCTCAACAGTTTTGTGAGATCACAGATTTAATTCCATGTATTTCAGCATAACTTTTTATTTAAATATCAAACATTATGGAGAGTTGAGAAAAAAAATCAATAAAATTGATTCTTATCAAGCCTTCTTCATCAGCGGCTTTGCCGGCCATCTTTGCTCCTTAAAACTAAGCAGCTTGCATCATAAAACTTTGCGTTTAGAAAATTAATTATACAATTTCATCAGAAATCAGGATTTTCTGGGTTTAGATTCCTCTGGAAATCGAAGATTCGATGAAATCAAAGACAAACTGTGCGCTGAGAGTTGAGTCTGTTTACTATTTAAATTGATTCTGTTATTTTAATATGACTGAAAGTTAAGCGACCTTTAAAATTCCGTCAGTTCGAGTAGAATTCTGAAAGAATTTGTATCGAGAACTCTTGAACTTAAAACAAAATTTGTCCATTGTTCATGAATTCTCGATACGGTTTTCTACAAAAACCTACTCGAATTGACGTGTAGAATCTTTGTATTTCATTGATAAGTTTACGCCTTTGTTTATCTTAAAAGCATAAAGCTGTTGAAAAAAACTTTGTCTTGCCTTGCGTTAAATCTTGAATAATTAAAGGGAGCAAAAGGAGTAATCAATGAAATTGATTCTTATAAAGCAAGCTTCATCTGCGGCTCTGCCGCCACTCTTTGCTCCTTTAATTTAGCGGGTTGAAAGATAAAACTTTGCGTTTAAAAAAAATTAACTCTGCAACTTCCTTACAAGCTAAGCAAAAATTTTCTTGGTTTAGATTCCTCCGGAATGACAAACTGTGTGCTGAGAGTTGAGGGTGTTTACTATTTAAATTGATTCTGTTATTTTCAAACGCAAAGTTTATTTAAGTGACACATCATTAAAGGAGCAAAGAAATTGAATCAATAAAATTGATTTTTATAAAGCAAGCTTCATCAGCGGCTTTGCCGCCACTCTTTGCTCCTTAAAATTTAGCAGCTTGCATATAAAACTTTGCGTTTTTAAAAAAATTCTGCAATTTCATCATAAGCCAGGATTTTATGGGTTTAGATTCCTCCGGAATGACAAACTGTGCGCTGAGAGTTAAGTCTATTTACTATTTAAATTGATTCTGTTATTTCAAACGCAAAGTTTATTTAAGTGACGCATCATTAAAGGAGCAAAGAAATGGAATCAATGAAATTGATTCTTGTAAAGTGAGCTTCATCAGCGGCAATACCGCCTTTCTTTGCTCCTTAAAACTTATCAGTTTGCATAATAAAACTTTGCGTTAAGAAAATTTAGTTAAGTAATCTATTACAAGCCAGGATTCTCTGGGTTTAGATTCCTCCGGAAAGACAAACTGCGCGCAGAAAGTTGAGTATGTTCTGTGGATATTGAAAGTAAATTACAGGTTTTCATTCAATGATTCCGACAGCCTCTCTGTCATTGATTTCATCGAATCTTCGATTTCCATAGGAATTTACGATTGAATTTAAAGATCGGGATTAATGAATTAACATCAAGAGATCAGAGGTAACGAAGGTCAACAGTGAATTCACATCTCATCAATAATTAAAAGAAGAGATTTGCCGGGCCGGTAAATCTCTTTCTTTTATATATATTTTTACAAGGAATCGCAATCCCTGTTTGGGATAAAATTTTTTCTTCGAAAAGCCTAAGAAAATAAATGATCCCTGTACAAATTTTTTAACTAGACAGACTTTAGCTGTTCATCATAATACAGGATTGCATCATCAATCACAGAGGTTATTTTTGGAAAATTCTGATATCTTTCTCCAAAAACTTCAAGACCTGTAAATTCGGTCGAGACATTGCTAGAAAAAGTACTTGTTCCGTTAATGGTTCTCAGGACCTGCATAACCTGAATCAGGGTGTTGATTTTACGGTCAACCGGCAACTGCGGAGTCAGATGATGTCTTAAATCCTTAAGCTCATCCAGCTGTTCTTTTGTTACCTTCTTTTTTTTCTTTTTCATGCATTAAAAGTACAGCTTTTTAAAAAGCAATCGTGTTTTTTAATGTTAACAAATTGGTTTTGCAAATCCGTTTCGATAATAATATAACCTCAGTTCGGGATAAGGCTCTATAAAACGCAAAGCTAAACAAAATATAATTACGTGATTTTCAAATATTTATAATAGACAAAGGCGTGAGGCTTATCAAGGTAATACAAAATTCTTGTATAGCTTTGATAAACGAAGTGGCATTGTTTAACTTGAAAGCGTTTCAAAAAAGTAGTATTTCTTTGTTTTTCTTTGCGATAAAATAACATTATTTTGAAAATCAATTGTTTAAAAAATTGTTTATCCCGAACTCAGGTTAATATGATAATCCAACAGTTTATTGGGAATATTAAGTGTCTGACAATTAATTTTATTATTTATCTGGAATCCATGTATTTTTTAAGATCTGATATCGTCTTTATCGACAGCTCATCAGCCTGTTTTCTTCGCATCATCAAAGCGTAAGAATTATTAAAACCGAGGGGTTTCAGCCATTGAATACCATATTGTTTTAAAAACTGAGCATTCACATAACTGTACGTTTTTTCAGGACTTTTAGAAACCATTCTGATCGTATTTTCAGAAGGTTGCAGCAATACCAGAAGACCCGTTCCTGTATATTCAGGATAAAAATCGATGGCATCGTTCATGAGTGCATCAAAACAAATTTTTGTTCCTCCCAATCCCGTTTTGGTCTCCACCTTATAATCGGTATAGCCTTCGATGAGCATTTTATAGATTTCTGTCAGGATATACTGCTCTCCGAATATCTTGGATCCGATACGTACTGTTCCTGAATTTCCATTTCGTGGATTTCTGTATAATTTGTTTTTTACTAAAAAATCCTTTGCTATTTTCTCGGGAGTACGATTAAGATAATCCGATTGATAATTCAGATCAGTCATCAGGGAATCGGTGAATTTTCCGGCTATTAAATTCAGGGTCTCTTCTAATTCCGGGAACTTCATGAGCGTCTCTGATTTTACAATGGGTGCAGCAAAGTATGGGGGAAATATTTTTTTATCATCGTTGAGAACATAAAGATCAAATGCTTTGATCCTGCCATCTGTAGAATATCCGCTGATGAGATCCAGATCACCTTCATATGCCGCTTTGTACATTACTGCATCATTGACGACTTTAGGTTTTACATTCAGTTGATAAACAGATCGCAATCCGAGATCACCGTCCTGTCTTCCCATAAATTCGGGTGTGAAACCCGCCTTTAGATTATTGTGTGAAACGGAAGAAAAAAAATAGGCAGCTGCAACAAAAAACAAAACAACAGGAACGATATATTTTATTTTTTTATAGATCTGATATCCGTTTTTCTGAAAGACAGCAATCGTCTGATCCAGGAGAATAGCCAATAAAGCTGCTGGTATGGCACCTGCCAGGATCATATTGGTATTGTTGAGAGAAATCCCGCCAAAAATAAATTCTCCCAATCCTCCTGCTGCTACAAAAGAGGCTAATGTAGCCACTCCTACATTGATCACCGCTGCAGTTCTTACACCTGCAATAATCACAGGCATTGATAACGGAAGCTTAACTTTAAAAAGAAGCTGATTCTTATTCATTCCCATCGCTTCTGCAGCTTCTACCGTTGCCGGATTAACGCCGGTTATTCCGGTATAGGTATTCCGGATAATCGGTAAAAGGGCATAGATCAATAATGCAACGATTGCCGGTGTAGCACCAATCCCAAATGCAGGAATCATAAAACCGAGAAGTGCAATACTGGGAATTGTCTGTAAAATCCCCGCAACTCCTAGAACAGGAGTTGAAAGTCTTTTTTTTCTCGCAATCAGAATCCCCAAAGGAACTCCTATGGCAATAGCGAGAAAAAGGGAAAGAAAGGTCAGTCCGAGATGCTGTACAACCTGGGTCAATAATTTTTCATGCTGTTCGATGACAAACTGCCAGAGATTTTGTTTTGTCATTCAATCTGTAGTTTTCGGTATTCATTAAAGTCCCTGATAAGATCTTCGTAGAGCAAAGCATGCTCCCGCTGTAAGCTTAATTTCTGTAGCGCATCCCAAACTGTCGCAGTATCGGTTAAATTAAAAGCATTCAGTTGATGTTCAATATCAGACGATGAAGCAACCTTTTTTAAAGGAGCAATCTTGTATTCAAGCAATAACCGGTTTTCTGCAAAAAAATCTCTTACAAATTCATTGATCGGATGATAAAGTATTTCATCAGGAGTTCCGTTCTGAATGATTTTCCCCTGATGCATCAGGCAGATCCGGTTTCCGAGCTCAAATGCCTCCTGTACATCGTGGGTAACGAGGATAATCGTTTTATTTTTAATTTCTTCAATTGATTTGAATTCTTTGTGGATATCAGCTTTGGTAATATTATCAAGCGCTCCGAAGGGCTCATCCATCAGTAAAATGGGTGAATTCGCAATCAATGCCCTTGCAATCCCTACTCTCTGCTGCTGTCCCCCGCTTAATTCATGCGGAAAACGGGAAAGAAGTTCCTGTGATAGATGAAGCTTGTGAAGAAGTTCTTCAGTTCTCTGTCTGATCATTTTTTCATCCCATTTCAATAATTCAGGAACTACTGCAATGTTCTGTCTGACGGTATAATGAGGAAAGAGCCCTGACTGCTGCATAACAAAACCGATTCCCATCCTTAGCTTTTCAACTTTCTGTTCACGGATATTTTTACCATTGATCAAAATCTTTCCGCTGTCGGCTTCTATAAGACGGTTGATCATTTTCAATGTGGTTGTTTTTCCACAACCGCTGGTTCCCAGAAGCACCAGAATTTCCTGATCATGTGCCTCAAATGAAATGTCGTCCACAGCGGGTTTTCCATTGAAATATTTTGAAACGGATTCTACTGTAATCATAAAATTTACTGTGCAAGTCTGATTCCAGTAAACTGCCATTTCAAAGCAGTCTGGAAAAAATTACGGTAGGTCTTTCTGCTGTGCCCTGAAGGCGTTGCTTCTGAGGCTCCGCGCAGAACCATTTGGTTAACCATGAATTTTCCGTTGTATTCTCCTACAGCACCTGCTTCTTTTTTAAATCCGGGATAAGGAAGATAGGCCGAATTGGTCCATTCCCAACGGTTCCCCCAGTTAAAATGATCAGATGCAATTTCCCATTCTTCTTCTGTAGGGAGACGCATCCCTTTCCATGAGGCAAAAGCGGCAGCTTCATAGAAGCTGATATGGCAAACCTCATCCTCAAGATCAAGTTCATGCAAACCATTTAAAGAATAATTCATCCAGTTTCCTTCAATTTCGTGCCAGTATAAAGGAGATTTTGCACTGTTCTGCTTTACCCAGTCCCATCCTTCAGCGTGCCAGTAACGGAAATCTTCGTATCCGCCCGCTTTCATAAATTCCAGGTATTCCCTGTTCGTAACCAGACGGCTTGCAATAGAAAAATCATTTACAAATACTTTATGCCTGCCATGCTCATTGTCAAAACTGAATCCCTCACCTTTGAAACCGATTTCATAAATACCTTCTGAAAATGGAATCATTTCAAAATGGTGAGATGATGATTTTTTCTGGATATATTCCTCATTCAGGTAAGCAGGAAAAAGTGGATTATGACCTAAAATATATTTTATATCTGTTAACAGTAACTCCTGATGTTGCTGTTCATGATTGAGCCCCAGTTCTACAAGAGATTCAGTTTCTTCAGTCATCAGTGTGCTTTCAAGAAACAATCTCATATGCTCATCCACATAATCACGGTACTTATAGACATCTGCAACGGAAGGACGGCTGAGATTCCCTCTGTCTGTCCGGATGACGCGTGTACCGATTGTTTCGTAATAGCTGTTAAAAACAAAATTATACTGAACGTCAAAAATTTTATAGTCCGGAAAAAAAGGAATTAGAATAAATGTTTCAAAAAACCATGTTGTATGTCCTAAATGCCACTTTGGCGGACTTACATCAATGATCGGCTGCACGACATAATCTTCGATCTGCAGAGGTCTGCAGATTTCCACAGAATGAGAACGGATCTCAGAAAATTTCTTTTCCCATCCTGTGACCACTCCTGATTCACCTTTTGTTACCCAATTTGTTTTCATTTTAGTCGTTATTAGTTATTTAACCTTCCAGACAGAATCTACAAACCATCTTTTAGAATCCATTATTTCATGATGAATATCAAAACCTGTATCCTCGGCAAGCTCAATAATATCATCGTGAGAAAATTTCTGAGAGATTTCCATATCAATGAATTCATGTTCATTAAAATGGATAATATCACTTCCGATATGTACATCCTGTTCTGCGAGGCTTACAAGAAAACTCCTGCACGCTCCGGACACGGGATCATAGGTTTGATAATGTTCAAATTCCATAACATCAAAATCCGCTTCCAATTCCCGGTTGATCCTTAGAAGAAGATTTAAGTTAAATGAAGCGGTAATACCTGCAGCATCATTATATGCATTCAATATGGTAGCCGGTTTTTTTTTAAGATCAAATCCTATAAGGATGATATCATCTTTACTAAGTTTACGGGACAGTTCTTTACAGAAATGACGGGACTCAGCAGGATCCATATTTCCTATGTTTCCACCTAAAAAAAGAACTACTTTTCTTCTTTTTGAAATTGAAGTTGCTTTGTCAAGCATATCGAAATAGTCTCCTTTTAGAGATACAATATCCAGATCAGTTATCTCATTACTCAGTCTCTCATTGAGTACCGAGAGAATATTTCCTGAAATATCAATAGGCATATAGGTAAACTCTACATTTTTGTCAACAAGATATTTTAAAAGATAGGATGATTTCATCGCATCACCTGCACCTAACTCTATCAGATCAAAAGGTGTTTTATCAGAATGAATATTTTCAGCAAGTTCCTTTGTTTTGTTTTTAAAAATATCCAGTTCACAGTTGGTTAGATAATATTCAGGCATATTCATAATCTGCTGAAACAGTTTATCGCCGGTTTTATCATAAAAATATTTTGATAACAGTTTTTTCGGCCTGCTTTTTAAACCTTCTACTATATCTGACTGAAAAATGTCCAAAACATCATTTTCAACCCTTACTTCGTGATCTAAATTTGAATTCATATTTGTTATTTTTAAAACTTAATAAGTAACTACAACTACCTTGCCGTCAGCATTGCCGTCTTATGAAAATCTGATTTTCTGTCAATCCATTAGATCTAAATTACGTATTTATTTTAAACCATACTTTATCTATTTAAAACTTTAAATAGAATGGAAGGATCCTTTACATTCACTTATTCACTGATAATCAAACACTTAATACAAACGGTTCTACAGATTTGCAGTTTAAAAATCAGCATTCAGAACTGTTACAGATGAATTAATGATTTATAAAACTGTACGATTGAAAATATTAATGACCCTTATTGTAAAATGAAATACCTATTATTGAATAAAAGTAAAATATATTACTAATTTTGAATAGATAAAATTTAAAAATGGAAAAAGAAAATAGAATTACAGAGGATAAGATATTTGAATTATATGGTGATTACATTCTCAATCACGGAGAAAGGCCTAAAAACATTTACCGGTTTGCCAAAGATAACGAGTTTGAAGAAAAAGATTTTTATGATTATTTTTCAGGATTTGAGCAAATCGAAAAAATGATGCTGGTCAACCTTTTTGTAAAATCCGTAGAGTTAGCCTCAGAGGTTAATCATTCTGATGAAGTGACGACCAAAGAAAAACTCCTGAATGTTTATTTCATATTTTTTGAAAACCTGACGATTAACAGATCTTTGGTCCTGATGATTCTAGGGAACGACAAATTACATTCCGCTAAAGTTACCCGTCAATTGAAAGAAACTCACCGTGATTACGTTAAAACATTGGATTTCAATGACTGGGAAATGATTAAAAAATCTAAAGATGACGTCAAAAATTTTCACGAAAAAGCGAGAGAAGATGCGCTTTGGATTCACCTTGTCTCTGCTATCGAATTCTGGAAAAAAGATACTTCACCTGCATTTGAAAAAACAGATATTTTTATTGAAAAAACCATTGATACAGGATTTGAACTGATGGATAACGAACCTTTACGTAAAGTGCTGGATCTTGGTAAGTTTTTATGGAAAGAGAAATTCAGAAAAAGTTAGTCATGAAGTCAGGCTTTCAAAACAATAATTTTATAAAGCATATGGATAGGCACTCTATCTGATCTTAATCAACAAAAATTGCAGATGAAAACACTCAATAAAATACCTACAGGAAAATTAGAAAGGACGGGCAGCCTGCTGAAAGCAGGTGCAAAAGTTGGCGTTAATTATATCAAATATTACGGAAATAAAATCACAAAAGATAAAAAAGAAGATGAAGCACTTAAAATTCTGAATGAGGACAATGCCTCTGATATTTATGATTCTCTGAAAGAACTGAAAGGGTCTGCCCTTAAGGTTGCCCAGATGCTGAGTATGGAAAAAAATATTCTTCCTCAGGCGTATGTTGAAAAATTTTCGCTGTCCCAGTTTTCTGTCCCTCCCCTTTCCGGAGCATTGGTCAATAAAACTTTCAGAAAATATTTCGGTAAAAATCCTGAAGAAATCTTTGATGAATTTACACCCGAATCTGTTAATGCTGCAAGCATAGGTCAGGTTCACAAAGCAAAAAAAGGTGATAAAAACTTTGCCGTAAAAATTCAGTATCCCGGAGTAAGGGAAAGCATATCCAGTGATCTTAAAATGGTCAAACCGATTGCCATGAAAATGTTTAACATCAAAAAAGAGGGTTCAGAATCCTATTTTCAGGAAGTTGAAAATAAACTTTTTGAGGAGACAGATTATGATCTTGAGCTTAAAAGAAGTCAGCATATTTCTGAAAAATGCAACCATCTGCCGAATATCGGTTTTCCTCAGTACTATCCTGAATTTTCCTGTGAAAGGATTATCACGATGGACTGGATGAACGGAAAACACTTTTCAGAGTTTACAAAACTCAACAATTCACAGGAAGATCTTAATAAGGTCGGACAGACCCTGTGGGATTTTTATATGTACCAGATGCATGTTCTGAAAGAAGTGCACGCAGATCCACATCCGGGAAATTTTCTGATCTCTAAAGACCTGAGACTGCTTGTCATTGATTTTGGATGTATCAAAGAAATTCCTGAAGATTTCTACAGGCCTTATTTTGAACTTGCTAAAAAGCATAATCTGAATAATCCCGAAATTTTCAGTGAAAAACTGTATCAGCTTGAGATATTACGCCACGATGATTCACCACGGGAGCATGAATTTTTTAATAAACTTTTTTATGAACTCCTTGAATTGTTCACAAGACCGTTCAATGTAGAAAAGTTTGATTTTTCTGATGAATCTTTTTTTCAGGAAATCGCAGATCTGGGACAGCGTTATGCAAAACTCAGTGATATGAAAGGGATGAATGCCAATAGAGGCTCAAGGCATTTTATCTATCTGAACAGAACGTTTTTCGGACTGTATAATATGATGCATGACCTGAAAGCGAAAGATATCGAAATCAATCATTATAAAAAATACCTTCTCTGAAATGCCTGCCGACCTTCCGTCAAAAATTTGTGAAGTTTGCGGATTACCCTATAACTGGAGAAAAAAGTGGAGAAAAAACTGGGATGAGGTAAAGTACTGCAGTGAAAAGTGCCGTAAAAACAAAAAGCAACAGCATCAGTCTCATTAAAATAAAAAAAGGATGTCATCAGCAAAAAGGTCTGCCGCACAGTTAATCTTTCCGCATCAGCTTTTCAGAGATACAGATTATCTGGATCAACGTCAGCCGGTCTTTCTGGTAGAAGAATTTCTGTTTTTTAAACAATATCGGTTTCACAAACAGAAGATTGCTCTTCACAGAGCCAGCATGAAGTTCTATGAAGCGTATTTAATTAATAATAACTTTACGGTCGAATATATAGAATGCGCTTCTCCACTTTCTGATGTCCGTAAATTAATTGAATATTTAGAAAAGGAAAGTTTTACCAAAGTTCTTATTACTGATGTATGTGATAATTGGCTGGAAAAAAGGATCAGAACAACCCGGCTTGAGTTGGAAGTTTTAGAAAGTCCTCTGTTCATTAATACGAAAGATGATCTGAAAGATTATTTTGAAGGTAAAAAAAGTTATCATCAGACTGATTTTTACAAACAGCAGAGAATCAGCAGGAATATCCTGATGAAGGCAGGAAAACCCATGGGCGGAAAATGGACCTATGATGCAGAAAACAGGAAAAAATATCCTAAAAGAAAAAAAGCTCCTTCCATTTATTTTCCTGAAAATAATGAATATTACGAAGAAGCTAAAAAATATACTGAAAAGCATTTCAGCACCTATTATGGAAACCTGACCTCTTACCAACTGTATCCCGTCACTTTTGATGAAGCTGATCAGTGGCTGACTCAATTTCTTGAGGAGCGTTTTTCAGAATTCGGAGTTTACGAAGACAGCATTGTAGAAAGGGAACATTTTCTTCACCACAGTGTACTGTCTCCCCTCCTTAATATCGGTTTACTTACAGCGGACAAAGTTCTTGAGGAATCGATCAGCTATGCGACGGAATTTGACGTTCCCATTAATTCTCTGGAAGGTTTTGTCCGGCAGATCTTAGGATGGAGAGAATTTGTGAGAGGGATGTATATCTACCAGGGAAGCTTTCAGAGAAATAAAAATTACTGGAAACACCACAACCTGCTTCCAGTATCTTTTTATACTGCTGAAACAGGGATCAGGCCCGTTGACAGTACCATTCTTAAAGTTTTGGAAACCGGATATGCACATCACATCGAACGGCTGATGATCCTGGCTAATTTTATGAATCTGTGCCACTTCAATCCCGATGAGGTGTATCAGTGGTTCATGGAAATGTTTATCGACTCGTATGACTGGGTGATGGTTCCGAATGTATATGGAATGAGCAGTTTTTCAGACGGTGGAAAAATGAGTACCAAGCCCTATATCAGCGGGAGCAATTATATTAAAAAGATGAGTGACTATCCTGATGGAGACTGGACAGATCAATGGGATGCACTTTTCTGGAATTTTATAAATGTAAACAGGGATTTTTTTAAAACGAATCCCAGGTTGGGAATGATGTTGAATACACTGGATAAAATGACCGTTGAAAAAAAAATCATCCCTTTTTACCGATGCGGTAAAAACGATTAAAAACTTATAAAAAAATGCTGAAACAATTTAATTTAAAAGAAACTGACAGAATCATAGAGATGGCGTGGGAAGACCGTACACCATTTGAAGCGATTGCGTTTCAGTTTGGAATACAGGAATCAGAAGTTATAGAAGTAATGCGTTCTGAACTGAAGCCTTCGAGTTTCAGACTCTGGCGAAAAAGGGTGAACTCAGGAGTCAGCCGGAAACATCTTAAAAAACGGAATCCGGAAATTGACAGGTTCAGATGCAGCAGACAGAGAACAATCAGCCATAATAAAATATCAAAGCGGTAGATTCCCTGCTATTTCTCTGAACTGAGGAAACATCAATTATTGTTTACAAAATATATACAAAATGAAAAATATAGTCATTATCGGATGTGGAAAAGGAATTGGATGGGCCTCTGCAAAAATTCTTTCCGAAAACAATCATATTACAGGAATCTCAAGAACACAAACTCCTGAGATTGAAGAACTCAACATCAATTTCCATCAGATGGATATACTCAGTGGAAATCTTGATGACCTTCATTTTCCTGAAATTGTTGACGGATTGGTCTATGCACCCGGAAGCATTAATCTGAAACCCTTCAACAGGCTGACTGCCGATGATTTTAAGAATGATTTCGAAATCAATGTCATAGGCGCAGTAAGATGTATTCAAAAACTGCTTCCGAATTTAAAAAAATCACAGAGTGCATCTGTCGTTTTATTCAGTTCTGTCGCTGCAAAAGTAGGAATGCCTTTTCATGCCTCTATTTCAGCAAGTAAAAATGCTGTTGAGGGTTTAACTAAGAGTTTAGCTGCAGAATTTTCTGCTCTTAAAATAAGAGTGAATGCCATTGCCCCTTCCCTTACCGATACCGGTCTTGCATCTCAGCTTCTTTCAACACCTGAAAAGCAGGAAGCTTCAGCAAAAAGACATCCGCTGCAAAGAGTAGGAAATGCAGAAGAAATGGCAAAAATGGCTGAATTTTTACTTTCAGATAATTCCTCCTGGATTACCGGACAGATCATAGGAATTGACGGCGGTATGGGTGCTGTTAAATTATAGTTCTGAGAAAAAACACAAAATCAATATCTTTACAAAAATTTATAATGCAAACGGATTTTTTTTTAGATCTTCTCCATCAGGTAAAAGAATTTGAAGAGTCAGATACCTGCAGACCCCACTCTACAGTGGAGGATTTCCGTCGGTGGATGAATGACAAAAAATACAGGGAAGAGAGTTCAACCAAGCTTTTTAGAAATGAAGATCAACCGGTTTCTTTTATCGAAAACGAAATATGCAAGCAGGTTATTTTGCTGGGCCGATTTTCTAAACAGCTTATCCGTAAAGGGCTAAGTGCTTTCCCCGATCTTGCGAATGAAGAATTCACCTATCTCTACAGGCTTAAGGACGAACCTTTTCTGACTAAAATACAGCTTATTGAAAAAAACGGTCATGAGAAACAAACAGGAACTCAGATTATCAAAAGGTTAAGAGAAGCAGGTCTTGTTGAGGAAAAAAATGACAAAGATGATAAAAGGATGAAACGCCTGAATCTTACAGAAGCGGGTAAAGAAGTATTCAGTAAATCGGTCTCAGATGTTAATCTTACCTCGAAACTTCTTTCAGGTCAGATGACAGCGGAAGAAAAAAATGAATTTCTTACAACCCTCAAAAAACTTAATGAATTTCATGCACACCTCTACAGTGAGTATAAAAATTCTGACATCTATAATATCAGCGAAATATTTTAAATTCTTACCGAGAACTTAATTCAATATCTCACAAAAATGATCACTGCGGACCTACCTGAGTCTTTCGTTAATTATGGAAATAAAATAAATCCGCCCCACTAAATGTGAGGCGGACTCTTAAGAACACTCTTTTAATTATTGGGTGTTTATGCCATTAAACTCAGCACGTTTTATTGCCCATGCAAAAGCATTTGCTGTGAAAACTGAATTATAAACATTATCCCTGTATGCTGATCCTCCATTTCCATATGCTGGTTTAGGTATCGGGAAATTAGATGCATTCAATCTGAATGGACAAATTGTGGTCGCCGCTGAATTCTCATTAGAATTGAAACCACCATCACCTACCCAGATGAAATTCAGGTTTCTGTGTCTGAAAGCGGTAACTCTTCCTGCGGTGGAGGAAGGATTCGCTGTCGATAAATTTGTAGCATCTGAATAGATAATTATTTCTGAACCCGGCAGGTTGGTCAGGTAGGTAGTCGAAGAGGCATCTTCACCCCATTTCATTCCCCGTATATCTCCGAATGGTCCGTTGAGAATTTCATCATCAGTATATGGTAAACGATACAGAGCACCTGCACTGTTAACACTTGCCGCATTAATGGATGAGTCTGCAAATAAACTTCTGCACAGTCTCTGGATCCCGGAATTACTTTCACTGTAGGCTATTACAACTCCTCCTCTTGCCAGATATCGTGTTAAAACATCTGCATCTTCATCACTCATTGTCCAGCTGTATCCCAATACAACGACATCTACAGGATTTGCACTTAAAAGCCAGTTGTTTAACTGTGCTGTGGTCGGAGCGTTTGTTCCGTTGGTAATCTGCCATCCTGCAAATTTCACAACACTGTTTGGCTGTGTCCCATAATTTGTTGCCGTAGTAATCAATCTGTTGGAAGCTGCATTTCCTGAAAAATTATATCCATAACCGTTTTCACTGGTACCTATGGTAAGCAGTCTCTTTGCAGGAATTACGACAACAACATCTACATTACATGATGTAGATACACTCCCCTGGCTGTCTGATGTAATGGTTAGTGTTTTAGTTGTTGTAGAAGAAGGCGTTCCTGTACCCTGAAGAGTAATATTCTGGCTGCCAATGGATGTAAATGTTCCGGAACCGCTGAAAGAAATTCCATCTACTGTATTGGTGGTAATCGTATAGCTTCCCAGAACCGATACATTGACCGGCAAAGTAATCGTATTCGCTGCAGCCAGCGCTACGCCAACGGTATAAACACCGTTTACTGTTGCTGTACCGCATGCCATGGTATAAGTACCTGCCGCTGACATAACCGTTACAGTCCTTACAGGATTACAGGCAATATCTATCCCGTTAGCATTGACTGACAGGTTGTCTGCCTGAACCAGAACGGGAGTTCCCTGTCCGACCACCTGAATCGTATATGATCCGGTGTTCAGGAAAGTTCCTGAAGTAAAAAAACTGTAACCATTGGTTGTGGTTACGATTACAGTATACTCTCCTGCTTTGGTAACTGTTACCGGAATTGAGAGATAATTTGAAGCGGTAAGCTCTCTGCCTTCTACATAGGTCCCTCTTACTTCAATGGCTGCACAATCAAAGGTAAACTGAGATTTTCCCAGTGCACCACAAAGACTTTTCCATTCCTGCTCAATATTATTCCAGTAGTTATAACAATCTTCAGTTGTATTATAAATCATCAGACTGTGCTGACCTGTATTCATATTTGGAGTAAGCCGGGCATCTCTCTGAGCTTCGGTATAACGCTGGATGATAATCCCGTTATAGAAATCAGGATCTGCACTGGAAGGATCTTTCCTTTCTGAAACATGCAGACCTGCCCGGGCATCCGGCTTATCCGTGTTGACCCCTACCTGCGCATTTAGTAATGATGAAAATAGAAAATTCATCACTAGTATTACTATATATTTTTTCATTTGTATTTTATTGAATTATACTCTGCTTTTTAAACGTAATGTATTTTAAAGAACAGACAGGGTGGCGGCCTGATGCTTAAATAGCATCTGTATCTCGATTTATATTGAATAATCTGACCATTCAACGGTAATTGCGGTCTGAAAAAATGATCATCCAGTTTCTTTATAAAAACCGCATAACTGTAGACCATATCGAACCTGAATCTGTGATTAAGTATCTCAAAATCAGGGTCATATAATCTCAGATTATATTTCCGGTCAGTAGAGGTACAAAAATCAGAATAAGCAGTAATTTTCTCTGTGATTCTTTCCCGAGTTAAAACTTTGGTCTTTTTTGTTGTTTTTGAAGAGGATACTTTTGAAAACTTTTTCCGTCGTTCTGTATTTCTGATTTTTTCAGTAAACCATAAACGGTCTGAAGATTTATCTGGATTACTCCTTCCCGGTTCAGGATTAATTCCCGAAGTTTTATAAATGAGAGAGTCTTTTGTATTTAACTGCTGAATGTTATAGACAACCGTTTTTTCGCCGATATAGATTTGAGCATATCCTGTTAAAGAAAAAAACAGAAGCACTGCAAGGATGAATTTTCCCAGACATATATCAATCATATGCCTGGAAAATATCCTGTCAGTATTTCTGTTTTTATTCATCATTTGTGTTGACTGCAAAATTACAGGCATACGAACAACTGATCAAATTATCAGACCCTTTTTATCCCTCGAAAGTAACTTCAAGGGTCTGTCAAAAAGGAAATTACATGAAAAAACCTAAAAACATATAAGATTTATGAAAAGAGTATTCATTAAGAAAAATGAGCAGACTATTGAGACCGTATAGAGATCTGTTTCATTTCATCAAATAAGCCACTGTTAAAATTTTTAATTATCAGTTCGTTTTAAAAATCAGGATTTGACTGAAGAACTTTTATTAATTCTGTCTGCTGCATGACTTCATTTTTACTGTTGATAAGATTATAATTTGCCTGAAGCCAGTTATTTCTTACTACAAAAAAAGTATAGGCGTCCATCAGTCCTTCTTTATATTTTTCCTCAGATTTCTGAAAAGATAATTTCTGATTTTCAAAGTTAGATTTCAACAAAATATATTTTTTTTCAGAATTCTGAAATTGAGTTTTAATAGAATTGATAGTTTGGATAATCGTATTGATAATAATTTCTTTTTCGTAATGATAATTGATGACATTGAGTTTTGCAATCTCTACATTGTTTTTAACCTGAAGTCTGTTAAATACAGGAATAGAAAGTCCGAAAGAGACCTGTTGGCTTTTATTTCTTTTAAACTGATCAGAGAATTGATCTGCAGGTTGACCTAAGTTTCTGCTGTAAAAACTGGACCAGCTGTATGCACCGTTGATGGTAGGAAGATAAGCTGATCTGGCTATGTTTATATTTTTTTCAGCAGCTTTTATTTCGTTGACTACGGTTTTGTACGCTGGATTCTTTTCCAGAAGGTCTGTTACAAACTGTGGATCATCAAAATTGAAGGATGGCAGATCTTCATCCTCCATTATAAAATCTATGGAATCACTGGTAACAGCCAGTGCACTCAATAAATTTATTTTAGAAAGATCCTTCGAATTCTTTGCCGATACCCACTGTTCCTGCAGGGTTCCGAGATTAGCCTTTATGTCATACACATCACTTTTTGGACGGTTACCGATTTCAACTTCTTTTTCGGTACGCCGGATCTGATCTTCGATTCCTGAAAGCTGTGTCTGCAAAACATCCAGCCAGCTCTTACTGTTCTGATAATTGAAAAACATCTGAATGATATTAAGCCTGACTTCATTCTGAGCCTGTTTCATTCTGTAGACTGAACTTTCCCTATTGATTTTTGATAAGGAAATATTAAGATAATTCCGCCAGTTAAACAGTTCCCAACCTGCCTGTACATAGACATTATCATATTGAGTATTTACTGCTTCTCTCTGGTTGCTAGTCTGATTGATCCCCAATCCGAAATTGTAATTATGATTGACCCCGGCTTCTACGGAAGGCAGCAGCATTCCTTTTGCTGCAGAAATCTGGTGATCATTTTTCCTGATGTTTACCGTTGCCTGTTTGATTAGCGGATGATTTCTGTAAGCATAATCAAGGCTTTCCTGCAAAGTCCAGTTTTGCTGTGCGGGAAAAAAATTGATTAACAGTATAAAGAATAGTTTTTTCATTTTTTTGATTTTGGTAAAAACAGAGGTCAGAAGCAGGAGTTCTAAATCCTGAAATTCTGAATCATACTTACAGCCTGAATGTAAAATCTTCCGTCATCCGACCCCTGATTTTCAGCCTTATTCGTATTTCAGATATTTAACAAGATTCACTTTGGTCGCTTTATAGGCTTTTATACTTACGACAGAGAATGTTAGAAAAAGTAAAATGACAAGGCTGAGGATAAAAGGCCATACCGGCATATCGATCCTGTAAGCAAAGTCTTTCAGCCATTCATTCATCAGGTAGTAGCTGATCGGAATACTGATCAGCACAGCAGTCAGAGTAATCCACAGGAATTGTTTTGTCAGTCCGATAACGAGAATGGCATCTGATGCGCCGAGTGTTTTTCTGATGGCTACATCTTTCAGTTTCTGCTCAATCATCAATGAAGACAGGGCAAATAACCCCAATAGCGCTACCATCAGAACCATTGCATTCAGAATAGTGAAAAGTGTCTGCTGTTTCTGATATTTTTCAAACGTTTTAGCAAATTTCTGATCCAGAAAATAGTAATCGAAAGGATATCCCTGCTCTACATTGTTCTGCCAATAGGTTTTCAGTCTTTTAACGGTTCCATCAATATCACTCGGATCTATTTTCAGCTGGATATTGTAGACATTGAATTTTTTCCATTCCGTTTCCCTGTAATGGAAAAATATGATCGGTTCAACTTCTGTTTTCAGACTTCGCAGATTAAAATCTTTTACTACACCTACAATTTTATACTTTTTGTTATCAAATCCCGGTTTGATCTCGTTTTTCAGAGCATCTTCATCTTTCCAGCCGAATTTTCTTACAAAAGCCTCATTTACCAAAACATTGTTGATGGTATCTGATGACAGATGCGGATCCAGCCAGCGGCCTGTTTTCAATTTTACATTAATGAATTTCAGATAATTATAATCCATCGATCCGTGCTGTCCCTGGATACTTTTATCCATAAAGTCCATATTGGACGAACTGCTTCTTCCGCTTCCCGGCACGGCTTCACCGTAGGAGACGTCGGTCACGCCCTGAATTGTTCTCATCTCATTTTTGAGTCTTTCATATTTCAGCCAGGGCTTAGCACTACTTTCATTGAAGTTGATCATCATAATCTGTTTCCCACTGTAGCCAAGGTCTTTGTTCATCATATATTTAACCTGCTGATTTACAATTAATCCGCCGATAATGAAAAAGGAAGAGATGATCAACTGTAAAGTAAGGATTCCGTTTCTCAACCAGACGCCGTGTTTGCTTCTGGCGAAATTTCCTTTCAAAGTTTCTATTGCTTTGAAGTTTGAAAGATACATGGCAGGAATCAATCCTGAGATCAGCGTTACCATCATGACCATAGCCAGTGAATAAAAGTAGATATGCCAGTCACTCATGACCATTTCTTTATCATAGAACTTGTTGAAGCTTGGTAAAAGAAGTTCCGTCAAAGCCAGTGCAAGTAAATAGGAAGCCATACAGATCACAAATGTTTCCAGTAAAAACTGCAGGACGAGATTCGATTTGGTACTGCCGATTGCTTTTCTTACACCAATCTCTTTAGCACGTTGAGAAGCTTGCGCCGTTTTTAAATTAATAAAATTAATAGCGGATAAAACGACAATTAAAACCGAAAGCGTGAATAAAATCATCAAGGTTTTAAAATCAGGATTTGAGAACCATGATGATTTTGCATAAAGCTTTAACTGATCCAATGGTGTTAGAACACTGTCCGTCGGTCCGTACAGATCGAGATACTGCTTTACAGTCAGACCTGAAGCATCTTTATCCAGACCTGCACGATATTCGAAAATATCTTTTACAAATTTTTTCTGTACAGCTTCAGGATCTGCTCCTTTTTTCAGCATAAAGAAACAACCGTAGTTGAAATTACCCCAGTTTTTTTCATCATCTTTAAATTGTTTTGCAGGAGGATTGATAATGAACTCCGGCTTTATCTGGCTGTTTTCTGTCGGTAATTCGTAAACTGCGGTGACGACGTAATTTTTATTGTCAAATTTCACACTTTCCCCTGCAACATTGGTTGTGCCAAACAGATTTTTGGCGGCTTGTGTAGAAAGTGCGATTGCGCTCTCCCCTTTCAGGGCATCTTTGTAGCTTCCTGCCACCAATCTGAAAGGAAAGAATCTGAAAAAATTTTCCGTGGCTGTCAATCCTTCTTTCTGAAAAACGGTTTTTACTTTTGTGGTCATTTTCAGTCCTATCCCGGATCCGTTGAACAAAACATAATCCTCAATTTCCGGAATTATTTCTTTAGCACGTTTTGCCATGGGAATAGAAATGTTATTTCCATAAGAATTTTGCGGTTTATGATAGGTTTGGAAATAATAGATCTGATCTTTCTTCGGATTCCATTTTTCAAATGATTCCTCATCATTCCAATGCATCATGATCAGCATAAATCCTGTTAAACCGACAGTCAGTCCAAACAGGTTGATGATCGTGGAAAGCCAGTTCTTTTTATAGTTGATGAAGGCAATTTTGAGCCAGTTGTTTAGCATAATTGATGATTTATGATTAATCAACAGTTTTAAAAACATCAGGGAAAAGAATATTTCTAAATCCCTGAGATCAGTTAAAAATGGTGAATGAATGTTTTTAATTAAATTTTATAATCCGAAATTCGATGCATCTGCTTTTTCAAAGACATCTTTTCTCTGGGAAGAATGTTCTTCGGAAAAAATTTCGCCGTCTTTCATCGTAACTATTTTTGATGCATAACCCGCATCATAAGAAGAGTGCGTCACCATAGCGATTGTAGATCCTTCTCTGTGAAGTTCTGCCAGAAGATTCATCACTTCGTTTCCGTTTGAGCTGTCAAGATTACCGGTTGGTTCATCGGCAAGAATCAGTTTTGGTTTTGTAACCAATGCTCTTGCAACCGCAGCTCTCTGCTGCTGACCACCCGAAAGCTGTTGCGGATAATGTTTTGCCCTGTGGGAAATGTTGATTTTTTCCATAATTTCTTCCACCTGTTTTTTTCTTTCTGAAGAAGAAATGCCGTTATAAATCAGCGGAAGCTCTATGTTTTCAAAAACCGTCAGTTCATCGATCAGGTTAAAATTCTGAAATATAAAACCTATATTTTTCTTTCTGATGTCTGACTTTTTTCTCTCATTCAGATTGACAGTCTCTGTCTCCTCAAATTGATAGGAACCGGAAGAAGCACTGTCAAGAAGTCCCAGAATATTCAGGAAAGTTGATTTCCCGCAGCCTGAAGGTCCCATAATGGCGACAAATTCTCCTTCTTTTATTTTTAAACTTACATTGTTAAGTGCATTGGTCTGTACATCTTCTGTTTTATATACTTTTGAAAGGTTTTGAATATTGATCATTGTTCTGTTTATTTAAATGATATGGTTGGGTTTTAATTTAAGTTTTTATGAAAGTTTTATTTTCTGTCAGCAACTGCCGTACTCCAATTATAAAGTATCGATTGTTCCGCCGGAACTCCTTTTGGCAGAAAACCTGATTCCTGACAAAGTCCTGTACCTGATCTTAGCAAGGGAACTTGCAGTTGCAGTCAGTTCTTCAGATATACTTAAGATAACAGACGAAGTTGCGGAAGCATCTGCTTTTGCTGTTTTTATTTTCATCTGTTTAGCATCCAGTGAACCTGCATTGTCAGCAGTGATCACAGCGTGATCTGCCAATCCGCTGATTTTAACGATCCCTGCAGCATTAACATTGACTGTAAGATTTTCTGTTTCAATTTTTCCTGAAAATCCGCCGGCGCTGTTGGTTTTAATATGTACGGATTCAGATTTGGAATCTGCAAAGATCTTTCCTGCTCCCTTACTTTCAAAAATCTGTTTACCGCCGTTAAAAATACTTTTCACTTTTACAATTGATGCCTGATCAACTTCTACTCTTTTCAGGTCTTTTGCATAGATCACTACTTTCGTATCTGCATTCTGCAGAGAAACATTGGGTCTGTACTGCACATAAAGTATTTTATTTTTCACTTCAATCTTTACATCACTGAGATGATTACTTGTCACGACCGCTTTTTCTTTTTCTGATTTTACAATTTCCACTTCGATTGCCTGAGATGTTTTTACCGCGTCAAAAGGATCTAAATCAATAGTCTCAGTTTCGGTTTTCCGGATTTCATCTGTAAAATGGTGATCTTCTAAAATGGCCGTGTATGATGCAATGCTGATGGTAAGCGTGATTAATAACAGTAGTTTTTTCATGTTTTATCTAATTTTTAGTTTTTTATAAGAATTTAAAGGCATCTGATGGTTTTCTTTGAAAAAAGAACTGATCTTAATTTATTTTTTTCAGATAGTTATCTGCTTCTTTTAGCTGAGAATCATATTTTAAAGGGTAAAGTATATCATTCAGATTCCATTGGATCATGAGATGCGGTTTGATTCCGCTTCCTACGAATTCTTCTCCATTGGGCAATGTTACTTTTTTAGTGCAGATCCAGGCTGTTGCATTTCCAGGTAATTCAATCTGCAATGGCTGACCTGTACTGCCATTGGTATAATCCCCGATCCTGGTAATATTTTTTTCACTGTATAGATAGATCAGAAAATCTTCAGCTGCTGATGCAGTATTGTTATTAGTCAGGATTACGGTGGGAACCAAAAGCTTAACCTCAGAATGAACAATGGAAGGCTGGTATTCAAAATGATGAAATTTACTTCCGGAATAAGCTTTATATAAGCTGACAGCTTCCTCTTTGGTTATTCCCCACTGCGGTTTACCGCTGACTGTATCCTGGGGAGTAAGGAATGATCCTATAGCCCTTTCCGAAGGAATAATTTCCCGGCTGTAATTTCTTGCTCCGTAAATGGTATCACTTTTTGAAAAATATTTTGCAATGTTCAATGCATTTTTTCCACTTCCGCCCCCGTTATTTCGAATATCCAGAATAATTTTTTTTGCTTTTTTTAATTCTGCAAGTTTTGATTCAAAGTCTTTTACGACTGAGGCATCATCAAAAGTACGCACGGCAATATAGGCAACGCCGTTACTCATCCATTTAAATTCAAAGTTCCCCCGTTTTGGAAGCGGAACAGAACTCAATTCTTTTTCTTCAGTTTTTGAATGGATCCAGTGAAATTTTTTAAGTTCACCTTTCGGTGTTTTAAGTTCTATATCATATTCTTCTCCTTCCAGTCCTGATAATAAATTATATCCCGCCGTACTGTTCAGGTCATTTTGTGTTGAAACAGAAATATAGGGATTGACAAATCTGGTCTGGTATTCCTTCACAGGCATGCCGTTTACTTTAATAATCTCACTTCCGGCAGGAATTTCTTTTTCTTTGCTTTTATTGATATCAAAAACAAAAATTTTACCCTGCAGACTGGTCAGAAAGACCCTGTATTCTCCAAAATTTGTGGTCATTATTTTATTCTGGACAGCATCAGGAAAATACACTTTGGTATGACCGTCTTTCAGAATGGAGCACAGCTTTTGAAGTTCCCTGAAATATTCATAATCATTATCAGTTTTCTGAACATTGGTAATAGCCTCCCTATATGCATTATTCCACTTTTCCTGATCTATTTTGTACATATAGACAAAGTTGTAGTTAGCCTCGCTCCAGAATCTGGAAAGCCCGTATATTTTATCGTTTAAAGACAGGGTATTCGGAACCTGAGCAGAAACGAAAGTACTGATCAGAAAAATACAACTTACAATCAACTGCTTACTTTTCATAATTTTTATTTTTGGATATTCAGAATTTCATATTTTTTAAGCTCAGTATAGTCTGAGGTAATTACTTTTTCACCGTTTCTCAGACCAGATACAACTTCATAATACATAGGATTTTCACGTCCCAGACTGATGTTGCGTTTTTCAGCTTTATTGCCTTTCAGAACAAAGATCCATTTTCCATTCGTATCCTTGTAGAAATTTCCTTTTGGCAGCATCATACTTTGGGTATCCGCAGAAAGTTTCATCTTTACTCCGAAGGTCATCCCTATTTTCAGGTTTTCCGGTTTTGCATCAATAAAAGTCAGTTCTACAGAAAACTGCCCGTCTTTGACCTCAGGAAGAATTTTGGTGATAATAACTTTAAAAAGTTTTGTATTGCTTTCCAGACTTCCTCTGATTCCGTTTCGCAGTTTGTTGATATAGTATTCATCCACTTTTGCAATGAGCTTGTACCCACCCATCAGATCTACTTTACCTATACTTTCGCCACTCGTCAGGTTTTGTCCCAATGAAATACTGAATGATGACAGCCTTCCGGAGACCGGTGACATGATCAGGAAATTGTTTTTATTGGAACGGAGAATCAGGAGACTTTTCTCCATCTGTCGAATGGAATTATTGATGGCAGAAAACTGAGCGTTTCTTGAAGATCTTTCACTGACAGAACCTTTTTCTACAATTCCTTTTCTCTGTTTCTGATAGTTGAGATTCTGTAAAGCAACATCATAATCTGTCTTCTTTCCTATTTCGGCATCATAAAGTCTTTTCTGAAGGTTGAAAGACTGCAGGGCAGTATTATAATCGTTCTGAGACTGCAGCAATTCTTTATCCTGATTAAATTCCTGATTTTTAAGCTCCAATAATGAACTTCTCATCTGGCTGACCTGCTGCATGATCCCGGTCTCCTGATTCAGGTAATTGAATTCCGTATTCGGATTGTAAACTCTGGCAACAGGCTGTCCCTTTGTCACCATCTGACCGTCTTCTGCGAAAATTTCTTTGACAGCACCTCCCTCCAGAACATTGACTAAAGATGAATTGAGAGATTGGGTCTGTGCGGTCAGCATCAGCATGTCCTCAAATCTTCCTTTCGTCACTTCATCCACCTGAATATCTTCTGCCTTTACATTATAGGTGTTTTTCTGATTCATAAAATACCATCCAAAAACTGAAACTGCCAAAGCAGAAACAGCAATGATTAATATTAATTTCAGTTTAGACTTCTTTTTTACTATTTTCGTATCCATATTTGAGATAACTAATTTACTTACAATATATTAGACAAATCAAATACCAGAGATTTAAAACTCTGTAATCAACTGATAATGTGAACTGAAATAATTTCAGTAAATATGAGACTGTTCATTATCGGACACTATTTGTGCGAAAACGGACAACTTATAAATGATGAATGATCATTGATGAATGATAATAATTAATTTCATTCTTTTGTTTTCAATATTGTCAGACGATTTTATCCTGAGATTTCAGAAATATTGTCGAAATCTTTTAATTAAGTCATTATAATTTTTAATGTAAAAAATGCGAAAAAAAGAAGCTCATATTTTAATTGTTGACGATGATGAGGATATATTATTTTCGGCGAGAGTCTGGCTCAAGAAATTTTTCACTGAGGTCAGCTGTCTGAGTCAGCCGAAAAATATTTTAAAATTCTTAGCCGAACAGCAGGTTGACACCGTACTTCTGGATATGAATTTCAAAAAAGGTTTTGAAAGCGGAAAAGACGGATTATACTGGATGCAGGAAATCAAAATACTGGAACCTCAGCTGCCCATTATCCTGATGACTGCTTACGGCGAAGTGGAACTGGCGGTGGAAGCATTAAAAAACGGAGCATCAGACTTTATTCTTAAACCGTGGAATAATGAAAAACTCTATGCTTCGGTAAATCTTGCTGTTGATATTTCACGCAAAAACAAAAAACTGAATCAGTGGGAAAACGTCAGCATAAAGACCAATCAGTATCAGCTGGATACCCAATCTTATGCAATGCAGGAAGTGATGGATCAGATTACCAGGGTTGCTCCTACGGATGCAAATGTTTTGCTTCTGGGAGAAAACGGAACGGGAAAATATGTTCTTGCAGAGCATCTGCACGAATTATCTGAAAGAAAAAACCAGCCATTTGTTCACATCGATTTGGGGAGCATTTCCGAGAATCTGTTTGAAGCTGAATTATTCGGTTATAAAAAAGGGGCTTTTACGGATGCGAATCAGGATTATTCCGGGAAGATTGAGAACGCACAGAACGGCACCGTATTTTTGGATGAGATTGGAAATCTTCCACTCCATCTTCAGACTAAAGTATTAAGCCTGATCCAAAACAGGAAATTATCAAGATTAGGTGAAAGCAAAGAGAGGCTGCTGGATGTACGTTTTATTTTTGCCACCAATGAAAACCTGAAAAAAGCGGTATCGGAAAACCGTTTCAGAAAGGATCTCTATTACAGGATCAATACCGTAGAACTACAGATTCCGAGCTTGAGAGACCGATCGGAAGACATTCCGATGCTGGCCAAGTACTTCCTGGAAAAATACAGGCAGAAATACCACAAAACTGATCTGAATCTGAGCGAATCTCTGATAAACGAACTTACTGTATACAGCTGGCCCGGGAATATCCGTGAACTGGATCACTGCATTGAGAGAAGTGTGATTCTCTCCGGCGAAAAAAATCTTAAATTGCTGATGCCTCAGGATGAAGATTCAGAAAAGACAGTCATGAGCCTTAATATCGAAGAAATGGAGGAAATTCTCATTAAAAAAGCATTGAAAAAAAACAGGGGAAATATTTCTCTTGCTGCTGAAGATCTGGGCTTATCCAGAGCGGCACTTTACCGGAGAATGGAAAAATTTGAACTCTGAAGAACGTAAAGGTTAGATATCTATAATAAAATACCGGATCCGGTATCTCAAAATTTGAACTGCAGATGAACAGACATCAGTTAATCGGTTTACTATTTATTCTCCTGGCTGTTGTCAGCGGTATTTTCGCCTTTGATTTTTATTTACAGAGCAGGTGGATCAACTTTGGATTATTCACAGGTATAGCTGCGGGATGCATCGTTTTAGCGCAAATTTCAGCTTTATCTTTTATTCAGAAAAGCGAAAAAATATTATTGGCAATTCAGAAAAAAGACTTTTCTCTTTACCCGAAATCAGAAAACAATAACCTGGCAGATACTGCTGTAAAACTTTATTATCAAAGCAAAGAAGAACATCTCTCACTCTCTTCGTACAAACTTCTTTATGAAGAGATTCTGAATCAACTGGAAATAGGTCTGATGATTCTTTCCGAAAAAAATAGCGAATGGGAGATCTTTTACGTGAACCCTGTCTTTCTGGAAATCCTGGAAATCCCAAAATATAATTCGTGGAATTTGTATCAGGCTAAGACGCCGGAATTCTATAAAATTATCCTACAAACAAATTTTGAGAACTCTCAGGAATTTTTCGATATTTCAATCAATGAAAATGTAAAACAGTCATTTTCCCTGAGAACTAAAAAAGTACAGAATATCAAAAACCGTTTCTGCATCATCAGCCTGGAATCTGTTCAGAAAATTATTGAGCAGAAAGAAAAGCTTGCCTGGAACAACCTGATGAAAGTAATCTCTCATGAACTTCTCAATACCCTTACTCCGGTCAACAGCCTGATTCAGAATCTGGAATACATTGCCAATCAGGAAGTGATTGTGAAAGAAGATCAGCAGGATATGAAAGAAAGCCTGACGATCATCAATTCCAAATCAAAACAACTGCTGAATTTCGTGGATGATTACCGGCAGGTTGCAGAGTTGCCGAAACCTGTTTTCAAAGTCATCTCCCTGACTGAAATTGTAGAATCTGCCCTCAATTTCCTGAAACCTGAATTCAAAAAAAATAATATTACCCTTATCAATTCACTGGAAAACCACACCGTTTCTGCAGATCAGAAAATGATAGAAAGATGTCTGATAAATCTTTACCTCAATGCAATATATGCCGTTGCAGATAATTCTGAAAAGATTATTAAAACAGATATCAGAACAGTGAACAGGAGAATTGTGGTCAGCGTTGAGGACAACGGATGCGGGATCTCCAATGAAATCAAAGACAAGATTTTTCTTCCTTTTTTCACCACCAGAATCAGTGGTTCCGGTATAGGTCTTACGCTCAGTAAAAGTATTGTTGAAGCACACAGAGGATACCTCAATTATAAGCCGCTGGAAAATGGAAGTTTATTTGAAATATGGCTGTTGGAATAAAATCAGCTTATGTTAAGGCTTAAATAGTCAGGTCTGTTAATGCTTTATTTTAAAAATAATACATTAACAGACCTGACTCTGTATATTAACTAATTTCAATCTACAGAATTAATCCTCTACTCCTCTCTTTACTTTTATCAGCGTCACAGAAACAGATGCCAGTAAAAATAAAACGCCTGCCATGATAATAGCATTGGAGGGGTCATTGCCCAGAAAATTTTTATATATAAAACCGAACGATACGGTCTGGATCAGCATCGGAATAACAATCATCATATTGATCACTCCCATATAAACGCCTCTTTTTTCTGCCGGTATAGATGGTGAAACCATTGAATACGGAAGTCCCATCATTGCTGCCCAGCCTATCCCGAAAAGAACCATGGGTAAGAGGATCAGAAATTCATTATGGATGAAAGGTAAGATCAACAATGAAATTCCTGTAGCAAAAAGACAGAAAACGTATACATTTTTGGAGGAATATTTCAGTGCAAAAGGGATGAGCATCAGTGCTGAGATCATGGTGATAAAATTATAAAAACCATTCATCAGTCCCGTCTGACCTACTGCTGTTTCTACTAAATTCAGAATATTCTTCGCCCATGACAGGTCATTTTGAGATACCGAAAGTCCATTTTTTGAAAGTTCGATAAAATGATTTGCTTTCTGCTCATCATTTTCAGAAACATGATAGAGGGTCTGTTTGATCATGGGCGTAGCAAACTGCCAATAACAGAAGAGCGCATACCACTGAAAAAGATAAACAAATGCCAACTGCCAGAGTATTTTCGGCATTTTGATAATCGCTGTAAAAATATCAACAAACGGGGTGAAAACCGTATCATTTTCTTTTTCAGCTTTCAGCTTGATGAGTTCTTCTTCTGTCGGGGGAATTTCCGGGGTTTTATAAACCGACCATACTACAGACGCGATCGAACAGAAAGATCCGAGAAAAAACGAATAGTAGACCCAGGCAGGGATACCTCCTTCTACTGAGCTCCCTCCGAAGTATTTCTGAAAAACAAATAAGGAGAGATTAGCCAGCGTGATTCCTCCCCCTACAAAGAGACTCTGCATCTGAAAACCGTACGTCTGCTGTTCTTCAGGAAGTTTATCCCCGATAAAAGCCCTGTAAGGTTCCATAGCGGTATTGTTCGCTGCATCTAAAATCCACAACAATCCTACTGCCATCCAAATGGAAGAACTGAAAGGGAAAACGAAAAGTGCCAAACTACAGAAAACAGCGCCAAGCAGAAAGAAAGGTTTCCGGCGCCCCCACTTCACACTCCAGGTCTTATCACTGATGGCTCCGATCAGCGGCTGAATAAGCAGTCCGGTTACGGGTCCTGCGAGATTAAGGATGGGAAGCTGATCTGCATGAGCGCCCAAAAAGGAATACAGCGGATTGACAGCAGTCTGCTGAAGACCAAAACTGTACTGGATTCCGAAGAATCCGACATTCATATTCCAGATCTGCCAAAAGCTGAGCTTAGGAATTATTTTTTTATTCATCACTTACGGCTTAATAATTTGATAATTTTTTCCCAGTATGATATCTGCCTTTTGTTTGAACTGACGGATGATGTTATGTTCGATATCCAACACTTTTTCAACAAAATCACTCTGCTCATCCCGGTTTCTTTCCATGCGTTTTTCATAGGTATCTTTATAATTCCGGTCTATGAAAATACTGAAATCAAATTCATCAATACTCAACACATACGTTCCTTCAACAATAAGAACAGCAATATTGTCTGTATCAACAGTTTCCTCAGTAACCGAATTATCCTGATAATGAACCAATGGTTTTTCAATCGTCATTCTGCCATCTTTGAAGTCATTTATATTTTCCTGAATGAGATCTAAATGAACTTCATGCGGTCCCACATTTTCAAAGCTTTTCAGCCGGTTCTCATGGTTACTTTTCGGAGGAAGTTTAAAATAATCATCCATCTGAATCACGAAACTTCTGATCCCGTTTTCATCAAAAACTTTTTTCAGAGCAAAAGCCGTAACTGATTTTCCACTTCCGCTTTCCCCGCAGATGCCTACAGCTATTTTTTCGGGATAAGCATCATTTTGCTTTATAATCCTGTAAATATTTTCTGCAGTATCCAAATGCTTCTGCTCTAAATTAATTACATCTCCAATCATCTTTTAATCTGTTTTAAAAATAAATAGTTTCCGTTAACAATTGATCTGTCCAGGAATTAAATCTTCATCAGAAGATATCCTGAAGCTGAAAAACACAATTGGTCTGTTCCTGACGGGATCAGCAGGTCTGTTGAATAATATTCTCTGAAACCTGAGCCTTTCTCATTGAGAAGTGTCTCATACTGGTTCAGGATTTTTAAAGGAATTTCACGGTATCCTCTTTTCTTCAATCCCAGGCAAAGCCATCCAAGATAAATTGGCCATGACCCTCCGTTATGAAACTGATAGGGCTGATTTTTGAAATCATAACTGTAATTGTTTTCCAGTAAATTCCAGTCAGTATCCTGTGGAAAGATAATGGGATAAAAGACAGGAAGCATCCAATGATTAAATTCTGCATTCAACTTATCTAAAAATTGTGTAAAACCTTCCAGGTCTACATCAAATCCCAGAAAAACTGCAAGAGCATTTCCTGCAAGATCGAAACGTTCATCATAGCCGTTGGCATTAAGAGATGCCCACAGATAGGGTTTTTCTTCTGCTTTCTGATAGGCAGCCGGATGGTATTTATTTTCATCAGAATTATTTTTCCTGAAATTGGTTTCAATCAGTTTTTTGGTGTCTTCAGCAAGATCTTTCAGCTTCTTATCATCATATACTTCCGCTGCATTTTTGAAAGCCCAGTAGCGGAGAACATTATCATATAATACATAACCGGAGGTAACATATTCGTCTGCCCAGTTTCCGCCTAACGGACTGTAAATAAGACCTCTCTGGTTAAATTCCCATGTTTTAAGACATGAAAAAGCTTTGTCTATTTTTTCCTTTAAAGTTTCTTTTAAGACCTCGTCTTTTGTATATATGATATATTCACACGCTCCGATGATCCACCAGACTGTTGCATCTGTTCTCCCGACAAGAGTACCGTAGCTGACCTTTTCGCCATCAACATTGGAAGGGATCTGCCCGTTCTCTGCCTGATAATCTGCCAGTGTTCTTATTGATTTTCCCAAACCATCCACAATCATCTGGTTTTTAATCAGGATCCCGGTAATTCCTGTCATCATAGAATCTCTTGACCAGACTCTCGCATAATTGTCTTTTCTTTCAGAAGATGCAAGAATACCCTGGTCTGAAATGGCCTGCTCTATAACGTTTAAGGCTTTTTTAGTAAACATATATTGTATCAATAGGATTAAAGAAAACCAACAGCAAAAAGATGCTGTCAGTTTCTACTATAAATTTATTATTTTTTTTAGGTAAGACTTTATTCATGGATGATTAAAAGTCAAACTTTACGCTCGCACCAAAAGTTCTTCCCGGCAGGGTTCTGGCTCTGACGATTCCGTTGGTTCCCTGTAAAGTTCCTTCTTCTGCCTCTGTAATGGCCAATGCATTGAATACATTGTTTGCATTGACATTAAGCGTCAAATTTTTCAGTAACCTATACGAGATATATGGATTTACAATAATATAACCCGGCATGATCAGTTTGTTGCTGTCCTGCGTATATGCTTTTGTAGATCCGACTGCAAAGACACCGAAGCTCAATTTCTCGATATTCACATTCGGGTTGAAAGAATACATGACCTTTGGTGTTCTTCTCGGCATATTTCCTATAATGGTCTGATCAATAGCATTTTTAATCTCAGCGTGGGTGTAGGTCAGCCCGGCTTTGATATCAAAATTCTTACTGATTTTATAAAAACCGTCAAGCTCTACCCCAAATGATTCATATTTATTTTCTGTTCTGAGCTGGGTGGTTGCTTCGTAATTGGCTTCAATCGTTCTTGCCTGAAATAAGGTGGTATTCAGGAAATAATTTGAACCTCTCAGTTTGTACCCTACTTCGATCTGATTAAGTTTATTCACTTTTACTGCATCTAAAGCCGGATCATCATTATTCGTATAATTATAACCTGCAAAAAGAATTCTGTCGGCAGAAGCACTTCCACCCTGGCTTACCCTTGCGAAGACCGCATTCCGGGAATTAAGGGCGTAATTAGCTCCGAATGAATATCCGAAAATACCGTATTTATAATCGACCGGAACAGTTCCGTCAACAACTGCTACTGCAAGTTCAGGCGTTTCAAGAGTCCCGTTCTGATTAACATCGATGATCCGTGTTGTATTTTTTGTTCCTGAAAAGCTGCCCGAAACATTACCGAAATCATATCTTGCACCGAGATCAAGGGTAAGATTTTCTACAGGATTGATTTCTACCTGAGCATGCGGAGCAATCACTGAGTACTTGGTATCATAATTCCTGTTTACTCCTCCGAAAGCAGGAACTCCGTAGTTAAGCAGGCCGTTATCTGTAATTTTAGTTCCGGTATTGCTTACAATATCCACCAACCGGGCATTATGATCAGACACTTCCATCAGGTAAGTATTCCAGTTCCATGAAAGATTGATGTTCTGGGTACTGTTATAAACACCGGTATTCATCTTCACTTTATTCCATTTTTTACTGATGTTGACATCACTGAAAAAATTGTTCAGATTATTCAGTTTCGTATTAAACAAAACTGTTTTCATGTATTTTGCATTGCTGTCTACGGCCGTATTGGTTCCTGCATAGACTGCGCTTCCATATCCAGCAACAGATTCCAAAATTTCAGATTTACTGCCGACTGCGGCAGGAAACGGTGCTAAAAACTGACCGTCATTTGCGGCATATCTTGCTTTGGCATCGATCTTCCAGTCTGCACCAAGATCATAATTAAATTCCAATCCCACTGTTTTTGATACGGAATGCATTCCATCACGGATATCACTTTTCAGGATCTGTCCGTTGCCGCCAAAAGTAACGTCATTTCTAAAATTAGAAGACTGTAGAGCACCTGTCAGAATATTATAACTGCTCAGAGAACTGTAGTCCGGATTTGAATCTGATCCTGAAACCGCTACAGGCATCGGCATATAGGCAGCTGTGCGGTCGTCGAGGTATTTACCATAAACCCGGATACTTCCCCTCTCAAATTTCTTCAGTAAAGACAACCGGAACTGCCCTCCGTTATTGGATGTATATCCTGTTTTTCTGGGACCGTCACCTCCTCTGTAGAAACCTCCTACTCCAATATAAAAATCTTTACCCAGCGGAGTTCCATAATCTATATCTGTCCTGAAATTTTTATAGTTCAATCCTACCTGCTGGGTAATGCTCCCTCCTTCTTTTTCGCCCGTTTTAGTGATAAAATTAATGATCCCTGCCGGTGAGTTTGAGGCAAATACAGATGCAGAGCCTCCTCTCAGCGCTTCCACCCGGGACACAAAGGAATCAAATCTTGTAAACTGATCCTGGGTACCGAACGCAATATCTCCAAACTGCATGACCGGAAGACCGTCTTCCTGAATTAAAAGATATCTTGAACCTCCTGCAGAAACAGGAACTCCCCTCACTGTAATATTTGAATTTCCTTCACCTCCGGAAGATTCTGCACGTATTCCGGGAATAGTCCTGAAAATTTCAGCTGTTGTTCGCGGGGCAGCATTGATAATATCTGCTGACTTTAAAGTGGAGATTGAAGTACTGGTTTTAATCGAAGCTTTGGGATTGGAATTCCCGGTAATGACTACTTCATCAATCGTCTTATCTCTTATTGATACGGTATCGGTTACAGCAGTCTGGGAAAACATAAATGCTGCAATATTCATTGTCCCGAAAACCAGTAATTTCTTTACTACCTGTGAGTCCATAATTTTTTGAGTTTTTTGTTATGTCTCAAAAGTATTTTTTTTGTGGTATCAAAAAACAGATTTAAACAAATTGTTAACGGAAGGAAAATATCAAACGTTTGCGCAAACGTTTGCGGTGGATAACTTTTTAAAATTTTAACATTTAATTAAGATAATAACTGTATTTATTTAACAAATATTAACAAAAAAGTAATACCTATTTATTCTTAATTTCTCCCGATAATTGACGCTGTAACTCAAAATGAAAAGAACGACCATAAAAGACCTGGCAGAAATGCTTCAAATAAATATATCAACTGTTTCCAGAGCGTTGAAGGATCATCCTGATATCAGTGATTCTGTGAAAATAAGAGTAAGAGAGGCTGCTGAAACCTTTAATTATGTCCCTAATGACTTTGCGATCAATTTCAGAAAAAAATCATCCAAAGTGATTGGTCTCATTGTTCCTGAAATATCGATGTTTTTCCTTCCATCCATCATCAACGGGATTTCATCTGTTCTCAATAAAGAAGGATATCACTTTTTTATTCTTTCCTCAAATGATTCGTATGAGTCTGAAAAGGATCACATAGAGACCTGTATCAACTCCAGAGTAGACGGAATTCTCATTTCTCTCACAAATGAAACGAAGACCTGTGATCATTTGAATAAACTGATTGAAATGGAAGTTCCGGCAGTTATTTTTGACAAAACTGTACCGCAGACCTTATTTGACTCAGTTGTTTTTGATAATGAAAAAAATTCTGAACTGTCTGCCGAAAAGCTTATCACACATGGATGCAAAAACGTTCTTGGAATTTTTGGTGATGAAAATTTAGAAATTACCCACAGCAGACTTCAATCTTTCAGCAAAAAAATGGAAGAATCTCCTGAAGTTAAGGTACAGATTATATTTTGTAAGTCGGCTGATCTGGTCAAGGAGAAAGTAGATCAGTTACTGGAAAATTATTCTTTCGATGGTTTTTTTACCATGAGTGATGAGACCCTTATGGGACTGCACAGCCTGTTAATTAAAAAAAACCTGAATAACACGGATAAAAAAGTAGTGGCAATAAGCGGAGGTACGCTTCCGAAATATCTCGATGAAACCTACGAATATCAGATCAATGATGGATATCAGATGGGCAGATTTGCGGCAGAAAAACTTATGAATATATTAAAAAACACTAAGGACTACAGTAAGACCACAGATAAAAAGATACATTATGTATAATTTACGGTTATGCAGAATATGCAGCCCTGTTGAGATAAATATTTTTGCCCGCTATTGCATTTTTAGATAAACTATATATAATTTCTACTGAAAAACTGGAAAATTCGTATAGTACATAACGTGAATTACTTACTACATTCTCATTGATCATTTTTCCCTGGCTTAAAACCATATCGTATTGGGTTTTATCCGGTAAATTTTTAAAGTCGTAATATGAAATATCCATGGCAGTTATTTAATGATTAGAAAATATAAGTCTTAACATATTAATCACTTATATGCAATTAGTTGACCAAAAATTTAAAACATCTTAATAAAATTGAAATATTTTATCTTATTATTTCTAAAATCAAAATTTGACATTATTCAGATTTGGTATTTGTAAGAATCTATCAGCTTTCTGCGATACCCATATAACAGATAATAACTGAGGCAGTTTAGTTCATACTTATATCATTTCAAAATAAATTGTACTTTTGCACATTCCTTTTATGCAGAAAATATTCAGATTCTTTTTTGTATCTACCCTGTTGCTTGTATTTTTATATCAAGCGAGCGGAATCGGTGTCTGCATAGAACATACTCAGCATACGCGCAGCCGCAGTATTCTTAACAAAGATCATCATAAAACAAAAGGAGAAACAAAATTTTCTCCGGATGACAGCTGTCAATGCGCTCTTCACCTCTCAATGAATCATGTACTTTTACCTGAAGATCAGTCAATTGATTTTGAAATAAGTACGACCAACAATCATCAGTTAGATGAACCGAAGACTTTTACCTATCGCTGTACGCTGGATTTTTTCAGCTCAAGGGCACCACCATTCTGCTTTTCTGCATAGCAAAACTTTTGCTGCAATTTCTTCTCTACAGATTATTTTAATCTGCATTATTTTATCATGGAATCCGTACAATATCCATGTGGGGATATCCTTTTATTAATAAGGCTTATGTTGCCTTCAAAACAACTTTCATGTTCATCCGTAATTTTTATACTTTGGAGACCGCTGCGGTTACCTCCAGTAAACTCATAAAGTTTTCAACTTTATTACTGATTACATCACCCTTTTTATGTATTGCTCAGAATATACAGGACTCTGTCACTGCAACCATACAGACTGTAGAAATTATCGGCAGAAAATCTAAAGATTATACTTCTGATTATTCATATGCAGCTACTAAAACACTGATAAAAAACAAAGATCTCCCTCTTACTCTCAATACCGTCACAAAAGAACTCATCACAGACCGCCAGGCTTTCCAGCTGGGTGACGTGATGAAAAATGTAAGTGGCGTTTCTCCTTCAAGCTATTACAATCAGTACAACATCCGTGGGATCAGTCAAAATGAAGAAGGACAGATCATCAACGGAATGCGTACGCGGCAGTATTATTTTTTACAGCCTATGACATCCAATATAGAACGGGTAGAAGTTTTTAAAGGGCCTGCAAGTATTACCATGTCGAGTGTAGATCCGGGCGGTACCATCAATATGGTCACCAAAAAACCTCTACAGAAACCTCAGCACAATATCAGCGCATCAGCAGGTAGTTTTGACACTTACAGGATAACAACCGACCTTACAGGACCGCTTAACAAGAGTAAAACCCTGCTCTACCGTTTTAACGGCGCTTATCAGAATGCTGAATCTTTCAGAGATAACGTAACTAACAGCGGAATATTAATTTCTCCTTCTGTAACATTTGTACCCAATGATAAAACCTCTGTCAATGTTGAGATGATCATTAATAATCTTCATGGAAGTCTTGACAGAGGTCAGCCAATTTTCGGAGCTGTTGCAGGAAAGACAGATCTCTCAAGCACTCCAAAGACCTTAAACCTCGCTGCACCGGACGATTTCTTTAAAACAGGAGAATTTATCATCATGGGTAGTTTTGTACACCGCTTCAATAAATCCATACATTTTAATGCCTCTTACATGAAGCAGCTGTGGAAAGAAAATCTGCAGGAACACCGGACCACTAATTCTTTTGTTCCGGATATCAATAATAATCCTGTTTCCAGTCTTGCAATGATGCAGTTTGTTAAAAGAAAACAGCATTGGGAAGTAGACAACATCAACGCTTATTTTAATTTCAACTTTAAAACGGGAAATGCAGAGCACCAGGCGCTGATCGGTTATGATCAACATCAGTGGGAAAAACGGAAAGGCGGTGAGCAGCAGGCAGCAAGAGGATTTCTTCTGATGGACGGCTCTGCTGTTTCATCCTATAATCCTGCCAATTCTGCTCTTTATCAGACGGTGAATTATAACGGAATTTTATTACCCAAACCCAATGCTACTCCTTTTGACCTAAATCCGGGTGCTCAAAATCATGAAGGTATCGGGTTTGATCATATTAATGTGATAACGGCTCTGCCTTCGGCTCTTACAACAACTCACGCTTTATACATCCAGCATTTACTGACCTGGAGAAAATTCAAAATATTATCAGGAATCAGACAGGAATGGTTTGAAGATATTACCGGTTTTAAAGAATCTGATGAATCCTCATTCCGCAATAAAAAACTGCTGTACCGGTTAGGAATCACATACAGCCTCACGGATTATATGAATATCTATGGAACGTATCTTACCGGATATCAGCCACAATCCAACACTATTTCATTAATGCCTAACACAGCGGGCTTTACAGGATCAAAATCAGCAGCCCTGTTCGAACCGTTAACCTCAAATTTAAAAGAGATCGGTATGAAGGCAAGACTTTTCAGGAATATGTCAGTTAACGTGGCCGTATATGAGATTAACCAGAAAAATATTCTGATCAACGCCAATAATCCGGCACAACCGGACGAACTTACCCAGAGAGGAGCAGACAGAAGCCGGGGATTTGAGGTCGAATTTACCGGGCACATTCTTCCCCAATGGCATATTTACAGCGGTTACAGTTACATAGATGCTAAAATAATCAATGATGCTGACCAGCGACTGATCGGGCAGAGAAAAGAAAATACCTCCAAAAATTCGGTAAATTTCTGGACACGCTATAATTTTTCAAAAATAAATGCAATAAAAGATTTTGGTATCGGTGCCGGGCTTCTCTATCAAAGTTCAAAAATCCCCTGGTTTACCAGAAGTTTCAAACTTCCTGCTTATACGACTCTGGATGCAGCGTTATACTACTCCCCTGCAAAATCAGGTATCCGGGTATCACTTAATGTCAATAATCTGACCAACAAAACCTACTGGATAGGTGCTCAGAATTATCTCAGGCTTTTTCCCGGAGCGCCCAGAAACTATATGATGACCGTTTCATATCAATTTTAAATGATGTTTGTGCAAACGTAAAATGAATGTGAAAATAATGAATACAATTTTCTGAACCTTCTGTTTTGTTAAACAAATTTTTAGCCTTCTCAAATAAATCAAAATTATTTCCCTACCCCTGAATGAAATAATTTTGATTTATTTTTTAAAATTCACCTCTCTACTTTCAGAATCAGATGGAATCTCAACTTTTAAAATACTTTTAAACAAGATCTTATTTTATTTGTTTTTCAACTTTTTAACTGCACTTCCTACAACAGTTTTAATCCACTCCAGAGCATACAGAAGAGGATCCTGCGATTTGGCAGAGGAAGTATTGTGCCCCAGATCAGGGAATAACTTATATTCATAAATCTTACCTTCAGATTTCAGTGTCTCTAAATGTTCGATTGATAAGCCTACAGGAATCTGTATATCTTTACCCCCAAAAAGCCAGAGTCCTTTCGCTGAAGATTTTGAAAGGCTTTCTACAGGATCGGTAGCTGCAAATTGATACCGGTCAGGATCATTCCGGACATGCTCACGGGCTTCGGATTCCGTATGAGTATCCCAAAAATCGGCTTTACCGTTTGTATAAAACTGGAATCTCAGCTGCTCCAGCGTATTGACAACCGGACCGCTGAAAATCACCATAAAATTTACCTGTTTATTTTTAGATGCCGCTATCGGAATTACCCATCCTGCCTGGCTGAATCCCAGCAGACCCAATGGAAGGTCTTTCTGCCTTAGATGGGATTTCAATTCAGAACCTGCTGCATTGGCATCCAGTGCAAGAGCTGTAAGATTGGAAGAATCAATATTGTTTGTTCCTACTTCAGGCCCTCTGTAAATTCCTTCGGATTTTCCAACTCCCTGTTTATCATAGGTAATGACCGCAATACCATTTTCAGCAAGAAATGATGCCATCCCGTCCATCCGTAATTCTTTACCCGAACCGTGCACAAGCACAATACAGGCATGTGGCTTCCCGGGAAGATAAACAGTTCCTGAAAGAGTTATTCCTTCACTTTTAAAATTAACTTCTTCTGTAGTAAATGAAGATGTACTATTAAGCGGCTGATCAGATGCCTGACCAAAAAAACAATTGGGGAGGAAGAAGCATAATAAAAGTATGCAATATTTTATGATCATTATAAATGAATTGTTAAGTTTTTGTTGAGACCAATATACAATTAAAACCCCTACTCCTGCAATCTGTAAATTCTACTGATCAGGAACGGAGTCTAACATAGGTAAGATGATCAATAATATGCGTAATATTTCATTTTATTTAATTTGATATTTATATAGAGAAAATTATTTTATCATTTATTTTACTGTCTTTTTAAGATTGGCTTTGTTTTTGCGAGGCAAGGGTTATGAAAACAATTTTTATCGTGGAAGATGAGACAGGCATCAGAGATGCATTACAATTGCTCCTGTCATTTGAAAATTATGATGTCCGCTCTTTTTCAAGCGTAGAAACATTCAACAAGCGAGATAAGTCGGTAACTCCTGATATTTTTATTCTTGATGTCATGCTGCCCGACGGCTTAGGTACAGACTTATGTAACCAACTGAAGCAGGAACCGGAAACTTCTAAAATCCCAGTTATGATTATCAGTGCTCATGCAAAAGCTGAGAATGTAATAAAGAGCTGTAACGCAGACGAATTTATTCCCAAACCTTTTGACATTGATGATGTCCTTTTAAAAATTGAAGGCCTAATCAGTTAATTACTAATCAAACATTAGATCAGCAAATCTATCAATCATACATCAACATAATAAAAAGAATCCGTCTCACAACTGAGGCGGATTTTTTTTGGTTATAATTTTTATTTTCC